>NZ_CP046171.1:1324915-2649830 GCF_011801125.1 Nocardia brasiliensis
TCGGCATCGAGGCCGCGCTGTACCCGGGCTCCTGGTCGCAGTGGTCCAACGACCCGAAGCGGCCGGTCGCCACCGGAGCCTGAGCGCCGATTCAGCGACAGCCGCGCGCCACCGCGTGCAGGGCCGCGCGGTCGGCGGTGGTCACCGGTAGGTCGTAGCGGGCGGCGACGGTGAGATACCGGCCCGCGTAGAAGCAGTGGTTGGCACGGGCCGGTGGCAGCCACGCGGCCGGTGTCCGGTCGCCCTTGGCCTGGTTGGCGCGGCCGTCGGTGGCCAGCAGGTTGACCTCGAGATCGTTGGCGAAGCGGATCCGCCGCTCGCGCGGCCACCGGGCGGCGCCCAGGTCCCAGGCTGCGGCCAGCGGATACACGTGATCAATCTGCACGTCGTTGGCGTGGGCCTTGGCGAAGGTGAGCTCTTTGCCGGTGTAGGGGTCGTGCAGGATGCCGCCGACCACCACACAACCGCCGGTCCCCAGCCGGACACGCACCTCGACGAGCTGGCGGGCCAGCACGTTGTTTCGGGTGTCGCAGCCGTCGTGCCCGCCGGGGCCGTCGTTGTCGTCGGACCACGCGGTCCCGAACACGCAGCCCTGCCCGGGTCCGCACCCGCGTTCGTAACCCCCGGGATGCGGCCGATGCGGCACCACGCGCACCGCCGTCAGCAGGCGTTCCAGCTCGATTCTGGTCGGGCTACCGGGGGCGGGCGGCACCGCGCCGTCGCCCGGTAGCGCGCAGCCGGTGGCGCACAGCAGCACGAGCAGGCCGAGCAGCCAACGCCGAAGGTCCGCACCCATGACGCCAGATGTACCCGCAGGGACCGACATTCAGCGAACCCGAGGTGCGGCGGTGGTTCAGCGGGCGTCCCTCACAGCCAGGCGCGGGCCAGCAGCTCGTCGTCGGCGAGCTCGCTCGTGCGCGGCGGGAACCGGGTGGCCGAGATCGACTCCGCGTGTACCCCGTCGTGCCCGATCAGCCACGAGCCGCCGCGTTCCTCGCATTCGGCCAGTTTGGCGAAGGTGGCGAGCAGGAAGGTGATGGCCTCGTGCGGGTCGGCCGTGCGGGCCAGGCGCTGCGACTCACCGGGGCGGGACAGGTCGAGCCACACGCCGGACTGGCCGTCCAACCGCATGCCGACGATCTTCTCGGCCTTGATGAAGGTGAATTTGCGCCGCTCCCACGGCGTCGTCGGCGTGAAGCTCTGCTCGAGAACCTGGAGCAGAATCGTCATGGCTGCCTCCGCTTCCGTTGACACCTGACCGCGATTGTTTCTGCGATGACCAGCGGATATTCAAGTATGTTCCGCTGCGGCCCAGAAATCCAGAAAAGCCGGATCACGGCGGCCGTGGCGCTGTCGGACCCACCTGCTTGGATGGGCTGATGCTGCACGGTCTGTGGTCGCCGGGATCCGGGTTGCTGCTCTGGCACGATTCGCCCCTTACCGCGCTGCCCGAACCGCTGGGCAGCGTGTTGAGCGCGGCCAAGTTCCGGCACCGGGCACAGGTGCTGGTGGCGGGGCCCGGCGGCAGCACGACCGAGCAGGTCCGCGCGCACGCGCTCGCGCCGCAGCGCGCGGCCGAGGTGCTGCGGCAGCGGCTGCCCGCCGAGGCGGTGAGCGGTGACCTGCGGTTTCTTGCCCACGTCGCGCATGGGATCGAGCGCTGGGTGCGGGCGGGGCGGATCGTGCCGGAACTGCGCCGCGACGACGGTCAGTGGTGGGTGCGCTGGCGGCTGGTCGGCGGGGAACGGCAGCGCGCCTGGCTGGCCGAGCTGGCCGTCGCGATGCCCGCCGCGCTCCGGGTGGCCGGGCGGCCCAACGCCGTGCTCGACGATCTGGTCGGTGAACTCACCGACCCCATCGCGCGGGCACTCGTCGACCTGCCCGCGCCGACGCACCCGCTGGTGGACGCGCTGGTCCGCGACGTGGCCCTCGACCACGGCAGCTATCAGGTGGCCGAGCTGCTCGAACGATGGCGCGCCACGCTGAGCGGTGACGAACCGGAGCTGGTGCTGCGCCTGCTCGAGCCGGACGGCGAGCTCGGTACCGCCGACGAATCGGTGGCGCTGTGGCGGCTGGAGGTGTGCCTGCGCCTGGACGGGGAGGCGCCGAGTCCGGTTCCGCTGCACAGCGATCCGGCGCTGCTTCGGGTGGCGGGGGAGAAGCTCGGCGAGGCGCAGCGGGCCTATCCGCGACTGCGCGACCTGCCGAGCGATCCGCGTTCGATGGATCTGCTGCTGCCCACCGAGGTGGTCATCGATCTGGTCGAGCACGGTGCGCACGCGTTGCAGGCGGCCGGCGTGCGGCTGCTGCTGCCCCGCGCCTGGAATGTCAGCGCGCCCACGATGCGCCTGCGGGTGGAGAGCGCGGTGCCCGCGGCCGAAAGCACCGTCGGCATGCCGGGCCTGGTGTCCTACCGCTGGGAACTCGCGCTCGGCGACATCGTGCTGACCAAGGCCGAGATGGAGCGGCTGGTCCGTAGCAAGTCCGACCTGGTCCAGTTGCGCGGTGACTGGGTGCAGGCCGACCACAAGATGCTGGCCGCCGCCGCCCGCTACGTCGCCGCGCACGCCGACACCTCCGAGATCACCTTCGCCGATCTGGTCGGCGAGCTCGCGGCGGGCCGGGTGGAGCAGGTCCCGGTCACCGAGGTGAGCGCGACCGGCTGGGCCGCCGACATCCTGGACCGGACCAGGGAGCTCCCGCCGATCGAGCCGCCGGTCGGCCTCAAAGCACAGTTGCGTCCCTACCAGGAGCGTGGGCTCGCCTGGCTGGCGACCATGAGCCGCATGGGTTTCGGCGCGATCCTCGCCGACGACATGGGGCTCGGTAAGACCGTGCAGGTGCTCGCGCTGCTGGTGCACGAGCGCGAGACGGGCGCCCGCGCGACGAACACCGAGTCGGCCGGTCGTTCTCGCGCGGCGCAGCGGCCGGGTGCGACGGTGCTCTCGCTCGATGCCGCGCGGCAGCGCAAGGCCGCCAAGGACAAGGCGAGCGGCGGGGAGCAGGCGCGGAGTTCCGCCACGGCCGCAGGTGCGGCCGTGCGCCCGGATGGCACGCCGGGGCCGACCCTGCTGGTGTGCCCGATGTCGGTGGTCGGGAACTGGCAGCGCGAGACCGAACGATTCGCGCCGGATCTGCGGGTGTGGGTGCATCACGGCGCGGGGCGGCATTCGGGTCCGGAGCTGGACGCGGTGGTCGCCGAGGCCGATCTCGTGATCACGACCTATTCGCTGCTCGCCCGCGATCTCGACGAGTTGAAGCGGCAGGGCTGGGACCGGATCGTGCTCGACGAGGCACAGCACATCAAGAACGCCGGGACCAGGCAGGCCCGCGCCGCCCGTGCCCTGCCCGCGCGACATCGGCTGGCGCTCACCGGAACTCCGGTGGAGAACCGGCTGGAGGAATTGCGCTCGATCATGGATTTCGCGATGCCGAAGATGCTCGGCAGCCCGCAGACCTTCCGTGCCCGCTTCGCCGTGCCCATCGAACGCGAGCGAGACGAGAACGCGATCAGCAGGCTGCGCCTGATCACGCAGCCGTTCGTGCTGCGCCGGGTGAAGACCGACCCCGCCGTGATCACCGATCTGCCGGACAAGATCGAGATGACCGTGCGCGCGAACCTGACTGTCGAGCAGGCCGCGCTGTATCAGGCCGTGGTCGACGACATGCTCGCCAAGATCAAGGACGCGAAAGGCATGGCGCGCAAGGGCGCTGTGCTCGGCGCGCTGACCAGACTCAAGCAGGTGTGCAATCATCCGGCGCACTACCTCGGCGACGGCTCGGCGATCCTGCACCGCGGCGGGCACCGCTCCGGCAAGCTCGCCCTGGTGGAGGACGTGCTGGATGCCGTCCTCGCCGACGGTGAGAAGGCATTGCTGTTCACCCAGTTCCGCGAGTTCGGTGAGCTCATCGCGCCCTATCTGACCGAGCGCTTCGGCACCGAGATCCCGTTCCTGCACGGCGGGGTGCCCAAACAGCGCCGCGACACCATGGTGACCCGCTTCCAGGAGCCGGACGGTCCGTCGCTGATGCTGTTGTCGCTCAAGGCCGGTGGTACCGGGCTGAACCTCACCGCCGCCAATCACGTGGTGCACCTGGATCGTTGGTGGAACCCGGCGGTGGAGAACCAGGC
Source organism: Nocardia brasiliensis (assembly GCF_011801125.1). NCBI lineage: Bacteria > Bacillati > Actinomycetota > Actinomycetes > Mycobacteriales > Nocardiaceae > Nocardia > Nocardia brasiliensis. The sequence goes on from NZ_CP046171.1 coordinate 1,329,048, forward strand.
CACCGACCGCGCGTTCCGGATCGGGCAGCAGCGCAATGTCCAGGTGCGCAAGCTGGTCTGCGTCGACACGATCGAGGAGCGGATCGACGAAATGATCAACGGTAAGAAGCAACTCGCCGATCTGGCGATCGGCGCGGGCGAGAACTGGATCACCGAACTCAGCACCGACGACCTGCGCGAACTGTTCACCCTCGGGGCGGAGGCGGTCGGCGAATGAGCACCGACGGCCCCGAGCAGGGGATCTATATCGACTACAGCCAGTTCGGCAAGCGTCGTCCGGTGCGCGGCGGGGCGGCGGCGCGCAGCAGGCGCGGTGGTTTCGGGCGCACCTGGTGGGGCAAGGCTCTGGTCGACGCGGTGGAGCAGATGGCAGAGCCGGGTCGCATGTCCCGCGGCCGGACCTACGCTCGCGCCGGGCAGGTGGTGAGCTATCACATCGAGCCGGGCGCGGTGACCGCCGAGGTGCAGGGCAGCCAGCCGCGGCCGTTCACCGCGGTGTTCACGGTGCGCCCGCTGCGCGAGGAAGAACTCGAGTTGCTGATCGAGACGATCCGCGAGGCGCCGGGCATGCTGGCCGAGATCGCTTCGGGCGCGCTGCCGACCGCGCTGGGCCCGCTGCTGCTGCCGACCACCGCGGCCGACCTGGACTTCAGCTGTAGCTGCCCGGATCCGGGCTGGCCGTGCAAGCACGTGGCCGCGGTCTGCTACCTGCTCGCCGAACGGCTCGACGAGCGGCCGCGGGAGATCCTCACACTGCGCGGGCTGGACCTGGACACGTTGATCGGCGGTATCGAACGTGACCTGCGCGCGGCGGATGACACCGACCCATACGGGGACGACGTCGAACTGCCGCGGCTGCCGAAGGTCGAATTCCGCCCGGCGACCGAGGATCTGGACCCGTTGCTGCTGCGTAAGGCGATGCGGATGACCGCGGCGGAGGAGCCGATCGCCGCGGCGGGACTGCGCGAACTCGCCGCGCTCTACCGGCAGTTGGAAGGCTGAGACCGACGGCACTGAGACCGACGGCACAGGGCATCGGCGCGAAGGCGAGCCGCACCGCGTTTGGTGAGCATCCGGCGTCGGGGCTTTCGGGGCGCCGCCGGACCTTCGGGGCGGGATCGAGTCCGGTGACACAGGGACCGGGACTTCCCGACACCGGATGCCTCCCTCAGTGTGCGCGTCACCCGGCCGCCCGGGTACTGCCCGTAGGTTGCCAGGCCGCTGCCCTTGCACCGAACTTCGGCAGCGCTCATGCCTTTTCGCGGGCCCCGGCCACCAGCACAGCAGCGAAGCACAGTGTCGCGATGATCGACATGACGATCACCGGCTCCGGGAAGTACAGCACCGCGAGCCAGCACAGTCCGCCCGACGCGGCCACGCAGACCCCGTTGAACAGCGACCAGCGGGCGAGCAACGGCGGGGCCGAGCGCACCGCGGCGATCGCCAGCAGCCCGAAAAGCAGTCCGAACCAACCCATCCCGACGCTGTATCCGGTGTTCAGGTCGAACACCGTGAGCTGGCGGCCACCCTCGAACAGCGCGGTGGAGACGTGCCGGGACAGCTCGTTGACCGTCGCTTCGGCGGGCGCGTCCGGGCCTGCGAAGACATGCACCACCAGCAGATGCGCCAGGCCGATCAGGCCGAGCAACGCCGAACCCGCGAAGTGGACCGGGACGGCCCAGCGAGCGGACAGGGTGGACGAGGGTGCCATCGCGGTCATCGCGACCTCCGTAACTCGGGCCGAGCGCTTGTTCCCAGAACGGAACAAAATTTATGTTATAGGCTGAGGATCGTGGCGGGCAAGAGTTCATGGCTGGAATCCGGACTGGAGATCCTCGGCACGGCGGGCCCCGCCGGGCTCACGATCGAGCGGCTGGTCGCGACGACCGGGCTGAGCACCGGCTCGTTCTATCACCATTTCTCGGGCATCACCGGCTACAAGGCGGCCTTGCTGGAGCACTTCGAGCAGGTGCACACCACCCGCTACGTGCGCGAGGTGACCGCCGCCGACGCGCTGGACCCGAGGGCACGTCTGGACCTGCTACTCGATCTCGTGCTGGCCGACGAGGAACCGGCCCGGTTGGACACCGCGGTCCGGTCCTGGGCGATCGAGGACCCCGCCGCGGCCGAGGTGAAAGCCCGGATCGACGCCGCCCGCCTGGGCATTCTGCGAAAGCTGTTGCAGGACAGCGGCTACGCGGAGACCGAAGCCGCGGAGACCGCGCGCATCCTCTATCTGCTCGTGCTCGGCGCGAGCAATATGCTGCCCGCGGTATCGGCGGAGGAGCTCCGGAGGCTGGCCCGGCGGGTCCTGTCATGAGCCCGGTGCGGGACGACCTTGGCGCGGCGGTGCCGATCATCGAGCCGCCGCGGCGGGTCGTGTCCCTGGTGCCCTCGCTGACCGAGGCGGTCGCCCGCACCTGTCCCGAAGTCCTTGTCGCCGCGACGCAGTGGTGCACACATCCGGCCGACCTGGGCGTCGAGCGGGTGCGCGGCACCAAGAACCCCGATGTGCGCCGCATCGTCGAGCTCGCCCCGGATCTAGTGCTGTGCAACATGGAGGAGAACCGGCGCATCGATGTCGAGCGGCTGCGCGCGGCGGGTATTCCGGTGTGGGTCACCAGGATCGAGACCGTGGACGAGGCCCTGGCCTCGTTGCGCCGGCTCTGCGTGGTCGCCCTCGGGGTCGGCCCTCCCGCCTGGCTGCTCGAGGCCGAATCCGTCTGGGCGGCACCGCCGCCCGTGCCGCCGCGCGCCGCGGTGATCCCGATCTGGCGGCACCCGTGGATGGTGGTGGGGCGCGACACGTTCACCGGCGATCTCGCCCGCAGGCTCGGCCTCCGTCTCGTGCACGCCGAGCGCCAGGAACGCTATCCGCGGCTCACCGAGGACGAACTGACCGTCGGCGTCGAACTCGCGGTGCTGCCGGACGAGCCGTACGTCTTCACCGAAACCGATGGCCCCGATGCCTTTCCGAACTGTGCTGTTGCCCTGGTCGATGGCCGCAGCCTCACCTGGTACGGCCCCTCGCTCGCCACAGCGCGGAACACGGTGACCCGCCAACTGTCTCGGGCCGTGCCCGGCGGCGCTCGACCGAATGCGTAGTCGAGGCGGGCCCGGCTACGCCGAGGTCGCGAACCGGTAGTCGGCGAGGTCGAAGTGCCCGCTGCGCCAGGCCGCCTCCACGGTGGTGGACGGGCGCAGCGGCACGTCGCCGTGCTTGTCGAAGTAGTAGCTGTTCGCCACCGCACAGCTGTCCTGCCAGAATACCTGCCCGCCACGGCGGTCCAGCATTTCCTGGAAGAACCGGTCGTTGGCTTCCTTGGTCACCTCGACGACCGTCGCGTTGCCCGCGCGGGCGTGGCGCAGGCAGCGCAGGATGTGCCTGGTCTGGTTCTCGATCAGGGCGAAGTAGGACGATCCGTTGTAGCCGTACGGGCCGATGATCGAGAAGAAGTTCGGAAAACCGGGCACGCTCACGCCCTCGTAGGCCTGCAGCCGATTCTCGTCCCACCATTTCTCCAGATCGAGGCCGCCGATGCCGCGCAGCCGGTAGGTCGGCATGTTGCCCGATTCCATCACCTTGAAACCGGTTGCCAGGACCAGGATGTCGACCGGATATTCGGTACCGGTCGCGGTGCGCACGCCGGTGCCGGTGATCGCCTCGATCGGATCGGTCTCCAGCACCACATTGTCGCGGTTGAACGTGGCCAGGTAGTCGTTCGAGAAGCTCGGCCGCTTGCAGCCCAAAGCGTAACGGGGCGTGAGCTTTTCCCGAGTCACCGGATCTTTGACCTGGCTGCGCAGGTGGGCGAGGCCCGCCCGCTCGCCGATCGCGGCGGTGGGCAGATTCTTGTGATAATGCGCCGCGATGGGGAAGGTGAGCTCGACATAGGTCTGGCTGATCAGCCGGGTCAGCGAGCGGGCGCCCGGCAGCCGCAGCGCCCACTGCACCGGCTTGGGCAGCGGGAGATCGAGCCGGGGCAGGCACCAGATCGGCGTGCGCTGGAACACGACGAGCTGCTCGACCCGCGGCGCGGTCTCCGGAATCACCTGCACCGCCGATGCGCCCGTGCCGATGATCGCGACCCGCTTGCCGCGCAGGTCCTGACGGTGATCCCAGCGCGAGGTGTGCATCGTGACCCCGGCGAAGGTGTCGACACCGGGAATCTCCGGCAGTTTGGGCCTGGTGAGCACGCCCGTGGCGCTGATGACGAAGCGTGCGGTCAGCTCGCCGCCGCTCGCGGTGCGCAGCCGCCAGCGACAACCGTGCTCGTCGAACTCGGCCTCGGTGATGGTGGTGCCGAACCGGATTCGCGGCCGCAGCCCGTATTTGTCCACGCACGATTCGGCGTAGGCCTTCAATTCCCGTCCCGGCGCGTAGGTGCGCGACCAGCCGGCCCGCTGCTCGAACGAGAACTGATAGCTGAACGACGGAATATCGACGGCGATACCGGGATAGGTGTTCCAATGCCAGGTGCCGCCGACGCCGTCGGCCTCGTCGACGATCAAGAAATCGTCGAATCCGGCCTCGCGGAGCTTGATCGCCGCGCCGATGCCGGAGAATCCGGCGCCGACGATGATCACCTCGTGCTCGATCCCGTTGTCGGACATGGCCACCTCCCACGTACCGGCGGCGCACACACCGCCTCGTGTGTTCCGGCGGCCGCGGGCTGGGGGATCGCGCGTAATTGGCCGCACCTGCCACCAATTAGGCGCGCGGTGGGGTACTTTGTCAACGATGAGCCTGCGCGTACCGGCCCGGACCTGGGGTGGGCGCACCGCGGCGGAGCGGAGCGCCGAACGCCGCGCGCGGCTGATCGACGCCGCCATGGCGATCTGGATCGATAGCGGCTGGGCGGCGGTGACGATGCGCGGAGTCTGTCAGCGCACCGCGCTCAACGACCGCTACTTCTACGAGCACTTCGCCGACCGGGACGACCTGCTCGGCGCCGCGTGGGATGCCGTGTGCGCCGAAGTATTCGCCGATCTCGCCGCCGTGGTCGCCGAGCAGGTAGACCGGCCGCCGCTCGTGCTGCTGCGCGCGGCCGTGACCAAAGCGGTGGCACTGCAATCCGACCACCACGGCCGCGCACGCATCCTGCTGGCCGACCACGCCGGCAGCGCCGTGCTCGAGCAGCGCCGCAAGACGATGCTCGGCGACGCGACCGAACTGCTCGTCGCCACGGCGCGGCCCCATCTGGCGCCCGGCGCCGACGAGGTCGAGCTCCGGATGAGCACGCTGGTCTGCATCGGCGGCTTCATCGAGCTGCTCACCGCGTGGCGGACCGGGGCGATGGACATCGACGGCCCGCGCATCATCGAGCACACCTGCGGTATCGGTGCGCTGTTCGCCGGCCGCTATCTGCCGCCGGAGGTCATTTCCGCTGATGCGTAACGGTTTTCGCGAGTCAATCGCCGATCCGGTACACGCGGCGGGCGTGCTCCGGCGATTGTCACACGGCGACGTGCCCCGAAGCTCGGGATCCGACGCCGGTTTCAGACGTTGCGGCGATATTGCCCGCCGACGGTGAAGAAGGCATCGGTGATCTGCTGCAACGTGCAGACGCGGGCGGCGTCCATCAGGACCTCGAAGATGTTGTCGTCGGTGCGGGCAACGGCGTCGAGGCGGGCGAGGGCGGCATGCGCGGCATCGCGGTGCCGGTGCTGGAACTCGCGGACCCGCCGCAGCTGAGACTGCTTCTCCTGCTCGGTACCTCGGGCCAGTTCGATCTCGCGGTGCGGCTCGCCGTGCGGATTGCGGAAGGTGTTCACCCCGATGATCGGCAGCGAGCCGTCGTGCTTGCGGTGCTCGTAGCGGATCGACTCGTCCTGGATCTTGCCGCGCTGATACCCGGTCTCCATCGCGCCGAGCACCCCGCCGCGCTCGCTGATCCGGTCGAACTCGGCGAGCACCGCCTCCTCGACCAGGTCGGTGAGTTCGTCGACGAGAAAGCTGCCCTGCAGCGGGTTCTCGTTCATCGCCACGCCCCACTCGCGGTTGATGATCAGCTGGATGGCCAGTGCCCGGCGCACCGACTCCTCGGTGGGCGTGGTCACCGCCTCGTCGTAGGCGTTGGTGTGCAGGCTGTTGCAGTTGTCGTAGATCGCGATCAACGACTGCAACGTGGTGCGAATGTCGTTGAAGCTCATCTCCTGCGCGTGCAGCGAGCGGCCCGAGGTCTGCACGTGGTATTTGAGCTTCTGGGCGCGCTCGTTGGCGCCGTAGCGGTCGCGCATCGTGATCGCCCAGATCCGCCGGGCGACCCGGCCGATCACCGAGTACTCCGGGTCCATGCCGTTGGAGAAGAAGAACGACAGATTCGGCGCGAAGTCGTCGATCGCCATACCGCGCGCGAGATAGGCCTCCACGTAGGTGAATCCGTTGGCCAGGGTGAAGGCGAGCTGACTGATCGGGTTCGCGCCCGCCTCGGCGATGTGATATCCCGAGATCGACACCGAGTAGAAATTGCGAACATTGTTGCGCACGAACCATTCCTGGATATCGGCCATCATGCGCAGGCTGAACTCGGTGGAGAAGATGCAGGTGTTCTGGCCCTGGTCCTCTTTCAAGATGTCGGCCTGCACGGTGCCGCGGACCGTCGCGAGGGTCGCGGCCCTGATATCCGCGGCTTCCTGTTCGGTCGGCGTGCGCCCCTGCTCGGTCGAGAAGCGTTGCAGTGCCTGATCGATCGCGGTGTTGAGGAAGAACGCCAGGATGGTCGGCGCCGGACCGTTGATCGTCATCGACACCGAGGTGGTCGGCGCGGTCAGGTCGAAGCCGTCGTAGAGCGCCTTCATGTCGTCGAGTGAGGCGATGGAGACCCCGGAGGTGCCGACCTTGCCGTAGATGTCGGGGCGCTCGGCGGGGTCGTGGCCGTACAGCGTGACCGAATCGAACGCGGTGGACAGCCGTTTCGCGTCGGCGTATTCGCTCAGTACCTTGAAGCGGCGGTTGGTGCGGAACGGATCTCCTTCGCCGGCGAACATCCGCGCCGGGTCCTCGTTGTCCCGCTTGAACGGGAAGACGCCCGCGGTGAACGGGAAATGGCCGGGCAGATGCTCCGACCGCAGGAACCGCAGCAGCTCACCGTGGTCGGTGTAACGTGGCAGCGCGACGCGCGGAATGAAGTTGCCGGACAGCGTTTCCCGGCGCAGCGGGGTACGGATCTCGCGGTCGCGGATCTGTACCACCCGTTCCTCGCCCCGATAGGACTCGGCCAGCGCGGGCCACTCGGCCAGCAGCGCCGCGTTGTCCGGCGTCAACTCGGCGCGGGCGGCGGCGGCCAGGTCGGCGACGGCGCGGTCGTCCGGCAGTTCCGCGGCGACCTGCTCCAGGCGCTGTACCCGCTGGGCGGTGACGAGCTGCGCGGTTGTCCGCGCATGGTAGGCGCGCACCGTCTCGGCGATCTCGGCAAGGTAGCGCACCCGTGCGGGCGGAATGATCTGGGCGAAGCGGGTGGAGGTGCGGGTATCGACCTTGGGCAGCACGCCGGGGTCGAGGTGCAGGCCGTGCGCGGTGAGCAGGCCGGTGAGGTGCTGATACAGCGCGGTGACGCCGTCGTCGTTGAAAGTGGCGGCGCTGGTGCCGAATACGGGCATATCCTCCGGTGCCGCGGTGAAGTCCTCCCGGTTGCGGATCAACTGGCGGGACACATCGCGCAGCGCGTCGGCCGCCCCGCGTCGCTCGAACTTGTTGATCGCCACCACATCCGCGAAGTCGAGCATGTCGATCTTCTCCAGCTGGGAGGCGGCGCCGAATTCCGGTGTCATGACATACATGGACACGTCGACCTGTTCGGTGACCGCGGCGTCACCCTGGCCGATCCCCGGTGTCTCCAGGATGATCAGGTCGTAGCCCGCTGCCTTGCAGGCGGTCACGATGAGGTCGATGTGGTCGGGCAGCTCCCGGCCGCCCCGGGTGGCCAGCGAGCGGAAGAAGATGTGGTCGCCGTCGAGGGCGTTCATCCGGATGCGGTCACCGAGCAGCGCACCGCCGCCCCTGCGGCGGGTCGGATCCACCGCGAGGATCGCGACGCGCAGCTTGTCCTGCTGGTCGGTGCGCAGCCTGCGCACCAATTCGTCGGTCAGCGAGGACTTTCCGGAGCCGCCGGTGCCGGTGATGCCGAGCACCGGCACGGTCCGTGCCTCGGCCGCCCGTCGCAGCGCGGCCTGGTCGTGCTCGGGCAGCACGCCCTGTTGCAGACAGGTGATGGCACGGGCCAGTGCCGCGCGTTCACCGGTGAGCACCGCGTCGAGTACCGGCGGTGCGGCGGCGAGGTCGATATCGCAGGCGCGGATCAACTGATTGATCATGCCGGGCAGGCCGAGGCGCTGACCGTCTTCGGGGGAGAAGATGGTGACTCCGGATTCGGCGAGGCGTGTGATTTCGTCCGCGACGATCACGCCGCCGCCACCGCCGAATATGCGAACATGTTCCGCCCCTGCCTTTTTCAGCGCGTCGGCGAGGTATTCGAAATATTCGACGTGGCCGCCCTGATATGAGCTCACCGCGACGCCATGGGCGTCCTCGGTGAGTACCGCGTCGACGACCTCGCGGACCGAGCGATTGTGCCCGAGATGGATCACCTCCGCGCCCTGTGCCTGCAGGATGCGGCGCATGATGTTGATCGCCGCGTCGTGCCCGTCGAACAGGGCCGCTGAGGTCACGAAACGAACGGGATTGATCGGCGTGTGAAGTGCGCTGCTGTCGGCCACGAGTTTCCTCCGCTGCTGCCACTCGGCGCCCGATAATAGGACGTCAAACTAATCCTACGGTGATGCCCATCACAGCGCCAGCGGGAAACGCCCGGTCGATTCGGGAAAGTTCGCCGCTGGGATTCTGCTCACCGTGACCGCAAATGGCGACAACGGCGTTCGGCTCGAGTTCCGATGGGACGCGATGCCCTGAATCAGAAATCCACGCACGAATTTCACCGAAGGACGATCCATGGGACGGAATTCTTATCGGCTCGCCGCCGCGGTAGCCGCCCTCGGCCTGTCGGCGCTCGCCGCACCGTTCGCGCACGCCGAACCCGCGCCCCTGAACGGGCTGTTCTCGCTCGCGCCCGGTGTCTGCTCCGGCGGCGCGGTGACCGGCAGCTTCTTTCGGATGATCCTGCCGACCGGTGACGCGGGCGGCCCGTACCTGGCCAACAGCGATTCGGCGTGCAGCGACCAGACGGTGACCCCGCTGTCCGCGGGTAGTGACGGTGGTCTGATCAGCGGGAGTTACCAGCCGCAACCCGCGGCCGCGTTCGACGGTGCGGGCAACGCGCAATCCGGACGGGTCACCACGCCGGTCCGCTTCTACGGCGTAGATTTCGCCACCGCGACCAACCCGACCGACCCGCAGACCGGCGGCGGCACGGGCACCCCGCAGTTGTTCTCCGATGGTGGTCAGCTCTCGGGCGACCTGAGCAGTCTCGGCGTGACCTGGAACAACCAGGTGTTCAACCAGGGCTCGCCGAAGCCGCGCGGTGGCCTGCCCGGCAAGACGAGTCCGGTGCGCGGCACCATCGACGGCGCGGGCAATTTCGTCATCGAGTGGACTAGTCAGATCGTCGGCGGTCCGTTCAACAACTTCACCGGGCTGTGGCACCTGGCCGGGCAGTACCGCGGCGGCAGTGTGCCGCAGGCCGCGCCCGCGGCCGCACCCCAGGCTCCGGCGCCCGCCGCGCCCGCGGCCGCTCCGGCGGCACCCGCGCCGCCCGCGCCAGGTGCCCCGGCCCCCGCGGCGCCGCCCGCGGCCGATGCCCCCGCGCCGCCCGCCGCCGACACGGTGGCGGTGGCCGACACGCAGGCCGCGCGCACCGATCCGGTGCTGGCCACCAAGACCGTCGAGGTCCCGCGTGACCGGGACACCCCGGCCTGGGTGGTGCCCACGTTGTTCGTCGCCGCGATCGTGGCGACCGCGGTGTTCACCAATGCGGACCGGATCGTCCGTCGGCAACGACAGTGACCGCCGTGTCGGGGCTGCCCGCCTATTCCGAGTTCGTCTCGAACCCGGAGCCCGCACCCCCGCGCCCCAGGAAGCGGTGGCCCTTCGTGGTGCTGGGGGTGCTCGGCGTAGCGCTGGTACTCGCCCCGATCGTCACCGGCATGTTCCCGCGAGCGGTCAAGGGCGAGGCCATGATCGACGCCTTCGAGCCCTACATGACCAGGTCCAGCCTCGACGGCTACCAGCACGATCTGCAGGTGCTCGAGGACGCGCGCACCAATGTCGTGACCTTGCGACAGCGCGGTCAGCAGCCGGGCGACTATGACCGGGTCGAGCAGTTCGTCCGGGACTATCCGCGGATCCGCGCGGAGATGTCCGGGATGATCTCGGCGATCGAGGACAACCGGCAGAACTATGAAAAGCTGTCCGCGGTCATCCCTTTCGGCACGCTGCCGTGGTTGCTCGCGCTGCCAGGCGTGGTTCTGGTCGCGGCAGGGGTTTTCGGGTACCGGCGGGCCGAAGCGGGGGAGCGGGCGCTGGTCTGGCGTTCGCTCGCCGGGCTCGCTGCGCTCGGCCTCATCGCGGTGCCGGTGTTCGGCGGGCTGTTCCCGGCCGCCACGGCGGGGCAGCCGTTGATCGACGACCTGCGCCCGATCCTCACCCATGACGAGGTCCGCGAGTTACAGGGCTATTTCGTCACACTGGTCGCCGCCGACGGCGAGCTCAACAGTCGCTACACCGGCGCGGTCCGCACCGCGCACCCTGACGCGGACCTCACCGGCATCACCACGCTCGAAGCGCGGTGGCAGCCGATGACCTCACGCTTCGCGGCACTGATCGGCGCGCTGAACGACAACGTACGCAACTTCGATGCCGTTGTCGCGCTGAATGATTCGACGCGTCCGTTGGGCTTCGGCGCGTTCCGTGGTCTCGGCTACGGCTATCTCGTGCCGGGAGTGCTCGCGCTCGTCGTCGCGGCCGCGGGTGTGCGGCAGCAGGCGGGTCGGGGCCCGGTTGCCGTGCCGGGAACGTCGAACGCGGCCGCCGCCGAGGCGAAATGACTATCCGCCGAGCAGGAGGGCAATCCGGAATGAGCCTACGAAAGACGATCGCGCTGGCCGCCTTCGCGGCGCTGGTGCTGGTGGTACCGGGCTGTTCCAGCGGGGACGAGGACAACTCGACCCCCGGCGGGCCCGAGCAGTTGGTCGGATTGCTGCGCTTCACGCCGGGATCGGTGTCGGGCGACGACGTCGCGGGCACCTGGTTCCGGATGGTCCAACCCGGCGGTACGCCGGAGAAGGGCCCCTACATGCCCAACGGCGATTCGCCTGCGCAGGGCGGGTCGACCACCCTGCTCGAGCCGGGCACGGCCGGGGGACTGCGCATCGGCGGATATCAGAGCGAGCCGAACCCCGGTTTCGCGCAGGGCAATTCGTTGTCCGCGTCGATCACCAAACCGACGAAGTTCTTCGCGGTCGAGTTCGGCATCTCGACCAACCCGGTGGACCCGCAGACCCAGCGCCGGGTGCCCCCGCCGACGGTGACCAACGACGGCGGCGCCCTGACCGCCGACCTGTCGTCGTGGGCGGCCTCGTGGAACGACCAGGAGTTCAACCAGGGCGCGCCGAAGCCGCCGGAGAAGCAGGACGCGCAGGTCGCCGGTGCTGAACAGGTGCAGAAGGTGTGGGACTGGGTCGCCAAGCAGTGGTTCGACAAGCCGAATTCCGATGCCGCGCAGGGTCCTTCGGCTACCGGCAGCTACGACCGCAAAACCAGGAAGTTCACCCTGCAGTGGACCAGCTTGATCGTCGGCGGGCCGTTCAACGGCTTCACCGGCGTGTGGCACCTCGAGGGCGTATTCGAACCCGACGCCGCCGCACCGACCACGCCGACGCCCTCGGCCAAGTAGACATCGAAGGAGTTCCGTCCGATGAGTTCCCGCACGACGAACCGGCCCGTGCTCACCGGGGCCATCCGCGCGGTGGCCGCGCTGACCGTGATCGGCAGTGCCGTCGCGGTCACCGCGCTGACCGTCCGCAACGATGACGAGGTCACCACGGTGGTGGTCACCCAGGCGCAGGCCGCGGCGGCCGCTCGGCCCGCGACACCGGTCGCGCCCGCGCCCCCGGCTCCCGCTCCGGCAGGCCCGGCGCCGGCCGCACCCGCTCCGGCGGGACCGGCACCCGTCGCCTCGGTTCCGCTTGGTTCGGGCAGTGTGCCCGCCTCGGTCGCGATCAACCCGGGAGCAGGCGCGCCCGCGGCGCCCAATGCCGGTGCGGCCCCGAACAGTTCGGTACCGCTCGGCTCGGGCGGTGCGCCGAACGGCTCGGTTCCACTCGGTGGTGGTGCCGCCGATCCGTTCGCGGCCGCGCCGGTGGCGACCCAGCCGCCGTGCCCGCTCGGCTGGCCCGCGCCGAAGCAGCAGGGTGGCCTCGCCTCGCTGATCGGGCTCGCGCCGCTGGCCGGTCCGTTCTCCTCGGAGGCGTTCGCCCTCGGCTCGGTCTATCAGCCCATCCTGCAGCTGGCCGGTCCGGTGCTGGCCGAGATCGCACCGGTGCTCGCGCAGTACCAGCCGGTGATCGATCCCATCATCACCCAGGTACAGGGCGTGGAAGCCATTGTGCTGCAGGCGATTCTGCCCTACTACGGCCCGTACCGGGGACAGCTGATCGCCGCGGAGGGCGAGCTCGCCAAGGCGCTGACCCCGATTCTCAACCGGGTATACAACAGCGAGGTCGCCTCCTGCTTCGTCGCGTGGCAGGGTCAGCTCATCGACCAGGCCAAGGGCGGCCGGATCACCGTCGCGTCGCTGGCGCACCCCGGCACCGTCGTGGAGCTCGGTCCTGAATCCTGACGTGCGGATGTCCGGATAGCGCGGATCGGACGCGGAATCCGGAGTCGGACGGCAGACCGTGGGCGTTCCTGCTGAGCGTGCTGGTGGCCGCGGTCTGCTTCTGGCTGTTCGTGGGGCAGCGGTCGACGGTGCTCGTGGTCGGCGGTGGTCTTGCGGTCGCGCTCGCGGCGGGCCAGGCGGCTACCGAGCTGACCGACAACCCGCTGACCGTCGCGGTCGTCGTCCTCGCGATCGGCGCACTGGTGCTGGGTGTCGGCGTCCTCCTGCTCACCCGGGGCGCGAAGCCCGAGGCCCCGGCGTCGGACTAGCCGACAGGCTGGTCCTGGCGGCGTGGGGTTCATCACACTCGGCAAAAGCATGGACGTCCAACTATAGGATGACCGCATACCGCACGCGCGGTGTCATGGTCGGCTACCAGGACAGGACTGGCATGGTTCGCGAACTCACTCACTTCATCGGCGGGCAGCATGTAGCGGGCGCCTCCGGCAACTTCGGCGATGTCTACGACCCGAATCTGGGTCAGGTCCAGGCCAGGGTGCCGCTGGCGAGCAAGGACGAAGTCGCCGCGGCGATCGCGAATGCCGAAGCGGCGCAACCGGCATGGGCCGCGCTCAACCCGCAGAAGCGGGCCAGGGTGCTGATGAAGTTCCTGACCCTGGTGCAGGACGACATGGACAACCTGGCCGCGTTGCTCTCCGCCGAGCACGGCAAGACCATCGCCGACGCCAGGGGCGACATCCAGCGCGGCCTCGAGGTGATCGAGTTCGCCACCGGCATCCCGCATCTGCTCAAGGGCGAATACACCGAGAGCGCGGGCACCGGCATCGACGTCTATTCGATGCGCCAGCCGCTCGGCGTCGTCGCGGGTATCACCCCGTTCAACTTCCCGGCGATGATCCCGCTCTGGAAGGCGGGCCCGGCGCTGGCCACCGGAAACGCGTTCGTGCTCAAGCCTTCCGAGCGCGATCCCTCGGTGCCGTTGCGCCTGGCCGAGCTGTTCCTCGAGGCGGGCCTGCCCGCCGGTGTGTTCAACGTGGTCAACGGCGACAAAGAGGCGGTCGACGCGCTGCTGCACGACCCGAGGATCAAGGCCGTCGGGTTCGTCGGATCCACGCCGATCGCTCAGTACATCTACGAGACCGCGACCGCGAACGGCAAGCGCGCCCAGTGCTTCGGCGGTGCGAAGAACCACGCGATCGTCATGCCGGATGCCGACCTCGACGATGTCGCGGACCAATTGATCGGTGCCGGTTACGGTTCCGCGGGCGAGCGCTGCATGGCCATCTCTGTCGCGGTGCCGGTCGGCCAGGAGACCGCGGACCGCCTGCTCGCCAAGCTGACCGAGCGGGTGCACAAGCTCAACATCGGCCGCTCCGACGACCCGGGCGCCGACTACGGCCCGCTGGTCGGCAAGGACGGTGTGGACCGGGTGAACAACTACGTCCAGATCGGCATCGACGAGGGGGCCGAACTGGTGGTGGACGGGCGCGGGGTGACCGTGCCCGGCGCCGAGGACGGATACTTCGTCGGCGCGACGCTCTTCGACAAGGTGACGCCGGAGATGCGGATCTACAAGGAAGAGATCTTCGGCCCGGTGCTGAGTGTGGTGCGCGCCAAGGACTATGAAGAGGGCCTGCGGCTGGCCAACGAGCACGAGTACGGCAACGGCGTCGCGATCTTCACCCGCGACGGCGACACCGCCCGGGACTTCGCGGCGCGCGTGCAGGTCGGCATGGTCGGCATCAACGTGCCGATCCCGGTGCCGATCGCGTACTACACCTTCGGTGGCTGGAAGCGTTCCGGGTTCGGTGACCTGAACCAGCACGGCCCGGACTCGATCCGCTTCTACACCAAGACCAAGACCGTGACGCAGCGCTGGCCTTCCGGCATGAAGGAAAGCAATGCCTTCGTGATCCCCACGATGGACTGACATGTTCATCCTCGACGAAGACGAGAAGGCGATCCGCGACACCGCGCGCGGCTTCGCCGACGAGTTCCTCGCACCCAACGCGCTGGAATGGGATGAGCAGAAGCACTTTCCGATCGACGTGCTGCGCAAGGCGGGCCCGCTCGGCCTAGGCGGCATCTATGTGCGGGAGGACGTGGGCGGTTCGGGCCTGCGCAGGCTCGACGCCGTGCGCATCTTCGAACAGCTCGCGACAGGCTGTCCGGCCATCGCGGCCTACATCTCCATCCACAACATGGCGACCTGGATGATCGACCGCTACGGCGATGCCGCGCAGCGGGATCGGTGGCTGCCGCGGTTGACCTCGATGGAGCTGCTCGCCAGCTACGCGCTGACCGAACCGGGTGTCGGTTCCGACGCGGCGGCCTTGAGCACCAAGGCCGTTCGCGACGGGGACGATTACATCTTCAACGGCGCGAAGCAATTCATCTCCGGTGCGGGCGCCACGGACGTGTACGTGGTGATGGCCAGGACCGGCGCCGACGGCGCGCGCGGCGTATCGGCGTTCATCGTGCCCGCCGATACGCGGGGCGTCTCCTTCGGCGCCAACGAGAAGAAGATGGGCTGGAACGCCCAGCCCACCCGGCAGGTGATCTTCGAGGATGCCAGGGTGCCCGCGGCGAATCTGCTCGGCGCCGAGGGCGACGGGTTCCGCATCGCGATGAACGGACTCAACGGCGGGCGGCTGAACATCGCCGCCTGCTCGGTCGGTGGCGCCCAGGCGGCACTGGACAAGACCGTGCCGTATCTGGCGCAGCGGCACGCGTTCGGCAAGTCGCTGTTGAAGAACGACGCGCTGCGGTTCCAACTCGCCGATATGCGTACCGAATTGGAGGCCGCGCGCACCCTGCTGTGGCGGGCGGCCGCCGCGCTGGACGCGGACGCGCCGGACAAGGTCGAGCTGTGCGCCATGGCGAAGCGCTTCGCCACCGACACCGGCTTCGAGGTGGCCAACAAGGCGCTGCAACTGCACGGCGGCTACGGCTACCTCGCCGAATACGGTGTGGAGAAGATCGTCCGGGATCTGCGGGTACACCAGATCCTGGAAGGGACCAACGAGATCATGCGGGTGGTCGTGGCCCGTGCGGTGGAAGGAGCGGCATGACCGACGCGGCTGAGCCCGAGGTCCGCATCGAGCAGCAGGACGGCCTCGGACTGATCACCCTGAATCGGCCCAAGGCCATCAACGCGCTGAATCATTCGATGACACTGGCCATTACCGAGGCGTTGCGCGCCTGGGCCGACGACGACGCGGTGCGCACCGTCGTGCTCACCGGTGCGGGGGAGCGCGGGCTCTGCGCGGGCGGCGACATCGTCGCGATCCACACCGACGCCACCGGCGGTGCGGTCGGTGCGGACTCGCCGACCGGCCGCTTCTGGCGCGACGAATACGTGCTCAACGCGCTGATCGGCCGGTACCCCAAGCCTTACGTCGTGGTGATGGACGGCATCGTGATGGGCGGCGGTGTCGGACTGTCCGGTCACGGCAGCCACCGCATCGTCACCGAGCGGTCCAAGATCGGCATGCCCGAGGTCGGCATCGGCTTCGTGCCGGATGTCGGTGGTACCTACCTGCTTTCGCGGGCGCCCGGCGAACTCGGCACGCATGTCGCGCTGACCACCGCGCGGATGGCCGCGGGCGATGCCATCGCGGCGGGCTTCGCCGACTACTTCGTCGCGACCGAACACCTGCCCGCGCTGCTCGATACGCTGCGCACCGAGGCCGTCGAGGTCGCGATCGCCAAATTCGCCACGGGCGCACCGGAATCCGGGCTGCTCGCGCAGCGGTCGTGGATCGATGCCTGCTACAGCGCGGACACCGTCGAGGAGATCGTCGCGCGGTTGCGGGCGCATCCGGCGCCGGAGGCAGCCGCCGCGGCGGCGGATATTCTCACGAAATCGCCTGTCGCGCTGAAGGTCGCGTTACGGTCGTTGCGGTCGGCGCGGAGCGCGCCGAACCTGGAGGTGGTGCTGAACGAGGAGTATCGAGTCTCCATCGCGGCACTGGCCTCGCACGATCTGGTGGAGGGCATCCGCGCGCAAGTGATCGACAAGGACCGTGCCCCGCGGTGGTCGCCGGCGACCCTCGCCGACGTCAGCGCCGCGCAGGTGGACGCATACTTCGCCGAATTGGGCGATCAGGAAC
The DNA here is from genome assembly GCF_011801125.1 of Nocardia brasiliensis. NCBI lineage: Bacteria > Bacillati > Actinomycetota > Actinomycetes > Mycobacteriales > Nocardiaceae > Nocardia > Nocardia brasiliensis. Next base: position 1,345,954 of record NZ_CP046171.1, read on the forward strand.
TGGGTTTGGTGAGCAATGACTGAAAAAATCGGATTCCTCGGGCTCGGCCACATGGGTGCGCCGATGGCGGCGAACCTGGTGCGGGCCGGCTACGAGGTATTGGCCTTCGACCCGGTGCCAGCCGCACGGGAGCAGGCCGCGAAGGACGGCGCCACCGTCGTCGAGACCGCCGTCGAGGCGGCCGAGGCCGGTGTGGTGATCACCATGCTGCCCAACGGGCGCCTCGTGCTCGACGTCTACGCCGAGATTCTCCCGGCCGCCAAGCCCGGCACTCTGTTCATCGACTGCTCGACCATCGACGTGGCCGACGCGAAGTCCGCCGCCGTGCTCGCCATCGGCGCGGGTCATCGCGCGCTGGACGCCCCCGTCTCCGGCGGCGTCGCCGGTGCCGCGGCGGGCACCCTCACCTTCATGGTCGGCGGGGCGGCGGACGATTTCGCCGCCGCGTTGCCGGTGCTCGAGGTGATGGGCGGCAAGGTGGTGCACTGCGGCGGTTCGGGCGTCGGTCAGGCCGCCAAGATCTGCAACAACATGCTGCTCGGCATCTCGATGATCGGCCTGTCCGAGGCCCTGGTGCTCGGCGAACAGCTGGGCCTGACCCATCAGTCCTTCTTCGACGTCGTCTCCACCGCCTCCGGCCAGAGCTGGGCACTGACCTCCTACTGCCCGGTCCCCGGCCCGGTGCCGACCAGCCCGGCCAACAACGACTACCGGCCCGGTTTCGCCACCGCGCTGATGAACAAGGATCTCGGCCTCGCGGCGAACGCGCTGCGCGAGAACGGCATCGAGGGCAAGCTCGGCCTGCTCGCCGCGGAGATCTACGAGCGGTTCAACCAGACGTCGGGTGACCTGGACTTCTCGGCTATCGTCACCGACATCCGTGAACGTTCCGAGCGAGAAGGTGCCTGAGATGAATGCATCGCACAGCGATTCCGTGGGAGGTGGCGACCAGGCGACGGGCGGGCGCGACTTCGAGACGATCCTGTTGGAGCGCAAGGGACGGGTCGGCTGGATCACGCTGAACCGGCCCAAGGCGCTCAACGCGTTGAATGCGCAGGTTCTCGACGACGTGATCGCCGCGCTCGACGAACTCGAGCGCGACGAGGAGATCGGCGCGGTCGTCATCACCGGATCGGAGCGGGCCTTCGCGGCCGGCGCCGACATCAAGGAGATGCAGCCCAAGTCGTACATGGACATGTTCCTCAACGACTACTTCGCCCGCTGGGACCGGCTCGCCGAGTTCCGCAAGCCGACCATCGCCGCGGTCGCGGGCTACGCCCTCGGCGGCGGCTGCGAACTGGCGATGATCTGCGACATCCTGATCGCGGCCGATACCGCCAAGTTCGGGCAGCCGGAGATCAAGCTGGGCGTCATCCCCGGCATCGGCGGCTCGCAGCGGCTGACCCGCGCGATCGGCAAGGCCAAGGCGATGGATCTGGTGCTCACCGGGCGCAATATGGACGCCGAGGAGGCCGAGCGCGCCGGCCTGGTCTCGCGCATCGTGCCCGCCGCCGAGCTGCTCGACACCGCGCTCGAGGTCGCCGAGACGATCGCGTCGATGTCGTTGCCGGTCACCATGATCGCGAAGGAGGCGGTCAACCGCTCCTTCGAGACCACCCTCGCCGAGGGTCTGCGCTTCGAGCGCCGGGTCTTCCATTCGCTGTTCGCCATCGACGATCAGAAAGAAGGCATGAGCGCCTTCGTCGAGAAGCGTCCCGCGAAGTTCACCAACCGCTGATCCGCCGTCGGTCCGCCCGCCCGTGCACCGGACGGGCGGACCGCGGTCCGGACAGAATCGCTGTCCACTTAGCGGTTCCGGAACGGCGCGGTGCCTGGTTCCGCTCAGCCGAAGCCGGACGGCGAGGGCCCGATGATCTCCACGGGCGTCGGGGTGGTGCCGTTGCTCGGTTCGGTCGAACTCTTGTCCATGGCAAGGATTCCCGCGATGGTCGCGCCCAGTGCGGCGGTGACCGCGACGGCGGCGATGAGCTTGCGGCGATCGACCGGGCCGTGCACCAGCGACGCGGACAGCGCCGCGCCCGTGCGTGCCCGCGCCATCCGCACCTCGCCACCGTGGCGTTCGGCCGCAAGCAGCACCGCGCCGCGCGCCGAGACGTAGTCCGGTTCCGGGTCGTAGATGATCGGCAGGTCGATCAGCTCGGCCAGCTCGTCGCGGATGCTCGGGTTGCGCGTGCACCCGCCGAGCAGCACGAGCGCCTCGGGCCGCACCCCGCTCTCCTCGATGAGCTGATGCACGAACGACGCCGAATGGTGAATGCTCGCCGAGCAGAGTTCCGCCAGGTCGCTGCGGGTGACCACCTCGCGGCCGCCGGAGATCGGGTCGATCGCGGTGACCACCCGCTCGCTGCTCAACGACTCCCGATGCCTGCGGCTGGTGAGCTTGTCGGTGAGCACGCCGCCGCGCGCGAGCTGCCAGCGCAGCAGCGCGTCGTAGCCGTCGCCGCCGAGCACGGTGCTGCGTTTGCCCGCCAGGATGGTGTCGGTGCGGCAATCGGCGTGGGTGATGGTCAGGCCGGAACTGCCGAGGTCGTAGAGCAGTACCGAGCCGCTGTCGGGCAGTTGCCCGGTGAATCGCAGATAGCGCAGCTGCGCCAGCGGTTCGTCGACGATGGTGAGGCCGTTGCGACCCGCGCTGGCCCGGATGGCCTCGGCATGCAGGGTGCAGCGGCAGGTCACGGCGGTGCCGGTGACCAGTTCGTCGCGCCGGTCGGCGGCCGCGCGCATCTGCCGGATCGCTTCGAGTACCGGCTCATCGATCCCACCGCCGGGGCGGCGCAGCACCTGGCAGCGATCGATGGGGGGTAGGTGTGGCTGATCGGAATGCGTCAGCATCGCGCGTGCGCCACCAGCGCCCGCCGACACCCCCAAGACCAGCACCATGATTTACATGGTGGACCTTTTCCGCGTCGCTGCCAAGGCGACAGGGCGAGAAATTCGCTAGTTGGATGCCGGACCGTTACTCGGTCGCCGATTCGGGGGTGTATTGGACCGTCCAGTTCCGCCCGGTCATTGCGGTCCAGTCGCGGACCACTGTGCCTGCGCGGCACCGGTGTCGAAGTCGCCCGCGGCGTGCCGGAACTCCGCGAGCAGCTGGAGCAGGGTGTGCAGCCGGTCGGGCGCCAAGCCGGGCAGCGCGAAGACCTTCGTGTTCAGTTCCTCGGTGGCCTGCGCGACCAATTCCCTTCCGGCATCGGTGATCTCGATGAGCGTGGCGCGCCGGTCGGTAGGGTGCGGCACCCGCTCCACCAGGTGCGCCGCCTCCAGTCGGTCGACCGTGTTGGTGACGCTGGTCGGGTGCACCTGCAGGCGCGCGCTGGCCTTCGCCATCGGTAGCGCACCGGTCTTGCTGAAGCTCAACAGCATGAGCAATTCGTAGCGGGAGAAGGTCAAACCAGTTGGTTTCAGCGCCTCGTCCACCCGCGCCATGACGATTTGCTGGGCGCGCACCAGCGAGGTCACCGCGGCCATGCCGTCGGCGACATCCCCCCAGCCGTGATCGACCCATTGCCGATGGGCCTCCTCGATCGGGTCGAGTGGAAGCGGGCGTGGCCGAGACATGCCCTGATCATTCCATGGGGTCGCGCCGGGATCGGGGACATCCACGGGCACTGTGGATCACAGTACGGGCGACAGGAGAATCGAGGCTCGGGCCGGTCGCTTCGGATCGGACCCTGCTCTTCGGACCAGCGCCTCGTCCTTCGAGCCAGGCACCGCTCTTCGAATCAGACACCGCTCTTCGAATCAGGTTGAGCGCAAGGGTGTGTCCGTGGGCCCTGGTCCCGCACTATTGGTCACGAGGCGGGCGTGGCTGAGTGGTTGAGGCAACGGTCTGCAAAGCCGTTTACGCGGGTTCAATTCCCGCCGCTCGCTCCAAGGTCAGAGGGTGTTTCATGGAGGTCGGAGCCTGAGTTTGCGTCATGCGGTCCGCAGTTCGTCCGCAGCAGCTTGGGCACCGGCCTCCATGCCATCCGCAACGATGTCCAGATCGTCCGGGAACAGATGGCCGTACAAGTCGAGGGTGAGCGTCGCGGTTTTGTGGCCGAGCATCCTTTGGACGACCTTGATGTTCGCTCCGGCGCTGATCGCGAGAGACGCTGCGGTATGGCGTAGCCCGTGCGGTATGAGCCCCTTGAGGCCAGCCGAATTCGCAGCCTCGTTGAACGCGCGTCGGAACTCGTTGTACTCCAGGATTCCGCCGTCCTTCTCGCTCGGGAAGAGAGGTGCACTCGATTCGCTTCCCTCCGTGAGCTTTTCGAGGTCCTTCGCGAGCGTGGCAGGGATCGGAACCGTGCGCGCGGTGTGGTTCTTCGTGTCTGTCACCACGGTTCCTTGCCCCGTCACAGCAGTTGCCGAACGGGACACGCGGATACGCCGGTTGGCTACGTCAACATCCATCACCCGCAACGCTGACGCCTCACCGATGCGGATGCCTGTGTACGCCAGGGTGAACACGAGCGGACGCAACCGACCCGCAGCCAGGCCCAGCCGCATGACCTCCAAGTGGGTCAGGTATGGCCGCTCACCCGCCAGCGTCGACGGAAGCTCGATGTCGACGGCAGGATTGCTCACGAGCCGTTTCGATTTCACCGCGAACCGCAGCACCTGGCTAAACACCTGGTACGACTGGATGACGCGTGATGCCGACAGGCCCTTGCCCTTGAACCGAGTGCTTCCCGACTCCGACAGGAGCACGACCCATTCCTGAATGTCTTCAAAGTCGATGTCCCGCAACGGCACTGAACCCCACCGCCGCAGTACGACAGTATCGAGCAGCGAGCGATAGCCTGCCACGGTCTTCGGCTTGCGGAATTTCTTTGTCTCATACCACTTCTCTGCGACCACCGAGAACAGCACACCGCTACGGTCCGGGTCGACCCACGTACCGGTCACGACCTTGGTCGTCACTTCGCTATCAATCCAGCGCTGTGCCTGCACCTTGGTATCGAACGACTGCGACCGCTCTACGCCGTTGGGATCGACATACCGAGCCCGCCACCGCTTGCCCTTGCCGAAACGTTCCTCCGACTTCACCTTCTTCTTCGACTTCGCGCCCGTCACCGGGTCTGTTTCGACCACGGTAGGCCACCAGCGATCCTCGATGCCTGAACGCGGATTACGTCGAGTCGCCATCAGGCAGCCTCACCAGTTCCGGTCAACTTTTCTTGCTCCACGATCCATGCCAACACCACCGACTTCCGCCACACTCGCCGACGCGGACCAAGCTTGAAACTCGCTGGCCCCGAACCGACATGCGCCCACCACCGCCAGGTGGCTTCCGGAATCCCAGTCAGCGCCTCGCAGTCCTTGGCACGTAGGTAGGTCTCGTCCTCCATGTCATTCCCTCCCTTACGCCACTTCCGGCGAATCTTGCTGCGGGTCGCCGTGTTCGGGTGGCCCGTCCTGGTCGGCTGCTGCTGCCAGTTGGGCGTTCGTGTATTCGGCTTGATGGGCGAGCTTCTGCGACACCATCGCCATGATCAGGTGCTCACGAGGAGGCACGTTCGGGTCACCTGGCTGCACGGGCGTGATCACCAGCTGCTCTACCTCGGGACGCGGGATACCGGCCTGTTCGAGCATCTGCCGAACGAACTCGGTCCGGTCAGCCCGATGGTCGGCGAGGTCCTTTCCGGTCCACTTGCGCGACACCAGGACCCGGCGACCACGCAGGCCCAGGGTGGAGCGGCGGTGTGCCTTGCCCTTGCACACGCCGGGGATCGTCTTGGCCTTCGCACCCTTGGGGACGATGCCGTAGCGGAACCACACCCCGCACGTAGGCGAGCACGGCGTCAGCGCGAGTTCGGCATGGAGACGGTCGTAGTGGTCGGCGGCGGCCTGGGAGGCGGGTTCGATCACGTCGCCGATGGACTTGGTCAGGTACTTGGTCAGGTAGCCGATATGGCGCCTGGCTTCCTCGGTGCCGCCCAGGATGCCTTTGGCGTCGATCTGGGCACCGAAGCGGATCACGTGCGCGGGCTCCAGCTCGTCTACCGCGTCCATGGCGTCGAGGGCTTCGGCCCACGTGGTGACCGGCACCCGCTCACCCGTCTCGGGATCGATGGCGTCGGGGTCGACGAAACGGCCGGCCGCGTAGTCCCAGAACGGCATCCGATCCATGGAGTACACCTCCTGGTCGAAGTGCGGCCACCACACCTGGTGATAGGTCGCCGCGGCTACCTGCCGGATCAGCGCCTTCGGGTCGGTGCCCCGCACACCCATGTGCACGTGTGGCGCTCCCCGCCGTTGCGGTTCGACCGTGGCGAAGTACTGGATATCGCGCCCCGAGGCTCGCCGGTAGTTCTGCACGAACCGGTCGTAGAGGGCCGCGAAGTGGATGATGTCGCGGGCCGCCTGGCGGTAGTCGTAGGTCGAGGGGTCGACCGGTGCGCCGTGGGCGTCGACACGGCCGTAAGAGGGCAGGGTGAGGGTCAGGAACATCGAGGGCCGGTACTTGCCCGCGTACACCCGCCCCACGGTGGTCTTCTCCACCTTCTTACGCGGCAGGTCCGGCACCGCCTGACGCCGCTTGGTCGAACGCTGACGAGCAGTCCTCGGCTTGGGCTCCAGCGGCGGGAACCCACCCCGGATACCCGACGCTCGCAGCTCTTCGTCCAGCTCTCCCACCACCTCGCGAATCGCGTCCATGGCTTCCTGGTCGTCTTCGTCCTTGGCAGTCGTGTACTGCTCGGCCAACGCCGTGCGAGCCCTCAGCAAGTCACGCTGCTGCTCGGTCGGTTCGTTCTTGGCGATCACTGGTTCCTCCTCGATGTGCCAGCCCTCATGTGCCTGTTGCTGACGCAGCCGCAACGCCCGCAACGCGCACGCAGGGCACACGCACTCCAGCGTCGACTTACACGGCGTGCCAACGTATTTCGTGCTGCCATCGGCAGCGGTAGACATCATCGGCAACGGGCGTCGGCACACCCCGACCTTCTCCGCCGACGCCGCTGCCAACTCCGTCAAGTTCAACTTCGCTCGCCGGTCCGCCGCAGTCTCACGGACCGGCACCACTAGATCGATCACCACATCCGCGCCACTCACCCGATCACCCCGTGCACCCGCAGGCCCTCCAGCCGATCAGCCGACCACCGAACCGGCTTCCCACCATCAGCAGGCCACGCCTCCCACCACTCCGACTCAGCCACCGCAGCGCCATCAGGCCGCAGCTCCACCACCTCCGCCACCGGCCGAGGCGTCGCCTCCATCACCCCGCCGAAGCAGTTACACCGCTCATTCGCCGTATCCGGATCCACGTGCCCGCCCACGTACTCGCTACCACCGCACCGCTCGCACACCTCCCACACCGACTGGGCATGAAGCGACACGCACCGCGCCGAAACACAATGCTGCCCAAGGCAATACATGCACCATCCCGACAAGTTCAATCGCGGCGGACGAAGCTCGGTCGCGGAAGTGGTCGAAGCCTGCATGATGACCCCCTAGGTCAGTTCCCTTATGTTTATGACCCCTAAACTCGAATTCCGGTCCGATCCATTTGCCGAATTTAGGGGGGATAAACACGAGACTACGCCCGTTCATGCGTCCGGTCAAGGGGGTCTAAACTCAAGCTGTGGCCACTGGTGCTGACGACTTCGAACAGGTGCGGGACGACCCGGACCCGATCAGGCGCGGCCGCCGAGCCGCCGAACTGATGACCATCTACCAGCAGCGAGCCACCGAACTGGCGCGGCTACGGAAAGCTGCGATCGAGCAGGCTCACCGCGAGGGGATGAGTTATACCGAGATCGCCGAGCAACTTGGCATCACGAAGGGGCGGATCACGCAGATTCGCGCCACCGCCCCGCAGTCCGAACGCGCCTTCTTCGGTGTTGGCCCCGTGGCTGTCGGCATTCCGCGCCGACTGGGATTCGAGGAAGGGCGCGAACGGCCCTTCTTCGACGCAAACGACCAGGCAACGCAGGAGAAGGTGGAAGCCACTCTTGCGCGACTTTCCTTAGCCACCAGTCGATTTGCTATCGATCCCACTGACGAGAAGACGCCCGACGGCGATTGCGTCGTCATCTGTGGCCCCAAGTCCGCACCGGTCGCGCGACATCTACTGGATCGTGACCCGTACCTCGGTTTCGAGCGGACTGAAGAGGGTTGGTGGATTGCCGACGCCCGGACTGGGCAACGGCACCGCTCGCCCTACCTGCGGGATAATTCGGTCCGTTCCGATCTCGGCTACTTCTCGCGGCGGCGCGAAGACCACCACGTGATTGTCCATATCGCGGGCATTACTGCCGTCGGATCGCACGGCGTCGCGCATTGGATCGACCAGCATGTCGGCGAAATCTTCGACCCCTCAACGGAATTCGTCAGTGGGGTAGTGGAATGCGACTTCGACGCCGACTTTGCTGTCACGGGCAGTCGGTTGTTCGTCGGCCCGTATGCGGAGCGGGAATGAACGTCGCTACTGCCCAGCTTCCTTCGAAGTCCAACGAGGATCGAGTACTCACCGCAACCTCTAGTGTCATCGTGCTGGACGGAGCGACCTCATTTGACTCTGCGGCACCTGCGGGTGCTTACGTCGATGTCCTCGGGGACGAACTGTGCCGACGACTCAGCGGCACCGACGATCTTCGCGAAGCCCTGTCTGGTGCCATTGCCGCGACAGCAGACAGGCTGTCCATCCGGGCCGGGCACGCGCCATCGTGCACGGTCGCAATGCTGCGTCTCCGTCCCACTGCGCTCGACGTTCTGGTCCTAGGAGACTCGCCCGCAATTGTCGGCATGCTCGACGGTTCGCATCACGTCCTCGCCGATGAGCGACTCGAACGTCTCGACCTCCCGGAGTCCGATCAGTACCGCAATCGACTCCGCTCAGGTGCTGGATACGACGACGCCCACCGTGGAATTCTGCGATCCCTCCAGCGTCAGCAACGTCAGCGGCGCAACCGCGCTGGCGGCTACTGGATCGCTGAAGCGGATCCGACCGCAGCCCATCACGCGATCGTTGAGCAACTACCACCCGACGACGTGTCATGGGTCATCCTCGCGACTGACGGCGCTGCTAAACCTCTTGTGCCACTTGGTATCACGTGGCCGGAAATCGCCGACCTCGGACCCGCTGCGTTGTCGCAGCTCCTCGATCGATGCCAGCAATGGGAAGCTCACATCGACCCGGACGGCCAGCTTCAGCCGAGGGCCAAGCGGCACGACGACAAGACGATCGCGGTTGTTCGCCTGCCATAGCGCTCGTGATCCCTTGCCGAATTTAGCTATATAGGATCAAGAGCGGCGGCCCTACGGGCCGCCGCCGCCACGCCACGAACGCACGACGGCAGGGGGCTCCGCTGCGCTCCGCCCCGACCGGGGCGTCGGCGCGTCGGCGGCAGCCCTTCAGGCCAACCGCAACCTGATACCTGATAGCTCACTTCTTCAAGATCCCGAATCGGCCGGCGGGGGAGCGCTCGTCACGTCTACAGATCCGACGTGGTTCCGCTGGGTGCCCGCTTCCTCATGGCCCCATGATCTGACTTCGCACCGGGAGAGTAAAGGGCGCTACGCGTCGCTACGCGATGCCTACGGCACCCTTGACTATCCCTCCCTCAGCACAGGATGGCCAGTATGAGGAAGCGGGGAGGTCTAGGTGACAGGGCGGATAGACAACCTATCCGCGACAAAGTAAATACGGCGGGGGAGCACCGTCCACACCGCCGTATTCGTCCGCACACAGTCCGCAGCAGGCCCAGCCTCAGCCAACCTTGCCAACGTTCCAAACCGTTGTTTTCCCAGCTCGACTACCGGTGCCAACGTCAGCCAACGATGCCGTGACCTGCAAGTTTCCTGACTATCGAACTGCAAAGCCGTTTACGCGGGTTCAATTCCCGCCGCTCGCTCTGAACCCGGGTCCGGGGTCGTCGTTCGGGCGGTGCTCGGCGCGGTGTTACGCCACCGCCGCGCCGAGCGGCTCGGGCCCGTCGTGCGGCGTCGCGTGCCGCTCTCGCCGGACTATGTGAGTCCCGAGAAGTCGCGCAGCACAACGTGATTGCGGTCCGCGGTGGTGCCGAGGGTGTAATCCGGGAGCAGGCCGAAGTATTCGCCCCTCGTGGTCGCGCTCCAGCGGCGCGCGGCCGCGGTCCTGGTCTTGTAGAAGTTCACCATGTAGCCGCCCTCGTACAGGCGCAGCAGACTGTAGCCGCCCGGGTATTCCTTGACCGCGGCCACCTCCAGGAATTCGACCGCGCAGTCGGTGTCCGGGCGGGTCCGGCGATTGCGGTGGGTGTGGCCGCTGTGATGCAGGAAGACACCGGGTGTGCGCGCGTAGCTCGCCTGGAGTTCGGCGCTGTCGCGGCCGTTGAGGACGAATCCCGGACCCGCCAGATTGGTGCGACCGGACTCGGCGGTGACCGGATGATGGCCGAACACCAGCGTCGGCCGGTCCGGGTCGGCCCGCAGCCGCTCGCCGAACCGCTCGAACTGCGGGCGATCGATGGTCCCGCCCGAGCCGTCGAGTTCGCTGGTGTCCAGGCCGAGCACGCGCAACCCGCCGATCTCGTGCTCGACCAGTTCTTGGCGCGGGGTGAATGCTTCGGCCCAGCAGTCGTGGTGCTCGGCAGGCGCCGGGGCACAGCCGGCATAGTCCGGCCCGGTGTGTGGCCGATCGTGATTGCCGCGGACCACCAGGTAGTCGCTGCCGAGCGTGCCCCATGCGTCGAGTTGCGCGCGGACCGCTCGTGAATCCGCAAGCGACGCTTCGTCGGTGAGGTCACCCGCGATCAGCAGGTGCTCGGCGCCCCGATCGGGTCTGCGCAGATCGTCGAGCAGCGCGGCCAGCATCGCCTCGGGGTAGGGCGGCACGTCCTGGCGGAAGCCGGGCGGCAGATTCGCCACCAGCAGGCCGCTGACTTCCTCGCCGTAGTGGATGTCGTTGGCCAGCGCGATGGTGCGCAGCGGGCGGCCGGGCGGTGGCACCAATGTGGTGAATTCGCCGGTGATTTCGGGAGTACCCGGGCTCAGCGTGGTCAACGAGAGGGCGGGGATCGCGCGAACTCCGTTGGACCAGGCCTCGAATCGGTAGGCGCGACCCGGATCAAGTCCGTCCACCTCCGCGTAGTGGAACGGCGTCGGTTCCGGGTCGGACCAGTTCGGAACGGGGGTGTGCGGCGAATCCGCCGGTGCGAGGCGCACTTCCGTGTCCGCCGCGATCGGGACGAGCCGTCCCGCGTCGTCCGGGGTCAGCGTCGTCCAGGTGAGGATCACCGAGCGGTCGGTGATCGTGACCACCTTGAGATCGGTGGCGAGGATCGGATTCGATTGGGCCCGAGCCGAACCCGGCCGCGCCGTGCCGACCACCGGCAGCAGCGCCGCCAGGCCGAGCACGCCGAGCAGGGTCCGCCGGGACGGCCCGCAGCACGTCATGCGCGGCCGCGGATCGTCAGTTCTGGCCGGTGCTCGCGGAGCAAACCTTCCACTTGCCGTCTTCCTTCTTCAGGTGCTCGGTGGTGCTGGTATCGGTGTCCGGTTCCGTGCCGGGCAGTTCCAGGGTCAGCTTCCCGGTGATCCGCGCGGTCGCCAGCTCACCGTCGATCTTTATGTTGTCGATTTTATCGATCTCGACCGAGATGGCGGCGGTGTCGAATTCCAGTTTCTGCTCGGCGGGCAGCGCGTCGAACTCGGCGCGGTCGGCCGCGCACGCCTTGGCCGCGGCCGCCTGGAAACCCTTCGCCTCCAACGTGTTGTAGAAGTCGTGGATCGCGGACTGGATCCGCTGGGCGTCGGAGGCGAATGGTCCTTTGCCCTGAGCGGTGAGCACCGCCCCGATCACCACCACGCCGCCCAGAGCCAGCAACACCACCGCGATCAATGCGATGACGAGGCCGACCTTGCCCTTCCTGGAGGGTTGCCGTCCGGCGGGCGGTGGCTGCGTGGGATATCCGGCCTGCGGATAGACCGGTGGCGGGTAGCCCGTTGGCTGGTCAGGGTGCTGCGGATACTGCGATTCCGAGTACGGCGGTTGCCCGCCCGGCGGATAAGTCATCGTCTCGTCCTCCGTCAGCCCCCCTGGTTCCTGGAAGGTTACGGCAAACGAATGCCAGGACGCGGAAAAAGAGGCGACGGTCGGTATATCGGGCGGGTGGGCCCGGCATGTCGCCGACACAGTTGCTGATGTGTCATCGGTCACGTGGTCGCGCGGTCCGGATTAGCGCGGGCCGACCGGGGTAACCGAGGGGGAGTGCGGTGTCGGCCCCTCGGCGCTCCGCCTATATTGACCGAGCGGGGGATCAACGCTCATCTTCGTTCGTGCAGAGGGAGATTCTGATGCGCAGGGTGCTCTTCATCGGTGCGGGTGCCGCCGCCGGGTTGCTGGTCACGGCCGGATTCGCCGGGGCGGAGCCGGGCCAGGGCGCGGTGCAGGTCCGGGCGACGACCGGCGTCGATCAGCTCGCCGTCGCGGGCGCCGAGGTCGGCATCGAGCCCTGCGGCGCACCCCCTGCCCCTGCCGCGCTGGTCACCGGCACCGACGGGACCGTGCGCGCCGATCTGATGCCCGGCTGCTATCAGGTTCGGGTCACCGCGTCGCCGTCCGGCTGCTCGGTGCGCGGGGTGGAGTACGTCCAGATGATCGTCCTGCCGGGCGTCACCCAGACCGCACCCTTCCAATTCAGCTGCGCCTGAGAAGTTCTGTCCTGCTTTCGTAGGACTCGCGGCTTCCGTTGCGCGGGTTACGGTCGCGAGGTGGGGACTACTGAATTGGGTAACCGTCCTGCCTTGATCATCAGGGTGGGCATTGTCTTCGTCGCGGCGACTGTGTGGTGGTTGGTGCTGTACCACGTGTTCGCGCCCCCCGGTGAATACACGCGGTCGGCCCACGTGACGCGTGCCGTGGGCGCGGCGGTGTTCACCGTGCCGATGGTGCTGCTCGCCCGAAAGCTCCTCGACCGGAGGTCCCTCGATGGACTGGGCTTCTCCTCGGTGGCAGGGGGTTGCCGTGCGTTTCTCGTCGGCGCGGCGTTGTGGGGAATTCCGGCGTGGTCGGCCATGGCGCTGATGCTGTGGCTCGGGTGGGCCGATGTCACTGTGCTGGAACCATTTTCGCGCACGCTTCCCGCCCTGCTCGGGCTGCTCGTCCTGGTGCTCCTGTACGAGGCCGTGTCGGAGGAGCTCATCTTTCGCGGCTACTTCTTCGCCAATCTGAACGAACATTGGTCCACCGCGAGCACGGTCGTCGGACAGGCGGCGCTGTTCACCGGCTGGGGCGTGCTCATCGGCGCCGCCGGCTCGCTCGGCCGAGCCCTCCTGTTCTTCACCTTCTCACTGGTCCTCGGCGTCCTGCGCGCCGCAACCGGAAACATCATGACCTGCATGGGTTTCCACGCGGCCTTCCAGGTAACCACCCAGTTCCTCGCGAACAACTGGAACTACGTCGACCTGCACGACCCCGACCTTTCCATACAAGGCCTCGCCTTTGTCCTCCTCCCTTTCCTGACCGCCCCACTCGCCATGTGGTGGTGGCACAAGAATCGTCGCCCCATCCCGGCACCGAACTAGTCCCGCGCGTCGGGCGGGGTCCGCCCCGCCCATCAATCCAGCCTCCTCGACGAGTTAGGGGGCATCCTTGCCGCTGGGCGGGGTGTTGCCGTGTCCGACGTCCTCGGCGACCGATGCCCGCCATCTGCCTCGACTGCGCAACGCTGAGCTGGCTGGATCTCGGCGTCGGCTTGCGGGTGGGATGCTCGGCCAGCTCTGCCGTGGGTTCGCTCCGTTGACACGCTGTCGGATTCGCAATACCGTCAGTTTTCGAATACTGGCGGTATCTGACAAGGGAGTTTGGCACGTGCGTGGGCGTTCGGCGGACAGCGGGGGTGTGGTGACGACCGTGTCGCGGGCGCCGCGGGTGGTGATCATCGGGGCGGGTGTGTCCGGTATTGCCAGTGCGATCACGTTGCGGCGCAATGGGATCGACGATTTCGTGATCCTGGAGAAGGGCGACGATGTCGGTGGTGTGTGGCACTGGAATCGGTACCCGGGCCTGACCTGTGATGTCCCCTCGCAGCTGTATCAGTTCGGCTTCGCCCCGAAGCCGGATTGGTCGCAAGTGTTCGCGCCGGGCCCGGAAATCCAGCGCTACCTGGCCGACGTCGCCGATCGGTTCGGTCTTCGACCGCACCTGCGCACGCGTGCCGAGGTCACGGCGGCGACCTTCACCGGGTCGGGCTGGCGGGTCGAGACCGGCGACGGCAACAGCTACGAGGCGGACTTCGTGATCGCCGCCACCGGCGTGCTGCATCATCCGGCCACGCCCGACCTGCCGGGCCTGGACGAGTTCACCGGCACGGTGCTGCACACCGCGCGCTGGGACGACTCGGTGCCGACCGCGGACCGGCGCATCGCCGTCATCGGCACGGGATCGACCGGCGTGCAGGTGGTTTCGGCGCTGCAGCCGAAGGCAGGCCGGCTCGCGCATTTCGTCCGCAGCCCGCAGTGGGTGATCTGGGCGCCGATGTGGCTGCCGCAACCCGCCGTCGTGGGTGCGGTTCTGGATCGGCTGCCGCAGGTGAATCGCGCGCTGTATCGCGCGGGTATGACCGGCGCGAAACTGTTCACCGATATCGTCACCCGGCCGAGCTGGCGCCGTCGCGCGGTGCAGGAGTACGCGCGACTCAGTCTGCGCGTCCAGGTCCGTGACCCGCGACTGCGCGCCAGCCTGACCCCCGACTATCAACCGCTGTGTAAACGACAAGTGTTGTCCGGCAGCTACTATCGCGCGCTGCACGCCCGCAACGCCGAACTGGTCACCGACGCGATCGAGGCCGTGACGCCCACCGGCATCCGCACCGCGGACGGTAAGCACCACGAATTCGACATGATCGTGCTGGCCACCGGATTTCAGGCGCACAACTACATGCGCCCGATGAATCTGGCTGGCAGAGACGGGATCACGATCGACGACGCGTGGGTGAAGGGACCGCGGGCCTACCGCATGACCGCGGTACCCGGGTTCCCCAACCTGTTCACCGTGCTCGGGCCGAACTCGCCCACCGGCTCCATCCCGCTGCACCACGCCGCCGAGGTCACGGCGCGCTACATCGTCGGATGGATCAACCGTTGGCGCACCGGCGAATTCGACACCGTCGAGGTCACCGAGGCCGCTACCGCTCGATTCGAAGCCGAGGTCGGCAAGGCGCTCGAGCCGACGGTCTGGAACACCGGCTGCAATTCCTGGTACTTCACCGAGGGCGGCCATATCGACCTGCTGCCGTTCGATCGCGCCACCATGGAAGCGATGCTCGCCACCCCCGACGACCGCGACTTCCATCTGCGCAAGGTCTGCTGACTTCAACGACTCGGTGCGTGTTCGGCATAGCGATGGCCGATCTCGCTAGGCTCTGGGCATGCGGGTACCAGGGGCGTGGGTGGGGGTCGACGTCATCACGACTCGGTTGCGGCGGGAAGCGCGGTGTCGGCGTGACGGGCAGGCCGCCCGCCTGAGCCGCAGCGACATCATGGTGCATTCGGCCGCGGGCGAGCGCGTGGCGCGGGTGCTGACCCGCTGCGCGAGCACACTCGGCTTCGACGTCGAAGGCGAACGGTTATGGGCCGATATGGTCGCCGACCTCTTCGACGGGCCGTATGCCGACCGCACGGCCGACGAGGCCGGAATGTCGTTGCGCGCGCACTGGGTCAAGGCGCCGGACGGGGAGCCGCTCGGGCTGATCCTGTGGCTGGCACCGGGGCCGGTGCTGCCCCGCCCGATCTACAACAGCTGGATTCTGGATCTGGACGCGGTCGCCACCAGCAGCGCCGGAGACGATCTGGCCATGCTCGGCACCGACCGGGCGGCAGGCGAACCCCGGCCTATCCGCGATCTACTCCGCTTTGCCAATGCCGACGACGTGCCGCGCTTCCTTGCGCTGTACTGGGACGCCGCGACCGGGACCAAAGGTGTTGCCGCCGAGGCGATCTGGTCGATCCACCCACCAGGTTCCCCAGGCTGGGTGCATTTCTGGAGTGCCGCGCACCCCGGCGTCGGCCCCACCGCGCGCTCGGTCTACGGCATGAGTTTGCAGCTGGTGCACCGTCCCGAACCGGTGGTCTCCACATTGCGGCACATCGTTCAGTTCACCCGGCACACGCTGATCCTGGTCGACGCCGAACGCCGGATCACGCTGCACACCGAAGGGGTCTTGCGCGAGGAACTGCGTGACAGCAATATCGCCGCGCTGCTGGAGGACTTGCAGATCGCCCGCATCGTTTCCGGGCCGGAGACCAGTGTCGAGGCCACCGTCACGATCAACGGACGTCGTTACGAGGCCACCGCGTGGCCGCTGCCGAGCGTGCAGTCCAAACCCGTGCAGCCCGCCGCTATCGTGCTCCGGCCGGTCGAAAACAACTGAGCCGCAGGACTATCCGGCACGGCGCGGCTCGCGTGCGGTCCAGAGCACGGTCTGCCCCATCCTGGCGATCGATACCTCGGACCACGCGTGGCGCAGCGCGTAGCGCAACCCGTCCTCCGCGCTGCGCGCGTCGTCCGACAACGGGTAGGTCGGAAAGTATCCGGCGAGGGTCAGCTCGAGGACGGTCGGGGATGCGGCCAGCGTGGTCGCGCCGAAGAAGACTCCTTGGGGGCCGGTACTTTCGGCGACCCGTTGGCACGCGAATCCCTTTGCCACCCAGGTGACCGGCAGGCAATTGGTCAGCAAGCTTGCGCCGAGCATATTCGAGTGGTGATTCAGCGGTAGCTCACTCATGACAGTGCCGTAGTGCGCGCGACTATCGGTGCCGCGTTCGAGTAGTCCGTGGGCGGCCGCTTCGAGTGTGGGCACCGAGAGATCCCCGAGCTCGACCTTGTGATCGCGGTCGATACCAGACGGGAAGTGACCGGCCACGTTGGCGGCATGCGGGTCGATATCGAGGCGCACCGCGCACGAGAGGCGGCCGTGCTGATCCAGCAGATGCGTTGTCTCGCAACGCCATAGGACCTCGTCGTGGACGCCGAGCAGGACATGGTCGAAAAGGCGCAGCGACGCGGGAGCAGCCGGGGTGGGGCCATCGAGTTCTGCTCGGCCGAAGTGAGTGATCTGATCCATCGAGTGGACTCCAGGAGACACCGGGGCAGCCTGGAACACGGCCCCGTTCCAACGGGGGGATCTGCTTCCGGGCTCGGGAATCGCTCTCCGGCCGACGCTGTATCCAGCATAGCAAGTGCGTCTGTCTGGGCCAGGCGGGTCGAATTATCGCGGTGTACCGTGACCGATCTTTCCGAATGTGGGCAACCGAGCAAACGAAATCAGGCGCTTGGCTACCATGCCTGCCGGGCCGTGTTGAATAGATCATAGTTCTACCCATCGGCGGCCTCGGTGCGGTGATCATGACGAATACCGGCTCGAGAAGGAACGATGTGAATGCCAGGCAAGAACTCTGATCAGGGCACCGCGAGCCAGCGGGGACAGGATCGTGTGGTCATTGCGGGGCTCGGTACGGTCACCGGCTACGGCTGGGGACGCGAGGCGCTATGGCAGGGCTTGCTGAGCGGTAAACACGCGGCGCGGCCGCAACCGGGATTCGGCCCGGATCGGGACACCGACGGATGGGTGGCTCGGGTGCCCGACGGCGGCGATCCCGAGCTCGGGTCGGTGTATGTGCGGTCGGTGCAGGAGTCGGTGCGCGAGGCGGTCACCGATGCCCGCGCGCGGGGCTGGCGGCCGGGCCGGACGGTGGGACTGCTGCACGCGATCGTGCTCGGCGACACCGACGAATGGCACGACTTCTACGTCCACGATCACGGCAAGCGCCGCTCACGCGACTTCCTGCGGCTGCTGCCATCCACGCCGAACTCCAACCTGATGAGCGAGCACGGCTTTCACGGCCCGGCGATGAACGTCACGGCCGCCTGTTCCTCGGCGAATGCCGCGATCATGACCGCGCGGATGTGGCTGACCCAGGGCTTCGTCGACGACGTCGTGGTGGTGGCGAGCGATCTGAGCGCGATCCCCGACATCGTCCAGCCCTTCGTGACGTTGGGCGCGGCCGTCACCGACGAAGACCCGCTCACGGCCTGCCGACCCTTCCAGGAGGGCAGCCGCGGCTTCGGCTTCGGCGAGGCGGCCACGGCGTTCGTGGTGACCAACGCGGTCGAGCGGCCGTACGCGGCGGTGCTCGGCGGCGCCATGACCAACGACGGCTACCACGTGATCTCCGTCGAACCCACGCACGAGCAGATCTTCGCGTGCGTGCGGCAGGCGTTGACCGCCGCGCGGGTGGAGCCGGCGCAGGTGGCCTACCTGAACAGCCACGGTTCCGGCACCCAGCAGTGCGATGTGGCCGAAACCGCCGTGCTGGCAACCATTTTCGACGATCGCCCGCGCGTGCTGGCGACCAAACCGCTCACCGGCCACTGCCAGGCCGCCTCCGCGGGCGTCGAGGTGGCGGCCACCATCATGGGCTACGAACAGGGCGTCATGGTCTCGGCCCCGATCGTCTCCACCGCCCACCCCCGATTAGTCGACGGCGTCATCCCCCACACCGGCGAAGGCCTCACCATCAAAATCGCCCTCGGCATGGGCGGCAACAACTCCGCCCTGATCCTCGGCCCCGCCACCTGACCCCCACCACAAGAAAGGCCCCCGATCACAAGATCGGGGGCCTTTCTGTCTGTGCCCTCGGCAGGATTCGAACCTGCGGCCTTCTGCTCCGGAGGCAGACGCTCTATCCCCTGAGCTACGAGGGCGGGATAGGGCCGAGCGGGGCTTGGGGGCCGCCGATCGGGCTGGGAAAGCGTATCGCATCGGGGGCCGTGCGCCAAAAAGCGTGGCGGAGGCGGCGGTTGGGTCAGTTCAGCGGGAGGGGGGTGGCGCCGCGCGCGGTCAGCATGGTGGTGATGAGTTGGGCTTCGCCGCGCTGGGTTTTGTCCATGGTGTCGGCGAGTGTGCGGATCGCGGTGGTGTCGGCGTGCTCGGCGGCGTACTGGATCATCGACAGGCCGCCCTGATGGTGGCGCAGCATGAGTTGCAGGAACAGGGTGTCGAGTTCGGTGCCGGTGGCCTGTCGCAAGGCCGCGAGGTCGGCGGGGGTGGCCATGCCTGGCATCGCGGCCACCGGACCGGACATGGCCGCGGTGGTACCGGAGTGGCCGTGACCGCCGGGCTGCCCGCTCATCCAGCCCATGTACCCGTCGACGCTCTGCGCGGGCTTACCCCACAGCTGCAACCAGCCCTGCATGCGACCGACCTGGCTCTGCTGGGTGGTCAGGATGTCGTAGGCGAGGCGGCGCACGTCGGTGTCGGTGGACTTGACCAGCACGACGCCCGCCATCTCGACGGCCTGCGCGTGATGCGCCGACATGTCCTGGCTGAATCCGACGTCGACCGCGCCTGGGTCCGGCTCGGACGAACCGGTGAACGGCAGCCGGACGAGGGCGCCGATGGCGACGCCGAGCACGATCGCGGCGATCGCGCCGAGTACCAGCAGCGCGGTCCGCTGCCGCTGGAACTGGCCGCCGAGGCCGGACGCCGTGGGTTCGGTGTCCGGCTCCAGCTCGGTAGGCGTCACTGCTGCACCGGCGCGGGCTGGCCGGGCGCGGGCGCCGGCTGCGGCTTGCCGGGCTGATTCGGCAGCGGGGCACCGGGCAGGCCGGGGACCCCGGGCACACCGGGGAGACCACCCGGCAGGCCGGGAATGCCGCCGGGCATCTCGGACGGATCCGGCTGCAGGCCCTTACCGTCCATCGGCACCGCGTCGGGTCCGGGCGGGGTCGGGTCGTAGGGCGGCGGGTTGTCGGTGTCGAAGGCGATGGTCGAGCAGTCCGCGCCGACCTCGGGATAGGTGTAGGCGTTGAGGCGTAATGCGGTGATGAACTGACCGACGCGCTGATCGTCGGCCTTGTCCAGCTTCAGCTGATGGCCCCAGGACTGCAACGAGATCGGGCTGTCCAAGCCGGGATACGGCGACATCATCGAGTACGGCTTGTTCTTCACCTTGCTCGCCAGCAGGTCGCGGCCCGCGGCATCGACCTTGTCCGGGTTGTAGGTGATCCAGATCGCGCCGTGCTCGAGCGAGTGCACCGCGTTCTCCATCCGGATCGGCTTGTCGTAGACGATGCCGGTGCAGGTCGCCCAGGACGCGTCGTGCGGTCCGCCGAAGGCCGGGCTCTGGTCGTATGCGACGCGCTGGGTCGGGCCGATGTGCAGCCCCGCCGGGTATTCCTTCTTGACCACGCCGGAGATCGATTCGGACGGGTCCTTCTTGTCGGCGCTGGGCGTGTACTTGTCCAGGGCCGCCTTCTCCTGGTACTTCGGTACCAGGCTGTAGGCGAGCGCACCGATCAATGCGATGATGACTACGGCCGCGCCGATGGCCAACCAGGGAATCTGACGATTTTTCTTGGGAAGTTGACCCCGGCCGCCCCCTTTACGGGAGGCCGACAACTTCGCGCCGGCTTTGGTGGCCTTGGCCGATTTGGCGCTGGGACTGCTCGGCATCGCTCGTTGTGCTCTCTCGACGTGACGGATCCGCGTGCTGCTACAGGTTGCGGACGGTTCCGGCGCAATGCCCACCTGAGGTGCACACCCGCCAAGACCATAGGATAGAGACTCGTGACTCCAGCTGACCTTGCAGATCTCCTTCGCGCCACCGCGGCGAAGGTGCTCGTCGAACGTGGCCTCGATCCCGCGGTCCTGCCCGATGAGGTCACTGTTGAGCGCCCCCGCAACCCGGAACACGGTGACTATGCCACGAATGTGGCGATGAAGGTGGCAAAGCAGGCGGGCACGAATCCGCGCGATCTGGCCACCTGGCTGGCCGAGGCGCTGACCGCGGCCGACGGCGTCGAGGTGGCCGAGGTCGCCGGGCCGGGCTTCCTCAACATCCGCCTCGCCGCCTCGGCGCAGGGTGCGATCGTCGAGCAGGTGCTGGCCGCGGGTGCTGCGTACGGCACGGCCGAGACGCTGAAGGGCACCCGGATCAACCTCGAGTTCGTCTCGGCCAATCCGACCGGCCCGGTGCACCTCGGTGGCACCCGGTGGGCGTCGGTCGGCGACGCGCTCGGCCGGATCTTGGCCGCCCAGGGCGCCGAGGTGGTGCGCGAGTACTATTTCAACGATCACGGCGCGCAGATCGACCGGTTCGCCCGGTCCCTGGTCGCGGCCGCCACCGGTGCGCCGACCCCGGACGACGGCTACGCGGGCGCCTACATCGGCGAGATCGCGGGCACGATCGTGGCCGCGCACCCGGACGCCGTGGCGCTGCCCGAGGCCGAGCGGCTCGAGCTGTTCCGTGCCGAGGGCGTCGAGTTGATGTTCGCGCAGATCCGGCAGTCGTTGCACGAGTTCGGCACCGACTTCGACGTGTACTTCAACGAGAGTTCACTGTTCGCCTCCGGCGCGGTCGAGCAGGCCGTCGCGACGCTGAAGGATTCCGGCGACCTGTACGAGAAGGACGGCGCCTGGTGGATCGCGAGCACCGAATACGGCGACGATCAGGATCGCGTCGTCATCAAGAGCGACGGTAATCCGGCCTATATCGCGGGCGATATCGCGTATTTTCAGAACAAGCGGTCGCGCGGATTCGATCTGTGCATTTATATGCTCGGCGCCGACCATCACGGCTATATCGGTCGTTTGAAGGCCGCCGCGGCCGCGTTCGGCGACGATCCGGCGACCGTCGAGGTGCTGATCGGGCAGATGGTGAATCTGCTCAAAGACGGTGTCGCGGTGAAGATGAGCAAGCGGGCGGGCACCGTGGTCACGCTGGAGGATCTGGTCGAGGCGATCGGTGTCGACGCGGCACGGTATTCGCTGGTGCGCTCCTCGGTGAATTCGAGCATCGATATCGACCTGACCCTCTGGACCAGCCAGAGCAGTGAAAACCCGGTCTATTACGTGCAATACGCGCATGCGCGGGCCGCCTCGATCGCGCGCAATGCCGCCGAATTCGACTACACCAAGGTCAGCGCGGATCTCGCGTTGCTCACCGCGGACGAAGAGGGCGAACTCATTCGCACCCTCGGCGAATACCCGCGCGTGGTGAGCAGTGCGGCGAGCCTGCGGGAACCGCACCGGGTGGCCCGCTACCTGGAGGAGCTGGCGGGCACCTACCACCGCTTCCAGACCAACAAGAACCTGCGCGTGCTCCCGCTCGGCGACGAGCCGGTGAGCCAGACCAACGCCGCGCGCCTGGTGCTGGTCAACGCGACCCGGCAGGTGCTCGCCAACGGTCTGGCGCTGCTCGGCGTGAGCGCACCGGAGCGGATGTGAACGGGATCGCCGAATACGTCCCCGCGGCAAAACCATTTGCGCGGGCGGGCAAGGTAGTGAACGGGCAGCAGGCCTTTCGTATGGGTATGAAGAAGGGATCGATGTCCGTGAGGAAGCGCAGTGAGGTGGAATTGTGAGCGCGCATCCGGCCGGGCCGCGGCACGCGGAGATTCCGCACGCGCCGAGTTTGCCGGAGCGCCCGCTGGATCCGCGGCAGATGATCGATCTGCCCGCGAATGTCTGGCCGCGCAACGCGAGTCGCGATTCCGATGGTGTGGTGCGGCTGGCCGGCGTGCCCGTGCACGAATTGGCCGCCGAATTCGGCACGCCGCTGTTCGTGGTCGACGAGGACGATTTCCGTTCGCGCTGCCGCGATATGGTGCGCGCCTTCGGGCCGAACGCCCGAGTGCATTACGCGTCGAAGGCTTTCCTGTGTGGTGAGGTCGCGCGCTGGATTCGGGACGAGGGTCTCTCGCTGGACGTCTGCTCCGGCGGCGAGCTCGCGATCGCGTTGCACGCGGGTTTCCCGGCCGAGCGAATCGCCCTGCACGGCAACAACAAATCGGCCACCGAGCTGGAGTCCGCGGTGCGCGCCGGGGTCGGTCACGTGGTGGTCGACTCGCTGATCGAGATCGAACGGCTGGAGGCCGTCGCAGGCCGCGCCGGTGTGCTGCAGGACGTGCTGGTTCGCGTCACCGTCGGTGTGGAAGCCCATACGCACGAATACATTTCGACCGCGCACGAGGATCAGAAGTTCGGCTTCTCGATCGCGGGCGGTGACGCGATGGAGGCGCTTGCCCGCGTCTTCGACGCCGACAACCTGCGCCTGGTCGGCCTGCACAGCCATATCGGCTCGCAGATCTTCGAGATCGATGGTTTCGAGATCGCCGCGCGCCGCATGCTGCGTCTGCTGCACGACGCCATCGAGAAGTTCGGCGTGGAACGGACCGCACAGATCTCCACCCTGGATCTCGGTGGCGGCCTTGGTATTTCGTACCTGCCGAGCGACGATCCGCCGCCGCTCGACGATTTCGCCGCGAAGGTGCGCGACCTGGTCGCCGCCGAGGCGGCAAGCATCGGGCTGCCGGAGCCGAAGATCGCGGTGGAGCCGGGCCGTGCCATCGCCGGACCCGGCACCGTCACGCTGTACGAGGTCGGCACCACCAAGGACGTGTCCCTCGACGGTGGCCTGCGCAGGCGCTACATCAGCGTCGACGGCGGCATGAGCGACAACATCCGCCCCGCGCTGTACCAGGCCGATTACGACTGCCGCCTGGTCTCGCGGACCTCCGAGGCCCCGGCCGTGGTCGCGCGAGTGGTCGGAAAGCATTGTGAGAGTGGCGATATCGTCATCCGTGACACGTGGATGCCGGCGGACGTCGGTCCCGGCGATCTGGTCGCCGTCGCCGCGACCGGTGCGTATTGCTATTCGATGTCGAGCCGATACAACCAGCTGACCCGCCCCGCGGTTGTCGCGGTGCGTGACGGACAACCGCGACTCATTCTGCGCCGGGAAACGGTGGCGGATTTGCTCAGCTTGGAGGTTGAACAATGACGAATTCGGCTCAGATGGTGTGGGGCAGAGACCAGCCCATCGGCGTCGCGGTGCTCGGCATGGGCAACGTCGGCACCGAGGTGGTGCGGATTCTGCGCGAGCATTCGGAGGATCTGCGGTCCCGAGTCGGCGCGCCCGTCGTGCTGCGCGGCGTCGCGGTCCGCGATCTCGAGACCGACCGCGGTATCCCGGCCTCGCTGCTGACCACCGACGCGGACGCGCTCGTCGCACGCGACGATGTCGACCTGGTGGTCGAGGTCATCGGCGGCATCGATCCGCCGCGCCGGCTGATCCTGGCGGCGCTGAACGCGGGCAAATCCGTGGTGACCGCGAACAAGGCACTGCTGGCCGACTACACCGGCGAGCTCGCGGCCGCTGCCGAGCGCAGCCGCGCCGATCTCTACTTCGAGGCCGCGGTCGCGGGCGCCATCCCGGTGGTCCGCCCGCTCATCCAGTCGCTGGCCGGTGACCGGGTGAACCGGGTCGTCGGCATCGTCAACGGCACCACCAATTTCATCCTCTCCGCGATGGACGAGACCGGCGCCGATTACGCCGACACCCTGGCCGAGGCCACCCGCCTCGGCTACGCCGAGGCCGACCCGACCGCCGATGTGGAGGGCTTCGACGCCGCGGCCAAGGCCGCGATCCTCGCCTCGCTCGCCTTCCACACCCGGGTCACCGCCGCCGACGTGTATCGCGAGGGCATCTCCAAGATCAGCTCCGAGGATCTGGAGACCGCGTCCGCGCTGAACTGCACGGTGAAGCTGCTCGCCATCTGCGAGCGGGTCGCCGCCGGTCCCGGCGAGCCGAGCCCGGCGGAGGGCGGCAAGGAGCGGGTCTCCGTGCGCGTCTACCCGGCGCTGGTGCCGCGCAAGCATCCATTAGCAGCCGTGAGCGGGGCCTTCAATGCGGTGGTCGTCGAGGCGGAGAACGCGGGCAGGTTGATGTTCTATGGCCAGGGCGCGGGCGGCGCGCCGACGGCCTCCGCGGTACTGGGGGATCTGGTGATGGCCGCGCGCAACAAGTTCTACGGTGGCCGCGCACCAGGCGAATCGGTTTATGCTGAGCTGCCGATCGCACCGATCGGCGACACACCCACCCGCTACCACGTGAATCTGCAGGTGGAAGACCGTCCCGGGGTCCTGGCCGCGGTGGCGGGCGAATTCGCCAAGCACGGGGTGAGCATCTCGACCGTCCGCCAAGAGGGGCACGGCACGGGAGCCCGCCTGGTCGTGGTCACCCACCACGCACTGGAATCGGCGCTCGCGGACACCGTCGCCGCCCTGGCGGAGATGGAATCCGTCACATCCATCACCAGCGTTCTAAGATTGGAAGGCACCGAAGAATGAGCACTGCAGGCGTGGCACCGCAGGCCGGAGTGCACTCGCGCTGGCCGGGGCTGATCGCGGCCTACCGCGACCGGATCGCAGGCGCGGCCCAGTGGGAGCCGGTCACCCTGCTCGAGGGCGGTACGCCGCTGGTGCCCGCACCGCACCTGTCCGAGCTGACCGGCTGTGAGGTATATCTCAAGGTCGAGGGCCTGAACCCGACCGGCTCGTTCAAGGACCGCGGCATGACCGTGGCGATCACCGACGCGAAGTACCAGGGCCAGAAGGCGGTGCTCTGCGCCTCCACCGGCAACACCTCGGCATCGGCGGCCGCCTACGCCACCCGCGCGGGCATGACCTGCGCGGTGCTCATTCCGCAGGGCAAGATCGCGATGGGCAAGCTGGCCCAGGCGGTCATGTTGGGCGCGAAGATCATTCAGGTGGACGGCAACTTCGACGACTGCCTCGAGCTGGCGCGCAAGGTGACCTCCGATTTCCCGAGCATCGGCCTGGTGAACTCGGTGAATCCCGCGCGCATCGAGGGTCAGAAGACCGCCTCGTTCGAGATCTGTGACGTGCTCGGCCGCGCGCCCGACGTGCACGCCCTGCCGGTCGGTAATGCGGGCAACATCACCGCGTACTGGCGCGGCTATCGCGAGTACTACGCCGACGGCATCACCACCCAGCTCCCGCGCATGCTCGGCGTGCAGGCCGCCGGCGCCGCGCCGCTGGTGAACGGCGCTCCGGTGAGCGACCCGGAAACCATCGCGACCGCCATCCGGATCGGCGCCCCGGCGTCCTGGAACGGCGCGATGGCGGCCAAGGACGAGTCCGGCGGTACCTTCCGTGCCGCCACCGACGACGAGATCCTCGCGGCGTACCGGCTGGTCGCGGCGACCGAGGGCGTGTTCGTCGAGCCCGCGTCGGCGGCCAGCGTCGCGGGCCTGCTCGCGGCGCGCACCGAGGGCTGGCTCGATGCCGGGCTCACCGTCGTGTGCACCGTGACCGGCAACGGACTCAAGGATCCCGACACCGCCCTGCTGGGAATGCCGCAGGTGCAGGCGATTCCGGTCGACCCGGTCGCGGTCGCCGCCGAGCTAGAGTTGGCCTGAGTTGAATTCCAAGGATAGTCAGCTGGCCGAGCGGCGACGTGGCTCGGCGATGAGTCGGACACTGCCCGCGGGTCTCGCGGTGACCGCGCGGGTGCCCGCGTCCACCGCGAACCTCGGTCCCGGGTTCGACTCGCTCGGTATGGCGCTCGGCATGTTCGACGAGATCGACGTGCGCACTACCGATTCCGGGCTCAGCATCCGGGTCGAGGGGGAGGGCGCCGACGATGTGCCCTGGGGCCCTTCACATCTCGTGGTGCGCGCGATCGAGCGCGGTCTGGAGGCCGCTGGCGTCTGGGCCGATGGCCTCGATGTGGTGTGCCGCAACGTGATTCCGCATTCGCGCGGGCTCGGCTCGTCCGCGTCGGCGGTGGTCGGCGGGCTCGCGGCCGGCTGTGCCATCGCCGCGAAATTCGATCCGGCACTGGCCGCCTCGGCCGACCAATTGGTGCAGCTGGCATCGGAATTCGAAGGTCATCCGGACAACGCCGCGGCCAGCGTGCTCGGCGGCATCGTGGTGTCCTGGACCGAGACCGACCGGGCCGCCGACATCGGCCGTGACGGCGTTCCGGTGGCCGAACACCACGGCCGGGTCTACCGGGCCGTGCGGCTGGACGCGCACCCGTCGCTGCGCCCCGTCGTGCTCATCCCCGAGGAACGCTCGGCGACCGCGCACACCAGGGGCTTGTTGCCCGAGGTGGTGCCGCACGGCGACGCCGCGTTCAACGTCAGCCGGGCCGCCTTGGCCGTGGTGGCGCTCACCCAGCGTCCTGACCTGCTGATGCCCGCGACGGCCGACCGGCTGCACCAGGCCCAGCGTGCGCCCGCGCTACCGCTGACCACCACCTGGATTTCCCGGCTGCGAGCGGCGGGTATCGCGGCCACCGTTTCCGGTGCCGGACCGACCGTGCTGGCCCTCGGGACCGGCGAATTCCCTGCCGAACTCCGCGAACTCGCGGCTCTGGACGGCCTGCGCGTGGTCGAGCCCGGGCTCGCCGACGGAGTCCGGATCGACTGACGGCGCGTCTGCCTTGCCGATATTCGCAGTGTGCAGCTATCCTGAGCGAGTCCGTACATCGTGCGCATCAGACGCCGGTGCTTCATCAGGGCAATCGCTCCAGCAGGCTCCAGGCTCGAGCCTCCAGGCCATGGGGGTGCTGCGTAGCTGCGCAACTGGAATGATCTCTCCCACCTCTCACCACCGGTGGCGAAGCGGACGGACGCATCCGAGTCCGGCAGAATGCCCGGACTGCGGGACGAACCCTCGAAACAGCACACGGCAATCGAGGGAAGGAAAGGATTTCCGTGACAGATACGGACCTGCTCGCGACACCAGGGGTGGAATCCAACCCAGCCTCGGGCGACCGCGAAAGTGACTCCGGACAGATTTCGAAGATGAGCGAACAAACCGACGTCGCACGATCGGGGCTGACTGGAATGTTGTTGCCGCAGTTGCGCGCGCTCGCGGGGGAGCTCGGTATCCGAGGCACCTCCGGAATGCGCAAAGGTGATTTGATCGCCGCCATCAAGGAAAATCAGGCCGGAAAACCGGCGAAGGGCGAAAAGCCCGAGGGGGGTCAGGCCAAGTCCGCGGTTTCCGCCAAGGCCGAAACGTCCGGTAAAACCGAAGCTCGTGCCACCGCGCCCGCTCGCGCCGAGCAGGGCACCCTCGATGTCGGCACCGCCCCGGCGAAGGAGGCGCCCGCCGCCGAGACCGCCGCCCCGGCGAAGGAAAAGCAAGCCGCCGCCGCGAATCCGGCTCCGGCCGAGAACGCGCAGTCCACCTCGAACGAGTCCGAGGATTCGGGTCGCGAGGGTGGCCAGCGCGGCCGTGGTCGGCAGCGGCGCGGCCGTGACCAGGCGCGATCCGGCGGCGGCGAGGCCGCGGCCGATGCGCGTGGTGACGAGCCGAAGCAGGACGCCGAGCAGGGTGAGCGGCGCCGTGACCGCAACCAGTCCGGTGACCGCAACCAGTCGGGCGACCGGAACCAGTCCGGTGACCGCAACAACCAGAACGGCAACGGCGGCAACGCGAACGGCGGTCGCAACGACCGCAACAACGCGCGCAACGACGACGACGAAGAAGGCGGACGCGGGCGGCGGGGTCGCCGGTTCCGTGAGCGTCGCCGCGGGCGCGACCGCGAAACCGGTGGCGGGGGCGGCGAGGCCCGCGAGCTCGAGATCCGCGAAGACGATGTGTTGCAGCCGGTCGCGGGCATCCTCGACGTGCTCGACAACTACGCCTTCGTCCGGACCTCGGGTTACCTGGCAGGGCCGAACGACGTCTACGTCTCGATGAACCTGGTCCGCAAGAACGGCCTGCGCCGCGGTGACGCGATCACCGGTGCGGTGCGTGCCCCGCGGGACGGCGAGCAGAGCAACCAGCGGCAGAAGTTCGATCCGCTGGTGCGGCTGGACACGGTCAACGGCGGTGAGGTCGAGGCGGCCAAGCGGCGCCCCGAGTTCAGCAAGCTCACCCCGCTGTACCCGAACCAGCGGCTGCGGCTCGAGACCCAGCCGAACAAGCTGACCACTCGCGTCATCGACCTGATCATGCCGATCGGTAAGGGCCAGCGCGCCCTGATCGTCTCGCCGCCGAAGGCGGGTAAGACGACGATCATGCAGGACATCGCGAACGCCATCGCGATCAACAACCCCGAGGTCTACCTCATGGTTGTGCTGGTCGACGAACGGCCGGAAGAGGTCACCGACATGCAGCGCTCGGTGAAGGGCGAGGTCATCGCCTCGACCTTCGACCGGCCGCCGTCAGACCACACCTCGGTCGCCGAGCTCGCCATCGAGCGCGCCAAGCGACTGGTGGAAATGGGCAAAGACGTTGTGGTGCTGCTCGACTCGATCACTCGACTGGGTCGCGCGTACAACAACTCCTCGCCCGCGTCGGGCCGAATCCTTTCCGGTGGTGTCGATTCCACCGCGCTGTACCCGCCCAAGCGGTTCCTCGGCGCGGCGCGCAACATCGAGAACGGCGGCTCGCTCACCATCATCGCGACCGCGATGGTGGAGACCGGATCCACCGGTGACACGGTCATCTTCGAGGAGTTCAAGGGCACCGGCAACGCGGAACTCAAGCTGGACCGCAAGATCGCGGAACGGCGCGTGTTCCCCGCGGTGGACGTCAACCCGTCCGGCACTCGTAAGGACGAGCTACTGCTCAGCCCCGACGAGGCGGCGGTGCTGCACAAGCTGCGCCGCGTACTGTCCGGCCTGGACTCGCACCAGGCGATCGATCTGCTGATCGATCGGCTGAAGAAGTCCAAGAACAACCTCGAGTTCCTGATGCAGGTCAGCAAGACCGCGCCGGGCGCACTCGACGAATGAGTTCCTGAGTTGCACTGCCGAAAGGGCCTCGCTACCGCGGGGCCCTTTCGGCGTCTGCGGGCTGAAGAACATCAGCCAGTCCCGCCTCTCCGCGTCTTCAGCCCAGACTCGTGCGCCTCGATGGCGGCGTCGGCGGCCGACGGTCGGGTGCCGATCGCGTGCTGGATGTACCCGGTGAGTTACCCATGTGCTGACGAAATCGGTTGAACCGACGGCATTCGCCGAGAGGGCGCCCTGCCAACGGGGCCCTCTCGGCGTTGCGGGGCTGAAGAACATCAGCCCGATCATGGCCGCGCCGCTGACCAGTCCGCCGATGATGACTGCCGAGGTGCTCACCGCGCTCCCCTCCGGAGCAGTGTGCAGAGTCTCGACGTAGACGGTGGTTGTCGGGGCGGCGGTGGTCGGAATGTCGGGCAGTGCGCACCAGCCGACCGCGACAGCGAGGAGCAGCAGGCCGAAGATCGCGGACGCGACTCGGATGTTCACAAGTTCTCCCTTCTGTCACGGCACGCCGGCGTGCGCTCGACACTCGAGCTGGCTTTCCGCCGCAAGGGCGGTGTTCACGCGGCGAATCGGCCCGAGGACTCAACTCTATGAACGTCGCTGTTCGTATTCATGAGTAGCGGACTACCCGACTTCAGGGTTCCTGAGACAGCGTCGATCCGCGTGCCCGAACTTCCTGGGGCGACAGTGGTAGGGGGAGTACCTGGGGCGGGAACAAACCACCGCCCGGGGGTGTTTTGGGAGCGTAGTGACAGTTCTGGCATACTGAACGGTCGTTGCGTCTGCTCGCTCGAGCAGAGCTCCCGCCTAAGTCGGCTCCGGTTCACGTTCGCGCGATTTCCCACGTGAGCGACCCGGCGGCCAATATCGAGAGGACACCCATGAAGGCAGGAATCCACCCGACGTATGTCGACACCACGGTCGTCTGTGGTTGCGGCAACACCTTCCAGACTCGCAGCACCAAGGAGTCGGGACACATCACCGTCGAGGTCTGCTCGCAGTGCCACCCGTTCTACACCGGCAAGCAGAAGATCCTCGACACCGGTGGCCGTGTGGCCCGCTTCGAGGCGCGCTACGGCAAGCGGGCCGGCAAGAAGGCCGACACCGACGCCAAATAGCTTCCTCGCCGACGCCCGGTCCTGCGCTGCAGGCCGGGCGTCGGTGCTTTTGTCGGGCACCCCGGCCGGCGGCCGGCGGGACAGGAAACTAGAGAAGGAAGCGAAGCTGTGACGCAACCGTCCGCGATCGACGACATTCTGGCCGAGCACGCAGGCCTGGAAACGCAGCTGTCCGATCCGGCGCTGCACAACGATCCGGGCGCCGCGCGCCGGGTCGGCAAGCGGTTCGCCGAGCTCGCGCCGATCATGGCGACCTACACCAAGCTGAAGTCCGCGCGCGAGGACCTGGCCGCCGCGCGCGAACTCGCCGCCGACGACGCGGCCTTCGCCGCCGAGGTCCCCGACCTGGAACGTCAGGTCGGCGAGCTGGAACAGTCCCTTGCCGACCTGCTCGCGCCGCGCGACCCGCACGACGGTGACGACGTGGTGCTCGAGGTGAAATCCGGTGAGGGCGGCGAGGAATCGGCGCTGTTCGCCTCCGACCTGGCCCGCATGTACGTCCGCTACGCGGAGCGGCACGGCTGGAAGGTCGAGATCCTCGACGTCACCGTGTCCGATCTCGGCGGCTACAAGGACGCCACGCTCTCGATCAAGAGCCGCGACGCCGCACGCGACGGTGTGTGGTCCCGGTTCAAGTTCGAAGGTGGCGTGCACCGCGTGCAGCGGGTGCCGGTGACCGAGTCACAGGGCCGGATCCACACCTCCGCCGCGGGCGTGCTCATCTACCCCGAGCCCGACGAGGTGGAAGAGGTGCAGATCGACGAGAGCGATCTGCGCGTCGATGTCTACCGGTCCTCCGGCAAGGGTGGCCAGGGCGTCAACACCACCGACTCCGCGGTGCGACTGACCCATCTGCCCACCGGCATCGTGGTGACCTGCCAGAACGAGCGTTCGCAGCTGCAGAACAAGGCCCGTGCCATGCAGGTGCTGGCCGCCCGGTTGCAGGCGCTGGCCGAGGAGCAGGCCGATCAGGAGGCCGCGGCGGGCCGGGCCAGCCAGATCCGCACGGTCGACCGTTCCGAGCGCATCAGGACCTACAACTTCCCGGAGAACCGGATCACCGACCATCGCATCGGCTTCAAGGCGCACAACCTCGACGCGGTGCTCGACGGTGACCTGGACGCGCTGCTGGACGCGCTCGGTAAGGCGGACCGCGAAGCCCGAATGGCCGCGGAGTAAAGAGCTTTCGAGCATGTCGACAACCCGGGTGGCCCTGCGCCCCGCCATCAACGACGCCGTCGAGACGTTGCGGGCGGCGGGGGTGCACAGCCCGCAGGCCGACGCGGAATACCTTGCCGCGCATGTGCTCGGGGTGCAGCGCAGCCGGTTGCTGATGACGCCGCTCATCACGCCGGGGGAGTTGGCCGACTACCGCGCCATCGTGGTGCGCCGAGCGCAACGAATTCCGTTGCAACACTTGATCGGAACCGCGGCCATGGGCGAGATCGAGCTCATGGTCGGGCCCGGCGTGTTCGTGCCGCGACCGGAGACCGAGCTGCTGTTCGCCTGGGCGCTTGCGCAATTGGCGGCGCTGCCGCACGATCACGCCCCGCTGGTGGTCGATCTGTGCACCGGTTCTGGCGCGCTCGCGTTGGCCATCGCGCACGCCAGGCCCGACGCCGAGGTGCACGCCGTGGAACTCGATCCCGCCGCCCTGCACTGGGTCCGGCGCAACGCGGATCGGCGCGGCGCCGAGGGGGACACCCCGATCGTCCTGCACGCCGCCGACGTCACCGACCCGAACCTGCTGACCGAGCTCGACGGCCGCGTCGATGTCGTGGTGGCCAATCCGCCCTACATCCCCGACGGCGCGCAGCTCGATCCCGAGGTGGCCGACCACGACCCGCACCTGGCCCTGTTCGGCGGCCCGGACGGCCTGGACGTCATCCGCGCCATGGTGCCCACCATCGCCCGGCTGTTGCGTGCGGGCGGCAGCACGGCCATCGAGCACGACGACACCAACGGTTCCGCGCTGGCCGCGTTGCTGGCGGCCGGTGCTTTCGCCGACGTCGTCGAGCATCCGGACTTAGCGGGCAAACCACGCTTCGTTGCCGCAAATCGCCCCTGAAAGGTGGTCGTGGCGAGCCCGCGTGACAGGATGGTCCGGTGAGTACCGTCTACGACTGCGCGGATCCCGACCTGCGCGCCGCCGGACTGACCGCAGCCACCAGCGCGCTGAAATCCGGCAGGCTGGTCGTGCTGCCGACCGACACGCTCTACGGTCTGGCCGCGGACGCCTTCGATGCCACCGCCGTGAGCTCGCTGCTCGCGGCGAAGCGCCGCGGCCGGGACATGCCGGTGCCGGTGCTGGTCGGTTCCTGGAACACCATCGACGGCCTGGTCTTCTCGGTGCGCCCGCAGGCGCGGGAGCTGATTCGGGCGTTCTGGCCCGGCGGCTTGAGTCTCGTTGTGCAGCAGGCGCCTTCGCTCGCCTGGGACCTGGGTGACACCCGCGGCACGGTGATGCTGCGGATGCCGCTGCACCCGGTCGCGCTCGATCTGCTGCGCGAGGTCGGCCCGCTCGCCGTCTCCAGCGCCAATGTCTCCGGGCAGCCGCCCGCGCAGACCGCCGCGCAGGCCCGTGATCAATTGGGCGAGCTGGTCGCCACCTATCTCGACGGTGGTCCCGCCACGCACGCCGTCGCGTCCACCATCGTCGATCTGACCGCCGATCAGCCGCGCGTGCTGCGCGAGGGTGCCGTATCGATCGGCGATATCGCCGACGTCCTCGGCATGTCGCCGGAGGCGCTGTCCAGCGCCTCCGTCCGATGATCGATCAGGCGCCGGCGCGAATGGGTGAGCTGATGCTCGGGCGGTGTCGCGGATGACCGGTTCCGGTGCGGTGGTTCCCCTGCGGGAGCTGCTGCTGGTTCTGCTCATCTCCGCGGTGATCACCTTCCTCGCCACCGGCGGAATCCGTACGCTCGCCATCGGTTTCGGCGCCGTCGCCGTGCCGCGCGAGCGCGACGTGCACGTCAAGCCGATCCCGCGGATGGGCGGCGTCGGCATCTACGTCGGCGTGGTCGGCGCGATGCTGTTCGCGCATCAATTGCCCGCGCTGCGAAGAGGATTCGACTACAGCCCGAATATCCCGGCCGCGGTGCTGGTGGCCGCGACGATCATCGTCGCGGTCGGCATCGTCGACGACCGGTGGGGCCTGGACGCGCTCACCAAGTTCGCCGGGCAGGTGACCGCCGCCGGTGTCATGGCCGTGATGGGGCTGAGCTGGTACAGCATCTACAACCCGTTCAACAACACCACGGTGTTCCTGGACGCGTTGCAGGGTGGCCTGGTCACGGTCGCGGTGACCGTCACCCTGGTGAACGCGATGAACTTCGTCGACGGGCTCGACGGGCTGGCGGCCGGGCTCGGTCTGATCGCCGCGATCGCGGTGTTCGTGTTCTCGCTCGGTCTGATGAACGAGCAGGGCGGCTCGGTCGACACCTATCCGCCCGCCCTGCTGGCCGCCGCGCTGGCGGGCGCGTGCCTGGGCTTCCTGCCGCACAATTTCCAGCCCGCGCGCATCTTCATGGGCGACTCGGGCTCGATGCTGATCGGGCTGGTGCTCGCCGCGGTGTCGACCAGCGCGTCCGGGCGCATCCCGCTGCAGGGATTCGGCCCGCGCGACATCGTCGGGCTGCTCTCGCCGCTGCTGCTGGTCGGCGCGGTGATGTTCATTCCGGTGCTGGATCTGGTGCTGGCCATCGTGCGACGGGTGCGCGCGGGTGTGAGTTTCTCCACTCCGGACAAGATGCACCTGCACCATCGGCTGCTGCAGATCGGGCATTCGCATCGGCGCGTGGTGCTGCTCATCTACCTGTGGGTCGGCATCCTCGCTTTCGGCGCCGTCGGTACCGCCCTGATGGACCGTCGACTGGTCATCCTGCTGATGGCGGGCGGTCTGGTCTTCGCCCTCGTGGTGACCGCGATCCCGGGCCTGCGCCGCGGGGAGGAAGCCGAGCACCATCCGCCCTCCGGGTAAGGTTTCGTGACGTGAGTGTCGTTCCTACCCCTGTTCCCGGTCCCGACGCCCCGCTGAAGGCGGCGCTGCGCTACGGCTTGATCGGGCTGGGTGTGCTGGTGGTGCTCGCCGTCGCGATCGCCACGGCGGTCGCGGGCGTGCCCGGCCTGTGGGGTGCGCTGCTCGGCGCGGCCATCGGCGGTGGCTTCATCCTGACCACGGCCGCCGTGGTGTTGTTCGGCGCGAAATTGCCGCCGACCACCGCGGGCATGGTGATGCTGGCCAGTTGGGTCGGCAAAATGCTGGTCGCTTTGATCGTGATAGCGATCTTGAATCAATTCGACTTTTATGACCGAATCGCACTGTTCCTGACCGTCGTCGGAGCGCTGGTAATCGTGCTCGGCGCGGAGACGTACGGCGTTCTGCGACAGAAGGTTCCGTACGTAACGGTGCCCGATGTGTCGAGCGACACAGCTACCGACGAGTAATAACCACCACCCCCCTACACGCTGTCGTAGATAGCTTGGTAAAGTGTTGGTAAGCAAGCAACCAAGCGAAGGGCGGTCACCCCGGCCGCTCCGAGTGGCGCTATGCTTACTGCCGTGCCGGGCTCCGAGGGGTTCCGGTTCTGCATGTCGACGATGTCGCCGACACACGTACAGACGCCAGGTGGAATCCCAACCCGCCGCACAGCTGCTGACGAATTTCGAGCCGACCTGAGTCGACCCAAATTGATCGTCAATGTCCGATCGAACCGCGGGATCAACCGAACCCACGGCCCGAACACGGGAGAGAACGCTGAGCGTCACCACTTTGGCGGGCGAGTTCCACGCGCCATCGCTAACCGACTTCTTCCCTCCAGCGCTGCTGTTCGAGGGTACGCCGTTCGAACTCGATCGTTTGATGGCGATCCGGCTTCTGATGACCGGTGTCCTGATTGTCGTGATGATGCTCGCTTTTCGCAATCCGCGCCTCATCCCACGCGGGCTGCAGAACGTCGCGGAAACCGGTCTGGTCTTCGTCAAGGAGCAGATTTGCGACGAGGTTTTGGGCAAGGAATCCGGACGTAAGTTCTTCCCGCTCATCGCGACCATCTTCTTCGCGGTCCTGTTCCTGAACTTCTCCGGTGTCATTCCCGGATTGAACATCTCGTCGAACGCTCGAATCGGCATGCCGCTGGTCCTGGCCGTCATCGCGTACGTCGCCTTCAACTACGTCGGCATCAAAAAATACGGATTCTTTACGTACCTGCGCAGCAGCATCGTGGTGCCGAATGTGCCCCCTGCGCTCCACGTACTGCTGATTCCGATCGAGTTCGTCTCGACCTTCATCCTGCGTCCGTTCACGCTGACCGTCCGACTCATGGCGAACATGCTGGCCGGACATATCATGTTGGTGCTGTTCTTCAGTGCTACCTGGTTCTTCTTGTTCGACGCCGTCGCGTGGATGAAAGTGTTCTCGCCCTTCTCGCTCCTCGCGGGATTCGCGTTCACTCTCTTCGAGCTGTTGGTCATCTTCCTGCAGGCCTATGTGTTTGCGCTGCTGACCGCCGTGTACATCGGACTCGCACAACACGCAGATTCACACTGACCTGCCTGACCGAACACTTAAAACCTGCTACACCTCGTCGACCGGCGGGTGTGCAACAGAAAGGGAATGGAAGACTCATGAGCCTCGCGTACCTGGCCCAGGAAGCCGCAACCACCTCTGACAAGATCAAGGGCTACGGCGCCATCGGCTACGGTCTGGCGGCAATCGGCCCGGGCATCGGCGTCGGCATCGTCGTCGGTAAGGCCATCGAAGGCATCGCCCGTCAGCCCGAGCTGCAGGGCACCATCCGGACCAACATGTTCCTCGGCATCGCGTTCACCGAGGCGCTTGCCCTGATCGGCCTCGTCGCCGGCTTCATCTTCTGATTCCGATGAACGAGTTCTCTGTTCTCGCAGCGGGAAGCGGAGAGGATGTGAATCCTCTTCTCCCCGAGACTTACGACATCGTCTGGTCCGTGGTCTGCGTCGCGGTTATCGCGGTTCTCTTCTACAAGTACGTGATCCCACGTCTGATGAAGGTGCTCGACGAGCGCGCCGACAAGATCGAGGGCGGCATCAAGCGCGCCGAGGTCGCCCAGGAAGAGGCCCAGCTCACGCTGCAGCAGTACCAGCAGCAGCTGGCCGACGCCCGGCTCGAGGCCGCACGCATCCGTGAGGAAGCGCGCACCCAGGGCCAGCAGATCCTCGCGCAGATGCGCGCGGAGGCCCAGGCCGAAAGCGACCGCATCGTCGCCGCTGGTCAGCACCAGCTGGAGGCGCAGCGCCAGCACATCCTGACCGAACTGCGCACCGAACTCGGCCAGACCGCCGTAGATTTGGCCGAAAAGATTATCGGACAGTCGGTTTCGGACGAAGCTAAGCAGGCTGCGTCCATCGAGCGGTTCCTGGCCGAACTCGATGACGAGTCGAAAGCCGGCATCGGGGTCGGAAGGTAGCGACACGAAAGTGAGAAGCATGTACGCAGCGAGCCGCGAGGCCTGCGCCCGGTCTCGGGAGGCGCTCAGGGCCGCTCTGACCGGAAGCGACAGTGTCGCGGCCACAACGGGTTCCGAATTGTTCGCCGTTGTCGCCGTGCTGGACGACCAGCGTTCGCTGCGTGTTGCGCTCGCGGACGTGTCGGTGCCGGGTTCGGCCCGTGCCGAGCTCAGCGAGCGGGTCTTCGGTGGGAAGGTCAGCCCGGCCACGCAGGCGGTGCTGACCACCGCTGTGGCCCAGGACTGGTCGCGCACCTCCGACCTGGTCGACACCCTGGTGTTGCTCGGGCAGGAGGCGTTGCTCGAGTCGGCCGCGGACACCGGCCGGCTCGACGCGGTCGAGGACGAACTGTTCCGGCTCGGCCGGATCGTCAGCGACAACCCCGAGCTGGAGCAGGCCCTTTCCGATCGGACGAAGCCGGCCGAGGCCAAGCGGGCACTGATCGAACGGCTGCTCAACGGCAAGACCGAAACCATCACCCTCACCCTGGCAGAACAGGTGGTGGCCAGGCAGAAGACGGCAGTCGGCGCCGCGGCGTTCGACGAACTGTCCGACCTGGCAGCGGCTCGTCGTGACCAGATCGTCGCGCATGTCCGCGCGGCCATCGCACTCTCGGCACAGCAGCGGGAGCGGCTCGCCGCATCGTTGCACCGTATCTACGGCAAGCCGATTCAGGTGCACGTGCAGGTCGACCCGAGTCTGCTGAGCGGGCTGGTCGTACATGTCGGCGACGACGTGATCGACGGCAGCGCGATCGGCCGACTGGAACGGCTGCGTCGGTCCCTGGCCTGACGCCGCCCCACGGGTCGACCCACCCGGCTGCCGACCCCCGTCCCCCCGACATTCGACACAGCGAGAGCAGGAAGAACATGGCGGAGCTGACGATCTCCTCCGACGAGATCCGTAGCGCGATCGAGAGCTACACCCAGAGCTACACCCCGGAAACCTCCATCGAGGAAGTCGGTGTTGTCACCGACACCGCCGACGGCATCGCGCACGTGAGCGGTCTGCCCTCGGCGATGGCCAATGAGCTGCTCGAGTTCCCGGGTGGTGTGCTGGGCGTGGCCCTGAACCTCGAGGACCGCGAAATCGGTGCGGTCATCCTCGGCGAGTACGCCGACCTCGAAGAGGGCCAGCAGGTCCGCCGCACCGGCGACGTGCTCTCGGTGCCCGTCGGCGACAAGTTCCTCGGCCGCGTGGTCGACCCGCTCGGTCAGCCGATCGACGGTCTCGGCGAGATCGAGGCCGAAGAGCAGCGCGTGCTCGAGCTGCAGGCCGCGACCGTGCTGGAGCGCCAGCCGGTCGAGGAGCCGCTGGCCACCGGCATCACCGCCATCGACGCCCTCACCGCGATCGGCCGCGGCCAGCGTCAGCTGGTCATCGGTGACCGCAAGACCGGCAAGACCGCGGTCTGCATCGACGCGATCCTGGCGCAGAAGGCCAACTGGGATTCCGGTGATCCGTCGAAGCAGGTGCGCTGCATCTACGTCGCCATCGGTCAGAAGGGCTCCACCATCGCGGGCGTCAAGACCGCGCTGGAAGAGCACGGTGCGCTGGAGTACACCACCATCGTCGCGGCCCCCGCTTCGGACTCCGCCGGCTTCAAATGGCTTGCGCCGTACACCGGTTCGGCCATCGGCCAGCACTGGATGTACCAGGGCAAGCACGTTCTCATCGTGTTCGACGACCTGACCAAGCAGGCCGAGGCCTACCGCGCCATCTCGCTGCTGCTGCGTCGCCCGCCGGGCCGCGAGGCGTACCCGGGTGACGTCTTCTACCTGCACTCGCGTCTGCTGGAGCGTTGCGCCAAGCTCTCCGACGAGATGGGCGCCGGCTCGATGACCGGTCTGCCGATCATCGAGACCAAGGCCAACGACATCTCGGCGTTCATCCCGACCAACGTCATCTCCATCACCGACGGCCAGGTCTTCCTCGAGTCCGACCTGTTCAACAAGGGCGTCCGGCCGGCGATCAACGTCGGTACCTCGGTCTCCCGTGTCGGTGGCGCCGCGCAGACCAAGGGCATGAAGAAGGTCGCCGGCTCGCTGCGTCTGGAAATGGCCCAGTTCCGCGAGCTGGAGGCGTTCTCCGCGTTCGCCTCCGACCTCGACGCGGCCTCGCTCGCTCAGCTCGAGCGCGGTGCCCGCTGGGTCGAGCTGCTCAAGCAGGACCAGTACTCGCCGGTCGCCGTCGAGGACCAGATCGTCTCGATCTACCTGGTCGACGCGGGCTACTACGACTCGGTTCCGGTCGCCGACATCCGTCGGTTCAACCGTGAGCTGCTCGAGCACCTGCACCGCTCCGCCGCCGACGCCTTCAAGACCATCGAGGGCGGCAAGGTGCTCGCGGACGAGGCCGCCGACCAGATCAAGGCCGAGACCGACAAGTTCAAGCAGGGCTTCCTCGCCTCCGACGGCACCCGCGTCGTGAACGAGGCCGAGGCGGGCGACCTCGAGCACGAAGAGGTCGAGACCCTCTCGGTCACTCGCAAGCACGTCGAGAAGTGACCCAGGTTCGAGACTGATGCGAGCTATGGGTTACCCAATGCAAGCGAATGAAGGGAGTGTGAACCGCTGATGGCAAGCTTGCGTGAATTGCGCTCCCGCATTCGTGGTGTGAATTCGATCAAGAAGATCACCAAGGCCCAGGAGCTGATCGCGACATCGCGAATCTCCAAGGCGCAGGCCAGGGTCGCGGCCGCCAAGCCCTATGCCGAGGAAATCACCAAGGTCCTCAGCGAGCTGGCGAGCGCGTCGCAGAACCTGACCCATCCGCTGCTGACCGAGCGTGCCGACCCGCGCCGGGCGGCCGTGCTGGTGATCACCAGTGACAGCGGCATGGCCGGTGGCTACAACTCCAACGTGCTCAAGCGCGCCGAGGAGTTGATGCACACGCTGCGTGGCGAGGGCAAGGAACCGGTGATCTACGTGATGGGCAACAAGGGCCTCACGTACTACACCTTCCGCAACCGCACGCCGGTCGCGTCGTGGACGGGCTTCTCGCAGCAGCCGAAGTACACCGATGCCTCGGCGGCCTGCAACCACCTGGTAGAGGCCTTCATGGCCGGCTCCGACGGCACGGTTCCCGCGCCGAACGGAACGGGCGACATCGCGGGCGTCGATGAGCTCCACATCGTGTACACGCGGTTCGTGTCGATGCTGACGCAGACCCCGGAGGTGCGTCGGCTGGCGCCGATCCAGGTCAGCTTCGTCGACGAGAACTTCGACATGGGTGAGGATTTCGTGTCCGATTCGCCGACGGCGGACGTGCACGCGCAGTACGAATTCGAGCCCGACGCGAGTGTGCTGCTGGCAGCCCTGCTGCCGAAGTACATCAACACGCGTATCTACTCATCGTTGCTCGAGGCAGCGGCATCCGAGTCCGCGGCTCGGCGCACCGCAATGAAGGCAGCCACCGACAACGCCAACGAACTGGCCACTGATCTTTCCCGGCAGGCGAACTCGGTGCGGCAGGCACAGATCACCCAGGAAATCAGTGAAATCGTGGGCGGCGTGAACGCGCTGGCTGCGAGCTCGGACCGCGACTAGCGCCGCGGCCTGAGGGACGGGCCCGGAGGAGGTAGCGGAGCGTGACCACGCAGGGGCCCCGAAGGCCGCAATCTGACACAGAGAGAATCCAAACCAAATGACCGCAGCTGTCACCCAAGACAACACGAGTCGGACCGGCGCGTCTACGGGACGCGTTGTCCGAGTCATCGGCCCCGTCGTGGACGTCGAGTTCCCGCGCGGATCGATCCCCGACCTGTTCAACGCCTTGCACGCCGAGATCACCCTGACCTCGGTGGCCAAGACCCTGACCCTCGAGGTCGCCCAGCACCTCGGCGACGGCATCGTCCGCTGCATCTCGATGCAGCCGACCGACGGCCTGGTCCGTAGCGCGCCGGTCACCGACACCGGCAAGCCGATCTCGGTGCCGGTCGGCGACGTCGTCAAGGGGCACGTGTTCAACGCGCTCGGCGACTGCCTCGACACCCCCGGCCTCGGCCGCGACGGTGAGCAGTGGGGCATCCACCGCAAGCCCCCGTCATTCGATCAGCTCGAGGGCAAGACCGAGATCCTGGAAACGGGCATCAAGGTCATCGACCTGCTCACCCCGTACGTGAAGGGTGGCAAGATCGGCCTGTTCGGTGGCGCCGGCGTCGGCAAGACCGTGCTCATCCAGGAGATGATCACCCGTATCGCGCGGGAGTTCTCCGGTACCTCCGTGTTCGCCGGCGTCGGCGAGCGCACCCGTGAGGGCACCGACCTGCGCCTGGAAATGGAAGAGATGGGCGTCCTCCCGGACACCGCCCTCGTCTTCGGCCAGATGGACG
Source organism: Nocardia brasiliensis (assembly GCF_011801125.1). Taxonomy (NCBI): domain Bacteria; kingdom Bacillati; phylum Actinomycetota; class Actinomycetes; order Mycobacteriales; family Nocardiaceae; genus Nocardia; species Nocardia brasiliensis. The sequence continues at coordinate 1,387,439 of NZ_CP046171.1, forward strand.
AGCCGCCGGGCACCCGTATGCGCGTCGCCCTCTCGGCCCTCACCATGGCCGAGTACTTCCGCGACGTGCAGCACCAGGACGTGCTGCTGTTCATCGACAACATCTTCCGGTTCACCCAGGCCGGTTCCGAGGTCTCGACCCTGCTCGGTCGCATGCCCTCGGCCGTCGGTTACCAGCCCACGCTGGCCGACGAGATGGGTGAGCTGCAGGAGCGCATCACCTCAACCCGTGGCCGGTCGATCACCTCGCTGCAGGCCATCTACGTGCCCGCCGACGACTACACCGACCCGGCCCCGGCGACCACCTTCGCCCACCTCGACGCGACGACCGAGCTTTCCCGCCCGATCTCGCAGAAGGGCATCTACCCGGCCGTCGACCCGCTGACCTCGACCTCCCGCATCCTGGAGGCCTCGATCGTCGGCGATCGGCACTTCGCCGTGGCCAACGAGGTGAAGCGAATCCTGCAGAAGTACAAGGAACTGCAGGACATCATCGCCATCCTCGGCATGGACGAGCTCTCCGAAGAGGACAAGGTCCTCGTCGGCCGCGCCCGTCGCCTGGAGAAGTTCCTCGGCCAGAACTTCATCGTGGCCGAGAAGTTCACCGGCCAGGTCGGTTCGGTGGTTCCGCTGGAGCAGACCATCGACGACTTCGACCGGGTCTGCAAGGGCGAGTTCGACCACTTCCCGGAGCAGGCGTTCAACAGCTGCGGTGGTCTCGACGATGTCGAGGCGGCCGCGAAGAAGATCGCCGGAAAGTAGTCCCCGATGTCGGAAATGTCAGTTGATCTCGTTGCGGTCGAACGACTGCTCTGGTCCGGCCAGGCATCGTTCGTCAGCGCGCAGACGACCGAGGGCCAGATCGGCATCATGCCGGGCCACGAGCCGCTGCTCGGCCAGCTGGTGGAGGGTGGCATCGTGTCCATCGTCGACACCGACGGTCAGCGGATCGTCGCGGCGGTGCACGGCGGCTTCTTCTCGGTGACCGCGACCACGGTCCGGATCCTGGCCGAGTCCGCGGAGTTCGCGGACGAGGTGGATGTCGAGGCGGCACGTCGCGTGCTGGCCGACTCGGCGGCCAGCGAGGAAGACCAGCTGGCGGCGCAAGCCCAGGTACGCGCGGTGGAGCAGATCGCGAACGCGTAAGCGACAACCGAGATTCGAGCATCAGACTGTCGGCGGCGAAGGCTACTTCGCCGCCGACAGTCGTTTCAATACACGGGTGGCCCGTTTGTAAACTTGGGGCCGTGGTTGAATGACGGCACGGCGGTGATCGCGATGGGCCCGGAGCCGGATCCTCGGAGGGCTTGCGAGCACCGCCAATTGAATAGGGTGTCGACGACACGGCGACAGAGCGAAGGGACGAACTGCATTGCAGACCGGGATGGTTCTCCTGATCATTCTGGTGCTCACGCTCGTGTTCCTCGCCCTTGCCTCGACCTATCGCCTGATCATGTTGCGCCGCGGCGGCACCGCCGCGATCCTGCGGGTGCTGCCCGCGCGCGGCGGGCAGGGCTGGCGGCACGGACTGATCCGCTACGACGAGGACCGATTGGTCTTTTTCAAGCTGACCAGCCTCAAGCTCGGACCCGATTGCACGATTCATCGTCAGGGCATCGAGATCGGTGACCGCCGCGCACCGGTCGGCGACGAGTACGACATCATGACCGACGACATCGCGGTGATCGCGGTGACCGACCGCGACGGCAGCTACGAGCTGGCTCTGGATCGCGCCGCGCACACCGCGTTTCTTTCCTGGGTGGAGTCGCGGCCGTCCGACCGCACCCGACGGATGCGCTAGCGGGCGCACCCGCGCTGCCGGTGCGCGACAACGGATAGGCTGAGCGTCGTGAGTGTGCATCTGACGCGGATCTATACGCGAACCGGCGACGATGGGACCACGGGTCTCAGCGATTTCTCGCGGGTGGCGAAGACCGATCCGCGCCTGGTCGCCTATGCCGATTGTGACGAGACCAACGCCGCCATCGGTGTGGCGATCGCGCTGGGTGAACCGACCGAGCAGGTGCGCGCGGTGCTGCTGCAGATACAGAACGATCTGTTCGACGCGGGCGCGGATCTGTCCACGCCGGTGGTCGCCGAGCCGAAGTACCCGCCGCTGCGCATCGAACAGCGCTACATCGATCGGCTCGAGGGCTGGTGCGACGAGTTCAATGCCGAACTGCCCGCACTGAATTCGTTCATCCTGCCGGGCGGCACCCCGTTGGCGGCGCTGCTGCACACGGCGCGCACGGTGGCGCGACGCGCCGAACGTTCGGCCTGGGCCGCGATCGAGACACACCCGGACGACACGAATGTGCTTGCGGCCAAGTATCTGAATCGCCTCTCGGACCTGCTGTTCATCCTGAGCCGCGTGGCGAATCCCGGCGGCGATATCCTGTGGAAGCCCGGCGGAAGCAGGTCGAGCACCTGATAATGCTCGGGACACGAGGACACTTGTCTCGGGTACATGGGTAAACACCCCGGGTATACCCAGAACTGAGCCCGGCGCCATACCGCCGGCCCGAAACCGAACGACCGTGGCACCCACTGGTGCGCTGAATACCCGGAGTGGCGGAGCTGGATACCCGAAGTGGCGGGCCGGTGCCGCAACTATCCTTGCACCCAACAGTGCGCCGAATACGCGGAGAGGCGGCATGGAACGGTTTTTGGTTACCGGCGGGAATCGACTCGTCGGTGAAGTCGCGGTGGGAGGCGCCAAGAACAGCGTCCTCAAGCTGATGGCCGCTGCCCTGCTGGCCGAGGGCACCACCACGATCACGAACTGCCCGGACATTCTCGACGTGCCGCTGATGGGTGACGTGCTGCGTGGTCTCGGCTGCGATGTCACGATCGATGCGGGGACGGTCACCATCAATACCCCCGCGGAGCCGAAGTACCACGCGGATTTCCCCGCGGTGACCCAGTTCCGCGCGTCGGTGTGTGTGCTCGGCCCGCTGATGGCCCGCTGCAAGCGAGCCGTCGTCGCGCTGCCTGGCGGTGACGCCATCGGTTCGCGTCCGCTCGATATGCACCAGGCCGGGCTGCGGTTGCTCGGCGCGACCAGCGAGATCGAGCACGGTTGCGTCGTCGCCCGCGCCGACGAACTGCAGGGCGCCAAGATCCGGCTCGACTTCCCGTCGGTGGGCGCCACCGAGAACATCCTGATGGCCGCGGTGCTCGCCGAGGGCGAGACCGTGATCGACAACGCCGCCAGGGAACCCGACATCGTCGACCTGTGCAACATGCTCGTGCAGATGGGTGCGCGGATCACCGGCGCGGGCACCTCGGTGCTCACCGTGCAGGGGGTCAAGCGCCTCTCGCCGACGACGCATCGGGTGATCGGTGACCGGATCGTCGCCGCGACCTGGGGCATCGCCGCAGCCATGACGATGGGCGATGTCCGGGTGACGGGCGTGAACCCCAAGCACCTGTCCCTGGTGCTGGACAAGCTGCGTTCCGCGGGCGCGCGGATCTCGTTCGAGCAGGACGGTTTCCGCGTGGTGCAGGCCGAGCGCCCGCGCGCGGTGAACTTCTCGACGCTGCCGTTCCCTGGTTTCCCCACCGACCTGCAGCCGATGGCGATCGGGCTGGCGGCGATCGCCGACGGCACGTCGATGATCACCGAGAACGTCTTCGAGGCGCGCTTCCGTTTCGTGGAAGAGATGATCCGGTTGGGCGCCGACGCGCGCACCGACGGGCATCACGCTGTGGTGCGCGGTATTCCGCGCCTGTCGAGCGCGCCGGTGTGGTCGTCCGATATTCGGGCCGGCGCCGGTTTGGTACTCGCCGGTCTGGTTGCCGAGGGCACGACCGAGGTGCACGACGTCTTCCACATCGACCGCGGCTACCCCAATTTCGTTGAGCAACTACAGGCTCTGGGTGGGGAAGTGACCCGGGTCGGCGCGGCGCAATGACGCGTTAACCTCGAAAACCCTTTGTGACCAGGCGATTTGACATGGTGCACGCAGACACGTAACTTTATTCAAGTCAGAGCGACACGGACACCGACCCGGAGCCGAGGAGCTGAGCCGAAAGGCTGAGCGAGAGGCCTGGGAAACGAGGTAGGACGAGGAGCGCCTGACGCTCACACTAGCTTGATCGAGACCCTGATTTGGATTCGGGGGAGCGGCTGAGCTAAGCTGGATAAGTTGCCTCACTGATCGAGCGGGTTGATTCCCGGGAGATGGTGTGTGCGTGTGTTCTTTGAGAACTCAATAGTGTGTCGATGAATGTCAGTGCCAATTATTTATTGGTTCCGGCCTCTCTGGACCCCCGTCTGGGTGAGGTTGGACATTTAGTCAGCAAATACTTTTGCTGGCGTTTTGTTTTGCTGGGTTTTCGGACTCTAGTTTAGATATTTCTGATTCGCCCTTTTGGGGGTGTTTCGAGAGTCTTCAACGGAGAGTTTGATCCTGGCTCAGGACGAACGCTGGCGGCGTGCTTAACACATGCAAGTCGAGCGGTAAGGCCCTTCGGGGTACACGAGCGGCGAACGGGTGAGTAACACGTGGGTGATCTGCCTCGCACTTCGGGATAAGCCTGGGAAACTGGGTCTAATACCGGATATGACCTTTCAGTGCATGCTGTTTGGTGGAAAGATTTATCGGTGCGAGATGGGCCCGCGGCCTATCAGCTTGTTGGCGGGGTAACGGCCCACCAAGGCGACGACGGGTAGCCGACCTGAGAGGGTGACCGGCCACACTGGGACTGAGACACGGCCCAGACTCCTACGGGAGGCAGCAGTGGGGAATATTGCACAATGGGCGAAAGCCTGATGCAGCGACGCCGCGTGAGGGATGACGGCCTTCGGGTTGTAAACCTCTTTCGACAGGGACGAAGCGAGAGTGACGGTACCTGTAGAAGAAGCACCGGCCAACTACGTGCCAGCAGCCGCGGTAATACGTAGGGTGCGAGCGTTGTCCGGAATTACTGGGCGTAAAGAGCTTGTAGGCGGTTTGTCGCGTCGTCCGTGAAAACTTGGGGCTCAACCCCAAGCTTGCGGGCGATACGGGCAGACTTGAGTACTTCAGGGGAGACTGGAATTCCTGGTGTAGCGGTGAAATGCGCAGATATCAGGAGGAACACCGGTGGCGAAGGCGGGTCTCTGGGAAGTAACTGACGCTGAGAAGCGAAAGCGTGGGTAGCGAACAGGATTAGATACCCTGGTAGTCCACGCCGTAAACGGTGGGTACTAGGTGTGGGTTTCCTTCCACGGGATCCGTGCCGTAGCTAACGCATTAAGTACCCCGCCTGGGGAGTACGGCCGCAAGGCTAAAACTCAAAGGAATTGACGGGGGCCCGCACAAGCGGCGGAGCATGTGGATTAATTCGATGCAACGCGAAGAACCTTACCTGGGTTTGACATACACCGGAAACCTGCAGAGATGTAGGCCCCCTTGTGGTCGGTGTACAGGTGGTGCATGGCTGTCGTCAGCTCGTGTCGTGAGATGTTGGGTTAAGTCCCGCAACGAGCGCAACCCTTGTCCTGTGTTGCCAGCGGATTATGCCGGGGACTCGCAGGAGACTGCCGGGGTCAACTCGGAGGAAGGTGGGGACGACGTCAAGTCATCATGCCCCTTATGTCCAGGGCTTCACACATGCTACAATGGCCGGTACAGAGGGCTGCGATACCGTGAGGTGGAGCGAATCCCTTAAAGCCGGTCTCAGTTCGGATCGGGGTCTGCAACTCGACCCCGTGAAGTTGGAGTCGCTAGTAATCGCAGATCAGCAACGCTGCGGTGAATACGTTCCCGGGCCTTGTACACACCGCCCGTCACGTCATGAAAGTCGGTAACACCCGAAGCCGGTGGCCTAACCCTTGTGGAGGGAGCCGTCGAAGGTGGGATTGGCGATTGGGACGAAGTCGTAACAAGGTAGCCGTACCGGAAGGTGCGGCTGGATCACCTCCTTTCTAAGGAGCACTTCTACGCTGGTCGGTTCGAAGAGTCGTCCTCGACCGCGTCAGAGACCGTTTAGTCCCCGTCTGTGGGACTGCGGACGCTCATGGGTGGAACGCTGACAAGTTTCATCGCACTCGATCGGGACTGTGTTCCTGGTCGCGGTGGATATACCGACACACTATTGGGTCCTGAAAGAACAGACGTTCTTTCCAGGCAAGATAACGATCCGCTCGGATCTCCTTGATACCGCAGGGTTTTGGTTCTGTTGGTCTTGGATGAGGGTTTGAGTGGGTGTGTTGTTTGAGAACTGCACAGTGGACGCGAGCATCTTTGTTAGTAAGTGTTTAAGAGCGTACGGTGGATGCCTTGGCACCAGGAGCCGATGAAGGACGTAGGAGGCTGCGATAAGCCTCGGGGAGCTGTCAACCGAGCTGAGATCCGAGGATTTCCGAATGGGGAAACCCAGCACGAGTGATGTCGTGTTACCCGCATCTGAATATATAGGGTGTGTGGAGGGAACGTGGGGAAGTGAAACATCTCAGTACCCACAGGAAGAGAAAACAATAGTGATTCCGTGAGTAGTGGCGAGCGAAAGCGGATGAGGCTAAACCGTTTAGATGTGATACCCGGCAGGGGTTGTCTAGACGGTGTTGTGGGGTCTTTCTTCTCAATTCTGCCGGATTGGGCGTGAGTCAGAAACCGTTGGGTTAGTCGAAGTGGTCTGGAACGGCCTGTCGTAGAGGGTGAGAGTCCCGTAGACGAAAACTCAACGGCTTGCGTGGAAGATACCCGAGTAGCAGCGGGCCCGTGAAATCTGCTGTGAATCTGCCGGGACCACCCGGTAAGCCTGAATACTCCCTGGTGACCGATAGCGGACTAGTACCGTGAGGGAAAGGTGAAAAGTACCCCGGGAGGGGAGTGAAATAGTACCTGAAACCGTGCGCTTACAATCCGTCAGGGCCTGCGAGTGACTTGTCACTGTGGGTGATGGCGTGCCTTTTGAAGAATGAGCCTGCGAGTTAGTGGCATGTGGCGAGGTTAACCCGTGTGGGGTAGCCGTAGCGAAAGCGAGTCCGAATAGGGCGTTGGAGTCGCATGTTCTAGACCCGAAGCGGAGTGATCTACCCATGGCCAGGGTGAAGCGACGGTAAGACGTCGTGGAGGCCCGAACCCACTTAGGTTGAAAACTGAGGGGATGAGCTGTGGGTAGGGGTGAAAGGCCAATCAAACTCCGTGATAGCTGGTTCTCCCCGAAATGCATTTAGGTGCAGCGTCACGTGTTTCACGCCGGAGGTAGAGCTACTGGATGGTCTAGGGGGCCTACAAGCTTACCGAAATCAGCCAAACTCCGAATGCCGGTGTGTGAGAGCGTGGCAGTGAGACTGCGGGGGATAAGCTTCGTAGTCGAGAGGGAAACAGCCCAGATCGCCGGCTAAGGCCCCTAAGCGTGTACTAAGTGGAAAAGGATGTGGGGTCGCGAAGACAACCAGGAGGTTGGCTTAGAAGCAGCCACCCTTGAAAGAGTGCGTAATAGCTCACTGGTCAAGTGATCCTGCGCCGACAATGTAGCGGGGCTCAAGTACACCGCCGAAGCCGCGGCATTCACACAATACATCCGTCATTCTCTACGGAGGGTGGTGCAGTGGTGTGGATGGGTAGGGGAGCGTCGTGCAGCCATGGAAGCAGCAGTGTGAACTAGTTGTGGAGGCTGTGCGAGTGAGAATGCAGGCATGAGTAGCGAAAGACGAGTGAGAAACTCGTCCGCCGAATGACCAAGGGTTCCTGGGCCAGGTTAATCCGCCCAGGGTGAGTCGGGACCTAAGGCGAGGCCGACAGGCGTAGTCGATGGACAACGGGTTGATATTCCCGTACCCGTGTATCCGCGCCCAATGGCGAATCAGTTGTGCTAAGTATCCAAATGTGGACGGATCTCCTTCGGGAGACTGGAAGCGGCTGCATATGACCCTGGCTGTAGTAGTCAAGCGATGGGGTGACGCAGGAAGGTAGCTGGGCCAGTCAGTGGTTGTACTGGTGTAAGCCTGTAGGGCGTTTGGTAGGCAAATCCGCCAGACATGTGGCCTGAGAGGTGATGCGTAGCCGATTGAGGCGAATTCAGTGATCCTATGCTGCCGAGAAAAGCCTCTAGTGAGTTGGTACACGGCCCGTACCCCAAACCGACACAGGTGGTCAGGTAGAGAATACTAAGGCGATCGAGAGAACTGTGGTTAAGGAACTCGGCAAAATGCCCCCGTAACTTCGGGAGAAGGGGGACCCGGTCTGGTGATGGAACGTGCTTCCTGAGCTGGGTTGGGTCGCAGAGACCAGAGAGAAGCGACTGTTTACTAAAAACACAGGTCCGTGCGAAGTCGTAAGACGATGTATACGGACTGACGCCTGCCCGGTGCCGGAAGGTTAAGAGGACCGGTTAGCGACTTCGGTTGCGAAGCTGAGAATTTAAGCCCCGGTAAACGGCGGTGGTAACTATAACCATCCTAAGGTAGCGAAATTCCTTGTCGGGTAAGTTCCGACCTGCACGAATGGCGTAACGACTTCTCTGCTGTCTCAACCACAGACTCGGCGAAATTGCATTACGAGTAAAGATGCTCGTTACGCGCGGCAGGACGAAAAGACCCCGGGACCTTCACTATAGCTTGGTATTGGTGTTCGGTACGGTTTGTGTAGGATAGGTGGGAGACTGTGAAATCGGCACGCCAGTGTCGAGGGAGTCATCGTTGAAATACCACTCTGATCGTATTGGACTTCTAACCTCGGACCATGATCTGGTTCAGGGACAGTGCCTGGTGGGTAGTTTAACTGGGGCGGTTGCCTCCTAAAATGTAACGGAGGCGCCCAAAGGTTCCCTCAGCCTGGTTGGCAATCAGGTGTCGAGTGCAAGTGCACAAGGGAGCTTGACTGTGAGAGCGACAGCTCGAGCAGGGACGAAAGTCGGGACTAGTGATCCGGCACCGGCAAGTGGAAGCGGTGTCGCTCAACGGATAAAAGGTACCCCGGGGATAACAGGCTGATCTTCCCCAAGAGTCCATATCGACGGGATGGTTTGGCACCTCGATGTCGGCTCGTCGCATCCTGGGGCTGGAGTAGGTCCCAAGGGTTGGGCTGTTCGCCCATTAAAGCGGCACGCGAGCTGGGTTTAGAACGTCGTGAGACAGTTCGGTCTCTATCCGCCGCGCGCGTCAGAAACTTGAGGAAGGCTGTCCCTAGTACGAGAGGACCGGGACGGACGAACCTCTGGTGTGCCAGTTGTTCCGCCAGGAGCACCGCTGGTTAGCTACGTTCGGAAGGGATAACCGCTGAAAGCATCTAAGCGGGAAGCCTGTTCCAAGATGAGGTTTCTCACCACCTTCGAGTGGTTAAGGCCCCCCACAGACCATGGGGTTGATAGGCCAGAACTGGAAGCCCGGTAACGGGTGTAGGTGACTGGTACTAATCGGCCGAGGACTTACCAACAAAGAAGCTACGCGTCCACTGTGCAGTATCTGAAACAACACACGGCACTGCAGCAGGCATGAACTTACTGAACCCCGTTCGGGTTTGGTGGGTGGGTGTCAGCGCTGTTGTGTGGATAGTTTCATAGAGTTACGGCGGCCATAGCGGCAGGGAAACGCCCGGTCCCATTCCGAACCCGGAAGCTAAGCCTGCCAGCGCCGATGGTACTGCACTCGACAGGGTGTGGGAGAGTAGGACACCGCCGGAACATCATTGCAGAAGACCCCCGACACCGTCGGGGGTCTTCTTGCGTTCCAACCCTTCCCGGGATCCACACCCTTTCCCGGGATCCACACCAGTTCTGGAGGCTCAGAACTAGTGTGGATCCCGAGAAGCGGTGTGGATCCGGAGTCAGAACAGGCGGAATTCGGTGCTCTCGGTGCCGCGCAGGCTGTCGTAGTCCAGGACGAGGCAGCGGATGCCGCGGTCCTCGGCGAGCGTGCGGGCCTGCGGTTTGATCTGCTGGGCGGCGAAGACGCCGGTGACCGGGGCCAGTAGTGGGTCGCGGTTGAGCAGTTCGAGGTAGCGGGTGAGCTGTTCGACGCCGTCGATCTCGCCGCGGCGTTTGATCTCGACGGCGACGGTGGCGCCTGCCGCGTCGCGGCACAGCAGATCGACGGGGCCGATCGCGGTCATGTATTCGCGGCGGATCAGGGTGTAGCCGGGGCCGAGGGTTTGCACGTGCTCGGCGAGCAGCTCCTGAAGATGGGCTTCCACACCGTCTTTCACCAAGCCGGGGTCGACCCCGAGCTCGTGCGAGGAATCGTGCTCGATGTCCTCGATGGTGATGCGGAGTTCTTCGCCTGCCTTGTTGGTGACGACCCAGAGCGCCTTGGCGCCGTCGGGTACATCGGCGGCTCCGCGCTCCTCCAGCCAGCACGGCGGGCTCATCCAGTTCAGCGGTTTATAGGAACCGCCGTCGGAGTGCACGAGCACCGAGCCGTCCGCTTTCATCAACAGCAGGCGGCGGGCCATGGCCAGATGGGCGGTGAGTCGCCCTACGTAGTCGACCTGACAGCGAGCAATCACTAGGCGCACCCAAGCACTGTAGGTGAACGGCCGCAGGGAGTTGTCGTCAGCCCGCCGCGCGTGCTCGTTTCCTGGACTACGCACGAGACCCTGGCTCATAAGTCCGCGCCGCGGTGAAACGGACGGGTAGGCGCATCGGTTTGCCGTACGGGCCCACAGTGTCCGCCGCGGCGTACTCGGTGACTTCGAAACGGACGTGCGTGACCCAGGTGGGTCCGCCCACCGAATGGTGATAGACCAGTGTCCAGCTCGCCGCCCGGCCGCGTTGTCGTCGTCACCGAGACAAATCCCGGTATCGGCTCCTGCTCCGCCTTGCCCGGCGACGAGCTGAACCGCGGCGACATTCGGCCGGACTTACGAGACAGGCCTAGCCGAAGAGCACCGCGCCGGCGAGGACCGCGCTGGTGCCGAGAAGCGCCAATTCCACCTTGGTGAACGCGCGGGTGACCGGTGTCTTGGTGCGGATCATGCCGTAGCCGACACCGGAGCCGATACAGAAGGCCAGCAGGTGCCCCACGCTGGTGAAGCTCTGGCCGAGCAGGACTCCGCCCACGGCCGCGACGAACCAGCCTGCGGCCCAAGGGATACGGGAGCGTCGCGGGACCACGAAGACGAGCGCGCCGATCAACGCCATCGCCCCGTAGCTGATGCCGACGTCCTCGCTCCACCGCACACTCGCGGGCAGCCAGTCGAATTCGACCGCCACCCACAGACCGGCGGCGACGAGCAGGGTCGCGCCGATATGCCCGGCGAGGAAGACCCGCACCATGTGCAGCGCGCCGAAGCGCAGTTCCGCCAGCGCGAGCAGACAGGCCAGCATCGGCATGATCAGCCAGGCGACGCCGACATCGCCGATCACCAGCGCGCTCGACAGCAGGGTGACCACGCGGCCCTGCAGCAGGTTGTGCAGGTTGGTGCTGGCGTGCAGCACCACGTTGGACTGGGCCGAGTCGCTGAGCACGGAGAAGATCGAGGTGACCAGTACGAGCGCGGCCAAATAGCCGATGGTCGCGGGCACCCGAGGTCGCCACCGACGCGAACCGACGACCGTCGGCTGGTCGTCCGTGGTCGCCGTGACGGCCATGCATACCTCCGTTGTCCTGCCCGATCAGGGTATTCCCGGTGCTGGTGCCGCGAAACCGCGCGCCGGCGCGGGTGGTGCCCCGCTGTGTCGCACGAAGTGGTGCGCCACTGTGTCATACGAGGTGGTGCCCCACTGTGCCATACGAACCTGAGGACGGCAGGGGAAGCGGCGAAGGCCCGGTAATAGGGTGGAGGTATGCCTCGTCGGAAACCGCGCACAGACGGTCAAGGCGGCCGCTCGCGCACGGGTGGCGCGCCCCTCGGTGACGTCTTCGGCCGCACCGAAACGGGGCCGGGGGACGAAACCTATGTGGTGCGTACGATTCCCGGCACCCGTGCGACGAAGCCCTACCGCTGTCCCGGCTGTGACCACGAGATCGCGATCGGTGTCGCGCACATCGTCGCCTGGGCCGCCGACGGCGGCGAGGACGACCGCAGGCACTGGCACACCGGCTGCTGGAACGGCCGCCGCACCCGCGGCATCACCCGCCGCTGGTCTTGACGTACGTCTGCGCGCCAACACGGTCGCCGCACCCATGGGACCACCCGGCGTTGGTCCTGGCATATGTCTACGCGTCCACACGTTCGCCGCCACCCGTGGCAGTCACCCAGCGCTGGTCCTGATGCACTTCTGCGCGCCTCCGTTCGCTGCACCCGTGGGGTCACCCGGCGTTGGTCTTGGCGTACGTCTGCGCGTCCATACGTTCGCCGCCACCTGTGGGGTCACCCGGTGCTGGTCTTGATGTACGTCTGCGCGCCCCGTTCGCCGCCACCCGTGGGGTCACGCGCCGCTGGTCTTGACGTACGTCTGCGCCCAGTTCGCCGCACCTGTTGGGGCTACCCGCCGCTGGTCCTGATGCGCGTCTGTGCGTCCACACGTGCGCCGTCACCCGTGGGGTCACCCGGGTCGGTCTTGGCGTACGTCTGCGCGCCCACACGTTCGCCGTCGCCCGTGGGATCACGCGCCGTTGTTCTTGACGCACTTCTGCGCGCCCCGTTCGCTGCGCCCGTGGGGTCACGCGCCGTTGTTCTTGGCGTACGTCTGTGCGTCCACACATTCGACGCACCCGTGGGGGTCATTACCCGCCGCTGGTCCTGATGCGCGTCTGCGCGTCCACACGGCTGCCGTCACCCGTGGGATCACTCGCCGCTGATTCTTACACAGGTCTGCGCACGCACGGCCGGCGCGAAAACTCAAGGCCGCGAACACCAGCGGGGTGGTGGCGAACACCAGCAGGGCCGCGAATACCAGCAGGGCCGCGAATACCAGCAGGGCCGCGAATACCAGCAGGGCCGCGAATACCAGCAGGGCCGCGAATACCAGCAGGGCCGCGAATACCAGCAGGGCCGCGAATACCAGCAGGGCCGCGAATACCAGCAGGGCCGCGAATACCAGCAGGGCCGCGAACACCAGCAGGGCCGCGAACACTAGGAAGGCCGCCCCGGTTCGGGACGGCCTTCAGGTGGATTCGGTTGGGGTACTGCGCAAGTCGCCGCGAGCCCGCCGTTAGTTGCTGACGTCGGCGTTCTCACGCTCCTCGTCGACGATCTCGTCTTCCTCGGCCGCGACCTCGGGGATCGCCTTACGGTTGCCACCTGCGACCTGCTTGGTGTTGCCGCCGATGGACTTGCGGTTGTCCGGAACCCCGTCCAGCAGTTCGCTTTCGCGGTTGACGGCGGCGAGCATGGCGGGCACGGAGTCGAGCTGGCCGCGGATACCGAGCAGCTGGGCGAGCACGCGGCCGCGCAGCACGCGCATCTCCTCGGCCAGTTCCTTCGCGTGCGCGATCTTGCGCTCGGAGGTCTGGGTCGCGGAGGTGATGAGGCGGTTGGCCTCGTCGGTCGCGTCCTTGATCCGCTGTGCGGCCTCGGCGCGGCTGGTGGCCTCAAGCTCTTCCATGGCGCGGGTGAGCTTGGTGCGCCGTTCGGCCATGGTGACTTCGAAGTCCTGCTGGTTCGCCTTGCGCTTGGCGTCGGCTTCCTTACCGAGACGATCGGCCTCGGCCTGGGCGGCCTCGATGATCTTGGCGGACTCGGTGCGCGCGTTGGCGAGGGTCTGCTCGAACTCGATCTCGAGCGCCTCGCGCTTTTCCTTGGTTTCGGCCAGCAACGACTCGTACTTGCCACGCATTTCGGTGGCCTGCTGCTCCGCGATCGACACCATCTCCGCGGCTTCTGCCTGTGCCAGGGCGCGAACCTCGGAGGCCTCGTCGGAGGCCAGCCGCAGCATGCGGGAGATGCGGTCGGACATGCCTTCCGCGGTGGTGGGCGGCACCGAGAGACGGTCGACCTCCTTGCGGAGCTCGTCGATCTCGTCACGCGCATCCTCGAGCTGGCTCGCGAGGTTACGGGCTTGTGCCGCAGCAGCATCCCGGTCGGTAGCGGTGACTCTTAGTTCGGCGTCGAAGCGGTCGAAGTAGTTGCGTACCTCGTCTTGCGCATAACCCTTGCGCACAACGGTGAAGGGCAGTGCAACGAAGCGATTGCGATCGGACTCAGGTGACGACATGGCACACAAACTACAGCCTACCGAGTCCCGATGGTGACTCGACCGCGAATGTGATTCCGATGAGTTTTTCGTGCCCGATCTTGATACTAGTGCGTAACATTCGCGTTCGGCTCGACCAACTCGATCAGCACACCGCCAGCATCCTTGGGATGGATGAAGTTGATGCGCGAATCCGCTGTTCCAGACCTCGGCGACTCGTACAGCAAACGCAGACCGCGCTCGCGCAGGTGCGCGCAGACCGCGTCGATGTCGGTGACGCGGTAGGCCAGTTGTTGCAGGCCCGCGCCGTTACGGTCGATGAACTTCGCGATGGTCGACTCGGCGTTCAGCGGGGCCAGCAACTGCAGGGCAGTAGCGCGATCGGGCGCGCCGGGCAGCGACAGCATCGCCTCGTGCACGCCCTGGCTCTCGTTGACCTCGCGATGGGTCTCGACCATGCCGAGATTCTCCGCGTACCAGGCAACCGCGACATCCAGATCGGGCACGGCGACACCGACGTGGTCGACGGCGACGACGTAGTCCGCGGGGATGAAATCGGACGAATCCATATCGTTGCTCACTACTCGAAGGTAGCTCGTACCTGCGTACCGGCAACCTGGGCACAGGAGTTACCGTTGAGTACGGAATCCTGCGAAACAACGAAGCGAGGCTCGTCGTGACCACTGTGCCTACCCCATCCGCCGACTCCGCCTCCGACCGTCCGCGGAGCGTGATCGTCTCCGGTGCGCGTACTCCGGTCGGCCGGCTGCTCGGCGGGTTGAAGGACTTCAGCGGTTCCGATCTCGGCGGTTTCGCCATCAAGGCCGCGCTGGAGAAGGGCGGCGTCGCGCCCGAGCAGGTCGACTACGTCATCATGGGCCAGGTGCTCACCGCGGGCGCGGGGCAGATCCCGGCCCGGCAGGCGGCGGTGGCCGCGGGCATCCCGATGGACGTGCCCGCGCTGACCGTCAACAAGGTGTGTCTGTCCGGTATCAACGCAATCGCGTTGGCCGATCAGCTGATTCGGGCGGGCGAGTACGAGATCGTCGTCGCGGGCGGCCAGGAATCGATGAGCCAGGCGCCGCATCTGCTGGAGAAGAGCCGCGAGGGCTTCAAGTACGGCGATGTCACGATGCGCGATCACATGGCCTACGACGGGCTCTACGACATCTTCACCGATCAGCCGATGGGCGCGCTGACCGAGCAGCGCAACGACACTGAGCCGATCAGCCGCGAGGAGCAGGACGCGTTCGCGGCGGCCTCGCACCAGCGCGCCGCCGAGGCGTGGAAGAACGGCCTGTTCGACGACGAGGTGGTGCCGGTCGCGGTGCCGCAGCGCAAGGGGGACCCGCTGCTGGTCGCCGCCGACGAGGGCATCCGCGCCGACACCACGGTGGAGTCGCTGGCCAAGCTGCGTCCGGCGTTCCGCAAGGACGGCACGGTGACCGCGGGCAGCGCCTCGCAGATCTCCGACGGTGCGGCCGCGGTCGTGGTGATGAGCAAGGCCAAGGCCGAGGAACTCGGCCTGAGCTGGATCGCCGAGATCGGCGCCGCCGGTGTGGTCGCGGGCCCGGATTCGACGCTGCAGGACCAGCCGGCCAACGCCATCGCGAAGGCCTGTGCGCGCGAGGGCATTTCGCCCGCCGACCTGGATCTGGTGGAGATCAACGAGGCGTTCGCCGCGGTCGGTGTCGCCTCGACCCGCAAGCTGGGCATCGATCCGGCGAAGGTGAACGTCAACGGCGGCGCGATCGCGATCGGCCATCCGCTCGGCATGTCCGGTGCGCGCATCCTGTTGCATCTGGTGCTGGAGCTGAAGCGCCGTGGCGGCGGTGTCGGCGCGGCCGCGCTGTGCGGCGGCGGCGGTCAGGGCGACGCCTTGATTGTCCGAGTCTGAGTTCTGCGCCACTCGTTCGGCTCGCCCTTCACGAAAATCCTTCGTGAAGGGCGATTTTCGTGAATCGGACGGGACGCTGTGATCCGTCCCACTACGACACGTCGTAGTGCATGCGGCACAATAAGGCCTATGGGCAATGTCTTCGACCTGAGCACTGCCGCGAAGCGGCTTCGTTTCATCGCGGTGCTGGAGGCGATCTCCTGGGTTTTCCTCATCATCAGCAGCGTGCTGAAGCGGCTTCCTGACCCGATCATGTGGCCGGTGAAGGTTTTCGGCATGACGCACGGCATCGTCTTCGTGCTGTTCGTGCTCTCCGTCATCGTCGCCTCGCGGGAGCTGGCGTGGAGCGGCAAGACCACGCTGCTCGCGCTGCTGTCGAGCATCCCGCCGTTCTTCACCGTGCTGTTCGAGATCTGGGCCGTGCGGACCGGCAAGCTCGGTGAGCTGAGCAACCAGGTTTCCACCGAGTCCGCGGCCCCGGCCTCGGCCACCTCGTGACAAACTGGAAACCGTGACTCGACCTGCTGCACGCCGTACTTCGCCCGCCGTTGCCGCCGCCATGTCCGGGGCCGTGGATCTGTCCAGCCTGAAGCAGCCCCCCGCCGGAGCCGCCGGCGGGCCAGGTGGCGGCGACTACGCGGTGAACGAGGCGAATTTCGAGACGAAGGTGCTGCGCCGCTCGGTGCAGGTGCCGGTGGTGGTCGCGCTGTACTCGCAGCGCAGTCCGGGCAGCGTCGAGCTGGTCCGGACGCTGGAACGACTGGTCGGCGAGAGCGGCGGGGCGTGGGATCTGGCCACCGTCGAAGCCGAGTCGAACATGCGGATCGCGCAGGCGTTCGGGGTGCAGGGCATTCCGACCGTCATCGCGGTCGCGGGCGGTCAGCCGCTGGCCGATTTCCAGGGCGCGCAGCCCGAGCCGCAGGTGCGGCAGTGGCTCAGTGCCGTCGTCGACGCGGTGGCGGGCAAGCTGCCCGGCGGCGAGACGCCCGATGAAGCGCCGGAGGACCCGCGCTTCATCGCCGCGGAAACGGCGCTGGAACAGGGTGACATGGCCGGCGCCGAGGCGGCCTACGAGGCGATCATCGCCGCGGAGCCGGGCAACGAGGAGGCCAAGGGCGCGCTGCGGCAGCTGCGCTTCCTGGCTCGCGCGCAGGCGATCCCGCAGACCGCGATCGCGACCGCCGACGCCGACCCGTCGAACGTGGCCGCCGCGCTCGACGCCGCCGACGTCGAACTGCTGAGCCAGCTGCCCGAGGCCGCGTTCGAGCGCCTCATCGCGGTGGTCAAGCGCACCGCGGGCGACGACCGCACCAAGGCGCGCACCCGGCTGCTCGAACTCTTCGAATTGTTCGACCAGGCAGAGCCGTTCGTGGTGGCGGCACGGCGCAAGCTGGCCGCCGCGCTCTACTGATCGTCGGCGCGCTCGGCCCCGCCGCTCAGGTCCGCGGGGCCAGCCAGACGGCGCTGTTGGGCGCGAGCGCGAGGGTGGCCGAGGCCGGACGGCCGTGCCACGACTCCTCGCTCGCCCGCACCACGCCCATATTGCCGATGCCGGAGCCGCAGTACTCGGCGGCATCGGTGTTCAGGATCTCCGTCCACGGCCCCGCGCTCGGCAGCCCGACGCGGTACTCGCCGTGCACCGAGCCGGAGAAGTTGAAGACGCACGCCACCACGGACCCGTCGGACCCGTAGCGCAGAAACGACAGCACGTTGTTCGCCTGGTCGTTCGCCTCGATCCAGGAGTAGCCGCCCGGCGTGGTGTCCTGGCTCCACAGTGCCGGACGCTCCCGGTACACGGTGTTGAGTGCGCGCACGGTCGCGGTGATGCCGAGGTGCAGTGGGTTGTCCAGCTCGGGCCAGTCCAGCCCGCGATCGTGCGACCACTCGCGGAACTGACCGAAGTCCTGCCCCATGAACAGCAGTTGCTTGCCGGGATGCGCCCACATGTAGGCCAGAAGCGCACGCACCCCACTTGCCTTGGCGAAATCGTCACCGGGCATCCGGGTCCACAGCGTGCCCTTGCCGTGCACCACCTCGTCGTGACTGATCGGCAGCACGAAGTTCTCGCTCCACGCGTACATCAGCGAGAAGGTGATCTCGTTGTGGTGCCAGGACCGATGGATCGGGTCGCGGCGCAGGAAATCGAGGGTGTCGTGCATCCAGCCCATGTTCCACTTCATGGTGAAACCGAGGCCGCCGACGTCGGTGCCGCGGGTGACGCCCGGCCAGCTGGTGGATTCCTCGGCGATGGTGACCACGCCGGGATGGTGGCGGTGCACGGTGTTGTTGAGGTCCTGCAGGAAGTCGACGGCCTCCAGGTTCTCCCGGCCGCCGTGCACGTTCGGCTCCCAACCGCCTTCCGGGCGTGAGTAATCCAGGTACAGCATGGAGGCGACGGCGTCGACGCGCAGGCCGTCGATGTGGAACTCCTCGATCCAGTAGCGCGCGTTGGCCACCAGGAAATTGCGCACCTCGTTGCGTCCGAAGTCGAAAACGTAGGTGCCCCAGTCGAGTTGCTCGCCGCGGCGCGGGTCGGCGTGCTCGTAGAGCGGGGTGCCGTCGAAGCGGGCCAGCGCCCATTCGTCGCGCGGGAAGTGCGCGGGCACCCAGTCGAGCAGCACGCCGATGCCGGCCCGGTGCAGCCGGTCGACGAAGGCACGGAAGTCGTCGGGGGTGCCGAAGCGAGCGGTCGGGGCGTAGTAGGAGGTGACCTGATAGCCCCAGGAGCCACCGAACGGGTGTTCGGCGATGGGTAGCAGTTCGATGTGGGTGAATCCGGCCGCCCGCACGTAATCGGCGAGCTGGTCGGCCAATTCGCGATAGCCGAGGCCGGGGCGCCAGGAGCCGAGGTGCACCTCGTAGATGCTCATCGGCGCCTGGGTGGGGTCGGTCTTCGCGCGGGTGTCGAGCCACTGCTGGTCACCCCACACGTGCTGACTCTCGGTGACGATCGAGGCCGTGGCGGGCGGCGCCTCGGTGGCGAAGGCCATCGGATCGGCATGATCGACCGTGCGTCCGTCGGCGCCGTGCACCCGGAACTTGTACATGGTGCCGGGGCCGACGCCGGGCACGAAGACCTCCCAGATGCCCGACGTGCCGAGGGCGCGCATCGGCGCGCTCTGCCCGCCCCACCCGTCGAATTCGCCGAAGACGGTGACACCGCGCGCATTCGGCGCCCATACCGCGAACGAGGTGCCGTGCACCTCGCCGTCCAGGGTGGTGTAGCGGCGCGGGTGTGCGCCGAGCACCTCCCAGAGTCGTTCGTGGCGGCCCTCGCCGATCAGATGCAGGTCCAATTCGCCTACGGTCGGCAGGAATCGGTAGCCGTCGGCGCTGAGCACCGTCTGACCGCCAGGGTAGGTGGTGCGGAGACGGTAGTCCATGAGCTCGGGGTAGGGCAGCACCCCGGCGAATACGCCGTGCCCCAACGACTTCAGCGGGTGATCGATACCGCCGACCTGGGCCGTCACCGAATCCGCGTGCGGGCGTAGCGCTCTGATCTCGGTGCCGTCCGGGTGCGGGTGCGCGCCGAGCACGGTGTGCGGGTCGGGGTGGGTGCCCGCGGCGAGCAGCATCAGGTCCCTGCGGCGCATCACAGGGTCCTCCGGTAGGCCAGCTCGGTGCGGGCCTGCTGGGCCACCGGGGGCAGCGCGAGGATGTGCGCGACCGCGTGTGCCGGGTCGAGGCGCACGTAATTCGTTTGGGCCCAGTGGTATTCCTCGCCGCTGACCTCGTCCTGCACCACCGGGTGGTCGTGCCATTCCCGGCCGATGGCGGGCAGGTCGAGCGAGATCATGCCCCATTCGGCGGCGAACGGGTTCAGGTTCACCACGACGAGCACGGCGTCGCCGCTGATCGGATCGACCTTCGAATAGGCGATCAGCGCGTCGTTGTCCACGTGGTGAAAGTGGATGCAGCGCAACTGTTGCAGCGCCGGATGCGCCCTGCGGATCTCGTTGAGCCGGGTGATCCACGGCTCCAGCGATTCCCCGCGGGCCAGCGCCTCGGCGAACGGGCGCGGGCGCAATTCGTACTTCTCCGAATCCAGGTATTCCTCGCTACCCGGTCGCACCGCTTGATGTTCGAACAGCTCGAAGCCGGAGTACATGCCCCAGGTCGGTGCGAGGGTGGCGGCCAGTGCCGCGCGGATGGCGAACATGCCCGGACCGCCGTGCTGCAAGCTCTCGTGCAGGATGTCCGGGGTGTTGACGAACAGGTTGGGCCTTGCCTCGTCGGCCTTCGCGGCCAGCTCCCTGCCGAACTCGACGAGCTCCCATTTCGCGACCCGCCAGGTGAAATACGTGTAGGACTGGGTGAATCCGCGACGCGCGAGGCCGTACAGCCGGGCGGGCCGGGTGAACGCCTCGGACAGGAACAGCACGTCCGGGTCGTCGCGGCGCACGGTGGCGATCAGCCATTCCCAGAAGTCGGCGGGCTTGGTGTGCGGGTTGTCGACCCGGAAGATCTTCACGCCCAACGCGATCCAGTGCCGGACCACGCGCAGCACCTCGGCGTAGAGGCCGTCTGGATCGTTGTCGAAGTTGACCGGGTAGATGTCCTGGTACTTCTTCGGCGGGTTCTCCGCGAAGGCGATGGTGCCGTCCGGCAGCGTGGTGAACCACTCCGGGTGCGCGGCCACCCACGGATGGTCCGGCGCGCACTGCAACGCCAGGTCCAGGGCCACCTCCAGGCCCAGTTGAGCTGCGGTGTCCACGAATTCGGCGAAGTCGGCCTCGGTGCCGAGGGCCGGATGCACGGCGTCGTGGCCGCCGTCGGCGGAGCCGATCGCCCACGGCGAGCCGACATCGCCCGCCTCCGCGACCAAGGTGTTGTTGCGGCCCTTGCGGTTGATCACCCCGATCGGATGGATCGGCGGCAGGTAGACCACGTCGAAGCCCATCGCGGCGATCCTGGGCAATTCCTTTGCCGCGGTGGCGAAGGTGCCGTGGATCGGTGTGCCGGAGCGGTCCCGCCCGCCGGTGGAGCGGGGGAAGAACTCATACCAGGAGCCGAACAGCGCGCGCTGCCGATCCACCTGCACGGTGTGCTGCGGCCCGCGGGTCACCATGTCGCGCAACGGCGTCGCGCGCAGGATCTCGGCGATCTCGTCCGCGAACGCGGGCGCGACGCGGGCGGGCAGTTGCTCGTCGCTGCGCAAGGCGGCCGCGGCGGCACGCAGTCGCTCGAACTGCTTCTTCGGCACGGCCTGCGCGGCCCGCTCCAGCAGCCGGGCGCCGAGCTCGAGATCGTTGTCCAGGTCGGCGGCGCTCTGCCCGACCGCGAGCTTGGCCTCGACTGCGGCGCGCCAGGTGGCGATCGGATCGCTCCAGCCCTCGATGCGATAGGTCCACAGGCCGGGCAGGTTCGGCGTGAAGGTGGCGTTGAAGACATCGGGCTCGAAGTCGGGCGCCATCCGGATCCGGATCGGCCGCGACGAGCCGGGCGCCCGCACCGCCAGGGTCGCGGCGACGGCGTCGTGCCCCTCCCGCCAGACCACGGTGCGCACCGGGAAGACCTCCCCGACGACGGCCTTGGCAGGTCGACCGCCTGCGATGGACGGGGCAGTGTCATCGATTGCGATGCGGCCGGTCACGGGACCAACCTACCGGCACCCGCCGAGATGCACCGGATCAGCGCGGCGGTCGCGGGTCAGCGCGCACCGGCCACGGGTTTCGGTCAGGCGCGGTAGCCCTCGAGCAGGCGGCGCAGGGCGGCCGAGGTGTCGGCGAGCGCGTTCAGGTCCGTGGTGGTGGCCAGCCACAGGGCGGCCTCGTTCATCGCGCCGGAGAGCAGGTGCGTCAGCGGGGCGACCGGCTGCCGGGCGAGTAAGCCCGCCTCGATCAGGGTGTGCAGGGCTTGCTCGAGGTGGCGGGCCGAGGAGGCCGCGTCCAGCGCGCGCCATTGGTTCCAACCGAGGACCGCGGGGCCGTCGATCAGCATGATCCGCTGGATCCGCGGGTCGGTACAGGCACTCAGAAAGCACTCGCACCCCGCGACCAGTTGCTCCCACGGGTCGGTGACCGCCTCGGCGGCCGCTGCCACCCGCGCGCCGACCTCCTGCTGCACCTGCTCTAGCACCGCGCCGAACAGCGCGGCCTTGCTCTCGAAATTGTGATAGAGCGCGCCCTTGGTCACGCCCGTTTCCGAGACGATCTCCGATAAGCCAACGGCGCCATAGCCTTTCGTCGCGAACAGGCGCCGGCTCGTGCGCAGCAGCGCGCGCCGGGTCTGCTCGCGCTGCTGGGTACGGGTCGTGCTCGGCATTGCCCACCTCTCCCTTGACATACCGATGGTATGCGATCTAGCTTAGCTCACATACCATCGGTATGTGAGAGGCGAGAGCATGAAACTGAACAGCTTCTATCCGGTCATCGGTACCCCAGAGATCGCGGCGGCCCGCGACTTCTACACCACCTGGCTGGGATTCGAGATCACCTTCGAGGCCGACTGGTATGTGAGCCTGCGGCGCAAGGGCGACGTCGAGTACGAGCTCGCGCTGCTCGACTTCACCCACCCCACCGTCCCCGCCGCCTACCGCAAGCCGGTGCAGGGCCTGCTGCTCAACTTCGAAGTCGACGATGTGGACGCCGAGTGGGAGCGCCTGGTGGTGCGGGGCGGGATCGAGGCACAGCTCGCGATCCGGTCCGAGGAGTTCGGCCAGCGCCACTTCATCATCGCCGACCCCGGCGGCGTCTTGATCGACGTGATCACCGAGATCCCGCCCACCGGCGAGTTCGCGGCGCAGTACACGGCGGAGAAGGCCGGCGCGACCGACGGATCGGTGCGGGAACAGTCCCTGCCGATAGATCCGCACCGGTCTATAAGTGCAGGACTGTGAGGTACTGCCGCCGGGGCGACTCGGGGTCGGTAGTTCGGTAGGGTTCGCGGAGTGAAGGCCCTCCGTCGTTTCACCGTCCGCGCCCACCTCCCCGAGCGGCTGGCCGCACTCGGGGAGCTCGCCACGAACCTGCGGTGGTCGTGGCACCCGCCGACCCAGGACCTGTTCGCGGAGCTGGATCCGCAGCGGTGGCTGGAGATGGGTCACGACCCGGTCCGGATGCTCGGCGAGGTGCCCGCCGCGCGGCTCGACGAGCTGGCGGCCGACCCCGGCTACGTGGGCCGGGTGGACGCCGCCGCCGCGGACCTGCGGGCGTACCTGGCGGCGCCGAGCTGGTTCGAGCGCCGGGCCGGCGAGGAGGGCGTGCGCGGGATCGCCTATTTCTCCATGGAATTCGGCGTCACCGAGGTGCTGCCCAACTACTCCGGCGGGCTCGGCATCCTGGCGGGCGATCATCTGAAGGCGGCATCGGATCTCGGCCTGCCCCTGATCGGCGTCGGATTGCTGTACCGCTCCGGCTATTTCCGGCAGACGCTCTCGGCCGACGGCTGGCAGACCGAGCACTACCCGGACCTCGATCCGCAGGGCCTGCCGTTGCGGCTGCTCACCTCCGAGCAGTCGGATTCGGAGACCGCGCCGGTGCTCATCCACGTCGCGATGCCGGACCAGCGGGTGCTGCGGGCCAGGGTATGGATCGCGCAGGTCGGCCGGGTGCCGCTGCTGCTGCTGGATTCCGATATCGCCGAGAACGATCCGGAACTGCGCGCGGTGACCGACCGCCTCTACGGCGGCGACCAGGAACATCGGATCAGGCAGGAGATTCTCGCAGGCATCGGTGGCGTGCGCGCGGTGCGCGCTTACACCGCGGCGAACGGACTGCCCGACCCTGATGTGTTCCACATGAACGAGGGCCACGCGGGATTCCTCGGCGTCGAGCGCATTCGTGAATTCGTCGCCGCCGGAAAGGATTACGACACCGCGCTGGCCGCGGTCCGGGCCGGCACGGTGTTCACCACGCACACTCCGGTGCCCGCGGGCATCGACCGGTTCCCGATGCCGATGGTGCGCCGCTATTTCGGTGGCGCGCACGGCGACTCCGAATCCGCCATGCTGCCGGGGCTTTCCGTCGATCGGATCGTCGCGCTGGGTCGCGAGTCCGATCCGTCCGTGTTCAACATGGCGCACATGGGTCTGCGACTTGCCCAGCGCGCCAACGGTGTATCGAAACTGCATGGCGAGGTGAGCCGCGCCATGTTCGCCGGGTTGTGGCCGGGTTTCGACGCGGCGGAGGTGCCGATCGGTTCGGTGACCAACGGCGTGCACGCGCCGACCTGGGCCGCGCGCGAGTGGTTCGACAAGGCGCGCGAGCATGTCGGCGCCGAACTCGTCGAGGAGGCGCGCGGCTGGGAACGGTTGCGTGACGTCGATCTCGGTGAGCTGTGGTCGACGCGGAACACGTTGCGCGCCATCCTGGTTGCCGAGGTGCGCCGCCGGGTGCGCGCGTCCTGGCTGGATCGCGGCGCGGCGGAGGCCGAATTGGGTTGGGTGGACGACGTTTTCGACCCCGACGTGCTGACCGTCGGTTTCGCGCGCCGGGTGCCGACCTACAAGCGGCTCACGCTGATGCTGCGCGATCCGCAGCGGCTGCGCGCGCTGCTGCTCGACCCGCGGCGGCCGATGCAGCTGGTGGTCGCTGGCAAGAGCCACCCCGCCGACGACGGCGGCAAGGCGCTCATCCAGCAGGTGGTGCGCTTCGCCGACGACCCCGAGGTGCGCCACCGCATCGTCTTCCTGCCCGACTACGACATGTCGATGGCCCGCTACCTGTACTGGGGTTGCGATGTGTGGCTGAACAATCCGCTGCGCCCGCTGGAGGCGTGCGGTACCTCCGGCATGAAGTCCGCGCTCAACGGCGGACTGAACCTGTCCATCCGCGACGGCTGGTGGGACGAGATGTACGACGGCGAGAACGGTTGGGCCATCCCGACCGCCGACGGCGTGCGCGACGAGCACCGCCGCGACGACCTCGAGGCCGCCGCGCTCTACGACCTGTTCGAGCGCACGGTCGCACCCCGCTTCTACGATCGCGATGCCGCGGGCATGCCGGTGCGCTGGGTCGAGATGGTGCGCCACACCTTGCAGACCCTCGGCCCGAAGGTGCTGGCCTCCCGCATGGTTCGCGACTACGCGGTCGAGTACTACGCGCCCGCCGCCGACGCCTACCAGCGCGCGACCGCCGACGACTTCGCCGTCGCGCGGGCCATCGCCGACTATCGGCGCCGAGTCGAGGCGGCCTGGCCGTCGGTGAAGGTGATCCAGGTGGACAGCGCCGGACTGCCGGACACCCCGATCATCGGTGCTCGGTTATCGCTGACCGCGCGCATCGACCTCGGCGGGCTGACCGTCGACGACGTGGTCGTGCAGGCCGTGCTCGGCCGGGTGTCGCCGTCGGACGACCTGTCCGACGTGGTGACCGTCCCGATGACGCACCAGGGCACGGACTCCGGGGTGGCGCACTTCGCCGTCGACACCCCAGTGCCGCTCTCCGGTGCCGTCGGATACACGGTGCGCGTACTGCCGCGCAACGCGCTGCTCGCCGGCGACGCGGAACTGGGCCTGGTGGCCGCGCCCAACGCGTAGGCGTGTGAGCTGGGACAACCGCCCGGTCGCGACCGGTGCGTGAATTCCCCGATTCAGTGAACGGTCGGTTACCGTGCCTGGGCACGCCCGTACCGTTTCCCGACTGGAGATCGCCCATGGCCACCGCCGCCCCGACCGAGCCCCGAGGTCGCATCGACGCGTTCTTCGGTATCAGCGCGACCGGTTCGACCATGAAACGCGAGTTGATGGCGGGCACGGTGACGTTCCTGGCCATGTCCTATGTGCTCGCCGTGAACCCGTCGGTGCTCGGCGACGAAGGCGCGCTCGGGGCCAAGGGCATTCCGATGCAGGCGGTGTTCACCGCGACCGCCGTCGCCGCGGTGTTCGGCACGTTGGTCATGGGTCTGTGGGCGAAGTATCCGATCGCGCTCGCGCCCGGCATGGGCCTCAACGCCTTCTTCGCC
The DNA here is from genome assembly GCF_011801125.1 of Nocardia brasiliensis. NCBI lineage: Bacteria > Bacillati > Actinomycetota > Actinomycetes > Mycobacteriales > Nocardiaceae > Nocardia > Nocardia brasiliensis. The sequence continues at coordinate 1,413,245 of NZ_CP046171.1, forward strand.
TATTCCGTGGTGCTCGGCATGGGCATTCCGTGGGAGGTCGCGCTCTCGGGCACCTTCCTGTCCGGCGTCATCTTCTTCCTGCTCGCGGTCACCAAGATCCGGGAGCGCATTCTCAACGCGATCCCGATGCAGATGAAGCTGGCCGTCGGCGCGGGCATCGGGTTGTTCGTGGCGTTCCTCGGGTTGAAGAACGCGGGCATCGTGGTGAACAGCGACGCCACCCTGGTCACCCTGGGCGACTTCACCAAGGGGACCACCCTGCTCGCCCTGTTCGGTCTCGTCGTGACCGTGGTGTTCCTCGTCATCGGCTGGCACGGCGCGGTGCTCTACGGCATCGTGCTCACCGCCGCGGTCGGCATCGTCAGCGGGCTCGTCGACCTGCCCAACGGTGTGGTCGCGGCGCCGAAGGGCCTGGAGCACACCTTCGGGCAGGCGATCATCAACCTGCCCGACGCCTTCACCGCGCAGATGGGCGTCGTCATTCTGACCATGCTGTTCGTCGACTTCTTCGACGCCTCCGGCACCCTCATCGGCGTCGCCAACCAGGCGGGCCTGCTCGACAAGGACGGCAAGCTGCCGCGCGCGGCCAGTGCGCTGGCCGCCGACTCCGTCGGCACCATGGCGGGCGCCGTCATCGGCACCTCCACCACCACCGCGTACGTCGAATCCACCGCGGGCGTTTCCGCCGGCGGGCGCACCGGGTTGACCGCCGTGACCACCGCGGGCTGGTTCCTGGTCGCGATGTTCTGTTACCCGATCTTCGCGGTCGTCGCTGGCTCGGGTGAGGTCACCGCCCCGGCGCTCATCGTGGTCGGCATCCTGATGGCGCGCGCGCTCGGCGAGATCGATTGGAACCGTCTCGAATATTCGGTGCCCGCCTTCATCACGATCGTGATGATGCCGCTCACATACTCTATCGCCAACGGTCTGGCGATGGGCATGCTGTTTTATCCGATTGTGATGGCGGCGAAGGGCCGGATCAAGGACGTGCATCCGGCCATGTGGGCCTTGCTCGTCGTATTCCTCGGCTACTTCTTCTTCCTTGCGGAGTGAACTCCCGTCAGGATGAAAACGTAGAACAGGAATAAGACCGGGTCTTGGGAAGTTGGATCGGCTCGTGTGATAATCGGACCGCAGTCCGCTTCATCACCGAGGCCAGTGGGCCAGTTGTTCGGAATCGACTCGCAGGGACGAGGACCAGCATGACCACGAAAGCTGTACTGGAACGCACTACCACCGATCCCCAAGTGGACAACATTTCGGCCGACATCGGGTTGCTCGTCATCCGCGTCGTTTTCGGCCTGCTGATGGCCGTGCACGGCAGCCAGAAACTGTTCGGCTGGTTCAAGGGGCCGGGTTGGCAGGCCAACGCCGACGGATTCGAACTCTCCGGCTACAACCCGGGCAAGGTGTTCGGCACGCTGGCCGGACTCACCGAACTCGGTGGCGGCCTGATGCTCGCCGTCGGGCTGCTGACACCGCTGGCCGGTGCCATCATCCTGGGCACGATGATCAACGCGATCAACACCCTCTGGAGTTTTGGACTGTTCGGCAACGACACCTACGAGATGCCCCTGCTGTACGCCGCGATCGGCGCCGCGATCGCCTTCACCGGACCGGGCAGGTTCTCGCTGGATCACGGTCGCCCGTGGCAGCGGCACGGAGTCGTCTGGGGAGCAGGCGCAGTTGCCCTGGCCGTCGTCGCGGCGGTACTGACCCTGATCCTGAAGTGGGTGCTGTAGACAGCACGGCGACGTCTCTGCCGAGACTCCGGTGAACCCGCGGGTCTCGCCTCCGATCCGGGGGCGGGGCCCGCGCCGCTGCTTCACCACGCCGTGTGCGGTCATGTCACACTCCAGGACCGCGCTTCGTCTTCCCCTTGTTCCGTCGATGAGTCGAGTTACAAGGAGACGATGATGGCCATCGAGATCAGCAATCCCGCACAACTGCACGACCCCACCGGCTTCGGCTACAGCCACGTGGCGCGGGTGACCGGGGAGCTGGTGTTCATCGCGGGGCAGTACGACTCCGACGCGCAGGGGCACACCACAAGCGGTGACTTCGCCGCGCAGGTCGACAATGCCTTCGCCAACCTCGGAATAGCCTTGCGCTCAGCCGGTTTGGACTATGCCGACGTCGCGCAACTGCGCACCTTCATCGTCGGTCACGACCTCGACAAGCTCGCGGTGCTCAGCAAGAAGGTCGCCGAGATCTGGGGCGAGCGCCCGCCGGTCCAAACCCTCTCCGGCGTCGCCGCCCTCGCCATGCCCGAGATGCAGTTCGAGGTCGACGCCGTCGCCGTGCGGGGCTGAGCCGAGGGGGAACTGGTGGCGGAACGCTCTCGCGCTTTGCCGCCACCAGTTCCCCCTGATCACGCGTTCAGTTCGGGGGGTAGCCGTAGGCGCGCCGACCTGGCATTCTGCATCCTGAGTGGAACGGTCCAATTGGATAGATCTATTTTGGAACGGAACCAGGGGGAGAACTTGTGCGTCTTATCCTGTGTCGGGAGTCCGGGCCGTAGTCAGGAGAGATATGCGAACCGCCAGTGTGTCGAGGGTTGCCATCCGGACCGTGCTGGCCGGCGCCGCGGTCACCGCGCTGGTCACCGGCTGCTCACCGACCAAGGACGGCACGCCGACGACGAGCGGGCCGAAGACTGTCAACGGGGAGAAGACGGTCGAGTGGAACCCGTGCACGCAGTTGTCGGATGAGGCGTTGCGGGCTGCTCGGATGGACCCGGCGACGAAGGATGTGACGACGGATGCACCGGTGGAGCCGGTGGATGCGCGAATCTGTCAGTGGAATGCGGTCGACGGACCGTATCTCGTATCTGTGTCGTCCACGATCTACTCCCTCGATGATCTCCGGACGAACGCCAAGCTCGCCGAGTTTCGTGAGGTGCGGGTCGGGACGCGAACGGGACTGATCTCCCGGGAAAAGTCGGATACCCAGAAGCTGCGGTGCCATGTGAGTCTTCCCATCGCGCACGGCATCGTCGAGGTGGGCGCGATATGGCGATATGGCGAGCCGGCGACGAAGGAACCTTGCGACCTGGCCATCCGGCACGCGAACGATCTCGAGCCATATCTGCCCAAGTAGCTGCGCGCCATTCGCATTTGGTGGCAACGAGATTCGACTGGGTGCTGACGAACTGGTCGCAGCAGAATGGAGGTGGGACGTGGCGGAGACCGAGCAGCCTGATATGCAAAGTATGAAGGTGCGCTGGCAGACGCTTTATAAGCAGGCAGAGGGTGGTGAACTCCGTCTGGACGAGGAGATCGGCGGCAAACTGGCACAGCGTGCCGAGCAGATGATCGACAAGCTCCAGAGTATGTGGGCAGCCGCGAACAACTTGGATCGTGTCACCGGGTTCGGCACATTGGAATCGGCGAAAGCTCTTCAGAACAAATTCGCACTCAAAGCGAACAATGGCGATGATGCTGCGGTGAAAAGGCTCGAACAGAGCATTGATGCAGTAACTCTGATGCGAGACACTTATAAGTTGGCCTGCGGGAAGCTGTCTGAAGCCGACAAGGCAGCTGCCGACAAACTTGCCGGACTGGACATGGGGAACTCCTGATGGTGTCGTTCAACGATTTTCAGGTGGCGATCAACTCCCTGGCGGTGGGGTTCGGTTTCGTCACCGATTCCCCGGCTGTAGCTGACCAGAACAAGACGGACGATCAGCAGCGGGCCGCCGACCAGAAGGCCAAGTGGGATCAGGATCGCAGCTTCGTCAACAACGAGTGGGCAAGCTTGCTGGCGGCTTATGGTGGCGCATTCGATGCTCGGGCGATCAGGGCGCAGGATCCGTTCGAAACCATGTCGCACCAGCAGATCTACGATGGCGTGAAGGATGTGAGCGAGGCGGAGATCAACCGCACGGCTGATGGCTGGCGGCAACTGGCGGGCCATGCGAACACGGCCGTCGATGAGTTTTCCAAGGGCGTCGAGCAGGACATAGCCGAGCATTGGAACGGTAAGTCTGGAAACAGTGCTATAGATGCAACCCGTCAGTTCGCCGCATCCTTCACCAAACTTGCCACCGGATTCCAAATGGTCGCGCACGGTTTGGATTTGACGCAAGGTCATCTCGCGCAAGCGAAAGGCAGTGTCGGGAAACCGGATAACTACACCGTCGGCGATCGCATCATCGACTTCCTGCCGCTCCAGAACGTCATCAAAGGCCCCACCTACCGTGCCGAGGAAGCGGAGAAGCAGGCGCGGTTCGTGATGACGCAGTATTACCGGCCGGGGGTGAACGAGGTCGACGGGATCACGCCGATTCTGCCGGAGCCGACGACCACGATCGATACGAGCAAGGCGCCGGGGCCGGGGACGGACTCGGGCAGCAACGCGTCGAACAATCCGGGTAGCAACAGTCCGTCGAACAGCGGGTCGCCCGAGGGGAACAAGGCGACGGAGGATCCGTCGGGGCAGGACCCGACGACGTCGGAGTCGACGCAGCCGAGCGGCACGGATTCGACCGACGATCAGGACAAGTCGAAGCAGAGCACCACGCCCGCGTCGACGACGCCGTCGAGCACCACCACGACGGATTCGAACACCCCGAAGACGCAGTCGCCGACGACGAACGTCCCGTCGACGCATACGGGCACGCCGTCGGGTGTTCCTGGTTCGCCGGGGAGCCCGCGCGTCACGCCGGACCCGGGCAAGAGCATTCCGGGTAAGGCGAACGCGGGGACGCAGACGGCGGCGGCGAACGCCGCTACGCGCGCGGCGACATCGGGCCGGGCGGGCGCGTCGGGCATGGGTGGCATGGGCGCGCCGGGGGCGCGCGGCAAGGGTGACGAGGACGACGAGCACAAGACGCCGGACTACCTGATCTACGACCGAGGTTCGGAGCTGCTTGGTACGCAGCCGCCTGCGCTACCGCCGGGTGGAGTCATCGGCGGATGAGCGAATCTCGCTGGCGCATGGACGGTTTGATGTTCGAGGTGGCGCTGGAGGCGCTCGGGCGCGACCGGTTGCCGTATCCATTGCGCTTTTCGGTGGAGGGTGTCGAGGCGTATGAGGACTATGTCCGGTTGCGCGCGCAGGCGAGGGAACGGCTCGCGGGCATCGGGAGTCGGGAGCTGTACACCGCGCTGACGGTGTTGACCGAGCCGCAGGTACGGGTCGAGGTGCACGGCTTCTTCGGTAAGGATTTCAAACAGGTGGTGCGCGTGCACGCGGGCATGACCGGTCGCGACGCGACGGTCGCCGTCCAGATGCCCGGCCCCACACAGGATTACGGCCGCGATATCGTGTTGACCCGGTGTCCGCCGCGGGCGCTGCCCGGCTTGATCACCGCCCAGCTGCCCGGTTGTGCGCCGGGCCGGTTCCCGGCGATCAGCGGGCGGCGTTCGGATGTGAACCGGGTCGAGTACGCCCGGCACCCGACCAGGCTGTCGCATACCGAGCAGCTCAATCGCATTGTGCGCAGGCCCCGGTCCGGGCTCGGCGAGGTGGGTGTGTTCGCGGGCGGCGCGATCGACAGCAGGCCGACCACGGATGGGAGCGGCTTCCACTGGATGGACTATCTGCCCGCCGACGGCCGCTACCTGCTGCACAATCACGGGCACGACGAGTTCACGCTCACCCCCGCGACGGCCGAGGAGATCCAGCGTCAGCTGCACACCTTGCTCGACACCACCTATCGTGCGGTGGCGCACACCGGGTAGTCACGGGTGCAGCACCAGGATGGTGGTGGCACCGTGGTGGAATTCGTACTCGGTTGCGCGTAGTTCGGTGCCGATCCCTTTGTCGGCCAGTTCTTTTCGCAGTCGCGCCACGAGCGCGTCCTGCTGGGTGCCGAGGTGGTCGACCAGCGGATAGAGCCGGACCTCGCCCGCGCACACCCTGGCCAGCTCGAGTAGGGCGGTCAGGTGGAAGTGCGCGTCCAGCCGGTCGGCGTAGGTGAACAGCAGGTGGGAGCTGAGTACCAGGTCGAAGCCGCGGTCGGGGAAGGGGAGCGAGGGGAGTTCGGTGGCGACGTAACGCCCGGGATGGGCGATCAGGTCGGTGCCGAAGCGGCGGGCCGCGGCATGGCGCAGCTGCCGATGTCGTTCCGGGCTGCCGTACCAGTCCCATCGATATCGATGAGAATGTGCTGTGGCCCAATCGCTTCCGCGATCCGTTTCGGTGAGTGCGAACGCGCGCAGTGCGTCGGGCGCGCGGGCATATACCGGATCGGCGGCGGTGACCTGAGCGCCGAGTTCGCTCGCCTCGGCGGTGAAACTCGCTGCGCCGCCGGGGCAATCGAGAATTCTGCCGCGCAGGTCGGCGTCGGAGAGGGTGAATATCGCGCGATATTCGGTCAATGATCTTGCGCTGACCAAGAATTCGCCGAGGGCATCACTGTCGGAAGGGTGCTTCATCTGGAAACGGTCTCATGTATCGACCGGACACGACAGGGATTTGTGGTGTCCCCGCGCCGCGTGCAGGGCTTGGCGCGGGGACCGCCGATACTTCTGGTGGGAATTGGGGTTCACCGAAGTACCAAGGCCCAATTTACTTCTGTTCGGAAGTAGGTGCGCCAGAATGTGCGCGGTATCACACGGCATTCGCGGTGAGCCGTTTCAGAGCTTTGACTACGACCTCGGGGTCGGCGGTCTCCCAGTACGGCGGCAGCGTGGCGCGCAGGTAACCGCCGTAGCGGGCGGTGGCCAGCCGGGAATCCAGGATGGCCACCACGCCGCGGTCGTCGACGCTGCGCAGCAACCGCCCGGTGCCCTGGGCGAGCAGCAGTGCCGCGTGGTTGGCTGCGACGGTCATGAAGCCGTTGCCGCCGCGCGATTCCACCGCCCGCTGTCGCGCGGTGAGCAGCGGATCGTCGGGGCGCGGGAAGGGAATCCGGTCCAGGATCACCAGGCTCAGCGACGGGCCAGGCACATCGACGCCCTGCCACAGCGACAGCGTGCCGAACAGCGAGGTCTCCGGATCGTCGGCGAACTTGCGCACCAGCGCGCCGGTGGCGTCGTCGCCCTGGCACAGCACCGGGGTGTCCAGTCGCTCGCGCAGCGCCTCGGTGGCCGCCTTCGCAGCGCGCATGGAGGAGAACAGGCCGAGGGTGCGGCCGCCCGCGGCGGTGATGAGCTTCTCGATCTCGTCCAGGTACGCGGGGGCCAGGCCGTCGCGGCCTGGCGGCGGAAGATGCTTGGCGACATACAGAATGCCCGACTTGGCATGGTCGAACGGCGAGCCGACGTCGAGCGAACTCCAGCGCACCCTGTCCGCGTCGGCGGGCGCGGCGGCGCCGTTGGCCATGCCGGGGTCGGCGCGGCCTGGCGTCTGCGGGGGCAGCCCCCAGGTGATCGCCAATCCGTCGAACGAGCCGCCGATCTGCAACGTGGCCGAGGTCAGCACCACGGTGGCGGTGCCGAAGAGCCTGCTGCGCAGCAGCCCGCCCACCGAAAGCGGCGCCATCCGCAGCGAGCGGCGGGTGACCCCGCGGATCTCGTCGGCGGACAGCCAGATGACATCGCGCCGGTTCGCCGGATCGGGCTCGTCGAAGGCGGTGAGCGCGCGCACGGCGCTGTCGTGCACCTCGTCGATCGCGGCGAGCGCCTGCGTGCGCGCGGCGGCGGTCTCCGGATCGCCCTGCTGGGTGGTGCCGCCCTGCGGCGCGAGCGCGGTGCGCGCGTTCCACGCGGCGTCGCGGACGAGCGCGAGCACCGGGGCGACACCGCTCGGCAACTGTTCCCAGCGCGCGGCGGGCAACTCGTCGAGCACCTCGTGCCAGGCTTCGGCGGCGCTTTCGAGGCGGTCGACCTCTTGTTCGTCGATGAGCTTGGCGCAGCGGCGCGCGGCCGCGCTGATCGCGCTCGCGGCCAGCTCCGCGGTGGCCACACCGGTGACCCGATCGACCAGCTCGTGTGCCTCGTCGATCACCACGACATCGTGTTCGGGCAGCACCTGGATACCGCTGATCGCGTCGATGGCGAGCAGCGCGTGATTGGTCACCACCACGTCGGCCTGCGCCGACTCGGCCCTGGCGCGCTCGGCGAAGCAGTCCTGCCCGAACGGGCACCGCGACTTGCCGAGGCACTCGCGCGAGGAGACGCTCACCTGCCGCCAGGCGCGGTCGGTCACGCCGGGCGCCAGTTCGTCGCGGTCGCCGGTCTCGGTGTCGGAGGCCCACTCGTTGAGCCGCTGCACCTCGCGGCCGAGCCGGGAGATCGCGAACGCGTCGAACAGCTCGGCCTCGGCAGGCTCGTCCGGGATCACGCTGTTGATCTTGTTCAGACACAGATAGTTGTTGCGGCCCTTGAGGATCGCGAATTGCGCGGCGCGACCGAGCGGCTTGCGCAGCGCCTCGGACAGCCGCGGCAGGTCCCGGTCGACGAGCTGGCGCTGCAGCGCGATCGTCGCGGTCGAGACCACCACCGTGCGTCCCGTACGCACCGCGTGCCGCAGGCTCGGCACCAGATAGGCCAGCGACTTGCCGGTGCCCGTGCCCGCCTGCACCGCGAGGTGCTCCTTGGTGTCGATGGCGTGGTCGACGGCGGTGGCCATGGTCAGCTGTCCGACACGCTCTTTGCCTCCGAGCGCCTGTACAGCGGTGGCCAAAAGTTCGGGTACGGGCGGCAGTTCGGGCACGCGAGCAGCCTACTGCGCAGCACCGACACCGGTTGCGGCCCGCATGGCGATCGGGCTACCCGCCGACGCTTCCTTCGAGGTCGACGCCCGCGGCGCGCATCCGATCCAGTGCGGCCTCGGTCGTGTCGTGCCCGACGCCCGCGGTCAGTTCGAGCAACACGCGGGCGTCGAAGCCTTCGATTCTGGCGTCCAGCGCGGTCGCGCGCACGCAGTGGTCGGTCGCGATGCCGACCACGTCGACCGCCGAAATGCCGCGCGCTCGGAGCCAGTCGGCCAGGGTGGTGCCGTCGGCGGCGGTGCCCTCGAAACCGGAGTAGGCGGCCGAATACGCGCCCTTGGAGAAGACCTCCTCGATCGCCTTCGTGTCCAGGTTCGGGTGGAACTCGGCACCGGCGGTTCCCGCGCGGCAGTGCGGCGGCCAGGAGTCGACGTAGTCCGGGTGCGCGGAGAAGTGGTCGCCGGGATCGATGTGGAAGTCGCGGGTGGCGACAACGGCGGCGTAGGCGACGCTCGCCACCTGCTCGCTGATCCGGGACGCGACCGCGGCGCCGCCGGTGACGGCGAGCGATCCGCCCTCGCAGAAGTCGTTCTGGACGTCGACGATGATCAAGGCTCGGGTCACGGTGACCTCCCGCGTGTGAACTGTGTCCCTGCACGTCATTCTGCCGCGCGACGCGCCGCGGCGGCCGAGCGGGCGCGGACGCGCGCGGCGAATTCCGGTGCCGGGACCTGTAAACACCGGCGACCCGCCCGGTGATTACTTGATGGCCCCCGCGCCCATGGCCGACGACTCAGGCCCGCCGATTCGAGCTACGGAGCATCCTTCATGACCCGCCTCAACCTGTTCATCAGCGTGATCCTTTGCACCACAGCCTATCTCGCGACCTCGTTCCTGCTCGGCAACCGCCCCGGCGCCGCGCCCGAGTGGGTCGGGTTCATTGTCGGCGGCGTGCTGTTCGCGGTGCTCTTCACCGGCGGGATGCTGCTGTACCGCCGGTTCGCGGGCACCCCGGTGCGCGCGCGATCGCGCCACCGGGACTCCGAATCGACGAACGCGTAGCGCGGGCGCTCAGCTCGCGAACGTGGTCGGGATCGCGGGCTCGCCCGCGGAGAGCTTCAGCCCCTCCCAGGGCAGGCTGATCAGGCCGCGCGCCACGTGGTCGCGGCTGTCCGCGAGGGTCGGCAGGTCCGCCACCTGCTTGCCGTCGCGCACCAGCGGAACGAGCAACTCCCTGGCCTCGAAGCCGTTCACCTCGGGCGCCGGGCCCGCGGCCGGGTACACGATCTCCTCGACGATGGTTCCGGTCGGCCGGGACAGCCGGATCGCCCGCTTGGTGCCGCCGCGCGACTCCTTGTGACTGCTGCGCTTGGCCACCGGCACACCCTCGACCTCGACCAGCTTGTAGACCATGCCCGCGGTCGGCGCGCCAGACCCGGTGACCAGCGAGGTGCCGACGCCGTAGACGTCGACCGGCTCGGCCCGCAGCGCGGCGATCGCGTACTCGTCCAGGTCGCCGGACACCACGATCCTGGTCTTGGTCGCGCCGAGCCCGTCGAGCTGATCGCGCACCTGCCTGGCCAGCACGCCGAGGTCGCCGGAGTCGATCCGGACGCCGCCGAGCTCCGGCCCGGCCACCTCGATGGCGGTGGCCACACCGCGGGTGATGTCGTAGGTGTCGACCAGCAGCGTGGTGCCGATGCCGAGCGCCGCGACCTGACTGCGGAACGCCGCCGCCTCGTGTTCGCCGCTGCCGCCGGCCAGGCCGGTGTGCAGCAGGGTGAACGCGTGCGCGCTGGTGCCCGCGCCGGGCACGCCGTAGCGCCGCACCGCCGCCAGGTTGGAGGTGGCGTCGAAGCCGGCGAGGTAGGCGGCGCGGGAGCTGTCCGGCGCGGCCTGCTCGTGGGTGCGCCGCGAGCCCATCTCGATCATCCGCCGACCGCCCGACGCGCTGACCATCCGCGCGGCCGCCGACGCGATCGCGCTGTCGTGGTTGAGGATCGACAGGATCAGCGTCTCCAGCACGACGCACTCGGCAAAGCTGCCGCGCACCGAGAGGATGGGGGAGCCGGGGAAGTACAGCTCACCTTCGGCATAGCCGTCGATCTCGCCGGTGAAGCGGTACGCGCGCAGCCAGTCCACGGTCTCGGCGGGCAGGAAGCGCGCGATGACGGCGAGCTCGGCTTCGGCGAAGTGGAAGTGCTCGAGCGCCTCGAGCACCCGCGCGGTGCCCGCCACCACGCCGTAGCGGCGTCCGTGCGGGAGTCGGCGGGCGAACACCTCGAAGGTGCAGCGGCGGTGTGCCGACCCGTCGGCCAGCGCGGCCGCGAGCATGGTCAGTTCGTACTGGTCGGTCAGCAGCGCGGTGCTGGTGCCGCCATCGCGGATGTCCACGCAGCCACTGTAGACAGCGAGACCGCGCATCATAGGACGGCGCCCGGTCGGTGAGCTGGAAAATGCCGGAATCCGGTCGGATCGGGGTGTTGCTCATTCGGAGTCGAGTCGTACCCTTGACGTTATGGCCTTGTGCAACATAGTCCGAGGCGGCGTCGTGGTGGACGCCGTGGACGCGACGCTGTCGGCGGCACAGGCGACCCCGGAGGCGGTCGAATACACCGAGATCTTGGAGGCGGAAGATCGCCCGTGGGTCACTGTGGTCTGGGACGACCCGGTCAACCTCATGCACTACGTCGCCTACATCTTTCAGAAGCTTTTCGGCTACAGCAAAGCGAAGGCGACCGAGCTGATGCTCCTGGTGCACAACGAGGGCAAAGCGGTGGTTTCCTCCGGTTCCCGGGACAAGATGGAACACGACGTCCAACGGCTGCACGCCGCCGGGCTCTGGGCGACCATGCAGCGGGACGACTGACCAGGACGACTACCCTGACGCCGTGCGGAAGTGGAGCAGGAAGAACTCGCTGAGCGGTCTCAAACTGCGATCCGAGATGGACGCACGCGAGGCCAACGTGCTGCGGTCGTTGGTCGGTGCGGTGTCCGGATTGCTGACCGAACGAGCCGATGCCGCGCCGGAGGACGATCTCGCCGCGTTGACCGGGCTGCGCACGGGTAACACCGTCGCCCCCGACGATCCGCGGCTGCGCAGATTGCTGCCCGACTTCCACCGGCCCGAGCCGGGCTCGCCCGACGCCGACCGCGCCGACCTGAACAGCGCGCTGCGTGGGCTGCACGAGCCGGAGATCATCGACGCCAAACTGGCCGCGGGCGCGGTGATCCTGGAAACGGTGCCCACCGCGGGCGGCAAGATCGTGTTGACCCCCGAGCAGGCCGACGCCTGGCTGACCGCGCTCACCGATGTGCGGCTCGCCCTCGGCACGGTGCTCGGCATCGACGCGGACACCCCCGATCATCTGAGCCCCGACGATCCGCGCGCGCCGCACCTGGACGTCTACCACTGGCTCACCTGGATGCAGGATTCGCTGTTGCAGGCGCTGGCGCCCTGAGTCCGCCCCATCCACAGGCAGGAGCCGACGTATGAATGCGCAAGCGGGCGCCCGGAATTCGCTGACCGACGTGGCAGGCCTGCTGGTCGGGCATCAGCACGTCATCGACGCCGACGCCACCCTCGGCACCGGCGCCGCGACGGGCACCACCGTGGTCTACGCCCCGAACGGCGCGGTGGCGGCCGTCGATGTTCGCGGTGCCGGGCCGGGCACCCGCGAGACCGACCTGCTCGATCCGTCCAACACGGTCCGGCAGGCCAACGCGATCCTGCTCAGCGGCGGCAGCGCCTATGGTCTGGCCGCCGCCGACGGCGTGATGCGCTGGCTGGAGGAGCAGGGCCAGGGCATCCCGATGGATCCGACCGACCCGAGCCGGGTGGTGCCGATCGTGCCCGGCGCGGTGATCTTCGATCTTCCGGTGGGCGCGTGGCACATTCGGCCCACCGCGGACTTCGGCTATCGGGCCGCGGCGGCCGCGGCCCCCGAATTCGAGCGGGGCACGGTGGGCGCAGGCGTCGGCGCGCGGGCCGGCTCGATCAAGGGCGGCATCGGCACCGCGAGCGTGGTGATCGGTAGCGGCGCCGCGGCGGGGGCGACGGTGGCCGCGCTCGTCGTCGCCAACTGTGCGGGCTCGGTGATCGATCCGCGCACCGGCCTGCCGTGGGGTGTCGGCACCGATGGCGCGGAGTATTTCGGCCTGCGTCCTGGCACTGCCGAGCAGGTAGCGCGGGCGAACGCGCTGCCGGGCAAGCGAATGGCGCTCAATACGACGATCGGCGTGATCGCCACCGACGCGCCGCTGGACCCCACCGGTTGCCGCCGCCTGGCCGTGGTCGGGCACGACGGACTGGCCCGTGCCGTCCGTCCCGCGCACTCACCGTTCGACGGCGACACCCTCTTCGCGCTCGCCACCGGCACTTGGGCACCGCCGCGGCGCGGGGCGCTGCCGCCCGCGTTCCCGGCGGACGTGCAGCTGATCGACCAGCTCGGCACCGCCGCCGCGCTCTGCGTCGAGCGGGCGATCGTGGACGCCATCCTGTGCGCGAGTGCGGTGGCCGGCGTGCCCGCGTATCGCGACCTGTTCCCGCCCGCGCACTGATCGCGCGTGCCCCGGACACGTCGGACTCGAGCGGGCGAAACCGACCGGCCGACCGGTCGCGGGGAATAGCCGAATATTGTGACTGGTTGTCGACTGCGATGAGTCGGCACAGCGGAAAGGTTTGACTCGTGCTGGTGATCAGGGCCGACCTCGTGACGGCGATGGTGGCGCACGCGCGCGCCGACCACCCCGACGAGGCCTGCGGCATCATCGCCGGACCTGAGGGTTCGGATCGCCCGGAGCGATTCGTCGCGATGATCAACGCCGAGCGTTCGCCGACCTTCTACCGTTTCGATTCCGGCGAGCAACTGCGCGTCTGGCGCGCGATGGACGACGCCGACGAGACACCGGTGGTGATCTATCACTCGCACACCGCCACCGAGGCCTACCCGAGCCGCACCGATGTGTCCTACGCGTCCGAGCCCGACGCCCACTATGTGCTGATCTCCACCCGTGATCCGGAACAGCACGAGCTGCGCAGCTACCGAATCGTCGACGGCGAGGTCACCGAGGAACCGGTGCGGATCGTCGACGCGTACGAAACCGTCTGAACCGATGCCTGTTCGTGAAACCGAGGAGTTCTCATGCCGGTAACCGTGTCCATCCCGACCATCATGCGTGGCCTCACCGGCGGTGAGAAGCGCGTGCAGGCGCAGGGGGCCACCCTGTCCGCGCTGATCGCCGATCTCGACGCGAACCACCCGGGCCTGGCCGAGCGGCTGCTCAAGGACGGCAAGCTGAACCGCTACGTCAACATCTACGTCGACGACGAGGACGTGCGTTTCGCCGGCGGCCTCGAGGCCGAGGTGCCCGCCGACGCGAGCGTGACCATCCTGCCTGCCGTCGCCGGAGGCTGACCGACACCGTGGCGCGCTACGAATCGCTGATCGCGACGCTCGGCAACACCCCGCTGGTCGGGCTGCGCACCCTGTCCCCGCGCTGGGACGGTGCCGACCACGTGCGGCTGTGGGCCAAGCTGGAGGACCGTAACCCGACCGGTTCCATCAAGGACCGGCCCGCACTGCGGATGATCGAACAGGCCGAACGGGACGGACTGTTGCAGCCCGGCTGCACCATCCTGGAACCCACCAGCGGCAACACCGGTATCTCACTGGCCATGGCCGCCAAGCTCAAGGGGTATCAGCTGGTCTGCGTGATGCCGGAGAACACCTCGGTGGAGCGGCGCCAGCTGCTCACCATGTTCGGCGCGCGGATCATCGACTCCCCGGCGGCGGGCGGGTCGAATCAGGCGGTGGCGCTGGCGAAGGAGATCGCGGCGCAGCATCCGGACTGGGTGATGCTCTACCAGTACGGCAACCCGGCCAACGCGCTGTCGCACTACGAGACCACCGGTCCGGAGATCCTGGCCGATCTGCCCGAGATCACCCACTTCGTCGCGGGCCTCGGCACCACGGGCACGCTGATGGGCACCGGCCGATTCCTGCGCGAGAAGGTGCCGAACATCGAGATCGTCGCCGCCGAGCCGCGCTACGGCGAGCTGGTCTACGGGCTGCGCAACATCGAAGAGGGCTTCATCCCCGAGCTGTACGACGAGTCGGTGCTGACCACTCGCTTCTCGGTGGGACCGTTCGACGCGGTGAAACGCACCCGTGAACTGGTCGCGGAGGAGGGCATCTTCGCGGGGATCTCGACCGGGGCGATCCTGCACGCCGCGCTCGGGGTCGCCAAGAAGGCGGCGAAGGCGGGCACCCGTGCCGATATCGCGTTCGTGGTGGCCGACGGCGGCTGGAAATACCTGTCGACCGGCGCGTACGACGGCACGCTCGAAGAGGCCGAGGAACGGCTCGACGGGCAGCTCTGGGCCTGAGTCCGCGCACCGGGACGCCCGCACCGCAGGTCGGTACCCTCGAAGGGACGGGCGGTGGCCCGCGCTACGAGGAGGTGCCGATGACCGGCGTCGGTTCGTCATTCGATCCGGATCGGATAGCGCGGATCCGCGCGCAACTGGCGAAACCGGGTGCCGCGGCGCCCAGGGTTCCCGGCACGCCCGCGCAACCGACCAATTTCGCGGTGCTGCGGCAGCTGTGGTTGCGCGCCGGTCTGCTGATCGGCGGGTTCGTCGCGCTGCTCTACGGCATCGAGGGCGTCGATACCCTCGACAACAACCAGCTCGACAACGCGGGGATCCATCCCAGGGAGGCCGACGGGCTCTGGGGGATCCTGTTCGCTCCGGTACTGCACGGTGGCTGGCCGCACCTGATCGGCAACACGCTGCCGGTGCTCGTCCTCGGTTTTCTCGCGCTGTGCGCGGGCATCGGGCGTGGTCTGGCCGCCACGGCGATCATCTGGGTCGTAGCCGGTTTCGGCACCTGGCTGACCGGGGCCACCGGTTCGGTGCACCTGGGCGCGTCGGCTCTGGTGTTCGGCTGGTTGACATTCTTGATCTCGCGCGGCTGGTTCGCGCGCAACGTGGGGCAGATCGTGCTCGGGCTGGTCGTGCTGGCGCTCTACGGGTCGCTGCTGTGGGGGGTATTGCCCGGTCAGCCCGGAATCTCTTGGCAGGGCCATCTTTTCGGGGCGGTGGGTGGTTTGCTCGCCGGCTGGGTACTCTCTGGTGATGCACGTCGAAGTCGTCGCGGGGATCAGCAGGGAATCATTGCGTCGCCACGGTGAGCGTGCGACCCTTCGAGAAATGTGGGGGATAGGTTCTTGAGCGCAGAATCGTCGTGGCAGCATGGGGGAATGCGCCTAACCGTCCTCGGGTGCTCGGGCAGTGTGTCCGGCCCGGATTCCCCAGCGTCGGGGTATTTGCTGACCGGCCCGGATATGAAGCCGGTGGTGATCGATTTCGGACCCGGCGTGCTCGGCGCGTTGCAGCGCTATGCCGACCCCGGTGAGGTCGACATCTTTCTCACCCACTTGCATGCCGACCATTGCCTCGACCTGCCCGGTCTGCTGGTCTGGCGGCGCTACCATCCGACACCACCGGTCGGCCGGGCCATTGTGCGCGGCCCCTCCGACAGCGCGCTGCGCATCGGCAACGCCTCGGCCGAGGTCGGCGGCGAATGCGACGACTGGTCCGACGTGATCGATCACCGCCCGTGGAACGTCGACGAGACAGTCGAATTCGGGCCGGGCCACACCGTGACGGCGTTCCGAATGTTCCACCCGCCGGAGTCCTACGGTCTGCGCATCGTGACGGCCGCCGGACGGACCTTCGTCTACACCGGTGACACGGCGATGTGCGAATCGGTGCGCGAACTCGCCCGCGGCGCCGACGTCCTGATGGCCGAGGCATCCTGGACCCACGACCCGGCGAATCGGCCGCCCGGCATTCATCTTTCGGGCACCGAGGCGGGCCAGATCGCGGCCGAGGCAGGGGTCAAAGAACTGCTGCTCACCCATATCCCGCCGTGGACCTCGCGGGAGGACGTGATCGCGGAGGCGAAGGCGCAGTTCGCCGGGCCGGTGCACGCGGTGGCGCCGGGCGAGACGTTCGATCTCTGAACGGGACACCCCGTCGGCTCCGCCGACAACCTTCCCCTGTGCTTACCCACCCCGTCGGCTCCGCCGACAACCTTCCCCTTAGGCTGTCCGCGTGTCTAGACGAGCCGATGGCAGGGCGGACGACGAACTCCGCGAGGTACGGATCACCCGGGGGTTCACCACCCATCCCGCCGGCTCGGTGCTGGTGGAATTCGGGCAGACGCGGGTGATGTGCACCGCCAGCGTCACCGAGGGGGTGCCGCCGTGGCGGCGTGACTCCGGACTCGGTTGGCTCACCGCCGAATACGCGATGCTGCCCGCGGCGACGCACACCCGCAGCGGCCGCGAGTCGGTGAAGGGCCGTGTCGGCGGTCGCACCCAGGAGATCAGCCGGTTGGTCGGCCGTTCGCTGCGTGCCTGCATCGACTTGGCCGCGATCGGTGAGAACACCATCGCGATCGACTGCGACGTGCTGCAGGCCGACGGCGGCACCAGGACGGCCGCGATCACCGGCGCCTACGTCGCGCTGTCGGACGCGGTCACCTACCTGGGCGCCGCGGGCGGACTGGCCGACCCGCAGCCGATCTCCTGCGCGATCGCGGCGGTGAGCGTCGGCGTGGTGGACGGCCGGGTGCGACTCGACCTGCCCTACGAGGAGGATTCGCGCGCCGAGGTCGACATGAACGTGGTCGCCACCGATACCGGCACCCTGGTCGAGATCCAGGGCACCGGCGAGGGCGCCACCTTCCCGCGCTCCACCCTGGACAAGCTGCTCGACTCCGCGCTCGCCGGTTGCGAGCAGCTGTTCGCCGTCCAGAAGGAGGCGCTGGCCCTGCCGTATCCCGGCGTGCTGCCGGAGCCGTCCGAGTCGAAGAAGAAGTAATGCCCCGTCGCGTGCTGGTGGCCAGCCGTAATGCCAAGAAGCTGAACGAACTGCGCCGCATCCTCGCCGAGGCGGGGATCGCGAGCATCGAGATCGTCGGCCTCGACGACGTGCCCGCCTACGACGAGGCGCCCGAGACCGGCGCGACCTTCGAGGAGAACGCGCTCGCCAAGGCGCGTGACGGTGCCGCCGCCACCGGATTGGCTTGTGTCGCAGACGATTCCGGCATCGAAGTGGACGCGCTCAACGGCATGCCCGGCGTGCTCTCGGCGCGCTGGGCGGGCAGGCACGGCGACGACGCGGCCAACAACGCGCTGCTGCTGGCCCAGCTCGGTGACGTGCCGGACGAGCGCCGCGGCGCCCGGTTCGTCTCCACCTGCGCACTGGTCGTCCCCGGCGGCGCGGAGATCGTCGTCCGCGGCGAATGGCCGGGCACGATCGGCCGCAAGCCGATGGGGGAGGGCGGTTTCGGCTACGACCCGCTGTTCCTGCCCGACGGCGGCGAGACCTCCGCGGCGCAGTTGACGCCCGCGGAGAAGGACGCGGTGTCGCACCGCGGCCGGGCGCTGACCCAGCTGCTGCCCGCGCTCACCGAACTCGCGGGCTGAGCCCCTGGGTTCTGTCTCGAAGTCCCGTCCGGTGGCCGGACTTCGAGAAAGAACCTAGACCCCGAAGTCCTGCTTGACCTTCTTCGCGTTGACGTGCTCGACGAAGAAGGACAGCAGCGGGATGGTGCCCGCGAGCAGGGTGCCGACGGTGCGCAGCACCGGCCAGCGCACCTTGACCGCGAGGTCGGCGGTGACCAGCAGGTAGACGAAGTACACCCAGCCGTGCACGACGGCGATCCAGCTCGGGGTGTGCACGTCGAAGCCGTACTTGGCGATCATCTCGCCGGTGAGCAGCAGCAGCCAGAGGCCGGTGACCCAGGCCAGCGTGCGATAGCGCAGCAGCGCGGCTCTGATCTTCTCGGTCCTCTCCGAACCCGTGGCGGGCGCGGCGTCACGGTGTTCCGCGGTCTTGCCGCCGCGCAGCGCGGCGGCAAGCGTGCCGTCGGTCGTCGCGGCGACCGCGCGGTCGGCCGAGGTCACGGTGCGGTCGGCGGCCGCGTTGGTGACCGACTCCGCCGCGGTCGCGTCGACGCTGTTCTGCGTCTGCGACTGGTGGGCTTCCTCGATCGAGCCCGACCCGCCCTCGGTGAAGTTCTCGCTGGTGGTCAACCGGCTTTCCTCTCGGTATCGCGGGCGCCGAGGCCCGCCTCGCGGACCTGATCATCGATGTCTCGAGCGTGCAATTCGGCCAGGTACCGGTTGTATTCGGCGAGTACCGGGTCCTCGTCGCGCATCGGCTGCGGCCGTTCCGGCAGGATTCCGGCCGGAATCTCGCGCGGCGCAACGGGTTTCGGGGTGGGCCTGGGGGTGTCGCCGGACTCGTCGTGCTGCTCGGCTTCCTGTTCCAACCGAACGAAGCGGAAGTAGGCGAAGACCGCGAACGCCGCGAACAGCGGCCACTGCAGGGCGTAGCCGAGATTCTGGCCGGTGCCGCTGCTCGATTCGAACCGCTGCCACTGCCACCAGGCCAGCGCGAGGCAGCCCAGTGCGGCGACGATCACCAGCACGATGAGGGCTGGGCGATTGTGTGCCGAGCGGCGGGGTGAAGCGGACACGGCTACTACGGTACCCCGTCTACTACAGGGTACGTAGGCAGGCTCGGCCCGGTGCCGCCCCGTCGGCTCGCCCACCGGCGGCGGGCGAGCCGGTCGAGGTCAGAACTTGTAGGTGACCCCGGTCAGTCGCTCGGACTCGGTCCAGAGCCGCTGCCACAGTTCCTGGTTCTTGGACAGCCGGGTGGACGGCGAGGATTCCACCGGGCCCTGCGTCTGGAAGAACCGGCGCGGACCCCAGTAGACCTCGGGATCGGCGTCGGGCATGGTGGCCGCGAACAGCGTCGAGTGCGCGGCCTTCTTCGGCGGGTGGCCGATCAGCGCGACGAACGGCTTGATGATCCGGTCGATCGGCGTCTCGGTCCTGGCGAACAGCTCGGTGGCGGAAACTCCGGGGTGCACCGCGTACGAGCGCTTGCTCGAACCGGATTCGGCGAGGCGGCGTTGCAACTCCCGCGCGAACATCAGGTTCGACAGCTTGGCCTGCGCGTAGGCGAGGTTGCGCTGGTAGCGACGGTTCTCGTAGTTGAGGTCGTCGACCCACAGCTTCGGGGTCTGCTTGTGCGCGATGCTCGCCAGCGTGACCACCCGATCGCCGATCCGGTCCAGCAGCAGACCGGTCAGCGCGAAGTGCCCGAGATGGTTGACGCCCCACTGGGTTTCGAAGCCGTCCTTGGTGCGCGAGAACGGGACGTTCATCAGGCCGGCATTGTTGATCAGCACGTCGAACTCGCCCTGCTGCTCGGCGAACGCGCGCACCGAGGAAAGGTCGGACAGGTCGAGTTCGGCGACGCGCACGTCGCCGGTGATGCCGTCGGCGACTTCCTTGGCCTTGGTCGCGTTGCGGCAGGCCATGATGACGGTGGCACCCTTAGCCGCGAGGACTTCGGTGGTCACGGCGCCCAACCCGCCGTTCGCCCCGGTGATCACGAAGGTGCGCCCGGTCTGATCCGGGATTTCAGTAGGTTTCCACGCCATGAGCTAACCTTACTCTCGAGTAAGTTCCGAGGGAAGAGGATCGCCCGGATCGTACATCGAGTGTCTCAGACAGAAAGTGACGCCGGTCACTTTCCCGTCCGGTTTCAGTCGCCGCTAACAGGCGTTTCAACTACGGCTAACGGTCCTCAGCGCCCGCTGCCGATCGGTTGCTGGAAGACGGCCGCCAGGGTCGTGCCGACCGTTTCGCCCCACACCTGCCAGGTGGCCGGGTCGAGCGCCATCGAGCCGACGTCGGTGGTGTGCACGCCGGTCGCCACCGGCTTGCCCGCGAACCGATCGCGCAGCCACAGCAGGGCGCGCGGTGCGCCGATCGGGTCGAGGGTCAGGTGCTCGCTGAAATGGTCGCGGACGTATTCGACCCGCGCGTTCGGATCCTGGGCGTAATAGGCGACGAGCTCGTTGACCGGGCCGACGGGAATCAGCCAGTCCGGGTTGGCCTGGAACATGAACATCGGCATGTCCGGAACGGCCTTGCCCATCTTGGTCTTGTCCAGCACCGCCAGGACCGCGGGATCGGTGAACGGATTCTTGTCGAGCATGCCGACGAGATTCGCGAACGGGAAGAAGATCGACTGGTAGCTCGCGCACAGCTGTTCCTTGGCGGCCATCATCAGCTTGCCCAGGCCGTTCATGTTCTGGTCCAGGAAGGCGCGCAGTTCCGGATATTCGCGCGAGACGCCCATCGCGCCGGCGAAGATCAGCCCCGCGGACAGGTTGCCGTTCGCCATGCGCAGCGCGGCGGACAGATCGGCTGGAATGCCGCCCTCCGCGACGCCGACGATATCGAGTTCCGGCGCGTAGCTCTGCCGCAACTCGGCGGCGTGACCGGTCGCGATGGCGCCGCCGGAATAGCCCATCAGGCCGACCCTGGTCGCGGTGCCCGACAGCTGCATCGGCTCGAAGTTCTCCGCGGCGCGGATGCCGTCGAGGGTGATGCGGCCCGCCAGCGGCCCTGCGGCATAGGCGGAATCGGGCCCCTGGTGGTCCGGCACGACCACCGCCCAGCCCTGTGCCAGTGCCGCCTGCACCTCCAGGAATTGGGCGGCGACCAGGACCGATCCGGTGATGGTCGCCGGGATCGAGCCCATCTGCAACTGATAGGACGGCATGCAGTAGTTGCCGGTGGAGTCCTCGGCGATCTGGTACGAGAACAGCGGCCGATCGGCGACGTAGCCGCGCGGTTTGAGCACGGTGGCCACCGCGGCGATGGGCTCGCCGCGGGTGTTGGTCGAGCGGTACGACAGCTGCCAGGCGTCCACGTTGACCGGGATCAGCGACAGGTTCGCCACGTGCACCTGTCGAGCCGCGATGAGCTGGCCGGGGGCGAGGTCGGCGTACTTCTCCGGCGCCGGACGGTAGAAGCCGGGATCGAAGCCGGGCGGCATCGGCGGAATCGGGAACGGCAGGGCCGGGGCGACCGGGGGAGTCTCCGGTGTCGCGACGACCTGCCCGGCGAGAGCGGTGGGCAGACCGGTCGCCAGCACGGCGAGGGTCGCGAGCAACGTCATCGTGCGCTTGCGCGGTGTAACCACTGGCCAACCTCTTTGTTGAGCCGAGGCAATATGTGAGCCCGGCTGGTTTCAGACTTGGGGTCTGAGTATGCACAGTCATGACCCGGATCACAACAGGGGTGTGGCAGAGACTTGCGTCGCATCGGGCACCGATGGTCGGGAGCGCGCTCGGATACGGTGGCAGGGTGACCACGGTGGGCAGGCAGTACGGCGGGCGCGCCGTCGCGGAACGCAAGGCGGAACGACGCCTGCGCTTCCTCGACGCGGCGACGCGGATCTTCGCCGAGCGCGGCTACGCGAACTGCTCGCTTGCCGATGTCTGCACCGCGGCGGGCCTGTCCAAGCGGCAGTTCTACGAGGAATTCCAGACCAGGGAGGACGTGCTGGTCGGCGCCTACGACCGAATTCAGGACGAGGCCGCGGCGGCGCTGCTGCCCGTGCTGGCCGACCTCGATCCGCGCGCCGATCTGACCGCCGCGATGACCGCGGTGGTCTCGGCCTATCTGGGGTCGATCGGTTCGGATCCGTTCCGCGCCAAGGTCGCTTTCATCGAAGTGGTCGGCGTCAGCGACCGGATGGAGCGGCACCGCCGCGAACGGCGGCACGCGTGGGCGGCGATGATCGAGGCCGCCGTCGTGCCGAGGGTGGCCCCCGGCGCCCGGATTCGCGGCGGCTCAGCCTGGGGCGCGAGCGCGCTCATCGGCGCGATCAACGGACTCGCGCACGAGTGGGTGCTCGCCGAACCGCGCCCCGCGGTGGGCGAACTCGTGGATGTGCTGGTGTCGATGGCGTTGTCGCTGCTGGATGTGCCGGGTCAGCGCACCGCGTAGTCGGCCAGTGCCGGCGCCAGCGCGTCGAACGCGACGCCGATGTATTCGATGATCGCCGCGGCGATCTCGTCGTTCGACTGACCGGCGAGGGTGCGCCGCATGGTCTCCTCGAACAGCACCCGGTGCACCCCGGCCAGCTGGGCTGCCGCTACGCGTGGCGTGATATCCGTTGCGGCCGCTCCGGTTTCGGCGGCCAGGGTCGCGGCGAGGGCCTGCTGGCGGTCGTCGTGGAACTCGCGGAGCCGGGCGAGCAGTGCCGGGCTGTCGGCGATCATCCCCGCGAACTCGGGGCCGGAGAAGCCGGCCACCGGGTCCTGTTCGGTGGCCGCGGTGAGGTAGGCGGCGCGCAGGGCCGCCAGCGCGGACTGGCCGGGCTCGCGCTCGCGGACGACGCGGGCCAGTTCGTCGATGAACACCTCACGCAGGTCGAGGGCCAGGTCCTCCTTGCGGGGGAAGTAGTTGGTGACCGTCATCTTGGCCACCTGCGCGGCGGCCGCGACATCGGCGATCGTCACCTTGTCGAAGCCGTGCTCGAGGAACAGCCTGGTCGCGTGATCGGAGATGTTTTCCCTGGTCTGCAGCTTTTTCCGGTCCCTGAGCGACATCTGTTCCGTGGTCATGCAGACACCATATCTGATATCGACCAAAATTTATGCTTGACACATTTTTAGGTCTGTTCTAAGTTTGTCTTCGTCACCGAGACGAAGGAGCACCACCGCCTTGAACCACGGACTTGTCGTAGCGATCCCGGCCCGTACCAGCACCACCATCGACCCGCAGGGAGCAGCCATCATGGCCGACAAGACCACCGCGCAGACCGCCATCGACGCCGCCCTCCGGCACTTCGGCATGCCGCAGGACGCAGCGGCAAAGACGCGAAACAAGCAGCACGCCAACGGGTTTCCCGGGGCGGCCCGGCTCGACCGGAAGAGTGGGCGGTTGCGTCAGCGCAGCGCCGTCCGGGTGGCCCCGCAGCGTCCGCTGCGGATCCCCGGTCGCGGCTGAGTCCGCGCACTGCCCCTTCTTCCCGCATGAACGCCGGGATCGAGTCCGCCGAGGGGAAGTCTCGGCTCGATCCCGGTGTTCGACATCAGGCGGAACGTTCCGCCGGCCAGGCCCCGTTGCTTCGGAAGGACCCACCGTGACCACGTATTGCACCGCTCGCCCGGCTCCGCTCAGCGGCACCGTCTCCGAGGACCCGATCAAGGACTATCTGCGGCTCATCGGCCGCACTCCGCTGCTGACCGCGACGCAGGAGGTCGAGCTGGCCACCCGCATCGAGGCGGGCGTGCACGCCGAGCAGCGGTTGGCCGAGGAGCACGAGCTCGATGCCGCGGAGCGCCGGGTGTTGCGCAGGCGAGTCGCCGAGGGGCAGCGGGCCAAGGATCACATGGTGGAGGCGAACCTGCGCCTGGTCGTCTCGATCGCCAAGCGCTACCCGCTGCCCACCGGCATGTCACTGCTCGACCTCGTGCAGGAGGGCACCCTCGGGATGATGCGCGCGGTAGAGAAGTTCGATCATCACCGCGGGCTCAAGTTCTCGACCTACGCGACCTGGTGGATCAAGCAGGGCATCGGGCGTGCCCTCGCCGACCAGGGCCGCACCATCCGGATTCCGGTGCACGTGGTCGAGGTGCTCAACCGGGTGACCCGCGCGCAGCGCGCGTTGACCCAGCAGCTCGGGCGCGCCGCCACCGCGGCGGAGCTGGCGGCCGAACTGGACCTGACCGAGGACAAGGTGCGCGAGGTCCTCGACTATGCGCGCGAACCGATTTCGCTGCACACCCCGATGGGTGACGACGCGGGCGAGTTCGGTGAGCTGATCGCCGACACCGCGCCGGACCCGGCCGAGGTGGCGTTGGCCACGTCGGTGCGCGGCCACCTCGACAAGGTGCTCGCCGGGCTGGCCGCGCGCGAAGCCGAGGTGCTCGCCCTGCGTTTCGGCCTGCACGGCGGCGATCCGAAGTCGCTCGACGAGATCGGCAAGGTCTACGGCGTCTCCCGGGAACGGGCCAGGCAGATCGAGGCCAAGGGGCTGGCGAAGCTGCGGCAGGCGACCCGCGCGCGGGCGCTGGAGGGTCTGCTCGGCTGAGGCTTGCTCCCCGCGCGGCTGTCGCTGCCGTGTCGCTGGACGGACAGTCCGGCCGTATCCGACCATACTGAGGCAATGACCGGTGCAGTCGCTGTCGCCGAGAAAGCCCCCGAGCCGATGAGCCGGGCGAAGATCAACCTCGTGTTCGCCACGATTGTGCTCGGCATGCTGCTGGCGGCACTGGATCAGACGATCGTCTCGACCGCACTGCCGACGATCGTCGCCGACCTCGGCGAGGCGGGCCACATGGCCTGGGTGGTCACGGCCTACCTGCTCGCCGAGGCGGTGGCGACCGCGCTGGCGGGCAAGCTCGGCGACCTGTTCGGGCGCAAGCTGATCTTTCAGCTCAGTGCGCTGATCTTCATCGCGGGCTCGATGATCGCGGGCCTGGCCAACGGGATGACGATGCTGATCGTGGCCCGCGGGATCCAGGGGTTCGGCGGCGGCGGGCTGATGGTCACCGCGATGGCGCTGATCGCCGACACCATCCCGCTGCGCCAGCGGGGCAAATATCAGGGCGCGCTCGGCGCGGTGTTCGGCGTCACCACGGTGATCGGCCCCACCCTCGGCGGGCTGTTCACCGATCACGCGAGCTGGCGCTGGTGCTTCTACGTCAACGTTCCGGTCGCGATCCTCATGATCGCGATGTCGGCGCGCATCATCCCCCGGGTCCGCGCCGCCGTCAAGCCGATCATCGATTACGCGGGCATCGGCCTTGTCGCGGTGGCGGTTTCGACGCTGATCCTCGGCTTGGAGTGGGGCGGTCAGGAATATCCGTGGGGGTCGGCGACCATCCTCGGCCTGTTCACGGCCGCCGCGGTGTTGTTCGCGGCGTTCGTGGCCGTCGAGCTGCGGGCGAAAGAACCGATGCTGCCCATGGGTTTGTTCCGCAGCCGGGTCTTCACCGTCTGCTCGATCCTGAGCTTCATCTGTGGCTTCGCCATGCTCGGCTCGATCACCTATCTGCCCGCGTATCTGCAATACGTGGACGGGGTTTCGGCCACCATGTCGGGCGTGCGGTCGCTGCCGCTGGTAGCCGGGTTGCTGGTCACCTCGATCCTGTCCGGCCAGGTGGTCGGCAAGACCGGCCACTACCGCTACTTCCCGATCGTCGGCACGCTGGTGATGGCGCTCGGGCTGTATCTGATGTCGACCATGGGTCGCGACACCGGCATCTGGGAAGAGTCGCTGTACATGCTGGTGCTCGGTCTCGGCATCGGCCTTACCATGCAGGTGCTCACCATCGTCGTGCAGAACACCGTGCCCTACGCCCAGCTCGGCACCGCCACCTCCGGTGTGACCTTCTTCCGCACCCTCGGAAGTACGTTCGGCACAGCGATTTTCGGCACCCTGTACAGCAACGAGATCGGCCCGAACCTGCGCGCCGCGCTGCTGGAGGCCAAGGTGGTGTCGCCCGAGGTGGCCGCGAATCCGCAGTCGCTGCAAGCGGTTCCGCACGAGGTGGCGGCCCCGATCATCGACGCCTACGCCGACACCATCGATCACGTCTTCGTCTGGGTGGTTCCGGTCGCGCTCGTCGGTTTCATCGTCGCCTGGTTCCTGAAAGAGGTGCCGTTGCGCGACAGCGCCCGGGTGAGCGCGGGCGATGTGGGCGAGGGCTTTTCGGTCCCGGATTCGTCCGATCGCGTGGTGCAGCTGGAACGGGCGATCGCGGGAACCATGCGCAAGGACGGCGACCGTCCGATCGGGCCGCGCATTCTCGCGGACGCGGGAAGCGCGCTGAGCCGCGGTGAGGCGTGGGCGCTCGGGCAGGTCTACCTGCGTGTTCGTGCGGGCGGTACCGCCTCGCTCGACGCGATCGCGCGAGCGCACCGGCTGCCCGACGATGTGCTCGCGCCGATCTATCGCAGGGTGGCCGAGCGCGGCTATCTCGTCGACGACGGCCGCGAGCTGCGCCTGACCGAGAGCGGACAGTCCGAGCTGGATCGGGTCAAGGCGGCCTGGCGTCGCTGGCTCGACGCCAGGCTCGACGACTGGAGCAACGACGACCCCGCCGATCGCGCGCTGTTCGACCAGGCCTTGGACAACCTCGCGGGCAAACTGCTCGAACAGGAAGCGGCCGAACACGAGCACGCGCGGTCCTGAACACGGCCGGACCCCGCGAATGTCGGCGCGGTAGCGGCTTGCCGGGCTAATACTCGTGCACGTATATTCGTAGACGAGTAAGGAGGTGTGATGGCCGGCAAGCGCAAGGTGAACAACCTGCTCGCGCTCGCGGTGCTCTCGGTGATGATCGAGCGGCCGATGCACCGCTACGAAATCGCCCAAACCCTGCGCGAGCACGGCAAAGACCACGACATGGCGATCAAGTGGGGTTCGCTGTACACGGTCGTGCAGAGCATGGCGAAGGCCGGCTTTCTCGAGGTCGTCGGCAGTGAGCGCGACGGCGCGCGACCCGAACGCGTGATCTATCGCATCACCGATCAGGGCCGTGCCGAACTCGCCGACTGGACAAGGGAATTGGTCGCGGAGCCGGAGCCCGAGCAGCGCCGGTTCATCGCGGGCCTGTCCGTGCTGTCGGTGCTGCCGCCGGACGAGGTGGTCGAGCTGCTCGGGCAGCGCCTGGCCGCGCTCGGTCGCACCATCGATGCCGTGCACGGCGAACTCGACAAACTCGCGAAGAGCGCACTGCCCCGGCTGTTCACCGTCGAGACCGAGTACGGCGTCGCGATGCTGGAAGCCGAACTCGCCTGGACGCGTTCGTTCCGCGACGCGATCCGCGACGGCACGTTCGATGGGGTGGACTGGTGGCGGCAGCTGCACACCGGTGGCTTCCACGCCGCCGAGGCGATCGCCGCGGTGAAGGAGGAGATGGACCGGCAGAGCTGAATCAGAGACCGAGCTCGGCGGGGTGCGGCAACACCGCCGCCGAGCCCGATGGAACAGTCTCGAACCGCGCCCGCGTGCGCGCACCCGGCTACAAGGCTGGCAACCACAGGATAACCGGGTGTGTGGTGCCCGGGTCGGTTCGGGGAGTGGCAAGAAATCCGCAATACGATCCTGGAGACACCCATGTCCGAAACACGAACCGCGCTGGTGATCGGCGGCGGCATCGCCGGGCCGGTCGCCGCGACCGCCCTGCGCAAGGCGGGCATCGACGCCCGCGTCTACGAGGCCTATCCCGGCCCCTCCTACAACATCGGCAGCGGACTCGCGCTGGCGCCGAACGGCATTGCCGCGCTTGACCTCATCGGTGCGGGCGATGCCGTCCGTGCCATCGCTTACCCGGTGACCGGGCAGCGTCTGTCGGTCGGCGCCAAGCGCTACACCGTGCCCGGGGTGCCCGGCATGGCGTTGCACATGGTGGACCGCAGCGCACTGCATCGCGTCCTGCATGATCACGCGGTCGCGGCGGGCGTCGGGTTCGAATACGACAAGCGTCTGGTCGACGTCGTCGAGGACGAGCCGGGCTGTACCGCCCACTTCGCCGACGGCAGCACCGCCACGGCCGACGTGGTGATCGGTGCGGACGGCATCCGCTCGACGGTGCGCCGCCTGATCGACCCGGACGCGCCGGGCCCGGAGTACACCGGCATGCTCGGCTTCGGCGCGATCACCGACCGCGCCGCCGATATCGAACCCGGCACGATGACCTTCGCCTTCGGCAAACGGGCGTACTACCTGTACGGGAAGACCCCGGACGGCCGCGTGATGTGGGGCGCCAACCTGCCGAGCGAGCAATATCTGTCCCTCACCGAGGCGCGCGCGGTTCCGGCCGCGCACTGGCTCGAGGTGCTGCGTGAGGTCTACGGCGACGACATGCCCGGCGGCGAGCTCGCGCGCAACACCACCGAGGAACAGTTGGAGATCACCGGCGCGCTGCACATCATGCCGCCGGTGCCGCACTGGTTCCGCGGTCGCATGGTGCTGGTCGGCGACGCCGTGCACGCACCGTCCAACAGTTCGGGGCAGGGCGCGTCGCTGGCCGTCGAGAGCGCCGTCCAGCTGGCGCGGTGCCTGCGCGACCTGCCGACGCCGAACGCCGCGTTCGTCGCCTACGAGCGCTTGCGCCGGGCGCGGGTCGAGCGGATCGCGGCCACCGCGGCGAAGGTCAACCACAGCAAGACGCCGGGACCGGTGGGCCGCAAGATCATGCGTCTGCTGCTGCCGCTCATGGTCAGAACCGTGCTGAACCCAGAGAAGACCCAGGGACCGAACGTCCGATACCGGATCGACTGGGACGCGCCGGTGCAGCGCGAACTCACCGCCGTGGCCTGAGGGTTCGAACCGGGCGGGCTGATGGCCCGTACCCTAGGAGACCACCGAAACGACCCTGGGGGACCTGTGCAACCTGACCATCAGCCCGCCTTACACCTGACCGGCCTGTACAAACGCTTCGGCGGTCCATGGGTGGTCGACAACGTGAGTCTCGTGGTGCCGCCGGGCTCGTTCTACGGCCTGGTCGGCCCCAACGGGGCGGGTAAGACGACGACTTTGTCGATGGCCTGCGGGCTGCTGCGGCCCGACGGTGGGCGGGCCGAGATCTTCGGTGCCGACGTCTGGGCCGACCCGGTGCGCGCGAAGACACTGGCCGGCGTGCTGCCGGACGGGCTCGCGCTGCCGGAACGGCTCACCGGACGCGAATTGCTCACCTACACCGGCCTTTTGCGTGGCATGCCGGAGCGCGTCGTCGCCGAGCGCGCCGACGAGCTGCTCGCGGTGTTCGAATTGACCGCCGCCGAAGGCACTCTCGTCGTCGACTATTCGGCGGGCATGCGTAAGAAGATCGGACTGGCCACCGCGCTGCTGCACGGGCCGAAGCTGCTGGTGCTCGACGAGCCGTTCGAAGCCGTTGATCCGGTGTCGGCGAGCACGATTCGCACCATCCTGCAGCGCTTCGTCGCGGCGGGCGGTTCGGTGGTGCTGTCGAGCCATGTGATGGCGCTGGTGGAGAACATGTGCGATCGCGTCGCGGTGATCAGCGGGGGACGGGTGGTCGCCGCGGGCACCTTGGCGGAGGTACGCGGCGAGAACACGCTGGAGGAGACCTTCGTCCGGCTGGTCGGCGGCCGGGTCGGCGGGGAGGACGGGCTGTCGTGGCTGGCGTCTTGATCCGGCTGCGGCTGCTGCTCACCAAGCGGTCGCTGACCAACGGCTGGCAAGGCGTCACCTTCGTCATCGGCGTCGTGCTCGGGCTCTGCTTCGCGGTCATGACCGCGGCACTGATCGGCTTCGCGGTTCGCGACGGTGAGCTCGACCGTGGGATCACCATCGCGGCAACGCTGTTCGGCGTCTGGACGCTCGGGTGGCTGTGCGGGCCGGTGCTGTTCGGCAGCAGCGACGAGACGGTGCAGCCCGAGCATCTGCGTCTGCTGCCACTCAGTAATCGGCAGCTGGCGAGTGCATTGCTCGCCGCCGCGTTCGCCGGGCCCGCCCCGGTGGTCAACCTCATCGCCTTCGGCGGGCTCGTGGTGCTCGCGGCCCGGTGGGGCGTCGCGGCGACCGTGGTCGCGGTCTTCGGGGTGCTCCTGCACCTGGTGTTCGTCGTGCTGCTGTCGAGGGTGGTGCTCGCCTGGGTGGGCGCCGCGATGCGGTCGCGGCGCGGCAAGGACATCGGCGTGCTGGTCGCGGGACTGCTCGGCCTGGCCTACTACCCGATGAGCTGGCTGCTCTCCCATATCGGTGCGCTGCGCGATATGCCGCCCGCGGTGGCCGACGCGCTGCGCTGGATTCCGTCCGGCTGGGCCGCCGTCGCGGTCGAGGGCGCGGCCCAAGGGAATTGGGCGCTCGCGGTGCTGCCGCTGCTCGGCCTGGCGCTGGTCTCGCTCGGGCTGTGGCAGGCGTGGTCGGTGCTGCTCGCGCGCAGACTGGCCGCGCCGATGAACTCGGTGGGCGGGTCCGCGGGCGGCGGGCTGCTCGGTCGGGTCCGCCAGCACGGTCCCGTCGGTGCGGTGCTGGTGAAGGAGCTGCGGGCCTGGTCGCGCGACAGCAGGCGCCGGGCCACGCTGCTGCCCGTGCTGGTGGTCGGCGTGCTGATGCCGGTGTTTCCCGCGGTACAGGGCAACGGCACCGGCGGGGTGCCGTTCGCCGGGGTGACCTCGGCCGCGTTCGCCGCGCTCGCTGGCGCCAATCTCTACGGCTACGACGG
Source organism: Nocardia brasiliensis (assembly GCF_011801125.1). Taxonomy (NCBI): domain Bacteria; kingdom Bacillati; phylum Actinomycetota; class Actinomycetes; order Mycobacteriales; family Nocardiaceae; genus Nocardia; species Nocardia brasiliensis. The sequence continues at coordinate 1,443,935 of NZ_CP046171.1, forward strand.
CACGGCGCTGTGGCAGACCCTGGTCACGCCAGGGGCGGCGCGGGCCGATGTGCGCGGGCGGCTGCTCGCGCTGCTCGTCGTGGTCGGCGTGCCGACGGCGCTGCTGGCACTGATCCTGCCCGGCGCGCTCGGCCGCTGGGGCGTCTATCCCTGGGTGCTGTCGCTGTACGCCGCCGCGCTAGGCGTCGGGGTCTGTTCGGCGCTGATGCTTTCGGTGATGGCTCCCTATCCGTTGCCGCCGCGCACGGGTAATCCGTTCTCCGGCTCCGGCAATCCCGGCTGCGCGAAGATGCTGGTGCAGCTGGCCATGATCTTCGGCCAGCTCGTCGCGCTGCTCCCGGTCCTGGCCATCCTGCTGGTCGGTCGGGCCGTCGAGTTGAAGCTCGTGGAATGGATGGCCGTCCCGGTCGGCATCGCCATGGGTGTCGGCGCGATCCTGCTCGGCGCGCGCATTGCCGAACGCCGCCTGACTACGCAGGGGCCGGAACTGCTTACGACGCTTCGCCCCCGCTGAATCCCGGTTTCCGCACGTTACGGTGGGCGAGGCCGCACGGGTGGTGCGGGAACCGGGCCGCCCATCGGGCGGGCAATAGACTGGGATGGTGAGCGATAGAGATCCCGATGGCAGCCTGGATCTGAATCAGCTTCGCACCTTCCTCGCGGTGCAGCGTGCCGGTTCGATCACCGCGGGAGCGCGGCTGGTCGGGTTGTCGCAGCCGACCGTCACCGCGCAGTTGCAGGCGTTGGAGAAGCGGCTCGGCCAACAGTTGTTCGAGCGGCTGCCGCGCGGCGTCGCGCCGACCGCGGCCGCCGCCGAACTGGCCGCGCGGATCGCCGAGCCGATGGACGCGCTCAGTGCTGTCGCCGGACCCGCCCACCCGGCCCAGCCCGTCCCACAGCCGCCGGTCCGATTGGCCGGACCGGCGGAAATGCTTGCGTTGCAGGCGCTTCCCGGATTGGCGCCGCTGATCCAGCGCGGGGTCCGGCTGAGCGTGACCGCCGGACTCTCCGAGGAACTGCTGACGGGATTGCGCGCCGGGCACTACGACCTGGTGGTCTCGACGGTCCGTCCCCGCGGCCGCACCGTCCTCGCCGAGCCGCTGCTCGACGAGGAGTTCGTCCTGGTCGCTGCCCCGGCGCTGGCCGCACGCATTGATCTCGACCGGCTGCGCGTGGACGGACCGGCCGCGCTGTCGGACCTACCGCTGGTCAGCTACGCCGCCGATCTGCCGATCCTGCGGCGGTACTGGCGGCATGTCTTCGGCACCCGGCTGACCGGCGCGGCGGCGGTCGTCGTCGCGGACCTGCGCGCGGTCGCCGCCGCGGTGGCCGCAGGCGCGGGCATCAGCGTCCTGCCGCGCTATCTCTGTGCCGCCCAACTGGAATCAGGCACACTGGTCGCCCTGCTCGACCCACCGGACCCACCCATCAACACCGGCTTCCTCGTCCGCCGCCCCGGCGCCACCCACCCCCACGTCGACCTGGTCCACACCCACCTCCGCCGCGCCGCTCGCACCTGGTGATTCGCGCTGCTAGCGGGGGCCGTATTCCTCGGCCGCGCGTTTGCGCAGGATTTCCGCGGTCTGTGCGTCGGCGGGGAGGAAGGCCTCCAGGTGTAGTTCGGCGAGGGTGATGTCGGTGGCGGTGGCGAACGAGGTCAGCGTGGTGATGAGGCGTAGTTCGCCGTCCGGGCTGTTCAGCCGCAGCGGCACCGCGAACCCGAGATGATCGGGGCCCGGATCGGCGTGCGGGAGATAGCCTTCCAGCTCCTGGATGAGCTCCTCGAGCGCCGGGTCGGGGCTGCGGGCCAGGCGCGCGTTCAACGCCTCGGTCACATGCTTGCCCCACTCGGGCAGGTTCACCACGCGCCGGGCGAGCCCATCGGGATGCAGCGCGAGGCGAAGCACGTTGACCGGCGGCTCGAGCAGTTCGGCCGCCGCGCCCTCGGTGAGCACCGCGAACGCGTCGTTGGCGGCGAGCAGGATGCCGTGCGGTCGCACCACCAGCGCGGGATAGGGCCGGTGGCCGTCAAGGATCGTCTTCAGCGCTTCTCTGACCGGGCCCAACTCCGGTGTGTCCAGCGCGGATTCGGGAAACGCAGGCGCATAGCCCGCGGCGAGGAGCAGTCCGTTGCGTTCGCGCAGCGACAGTTCCAGCGATTCGGCCAACCGCACCACCATGGTGCGGCCCGGTCGCGAGCGACCCTGTTCCAGGAAGCTCAGGTGCCGCTGCGTGGTGTCCGCCCGGATCGCCAGGTCCAGCTGGCTGACCCGGCGCAGGGTCCGCCAATGCTTCAACTGCCGGGCGAATCCCGGAGTCTCGATCGCCGTTGTCATGCGCTCATTTTGGTCGGTGCCGCCGTACCCCGCGATTCCGCGCAGGGTATGGGGCAAGCACCCGTGCGAGGAATCGGCTATTCCCTGCCGGGAATCGCGCGGTATCGCCGCGGCGGCAAAGCTTTCGGTCATGAGCAAGCAGATGAACGAAGACGAACTGGCCACCTTCGCCGAGCAGTTCGCCGCGCTGTGGAACGAATCCGACGCCGCGGCCCGCGACAAGCGCATCCGGGAATTCTTCGCCCCCACCGCGGTCCAGGTGCTGGTCGATCCGCCGGTGGAGATGCGCGAGCAGGTACAGCGGTTGCAGTTCGCGATGCCCGCACTGGAGGTGCGCGGCTACGAAGCCTTGTCGCACCGGGTGACTCGGGCCTTCGAACTGTTCGTCGCCTCCGGTGAATACGAGTTCGCGGTGCCGGCCCCGGCGATCCCGTTGCCCGCCGGGCTGGTCGGTCTGAGCTGGGTGATGGTGGCCAAGGCCGACGGTGCGATCGCGGGCGGCGGCTTCGATGTGCTCGGACTGGACGACGACGGCCGGGTCCTGACCGACCACCAGTTCATCGAGGGCGTGCGATGAGCGCACTCGCCTATCATTTGGCGCCACAACGCGGTCTCGACGGGTTGACCCGTGCGGCACAGGAGATTCCGGTGCCCGGCCCGGATCAGGTGGTGATCCGGGTGCGGGCGGCCTCGATCAACCGTTCGGCAAGGTCGTGATCAGCATGAACTGATCAGGGGCAGGTGGCGAGTTCCCGTGTCATCGCGTCCTTCTCGGGCTGGGTCACCCACAGCTGGTAGGCCACCTTGACCTGGATCTGCCTGGTCAGGTAGGCGCAGCGGTAGCCCTTGCTCGGCGGCAGCCAGCTGGCCGCGTCGGAGTCGCTCTTGGACTGGTTCGTCGGTCCGTCGACGGCCTGCAGGTTCAGCGGGTCGTTGGCCAGGTCGCGGCGCCGATCGGCGGAAAGCTGTTGCGCGCCTTTCTGCCAGGCGTCCGAGAGCGCGATGATGTGGTCGATCTGCACATCGTCGGAGGTCTTCGGGCCGCGCACGAACTTGATCGTCCTGCCGGTGTAGACGTCGTTGAGGGTGCCGGTGGCCACCACGCAGCGCTTGGCGTCTTTGAAGGTGACGTCGACGAGATCTCGCTGCAGGATGTCGTCGCGGGTGCCGCAGCCGTTGTGCCCGCCGGGGACCGACACGTTGTCCGACCAGGCGGGACCGAATTGTTCACGGGTGTAACCGGTTTTGGGAGCGCGTCCGGCCACCCGGATGGTGTCGAGCATGGCGAGCGCGTCGCGGCTCGGCATGCTCGCCGGCGCCTCGGCGCAGACCTGACCGGATCCGGTATCGCACTGCGCGTTCGCCTTCGGGGAATCCGCTCGGTTCGAGTAGTAGTAGGTGAGGCCGATGATTGTCACGATCGCCAGACCGATCGGAACGAGCCGCTGTGCCGTGAACTTCATCGAGCTTCCTAACGCCAACCACCTGAACTATAACGGCCGCCAACGTATCCGGCGGTGGAGGTGACGTAAGTGATTGCCCCATATGACTTTCCGCACAGCAAGGCGGCTGGACAAGAAACCACCCCCGAGTCGCCGTGCCGGCGCCGACTCGGGGGTGGCCGATCACGAGTCGGCTTCGACCGCGCCGCGCGGCGATGCGGAAAGGATGTCCAGTCCCGCTTCCGCACACACCGACACCGCAGGGCTGATGAGGGAGGTCCCGAGGTGTCGAACCGCGCCGGGTGAGCGTGCTCGTGATGTTCATGGGGTGTTCTACGTATTAGGACAGTAGATAATGTGTCTCGATCTTGGCAAGCTATGGCCGCTGATTCGGGACTATTCTCAGGATCATTTCAGGCTGGTTGCTATATCTACTGGATGTATACGGATGTGTTGCCGGTTTGAGTGCAGAGCGGCCGCTGTGACGAGCGTCACGTGCGAACCGGTCACAGTCGGGCGCGATCGTGTGTCCAACCCGGTGAAAGGCAAACAAGCCGGACCCGAAAGGACAGATCATGGCCACCGTCGACGTTCTCGACTCGTTCCTCTCCTACCGCGACGCGGGCACCGGCTCGGTTCCGGTGGTGTTCCTGCACGGCAATCCGACCTCGTCGTACCTGTGGCGCAACGTGATTCCGCACGTCGGCGACCGAACCCGCACGCTGGCGCCCGATCTCATCGGCATGGGCGATTCGGGCAAGCCGGAGATCGGCTACCGGTTCGTCGATCACGTGCGGTACCTGGATGCCTGGTTCGACGCGCTCGGTCTGGATCAGGTGGTGCTCGTCGGCCACGACTGGGGCGGTGCGCTCGGTTTGCACTGGGCCGCGCGGCATCCGGGCCGGGTTCGCGGCATCGCCGTGATCGAGACCTTCCTGCGCCCGATGAGCTGGACGGAGATGCCACCGCTCGGTGCGGAGATCTTCCGTCAGTACCGCGGCCCGGAGGGGGAGCGAATGGTGCTGGAGGAGAACATGTTCCTCGAGTTCAACCTGCCGAATCAGGCGCCGAGCCTGACGCCGGAGGATCACGAGGTGTACCGCGCGCCGTACCCGACCCCGCAATCGCGCAGGCCGCTGCTGGCCTGGCCGCGGGAGCTGCCGCTGGACGGCGAGCCCGCCGACGTGGTCGCGATCATCGAGGACTACGGCCGTTGGGCGGCAGCCTCTCCCGAGGTACCCAAGCTGATCATGGGCCTGGACAACGGTGTCGGCCTCGGCTCGCCCGATGCGGTCGACTGGGCCGTGCGCACCTTCGCGAACGCGGAGGCCGTGTCGATTCCCCCGGCCGGGCACCACGCACCCGAGGATCGGCCGGACGAGATCGGCGCCGCCGTGGCGGCCTGGCTGCGCCGCCACGCGCTGGTGGACGTCGCCGCCGAGATCCGCTGAGCCCGCGGGGTTGTGGGGCCCGGCCCCACAACCCGCTCGGCTGATCGAGCTTGCGCCGCCGTCACGCGCGCCGAAAGATGGCGGTATGAGTGTGCGGGCGCAAGATGGCGAGCTGGCACCGGCGGCGGAGAAAGAGCTGGTCGCTCGGGCCGTCGCGGGAGAGCGGGACGCGATCACCGAAGTGGTGCGGCTGCTGCAGGATCGGCTGTATCGGCTCGCGTTGCGCATGGTGTGGCGCCCGGCCGAGGCCGAGGACGCGACGCAGGAGATCCTGCTGCGTGTGCTCGACAATCTCGGAACCTGGCGGGCCGAGGCCCGGCTGCACACCTGGGCCTATCGGATCGGGGTGAACTATCTACTGAATCTGCGCCGCCGCACGCCGCAGGAGGCCGCGCAGTTGAGCCTGGACGGTTTTCGCGAGGGACTGGCCGACGGACTGGCCGAGCAGGACTACCGTGGTCCGGAGGCCACGCTGCTGGTCACCGAGATGCGGCTCAATTGTTCGCAGGCCATGCTGCAGTGCCTGGCCAGGGACGAGCGGGTCGCCTTCGTGCTCGGTGACGTCTTCGAACTCAACTCCACCGAGGCCGCCTGGATACTCGACATCACTCCGGCGGCCTATCGAAAACGCTTGGCGCGCGCCAAGCGGCGGCTCGGCTCGTTCCTGTCGGCCGCCTGCGGCGTGGCATCGCCAGAGGCCTTCTGCCGATGCTCGCGCCGGGTGGACAAGGCGCTGGCCCTGGGCCGGATCGATCCGAGCCGCCCGAACTTCGCCACCCATCCGGTCACCCCCGGCGGCCGCACCGCGGAACAGGCCGAACAGCAGATGATCCAACTGCACGACGCGGCCTCGGTGCTGCGCGCCCACCCCGATTACGCTGCGCCGCAGGCGAAGATGGCGGCGATCAGCGGGTTGCTGCGGTCCGGGCGGTATTCGCTGTTGCGGTGAGTGGCGCCGGGGGCAGCAGAGAGCCGTCCAGTACGCCGCGGGTGGTGTGTGCCGCGACCACCGCCCACGCGGCGACCAGCACGGCGTAGAGCAGCACCGCGACGAGCGCGAAAAGGGCAGCGTCGGTATGGCTGTAGAGCACGGTGCTGCCGGTGACGCAGGTGCCGAGCGGGAAGGTGAAGCCCCACCAGGTCAGGTTGAAGGTCAATTCCCCTGCGCGATAGGTCCTTATCGTCACGGCCAGCGCCAAGGCCAACCAGAGCATCGCGAAGCCCCAGACGGCCAGGCCGAAGATGACCGAGAACGCGAGCAATCCCTTGGCGTAGAGATCGGGCAGCGCGGTGGGTGCGGCGTTGGCGAGCAGTCCTGCGGCGGTGACGGATTGGCCGAGCGGACCGAGCACGATCCACAGTGTCGCGACCATGCCCGCCGCGGGCGCACCGTGGTGCACCAGCCGGGACCAGATCATCGTGATGGTGATCAGGGCGGCGATCAGGCTCAGCCCGAACAGGGTGACGCAGAACAGGATCAGGGTCAGTCGTGGCTGTCCGGCGGGGGTGTGCGGGACGAGTAGTGCGCCCATCGCGGCCGAGACCATAGGCGGGACCACCGGCATGAGCCAGCCGCCGAACGCGGCGTCGGGCTCGATCCGGTGCCGGGTGAACATTCGATAGGGGATGGCCGCCGCGCTCAGCAGACCGAGCACGGTGCCCGCGCTCCACAGCACCCAGTCGATCGCCAGCGCGGCGGTCAGCCCGATCACGTCGCTGCTGAGCAGCAGCGTGCCGCCGCCGACGGTGAGCAGCGCCATCGGCGGAGCGCCGAAGAACTGCGCCATCACCGGGTGGTCGCGGTGCTCGCGCGCGTTCTCGGGGAAGCGCGCCCGATGCACCAGCCACGCCACGCTCAGCAGCACGAGCAGGCCGGCGGACAGTGCCCACACGAGCGTCGCGGCGCCCCGCAGGCCGGGGCAGCGCAGTGGCAGCGTGGCCGCGGCGTTGGCGACGATGCCGGTCCCCATCACAGCGGCGAACCAGTTGGGGCCGAGCCTGCGCAGTGCGGCGGGCTTGCGGGCGGACCGGCGCTGGTCGAATTCGTCGACCACGTGCCGCTCGGGTGCGCGATGGTCGGTCAGGGTGGCGGTCATGGCTTCAGCCTGCTCGTCGGTTGTCATGTCAGGTAGCTGGCGCGTTTCTATGTATGCATAGACTCGTTCTATGCCCTTGTCGCCGCGCGTGCCCGACCTGGCCGCTCTCGACCTGCTGCTTTCGGTGATCGAGCTCGGCAGCCTCGGCCGCGCGGCACAGGAACACGGCATCAGCCAGCCGTCCGCGTCCTCGCGCATCCGGTATCTGGAGAAGCTGGTCGGCGTGCCGGTGCTGGAGCGCAGCACCCTCGGTTCCCGGCCGACCCCGGCCGGCACGCTCATCACGGAATGGGCAAGGGCGGTGGTGCGCGCGGCCGAGCAGCTCGACGCCGGGATCGCCACCTTGCGCGCGGAACACGCCTCGCAGCTGCGCGTCGCGGCCAGTCAGACCATCGCGGAATATCTGTTTCCCGGCTGGCTGATGCAGCTGCGCGCCTGCGCACCGGGCACCGCCATCGCGCTCGAGTCCGGCAACTCGGTCGAGGTCGCCCAGCAGGTGCTCGACCGCCGCGCGGCCATCGGATTCGTCGAGAGCCCACAGCGTTTCCGCGGTCTGCAGTCGCACGCGGTCGCGACCGACCGCCTGGTCGTGGTGGTCGCGCCCGCGCACCGCTGGGCCCGGCGGCGCACGGTCGGTCTGGACGAACTGGCCGAAACCCCACTGATCCAACGGGAATCCGGCTCGGGCACTCGAAACTGGTTCGAGCACGCGGTAACTCGGCAGTTGCCCGATTGGACGCCGAGCCTCGCCCTGGAGCTGTCGTCGACCACGGCCATCAAAACAGCCGTCGCATCGGGCGCGGGCCCTGCCGTGCTCAGTTCCCTGGCCGTCGCCGCCGAACTCGCCGCGGGCACCCTGGTCTCACCGTCGGTTACCGGGCTCGACCTGGATCGGACCCTGCGCGCGGTCTGGCCCACCGGCGAGCGGCTCACCGGGCCCGCGCGCGAGCTCTACGCGATCGCCTGCCGCACCGGCTGAACGCGCCCCGCTCAGTCCGAGTCGACGGGTTGGGCGGTCGGCGGCACGCCGGTGTCGAGCAAGCGGATCAGCCGATCGATGCGGGCGGTGTGGTCGACGCACGCTCGCTCGGGCACGCGAATCCCCACCCCGTCATGAATTGACCGCCCGGCTGACGCCGTCTCGGTACCGCGTGGCCGCGAATACGACCGGGCACGTACGGCAGCTGGCAGGATTGTGTTGTGAAGCGCGATGTGTCGGCTCATCTCGAGGTGGCGATCACCGCGCCGACGACCCTGGAATTCCAGATCGCCGCGGCACGGCACCCGAATCTGGAGTTGAACGAGTCGCTGGTGTTCGAGCTCGACGGCTGGGCCATCACGCCGTGGGAGATTCTCGGGCCGCACGGCACCCGGATTCACAAATTCGCGGTCGGTCCTGGCACCCTGCGCGCCCATTACACCGCGACCGTGCTGGGCACCGCCCTGCCGGACGCCCCGTCCGACTACGACCTCGCGCTGTATCTGCGGCCGAGCCGATTCGCCGAATCGGACAAGCTGCTCGGCTTCGCCAACACCGAATTCGGTTCCGGCACACCGGGTACCGAACTCGCCGCCGAGGTGTCGGCGTGGGTCGGCAGGCGGGTGCGCTACGTCGCGGGCAGCAGCGACCCGATCGACGGCGCGGTGGAGACGCTGCTCTCCGGTGCGGGCGTGTGCCGGGATTTCGCGCACCTGGTCGTCGCGCTGTTGCGTGCGGTCAAGGTGCCCGCCCGGGTGGTGTCGGTCTACGCGCCCGGCTGTGTACCCATGGACTTCCACGCGGTCGCCGAGGCCTACGTCGACGGAGCCTGGCGCGCCTTCGACGCAACCGGCCTGGCGCCGCGATCCACACTGGTGCGGATCGCCACCGGGCGCGACGCCTCCGACGTGGCCTTCCTCGACAATCACGGCGGCGAGATCGGGGTGAACAGTCTGCGGGTCAACGCGACCGTCGACGGCTTCCTGCCGTTCGACGACAACCGCACCCCGACCTCGCTGTGGTGAACCGGCTCAGCTGATGTTCTTCAGGAACGACACGGCGTTCGCGCTGCCCGCGACCACGATGTCCAGCTTGCCGTCGCCGTCGTAGTCGGCGACCGCAGGCGTCTGCGGCTGCGACGTGACGGCGAACTCGCCGGTCTTGCCGACGGATCCGCCCTTGCCCGCGAAGATCACCATCTTGGAGTTGAGCACCGCCGACATCGCGGCGTCGAGCTTGCCGTCCTTGTCGAAGTCGGCGACCGCGATGCTGGTCGGGCCGAGCCCGGACAGCGCGACCCGGTCGGTCTTCTTGAAGCCGCCCTGACCGTTGCACAGCAGCAGCGTCGTGCTGAAGGAGAACGAGTCGGCGGTGATCACATCGTCGATGCCGTCGCCGTCGAAGTCGCCGGCCCGGATGTCCTCGGTGATCAAGCCGGAGGTGGTCGCGTCGCGGCGGGCGAAGCTGCCGTCGCCGTTACCGGTGAAGATCTGCACCTGCTGCAGCACCGTGTTGTTGATCGCGAGGTCTAGTTTGTTGTCGGAGTTGAACTTTCCGACGGTGAAGGCCGACGGTGTGCCGAGCACCGAGCTGGTCGGCCCGCCGTCGAGGGTGCCGTCGCCCTTGCCGATCCAGGTCTTCACGCCGGTGGGCACCAGGCTGAGCACATCGGCCTTGCCGTCGCCGTTGGCGTCGGCGACGATCACTTCCTGTTGCGCGCCTTCGAGTGTCGTGTACTTCTTGGCGGCGGCGAAGGTGCCGTTGCCATTGTTCAGGAAGGTCGCGATGGTGGTCCAGGCCTGCGCGACGACATCGGGTTTGCCGTCCCCGTTCAGGTCGCCCGCCGCCACCGCGCCGAATCCGATGCCGACATCGCCCACCCTGGTGCCGGCGTTGAAGGTGCCGTCTCCCTTGCCGGTCATCAGGATCGGTCCGGCCCCTTGGAAATCGGCCGCGACGATATCGGCCTTGCCGTCGCCGTTGAAATCGGCCGTGACCGTGCCGATCGGCGACGGCCCCGGTCCCCATGACGGAAACTGGCCGCCGGAAGGCGAATCCACTTTCGGTGCGAAATTGATCGCTCCCGCCGCGTGGGCGGAAGCGGGCAGAGCTAGGCAGAGTGCCGCGGCGGCCGCGGCGATCACGACGCCGCGCGGACGGTGGGATGCAGTAGGCATGAGATGTCCTGGTGTACTGAGTAATGCGGGGGACCAGGACTCTATGGCGTGTCTCACATATGGAATGTGGCATTTTCAGCAATTCGTGGGATTGCCGGGTGCGGTGGTCGTCATTGCGGCAACATGCCCAAAACGCTTTCCGCACAATGCACTACGCATGCCCGGGTAATCCGGGCACGATGCCCAATCGCCGTACTGCGTTCGCCTACCGACTAATCGCGTCGCCTAGTCCTTGGTGCATTTGGACCAGAACTTGAACGGGCCCTGGATGTTCCACGTGCTCTGCGCGCGGGCGACGGCCTTGTCCTGCGCCTCGTTGATGGTGGCGCCCCAGTCCGAGCCCCAGCCGTTGTTCTGACCGAACGCGAACGCGACGCAGCCGTCCTTCGACCACACCGGTTCCTGGCAGGTCGGGCCGCAGGTGAGCTGTGCCTGGGCGGCGGCCGCCTCCTGGCTGAGTGTGCTTCTGGCCCAGTGCACCTCGCTGGATTCCTCGTTGTAGGTCGCCGCGATCCAGGTGGTCGTCACCCGCGGTGTCGTGGTCGGCGCCGTGGTCGGTGGGGGCGCTTTGACGCTCGGCCAGGGGCTCGGCGTCGTGGACGAGTCGATGTACCCCGAGGCCGACTGGCTGGTGGAGGTGCTGGTCCCGCTCGCGTCGTAGCGATCCTGTTTGGCGTTGTTCTTCCACACCTTCAGCCCGATGATGCCCGCGATCACCAGCACGGTGAACAGCACGGAACCGACTGCGGCGAGCACCTTTCCGCCGGCGCCACCGCCCGACCCGGAGCCGCCCGGCGGGTACTGCGGGGGATGTTGGCCGGGCGGGCCGGGCGGGAACGCGCCCTGCTGCGGCGCGAACTGCTGCGGCGGCTGCTGGTATTGCGGCTGCTGGTATTGCGGCGGTTGCTGATACTGCGGAGCCGACGGATACTGCTGGCCCTGCGGACCGTAGGGCTGGCCGTACGGTTGCCGACCCATGGGATTGAGCAGCGTGGGATCCGCGGGCGGTGGCGCCTGCTGGTAGGCGGGGTCGGCCTGGCTCATGGGATTGAGCAGCGTCGGGTCCGCCGGCGGCACCGGCTGGCTCATCGGATTGAGCACGGTGGGGTCGGCAGGCGGCACCTGCTGGTGTCCCGGACCCGACTGATGCGCTGGATTCAGCATCGTCGGATCCGAGCGTTGCTGATCGGAAGCCTGTTGCCCGCCCTCGGCTGGTTTCTGCGGAGCGTGTGGATCGTAAGGCTGCCCGGGATACTGGCCGGGTGGGTATGACATGAGCCCCCGCTGCTGGTCGTCTCGATAAAGGCGGAGCCAGGGTATCGGCTCGTCGCCCGGGAATCTGCCCCCGCCAGTGGGGGCACGAATTCGTTCGGCTGGGCTGAACGTACCTGTTGGCGGCCCCCAGGCGTAGAGCTGGGATGAATGTGGGCCGCGCGTGGAAGAAATCGGCGCTCGTCGATGTCATATCCTCCGGTGACCCGCGAGGTCCCGCAGACCGCACACGACTGGAGGGTGTATGCCGACCTACGAGATTCCCGAGAAGGCCCGCGACCTGCTCGAGCGCCCGATCTACGCGAGCCTCGGCACGACGCGGCCGGACGGGGCGCCGCAGGTGAACCCGATGTGGTTCGTGTGGGACGGCGAGTACATCTGGTTCACCCACACCAACTTCCGGCAGAAGTTCAAGAACCTCGCCCAGGAGCCGCGCGTCTCGATCTCGATCTTCGATCCGGACAATCCCTATCGGTACATCGAGGTGCGCGGTGTGGTCGACCATGTCGACGACGATCCCGAGGGCGCCCTCTACACCCGCCTGGCCGAGCGGTACGGCCGCGGCTCGGTGGTGCCGCCGGACGCGAAGGATCGGGTGGCCATCGCGGTCCGGCCGACCGGTGCGAGCGGGTACGCCCTGCGGGACCACTGACTCACGCGCCGCCCGGCCACGGACCACGTCCCAGGCCGGGCGGTGGCCGTCGAAAACCGGCAAATCGCCCGCTGACACCGCTCTGACCTGTGTGCGGAGGGTTTGCTGCAACGATGGATCCCATGATCCGTGTGTTGACCGACCGCTGGACCGTCGTCGTTCCCCTGCTCGCCGCCCTCGCCCTCGCGCTCACCTGGGGGCGAAGTCTGTCCGGCGTGGCGGTGATCGTGGTGGCCGCCGCCCTCATCGGCGCGGTGCTCGCGGCGGTGTATCACGCGGAGGTGGTCGCGCACCGGGTCGGCGAACCGTTCGGGTCGCTGGTGCTCGCCGTCGCGGTGACCGTCATCGAGGTCGCGCTCATCGTCACGCTCATGATCTCCGGTGGGGACAAGGCCGCCTCGCTGGCCAGGGACACTGTGTTCGCCGCGGTGATGATCACCTGCAACGGCATCGTCGGCCTCGCGTTGCTGGTCGGTGCGGTGCGCCGCCGGGTGGCGGTGTTCAATGCCGAGGGCACCGGCGCCGCGCTGGCCACCGTGGCGACGCTGGCCACGCTCAGCCTCGTGCTGCCGACCTTCACCACCAGCACGCCGGGGCCGGAGTTCTCCGCCGCGCAGCTCGCCTTCGCCGCCGTCGCCTCGCTCGCGCTCTACGGGCTGTTCGTGATGGTGCAGACAGTGCGGCATCCGGACGACTTCCTGCCCGTCGAGGGCGACGGCGTGGTCACCGACGACGACGCGCACGACGCGCGACCCACCGCCAAGGCCGCGCTGCTCGCGCTGCTCCTGCTGTTCGTCGCGCTGGTGTGTGTGGTCGGACTGGCCAAGGTCGTCTCCCCGTCCATCGAGTCGGCCGTGGTCTCGGCCGGGTTGCCGCAGTCCGCGGTCGGTGTGGTGATCGCGATGCTGGTGCTGCTTCCCGAGACGCTCGCCGCCGTCAACGCGGCCCGCCGGGATCGGGTGCAGATCAGTCTCAATCTCGCGCTCGGCTCGGCCATGGCCAGTATCGGCCTGACTATTCCGGTGATCGCGGTCGCGACCATCTGGCTCGACGGTCCGCTGGAGCTCGGGCTCGGCGCCACCCAGATGGTGCTGCTCGGCCTGACCGTCATCGTCGGCACGCTCACCGTGGTGCCCGGCCGAGCCACGCTGCTGCAGGGCGGTGTGCACCTCGCGCTGTTCTCCGCCTTCGTCTTCTTGGCCGCCAGTCCGTAGCGCCCGGCGCCCGTGACCGTGCCGTTATCTTGCTCAGTGTTAGCTGAGCTACGTGGTGTCGGTCACCGCAATAGCCGATCTGTGCTGATAACTCGTTCCAGAATGGGAATCGACTTCGAAGTTGAGCCTTTGACCTGCGGATCACGCAAGCTGCCAGCAAGTGTTTTAGAGGCGATGCTCACACCGTGACCGGCTTTACTGTGACCTATGGTCACCGATAGCTTCATGTGGAAGTGACGCCCATCATGGAGAGTGCGATTTTGAAGCTCGAGACACACCGGTTCGGTCGGGGTAGCGCGTGCCGTCGGTGACCCGGGCTCGCTCGAGCGCCGCTGCCGTCCGTGTCGTCCGCAAGAACTTCTCCGACACGGTCGTCTCTTCGCTGCGGACCTTCGGTCGCGCGGTGGACATCGCACGGGAATCGGCGACCGGCGCGGTCACCGGGATCGTGCGCGGTCAGTTCCAGTGGCGAGAAGCGATCACCCAGGCGTGGCGCCTGGTGACCGTCACAGCGATACCCGCGATCCTGATCGCGATCCCGTTCGGCGTCATCGTCTCGATCCAGGTCGGCAATCTCATCCACACCCTCGGCGCGGACTCACTGCTCGGCGCGACGGGCGGCCTCGGCGTGATCAAGCAGGGCGCGCCGCTGGCCACCGGCTTCCTGCTCGGTGGCGCGGGTGCGGCCGCGATCGCCGCCGACCTCGGCGCGCGCACGATCCGCGAGGAGATCGACGCGCTCAACACCATGGGCATCAGTCCGGTGCCACGCCTGGTGATCCCGCGGTTGGTCGCGATGATCTTCGTGGCGCCGCTGCTGAACATCCTCATCATCTTCGTCGGCATCGTCGCGGGTTACGCGGTCGCGGTCGGCGGTCAGAACGTCACCCCCGGCAGCTACTGGGCGACCTTCGGCTCGTTCACCACCGTCGCCGACGTGTGGGTGTCGCTGCTCAAGGCGGCGCTGTTCGGCTTCCTCGTGGTGGTCATCGCCTGCCAGCGCGGGCTGGAGGCCAAGGGCGGGCCGCGCGGCGTGGCCGACGCGGTGAACGCGGCCGTGGTGCTCTCGGTCGTCTCGATCGCGATCGTCAACCTGGGCGTCACCCAGGTCGTCGAGATGTTCCTGCCCACCAGGCTGGTCTGACCATGTCCGCCTCGACCTACGTGCCCAAAGGGCTGGGCAAGCTCTCGCGGTTCTATCACCGTCGCGGTCTGCTGCTGCGCCGCTTCGAGGCGCTCGGCTTCGTGCTCGCCTTCGTCTGGCAGGTGCTCTCCTCGATTCCCGCGACGCTCAAGCACTATCGCGACGAGACGCTGCGCATCATCTCCGATATGACCTGGGGCCGCGGCTCGGTCATCGTCGGCGGCGGCACAGTCCCGATGATGATCGTGCTCGGCCTGGTGATGGGCGCTTCGGTGGCGGTCGAATCCTTCACCATGCTGAACATGCTCGGCATGGGCCCGGTCACCGGCATCGTCTCCGCCTACGCGACCACCCGCGAGCTCGCGCCGATCGCCGCCGCCATCGGCTTCGCCGCGCAGGCGGGCTGCCGCATCACCGCGGAGATCGGCTCGATGCGGATCTCCGAGGAGATCGACGCGCTCGAGGCGATGGGCCTGCGCTCGGTGCCCTTCGTCGTCACCACCCGGGTGATCGCGGGCGCGATCTCGATCGTGCCGACCTTCCTGATCGGCCTGATCCTGGCCTACCTGTCCTGCCGCGGGCTGATCACGCTGGTGCACGGGCAGTCCGCAGGCGTGTACGACCACTACTTCTTCCAGTTCGTCTCCGGGTTCGACGTGGTCGCCGCAGTGATCAAGGTGGCCATCTTCGCCACCGTCGTGATCCTCATCCACAGCTACTACGGCTTCTTCGCCACCGGCGGTCCCGAGGGCGTCGGCATCGCGTCCGGGCGTGCGGTGCGCGCCTCTTCGGTGGCGATCGTGGCCATCGACATGGTCCTCACCATCGTGCTGTGGGGTTTCAACGCGACGATCAGCTTCACGGGGTAGCCGCGGATGCCTAGTTACGGAATGCCCGGAGTGGCGGTGGATCAGCGCAGGACCAGGCTCATCGGCGTGGTCGCCTTCGTGGTGCTGCTCGCCGTGCTCGCCACGGTGGTGCTGTATCGAGAGCTGCGCTCCGACGGCGGTTTACACGTCACGCTGCACACCGAGCAGATCGGCGACGGTGTGCTCGCCGGCACCCCGGTGCGGCTGGACGGGGTGCAGATCGGCACGGTCGAGGCGATCGCGCCGGACGAACGCGGCACCCAGCGGATCACGTTGCGCTTGAACGAAACCCAACTGCACGGACTCGATGACAGCCTGCTGGTCGACTACGCGCCCGCCAACCTGTTCGGCATCAGCGAGATCGGACTGCGCCGCGGTCCGGGCGGATCCGCGCTGCGCGATGACAGCGTGATCGACCTGACCGGCGCGCACACCGACGCGGTATTCGACGCCACCATGGGCAGCATGCTGCGCAGCCTGTCGCAGACCGGTGATTCGGTGCTCACGCCGCAGGTGGCCACGGTGATCGACCAGGTCTCGCGCGATATGAAGGCGTTCACCCCGCTGGCGCAGGCGATCATCCAGGTGGCCCAGATCGTCACCGACACCCAGCGGATGCCGCCATCACAGCTGGCGGGCGCGCTAGGCCCCGCGTTCTACGGCGCGGGCGACTTCGCGGGCGCCAACGAACTGATGGTGTACACGCTGCGCAACAACCCACGGCTGCAACGTGATCGGGAGGCCTTCGACGCGGGCGTGCGGATGCACACCGACCGGCTGCTGCCGGGTATCGCGGGCCTCGGCGCCGCGGCGGGCGCGGGCCTGTCCGGTGTCACCGACATGCTCGGCCCGGTGCTAGAGCTGCTCGCGCAGATGGTGCCGCGGCCGGCGCAGTCGGGCGCCGAGCTCACCGAACTGCTGCGGCGTCTGCGTGCGGCGATGCCCGACACCCCGGACGGACCTGTCCTGAACACTGAGATCGATGTCAGTGGCATGCCGGTGCTGGCACCGCTGCTGGGAGGTGTGCGATGAGGGTGGGCGCCGCCGCGTGGCGGCTCGGCTTGTTCGCGGTGGTGATGATCGGGGTGCTCATCGTCGTCTGCACGGCGATCAAGCGCCCGGTCGCCGGTCCCACCGAGGCGCACGCCGCGCTGTTCACCGACGCCAACGGCCTCAAGGTCGGTGACGACGTGCGCATGTACGGCGTGCAGGTCGGCAAGGTCGACGGCATCTCGCTGGTCGGTACGCAGGCCCGAGTCATGTTGTCGCTCAAGACCGATGCGCCGATCTACGACAACTCGAAGCTGGCCATCCGCTACCAGAATCTCACCGGACAGCGCTATATCGACCTGCAGCAACAGCCGCAGCCGGGCAAGCGCCTGGCCGGTGGCGCCACCGTCGGCATCGACCACACCGTGCCCTCCTTCGATGTCACCAGCATGTTCAATGGCTTGAAGCCGGTGCTGGCCACCCTCTCGCCCGAGGAGATCAACCAGTTCAGCGCGAGCATGGTCGCGCTGATCGAGGGTGACGGCAACGGGATCGGCCCCGCGCTGGAGGCGATCGACAAACTGGCCGCGCACGTGAAGGACCGCCAGCAGGTGATCGACGTGGTGCTGCAGAATCTTTCGGACCTGCACGAGACGGCGGGCGGCAAGATCCACTACATGGTGCCGATTCTGGCCCGGCTCGCCGACATCATCTCCGGCTTGCAGTCGAATATGAACGGACTCGCCGATTTCGCGGCGTCCGCGCCGTCGGTGCTCGGTCCGCTGAACAACCTGTTCGACGCGCTCGGGCTGCAGAGCCCCGACGACGTGAACGCGTTGATCCAGAAGATCTTCCCCGATCCGCAGCAGGCGCTCGAGGTGTTCGACAAGCTGCCAGGCCTGCTCGCGGGCTTCGACGCGGCCATTCCCAAATCCGGTGCGGCGGGCTGGAAGCCGCGGTGCTCCAAGGGACAGGCCGATGTGCCGCAGGTGCTCGGTGTCTTGATCGCAGGACAGCAGGTGGCGGTATGCGCTGGGTGAGCAGGCTTTTCCAGGGCCGCCGGGTGGTCGGCGAGGCGGAGACGACGCGGCGCGAGATCCGGCTCGGGCTGATCGGTGTGGCGCTCGTCGCCATCCTGGCCATCGCGGTCGGCGTGCTCTACGTCGTCCCGTTCGGCAAGAAGACCTATACCGCCGAGCTGGCCGAGGCGCAGTCGGTGCAGGTCGGCGACGACGTCCGGGTCGCCGGCATCAGTGTCGGCTCGGTGAAATCGCTGGAGCTGAAACCGGATCGGGTGATCATGCGGTTCACCGTCGACTCGGCGGTGTTCGTCGGTGACGAGTCGACACTGGACGTGCGCATGCTCACCATCGTCGGCGGCAACTACCTGGCGCTGTTCCCGTCCGGCTCGAAGCCGTTGGGCGGCAAGCATATTCCGGTCGACCGGGTCCGGCTGCCGTACAGCCTGGTGCAGACCTTCCAGGACGCCGCGGAGCCGCTGCGCAAGATCGACGGCGACACCCTGCGGCGTAACCTGGCCGCGCTCGGCACCTCGGTCGCCCAGGCACCCGACACGCTGCGCACCACGCTCGACAGCCTCAACAGCTTCGTCGACGACCTGAACCGCCAGCACGTGATGATCTCCAAGGCGATCGCGAACGCCGACGAGTACACCACCATGTACGACGGCGCGAAAGGTTCGCTGGGCAGGCTGGTGCAGGCCACTAACCTGCTGGAGGATCTGGTGCTGTCCAAGCGCGCGGAGTTGAGCGAGTCCATCCGTCTGCTGAACCAGGTCCTGAACAAGGCGGCGGCGATCGCGCCGACCTACGCGGCGGCGAAAGCCAAGTTGCAGCAGCTCTTCGACGCGTTGCCGCGGCTGGAGGAATTGCTGAACCGGTTCGATCCGGTCGTCGGCTCGGTGCAGGACATGCAGCAGAAGGTGTCCGCGCTGGCCATCCCCGAGGACGGGGTGCGCGTCGACCAGTCAGGCCAGACGATCACCGCGCCCGCGCGGGTGTGTATTCCGGTGCCGGGGAAGGACTGCTGATGCTGCACAAGATCCTCGGATCCCGCGCGTTCATGTCGGTCTCGGGCGCGGCCGTCGCGGTGCTGCTCGTCGTCGTCGCCTACTTCGTCGCCTTCGATCCGCTGAAGAAGACCGAAAGTTACTGTGCGATCATGCCCGACACCGTCGGGCTGTATGTCGGCAATCAGGTGACCATGCGCGGCATCCCGGTCGGCACGGTGACCGCCATTGCGCCGCAAGGCAAAGCGATGCGGGTGGATTTCGCGGTGGAGGCCGACAAACCGGTCTATGCCGACGCGGGCGCCACCACGCTGGCCGACAGCATCGTCGCGGCCCGCCAGCTCGCCGTTGTGTCCACCGGAAAGGACACCGCGCGCTGGGATTCCGGGCAGTGCATCACCAAAACGATGACGCCCAAGAGCGTCACCGAGACGCTCGACGCGGTCGCGAAGCTGTCCGCGGAGATCTCGGGCCCGGACGCCAAGACGCCGAACGCGCTGGCCAACGGCTTGGCCCAATTGAACGCGGCCACCGCGGGGACCGGGCCGCAGATCAACGAGATCATCAAGCAGCTGAGCGGCGCCATGGCCTCGCCCGACGCCGATATTGCGCACCTGGTCGGCGTCTTCGATGCCTTCTCCTCGGTCGGTAAGAAGGTCGAAGAACATTGGGGCGATATCGAATCCATGTTCACCCGGTTGGCGCCGGTACTGGTGACGGCGCGCACCACCCTGCTGGAGCCGGGCGCCGAGGTGATCGACGGTCTGGCGCAGCTGCTTCCGGTGCTGAACGACCTGACCATGGCCTTCGGCGGACCGCTGTCGAAGGCACTCGATTTTACGGTGCCGCTGGTGAAGTTCCTGCGTGCCCGGGTCGGCTCGCTGGCCCAGGTCGTCTCGATGACGCCGGTGCTGACCGACGCGTTCCGCACCGTTGGCGCCGCCGGGATCACCTACGCCCCGCCCAAGGTCGCGCTGCCGCAGGAGAACGCGGACCAGGTCTGCGCGGCGGTGAACGCGCTTGTGCCCGGTCGGTGCACCGCCGACGGCGGATTGGCGCAGGTCGACGTGGCGGCGCTGGTGTTCGGATTGGTGGGTACCCGATGAAACTGTGCCGTGACGAGACCGGCCGCGTTGTCGTTTCGTTCCAGCGTGTCCGCCGCGAAAGCGGCAGGCGGGGAGCGCGTTTCGCGGTCGGTGTGGCCATGGTTCTGGCGGTGGCGCTGCCCGCCTCCGGCTGTGCTTTCGATCCCGCGTCGGTGCCCGTGCCGGGTGCCGAGATCTCCGGCCCGACCTATCACATCGCGATCCAGTTCGAGAACGTGCTGAATCTGCCTGCCCGCGCCAAGATCATGGCCAACGGCGCTCAGGTCGGCACGGTTTCCGGTGTTTCGGTGGTGGATCCGGCCAAGGCAGGCGGGCGCGGCGGCTATGTGGTGGTCGACGCCATGATCTCGAAGTCGGTGCGGCTACCCGAGACCACGCGTGCCGAGCTGCGGCAGAACACCGTGCTCGGCGACATCCACCTCGCGCTGCTCACCCCGACCGACGGCTTCGGCACACTGCTGCCCGAAGGCGGCACCATCGGCCTGGCCCAGACGAAACCGCCTGTGCAGCTGGAGGACACGATGGCCGCGCTGGCCACGTTCACCCAGGGCGGCGCGGTACAGCAGGTGCAGGACACCATCAAACAGCTCAACGATGTGCTGCCCGCCGATACCGCCCGCACCGCGCAGATCGGCAAGACCATGGCCGACGACGCCGTCGACCTCGGCAATCACCTCGATGAACTCGACTCGCTGCTCGACGGCATCGACAACAATTCGACTGTCCTGCACAAGATCCGGCCCGAGCTCGCGCAGCTGCTCAGCCAGGAGTCGGTGGACCAGATGAACGGCATCGCGCCGTCCATCATCGGGGTGACCAAGATCTTCGACCAGCTCGGTCCGATCGGCACCTCGCTCACCTGGCTGGCTCCAATGCTGAGCAACGCGGAGGGCGCCGTGCAGGCCTTCCTGCCCCTGCTGGCCTCGGCCCGCCCGCTGGATCTGAGTCAGCCGTCGAATCTGCGGGCACTGGTCTCGCTGTTGCGCGACAAGGTCATTCCGTTCGCGGAGCGTGGCCCGAAGGTGAACATCGTCGGAGTGCGGGCCGAGGGTGCGGACGTGGTGTCGGCGCAGGACCAGACGGACCGGATCATCCAGACGCTACGCATGATCGGAGTCGTCCGATGAAGCTCGGGCCCCTTGCCTCGCTCGGCGGCATCGCCGCCATCGTCGTGCTCGGCGCGGGCTATCTGACCTTCGGCGTGGTGCGGGTCGATCCGCTCGCCGAGTACACCGAGGCGACGATGGTGCTGACCAACTCCGGTGGGCTCGCGGTCGGCTCCCCGGTGCTGCTCACCGGCATGGAGGTGGGTCGCGTCGAGTCGGTGACCAACAGCGCGGGCGGCGTCGAGGTCGGCATGAAGCTCGTCGCCGATCGCCGGGTGCCCACCGACAGCACGGTGACCATCGAGCACCTGTCCGCACTCGGTGAGCCGTACGTCGAGTTCCGCCCGAATTCCGAAGGCGGACCGTACATCCGGGACGGTCAGCAGTTGCGGACCAGCGCGGTGCGGATGCCGCTGTCGATTCCTGAGGTGGCCCGGCTGGCCACCCGGACGCTGAATCAGCTCGACCCCCAGGTGGTCAGCTCGTTGGTGAACACGGCGGAACAGTCGCTGGCGGGCACCGACAGCGCGATCCCCAATCTCGCCCGCTCGGGCGATCTGCTCGCCGCGGCGGTCATGAGCCGCAACCCGCAGATCGTCTCGCTGCTCAACAGTTTGCAGAGCACGGCGACCAACATGGACTGGGTCGGCCCGTCGTTCAGCGCCGCCGCACCCGAGTGGTTGAAGTTCGCTCAGGCGGTGAGCAACCTGGTCGACCACGTGGGCACGATGGTCGACGGTCAGTCGATCGAGCAGTACACCACCGGCAACGGTGTCGCCCCGTTCACCGAGAAGACCATCGCCACCTTGCGCGAGTTGCAGCCGGAGCTGAGTTCGCTCGCTCCGGTGCTGCGCCCGCTGGTGGACGCGATCGTCGCGGCCGCGCCGCGGATCGATATCTCAGATCTGATCTCCCAGGCCCTCGCCGATGTCGACGCCGACGGCGCCGTCAAGGTGCGGGTCGCGATCAAGTAGGAAAGGAGGCCGCGATGTCGAACGACGTTGTGACCGAACCGAAGCCGGCAACCGAGGAAAACGACACCGCGGCCGCACCGGCCAGGGACGTGCGGACCGTCTCGATCCGGCTGTCCACGATCGTGACCGGCGCCGCCCTGGTGGCGCTGCTGGCCGCGACCGTCGTGTTCGCCGGGCTGTGGTTCTCCGCGCGCGGTGAGCTCAGCGATCGCGACGCCGCGGCCGCCGCGAACCAGCGTGCCGAACAGGTCGCCACCGATTACGCGGTCGGCGCCTCCAACATCGACTTCCAGGATGTGAACTCCTGGGTCGCCAAGCTCAAGACCAACACCACCCCGCAGCTGGCCAACAAGTTCGACGCGACCGCGTCGAAGCTGCAGGACATCCTGGTGCCGCTGAAGTGGACCTCCACCTCGAGCCCGATCGCCGCGAAGGTGATGAGCACCGACAACGGGATCTACAAGGTCAACGTCTTTCTGAACGTCACATCGACCAGCGCGCAGACCCCCGAGGGCGCGCAGACCACCGCCACCTACACCGTGAACGTGGACCCGAACAACGGCTGGAAGGTCGCCGACGTCGGGGGAGTGACTGGCGCGCTGCCCAAGCAGTAATGCCGAGCCATTCAGCAACTCTCAGGTAACCTCCCGTTCTGATCAGCTGTGCATTCGTACCGGTATTTCCTGTCCCAGCAGTGAAGGCGGTTTCGATGGCGACACCCGAAGGCGGGCGGGGCGACGATTCGCGCATGCTGGCCGTCGCGGCCGTGGTCGCCGCGGTGCTCGCGCTGGTGGTGGCGGTCGGTCTGCTGTTCCAGTCGAGTGAGAAGGCCAAGGAGCGCGAGCCGGGTTCGATGTCGACTCGGAGCTCGACCAAGATGAGCCCGACACCGACCATCACGGTCCATCGTGGGCCCGCTACCTTGCAGTCACCCGGACCGTCGCCGGTGGCCCCGCAATCGGCGCGCATGATCGGGGACGACTGTTCGGCGGGCGGCATCGTCGCGCAGTGGGATCTGCGCGACGGCCAGTGGATGTGCGTGCCGCGGGGACAGGGACGTGACGCTCATCGAGTGGGTGACGACTGTTCGCACGACGGGATCGTCGCGCAGTGGGGGCTGAGCCCCGGCGGAGGATGGCTTTGCGAGCCCGCCGGCGATCCTGCGCCTGCCCCGGCGCCCGCGCCGCCGGTCGTGCCCGCCCCCGCCCCGCAGCCCGCACCGGAGCCGGAGCCGCCGGTCGCGCCCGAGCCACCGCCCGTACCGCCGCCGGCGCCGATCTTCGTGCCGCCGCTGCCCGGGTTCCCGCCCCCGCCCCCGCCGGTGCCCGCCGTACGCTGACGGCACGAAAATAGGTGGACACCCCTGGGACGCTGAGAAGGTGATAGTTGTCCCGACCCAGTTTGCTGAACAGCTGGTCACCTACGAGGGCCCCCGCGCTTCCACCTGGCTGACCGGTGTACCCGCCCTCGCCGCGGAGTTTGCCGACCGATGGCACCTGACCCCCGACGGCCCACTGACCCACGGGTTCGTAGGCTTGGTACTCCCTATGCGGACAGCGGACAACACCCCCGCCGTACTGAAACTGACGCTGGTGACCGCGGAGACTCGCGACGAGCCGACCGCACTCGCCGCCTGGCGCGGAGCGGGGGCGGTACGGCTGCTGGACAGCGACCCGGAGCGCGGCGTGCTGCTGCTGGAACGCCTCGATGCCACGCGCACGCTGGCGGATGCGCCGATCGGGGACGCGGTGCGCATCATCTCCGGCTTGCTGCGGCGCCTCGCCATTCCGGCGCCGCCGGGCCTCGGTCGGGACCTGCGGGACGAAGCCGAACGGTGGATCACCGAATTGCCCAGGGACTGGCGGCGTTTGGGCGAACCGTTCCCGCGTAGGCTGCTCGACGCGGCTGTGGACGCTTGCGCCCAGTGGGGACCGAGCGCCGCTCGACTGCTCGTCAACGAGGATCTGCACTACGCGAACGTGCTCGGGGGCGCGCGGGAGCCGTGGCTGGTGATCGATCCGAAACCGCTCGTCGGCGATCCGGAATTCACGACGTTGTCACTGCTGTGGAACCGCCGCGCGGAGTCGTCGCTGGATGACAGGTTCGCGGCGATTGTCGACGGCGCGCGCCTGGATCCTGAGCGGGCGCGGGGGTGGACATTGGTGCGGGCGGTGCGGAACTGGTTGGACTTTGTCGCGGTGGGGGACCTCGAAGACGATGGATGTCGCGCGGTTCGTGATATCGCCCCCTGGGCCCTGCACTGAGTGGTCGGCGATGCGGAAACGATGGGCACGACAGGATGTTCGGCCCGCGCATGTGCCGTGGCGGCAGCGGGGGCGGGTGCGGGCGACGGTGACGGCGCCGCCCGCGCGATCTACCGGGCGGCGGCGGGGGCGCCGGCCACCGCGCCGGTAGATGTCCTCGGCGCTCAATGAGGGTGCTGGGCGGCGTATCTCGCGCGTTCCTCGGCCCGGCGGCGGGCGCGTCGCGGATTCTCCAGGTCGGCGGGCAGGCCGTGCTTGGCCAGCCGGTGCGCACGGTTCATCGGCATGAACGACACCGTGTAGAACAGGGCGAGCAGCAGTGCGAGCAGCACCATCGACCCGCGCAGCCACAGTTCACCGGGGAAGAGCAGGAA
This sequence comes from Nocardia brasiliensis, assembly GCF_011801125.1. Lineage (NCBI taxonomy): Bacteria > Bacillati > Actinomycetota > Actinomycetes > Mycobacteriales > Nocardiaceae > Nocardia > Nocardia brasiliensis. The sequence continues at coordinate 1,468,410 of NZ_CP046171.1, forward strand.
GACCGCGAACAGCGGGGTGAACGGGATCAGCCCGCGCACCAGATGTCTTGGGACCGCGTACTTGCCGGTGAGGTCACGGCGCACCCAGTCGATCATGGAATCGGGCAGCCGACGCCCGAAGGCATAACCGAACCACTGAATCGGGTTGGGCCGTCGCTGTTCTCGGGACATGCGCGAACTCCTCGGGATGCTAGGCGGGCACGGTTCGGCGGGCCGCGGTGTTGACGCGGGTGAGTACGTCACGCAGTTCCTCGAGGTCGGCCATGCTCACCCCGAGCCGCTCGACCACGGCGGGCGGAATCTGTAGCGCCTGCTCGCGCAGGGCGACCCCGGCCGGGGTCAGGTTCACCACGAGGTTGCGTTCGTTGCGGCTGTCGCGTTCCCTGCTGATCAGCCCGGCGCTCTCCAGCCGCTTGAGCAGTGGCGACAGGGTCGGGGAGTCCAACTGGATGGCCTCGGCGATCGCCTTGACCGACATCGGCGCCTCGCCCCACAGCGCGAGCATCACCAGATACTGCGGATGGGTGAGCCCGAGCGGCTCCAGCAACGGCCGATAGACCGCGAGTACCGCGCGATTGGCCACCGCCAGCGCGAAACACACTTGCCGATCGAGCTGCAGCGGATCCTCGATCTCCATCTGTCCTCCTCGTGGGTCGCCTCCAAGATTAACGCACTAACAGTTAATGCATGAAGTGTGTGGGCGACATCTCGTCCGCAGATGCGCGGTGCGCGCGGATTCGGTGGTTAGTTTGAGACGCATGCAGAACGATCCCGGCCGATTACGCATCCACGAACTCGATGCCGTGCGCGGATTCGCCCTGTGCGGGATCCTGGTCGTCAACATCTGGCAGCTCACCGACATGACCGCGGTGAAGGCGCCGGGTGAGCTGATCCCGCTGCGACATGTCCTCTCGATCCTGTTCGAGGGACGGTTTTTTCCGATCTTCTCCTTTCTGTTCGGGCTCAGCTTCGCGTTGTTCCTGGACAGCGCGTCGGCGCGGACCGACCGGCCGCGGCTGGTGCTGATCCGGCGCCTGGTCGCCCTCGGCGTGCTCGGGTTCGCGCACCACCAGTCCCAACCGGGCGAGGCGCTGCTGCCCTACGCGATCGTCGGGTTGGTCATCCTGCTGCCCGCCACGAGCCTGCCGGACTGGCTGGTGCTGCTGCTCGGTGCGGCGGGGGTGGGCGTGGCGGTGGTGCTCGGCGGCGGCTTCGGTCTGGTGCCGGGACTGTTCCTGCTCGGCCTGGCGACCGCCCGCTACGGGATCGCGGACACCCTCGACGAGCGCGGCAGGCAGATCGCCGCGGTGTTCGCGCTCGCCCTGCCCGCCGCCGTGGTGGCGGCCGTGCTGGAGTTCCGCATCTCCTATCTTGACCTGCTGGCCAGCAATATCCCCGCGGTCGCCGGCCTGCTCGGCGCCCTCGCGTATCTGACCGGATTGCTGCTGGTGCTGCGCACCGAAGCGGGCGCGGTGCTCTCGGAGGTGCTCGAGCCCCTGGGGCGGATGGCGCTCACCAACTACATCGGCGCGACGGCCCTGGTGCTGCTGATCGCCCCGCACATCGGTTTGACCGGTTCGGACCGATACGCCCTGCTGCTGGGCCTGGCGGCCGCGATCATCGCGGTCCAGGCGCTGTTCAGTTGGGGTTGGCTGAAGCTGTTCCGCTACGGCCCGCTGGAATGGGTGTGGCGCTGTGTGACCTGGTGGGAACTGGTGCCCGCGCGCCGCGCGCCCGAGCCGAGCCGGCGGTGGTGAGCGGTCGAGGCGCATCGGTGATGTGAGCGGGCCCGCTCGGCGGCCGCGGGGGAGCGACGCTGCGCCGCGCTCCGGGATCGCTCCGGCACGGCGTGCCGAAGCGGCAACCGGCCCGGCGCGCCGCAGACTGGACGGTCATGGACCAGTTGGTGCTGATATTGGTCATCCTGTTCGCCGCGATCCTCGCCGAGCCGCTGGCCGACCGGATCGGCGTCGCGTCGGCGGTGCTGATGACGGTGTTCGGCTGCGTGGTGGCGCTGCTGCCGTTCGCGCCGCGGGTCGACGTCGCGCCCGATCTGATCCTGCCGCTGGTGTTGCCGCCGCTGCTGTACGCGGCGGCCCGGCGCACCTCGTGGCGGCAGTTCGCGGAGAACTGGGGACCGATCGCGTTGCGTGCGGTCGGACTCGTCATCGCGACCGCGGCGGGGGTGGCCGCGGTGTTCCACGCCTGGTACCCGGGACTGCCGATCGCGGCCGCGTTCGCACTGGGAGCCCTTGTCGCACCGCCTGATCCGGTCGCGGCGACCGCGCTGGCGGGCAGCCTCGGCCTGCCGCGCCGTCTGGTCGTGGTGCTCGGCGGCGAAGGCCTGTTCAACGACGTCACCGCGATCGTGCTCTACGGCGTCGCGATCCAGGCGGTGGTCAGCGGGCATTTCTCGGCGCCGCGAGCGCTGGCGGAGTTCGTGGTCTCGGCGGTGGTCGCGGTCCTTGTCGGCCTGGTGCTCGGTGTCGCGGGCAGCAAACTGACCGACTACCTCGGCGAGGCGACGTGGCGGGTGGCACTGAGTCTGTTGCTGCCGTTCGCGGCCTATGGGCTCGCGGAGCAGTTGCACGGCTCCGGCGTGCTCGCCGTGCTGGTCTGCGCGCTGTATCTGACCGACGCGGTCACCGAGTTCGGCGATCCGGACTATCGGATGGTCGGCGACTCGTTCTGGGACATCGCCGAAATGTTGTTGAGCGGCTTCGCCTTCGGACTCATCGGCCTGGAACTCGGCGCGGTGCTGGAGGCGACCGGCGACGACTGGCCTCGCCTGCTCGGCGGCGCGGGCGCGGTGGTCGCCGTGGTCGTCGGCCTGCGGCTGGTCTGGCTGATGACCACGTGGGCACTCGGCCGCGCGTGGTGGCGCAGGTCCGATGTCGACGAGCCCTACACCTGGCGCGAGACCATCGTCACCTGGTGGGCGGGCATGCGCGGCGTGGCGACCGTGGCGCTGGCACTGGCCATTCCGATCGTCACCGATGACGGCGCGGACTTCCCCGGACGGACCGAGATCCTGTTCACCGCGTTCGCCGTAGTCCTGTTCACCCTGCTGCTGCAGGGGCCGACCCTGCCGCTGGTGGTCCGTCTGACCGGGGTGCACGCCGACACCAAGCGCGAACGCGAACTGGAACGTCGGCTGTGGGAGCGGGTCGTCAAAGCACAGCTGTCCCGGTTGAAAGAGATTGCGGCGGAACAGCATCTGCCCGAAGAGTATTACGAGCGATTCCGCGACGCGCTGCGCCAGCGCATGGCCCGTGCCGACCCGCAGGCCGCGGACGCCGACGCCAAGGCCGAGGAAGAGCGGAACATGAAGGTGGCCAAGAAATTACGGGACATTAGGGCCGATGTCATGGAGGCGGGCCGTCGGGAGGCGCTGGCCGCGCGCCGGGAACCAGGCATGCCACCGGATCTGGTCGACCGGGTGACCAGGCGACTCGATCTCGGTGGCCGCTGACCGAGCGCGGATCGAATCAGCTTGCCGCCACGCCGGTCTGGCGGATCGCGTCGAGTACCTCGCCGTAGGTGAGAGTGGAGTTCACCAGTGCGGTCTCCGACGGTACGTCGATGTCGACGGAGTCGACACCGTTGACGCCACGCAGCTGGGATTCGATGGCCGAGGCGGACTCGCGGGTAACGTTGTGCAGGGTGATCGTGTAGGTCATGTCCTTCGAATAGACCGAATCGCGGCGGGCAAACGCCGTCGAGCGGTCGAGTTCGTTTTCTACGTTTGGTTGTCGCGGCCCCGGGAATAGCCCGGTTGTCAAACAACTCGACGCAACAGGATTGTCATGATCATCATCATAGGGCTCGTCGTACTGATTGCCGCAGTGGCCGTCGGCGTCGCCGGTGTGGTGGCGAACAGCAGCGAAAATCATTTACTGTCAGATGATTTCGCTGTTTTCGACTTCCATTTCCACGGCTCCAGCGGATTGCTGTTCGGCTACGGAATCGTGGTCGGCGCTATCGGGACGATCGGACTAGCCCTGGTACTGACGGGTGCTTGGCGGGTCTCCCGCCGCAGCGCAGTGGCTCGTCGCGAGCTCGCCCAGTCTCGTCGCGAAATCGCGGCGGTGCGACGCGATCTCGGGAAATCCGCGCCACCGGCTGGTAAGGAACCCGTGGTGCGTCCGTCCATCGAACCCGCGACGCGGCCGCGTCGCGAGTCGGTCTGGGGCCGGTTCACCCGCCGATCGGCCACGGCTCGTTCCGGTGACGCAGTACCTGCCGGCAGCGCGCCCCGCGCGCAGGCGCCGACGTCGAAATAATCATAGAGAAAAGGAAATACGACAATGATTATTCTCGGACTCATCCTCCTCATCGCCGGGTGGCTGCTCGGAATCGGATTGCTCACCACCGCGGGCATCATCCTGCTCATCATCGGCCTGGTGCTGATGGTGGCGGGTTCGGTGGGTCGTCCCGTCGGTGGCCGTCGCTGGTATTACTAGGGACCGGCCATGAGGTTCGAAGACAGGATCGCCCACCAGGCGCAGGCCGCCCGGGGCAGTATCAAGAAGATCGTCGGCCGGGCCACGGGAAACCGGCGCCTGGAAGGCGAAGGTCGTCGAGAACAGGCTCGCGGAAATCTGAAGCGGGCCACGGACAAATTCAGGGACGCGTTCAAGCGCTGACCTGTTGAACGGCGTCGGCCGAGGGGTTGGTACACCCCTCGGCCGACGCCGTTCGACTGTCAAGACGTCGCGTCGGACGCCTTGAACGCGGCGATCAGGCTGTGTACCAACGTATCCAGGTACGCATCGCCGGTTGGGTTGCCGCCCATCAGCTTTCGCCAGAAGAGCGGGGCGATGCACAGGTCCAGTGCGAGGTCGAGGTCCAGTTCCGGTGACAGTTCGCCGCGTTCGATGGCGCGGTGCAGCAGCTGTCCGACCTTCGCGCGGCGACTGTGCCCGACCGACTGCAGGCTTTCGGCGATGGCGGGCGTGCGAATGCCCTCGGCGAGCAGATCGGGGATGATGCGCGCCGCCAGCGGGTGACTGAAACCGCTTGCGGTAGTGGCGAGAAACGCCCGCAGGTCACCGCGCAGCGAGCCGGTGTCGGGGACATCGGCCGCCGCCACCGCGACCTGCTCGACGAGCGCGAGCACCATCTGCTCCTTGGTCGGCCACCGCCGATACAGCGTCGGCTTGCTGACGCCGGCGCGCCGGGCGACCCCCTCCATCGTCAGCTTCCCGTATCCGAGTTCGGCCAGCTCGGTGAACGCCGCGTCGGTGATGGCGGCGGTGACCTGTGGCTGGCGCACCGCGGCGCCGGCCGGGGCGCGCTTGCGTTCGGTCGTCGGCTCCGTCATCGGTTCAGCATAGCAACGTCGATACGGTTGCGTTTCGTCGTTGGCCGTCGTACCGTGGCAGCCGTACAACGAAACGCAACCGTATCGACGCAAATATCGAGGTAAACCCATGAAATTCCTGTTCGACGACGAGTCGTTCGACTTCGAGGCGCTGCGTTCGGCGGGCTTCGCTCGCCACGGCGGCGCCGAGCTTGGCGAGGTGCTGGCGACCGCGCACCGGATCGCCGACGGCGACGAGGCGGCCTGGCTGCGCGAGTGGCGGGCCACCGCCGAGCGGGTGCACGCGATCGGCTCGGACTGCCTGGCCAAGGGGCATCGCATGAGCGCGCGCGAGGCCCTGCTGCGGGCCTCGAACTACTACCGCACCGCGGAGTTCTATCTGCGTGACGACCCGGCCGCGGACCCGGTGGCGCGGGAACTCTCACGTCGCTCGCGTGAAACCTTCGCGCAGGCAGCGGAATTGCTGGAGACCCCGGTGCGACGGGTGTCGATTCCGTTCGGAGACACCGGACTTCCCGGCTACCTGTTCCTGGTCGACGATTCCGGCGAGCCGCGCCCGACGGTGATCTTCAACAGCGGCTTCGACTCGACGCTGGAGGAGTCCTGGTTCGTGCTCGCCGCCGCGGCGGTGGCGCGCGGCTACCACGTCCTCGCCTTCGACGGACCGGGGCAGGGGCAGGTGATCCGCGAGCAGGGACTGCCGTTCCGGCACGACTGGGAGGCGGTGATCACCCCGGTGGTGGACTTCGCGCGGACCGTGCCCGCGATCGACCCGGACCGAATCGTGTTGTACGGCTACAGCTTGGGCGGCTATCTGGTGGCGCGCGCCGCCGCGTTCGAGCACCGCATCGCGGCGCTGGTACTCAACGACGGCCTCTTCGACTACCACGGATCGAATGTGCGCATGATGCCGCCGTTCCTGACCGAATGGATCGAGTCGAACCAGGACGCCGAGGCGCTTGCGGTCGCCGGGCTCATGATGGCCTACGACACCACCGTGCGCTGGGCGCTGCGCAACGGAACCTGGACCTTCGGCGCCGACTCCGCGGCCGACTACATCCGCAAGACCGAGCCGTACACGCTGGCCGGCATCGCGCACCAGATCGAATGTCCCACACTGGTGCTCGACGCCGAGAACGATCTGTTCTTCCGTGGCGAACCCAAGCGGGTCTATCAGGCGCTCACCTGTCCCAAGGAACTGATCGTGGGCACTGCGGCCGAAGGCGCGGGCGAGCACTGCCACATGGGTGCGACCACGCTGACCAACCAGCGCATCTTCGACTGGCTCGACACCACCTTCGCGGCATACCGACAGCGGGACCGTCAGATGCCCGAGACGTCGGCCAGCTGACCGATGCCGTAGGTCACGGCCATGGCCAGCGCGCCACCGACCACCACGCGCAGCACCGCGCGACCGAGGCCGCTGCCGCCGAGGCGCGCGCTGATCGAGCCGGTGAGCGCCAGCGCCACGATCACCGCGACGAAGGTCACCGGGATCCGCGCCGACACCGGGGGCAGCAGGATCGCGAGCAATGGCAGCAGCGCGCCCAGGGTGAACGCGATCGCCGAGGAGAGCGCCGCGTGCCAGGGATTGGTCAATTCGGTGGGGTCCAATCCGAGTTCGGCCTCGGCGTGCGCGGTGAAGGCGTCGTGCTCGGTGAGTTCCACGGCGACCTGGCGGGCGGTTTCGGGTGAGAGCCCCTTCGCCTCGTAGATCTCGGCGAGCTCGGCCAGCTCGTATTCGGGTTCGTCGCGCAGTTCCCGCCGCTCCTTGGCGAGCAGTGCGCGCTCGGAATCGCGTTGCGTGCTGACCGAAACATATTCGCCGACCGCCATCGAGATCGCGCCGGCCGACAGGCCCGCGATACCCGCGGTGAATACCGCGCCGGTGCTCGTCGTGGCCGCGGCGACGCCGACGACCAGCCCCGCGGTGGAGACGATCCCGTCGTTCGCGCCGAGCACCCCCGCGCGCAACCAGTTCAGCTTGGACGCCAGCCCTTCGGTGTGGGGTTCGTGCGGGTGCGCGCCGGTGTCTTCGTCCATGCGACGAAGGGTAGTACCGGCAGGACGCGGAATCCGGTTCAACAACCGGGTGACAGGAACGCCCGCAGATACCCCGCCGACTGCCGCAGGTACATCCAGGTCCAGAAGCGCAGGCCCGAGTCGCTCGGGCTGGCCACCATGGTCACCTCGCCGTCGAAGCACTTCTGCACGATGTAGCGGGCCCGCGACACGTGCGGCGTATAGGTCACCACGATGATGTGCCGCCAGCCGAACTGCCGCGCGCGCCGCCGGATCTCCTGCGCCTCGCCCTCGGTGGTCCACGGATCCGGAATGAAGCAGTTGACCGTGAAGTCGAACCGCCCCGCGCAGTATTTGTCCATCTCGTGGTCGTCCGGACCGGTGGAGCGCGAGATCAGCAGCGTGGGCGCGTACCCGCGCCGCGCCAGGTCGAGTCCCACGTCGAAGCGCTCGTAGGCGGTCCCGCCGAGCACCACGATGGCATCGGCGCGCCGCAGCGGGTCGGTCTGCGGATGGACGTACACCGGCCACCCGGCAGCCCCGATCACTACCACCAGGGCGAGCAGGGCACCAAAGAAGATTCCCGCGCGTCGCAGGCCGGCCACCCCCGCGACGATACCGAAGCGCGGCCGTCGCACCGGGTCGGCACGGCGCGATGTCGCGCTGGTCACGCCGCCGCGCGGCGCCCTATCGGCAGAAGCTCAGCGGCAGAGCTGAGCGAGGTGTTCGCGGAGCAACTCCCGCACGCGGTGCGGCGACATCTTCTCCGGTCGGATCAGTGCCTGCACGGTGAGACCGTCGACGAAGACGTAGAGCCGCTGGGCTTCCCGTTCGAGATCGAGGCCGGCGCGCAGTACCCCGCTCGCGGCGAGCTCGTCCACCACCCAGGCGACGAGTTCGGCGGTGGCGTCGTACAGTTCGTCGCTGCGCTGCCGCAGCGCGGGCTCGGTCAGTACCCGGCCCAAGAAGGCCAACCAGACCTTGGTCACGGTGTGCTGGCGGGGACCGGTCGGCAACAGTCCGGTGAGCAGGATCTGTGCCGCCCGGTCCACCGGGTCGGCGGCCAGGTTCAGCTGCCGGATCCGGTCCATCATGCCCTCGCCGACCATGCCGAGCGAGAACGCGAGCAGCTCGGACTGTGTCGAGAAGTAGTGCCGCAGGCTGCCCATCGACACCCCGGCCTCGGTGGCGACCTTGCGTACCGATGCGTGTTCCAGCCCGTCGCGCTGGATCACCCGCCAGGCGGCCTCGGCGAGTGCGTGCCGTCGCTGCTCGTGCGCCTGCTGGTCCACGGTTCGAGCCACCTCGTATTTGTAGCACGACTGTGCTAGCTTTCGATTGCCAATACAGTCGTGCTGAGAAAGCGGAGAACAATGACGCGGTGGTTCGGGGTGGTGCTCGCGGTCGTGACGCTCGCCACCGGGGCGTGCTCGGCAGCGCCGTCCCGGTCGGCCGGACCTGAGTGGTCGCCGTGTCAGGACGTCGCGACCGATGGACGAGTGTGGGAATGCGCGACCATCACCGCCCCGCGGGATCACCGCGATCCCGGTGCGGGCACCATCGAGCTCGCCTTGATCCGCACGCGCGGTGCCGATCCCGCGAAACGGCTCGGCTCTCTGGTCTACAACCCCGGCGGTCCCGGCGGTTCCGGCCTGGACACCGTTGCGGGCGTGGTGCAGCCGTTCTCGGCATTGCTCGATCGCTACGACCTGGTGTCATGGGATCCGCGCGGGGTCGGTCGCAGCACCCCGGTCGTCTGCTCGGATACCGCACTGCCCGAACGGGTTCCGCGCACCGACGCGGAATGGGCGGCGATCGACGCGAGCAGCGAGCAGTTCGCCGACTCATGCGTCGCGAGTTCCGGCGCGTTGCTGCCCCACGTCGGCTTGTTCGATTCCGCACGGGACCTGGATCTCGTCCGTGCGGCGGTGGGCGAGGACCAGCTCAACTATCTCGGCGTCTCCTACGGCGGCCAGCTCGGCGCCGCGTACGCCACGCTCTTTCCGCATCGTGTCGGACGCATGCTGCTCGATGCGCCGGGGACTCCGTTGCGCACCTTCAGGCAGAGTCTGCTCGATCAAGCCATCGGCAGCGAGGCCGCGCTGCGCGACTTCCTCGCTTTCTGTGTCGCCCAAGGGGATTGCCCGCTGGGCGCGACCGAGCAGGAAGCTTTGTCCCGAGTGGATGCCTTCCTCGCCAGTATCGAGGCGGCGCCGCTGCCCACCGGGCGCGGTACGCCGCTCACCAGGTCGGTCGCGACCGCAGCCCTCGGCCTCGGTGCCGCCGCGCCCGAGGCGTGGCCGCGGCTGACCACCGCTGTCACGCAGGCCTTCGCGGGCAACGGTGACGAACTCATCGGCTACGCGGACCTTTTCGCCGGCTTGCGACCCGACGGCACCCGCTCCAACTTCGCCGCCATCAACACCGCCGCGAACTGCGCCGATTACCCCGACTCCTATTCCGTCGCCCAGGTTCGCCAGTTGCTTCCCGAATTCGCCGCGGCCGCACCTCGTTTCGGTGAACTGACCGCTCTACGCCTGGCCGAATGCGCCCACTGGCCGGTGCACGGCGTCGGCCGAGCCTCCCTCGGCGGCGCGGGTGCCGCACCCATCCTCCTGATCGGCAACACCGGCGACCCCGAAGCCCCCTTCACCTGGGTATCCGAACTGGCCGCCGCCCTCCCCTCGGCCACCCTCCTCACCTACCACGGTGTAGGCCACGGCGCCTACGGCGGCGTGAACCCCTGCGTCGACCAAACCGTGCACGCCTACTTCCACCGCGGATCGGTCCCCGCCCCCGGACGGTCCTGCCCCTGACCGTCGGAATCCACACCACTTCCAGGCATCCACACCAGTTCCAGCAGCCCGGAAGGGGTGTGAATCCGTAGAAGTGGTGTGGATTCCGATGCCTCGGGCGCCTACTTGGAGGGCGGTGCGGTCGTCGGCAAAGTGGTTTTCGCGGTAATCGGCTCGGGCGGGAGGAAGGGTGGTGGACAGGGGTCGAGGAGACGGGGCACGCGCTGCGCCTCGCGCACCCCTCGAACGCGAGTGGACGCGGTCCCGGCCTCGCCCTCCCGGTCTCGGTTTCCGGCGGTCCCAGTCCGCGCGGATCATCCCTGCCCACCACTGGCGATGGTGTGGTCACATCGATTAAGCAGACTGCCAGCTGCTGTTCAGCAACCAATAAATATCGAATAAACGTTCGTTATTCGCCGGTGGCTCCGGACTCCGGTCCGCCGGTGCCGAACAGCCGGTCGATGGTCGGCGCCGAAAGGCCCGCCCGCCGGAAGATCTCCGACGCCTCGCGGAACTCCCGTTCGGCGCGCGCCCGCCTACCCTGCGCCGCGAGCGCGGCGGCGTGCAAGGCCATCGCGCGGGCACGATCGATCGGATCGGCGGCCTTGGTCAGCAGGTGCAGTGCGTCCGCGGCGTTCGCCTGGGCCTCGGCCACATTGCCTGCCCGCAGCTGGATCTGGGCCAATCTGGTTCGCGCCCAGCCCTCCCACAGCCGAACCCCATTGCGCTGTGCCGCGTGCACCGCGTCGGTGCCGAGTTCGATCGCGCGAGCATGATCGCCGCGCATCGACAGTGTCGCGGCCAGCTCGTGGGTGGCCCAGCCGAGCGCCACCGGATTCGACGAGTCCCTGGCCAGCGCGATGGCGCGACCCGCCATCCGCACCGCCTCCTCGTATTGCCCTGCCTCGCAATAGGTCCTGGTGACCAAGGCCAGACACCATGCCTCCATCGACCGATCGCCGAGCGCGCGGGTGAGCTCGGTCGCGTGCTCGAAATGCCGGTGCGAGGCGCCGGCGTCGCCGAGCCTGCGCGCGGCGACGCCGAGCAGCACCGACGCGAGCACCGAGAGTCTGCGGTCCACGTCGTTGGTCGTCGGACCCGAAACCGCCCGCAGGTGCGCCAGACTCGCCTCGACCTCACCGAGCCCGACCTGCAGCAGCGCGCCGAGCGCGGTCCTGATCCGGCGTTCGGCGCCGTGGTTGTCCTCGGCAATGGCGGTGTCCAGCAACGACTCCAGTGCGCGGGACAGCTCCCTGGCCTGGGTGCCCGCGTCCATCAACTCGGCCATCACCCAGGCGAGGTCGGCCGCCACCTCGAGCGCGTGACCGCCGACCCGCGCCGCCTGCTGGTGCAGCGCGATCACCACCGGCCGCTCGATGTCGTTCCACGCCTGGCCGTCCGAACCGCCATGGAACGTGCGGCCCGCGGCGGTGGTCGGGACGAGCAGTCGAGCGGTGTTGCTGTAGTCGATGGCGCTGAGCAGATTTCGCGCGCTCGCCAGGTGGTAGTCGAGCACCCGGACGAGCACGGCCGATTCGTCCTCGTCGGCCTGCCCGCACGCGAAAAGCCGCAGGAGATCGTGGAATCGGTAACGGCCGGGTGCCGTGGTCTCCAAAAGGCTCAGGTCGACCAGTGATTCGCACACCTGCTCGGCCTCGGGCTCGGTGAGGCCGAGGATCGCCGCGATGCAGTCGACCGACAGATCGGGCACCTGGGCGAGCGCCAACGTGCGAAAAGCCTTGGCCTGGCGGTCGGTGAGCTGTCGGTAGCCGAGGTGGAAGGCCGCCTCCACCGCCAGCTCACCGGTCTTGAGCACATCGAGCCGGTTCTTCTCGTCGGCCAGGCGCGCCGCGAACGACGCGATGGTCCAGTGCGGCCGGACCGCGAGCCGTGCCCCGACAATGCGTACCGCCAGCGGCAGGAATCCGCACTGCGCGACCACTTCCCTGGCCGCATCGGCCTCCGCCGCCACCCGTTCGGCGCCGAGGATGTGTACGAGCAGCGTCGTCGCCTCCGCCTCGTCCAGCACGTCTAGCCGGGTGCGGGTCACCGCGGGCAGTTCGGTGAGCGCGGACCGGCTGGTGATCAGCACCGCGGACCCGGCGAGCAGCGGCGCCACCTGGCTGTAGTCCCTGGCATTGTCGAGCACCATCAGAATTCGCTTGCCGGACAGCCTGGTCCGCAGCGCGGCGGCACGCTCGTCGACGGTCGAGGGGATATCGCCCTCGGCGACGCCGAGGGCCCGCAGGAATCCGCCGAGCGCCGCGCCAGGGGGCGTCGGCACCGGATCGACGCCGCGCAGGTTGGCATACAGCTGCCCATCCGGAAAGCGATCACGCACCCGATGTGCCACGTGCAGTGCGAGTGTCGTCTTGCCGACACCACCCATGCCGCCGACCGCCGAGATCGCCACGGCACTGCCCGCGCCGGTCAACTGCCCGGCCAGCTCGGCGACGAGTCGCGCACGCCCGGTGAAATCGGCGATGTCGGGCGGCAATTGCGCGGGCACCGGGTCGAGCCCGCGTGCGATGGCGACGCTCGGTCGTGTGCTCGGCTCGGCCGCGCCACCGGTCTCGGTGGCCGCATCCGGCTCGGCGTTCACCGCGATCGGCGGCATCGCCCCGCGCAGGATCCGCTCGTGCACCACGGACAATTCCGGCCCCGGCTCGACGCCGACCCCGTCCACCAGGGCGCGGCGGGCCTGCGCGTACGCGTGCAGCGCGTCGGACTGCCGCCCGCAGTGATACAGCGCGGTCATCAGTAGCGCCCGGAACCGTTCGCGCAGTGGATGTTCCTCGATCAGCGGGCCCAGTTCGGCGACGGCCGCCGAGCTGCGGCCGGTCTCGATATCGAGGGCGAGCCGGTCCTCCAGGATGGCAAGGCGCCACTGCTCGAGCCGAAAGCGCTGCCGTTCCGCGAACGGACCAGGCAGACCGCTCAGCGCGTTGCCCTGCCATTTGCCAAGGGCGGTAACCAGTTTCGCGCGCGCCGCCACCGGGTCACGGTCGCGCAGCTGTCCCGCCGCCGAGACCAGCCGCTCCACCTCCGCCACATCGGTGGCCTGGGGCGCGATGCGCAGCGCATAGCCGTCGCCGACCGAGACCAGCACGGTCGCGGGTGCGCGCGGGGTGCGATCGGGTTCGAGCGCGCGGCGCAGTTGCGCGACGTGGGTCCGCAGCGCCGCGATCGCGCGCGGCACCGGCCGCTCGCCCCAGATCCCCTCCACCAGCTCGGCCGCGGTCACCGCGTTTCCGGCACGCAGCAGCAGGGCCGCGAGCACAGCCCTACGCTGTGGCGGCCCCAGGTGCAGCGGCGCCTCCCCGCGCCACCCCTTGACCTCGCCCAACACGACAAAATGCACCAACCGACCTCCCGAACGCTGGGAGTTTACGTGGCGACGCCGCGCCGCGTTCGCTCATGCCTCCGCCTCGCTGGCGCTCAGCTCCACCATGCGCGAAGCGCGCTGCCACATGATTCGCTCACTTCGTTCGCTCATGCCTCCGCCTCGCTGGCGCTCAGCTCCACCATGCGCGAAGCGCGCTGCCACATGATTCGCTCACTTCGTTCGCTCATTGCGCTCACCCGCCGCGTGTCCCGCCCGCGTTCTCCCGGCGCACCGCGGTGGGGGTCATGCCCCACCAGCGGCGGCAGCAGCGGGTGAAGGTGGCCTGTTCCGAGAGGCCGATCAGTGAGGCGACCTGGCTCATCGGCATGTCGGTGGTGGTGAGGTAGCGGCGGGCCTCGGCGCGGCGCACCTCGTCCAGGATCGCGGCGAACGAGGTGTCCTCGGCCGCGAGCCTGCGCTGCAGCGTGCGCGGATGCATGTTGAGAAGCTTCGCGACGGAACCTATTTCGGGCGCTAGGGTGCCGAGCAGCTGGCGCACCGTGGCATGCACCTGCGGCACCGCGGACGCGCCGATCCCGCCCGCCTGCTCGGCCAGGAACGCCATCGCCAACCGGTGCAGCCTCTCGTCACCGCCGCTCAGCGGGCGGCCCGGCAGATCGCGTGGGACGCGCAGGGCGGCGTAGGGCCGCTTGATCCGCACCGGTGCGCCGAAGAACTCCTCGTAGCGCGCGATCGGCGCCGCGGGCCGATAGGGCAGTTCGACCGAGCGCAGGCCGTAGCCGCCCTCGACCAGGCGCTGAATGGTGCGGTGTACGAACGCGAGTCCAAGGTCGGTGGCCTGCGCGGCGATCGCCAACCCGGGCTGCACGCCGTAGCGCAGCGCGATCACACCGCGATCGCCGTACGGGTCCGACTCGCCGGTCAGGGTGAGTGCGCGGGCATGCAGGAACAGATAGCGTGCCGAGCATTCGAGCACGTCGGTCAGCGAAGGGGAGTTCCGGATGGCCAGGGCGAGCGGCCCCAGCATGTCGAGATCCTGGCGCAGGGAGATCCGCAGGCCGAGGTCGGGGCAGTCCAGCCGGCGTGCCGCCAACTCCAGCACCGAGGCCAGTGCGTGATCGGGGATGAGCAGGTCGTCGGCGTCGAGCGCGGCGATCGGCAGCCCGCAGGCGACGGCCAGCTCTTCGGCGTCACCGCCCAGCTCCGCGACGGTCGCCCGGAATCCGCGCAGACCGGCGGAGCGAATGACCGACATGTCGTACAGAATCAAATAGTCGTCGCGCAAAGTCAAGAATGCGGCACAGTCCAGCACCACACTGGAGACGTGAGCGAACGAAGAGAGCGCGACGCGGCCCTGGAACATCTCGATGTGGTGATCGTCGGGGCCGGCCTGTCCGGCATCGGCGCCGCGTATCGGTTGCAGACCGAGTGCCCCGGCAAGACCTACGCCGTGCTCGAGGCGCGGGCAGCCCTGGGCGGCACCTGGGATCTGTTCCGCTACCCCGGTATCCGTTCGGACTCCGACATGTTCACCCTCGGCTACCCGTTCAAGCCGTGGCGCGACGCCAAATCGATCGCCGACGGGCCCTCGATCCTGCACTACATCAACGAGACCGCGGCCGAGAACGGCATCGATCGCCACATCCGGTACGGGACCAAGGTGATCGCCGCCGACTGGTCGAGCGAAACCACCCGCTGGACACTGACTCTCGAACAGCGCGACGGCGCGGGCGCGGTCGCGCGGCGCGAATTGACCTGCGGCTTCCTGTACTCCTGTGCGGGCTACTACAACTACGACCAGGGCTATACGCCCGAGTTCCCCGGGCGCTCTTCGTTTTCCGGCCAGGTGGTGCACCCGCAGTTCTGGCCCGAGGAGCTCGACTACAGCGGTAAGCGCGTCGTCGTGATCGGCAGTGGCGCGACCGCGGTCACCCTGGTGCCCTCGATGGCCGATGCCGCCGAGCGGGTGACCATGTTGCAGCGCAGCCCGACCTGGATCAGTGCGGTGCCGCGTCGCGACAAGCGCGCCGACAAGATCCGCGAACTGCTGCCGCCGCAGCTGGCGCACCGGGTGATCCGGACCAAGAACATCCTGTTCAGTATCGGCTTCTACCAGTACTGCCGCCGTCGGCCGGAGTCGGCCCGCAACCTGCTCACCCGGTTGAACCTGCGCATTCTCGGGGACAAGCAGATGGTGGCCGAACACTTCACCCCCAGCTACAACCCGTGGGACCAGCGCCTGTGCGCCGCGCCGAGCGCCGACTTCTTCCGCGCGATCAAGAAGGGCAAGGCCGAGGTCGTCACCGACCATATCGACGCCTTTGTGCCGGAAGGCATTCGACTGAAGTCCGGCCGGGTGTTACCGGCCGACATCGTGGTCACCGCGACCGGGTTGCAGCTGCAGGCCTTCGGCGGCATCGAGCCCCGGGTGGACGGCGAAACCGTCGCTCTGGCAGAGCAATTCGTCTGGCAGGGCACCATGGTGAGCGGTGTGCCCAATTTCGCCGTGTGCCTGGGCTACACCAACGCCTCCTGGACGCTGCGGGCCGACCTCAGCTCCCGCCTGGTGTGCAAGATCATCAACCACATGGACCGCCGCGACCGGGCCGCGGTAGTCCCGAAGCCGGACGGTGCACTCGTCGAGCAGCCGCTGCTGGAGCTGACCTCCGGCTACATCCAGCGCGCGATCGGAACCTTTCCGCGGCAGGGCGATCGCCGGCCGTGGAAGGTCCGGCAGAATTACCTGCTCGACTCCGTCTTCACCTTGCACACCGACCTGGACAAGACCCTCGCGGCCACTCCCAGGTCGGCGGTGCGGTCATCCGACCTGCTCGCCACGCACTGAGCGCACGTTTCGAGGCTTACCGGCCACTGTGGTTCGACAGTGCTGATCGGGGAACCGCGTCCGGCGCCTGACGTGGTCGGTCAGGCGCCGGACGAGGAGAGCGGCATCGGAAGCGCGTCGCGCATCTGGACCTGCCACGCCGCCCAATTGTGGCCCTGCGCGGCCACATAACGTTCGTCTACGCGAGCGACGAGACGCTGGAGCTCGTCGACGAAACGGTAGTTCTGTTCGTAGGCGCGGGCTTCTACAGGATCGGCCTTGCCGTAGGAGACGAACAACGGGATGCCGGTGAGCTTCGCGGCCTGGCTGTAGGGGGTTGTTGGCCCCCCAGATCTCGCGTTCCTCGGCGTCGCGGTAGTCGCCCCAGACCCGCTCCCCTTCGGCGGCGCACCCCTGGCCCGGCTCGTCCGGCTCGCCCGAGGCGTGCAGCGGGTCGACATTGCCGCTGAACGAGGCCGCCGAGGCGAACCAACCCTGGTGGGCGGCAGCGAATTTCATCGCGCCGAGCCCGCCCGTCGAGTTGCCCGCGATGGCTCGGGTGGTGTTGGCGCGGTAGGTGCTTTCCAGGATGGTGCGCACGTCGTCGAGCAGGTACTTCTCCCACGCGGGCGGCCCGCCGCGCCCGCCGTTGTACCAGTCGGAATAGGCACTGCACCAGCTGGTTTCGGGCAGTACGAAGATCGCGTCGCGACCCGCTCGCCTGCGGGTCTCGGGGAGCGGAGCCGTGCCCGGCCGCGGCCGGTGCTCCGGCAAAGTGGCCACCATGCGTATTGCGGTGTATCTGGCACATCCCCGGTCCGACGGTTTCAACGGCGCGCTCTTCGACGCGGTGGTCGACGAATTGCGGCAGCGCGGAGCGACGGTCGTCGCACACGACCTGTACGCCGAGGGCTTCGACCCGCTGCTGACCGCCGCGGAGACCGGAACGCTCACCGATGCCGCGGCCGGCGATGATCTGGTGCGCGGGCAGCAGGCCGAACTCGCCGAACTCGATGCGCTCGTGTTCGTGCACCCGAACTGGTGGGGGATGCCGCCCGCGATCCTGACCGGCTGGGTGCAGCGTGTGCTCACCCCCGCGGTGGCTTACAAGCTCGACACCGCGGCGGGTGTGCCGGTCGGGCTGCTGCGGGCGCGGCGGGCGCTGGTCCTCAACACCTCCGACACCACCTCGGTGCGGGAGCGGGAGGTGTTCGGGGATCCGCTGCAGCAGATCTGGGCGGCCTGCGTGCTGCCCTACATCGGAATCGACGACGTGCGCCGCAGGGTCTTCCGGACGGTGACCGACTCGACGCCCGAGCAGCGTGGTGCCTGGCTGTGCGAGGCGCGGGAGCTGGCCGCGGCGCTGCTGGCCGACGACTGAGGCTTCGCGGGGGTGAGCGGATGCTCTCGTGTCCTGATTGTTATCGCAAACAACAAAATGGTCGCTCGAGTGGGTTGTGCGCTGAGTCACAGTCGAATATGTTGCAGCGAACAACATTCGCTCGACCTCGACCGCCCGGGCCTTCCGGGGCGGTGGTTCCACGAAAGGCCCCCTCATGCGTAAGGGCATTCTCGGCGTCGCGGCCGTCTCGGTCGCCTTGCTCACCTCGCTGACCGCTTGCGGTGACGACTCGACGACTTCAGGGGGTGGGGCCAAGATCGGGGTGATCCTGCCGGACAGCAAGACCTCCGCGCGGTGGGAGACGGCGGACCGCAAATACCTGCAGCAGGCCTTCGACGCGGCAGGCGTCAAGGCCGACATCCAGAACGCGCAGGGCGATAAGAACGCCTTCCAGACGATCGCCGACCAGATGATCACCAACGGCGCGTCGGTGCTGCTGATGACCAACCTGGACAGCGGCACCGGCAAGGCGGTGATCCAGAAGGCGAAGGCGCAGGGCGTCACCGTGATCGACTACGACCGGCTGACGCTGGGTGGCGGGGCTCAGTTCTACGTGTCCTTCGACAATGTGAAGGTCGGCAGCCTGCTCGGCTCGGGTGTGGACAAGTGCCTGACCGACAAGAAGGCGGTCAATCCCGTTGTCGCATACCTGAACGGCGGTCCCACCGACAACAACGCGACCTTGCTCAAGCAGGGCTATGACTCGGTGCTCAAGCCCAAGTTCGACGCGGGCCAGTATGTGAAGGGCCCGGATCAGGCGGTGCCGGAATGGGATAACACCCAGGCGGGCACCATCTTCGAGCAGATGCTCACCGGCACACCGAACATCGGCGGCGTGGTCGCGGCCAACGACGGACTGGCCAACGCCGCGATCGCGGTACTGAAGAAGCAGAAGCTGAACGGCCAGGTCCCGGTCAGCGGTCAGGACGCCACGGTGCAGGGCCTGCAGAACGTGCTGAAGGGCGACCAGTGCCTGACCGTCTACAAGGCGATCAAGAAGGAAGCCGAGGCGGCGGCTGAGCTGGCCATCGCGCTGACCAAGGGGCAGCAGGGGCATGCCAACGGCGCGGTGAAGGACCCGGAGTCCGGGGCCGAGGTGCCCTCGGTGCTGTTGGAGCCCAAGCCGATCTACGCGGCCGATGTCAAGGATGTCGTCGCCGACGGCTACGTCACCAAGGACGAGCTGTGCACCGGTGAGTTCGCGAAACTCTGCGCGGAAAACGGCATCTGATCCCGCCCCGCCCCGCCCGCCGTCTCGATGGGGGGACGGCGGGCGGGGCACCTTCTAGGAGCACTACACCATGAGTGAAGCATCGCACGGCGATTCGGTGCGGGATGGCAGGGCGCCGGGTGGTCCCGCCACGCCCGTCGTCGAATTACGCGGCCTGCAAAAGAGTTTCGGGCCGGTTCATGTCCTGCACGACGTCGCCTTCGCGGCCTACGCGGGCGAGGTGACCGCGCTCGTCGGCGACAACGGAGCAGGCAAGTCGACGCTGGTCAAATGCATCGGCGGCACGCACCCGATCGATGCGGGTGAATTCCTGTTCGAGGGCAACCCCGTTCAGGTGCACAGCCCGCGGGACGCCGCCGCGCTCGGCATCGAGATCGTGTATCAGGACCTGGCGCTGTGCGACAACCTCGACATCGTGCAGAACATGTTCCTCGGCCGGGAGAAGAAGACCGGCATCGTGCTCGACGAGTACGCGATGGAGGAGCTGGCCGGAAAGACGTTGGCCAGCTTGTCCGTTCGCACGGTCAAGAGCGTCCGGCAGCAGGTGTCGAGCCTGTCCGGCGGGCAGCGGCAGACGGTGGCGATCGCCAAGGCCGTGCTCTGGAACAGCAAGGTGGTGATCCTGGACGAACCGACCGCCGCGCTGGGTGTGGCCCAAACCCAGCAGGTGCTCGAACTGGTGCGCAGGTTGGCGGACCGAGGCCTGGCCGTGGTGCTCATCTCGCACAACATGAACGACGTTTTCGCGGTGTCGGATCGGATCGCGGCGCTCTACCTGGGGCGGATGGCGGCGCAGGTGCGGACCTCCGACGTGACGCACGGCCAAGTCGTGGAACTCATTACGGCAGGGCGCAGCGGCGATCTCGGCCTGGACGCGAACGGAGCCAACCGATGAGCCTGTTGGAAAAGGAGAAGACCACCACCGCACCGGTTTCCGAGCTCGTGAACGAGTACGTCGGCCGGGTGCGCAGCGGTGACATGGGCGCGCTGCCCTCGGTGCTCGCGCTGATCATCCTGTCCTGTGTCTTCTGGGTCGCGCGCCCGGTCTTCATGTCCGAGGCCAACTTCGCCAACCTGTTCACCCAGGGCGCTGCCATCGCGGTGATCGCGATGGGCCTGATCTTCGTGCTGCTCTTGGGCGAGATCGATCTGTCGGCCGGGTTCACCAGCGGTGTCTGCGCCGCGGTACTCGCGGTGCTGCTCACCGATCGTGGCTGGCCCTGGTATCTGGCGGTATTGGCCTCGCTGCTGACCGGTGTGGTGATCGGCCTGACGATCGGCACGATCGTGGTGAAGATCGGCATCCCGTCGTTCGTGGTGACCCTCGCGGCCTTCCTCGCGCTGCAAGGCGTCGCGCTGAAGATCATGGACAACGGCCGCAACATCTCCATCCACGACGACACCATCCTGGCGATCGCGAACAAGAACGTCCCGCCGTCGCTCGGCTGGCTGTTGTACGTACTCCTGGTGGCCGGCTTCGCGCTGATCCAGTATCGAAAACTGCGGGCCCGCAACAAGCTCGGCCTCACCGGCGAAACCATGCCGGTGATCGTGGCCCGGATCGTCGCGGTGGCGGTGGTGCTCGGCATCGCGGTGCTCGTGCTCAACGGGGAGCGCAGCCGCAACCCGGAACTGCACTCGCTCAAGGGCATGCCGATCGTGGTGCCGCTGATCGCGATCCTGTTGCTGCTGTGGACCTTCGTGCTCAACCGCACCTCGTTCGGCAGGCACATCTACGCGGTGGGCGGTAACGCCGAGGCGGCCCGGCGCGCGGGCATCACGGTGGACCGGGTGAAGATCACCGCCTTCGTGCTGTGCTCGACCATGGCCGCCGTCGGCGGTCTGGTCGCGGCATCGCGAGCCAACTCGGTCGACCCCAACACCGGCGGCAGCAGCGTGCTGCTGCTCGCCGTCGGCGCGGCGGTCATCGGTGGTACCAGCCTGTTCGGCGGTCGCGGCCGGATGCTGGACGCGGTGCTCGGCGCCGCGGTGGTAGCGGTGATCGACAACGGCATGGGATTGATGGGCTACAGCGCGGGCACGAAATTCGTTGTGACAGGATTTGTGCTGCTCTTGGCGGCCGGTGTGGACGCGTTGTCGCGCAAACGCACCCGCATCGGCGGTTAACTGCCCGGGTACCGAAGACACGAGACGCGGAGAGGCGGTGACCATGCGACCGGCTTCTTCGCCGGACGAGATCCGCAGGCGCAATCTTGCCGTGCTGCTGCGGCATGTGCACCGGGACGGCCCGGTCTCGCGTGCCACGCTCGCCGAGCGAATGGGGTTGAACCGCAGCACCATTCTGGCCTTGACGGCCGACCTCGCCGCCGCCGGTCTGATCAGGGAGGAGCTGCCCGGCCAGACCGGCAAGGCGGGGCGGCCCTCGCTGGTGGTGCGTCCGGAATCGGACCGGGTGTATGTCGTCGCGCTCGACGTCGGCGCGGATCGGCTGGCCGCGGCGCTGGTCGGGCTGGGTGGATCGGTGCTTCACCAGGTCGAAACCGTCCGTCCGACGGGCACTTTCGATCCGGAGGACGTGATCGACACGCTGGCCTCGATGGCGCGCGGTTTGATCGCCGAGGCCGCGGTCGAGGCCAGATGCGTGGGTGTCGGTGTCGCCTTCTGCGGCATGGTGCGCGAGGAGGACGGTGTCGTCCGCTACGGCCCGAACATCGGGTGGGTCGACGTGCCCTTCGGTGCGCACCTGACTCGGCGACTCGATCTCGGCCTGCGGGTCGTGGTCGGCAACAACGCCAATCTGGGCGCGCTCGCCGAATGCGAGCGCGGTGTCGGCGCGGGCCTGTCCGACCTGATCTATCTGCACGGTGACGTCGGCATCGGCGGCGGCATCATCATGGGCGGCCAGCTGCTCGGCGGTGAGGGCGGCTATGCGGGCGAGGTCGGCCACATGGTGGTCAATCGGGACGGACGGCCCTGCGCCTGCGGCTCACGCGGCTGCCTGGAGGCCGAGGCGGGGGAGCTCGGTCTGATCGCCGCCGCCGGCCGCACCGATCCGCCGGGGCGCCCCGCTGTGGAGGCCATCGTGGAGGCCGCGGCTCGCGGGGACGCCGCGGCCAGGGACGCACTGCACCAGGTGGGGGACTGGCTCGGATACGGCGTCGCCAACCTGGTGAACATCTTCAATCCCTCGATGGTCGTCTTCGGTGGCGTGCTGCGCGAGATCTACCTCGCCTCGGCCGCCCAGGTGCGCAGCCGGGTCGCGGTCGAGAGCCTGCTCGCGGTCCGCGAGCGGGTGCGGCTGCGCACCTCGGCATTGGGCGGGGACGCCACCCTGATCGGCGCGGCCGAGCTGGCCTTCGCCGACGTGCTCACCGACCCCGTGCAGGCGCTGGCCAGGCTCTCCGCCGCGCGCGAGTGAAATCGGGTGTGCGCCAAACCCCGTCGCCGCCGAGCTACCCCGGGGCCGCCGAACCCGACTATCATGCGCAGAGCACCGCTCGGGTGATCAGGCACACGACGCCCGGGTGGGAAGGCCGGTCCGTGCGGCGGGTTCGATCGTGAGCAAAAAGGGGTTTCGATGGATAGGCCGGCGTGGGCACCCGAGGGCGTTGATATGCAGCAGGCGAGCCCGGCGCGAATGTACGACGCGTTGCTCGGGGGCTCGCACAATTTCGAGATCGATCGCAAAGCCGCCGAGATGGGCAAGACATTGGTGCCCGATTTGCCCAGATTGGCGCTGAGCAACCGGGCCTTCCTGCGGCGCGCGGTGCGTTTTCTGGCCGATTCCGGAATTCGCCAATTCCTCGATATCGGGTCGGGAATTCCGACAGCCGGAAATGTGCACGAGGTGGTGCAGTCGATCGACCCCGATATCCGCGTGCTCTACGCGGATATCGACCCGGTGGCGGTGGCGCACTCGCGGGCGATCCTGCGCGGCAACGCCGGGGCCGGCGCGATCGAGGCGGATCTGCGCAAGCCTGCCGAGTTGATCGACAAGGCTGCCGATACCGGGTTGATCGACTTCGACCAACCGGTCGGTCTGCTGTTGGTCGCGGTATTGCACCTGCTCGCCGACGTCGACGAGCCGATCGCGAAGGTGGCGCAGCTGCGCGGTGCGGTCCAGCCGGGGAGCTACGTCGCGATCTCGCATCTGACCTCGGAGCTGCGGCCCGAGGACGCGAGCAAGCTCGGTGACAACGCCACGAACAAGGAACGAATCGGTATCCATTTTCGTGATCGGAACGGAATCGTCGCTATGTTCGAAGGATGGGAGCTGGTGGAGCCCGGCGTGGTGGAACTGCCGGTCTGGCGCCCGGAGTCGGACCGCGATCTGCACGAGACGCCGGGCCGTTCGCTCGGCCTGGCGGGTGTCGGCCGAAAGTCCTGAACCGCGAACACGGGCAGGCAGGGGGTCGCTGAGTGGGGTCGCAGGAGCTGGCGGTGCGGTGGGCCGACGCGCTCGACGGCGCGGTGGCTCCGACCGGCACGCGATCCCAGATCGAAGCCATGCTCGCCGAGCTGGCCGAGGTGCTGACCGCGGTGGTGCTCGGCACCGCTGAGCCTGCCATCGCCAGAGACGCCGCCGCGGTGCTGATCGCGGCGAACTATCGCGACGCGGTGGCGGTCAGCCGCTCGGTGGTGGTGATCTGCCGGGATCTGGTGGACGACCTGTGCCCGGCACACAGCGGAGCGGACTACGAGCGGATCCGGGACCGGGCAGTGCTCGTCGCCGCGGAGTTCGCGGCCGGCTGCACCGCGGCCCTGCGCTCGGCCGCGCTCGCCGAACAGGAGGCGACGCTGGTCGCGACCTTGGCCGCGGCCCAGGAGGCGGAGGCCAAGCGCCAGCTCTCCGAGGCCAGGTTCGCCGCGGTGTTCGCGGGCGCGTCGGTCGGCATCGGCACCATCGACGTCATGGGCAACGTGCTCGACGCGAACGTGGCGATGGCCGACATGCTCGGCCTGCCGGTGGAGGTGATGCCGGGGCGCTCGGTCGCCGACCTGCTCGGCCCCGCGAACATCGGCTACGCCTTCGACGAGCTGCAACGGTTGCTCAGCGGCGCGGCGGACCGGTTCCGGTTGGAGACCGATCACCTGCGTCCGGACGGCACTGTCACCACGATCGACCTGTCCATGTCGGCGGTGCGCGACAGCACCGGGCAGGTGCGGTTCCTGATCGGCGTCGCGGTCGACGTCACCGAACGCAAGCAGTTGGCCGATCGCCTGTGGCACGACGCCAACCACGACAGCCTCACCGGACTGCCGAACCGCACCTTGTTCTTCGACCGGCTCGCGAACGCCGATCCGCCCATCGGCGTGTGCTACCTGGACCTCGACGGCTTCAAGGAGATCAATGACGTCTGGGGACATACGGTGGGCGACAAGGTGTTACGCCTCGTTGGGGAGCGACTACAGGGCGCCGTGGCCGCCTTCGACGGCTTGGTCGCCCGGCTCGGCGGTGACGAGTTCATCGTGCTGATCGAAAAGTGTTCGAGTGCCGAACAATTGGCCGCGGTCTCGGCCGCGCTCGCGCAATCGCTGGTGCAGCCGATGATGGTGCAGAATCATCTGGTGACCGTCGGCGCCAGCATCGGCACCGTCTTTCTCGACGAAGTGCCCGCCGCCCCTGACGAACTCATGCACGCGGCCGATACGGCCATGTACCGCAACAAGGCCGCGCAAGGGGCGCGGCCACTGCGGTTCCGGGACCGCTGAGTACCGGCGCCTCGCCCGGGCACTAGCGCCGCGCCGAGGCACTAGCCGGGCGGGGCCGGACCGGCCAACTCCGCGAGGCTGCGCGGCACCAAGAACGGCGGCGTGCTGCGGCCCGAGATCCGGTAGCGATCCCAGAAGTCGAGATCGCCGAAAACGGCGGGCACGCTGGCGAACTCGGTCTCGACGGTCCCCTGCGCACCCGTGCCCACCATCGCGGCGAGCTCCCGGTTCGGCCGAATCCGCCCGTACCAGCGATAGATTCCGTCGATGCCCTGGAAGTGCCCGCGCAGCATCAGCTCCACCGTGACGGCGCGGCCCGCGACGGTGACCGTCGCCGGGCCCACATAGTCGTAGTCGTCGTCGGCCATGGCGCTTCTATTGGTCGAAGGCGATGTCGACGTGGTCGGTCAGCGGGACCGACTGGCAGGCCAGGGTGAGGCCGAGCGCGAGGTCCGCGTCGACCAGCGTGTCGTTGCGGAGCATGCGCACCTCACCCGAGCGCACCGTGCAGGCGCAGGCGCTGCACGCACCCTCCCGGCAGGAATACGGCGCGTCGTGCCCGCCGGCCAGCAGCAGGTCGAGCAATGGCGTGTGCCGAGGCCAGGCCAGCTCCAGTCGCCTGCCGTCCAGTTCCACGGTCGCGGTGGCCGGCCGCTCGGCATCGTCGTCGGCGACCACGATGTCGGCGAAGGGATCGCCGGTCAGTGATCGGTAGATCTCGGTGTGCACATGCCGTTCGGTCATGCCCGCCGCGAGCATGGCCGCTCGCGCGGTCCGCATGAAAGCGGTCGGCCCGCATAGGAAGGCATCGAATCCGGTGTAGGGCCACAGCCGTTCGGTGAGCGCCTCGGCGGTGGGCAGGCCCATCCCCGACTCCAGCCAGTGGTCGACGATCAGCCGGTCCGGATACTCCGTCATCATCGCGGTCAGCTCGGCCCCGAAGATGACCGAGCACGCGTCGCGATTGGCGTAGAACAGATAGGTCGTCCCGGTGCCCGCGAGCAACGCCGACTTGATGATCGACATGATCGGGGTGATCCCGCTGCCCGCGGCGATCATGAGCAGGTCGGCGTCGAGCGACTTCGGCGTGAAGACACCGGACGGGGGCAGCGTGGTCATGCGCATGCCGGGAACGGCGTTGTCGCACAGCCAGTTCGAGGCGTAGCCGCCCTCGGTCCGCTTGACGGTGACGATCAGATCGTCGTCGAGATGCGGTGAACTCGACAGCGAGTAGCAGCGCGCCACCGCCGCGGTGCGTTCGCTCGGAATCCGCAGTGTGAGAAATTGTCCTGGGCGGTAACGGAATCGAGGGACGAGTGGTTCGGGGACCTCGAAGACAAGCGAGACGGTGTCCGGCGTCTCGCGGATCACCTCGACGATCGTCAGTTCGTGCACCCGGGTCCGCACGGTCGCGGTGCCAGGCCCCGGGTGCGTCAGTGGCGCCGAGACATCGGGTTCGGTCATCGTCACGCCGTCCGCGACAGCTCGGCGAGCACGTCGTCGGGCAGTGCGCGGGCCAGGCGCAGGATGCGGGTGGTGACGGCACCGCGCACCATCCCGACCTCGTAGCCGAAGCGCAGCAACATCTCTCCGGCGAACTTCGCGTTCTCCTGATAGTTCGGGCTGAACAGCGCCACCGCGAGCCCGTGCAGCGGATGGATGCCGACCGAACGATAGACCCGCGGCGTCACGATGGCGGGCTGGATGCCGAGCACCATCACGGCGAAGGCGAGGCGGTGGGCCGCGTTGACGAGTTTGCCGCGAGCGGCGATCTGCCGGACCAGTTCCTCCCTGGCGTAGGTGATGTGCCTGGCCTCCTCTAGCACGTGGATCTTGTTGAGCTGGCGCATATGCGGCTGGATCCGCGGATCGTCCATGTTCTCCCGTTGCAGCCGATCGAGAGTCTCCTCGACCAGCAGCAGTCCCGCCAGGGTGGCCGGTCCCATCGGGACCAGACCCACCAGCCGCACCGCTTTGAGCAGTGGCTTGGGGATGAACGGCTGATACGCGCGCAGGCCCGACTTGTTGATCATCCGGCTGAACATCGTCGAATGCCGGGTCTCCTCACCGACTTCGGCCAGCGCGTAGCGACTGTGGTCGTCGCCCGGATTCTGAGACTCGATCACCTGTCGCAGCAGGAAGGTCGACAGCGCGGTCTCGGCGAGGATGCCGAAGCTCAACGCGCTGACCGCCTCGTGCATGCCGAGCGTCCTGCGCTGCTCCTCGGTCAGCCTGTCCCACAGGTATGTGCCGTAGAGGGTCTGGCGGTGGTCGAGCATCCAGCGCTTGTCCGGCGCGAGCGGCGCGTCCCAATCTATGTCCACCTCACCGTCATAGGCGCGGTCGGCGGCCGAACGGAGCAGCCGCTGGGCCGTCTTCTGCCGGTCGCCGACGTTCTTGGCGCGGGTGGTCGACATGCCCGCCGTGCTGACCGCATGGTTGGTGGGTGTGCTCATCGGTGCCTCCTCGGCGTGGAACCGGGCCATACGCGACCCAGCCGGAGAATGGTGGTGGTGACCGGACCGTCGAACAGGCCTGCCCGCATGCCCTGCCGCACAAAGGATTCGGTCAGCAGCCGGGCCGATTCCGGGTAGTGCCTGCTCAGGTAGGCGGCGGGCAGCGCGTGCCTGCGCGGCACCCCGGCGGCACGATAGGGTCGCGGTGCGATGAGTGCCGGGTAGAGCGCGACCGTCGCTGCCGCAGCCCACAGTCCTGCGACGGTGTTGGAAACCCTGCCGTGCTCGTCGATTTCGGTGCGCAGCTGGTCTTGGGCATAGGCCAGGTTCCGGCGCGCGGCCACCTGATGGATCTTCATCAGCTGCCGCAGGTGCGGCTGGATCCGCGGGTCGTTCGCGATCGTGTCGGCCACGTCGTGCAGGGCCTGCTGGATCAGCAGTGTCACCGCAGCGGCCGCGGTGTTCTTCGGCGTGAGCAGAATGAGCCGCGATACTGTCTGGGCAAGTATGGGTCGTCGGTAGGGGGCGAGCCCGCTCTTGTGCACCATGCGGCCGAACATGGCCATGGTGCGACTGTCGGCGTGGATCGCGGCGAGCGCGGCGCGGGTCTGGTCGTTCGCCGGGCCGCAGGCCTCGATGATGTCGCGGAACAGCAGCATGGATCGGGCCGCCTCGGCGTAGACGGCGAGGGTGAGCAGGTTCGCCAGCTCGTACT
Organism: Nocardia brasiliensis; assembly: GCF_011801125.1. Lineage (NCBI taxonomy): Bacteria > Bacillati > Actinomycetota > Actinomycetes > Mycobacteriales > Nocardiaceae > Nocardia > Nocardia brasiliensis. The sequence goes on from NZ_CP046171.1 coordinate 1,496,197, forward strand.
TGGCCAGCGTGGCGCGCTGCTCGGTGCCCATCCGGTGCCACACCCAGGTATCGTGGATCGTGCTGAGTCGGTCTGGCATCCAATGCTTTTCGGGATCGAGCGGTGCCGACCAGTCGATGTCGAGGTCGCCGTCGTAGGTTTCCTCCGCCGCGTCGAGCAGCAACCGCCGCGCGCTGAGGTCGCGGTCGGTGACGCTGCGGCGGCGCCGCACCGGGCCGCCCGAGATCGTGTCCGGCCGGTGGAACTCGCTCGGATCGGGAATCGGGGTTGCCATCGGGATCGGCTCCCTTCGGGTCGCGCACGGGTGTCCTCGGCGTCGACCCGCAACGGCGCACGATCGTGACATGTATATCCGGTACCGCTGGTACCGATCTCCCTTGAGTCTGGAACTCGACCTGCGTATTGTCAAGATTGTCTGAGACACGGTTTCGTCAGTTTTCCAGGGAGGTCGCCATGGCCGCAGGTGATACCGCCGCGGGCAGCCCGCACGACGGCGCCGACTACTTCGGTGCGGCGACCCTGGTTGTGCGTGGCGTGGAAGTGCCGGTGCGCGTGGAGCTGCGGGGATATCCCGAGCCCACCGATGGCGTGTACCGGTGGGTCGGCCGGATCGCCGCCAACGACGCGCTCACCGAGGTGCTCGGCGACGAGCAACGCACGCCGTGCGTGGTGCGTACCGCGGCCGCGGCGCGTCCCGCGGTGGTGGGCGACCGGGATCTGTGGAATCGGTACCGGCTCATGGGCAAGAGCACGCCGCCCTATCCGTTGGCGTGAAACTGTCGGCGTCCGGTGGCACAGTTGACCGATGATCGAAAATGTTTGGCCCGTGGTCGAACTCAGGCAGTACGCGCTGCGTCCCGGAACCAGGGACACCATGATCGACCTGTTCGACCGGGAACTCGTCGAAACACAGGAAGCCGTCGGCATGCGCGTCGTCGGGCAGTTCCGCGACGAGGACGATCCGGATCGGTTCGTGTGGATGCGCGCCTTTCCCGACATGGCTGCCAGAAGCGCCGCGCTCACCGCCTTCTATGTCGATGGCCAGGCATGGCGAACCCACGCGCCGGCCGCGCGGGCCACCATGGTCGACACGACCAATGCGCTGTTGTTGCAGCCGGTTTCGGCGCAGGGGGCGCTTCGGATCCAGAGTGCGCGTCCCGGGGTGGACGCGACGGACCCCCCGTCGTCGCGGCTGCTCGCCACGATCTTCTACCTCGATACCCCGCCCGAGGAGTTCGCGCCGTTCTTCAATGAGCGCATCCGCCGCGCACTGCTGCTGACCGGGGGCACGCTCACCGGCCTGTACGTCACCGATCCCACGCCGAATACCTTTACGGCGCTGCCGGTTCGCGAGGAACGGGCGGTCGTGGTGTTCTCACTGTTCGAGAGCGCGGCCTGGCGGGAGGCGCACCTGCGTGCGCTGGCCGAGCCGACCTGGACCGAGCGCGTCCTGCCGGAGCTGGGAAAGTGGGTATCGCGGCCGATCGAACGTTTGCGGCTGGCGCCGACCGCGCGCTCGCTGCTGCGCTGAACCGGCCCTGTCCACCTGCCCAGCACAATTGTGCATTCGTGCAGGAACTGTGCGACACGCCACGGCGCGGGTTTCGGGTCTGTTAGAACCGAAGCACCGAGACAGCGGTGCCCGAGCTGTCTCATCTGGGTTCGTCGCGCCGAGAGTGGTTGGTCGGATGAAGATTTCGTCGTTGTCGTTGCTCGGTGTGGTGATACTCGGCGCGCTGTACGGCGTGCCGATACGTGCCGCGGCCGACACCGGGTCCGCGGGTGCCGTGCCCGGCACGTTCACCGTCACGACCACCGCGGACGGCGCGGCCGCGAACCCCTTCGATGGCATATGCCGCACGGACGCGGGGGAGTGCACGCTGCGCGCCGCGATCCAGGCCGCGAACGTGCGGCCGGGCAGCACCATCCGGGTGCCCGAGGGGCGCTACGAGCTGACGATCCCGCCGAACTTCTGGAACACCAACGGCCCCTTCATCGATCCGGCCACCGGCGACCTCGATGTCACCGCGGACACTACGATCGAGGGCGCGGGCCAGGATCGCACCGTCATCGACGCGGGCCATCGGGACCGGGTCATGCTCACCACCGCGCACGTGTCGCTGTCCGGGCTGACCATCACCGGCGGCAACGCCACCGAGCACGAGATCCCGCTATTCGAGACCGGTGGCGGTGGAATCGCCAACTCCGGGAAGCTGATTCTCGATCATGTGACGGTGGTCGGTAACGCTGCCGACTACGGCGGCGGCATCTTCAACATCCCGGTCGCGGACATGAAGATGACCGACAGCATCGTCACCGCGAACGCGGCGGGCGAGGCCGGTGGTATCCGCTGTGACAACACCTGCACCTTCACCCGCACCGTGATTACCGACAATCGCGTCGTCAACCCGCGCGTCAAGTGGTATCGGTTCGGCGGATTCGCCGGGCGCGGTGGTGGACTCGATATTCGCGGTGTCGGCGCGGTGGTGCTGATCGACTCCGTTGTGACGGGCAACAGCGCCGACGAGGGCGGCGGTGGCATCAACATCGCTCCCGCGTACCTCGACTCGCTGCCGTACCAGTTCACCGATGTGTTCAATCCCGGTATGGGACAACTGATCCTGCACGGCTCGACCATCGCGCAGAACACCGCGGGTCTCGGGGAACAGAACTGCAAGAAGGTGTTCGCCACCATCGTGTCCACCGGCGGCAACCTCAGCAACGACCACTCCTGCGACCTGACGGCCGCGGGCGATGCCGTGCGGCCGGACGCGGGCTCGCGCTGACAACATTCGAAACACTGACAACGAGAGGGAAATCCGCGATGGGTTCGTTCAACGTAGGCGACTGGATGACGGCGCTGGGCCAGGGCTTCGCCTGGGTGATGTCGATGCTCGTCTCCGGTGCCACCGCAGGCTCGTCGTGACCGCCGACGGATGATCAGTCGAAGGTCGGGTCGGCGGTTCTGCCTCGTTTGAGTTCGAAGAAGCCGGGGGTGGCTGCGAGCAGGCAGATCCCGTCCCAGAGTTGGGCTGCCGCTTCGGCTTTCGGTGCGGGGGTGACGACCGGGCCGAAGAAGGCGACGCGGGTGTCGGCGGGACCGGGCACGGCGATGATCGGGGTGCCGATCTCTTCGCCGACGAGATCCATTCCCTCGTGGTGCGAGGCGCGTACGAGGTCGTCGTAGTCGCTGGAATAGGCGGCGTCGGCGAGCTCTTCGGACAGGCCGGCGTCGGCCAGTGCGGCCGCGAAGGTTTCCCGGTTCTGCGTCTGGCCGAGATTGTGAATGCGGGTGCCAAGGGCCGTGTACAGCGGGCCGAGGACCTTGCTGCCGTACTTCTGCTCGGCGGCGACGCAGATCCGCACCGGGTATCGGCCCGTGGTGTCCCATCTGCGGTACTGCTCGGGCAATTCGTCCAGCCGGTTCTCGTTCAGCACGGCCAAACTCATGACGCGCCAGCGGATTTCCACCGGACGGACCCGCTCGACCTCCCGCATCCAGCATGCGGTGATCCACGCCCACGGACACCGCGGATCGAACCAGAAGTCGACCTGCGTCGTGGTGGCATTGTCTTCGGGCACGATGCTCCTCGTTGTTGTGGTCACGATCGGGATGCTTGCAATGCGCGCGACAGCGCGATCAGCACTCGGGCTTCGGCATTGAGGTCGTCGCCGTCCGGGACCGCAAGACGCTTCGCGGAGTACGTCACGTCGGGATCTTCGACCGGTGGCTTGCGGTCGAGGGCAGCCCGAACATGTGCCGCGAGGTCGGCGTCGGAGAGTTTCGTCAGATCCTGCCCGGGTTTTTCTTCGACGTACGGGCTCAATCGGACCAGGCCGTCTCGGCATTCGATCAGTCTGCGGTAGAACCGCGCGTGCATTCGTGGCCAGGGGAACCGATCGAGGGGTGAGCCGGTGCGCTGGCGTCCGAGTGTCAGTTCCGGAAACGCGGTCGACATCAGCACCCACAACGTGGCCAGTCCGCGATGCTGGCGCCAGTGGATGAACCACGACCGCAGCGCCGAGATCGCTTGCACGACCGCCGGATAACACAGCCCCGCGACGATCAGCGCGGTACAGATGTTCGTCGCGGCGAAGTTCAGCGTATTGAATCCGTTGTGGAGGTCGCCGTCGATAGCGCGAACGGTCAGCCATGCGCCGCGGTTGAACGACGTCACGGCCGAGCCGAGAAGACCCACCGAGACCAGCCCGAGGCCGAGAGTTTGATAGCGCGGCGCGGCGGTCGCGTAGCGCCATGCCAGGATCGCGCAGTACACATAGGCGTAGGCGAAGTAGGCGTTTGCGATGAGGTAGAACCCGAGAATCGACGGCTCGGCGATGTGCGGCGTGAACAGCGTGTGCGCGCGGTCGCTCGGCGCTGTGGCAGCCATGCAGACCAGCAGGCCCGCGCACGCCAGTACGAGCAGACCGAACTGTAGTCGCCGAGACGAGCGACCGGGACCGGCGCGGGACGCGAGGGTGAATACCTGGATCAGGACGAAAAGCCCGATCATGATCGTGAGGTTCGTGCACAGCCTGCCGACGCCGGGCTGGGTGAGAGCGTCGATCCGACGGATGCTCGCGGGCAGCGCGGCGATATGACCGATGGCGAGAATCGAGAACATCGCGACCAGGTGCCGCAGCACGCGGTCGTCACGGCCCCGGAGCAGGTCGATGCCTTTCCACAGCGCACCGACGATCAGTACCGCGATCAGACAGGTCTGTAGAAACATCACAGCCAGCCGCGTCTGCCGTTCAGGGCACTGTAGAGGGCTTGCGCGTCGGATCCGGGTGGTGCCGCGGGCGTCGTGTAGTCGATGACCGACGACCATTCCTGGATGATCGTCGCTACCATTTCCGCGTGACGTTCCCGCTGTTCGTCATAGCAGGTCCGCCGCAGGCCGCGTTTCGTCAGATCGGCAGGGAAGTCGGGGCCTAGATCGGGGACATCGTTCAGATCGGTATCGTCGACGTGTTCGCACAAGATATGGCCGATTTCGTGCAGGATGATGTGCACCTGATGCACCCGCGTCGTTTCTGCTTGAAAGAAGATCCAGTCCTCGTGACTGCGCGACATCCACAACCCGAACGGACCAGGAACCGGAAGGGCCCACGGAACCAGGCGGATTCTCTTTCCCCGATGGTCGCCGAGCCGGTGACACAGCTCTTCTATCTGTAGTGGTGGCTGAATATCACAGTCACGCAGCACTTTCCGGCAGTAGCGGCGAATCTCCCTTTCGTTCACTCCGGACCCTCGCCCTGTGGGGGTTTCGGGTCCAAGGTTTCCATCATCTTCAGCAATTGCTGTCGCAACGCGGGACTCATCGATCCGGCGCGCATCGCGATCTTCTGGACGTCTTGTTCGGCAAGCTGCCTGCGCAGCAGTGCCGACTCCGCAATCCCGGATTCGGATTCGGAAGCGGCGAGCCGTGCGCCGCGGTCGCGAACGTTCTGCGCCACCGCGTCGTTGTAGAAATATTCGATGGGCACCCCGAAGAATTCGGCGAGGACGTCGAGTTGTTCGAGGGTGGGATTGCGCTTCTTGCCCGTAGCGAGTTGCCACAGGTATGTGCCGGAGATCGCGCCACCGGTCGCCTCGCAGATCTCGCCGGCCAGCCGGCCGTAGCCGGGCCGCTCGCGCCGATCCGGATACCGCGCGGCGATCAGTTCGGTGAGTCGCTGTTCGATCTTCTGCACGACGGCACGCGTGGATGGGCGAACCGGGGACCTGTCACCCATCCTGTACCCCTTCCGGCCCAGATAGGGAAACAGACCCACCTGAGCTGTCCGAATTCTGATCCGGCCGCAATCGGACGCGGCAATCGCTCATCAGGGTACCGGCCCGCGCCCGATCCTTCCTAGTGGAAGTACTTAGGACCCCGCGGCCCGGTACCCGGTGGTAAGGTTTTTCCCGATGGAAACATCAGATATATCTGACAGGGAGGCGGCGGGCCGACCGCGGCGGGGAGGGCCGGCCCCCGCTCGTCCTGTCGCGCGCTCGCCGCTGTGCGCCGACTAGAGCTGGTTGTTCATCGACGCACGGCTGTACCGGATGCCCGGGCCGGCATCGTGGTGCCGCGGGCCCGGCCGCATGGCATCGCGCATGGGCACTGTCTGCCTGCACGCCAAACGGTGTGTGGCACTTCGTATTCAGAGTAGAGACCGCGCTGGATGCCGGGGCTGGACGTCCGCGCGCCGGGATCGCCCTGTCTCGGGTGTGGGCTAGGTGGCGGTGAGGTGTTGGGATAGGAGGTGGACGCGCAGGCGTTGCTGGGCGGTGGTCTCTTCGGGGTGGTGGATCTCGATGCTCAGGCGGTCGTCGAAGGTGCTGATGATGATCGTGCCGCTAGGTTGTTGCAGCCGATGTCCGGTCTTGTCCGGCTTCGCGACCATGAGGGTTCGGAAGTCGTTGACGTGCAAGCCATCTGGCAGTGTGGGGTGCGCGATGCGGCCCCAATTGGTGGCCAGCACGATGCCGGGGGAGCGGGGTGCGGGACCGGCCGCGATGTCAGGGATGTGCAGCGGTGTCTGCTGGACGAGTCCGCTGGCCAGCCCGGCGCGCAGGCCGTCGCTGATCCCGCGGGCGAGGCCGACCAGGGTGGTCGCGCCGTGCGGGGGAACGAAGTCGGCGAAGCCGAGCACGTTGGAGCCTTCGGTGCTGCCGATGGCGGGAGTGACGCGGCTGCGCAGGTCGACGGAGTAGGTGTAGCTGAGTTCGCGCAGCGGCAGTTCGCGGATCTCGGCCTCGGTGAGCAGGATCGCGGCCGAGGCAAGGCCGTTGATGGTGGTGCCTTCGCGATGCGCCAGGTCGGCGAGCGCGGCGGTCTGGCGTTTCGTCAGACGACACCGGGCCGTCAACGGAATCAGATAGGGCGCGTCGTCCACTGGGGCCGGGGTGGTATCGGCCGTGGCGTGCCGCGCGAAAGGTCGTACCGACGCAGGCGGATTCGAGAATTTCTCGATGGCGCGGCACAGCAGTAGATCCTCGACCGCTTCCGGATATCCGTGCAGCGGCAGCGTGGGTTCTCTGCCATGGCATGCCGCCGTATAGCACCGCCACAGATCGGCGAGCACCGCGAGCGAGTGGCAGGCGTCGGCGATGCTGTGGTGGGTCACCAGTGTCACGCCTGCTCGTTCGCCGTCCAGCACGACGCACAGTGCGGCGAGCGCGGTGCGCTGGTCGAGCCGCGCGCCGGTCAGCAATAACTCCGGGTCGCCGTCGGTGACGGTGAATTGTGTTGTGTTACCTAATGATTCGAGTAATATGTGGCGTCTGCCGTCCAGCTCGAGACGTGCCCCGAACGCGGGGTACGCGCGGAGAACGGTGTCGAAGGCCACCGACAGTGCGGATAGATTCAACCGACCGCGAAGCCGCATCGAATAGCCGACGACGACTTCACTACTCGCGAAGATCTCTTCACTCGGTGCCAACGGCCGGATGACGGTAGCCGTGGTCATGTCGAAATCCCTCCAAGGAGACTGCCCCATCGAGGCTAGCTCTAAGGCCGGGTAGACCACGGTCTTTCGGCATCATCGCCTCTGTGATGTATCGCGCGTACCGAACATGCTGTTTCCGGTCGTGGCCACAACGAGACCTGCCTCGATGATCAGCCACTGCCCGCAGATACACCGCAGGTAGCGGATGGCGTCGTGGGCGGATACCAGTGTGGGGGTCGGCCAGGAACACGCGGGGCAGGTTACGTCCATGGGCCAAGCCTGATGTAATGATTTAGTGCATTTCAACCCTTACGGCGGCGCGGCCGCCGAGCTGGCGGCCCGGCTGGTGAACGCCGACCCGGACCAAGATCTGCGGCAGCTGCTGGCCGAGTCGGATTACAAACCGCTCGGCTCGGTCTCCGCCGCGCAGGCCGCGGAACTGCGCCGCTGGATTCGCGAGCTCGACGCGATGTTCGATCGCCCCACGGTGCGCCGACTCAACGCCCTGCTCGCCAAAACCACAAGTCAGCCCTACATTTCGACGCACGACGGCCGCGCTCCGCACCTGCATTTCGCGCAGGAGACCGCCCCGATCGATGAGCGGGTCAAGGCTTACACCGCCATCGGACTAGCCGCGCTGTTCTGTGACGACCCCACCCGAATCGGCCGCTGCGCCCGCGCGGGCTGCGCGAAGGTCTTCGTCGATACCTCCCGCAACGGCAGGCGGCGCTTTTGCTCCACGCGGTGCTCGAGCCGGGTGCACGTGGCCGAGCATCGCGCGAGGCGAGCTGGCTGAAATCGCTCTGGCCTGGACTTTTATCGATATAAGGCGAGTCGGCCGGACACGTGATGACGTCTCGTCGCCATGATTTGCACTTGCAGATGAGTGTGCTGACGCGAACCGTCAGGTCTGTATCCGAGTGGGCGAGCCGAAGTCTCGCGACGTCGATCCCGGGACCGGAGAACTCCCAGCCGAGCCCGTTCCGGCGTGTCGGTGCGACCATTTGTGGCAACATTCGTCGCGGCGCTTTGTGCTTGCAGATGTCGCTTTCATTTCTCTACCTGCGCGAAGACGAGTGTGCGTGGCGGAAAAGAGATCTCGTAACGGTCGATGAATTGTCAACAGCCCTTTACGTTTGCGAGCGGACGGGTCCGTATTTTCACCCCGGTGTGCCGCCTTCCGGGACCGCGCCGTGTGGTCCGAGGCGGCGGCGCGATCCGGTCCCGGCGAGCCGACTAAAATGGCGGTAGGGCCCGGTTTCGGCGTCTCGGGTAATCATGCCGACGCTGTGTCGCCACCTTCTGTGCTTGCAAACGTCTTATTCATCGGCTTGTAGCCTATGTTCTGTCCAGGGGCGAGCGCGGTTCAGTAGGCGCGCTCAGCGGCCGTGATGCGCCCGGATTCGATTGCGGCAAGCAATGTTTGGTGATCGGCCGCGGTTTGGTCGGCGTAGGCGATGGCGAACTCGATCATGGCGCGGTCGAAGCTGTCGCCGGTGCCCAGGTAGGCGGCGATAGCGATCCGATCACCGGAGCGGGCGTGCGCCCGAGCGAGTGTGTGCCCACAGAGCGCCGAGTAGTCGCGCAGATATCGGCGTGGCATCTCCTCGATCGTCGCCGAGCCCTTCATGTCTCGCAGCTGGCGGCAGTAGTAGTGGCGACCGTCCAATCCGGTTGCCCAGCCGAGGAAGATGTCGCTCGCGGCCTGGGTGAGCCGCTGCCCGTACACCACTCGGTGCCCCTGGTTGCGGAACCTGCTCGGCGCGGTGTGCGGCGCGAGCACCGATTCCTCGGCCTGTTTCACCTGGAGGAACAGCGGACTGCGACTTTCCCGCCCGGCCAGCAGCGCGATGAAGCAGCGGGTGCCGACACTGCCGACGCCGACCACTTTGACTGCCGCGTCCAGTATTTCGTGCCGGTCGAGCAGCACTCGACGCTCCTCCACCAGGGTGCTGCGGAAGTCCGCGAACACCCGCCGCACCGTGTCGGCGTCGACCTGCTCGATCGGGGTCACCAGCGGCGGCCGGTGCCGGATGCGCGGCACGCCGTCGGCGTCGGGCTCGGTGAGCTTCTCCAGTGCCTGGAGATTGGTGCGGGCCCGCGCCTGTGCGAGTGCTTGATCAACGCTCCTGCGCCGCTTCGGCTTTCGCGCGAATGTCGCCAGCTCGTCGGCATCGATCTTCTCGTACCAGACCGCGAGCTCGCCGAGCCCGGCCAGCCGTTTCATCGCCGTCCGATAGGCCGAAGCCGCAGCGCCGACCGAGGTTTCGGCATCGGCATCGGTAAAGCCGTTGGCCCGCGCGGCCACCGCGATACTGGCCGCCAATCTCTTTACGTCCCATTCGAACGGACCGGGCAGCGTTTCGTCGAAATCGTTGAGGTCGAAGACCAGTGCGCGTTCCGGCGAGGCGAACAGCCCGAAATTCGACAGGTGCGCGTCCCCGCACAACTGCACAGTCAGTCCGGTGTTCGGCGAGGCGGCGAGGTCCGCCGCCATGATCGCGGGCGCACCGCGCAGAAACGGGAACTGCCCCGCCGCCATGCGCGCGTACCGAATGGGCACCAGTTCGGGTACCCGGGTAGCGGCCTGCCGCTCCAATATCGTCACCGGATCCGCCCGATCCGCGGGCGGCTCCCATACGCCCAACGCCCGCCGCCCTACCCGCTTGCGTGCCAGCCGCCCCGCCGCACCCGCCAAGGACTCCGCCATTTGCTCAGTCTCTCACCTCGATCGCAACCCTCAGGCAACCACACGCGGGCGGTCCCATTTATCGCACGCGCTTCTTCTTCGCGGAGCCCGGCGCGACGACTGCGTCCGGGGGAGAGACTGCGCGGAAGCGGAACGGCTGCGCCGCATCGGTTTCGGTTGCGCATCCGGCGTGGGTGATCGACAGTGGGATGTCCGAGTCCGACAGGGATGCGCTACCTGCCCTGGTGGTCCGGGCTGTCTCGGCGCTGGTGCCGGGCCCGGCCGCGCACCGGCTGGCCGCACTGTCGAGCGAGCAACGGCGGGGCATGAGTGTCGGCGCTCCCTGGTACGCGCGTTCGGCCATCTGGCCCGTGATCCGATCGGCTGGCACGAGAAGGTGTGGGCCGACGATCCGTTCGTCCGCGGTGGCTACGGCGCCTTTTTCCCGCCCGGTGTGCTGACCACGGTCGAGTCGGGCCTGCGGCATCGGGTCGGCGCGATCCACTGGGCGGGCAGCGAAACGGCCGCGGAATGATCGGGTTATATCGAGGGCGCCGTCCGCTCCGGCGAACGTGCGGCTGCGGAGGTTTCGGCGAACCTGTCCGAATAATCGGGCAATATTCCCGAAACGGTCGATTGTCCTGGTGATCGCGGGTATTTACCGAAATTCCGGGGTGAATAAATCGCCGAATCGGGGACTCGAATCGTAGTCCGATATTGACCTTGGGTACAGGCGCGTTTGCGGAATTTTTACGTGCCGCGCGCAATTGCGACAAATAAGTGTGCCCCGAGCGGGAGAAATGTCAGAACGTGATCTGCGTTATGTTGACTGGGATTCTGCCGAGGGCGAACCATGGACCGCATGACGCAGCTAGCAAATCTTCAGCAAAGGGTAGTTGGCTTGTCCTCGCCCGCGCTCGTCGCCGTGCTGCTGATGCTGTTCACGGTGGCCGCCGGGTGGGTGGGCGGATCGGGAACAGCGGTCGCGGAGCCGGCCGGGTGCAGTACGGATACCTCGGTAGCCAACCAACTGACACTGCGATGCGAGCCCGGCGCGGGGCAGGGCGAACACGCATACATCCGCTGTCGCGACCTGCTCGGTATGCCGCACACCCACATCGGCCTGCCCATCGGCAACGCGGGCGGCTCGTCGACGGCGGTATGCGCCCCGTACGAAAACGGTCCGATCTGACCAAGCGGGCTGGCCCGCAACCTTTTTCGCGTCGTAATGCCCGTATACCGCTCGATCAGGGTCAGGACGCGTCCGACCAGGCACGCCCTCCAGACAGGGCGCGTTCACGAGAGGCTCCAAGCTGATGCGCGTAGTCACGAAGGAACGTTCACGAGAGACCAAGGCATCCGGACGGCACCGTAAGGTCGTCCAGCGCTCCCGGCGCGGAATGTATGCCGCCGCCACCTTCGCCTCCATGGCGACCGTCATGATCGGCACCGGCCAGGCCGCCGCCGACGACTTCGGCATCCCAGGACTGCCCTCAGGCATCGATCCCGGCAACCTCCAGGGCACGCTGCCCGCTGTCGGCGGTGAAATGGCAAGCCAGATGCTCGATCCCGGGCAGCAGGCCGCGCTGGACGACGCGATCGGCGTCGCGGGCACGGTCGGTGGCTACACCCCGGCGGCGGGCGACATCAACGCGGCCATCGATGCCTTCCGGGGCGGCGGCGCACCGCAGCCGCTCAACTTCGGACCCGGCATCGTGCCCGCGGTCGCACCGGCGGGCGCCGAGGGCGCACCGGGCACGGTGGCGGCGCCGGTCGCCGATCTCGCCGCGACCGCCGCCCAGATCGCCGGTGGTGGCATGCCGCTGGAACGACTCGCGGCATGGGCCGATCAGACCTTCCCCAGCGGTCCGATGCGCGGACCGGTCGACGACCTGCTCGCCTTCGTCGAACAGGCCACTCAGATGGCCGGCACCCGACGCAGTTCCGCGACGCCTGCCATCGACGATCTGATCAGCCAGGCCAAGACCCTGTTCGGCTTCCCCAAGGACGGGCCGGACCCGATTCAGGGGCTGCGTGACCTGCTGACCGGAACCACTGCCGGACAACAGAATCCGGCCACACCGCAGCTGCCGCCCGGGCTGCTCGCCGTCGCGGCGCCCATGCTCGGCCTGTTGGCGCCGCAATTGGGCGCCATGACACCGGCGCTCGCGTTCATCGTGCCGCTGCTGGCCATGGCGTCGAATCCGGCGGCAGCGATCGGCGTGGTCTTCACCCAGCTGCGCGACGCGGTGCGCGGCATGGTCTCCGACGCCAGGCATCCGGCCGCGCTCGGGCTGCTCGCGCTGCCCGCGATCGCGCTGCTCGGCATCGTGCCGCTGGCCATCGTCGGCGGCCTCGGCCTGGCCGCCGTGCTCACCCTGGGCGCGGTGGTACTCGGCGCGATTCTGCTCGCGCCCTTGGTGATCGGGGCGCTGATCGTCGGCGGCATCGTGCTCGCGGTACTGGCGATCCCGGTGCTGATCGTGCTCGCGGTGATCGCGATTCCGGTGCTGCTCATCGCGATTCCGGTGGCCATCGCCGCGTTCACCGTGCTCGCGCCGATCATCCTGGTGGGCGGCATCGCCGCGATCGCGGTCGCCACCGTCGTCGGAATCGCGCTGGCCGTACTCGCTTTGGCCGCAGGACTGGTGTTCACCATCGTCGGCTTCGTGGTGCTGACCGCCGCGGCGCTGCTCGCCTCGATCTTCGTGCCGTTCCTCGGCCTGATCGTGGCGCCGGTGCTGTTCACGGTCGCGCTCGCGTTCCTTGTGGTGAGTCTGATCGGTACCGCCGCCGCGTTCTTCGGCGTACTCGGTGTCGCCGGATTGCTCACCGCCGCACTGTTCGTCGGCGTCGGGCTGGCCTCCCTGCTCACCCCGTTCGGGCTCATCGCGCTGCCGATCCTGGCCGTGCTCGCGGTCGTGGCCGTTGTACTGTTCGGCGCGGTCGGACTGGCCGGTGGCGCGATCCTGGCGGTGGTCGCCCTGGCCGGGCTGCTGGTGCTCTCGGTCGCCGGTGGCGCGGCGGTGATCGTGCTGCTCGCCCTCGCCGTGGTGGCTACCGCACTGCAACTCGTGGCCGCCGCGCTGGTGTGGGCCGGGCTCTCCGCGGCGGCAATCGCTTTCGCCGCGCTCGGCGCCGTCGGTGTGGCGCTCGCGGTGGTCGGCGGATTGCTCGCCACGATCGCGCTGGTGATCGCCGTGCCGATCCTCGGCCCGCTGCTGGCGCCGCTGCTGTTCATCGGTCTGGTCGCGATTCCGGCGGCCATCGGGCTGACGATGCTGTTCGGCGGGTTCGGCCTGCTCGCGTTCGCGACGTTCGCCGCCAGTGCGACGGCCCTGCTCGCGATCGCGGGTCTGGCCGGGTTCACCCTGCTCGCGACCCTGGTCTTCATGGTCACCATGCCGTACGCGATCCCGTTCATCCTGCTCGGCGCGCTGGCATTCGCGATCATCACCGGTGCGGGCATCGGCGTGGTCGCCGCGGCCTTCGTGGTGGCCACCTGGCTCGGCGGCGGCGTGATCGTGCTCGGGCTGCTCGCCTTCGCGCTCGCCGTGGTGGCGACGGTCTTCGCGGGCGGACTCGTGGTGTCGGCGCTGTCGTTCGTGATGCTCGCGCTCGGGGCGTTGGCGCTGATCGTGATCAATCCGCCGCTGGCGCTGATCGCCCTGCCGTTGCTGTTCGGCGGTGTCCTGCTCGGCACGCTCGCGACCATCGGCACCGTCGCCGTGGTCAGCACGCTGCTCGGCGGGTTCGTCGCGGCGCTCGGGCTCGGGCTGGTCGCCGCCTGGATGTTCTTCGGCGTGCTCGCGCTCGGCACGTTCCTCGCCGTCTCGGCGCTGTTCCCGCCGCTGTTGCTGGTCTCGGTGCCGCTCGCGGCCGCGGCCTTCGTGGTGATGACGGTGCTCGCGTTCGCGACGCTGCTGGTCGGCGGTGTCGGCCTGGGCGCGATCCTGTTGGCGGGCAACCTGATCGCCGCCGCGCTCGCGGTCGTCGCGGTGGTGGCGACGGGTGCCGTCGCACTGGCCGGGTTCGCCCTCGCCGCGGTGCTCACGCTGCCGTTCCTGGTCTTCGGGCCGTTCGCGGTGGTGGTCTCCACGGCGTTGTCGCCGATCATCGCGCTGGCGCTGCTCGCGGTCTGGTCGCCGATCCTGGTGGCCGGCCTCGCGATCGCTGCCCTCGGCATCGGCGCCGGCCTGTTCGGACTCATCGGATTGCCGGTGCTGGCGTTGGCGATCGGGGCGGGACTGGTGGCCATCACCACCGCGCTCGCGGTCACCCTGGTAGCCATCAGCCTGGTGCTCGACTTCGCCACCCTCGGCGTCGTCGCCGCGGTGCTCGCGCCACTGGTCGCCCTGGCGGGTCTCGGTGCGCTTGCCCTGCTCGCGCTGCCGGTGCTGGCGGTGCTCGCGCTGCCGGTGCTCGGTTTGGCCGCGCTCGGTGCGCTCGCACTCGTCGCGCTGCCGGTGCTGGCCGTTGCCGCCGTCGTCGCGGTGCCGGTGCTCGGCTTGGCCGCGCTCGGCGTGCTTGCCGCCGTCGCGGTTCCGGTGATCGCGGTGCTCGCGCTTCCGGCGCTGGCGCTGCTCGCCCTGGTGGGATTGCCGTTGCTCGCACTTGCCGCTCTGGCGGCGCTCGGTGCGACCTTCGTGGCCGGTGCCGCGGCGGGTGCGATCGCCCTCGCGGTCGCGGTGCTCGGTGTTCTCGCCCTCGGTGCTCCGGTGGCGCTGCTTGCGGTCCTCGCGGTGCTGGCACTCGCGGCCGTCGGCGCTCTCGCGCTGCTCGCGCTGCCGGTGCTGCTGATCGGCGGCGCGGTCGCCGCCGCGATCGGCGTGCCGCTGGCGATCGTCGGCGCCCTGGCCCTGCTGGCACTGCCCGCGGTGCTGATCGGTGGTGCGCTGGCCGGGCTGGCCGCCCTCGTCGGTATCCCGTTGGCGGTGCTCGGCGCGCTCGCCATCCCGGTCCTGGTGGTCGGTGGTGCGCTGCTGGCCCTGGCCGTCGTGGTCGGTATCCCGTTGGCGCTCACCGCCCTTGCGGTGTTCGGCCTTCCTGCGCTGCTGATCGGCGGACTTGTCGCGCTGGTCGGTGTTCCGCTCGCCGCGGTGGGTGCGCTCGCGCTGCTCGCGCTTCCGGTGCTGCTCGCCGGTGGTGCGTTGGCCGCGCTGGTCGGTATCCCGCTGGCCGGGCTCGGTTTGTTCGCGCTGATCGAGATTCCGAAGCTGCTGTTCGGTGCGGCGCTCGCGGCCGCGGTCGCCGCGTTGCTGGCCCCGGCGGCCGCCGTCGGTGTGGCCGCGCTCGTCGTCGCCCCGCTGGTCGCGCTCGCCGCGTTGGTCGGCACCCCGCTGGCAGCGCTCGGCGCGGCCACCGCGGTGGCGCTGGTGCTCGCGCTGGCGGTGCTGCTCACGCCCGGTGCGCGGGTCGGCATCATCTCAGGTATCCGGGCCGCGCTGGACCGCAACGGGCCGCTCGGCGCCTCCGGTGGCGGCGCGGCGGCGGCGGGCAGCCAGTTCCTCGACGACATCCCCGACGACCCGTCGCTGGAACAGCTGGCCGCCGCACTGCAAAAGCTGCTGGCCCCGCTGCCGAGCCAACCGCAGGCCGCCGCGCGACCCGCGGCCGCTCCGATCGCCCATGCCGATCTGCCCTACTCCGGAAAGGGGGCTGCCGAAGCGGTGTCGCGAGAAAGCGCGCCGCGCCTCGTCAGCGTTTCGCTGTGACGAATCCTGCTTTGTCCCAATGCATCTAGCGCAAGGAGATCAGACATGACGCACACAACGGAAACCCTGCACCTGGAATACCTCTACGGCCCGCGCTGGCAGGATGCCGTCCGGATCATCGAGCGCTCCGGCCAGCTGACCGCGGCCGAACGCGAGAAGCTGAACACCGCAGCCAAACAGATGGTGCAGGACAAGGTTTCGTCGCTGTCCAACGGCACCGGGCTCGGCCTCGAAGGCGGCCTCGCCGGTCTGCTGGCCGGCCTCGGCCAGGGCGCCAACGCCACGGCGCCCGGTCTGCCGATCAACATCGCCACCGCCACGGCGAAGGCGTTCGGCCGCTCGCGCAACGTGCAGGTCGCCGGGATGATCGCGGGCCAGGCCGTCGCGCCCAATTCGGCGGCGGGCCCGGGCGACCTGAGCGGGTTGCTCGAATCGTTCGGTTCGATCGGTGTGGTCACCGTGGTCGGCCAGGCGGTGACCGCCGCGGTGCTGAGCGACCTCGTCGGGCAGGGCGATTTCACCCAGGACGTCTACGACGAGCTGATGCGTCCGTGGAGCACCAGCATCGACGTGTGAGCAGCAACGACTAGCGGAAGGCCGGCACCATGTTCGATTCGCGAAACATCGGCTCGGGTGGGCTCGCCACCGATGCGCTCGGCGGTCTGCTCGATGTGCGATCGGCGCCTGTCACGTTCGGCTACTACGAACAGAACGAGGCCACCGCGGACGCTGGTGTCGAATGGAACACCCGGTCCCGGACCGCCCCGATCGGGTGGTGGAATCGGCACCGGCACGTGCAGACCGGCTTCGGCATGGCGTTGGTCACGACGCTCGCCTTCGTGCCTGCCGTGCAGAACGCGATTCTGACGGTGCTGACTCATGTCGGGTAACCGGCGAGAGCGGCCGTCGCGCCGAGGGACGACCTTCGTCGGCGCGACGGCCGTCGCCGTCGCCTTCCTGGCCGGCGCGGTGCTGCTGGGTGGTTGTGCCAGTGGCGGATCGAGCACCGCGGGTCACGAGACCACCGATCCGAGCACCGCGGACTGCGCGGCGGGCGGTCAGGCCGTCGCGGGTTTGCGCGATACCTTCCGCGGGTTGTCCGAGCAGCTCAACGGTCTCGGGCCCGCGGCAGAGCGCGGCGATCTCGCCGACGTGAAAGCCCGTGTCGCCCAGGGCATCAGCCTGTCGGGACAGGTGGCCTCGACGATGCATCCCGCGGTCGATCGCATGGGCTCGCCCTTGATCGGGAGCACCTACCGCGAGGTCGCCACCTCGGGCGACCGGCTGCACGCCGCGCTGTCCGACTTCGCCGCCGCGCTCGCCGCCGATCAACCGGCCCAGTCGGCCGCCGACGCCGTGACCACCGCACTGACCTCGCTCAACACCGCGATGGATCGCATGCGCCGCGCCTGCCCCACCGTCTTTCCCGATCAGCAGCGCCCGACCTACGGTCCGGTCGCCAGTCGTCGCTAGCGGATCACGCGCCCGCGGAACGCCTTTCGAAGAGCCGGTCGCGGGCGACGGCGAGCGCCCGAGAGACGGCGCCGGTGAGCACGCCGTCGTCGCCGAGCGTGCTCGCGACGATCCGGGGGCGCAGCGGGCCGAGTTCGGCCATCCGGCGGGTCATCGCGTCGCCGAGCAATGCGAGATTGTTGCCGATGCCGCCGCTGAGCACTACGAGTTCGGGATCGAGGATCGCGGCCACCGCGGTGATCAGCGCGCCGATGCGGCGACCCTCGGATTCGACGACCGCGATCGCGCGGGCATCCCCGCCCGCCGCGGCGGCGAAGATCTCTTTCGCGGAAGTGCCCGGTAGCCCGGCCTGTTCGGCCGCGCGCGCGACAGCGCCTGCCGCGGCGACGGTTTCGGTCATGCCGCGCTCGCGCGCGTCGAGCGGGGGAGCGTCGACCTCGGTCGCGGGCAGGAACGAGACCTCGCCGGCCGCACCGGTGTTGCCGACGTAGAGCTCGCCGTTGATCACGATGCCCATGCCGACGCCGGTGCCGATCGAGATGAGCACGAAGTTGCGTACCCCGGCCCCGGCGCCGAGGGTGAGCTCGCCGACGGCGGCGAGGTTGATGTCGTTCTCGATGCTGGCTTCGACCTCGAGGGCGGCGCGGAGCTGTCCGACCAGCCCGGCGCGGCCCCACCCGGGCAGGTTCTGCGCGTAGTCGAGGCGACCGGTGCTCGGATTCAGCACGCCCGGGCTGCCGATGACCGCGTAGTGCACTGCGGCCCAGTCGATCCCGGCCTCGGCCGCGACCTCGTCGGCCAGCGCGCGCACCCGGCGCACCAGGTCGGCGGCCGAACGCGCGGAATTGCGCACGTCGCGGCGCGCGATGAAGTCGCCGCGCAGATCGGCGATGGCGAGCCGAAGCCAGTTCCGGCCGATGTCGACCCCGGCCACCACCCCCGCGCGCACGTTCACGTCGTACAGCGCGGTCGCCGGGCCCGGCCTGCCGCTCAGCGAGCCGGCCGACTGCACCAGGCCCGACTGCTCCAGGCCGGAAAGTGCCGCCGAGACAGTGGGTTTGGACAATCCGCTGGCCTTGGCCAGCTCGCCGCGCGAGGCGGGCCCATTGACCCGCAGGTAGTCGAGCAGCAGTCGCTCGTTCATCGTCCGGAGCAGCTGGGGATTGCCGACCTTACTCATGCCGGCGCTCGATTCGGTCATGTCCAGGCATGCCGCAACGTGATTCGCTCGATCATGAATCCTCCTGCTCGCACCACTGGACACCCGATAGTTAGTAAACTACCTTTCTTACCAACGCTCAACCGGGCGCTTTCGCTCTCCACTCGGCACGGTGACCTCATGCGTCGAATTCAGCTCTTCACCGCGGCGGCGGCCGCACTCGTCCTGGCGGCAGGCTGTAGCTCCGGCGACAGCGCCAAAGACGCGAACTCGGGTGGTGACACCCCGACGATCGCACTGCTGCTGCCCGAATCCAAGACCACCCGCTACGAGGCCTTCGATCGCCCCCTGTTCGAGGCGAAGGTCGGCCAGCTCTGCGGCAACTGCAAGGTGCTCTACTTCAATGCCGATCAGGACGCGGCAAAGCAGCAGGGCCAGTTCGAATCCGCGCTCACCCAGGGCGCCGACGTCATCGTGTTCGACGCGGTGAACGCCGATGCCGTTGCGCCACAGGTGAACAAGGCGCAGCAGAAGAAGATCCCGGTGATCGCCTACGACCGGCTGATCTCCGGCATCGCCTACGACTACTACGTGTCCTTCGACAACGTGAAGGTCGGCAAGGTCCAGGGCGACGCGTTGCTCGCCGAATTGAACAAGCGCGGCACCACCGACAAGGGGCAGGTCGTGGTGATCAACGGTTCGCCGACCGACCCCAGTGCGGGCGACTACAAGAAGGGCGCGCACGCGGCACTGGACGGAAAGGTGAAGGTGGGGCGCGAGTTCGACACCCCCGACTGGTCGCCGGACAAAGCGCAGCAGCAGATGGAACAGGCCATCACCGCCCTCGGCAAGGACGCGATCATCGGCGTCTATTCGGCCAACGACGGCATGGCGGGCGGTGCGATCGCGGCGTTGAAGCGTGCCGGATACGCCACCTTGCCGCCGCTGACCGGGCAGGACGCGGAACTGGCAGGCGTGCAACGCATCCTGACCGGTGAGCAGACGATGACCATCTACCTGGACTACCGGGCGCAGGCCGAGCAGGCCGCCGAGTTGGCCGTCGCCTTGACCAAGGGGGAAAAGCCGGCGGCCCCGGCGAAAACGAACAACGGCGCGACCGACATCCCGTCGTTCCTGCTCGACGCGATCGCGGTGGGCAAGGACAACATCAAGGACACCATCGTCAAGGACGGGCTGTACTCCGTCGCCGATATCTGCACGCCCGACGTGGCGGCGGCATGCGAGGCCGCGGGTATCAAATGACAGCTCCCGCAACGGTTCTCTCGGCCCGCGGCCTGACCAAACGCTACGGCGCGGTGCAGGCGCTGGCAGGCGCGGATCTCGAGGTGCGCGCCGGTGAGGTGGTCGCCCTGGTCGGTGACAACGGCGCAGGCAAATCGACGCTGGTGAAAGCGATTTCGGGAGTGACGGTCGCCGACGAGGGCGAAATCGTCTTCGCCGGTGCGCCGGTGCGGATCGCGCGCCCGCAGGACGCGCAGGCGCTGGGCATCACGACGGTGTTCCAGGATCTCGCGCTGTGCGACAACCTCGATGTCGTCGCCAACCTGCATCTCGGCGCGGAGGCACGGATCTGCACGGTGCTCGACGAGATCGAAATGGAGCGCACCGCACGCGATCTGCTCGCGTCGCTGGACGTCCGGATCAAGGACGTGCGCGCGCCGGTCTCCGCGTTGTCCGGCGGCCAGCGCCAATCGGTCGCCATCGCACGGGCACTGCTCGGGCGCCCGCGCATGGTGATTCTCGACGAGCCGACCGCGGCGCTCGGCGTCGAGCAGACCGCGCAGGTGCTCGCGCTGATCGGCAGGCTGCGTGAGCGCGGGCTCGCGGTGCTGTTGATCTCTCACAATCTGGTGGACGTGCGGTCGGTCAGCGACCGCGTGGTGGTGCTCCGGCTGGGCCGCAATGCTGGTGAGTTCGAGACCGCGAAAGCGACTCAAGAAGATATCGTGGCAGCGATTACGGGAGCGGCCGCATGAAAGAACGCAGTGAGCGAACCATGTCACAGCGTGTATCGCACATGATCGAGCCGAGCGAGGCGAGGTAGGTCATGAGTGAAGCTGTTATGAAAAGACCTGTGTTACAGGGAGATCAGGGACGTGGGCTGGCCGGTGCGGCACTGGACCGGCTGCGCCGCGGTGAGGTCGGCTCGGTGCCGGTGGCGATCGGGCTGGTCATCATCGCCACGGTGTTCTATCGGCTCAACGCGCATTTTCTCGCCGCGGAGAATCTCACCAACCTCGCGTTGCAGATGGCGGCGACCGGAACCATCGCGCTCGGCATCGTGCTCGTGCTGCTGCTCGGCGAGATCGACCTGTCCGCGGGCTCGGTCAGCGGCCTGACCGCCGTGGTGATGACGCTGCTGTATGTGCACCACGGCTGGAATCCGATCTTCTCGGTGCTCGCCGCGGTGGCGGTCGGCGCGGCCATCGGCCTGCTGCACGGTCTGATGCGCACGATGTTGAGCATGCCGTCGTTCGTCGTGACGCTGGCCGGGCTGATCGGCTGGCAGGGGCTGATGCTGTACCTGCTCGGCAAGGACGGCACGGTCAACCTGCCGTTCGATCGCGGCATCGCCACCATCAGCGATACCTGGCTCTCGCCCTTGCTCGGCTGGATTCTCGTCGCGCTGCTCGCGGGCGGCCACCTGGTGGCGAGTCTGGTCACCCGGCAGCAGCGCGTGCACGCCGAACTCGACGCGGCGGCGCCGGTGTGGATCGTGCTGCGCTCGGGCGCGCTGGCGGTCCTGCTCGGGGGCACGGTGCTGGTGCTGAATTCCGATCGCGGCGTGCCACTGACCCTGGTGATCTTCGGCGGGCTGGTGCTCGGCGTCGATTTGATCCTGCGCAGAACGGTCTTCGGACGGCGGATGTACGCCGTCGGTGGCAACGCGGAGGCGGCGCGGCGCGCCGGCATCAACGTCACCTGGATCCGGATCTCGGCCTTCATCGGGTGTTCGGTGCTGGCCACCCTCGGCGGCATCCTGGCCGCCTCCCGGCTGGTCGCGGTCAACCAGAGCTCCGGCGGCAGCGACATCCTGCTCAACGCCATCGCGGCCGCGGTGATCGGCGGCACCAGCCTGTTCGGTGGCCGTGGCCGCGCCTATGCCGCGCTGCTCGGCATTCTCGTCATCCAATCCATCACCAACGGCATGCTGCTGCTCAACGTCGACTCCTCGGTGCGCTTCATGGTCACCGGCGCCGTGCTCGCGGTCTCCGTCGCCATCGATTCGGTGGCGCGCCGCGGCGCCGAGGGAGCGCGCTGAACACGGGCGAACTGGGTCGCCCGCCGGAGGGGCGCCTGAACGCGGCGGGGGTCGGCTCGCGTTCAGGCGGTTCCCGCCCTGATATGTGTGTCCGATCGAACAACGCGATCGGGTAACACCGCCCGACACCCGACCGACACGCTGGGGGAGTTGTGCATGAGTTCGAAGCGGCGTGGGTCGGGGTTTTGGGAGTGTGTTCGTGGATCGCAGATCGACCTGGATGGTTCGAGCTCGGGCGGTAGTACTGGCGGCATCGCTGTGTCTCGGTCTCGGTGTCGTGGCAGGCGCACCGGCGCAGGCGCGGGAACCCGGTGACTGGGTGTCCACACCCGCCGCGCCCGACGGGTCGGTGATCGCGCGGGTGGAGGAACCTGACGGACGCAACGTCCGGATCTGGGTGCGGTCCACCGCGATGCAGGGCGCGACCTTCCCGGTCGACATCCAGCGTCCCGCCGACACCGCGCAGCCGCGGCCGACGCTGTACCTGCTCAACGGCGCGGGCGGCGGCGTCGACGATGCCAGCTGGCAGCTGCGCACCAACGTGCTCGATTTCCTGTCCGACAAGGACGTCAACGTGGTCCAGCCGGTGGGCGGGCAGTTCAGTTATTACACCGACTGGATCAACGACGACCCGGTCCTCGGCCCGAACAAATGGCGGACCTACCTCACCGAGGAACTGCCTCCCCTGATCGACGCGGCCCTGGGCACCAACAAGGTGAACGCGATCGCGGGTCTGTCGATGGCGGGCACCTCGGTGCTCGCGCTGGCCGAGGCGAACCCGGACCTCTACCGCAGCGTCGCCTCTTACAGTGGGTGCGCGCAGACCAGCGATCCGATCGGTCAGTCCTTCGTGCAGATGACGGTGGAACGCGGCGGCGGGACCATCGGCAACATGTGGGGCCCGCCCGGCGACCCGCTGTGGGCGGCCAACGATCCGCTGGTGCACGCGGAAAAGCTGCGCGGGATCAATCTTTTCGTCTCCAGCGGTAGCGGGCTGCCCGGCCCGCACGACACGCTCGATGGACCGTTCCAGATCAAGCCCGGTGTCGCGCAGTGGGCCGACCAGCTGGTGGTCGGCGGCGCGATCGAGGCGGGCATCCGGATGTGCTCGCAGAACCTGCAGAACCGGCTCAACGCGCTCGGTATCCCCGCGACCTTCGATTTCACCCTCACCGGCACCCACTCGTGGGGCTACTGGCAGGACGCGTTCGTCGCGTCGTGGCCGGTGCTGGCCCGCGGTCTCTTCAGCTGATGAAGGCCGACCGCAACATGTGACCCAGGTCATCCGAGGTAGCAGGTTGCGGTCGGCATAGGGTCGGCTAAGGTGGGTACGACAGATGCAGATATGCGCATACATCGCGGTGAGGCAGGCGGCTGATGGGACACGAACACGAGCACGGGCACAGCCACGGGAGTGGCCACGCGCATTCGCACGGGGTGTCCGGTGATGCCGATCGTCGCTGGCTGACGGTCGCGCTGGCGCTGATCGGCGGCTTCATGATCATCGAGGTCGTCATCGGCTTGCTGGCGAACTCGCTGGCCCTGCTCTCCGACGCGGCGCACATGCTGACCGACGCGGCCTCGATCGTACTGGCGCTGACCGCGATTCGGCTGGCCGCCAGGCCGGCCCGCGGCAAATACACCTACGGCTTCAAACGGGCGGAGATCCTGTCCGCGCAGGCCAACGGCATCACGCTGCTCGTGCTGGCGGGCTGGCTGACCTACGAGGCGATCCGGCGCCTGCTCGAACCGCCGGAGGTGACCGGCGGCCTGGTCGTGATCACCGCGCTGTTCGGCATCGCGGTCAATGTCGCCGCCACCTGGGCGATCAGCAAGGCCAACCGCTCCAGCCTCAACGTGGAGGGCGCGTTCCAGCACGTGCTCAACGACCTGTACGGCTTCATCGCCACCGCGGTGGCCGGGCTGGTCGTGCTGCTCACCGGCTTCGCCCGCGCCGACGCGATCGCCACCCTGGTCGTGGTCGCCCTCATGGTGAAGGCGGGGCTGAGCCTCGTCCGCGAATCCGGGCGCATCTTCCTGGAGGCCGCCCCCGCCGGGCTCGACCCCGACGCACTCGGGCGCAGGCTGGTCGAGATGCCCGGTATCGACGAGGTGCACGATCTGCACGTCTGGCAGATCACCTCGGGCAATGTGGCGCTGTCCGCGCACGTGCTGGTGCAGGCCGGTGCGGACTGCCACGGCCTGCGCCAGCAGATCGAGCGGCTACTCGACCAGGACTACGACATCACCCACACCACCCTGCAGGTCGATCACTCCCAGATGGTTTCCGCCGCAACGACATCCGATGCCGACCGGCTGCTCCCGGTGCTGGCCGAACACTGCGACGACGCGCATGGTCCGGTGCACCGCGAGACGCATACCCACCACTGAGGTGTCGCGTCAGGTGCCCAGGCGCCGAAACGGCTGCTCGGCCTCGACGAGGTAGGCGAGTTCGAGCAGGGTGCGTTCGGTGCCCATGGTGCCCGCGAATTGCACCCCGACGGGGAGCCCGGCGGCGGTGTAGCCGCCGGGGACGGTGATCGCGGGCGTGCCGGTGATGTTGTTGATCGGGGTGAAGGCGACATACCTGCGCAGCCGCTCGATCAAAAGGTCGAAAGGCACTGTCGGACTGAGGAACCCGAGCTCGGGTGGCTCGTGTCCGAGGGTGGGCAGCAGCGCCGCGTCGTAGGAGTCGAAGGCGCGTCGATAGGTGGCGGCGGCCGCGCGTAGCCGATACAACGTCGCGGGCGTGCGCCACGCGTCCCGGAAGTACAGGCGGCGCAGGCCGATGGTCAGATCGTCGAGTTTCCCGGTGTCGAAGCGTCGGTCGGCGAGCTTGCCCGTCGAGGCGATCGCCGCGGCGAGCATGCCCCAGTAGTGCACGAACGCGTTCTCCAGCGCGGCATCGAACGGCAGCGCGACCGGCTCGACCCGGTGCCCGTGCGATTCCAAGGTGGCGGCGACCTTTTCGACGGCGTCGCGGATCGGGCCGGCAGGCACGGGTCCGCCGATGCCGTCGAGGATGAGCGCGACGCGCAGCGGTTTCGTCCCGGGCCCCTCGACCAGGCCCACCGGCGGCAGCGCCGGATTTCGCCAATATTCTTCCGCCGCAGCGGTATACGCCGCGGTGTCGCGCACCGTCCTGGTCAGCACCCCCTCGCTGACGATCCGGATCGGCAGCATGCGTGACATCGGCGCATCGATGTGGCGGCCCCGGCTCGGCTTCAGCCCGACCAGCCCGGCGCACGCCGCCGGGATACGAATAGATCCGCCGCCGTCGTTGCCGTGCGCGATCGGCACGACCCCAGCGGCGACCAGCGCGGCCGTGCCGCCGGACGATCCGCCCACCGAATGGCCGGTGTGCCAAGGGTTTCGGGTCGGCGGCGCGAACGGCGGCTCGGTGGTCGCGTTGAAGCCGAACTCCGGCAGTGTGCTCTTGCCGAGCACCGTCATTCCGGTGCTGCGGAATTGGCTGGTGTAGCCGCCATCCTTGCGGGCGGTTCTGGCGCGAAATGCCGCGCTGCCGTGGTTGGTCGGCAGGCCCGCGATATCGATGTTGTCCTTGATGAACGTGGGGACGCCGTGCAGGCGGCCGCGCGGTTCGGGCGGTGCCAGCGGCTGCGCGTAGGTCTCGACCGCGACGGCCGCGAGTTCCTCGACTCGTCGCGCGCGTCGCACCGCGGCCGCGGCCAACTCGTCCGGGCTCCGGTCACCGTGGCGGATCAGTTCGGCCAGGGCGACCGCGTCGTGGGTACCGAGCGCGTCGTCGGTGAAGGCATGCAGGCGGATGGGCGGAGCGTCAGCGGTCACATTTCGAAACTAGCCGCCGGACCGGTTGTCCGCCGCGCAACGATCGGCGCATACGGTGGAACGGCAGTTGCGTCCTCGACTAGTTCGGAAGGAAGTAGATGGTCTTACCGGTCTCCGACCCGTTGCCGCCGCAGGTCCGCATCGGCTCACTGCTGTTCGCGGTGCCACCGGCGGGACGGCGCTGGAGCCCGGCGTTGCGCTCGGCGCTGGCGTTCCTGCTCCCCGCCGCGGTCGTGGTCGCGCTGGGGTACCCGAGTTACGCGCTGTTCGTATTGTTCGGCGCGCTGGCCGTCATGTACGGGGAGCGCAGGGCCTACCGCCTGCGCGCCGGCGTGGTGCTCACCGCCGGGCTCGCGCTGCTGGCGTCGTGCGCCGTCGGTGCGCTGCTCGGGGAGGTGCTCTCCGGTGCGCTGGTGGCCGCGCTGCTCACGGTCGCGCTGCTGACGGCGGTCGCGACGGTCGCGGTCTACGTGATCGACGCGCTGCGGCTCGGCCCGCCCGGAGCGCTGCTGTTCGTGATCGTGTGCGGCGGCTCGATGATGGCCACGGAGGCGGGGATTTCGCCCGCGGCGTTGCTGGCTTGCACGGCGTTCGGCGTGGTGGTGTCGGTCCTGGTCTCGATGGCCGGGGTGCTGCGCGATCTGCGCAAGCCCGAGCGGGTCGCGGTCGAGGCCGCCGATCAGGCCGTCGACGCCTACTTGGCGGCGCGCGCCACCGGCCGACCGGCCATCGACCTGCGCCATCAAGCGGGCGGCGCGATCGCGGAGGCTTGGGCCGCGGTCTACGACGCGCGGCTGCCGACCAGAATGCCGGACTCGGCACTGCTGGCCACCTTGGTCGCGGCCCGCAATCGCCTGGCCGGACCGGCCTACGACGACACCGACGACGTGGTCGTCGATCCGCTCATCTCGTTCGTCCGGCCCGGCGTCGGATTCCGGCTGCGGCGCTCGCTGTCGTTCGACTCGCACGCGATGATCAGCGCCTACCGGGTCGGGCTCGCCTGCCTGGTCGCCGGTGGGCTCAGCGCGTTGCTCGGCCAGGATCGCCCGCACTGGGCGGTGTTCACGGCCGTGATGGTGTTGCAGATCGGCCCCGACCGCGTCCGAGGCAAGGTGCGTGGCATCCACCGGTTCGCGGGCACGGTCGTCGGGCTGGTGTTCTTCGCAGGCATCCACCAACTCGCACCGACCGGCTATGCCCTGGCCGCGCTGGTAGCTGTGCTGATCTTCGCGATGGAGTTGTACGTCCCGCGCAACTACGCGATCGCGGCGGTGTTCATCACCCCGATCGCGTTGCTCGCCGTCGGTGCGTCGCCGGACGCGGCGGTCGGGCCGCTGATCCGGGATCGGTTCGTGGAGACCGTGCTCGGCGTGGCGGTCGCGATGCTCGCACCGCACGTCGTCACGCCGCGCGCGCACCGGCGCACCTTCTGGTGGATCGAGACGCGGGTCCGTGCCGCCGCCCATGCCCTGGTCGAGTTGCTGCGCACCGAACCGGCCGGTGCCGACGCGGTGGTTCTGGTCCAGCAGTTGCAGTTCGAGCTGGTCGGCGTGGCACGGACCGGGCTGGACTCGGTCACCGAGGAACCGGAATGGACCGCCGCGCACTGGCCGGTGCACGCCGCCATCGCCCATCTCGGCTATGACCTGCTCGCGGCCTGCTGGGCGCTGCCGCCCGGCGCGCTGCTGGACGAGCCCGACTCCTGGGACGCGGCCTTCGACGCGGTGCTGCCGCACGCGAGCACGTAGGGCTAGCAGAACAATTAGGCCTGCTAGCGTTCTGGCATGCAGGACAGTGTGACGGTGCGGATGGCCGCGCCCGCCGAAGCCATCTGGGAACTGGTCAGCGATATCACCAACACCGGACGGTTCAGTCCGGAGACCTTCGCCGCCGAGTGGCTCGGCGGCGCCACCGGCCCCGCGGTCGGGGTGAAATTCCGCGGCCACGTCAACCGCAACGGCTGGGGTTTGAAGTACTGGACCGTGTGCCGGATCATCGCCAGCGAGCCGGGTCGCGAGTTCGCGTTCACCGTGCTCGGGCCCGGCGGTATCGAGATCAACACCTGGACCTACCGCTTCGAACCGGTCGAGGGCGGAACCGACGTCACCGAGTCGTTCCAGTTGCACCCCAGCCCGCCGGTCCGGCTGTACTGGCTGCTGGCCGGGCGGGCCAGGCGCAAGACGAACATCGAGGGGATGCGGCAGACCCTGGAACGGATCAAGGCCGTCGTCGAGTAGGTCAGTTCACGCAGGGGATCTTGTTGCCGATCGTCGTCGTGACCGGCTTGCCCGCGTCCGGCGCGGGCTCGGCCGGCGTGGTCGTCGTGGTGGTCGGTGTGGTCGAAGTCGTTGTGTCGGCGGTCAGTTCGGCGGGCATGGTGAAGTCGCCGCCGAGTACCACGAGGATGTGCCCGGCCGCGACGCTCGTCGACGCGGTGGGGGTCACGCCGCCGAGCGTTTCGCCGAGTTGGGTCGCGTCCGCCTCGGCACCCGCGCCGTAGGTGATCGACGTCGAGACGGCGCCGCCCCCCGTGCTCCGATTCCCGACGGTGCCCTCCCGATAGCCACGGGTGGTCAGCGCGGCGGACAGGCCGGCGGCCGCGCCGGACATCGCGCCCGCGTTCTGGATGTCGACCGTGCTCGTCGGCGGCTGCGCCGCGGTGGTCGGTGGCTGCACCCCGAACGCGGTCCTGACCTCCTTCTTGATGGCCGCCGGGTCGATGATGTTCACGTCCTGACCGTTGATCGTCTCGTAGCGCAGCACGGGCAACGTTCGGAACTCGATCGCGATCGATCCGGCGGCGCCCAGGTCGCCGGCGAAATCGACCAGGTTCCAGCCGTCGGAGAGCACCACGTCGCGATGGGCCACGTCCATCAGCGCGGAGAGCTTGCTCAGATTGGTCAGCGTTCCGGAGTCCTTGAGCGACTTGGCCACCGAGGTGAGAAACGCCTGCTGCCGGTGGGTTCGGTCGAGGTCGCCGTTTTCCAGTCCGTGCCGTTGCCGCACGAACGCCAGCGCGTCCGAACCGTCGAGATGCTGCGGGCCTGCCGGGAACTTGGCGCCCGAATAGTAGCTGTCGTCCACCGCGTTGTTCAGGCACACGTCGACACCGCCGAGGGCGGTCGCCAAGTCGTAGAACCCGGCGAGCGAAATCTCGGCGAACCGGTCGATCGGGACACCGACCAGGTTGCGTACCGTGGACACGATGGACGCGCGGCCTGCCTCGCGGCCCTTGCGTTCCAGGGTGATCGGGTCCTTCTCGCCCGCCGCGACGAGCTTGTCCTGCGCGGCGGCCTTCTTCAGTCCGTACGCTTCCTTGATCTTGATACGGTCGTAGCCGGGGATGCCGGTGACGGGCACGTAGTCGTCGCGCGGGATGGAGAACGCGACGATCTTCTTCATATCCGCCGGAATGTGCATCAGGATCAGCGAATTCGCGTTGTAGCCGCCCTCCTCACCGTCGCCCGCGTGTAACTGGTCGAGGATCTCTTTGGGTAAGTCCTTGCCGTTCAGGTCTTTTCGCGTGTCCAAGCCGATCAGCAGGATGTTCAGATCGCCGCCGAGCGAGTGCGGCGCGTCCTCGCCGATGGCGTCGGTGCGGGTGAAGCCGTTGTCGAACTCGAGCTTTGCCGACCAGGCGAATCCGGTGCCGGAGACCACGGCGAGGGCGGTGAGCGCCACGACGGCGCGTACCGCGGTCTTGGCCACCCGGGTCGCGCGCCGTGGTGTCCGCGCTCGGGAGTCGGGGACGCGTCGCGGTGCCGCTCGGCGCGGCGTCGCCGCCCGCCGATGCCGTGCCCGGCGACCGGGCTCGTCGCCGATCTTGGCGAACTCGACGGTGTCGTCGTCCATCGCTGCGGCAGGTCCCGTGCCCGGCTTCCTCTTCGGCACTCGCTCCACCGAATCATCCTCGTCGTTGGTTCTACGCACTGTCCCATCGAGAGTACGGATGTTGCGTCGGCAACGCCTTGGCAATCGTGGTCGCTTATCCCACCTCCACCTCTAGGGACGGTGCGGCAGCTGGTCCAGGCCGCATCGTGCCGAGGAGGGAGGGGGTGGGTGTGGCGAAACATCGCCGGAAAAAGCGAGAGGCTCCGGTCGATTACGGCCTCTTCTTGATGGGAGCCGCCGTAATCGCCGGAGCACTCGTCTTGGTCCGCTGGGTGCGGGCTAGGTAACCCCCAGGCGGGGCGTCGACCCACTCGGCGTCCCGCCGCCCAGCATCACCGAAGTGACGACCACAACTTTACACGCCCACGTGGGTAGCGTTGCGGCGAAATCGGTGTATAGCCCGTCGACCGGCGGCTCGTCGGGACCGTCGGATCGGCCGTAGGCTCGGGGCCATGTCTGCTCCTGTTCTTCTTGTGCTCGGCGCCGGTCCTGGTGTCGGATTGGCTGTTGCTCGGCTCTTCGCTCGTGATGGATACGCGGTGGTGTTGGCCTGTCGGCTGGCCGAAGAGGCGCAGCCGTTGGTGGCGGAGCTGCGTGCGGAAGGTGTCGACGCGGACGGGGTCGGGGTCGACCTGTCCGATCCTGCCGACGTGACCCGGGTGGTCGCGGGCGTGGGGGAGCGGCGTGGGCGGATCGACGTGCTGCATTTCAACCCGAGCATGTTCCGGCAGTCCGACCCGCTCCAGTTGACCGTGCCGGAGTTGATCGAGGACTTCACCATCGGTGCCGCCGCGCTGCTACCCGCCGTGCAGGCGGCGCTGCCGTTCTTCGCCGCGGGCGCGCGGGTGCTGGTCACCGGGAGCGCCGCGGCGGACAAGCCGTGGAACCAGGCCGCCTCGCTCGGTGTGCAGAAGGCGGCCGTCCGCAACCTGGTCACCAGCCTGGACACCACCTTGGCCCCCAAGGGTTTTCGCGCCGTCGCCGTGCAGATCAACGGCGTCCTCGGCGAGGGCGCGTTCACCCGCGACCGCGTCGCCGCCGCCCTGCACGCCGCAGCGACGCGCCCGCTGACCGATTGGACACCGCACACGTCGTACGACGGCTGACCCGCGCGACATTCAGCGGCCCCGCGCACGAATTCGTCGACCGATCAGTGCCCGGTAGAACGACCCATGCGCGGCGGAGTGCGGTGTGTGACGGTGGCCACGGTGCGCGGGGGGAATGTTGTTGTGTGGCAGCTGAATCGGTGTGTGGCGGAAGAGTCGGTGCGCGGCAGCTGGATCGATGCGCGGCGGGAGGTTCGGTGTGCGGCAGCTGGACCGGTGCGCGGCGGGAGGTTCGGTGTGTGGCAGCTGAGTCGGTGTGTGGCGGGTGAATCGGGGCATGTCAGAAAAATCGTTGCACGGCAGCGGAATTGGTGCGAGGTCGGGTCGGGCGGCTGCCTTCGCGCGCCCTATTCGGGCAGGATTTCGGTGAACCCGATCGGGAGGTGGGCGGGACCGCGGAGGTTCACGTGGTCCCGGTAGGGCGGTGGGTCCGCGAGTAGGCGGGGTGCGGGCACCCGTCGGGCGAAGCGGGTCAGGGCGACTCGGGCCTCCAAGCGGGCCAGGGGCGCGCCGAGGCAGAAGTGGGCGCCGAGACCGAAGGACAGGTGCCGCGACTCCCTGGTGGGGTCGAAGCGGTCGGGATCGGGGTAGACGGCGGGGTCGCGCTGGGCGGCGGCGATGAGCATGACCAGCAGATCCCCACGGGCGATGTCGATCCCGCCGACGGTGAACGCGTCGGCGGCGATCCGCGGCATCAACTGCACGGGCGGGTCGAACCGCAGTGTCTCCTCGACGATCCCTTGCGCCCGTGCGGGATTCGCCCGCAGCGCGGCCAGCTCGTGCGGCCGGCGCAGCAGTGCGAGCAGCGCGTTCGAGATGAGGTTGACCGTGGTCTCGTGTCCGGCGATGAGTAGCAGCGCGCAGGTGGAGATCAGTTCCTGGTGCGAGAGCATGTCGCCCGCGTCCTCGGCGGCGATGAGCTGGGAGAGCAGGTCGGGCCCCGGTGTGGCGCGCCGGCGCTCGGTGAGCTTTTCGAAGTAGTCGCTGAGTTCGGTGCCCGCGCGCGTCAATTCGGCAGGGTCGGCCCGGAATTCGGCGGCGCGCCGGGAGGTAGGGTCCAGCGTGCGGGCCAGCAGCGCGGACCAATGGCTGAGTTGCGCCTCGTCTTCCAGCGGCACGCCGAGCAGCTCGCAGATGACGGTCACCGGCAGCGGATAGGCGAATTCCGCGACGGCGTCGAATGTGCCTGCCGCCGAACGCTTGTCGAGCAGGTCGTCGACGATTTCGGTGATCCGCGGTTCGAGCTGCCGCACCACCCGCGGGGTGAACGCCTTCGACACCAGGCGCCGCAGCCGGGTGTGGTCCGGTGGATCGAGGAACAGGAACGACGGCTTCACCTGTTCGCCAGGCATTTTCGATGCGGTGTAGAGCGGCATGGCGTCCATCTGGAGCGTGGCCAGCGAGCGATCCACGCTCACCCGCGGATCGCGCAGCACCGCGGTGCAGTCGGCATGGCTGGAGAACACGACGACCGGCGCCGTGCCGATCCGGAACGGCCCGGCCTCGCGAATTCGTGCGAACAGGGGATAGGGGTCCGGCCGGAGTGCGGGGTCGAGCAGTTGCACGTAATCGGTGCTCGGTTCTTGGGCTGTAGTCATGGTGCTCCCACCTGATGTGCGGCGCGCCCGGCGCCTGATCACCCGACGGCGATCGCATGGCAGTATTATTGCGATACTGCTAGTAGGAATGCAATACCACCAAGTGTGCGAGGATGTGCCGCATGACCATCCGACGCCCGCCCGATGATTCGGTGACCCGCGTCGTCGAGTTGCTCGGCGACCGGTGGACGATCCTGCTCATCGCCGAGGCGTTCTTCGGCGTGCGGCGGTTCAGCGATTTCGCCCGCAATATCGGCATCACCAACCGCAATCTGCTCACCAGTCGGCTGCGCATGCTGATCGACGCGGAGATCCTCGCCCGCACCGACGAGGGCGGCGGGCGGGTGGACTATCACCTCACCGCTGCCGGGCGTGAGCTCTATCCGATCATCATGGCCATGATGGCCTGGGGCGATCGGCACCTCACCGACCCGGACGGCCCGCCGCTGGTGCTCGAGCATCGCACCTGCGGGCACACGCTCACCCCGGTCATGGTGTGCGATCACTGCCGGAACGAACTCGATCCCCGTGACGTCGAGGCGCGGCCCGGCCCGGGGTTCCACGCCGCGCCCATCACGGAGGCGACCGGCTGAGCCTCAGTCGAGCGCGCGCGCCGCGGCGGTGATGGCCGCGGCGGCCCGGTCCACGTCGTCGACGGTGGTCCGCCAGTTGCTGAACGCCGCGCGCAGCGCCGATTGACCCTCGTAAACTGTTGGTGTGACGAAGGTTTCGCCGCCCTCGGCAATCGCCTCGGTGAGCGCGGCGATCCGCTGCGGGGTAGCCCGCTCGGCGAGCGTGAAGCAGACGACGTTGAGCCGTACCGGCGCGAGGAGCCGCAGCGAGCCGTCCGCGGTGAGCAGCCCGGCGAGCCGGTTCGCGCAGGATATGTTGCGCCGCACGATGTCTCGATGGCCTTCGCGGCCGTAGGCGGTCAGTGAGAACCAGGCGGGCATGGCGCGCAACCGGCGGGAGTTCTCCGGCACCAGGTGCCCGAAATCCGGTGTGCCGGTCGGCGCGGTCAGATACGCGGCGGAGTTCAGGAAGACCCGCAGCTGTAGCTCCCGATGTCTGGTGAACTGAACCGCGGCGTCGTAGGGCACATTGAGCCACTTGTGCAGATCGACGCACACCGAATCCGCCTCGGCCAGTCCGTCGACCAGCTCGGCGTGTTCCTCCGACAGCGCCGCGAACGCGCCGAACGCGCCGTCGACGTGCAGCCAGAACGGATACCGTTGGCGCAGCGCGGCGATCGCGCGCAGATCGTCGAAATCGACCGTGTTCACCGTGCCCGCGTTGGCCACCACGATGGCGGGATGACCGTCGAGCGCGTCGAGGGCCTCGGCGAGCCTGCGCACGTCGACGGCCTCGCGGCCCGGCAGGGTCGGGACGTATTTCAGGCTGTCCCTGCCGATTCCGAGCATGGACAGCGATTTGACGATGCTGGAGTGCGGCGTGCCGGAGAGCACCGAGATCTGGCCGAGCGCCCCGATACCGGCCTGGGCCACCGAGACCCCGAGTCGGTCGCCGAGCCACTCCCTGGCGATCGCCAGGCCGACGAAGTTCGACATGGTCGCGCCGCTGACGAAAGCGCCGGTGTGCCCGGCCAATCCGAACAGCTGCCCGATCCAGTCGACCGTCTGACGCTCGAGTTCGGTCGCCGAGGAGTCCTCGCCCGACATGGCGTTCTGATCGAGCGTCGCGGTGAGCCAGTCGCCCGCGACCGCCGCGGGCGTGGCGCCACCGGTGACGAAGCCGAAATACCGCGGCCCGGCACTGGCCGAGAACTGTGGCTCCCAGCGTTCCAGGAACGTCTCGAGCGCCGCCCGCAGGCCGTGCCCCTGTTCCGGAAGTCGCTCCAGCCCAACTTCTTTCGCCGCTCGCGCGACCGGCCGGGTGGCGATGCCGGTCAGCAGCTCGCTCGCCGATTCACGCACCGCCTCGAGCAGTTCGGGCAGCTCGGCGAGGTCATCGGCCAGTTTCTGATCCACGAGTCGACGCTACGAGAAGCCGTCCAGCTTGTCCGGAGCCAGTCGAGAGGTGCTGGCCTTGCCCGGCCGGGTCAGTGCAGCGCGCTGCCCTGCTGCCACTGTTCCCACGGCACGCCCCAGTCGCCGTTCTGCCAGACCTCGAGCGGTGCGCCGCCGGTGTTGCGGACCTCGACGACGTCACCGGGGACGGCGAAATCGTAGAACCAGCGCGCGTTCTCGGGGCTGAGGTTCAGGCAGCCGTGCGAGGTGTTGGTATTGCCCTGCGCCCACATTGTCGAGGCGAGTTCGTGCAGGTAGATGCCGTCGGTGCTGATCCGGGTCGCCCAGTTGATGGTCTCCTTGTAGCCGAGCCGGGAGTTGACCGGCAGGCCGAAGGTAGAGGAGTCCATGATCACCGGGTTCGCCTTGCTCATCACGGTGTAGGTGCCCGGCTGGGTCCAGAAGGTGATGGTCTTGCCGCCGACGTTCTCGCTGCCGCCCATGCCCATCGAGGTGGGCATGGTGCGGACCAGCTTGCCGTCTTCGAAGACCTGGACCTGCTTGGTGTCGTCATCGGCGATGGACACGTGCGACGCGCCGACGGTGAACGAGGCCTTGCTGTCCTCCTGGCCGTAGAGCCCGCCACCGAGGTCGACGGCGTAGATGTTGGCGGCGACGCTGACCTTCGTACCCGGCGCGTAGTAGTCCTTGGGCCGCCAGTGCAGATGCCGGTTGTCCAGCCAGTACCACGAGCCATCGACCGGTGGGTTCGTCGTGACCGACAGGCGCTTCTCGGCCAGCGCGCGGTCGGGCACGTCCTCGTCGAAGTGCGCCGCGATGACGGCGCCGACCCCGAAGGTGCCGCCGTCGAGCAGACCGCCACCGGTGGTCTCGAAGTAGACCTTGGTCTGGTTGTTCGGCGTCAACGTGTCGAACGTTGAAGTCAGCGGCCCGCTGCGGCCGGTGATGGTGAGTCCCTCCGCGGTGATCGTATAGGTGTGGCCGTAGCCGAGCGGGTCGGCGGGCTTCCACGCGGTTTTGTCCGGCGTGAAGATGCCCTCGATCTGCTTGCCCGCCTCGTTGGTCATCGTCACCGAGGTCAGCACGCCGTCGCCGGCACTCACCTGCACCTTGCTGGTGGGGTCGACGCCCTTCGTGCCGGGTGCGGGTGTGATGGCGATCGCCGCGGGTGCGGGGTCCTTCGAGACCGGTGGCTTCGAATCCGACCCTGAACAACCCGCCACCACCAGCGCCACGACCAGGACGACGATCCCGGCGGCGCTGGATCGGAAGCGGCGACTCGACATGAATTCTCCTGTGTTCGCCGTGCGCTTCCCGCGGCGCACCCTCGACTTTCGATCCCGCTCCGCGAGTTTACCGGCCCGCGGTGGGTGTCCTCGTCGAGGCGGAACTCAGTTGTCGGGGCCGATCCGGAATTGGGTCGCCAAGCCGCGAGCGACCTCGTCGCCGAGGAACGGTTGTAGGAGGAGGAACATAATCATGGACATCGGCACAGCCCCGATCGTGTAAAGCGGTACTACCAGGCCGCAGGCGCCGAATCTCGAATCCGGACGGCGCAACCCGACCTTGCACACTGTCCATTTCAGGCTAGGGGCGGCGCCGACGCTGGGCAACCCGTCGGCGCGAATCTGGTCGACTGCTGAATTGACCAGCGTGTCACCGCGACACACTGGTCGGATCGCCGAATGCCTTGCGGTAGTTGCGCGGTGCGGTGCCGACGAGCTGGGTGAAGTGATGGCGCAGCGAGGCGACCGAACCGAAGCCGGATTGCTCGGCGACCCGATCTATCGGCAGATCGGTGGTTTCCAGCAAACGCTGAGCACGACGGATGCGCGCGTTCAGAATCCAGTGCAGGACGGTGGTGCCGAGCTGGGATTCGAAGCGGCGCTGCACCGTTCGAACGCTCAGACCCGCGTGTGCGGCGATGTCGGCGAGGGTGAGCTGCTCGGTGATGTGTTCCTCGATCCAGTCCAGCAGCGGCTGCATCGCGGGGGAGCCTTGCGCCGGGTCGGGCCGGGTGATGAATTGTGCCTGGCCGCCGTCCCGTTGCAGCGGTAACACCATCTGGCGCGCGGTGTCGGCGGCGACCGCCGAGCCGTAGTCGCGGCGTACCAGGTGCAGGCACAGATCGAGGCCCGCGCCGGAACCCGCCGAGGTGAGGATCTGCCCGTTGTCGGTGAGCAGCACCGAGGGATCCACCTCGACGTGCGGATAGCGCGCGGCGAACAGGTCGGCCAACCGCCAGTGGGTGGTGGCTCGCAGCCCGTCCAGCAGGCCGGCGTCGGCGAGTAGAAAAGCTCCGGTGCAGATGGAGGCCACGACCGCGCCCCTGGCCGCGGCCGCGCGCAGCGCTTCGCGGTGGCGGGGATCGGACTCGAGCATGCTTTCCGCGCCGGGCACGAGCACCACGTCCGCCTGCTCCAGTGTTTCCAGCGGCCAGCGCGGGCCGATCGAGAACATCTGCTGACCCGAGGCGCAGGCGGTGGTCGACTCGCCGCACATGCGCACGTCGTAGCCGGGCTGATTGTCGGGGAGCCAGGTGGACGCGAAGATCTGCGCGCCTAGGACCAGGTCGAAGGCATTCACACCGGCAGGGACGAGGATGGCGACCATCCGCATGTCGCGATCTTAGCGAAAGCTGACATTGACGCCACTTGTTTGCTATTCGTTAGCTGGAAGCATGGAGCGATCAACCGGCGGAATCAGGAAGGGCTCGTGATGACCGACATGCCAATCGCTCCGCGGCTTCACCGGCACGCGGGTGTGCGAAGCGATCGCTCCGTCGCCGGGCTGCTCGAGGCGGCCGACGAATGCGCCGTCGTCGAACGCTTCTACGAACTCATCTTTCTGCAGGATCACGCGCAGGCGATCGATCTGGTCGCCCCCGACGCCCGGTTCTCCGCGCCATGGCAGCTGCCCGGCCTGCCCGACCTGGTGGTGGGTCGCGATGAACTGCGCGCCGGCCTGGACTGCTGGGCCGCCGAACTCTGGCACGCGGGCAGCCTCTCGCGCATCAGCGTCAGGCCCTTCGCGGTGGCGCACCTGTGGTTCGCGATCATCGAGGGTGAGCTGACCGCGCGGGAGAGCCAGCGCCGGTATCACGCCGTGTTCGTCAGCGAGGTCCGGTTCCGGGACGGCCTGATCGCCGCGGTGCGGCAGTATCACAACGTGCTGCACGAGGTCATCGCGCTGGGCGCGGACGTGCCAGGGGTCAACGTGCCGGGGTATGGCATCGGCTCGTACCGCGCCGATGGGAAGGATCGACACGACGCGGCCTGAGCCGCCCGCTACGGTGTTGCCTTGAGTCCGGACCGAACACGGTCCGCGGTCCGAGGAGGCGCTGTGCCGATGATCACGGTTACCCGCGAGGTCGCCGCTACCCCAGACCGGGTCTGGGCGGTGATCACCGATCTGGAACGTACCGCCGAGGTGATCCGCGGCATCACCCGCCTGGAACGCCTCGACAACGGGGCGGGCTTCACCGTCGGCACCAAATGGCGGGAGACCCGGGTCATGTTCGGCAAGGAAGCCACCGAGACCATGACCGTCACCGCCCTGGTGCCCGGCCAGACCTACACCACCGAGGCCGATTCGCACGGCACGCACTACCGATCCATCTTCACCCTCACGGCCAAGGGGCAGCACACCCTGCTGGCCATGGGCTTCGAGGGTAAGCCGCACGGCAAGGTCACGCGCACAGCCGCTTTCATCGGCAGGCTGTTCGAAGGGCCCACCCGTCGCATGCTGCGGCGCGATCTCGACGACATCGCCAAGGCCGCGGAATCCTCATCCAGCTGACGGGAATACGGCCTCGTGCGACAGCGCTTGGGCGCGCACCGCTGACTCCGGTCAGTTCGCCGACGGGCGCAGGTCGAGCAGCTGCTCGAAGAAGCCGCCGATGTTGTTGGCGCGGTCGACCAGGTGGATCTCCAAGATCCAGTGGCAGCTACGGCCTTTCGGGTCGAGGCGGCGCATCGGGACGGTCGAGCCGGTGGCGACGTAAGAGGTCACCTCGGTGCCCGAGATCTGCTTGTGCGGGAACTCGCCGACCAAGTGCCCCGCGATCTCGGCGGTGATCTCCCAGCCCTGCGCGGTGGCCTGCGCGCGGACGAAATCGTAGAGCTGTTCGCCGGTGATGTCGGGATGCGCTTCGAAGTAGGCGCGTCCCTGTTCCCACAGCGGTTCCAGCGCGTCCCGCAGCGCCAGTTTCGCTGGGTCGCTGCCGAGCACGTAGGTGCGGCCGAAATCGGCCTCCCACTCCTCGAAGATGGGGCCGAAATCGAGGAAGCAGATGTCGTCCGGCTCGATCACCCGGTTCGGCGGCTTGGCGCTGTAGGGCTCGAGCGTGTTCACCCCGGAGCGCACGATGCGCTTGTGCCAGAACCGTCGAATGCCGAACATCTCGTTCGCGAGGTCGCGTACCGCGTCGCTGACCTCCGACTCCGTCGCGCCCGCCGCGATGATTCCCCGCGCCACTACCTCGTCGAACAAAGCCACCGCATTGGCCTCGGCCGCCAACAGGGCCGAAACCCGTGCCGCCTCGTCCACACCCACCGTCTCCATGATTCGACCCTAGCCCGCCGCGCACCGTCCGGTCTGTACGCAGCGGGCATTCGGGTGAAACGTGCTTCAGTCGTCGGCCCCGCGCACAAAATATGCTTCGGCGGCCGTCTCGGCGACGCACCCGACGCGACGGCGTCGCCGGCCCGGAATCGGGTATGCGGGCGGTATGAGCGGACCACAGATGGATCGGGTGACGGCCGAATCGAAGCGGGACGAGGCGGATTTCGCCGACGAGCACACGAAAGCGACGCACGCCGACGAGCATCCGTCCGGCGTCGATCTGGAGACCGACGAGTCGACACCGGACGGGCACGCGGGTATGGACAGCTAGACCCGGCGGAACCTGGCCTGCCAGGCGGCCAGCTCGACGGCGGTGCCCGCGGGCAGGTCGAAGCCGGTGTCCTGGCCGAGCACCGACGGTGTCACCGTGCCGTGGTACTTCGCTGGCTGTAGATCCTCCAATTCCCATCCTTCGCCGAAGGATTCACGAATGAGCGTGTCGCTGATCCGGGGTCCGAAGCCGGGTTCGACATCGGAGAGCGCCAGGATGTGCACGGCCCCGCCCGGCTTGCAGAGCGCGTACAGGCTGCGCACATAGGCGGCGCGGTTGACCGGTTCGGTGCCGAAGATGTGGAACAGCGCGCTGTCCACGATGGTGTCGTAGCTCGGTGCGGTGTCCGAGGCGGTGGGCGCGAGCAGATCGGCGGCCTCGAAGCGCGCATTCGGAACCCCTTGGGCCGCAGCGTTTCGCTTGGCGTACGCGATCGCGCTGGGGGACAGGTCCATGCCGATCACGTCGTATCCGAGCTTGGTCAGCAGGATCGTGTGCTCACCGGCCCCGCAACCGGGGTCGAGCACTCGCCCCCGCACCCACCCGGCACGCTCCAACTCCACGATCGCGGGTTGGGGCCGGCCGATCAGCCACGGCGCTGTGTCATTGTCGTATACCGCATTCCATTGCTCGACAGATTGAGTCATGCCTCCACTATCAAACGTCAACCATGCTCGAGGTCAACGGCCGAAAATCGCTGGCGTGGATGCTCTACGAAGCACGGGCGCGGGTGTCGCAGGCCGAGTTTCGGGTGGGGACCCGCACGAGTTGCCGATGCCCGGCGACGCCGTCGATCTGATCGTGTGTGCCCTTGCACTGAGCCGTGGTCCTTGGCCGCTATGGTGCCCGAGGCGGCGCAGGCGGCCAGGGCGGGCGTGCCCGGCATGCTCATCTGGGACTTCCAGCTGAGCTTAGGCCGGCCGGCGGGCTCGAAGCGCGGGTGCGGCCGAAACCGCGAGCCGCGCAGCTGCTTCGAGCCCGCCGGTGCTGCGTCCGGTCAGGCGACGGCGACCAGCCTGGCCGCGTTCGCGGCCTCGTCGTCGGCGGCCTGGTTGGCGGCCAGCTCGGCCTGCACACGATCCCGGTAGCGGGTGAGTTCGCGCTCGGCGTCGGCGGTGTCCCAGCCGAGATGCGGGCCGATCAGGAGCGCGACCTCGGGCGCGGCGAGCAGGCCGCGGTCGGCGGCCTCGATCGAGATCCGGGTGCGCCGGGTGAGCACGTCGTCGAGATGCAGTGCGCCCTCGTGGGTTACGGCGTACACGACCTCGGCGGCCAGGTACTCCTCGGCGCCGGGCAGCGGCTCGGCCAGCGCCGGGTCCGCGGCGATCAGCGCGAACAGGTCGTGCGCGCCGGAACCGTAGCGGCCGAGCAGATGTGCCACGGAGGCCTTGGGCAGGCCGACGCGCTGCGCCAGGCTGTCCAGGTCGTCGAGCATTTCCTGGTAGCCCACCGCACCGAGGATCGGCAGCTTGTCGGTCACCGACGGCGCGACCGCGCGGCCGAGTCCCTTGACCGCCGCGTCGACCACATCGGCGGCCATCACCCGGTAGGTGGTGTACTTGCCGCCCGCGATCACGAACAGACCCGGAACCGGTTCGGCCACCGCGTGTTCGCGTGACAGGGTGGAGGTGTCGCTGGACGCGCCGGACAGCAGCGGGCGCAGCCCGGCGTAGGTGCCGACGATGTCCTCGCGGGTCAGCGGCTCCCGCAGCACCGCGTTGACGTGGTCGAGGATGTACTGCACGTCGGCGTTGCTCGCGGCCGGATGATCTTTGTCCAGCGACCAATCGGTGTCGGTGGTGCCGATGATCCAGTGGTTGTGCCACGGGATCACGAACAGCACGCTCTTCTCGGTGCGCATGATCAGGCCGGTGTCCAGGTCGAGCCGTGCGCGCGGCACCAGGATGTGCACGCCCTTCGACATGCGCACGTGGAACGGGAAATCCACGCCCGTCATCCGGTTCATCTCGTCGGTCCAGACGCCGGTCGCGCTGATCACCCTGCGGGCCCGCACCGTGTGCTCGCGGCCGGTCTCCAGGTCGGTGACCTGCGCGCCGATCACCCGTTCGCCGTCGCGCAGCAGCCCGGTGACCTTGGTGCGGGTCAGCACCGTCGCACCGTGCTGGGCCGCGGTGCGCGCGATCATCATGGTGTGGCGCGCGTCGTCGACCTGCGCATCGAAGTAGCGGATCGCGCCGGTCATCGAGTCATCGCGCAGCGCGGGCGCCAATTCCAGTGCGCGCGTACGGCTCAGGTGCCGGTGCATGGGCAGTGCGCGCGCACCACCGATGGTGTCGTACAGGGCGACGCCCGCGCCGATGTAGGCGCGCTCCCAAACCCGGTGCTGCAGCGGCAACAGGAACGACACCGGCCGGACCAGGTGCGGGGCCAGCTTGTTCAGCAGCAGGCCCCGTTCCTTCAACGCCTCACGCACCAGCCAGAAGTCGAGCTGTTCGAGGTAGCGCAGGCCGCCGTGGATCAGCTTGCTGGAACGACTCGAGGTGCCCGCCGCGAAATCCCTGGCCTCCACCAGGGTCACGCTCAGGCCGCGGGAGGCGGCGTCGAGGGCGGCACCGGCGCCGACCACGCCGCCGCCGATCACCAGCACATCGATTTCGTTGTCGCCCAGGGCCTGCACCGCGTCGGCGCGGTAGCTCGGATCCAATCTCGCGGACATTGCATTCTCCTTTTTCGGTGATAAGTCGCTCAGCGCGCCGACGAGCTACTCGTCGACGTCGATCCAGTCGAGGGTGCGCGCCACGGCCTTCTGCCAGCGGGCATAGCCGCGGGCGCGCTGCTCCTCGGTCCAGGTGGGGTTCCAGCGCTTGTCCTCGTGCCAGTTCTGCACGAGTTCGTCTGTGCTGCTCCAGAATCCGACCGCGAGCCCGGCCGCGTAGGCGGCGCCGAGCGCGGTGGTCTCCGCGACGACCGGGCGCGAGACCGGCACGCCGAGGAAGTCGGCCTGCAGCTGCATGCACAGCTCGTTCGCGGTGACGCCGCCGTCGACGCGCAGCACATCGAGCCGCACGCCCGAGTCGGCCTGCATGGCCTCGACGACGTCACGGGTCTGGTAGCAAATGGATTCCAGCGTCGCCCGCGCCAGATGGGCGTTGGTGCTGAACCGGGAGAGCCCGACGATCGCGCCGCGCGCGTCGGAGCGCCAGTAGGGTGCGAACAGCCCGGAGAACGCGGGCACGAAGTACACCCCGCCGTTGTCCTCGACCTGCCTGGCCAGCGATTCGCTTTGGGACGCACCGGAAATGATGCCCAGCTGGTCGCGCAGCCACTGCACCGCCGAACCGGTGACCGCGATCGAACCCTCCAGGGCGTACACCGGCTTCTCGTTGCCGAGTCGGTAGGCGACCGTGGTGAGCAGGCCGTGCTCGGAGCGCACGATATCGGTTCCGGTGTTGAGCAGCAGGAAGTTTCCGGTGCCGTAGGTGTTCTTCGCCTCGCCGGGCCGGAAACACACTTGGCCGACCGTGGCCGCCTGCTGGTCACCCAGCACGCCGGCCAGCGGCACCTCGCCACCGAACGGGCCGTCGGCCCTGGTCTTTCCGAACAGTTCGGGGTTCGACGACGGGGCGATGGTCGGCAGCATCGAGCGCGGAATACCGAAGATGGACAACAGTTCGTCGTCCCAGTCCAGGGTCTCCAGGTTCATCAGCATGGTGCGGCTGGCATTGGTCGGATCGGTGACGTGCACGCCGCCGTCGACCCCGCCGGTCAGGTTCCACAGCAGCCAGCTGTCGGTGGTGCCGAAGATCGCCTCCCCGCGCTCGGCCGCCTCGGCGACGCCGGCGACGTTGTCCAGGATCCAGCGCAGCTTGCCGCCGGAAAAGTAAGTGGCAGGGGGCAATCCGGCCTTGTGGCGGATGGTGTCGCCGTGGCCCGCGCGCTCCAGTTCGGCCGCGATGCGGTCGGTCCTGGTGTCCTGCCAGACGATGGCGTTGCAGTAAGGGCGCCCGGTGGTGCGGTTCCACACCACGGTGGTCTCGCGCTGGTTGGTGACGCCGACCGCGGCCAGATCGCTCGCCTGCAGATCGGCTTTGGTGAGCGTGCTCTGGATGACCGCGCGGGTGCGCTCCCAGATCTCGGTCGGGTCGTGCTCCACCCAGCCGGCCTGCGGCAGGATCTGCTGATGTTCGAGCTGGTGGCGGGCGATCTCGTTGCCGCTGTGATCGAACACCATGAAGCGGGTGCTCGTGGTGCCCTGGTCGATGGCGCCGACGTACTGGGTCATCGTGGTCCTTTCGAGGAAAAACTGTGACAAGAGAAGGTGATTCAGAAAAGGACCTGTGCGGCCAGACCGGCGAGCACGCCGCCGAGCAGCGGGCCGAGCACCGGCACCCAGGCATAACCCCAGTCGGAGTTCTTGCGGCCCGGCAGGTCGGTGGGGCCCGGGTCGGCGCGTCGCTCGGCCGCGCCCGCCCCGACGGTGACGTGCTCGCGCGCGGGCTGGACCGCCGCACCCTTGTGCACCGGCAGCAGCGCGTGCGCCAGTCGGGGGCCGAGGTCGCGGGCCGGGTTGATGGCGTAGCCGGTGGGCCCGCCGAGCGAGGCGCCGATGCCGACCACAAGCAGTGCCGCGGCGAGCGGGCCGAGGCCGGTGGCGGTGTGGCCCATGGCCAGCAGCACCAGCACGAGCGCGAAGGTGGCGATCACCTCGGTGGCGAAGTTCCAGGACAGCCCGCGGATCGCGGGGCCGGTGGCGAACACGCCCAGCTTCTTCTCGTCGTCGGTCTCCTCGTCGAAGTGCCGCTTGTAGGCGACATAGGCGAGGTTCGCGCCGACGAAGGCGCCCGCCAATTGGCCGAGCACGTAGGCGATCGTGGTGGCGGTGGTGATCTCGATGCCGGGCGCGTATTCGTCCGCGCCGCTGGCCAGCACGCCGATCGTGTACGCGGGGTTCAGGTGACCGCCCGTCTTGTACGCGACGTATACGCCAGCGAGTACGCCGAGACCCCACCCGAAGTTGATCAACAGCCAGCCGCCGTCGAATCCCTTGGATTTGGTCAGCAATACATTCGCGACTACGCCGACACCGAGTAAGACCAGCATCCCTGTGCCGAGTGCTTCACTCAGGAAGATCGAGCCGAAGTTCATCGTTGAGTCTCCGTTCGCCCGCGGTCGCGGACGCGACCCTGCGAAATCAGACGTTACGACGGGGTTGCGAACCCGGACATAGGGCACGTTCGACAATGCTGAACGGTCGGCCTGGCTGCCCCCGGCCACTGCCGCTACTGTCGGGCCGCCGAGGAAGCGGGCATGACG
The DNA here is from genome assembly GCF_011801125.1 of Nocardia brasiliensis. Classification (NCBI taxonomy): domain Bacteria; kingdom Bacillati; phylum Actinomycetota; class Actinomycetes; order Mycobacteriales; family Nocardiaceae; genus Nocardia; species Nocardia brasiliensis. The sequence goes on from NZ_CP046171.1 coordinate 1,540,513, forward strand.
CACGTCACACTGAGCGCCGGGAGTGTTGCTGTTTGTTCACCACATGTTCGACATTGTCGAATCCGGCGGCTAGTTTCGGGGGATGCCCGGTCCGATCCAGTCGATCGAGCGAGCGGCGGCCATCCTGCGCCTGCTCGCCCGCGGTGCGGGCCGGCTCGGCGTCGGCGAAATCGCGGGTGCGCTCGGTCTCGCCAAACCGACCGCGCACGGCATCCTGCGCACGCTGCAAGGCGTCGGGTTCGTCGAGCAGGACCCGGCGACCGGCAAGTATCAGCTCGGCGCGGCCCTCGTTCACCTCGGCACCAGCTATCTGGATGCCAACGAGTTACGTTCGCGCGCTATCAATTGGGCGGACGCGCTCGCGGCCCGCACCGGCGAATCGGTCCGGATCGGGGCGCCGGTCGATGGCACTGTGGTGGTGGTCCACCATGTCTTCCGCCCGGACAACTCCGAGCAGGCGCTCGAACTGGGCGAACTGCTCCCACCGCACGCGACCGCGCTCGGCAAGGTGCTGCTCGCCTACGACGCCGCGCTCATGGCGGACATGCGCGGCGCGGAACTGCCCTCGCTCACCAGACGCACCATCGTCGACCGGACCGTGCTCACCAGGACCCTCGCCGCGGTCCGCCGGGTGGGCTGGGCAGGCGACACCGAGGAATACCGGCCGGGTGAGGCGGGCATCGCGGCGCCGATCCGCGCGCACGGCGGGCTGGTGGTCGGTGCCATCGGTATCAGCGGACCGGTCGACCGGCTCTGCGACGCGCAATTGCGACACCGAAGCGCCCTGGTCGGGCACGTACGCGACGCCGCACACGCGGTCTCGCGGGATCTGGGCGGCGGACACTGACCCACTGACTTGTCGCAGGAAAGGACGCGGATGACCCAACGTTTCGTGCTGGCGATCGATCAGGGCACCACCTCCACCAGGTGCATCCTGTTCGATCAGCGCGCGCGCCTGGTCGGCGTCGCGCAACGCGAGCACAAGCAGCACTATCCGCGGCCCGGCTGGATCGAGCAGGACGCGATGGAGATCTGGCGCAATGTCGACCGGATCGTGCCGCAGGCGCTGCGCGATTCCGGCGTCGCCGCCGAGCAGGTGGCCGCCCTCGGCATCGCGAATCAGCGCGAGACCACGGTGGTCTGGGACCGCCGCACCGGCGCGCCGATCCGGCGGGCCATCGTCTGGCAGGACGTGCGGACCGAGGATCTGGTCAGGGAATACGAGGAAAAGCTTGGCGCGCACCGCATTCGGGAACTCTGCGGACTGCCGCTTGCCACCTACTTCGCGGCGCCGCGGCTGCGCTGGCTGCTCGATTCCATTCCCGGACTACAGGAACGGGCCGAGCGCGGGGAGGTGCTGTTCGGCACCATGGAGACCTGGCTGATCTGGAATCTCACCGGCGGCGTCGACGGCGGCCTGCACCTGACTGACGTCACCAACGCCAGCCGCACCCTGCTGATGAACCTGACCACGCTCAGCTGGGATCCGGAGCTGCTGAGCTTCTTCGGCATTCCGGCGGCCATGCTGCCGCGGATCCAGCCGTCGACCGCGTCCTACGGCACCACCCGCCGGGTGGTGCCCGGCATCCCGATCGCCGCCGCGCTCGGTGACCAGCATGCCGCGCTGTTCGGCCAAACCTGTTTCGCGCGTGGGGAAACCAAGTGCACCTACGGCACGGGCGGGTTCCTCATGATGAACACCGGACGCGAGCTGGTGCAGTCCTCGCACGGCCTGCTCACCACCATCGGCTACCAGATCGGCGACGAGAAACCGGTGTACGCGCTGGAGGGGCCGATCGCGGTGACCGGCTCACTGGTGCAGTGGGTGCGCGACAACATCGGCCTGGTCACCAGCGCCCCGGAGATCGAAACCCTCGCGCGCACAGTGCAGGACAACGGCGGCTGCTACATCGTGCCCGCCTTCTCCGGGTTGTACGCGCCGCACTGGCGCAGTGACGCGCGCGGGCTGATCGCGGGCCTCACCTCGTATATCACCAAGGGGCACATCGCCCGTGCGGTCCTGGAGGCGACGGCGTGGCAGACGCGCGAGGTCGTCGACGCGATGAACGCCGATTCCGGTTTGCAGGCCCGCGCCCTGCGCGTGGACGGCGGCATGACGTCGGACAATCTGCTCATGCAGATCGTGGCCGATGTGCTCGATCTGCCCGTCATGCGCCCGTTCGTCGCCGAAACCGTCTCGCTCGGCGCGGCGTACGCGGCCGGCCTGGCCGTCGGCTACTGGCCGGACCTGGAGGGCCTGCGCAACAATTGGCGCCTCGCCGCGCAGTGGGTTCCGCAGATGGACCCGGTCCTGCGCGCCGAAGAGTACGAGAACTGGCAACGCGCAGTGCAATTGACCTTCGGCTGGCTGCGCTCCAAGCGTCGCGGGGACGAGGCCGCCACGCGCTGATCACGCGGCGTCGCGGTGCGGCCTGCGCAGCGAGCCCGCGATATTCGCCCGCAGCCGGGTCAGGGCGCGGCGTGCCCGGTTGCCGTCGAGGCCGTGTTCGAGTTCGAGGCGGACCCGCGCGTTGTGCAGTGCGGTGCGCAATCCCGTTGTCACCTCGGAGATTTCGGCGACCGCGGCCGCCGCACCGGTCTGGAACTTCTTCTCCGACGCGGTCTCCGGGGCGTCATCGGAGGTGGCGATCAACCAGCGATCCGGCACGGCCAGCTTGTGAATGGTGCGCATGGTGAGCAGGTACTGCCGCAGCAGTGAGCCACTGGTGTAGGGCAGGTCGTACTTGTCGCAGAGCGCGCGCACCTTGGTGGCGATCTCGGCATAGCGGTTGCTCGGCAGGTCCGGGAACAGATGATGTTCGATCTGGTAGCAGAGGTTTCCGCTGGCGAAGGCGAGCGCCGGTCCCGCGTCGAAGTTCGCAGTACCGAGCATTTGGCGCAGGTACCACTCGGATTTGGTCTCCTCGTGCAGTGCGGCGGGTGTGAACTTCTCCGCACCATCCGGAAAGTGCCCGCAGAAGATCACCACGTAGGCCCAGGCGTTGCGCAGGATGTTGGCGGTGAGGTTCGCGGTGAGCGCCCGCCGCCAGTGCTTCGCGCTCAGCGCGGGGAACAGTACGTAGTCCTTGACCGCCTGACGGCCCACCTTGCGCAGGAAAGCCTTTGTCAGCGCGGTCTTCTCGGCCTTGGTCTCGACCCGATCGCGGTCCGCGTACAGGCCGTGCAGGCCGATGCCCCACTCGAAAGTGGCGGCCAGCAGCAGGTTTTGCAGTGGTTGCAGCAGATGCTCGGGTTTCCACTGCTGGTCCCTGGTCACCCGCATCACGCCGAAGCCGATGTCGTCGTCCATGTCGATGACATTGGTGTAGACGTGGTGGCGGAAGTTGTGCGAGTACTTCCACTGGGTGGACAGCCCGACCATGTCCCATTCCCAGCTGGTCGAATGGACTTCGGGATCGTTCATCCAATCCCATTGGCCGTGCGAGACATTGTGGCCGATCTCCATGTTCTCGATGCTCTTGGCTGCGGCCAGCGCGACCGTGCCGAGCAGCCAGGTCGTCCGGTTCCGATTGAGCGCGATCAGCAGCCGCGCGGCGGTGTCCAGCACGCGCTGCGCGCGGATGGTGCGCCGGATGTAGGCCGCGTCGCGGGCGCCGAGCGATTCGCTGACGTCACGGTGGATCGTGTCGAGCTCGGTACCGAGCGACTCGATGTCTTCCTTGCTCAGGTGGGAGTACACGGCAATATCGGTGATGGCCATAGGTCCTTCTCGGCTGGATCGCTGCCCAGCGCAGGGACGCCGGATAGATCGCCGACACGGGTCTGGATCGGCGCTGCTCGGAACTCGAGCTGGGACGGCCGGCCGATTGAGAGCCGACGTCGATGATTCCTACGCTCGACGCTACCACCGCTGCGGCGACCGCAGGCACAACAGCAGGCGGACGTGCGGCCAACGGCGCGTGGCGGTGGTGAATCACACGTTCCGGCAGGACATTTTCGACAGCACGGCGGGGATCATGCGCGGTTCTGCGCGTCGAGAGGGTTGAATAGAGGGGATCGGCTATTGGCGGCCGATCGGAGGAGGCTCGACGAATGAGTCAGGAAAGCGGGCAAGGGTCGGGGCTGTTCAGCCACGACACCGTTCCCATTCCGGTGTACACGCCCGCCGACAGCGGTGAGGCACATCATCAGCCGGTGTTCAGTAGGGCCGAGGACGGCTCCGGATCTGTTGTCGGGGAGGCTGCCGCGCCGCACGCCTGACGCCGGACATGACACGAGCCCCCGCATCTCCCGAGGAGATGCGGGGGCTCGAGCCGTTTCCCGGGTGTGTCGGGTTCGATCAAGTGAACCACCGATAGCCTAGTTTGAATCGCTGACCGGGTATTTCCTCGAATCTCTCGATGCTCATTCGCGTTCTGCTGTTCAATAAGTGAACGGTCGTTAGTCAACGTGGATGGGACGGACATGAGCAGTCGTCGGGACGTGGGAACCGGCATCCGGGTGGTCACCGATCCCTCCGGCGGACTGCTGTCCAAGGGGCATCCACTCGGTGCGACCGGGCTCGCGCGGTGCGCGGCACTGGCCTAGCGAAAGGATTTGCAGCACATGGGAACTCTGGATGGCAAGGTCGCCATTGTATCCGGCTCGGGCCGCGGGATCGGCAGGGAGATCGCGCTGAAGCTCGCGCGCGAGGGCGCGAAGGTGGTCGTGAACGACCTCGATCCGGAACCGGCCAAGGAAACCCTCGCCGCCATCGAAGCCGCGGGCGGACAAGCTGTTTCGTGTGTCGGCAGCGTCACCGATGAGGGCTTCGCCGAACGCTTCGTGCAGACCGCGGTGGACGAGTTCGGCGGGTTGGACATCATCGTCAACAACGCGGGATACACCTGGGATTCGGTGATCCAGAAGATGACCGACGAGCAGTGGGACGCCATCCTCGACGTACACCTCAAGGCGCCGTTCCGAATTCTGCGCGCCGCGCAGCCGGTGATCGCCGCGGCCGCGAAGCGGGCCAAGGAGGCGGGTGAACCGGTGCCGTGCCGCAAGGTCGTCAACATCTCCTCGCTGGCGGGTACGGGTGGCAATGCGGGCCAGGCGAACTACTCCTCGGGCAAGGCCGGGATCATCGGCCTCACCAAGGCGCTGTCCAAGGAGTGGGGTCGCTACAACGTGACCGTGAACGCGGTCGCGTTCGGCTTGATCAAGACCCGGCTCACCGAGGCGCCCGCGGGCACCGGAGGCACGATCGACGTGGCGGGCAAGGAGATCAAGGTCGGCGTCAACGCGAACCTGCTCGCCGCGATGGAGCAGATGGTGCCGCTCGGGCGCGGTGGCACGCCCGCCGAGGCGGCGGGCGCGGTCTACCTGCTCTGCATTCCGGAGTCGGACTACGTCAGCGGGCAGACCCTGGTCTGCGGCGGCGGCTTCAACATCTAGTACGACGATGTATCTGACCCAGTCGCTGCGCCGCGCGCTGCGGCAGAACCCGGATCGCATGCTCAACGTCTTCGGCGACCGCGTGCGTACCGTGGCCGAATCCGCGAATCAAGTGTTCTGAGGGAGCGAAATCGTATGGTGAGCGGGCCGGACCTGGTCCGTCCGGCCCGGGGCACCCGGCCGGCGAACCGGCGTGCACTGATCATCGCTGCTGCCGCGGATCTGTTCTGCCGCAACGGGTATGCCGATGTCGGGATGGGTGATGTCGCCGCCGCCGTCGCGATCGGGCCGTCCGCGCTGTATCGGCATTTCCGCGGCAAGCAGAGCCTGCTGGCCACCGTGGTGGCGGAGGCACTGACCGCCTTCGCCGACGCGGTCGACGCCGCGGCGGCACAGCCCGACGAGATCGGCCCGACCCTGGCCGCGACCATGCTCGCCCGCCGCGATGTCGGGGTGCTGTGGCGGCGCGAGGCACGCCACCTGTCCGCCGCGGATCGCGCCGAATTCCGGGCCACCGCGCGCCGGATCGGCACCCGACTGGCCGAAGTGATCGCCGCCCGCCGCCCCGAGTTGACCTCGGGTGGCGCCGAGGTGCTCGCATGGTCCGCGCTCTCGGTGGCCAACAGCGTCTCGTTCCACAGCCTTTCCCTGCCCGAACCCGAATTCGGCACTCTGCTCGGCGGACTCGTCGACGCGGTGGTCCGCGCCCCGGCGCCGGTGCTCGTCCCGTGTCCCGAGTCGGCCGGTGGGTCCGTGGCACTGGCCGCGTTGGACCGGCGTGAGGCGCTGCTGACCGAGGCGGCGAAGCTGTTCGCGGCACGCGGTTTCGTGAGTGTGCGAATGGACGAGATCGGTGCCGCGGTCGGCATCACGGGTCCGAGTGTCTACAACCACTTTCCGGGTAAGGCCGACATCCTGCTCGCGGCCATCGTGCGCGGCGACGAATGGCTGCGCCGCGATCTGCACCAGGCGCTGGCGCAGGCGGCCGATCCGTGCGACGGACTCCACCGGCTGCTTGCGAGCTACAGCGCTTTCGTTTTCGAGAACCCGCATCTGATGCAGACGCTCGTCTCCGAGGCGCGGCATCTACCCGACGCGGACCGCGGGCGCGCGAAGGCGGCGCAGCGGGCCTACATCGCCGAGTGGGTACATCTGCTGCGTCGACTGCGGCCGGACTGGGGGCCGATACCCGCGCGGATCAGAGTGCAGGCCGCCCAATCGATGATGAACGAACTGGCCTCGACACGGCAGGTATCGGCCTACCGGGACATCGACGCGGTGGCGGCGGCGATCGCCGCCAAGGTGCTCGGATTGTCCGACGCCGACCGCTGAACTCAGCGGCCGCGTGCCGCCGCCCGTGCTCCAGCTCCGGGCTGCATGACCTGCGCCCACCAGGAGGCCAGTGGGCTCGGATCCGGCCATACGACAGTGGATTCGGTGTCGTCGGCGATATCGACGGATACTTGGTTGGCGCGTGTTGAGTTGTCTTGACGGAACACGGTCGACGATCTCCTTGGAGTCGGTACGTGCACGGGCACCCCGCGAACGCGGGGTGCCCGTAACGGCGTTGTCGAAACGCCGGGGGACCCAAGGTTGACGTTCCGTCCGAGCAGCTACCGGATCGCCGATTGCCCGGGCATCCGCGATCCACTACTCACGACACGAAACCCTCTGCCACGCTGCATAATTCGAGGGGTCGGCGAGTTAATTGCCACTATAGCAATATTTTGCCGGTGCGGTGGCGTAAGTGCTCGTCAGGATGCCCAAGGGCCGATCCCGCCGACCTTCTCGATGCGGATCCGGGTCAGCAGTCCTGGCGGCGCGTCGGCGGGCGGAAAGTCGACGCCGGGCGCGGCCAGTGTCGCCGCGAGCTCCTTCAGCAGTTCGGGCGCGCCGCCCTCGACGATCCGGGCGGTACCGGTGATCGACAGATAGGGCCGCATGATCTCGCCGCGTTCGGCGGACTGAATGGTCACCGCGACCCGGCCGTCGCGGCGGACATTGCGGACCTTCTTGTATTCACCGAGGTGCGCGGTGACCAGTTCGTCGCCGTCCGGGGTGGATTGCAACGCCACCCACACCAGGCTGACCTGCGGGCTACCGTCGGGATTGAGCGTGACCAGGGTGGCATCGGCGCCGGCGCCGATCAGTGCGCGAGCGGAATCATCGAGTCTCATGTCAGGTGCCAACCCGCCGCCGTCGCATTCATTCCCCGCGCTGTACTACCGTCGCTGGCATGCGGCTTCACGTGGGATGTGCGATGTGGACGCACGCGGGGTGGCAGGACTGGCAGCCCGCCTCGGGGGATCGGCTCGCGGCCTACGCGCAGCGCTGCGACGCGGTGGAGGGCAACACCACTTTCTATGCCGTGCCTGCCAGGCGCACGGTCGAGTCCTGGGCCAGGCAGACGACGCCGGACTTTCGCTTCGTGGTGAAGCTGCACAAGTCGATCACGCACGAGCGCAGACTCACCGAGACCGACGCCGAACTGCGGACATTCCTGTCCGCGATCGAACCGCTCGGCGCTCGGGTGCACGCGCTGTGGATCCAGTTGCCCGCCTCGTTCGGCCCCACCGATCTCGGCGCGCTGGCCGGTTTCCTGCGGGAGTTGCCCGGCGGGTACCGCCCCGCCGTCGAGGTTCGCCACCGCGCCTTCTTCGAGAACGAGCATGCCGCAACGCACCTCGAGCGGGTCCTCGGCCGGTTCGGCGCCGAATGGGTGAGCTTCGACACCACCACGCTGTTCGACGGGCAGCCGATCGGCCCCACCGAACAAGAGGCATGGTCGAAGAAACCGCGGTTGCCCCGGCGCACCCGCGCGCTCACCGAACATCCGATCGTGCGCTACCACGGCCGCGCCGCCACCGAACGCACGGTCGAGGGCTGGCAGCCCTGGCTCGCCACGGTGGCGGACTGGCTGCGCGAAGGCCGTTCGCCCACCGTGTTCATCCACACTCCGGACAACGCCGACGCCGTGGTGCTGGCCCGGCGCTTCCACGCCGAGGTGGCCGCCAGGGTGCCGGAATTGGCGCCGCTGCCGCAGCCAGCGCCGGTGGAGCCGATGACCCTGTTCTGATCGGATCGGCTCAGCGACTGCCGATGGGCTGCTGCAACAGTCCAGCCAGCAAGGTGCCCGCGCCCTGCAGCCACAGCGGCCAGCTCGCCGGGTCGAGAGCCATCGAGCCCTCGTCGTGGATCGAACAGCCCGGCTCTGCGGGCACCCCGTCGAACCGTTCCTTCAGCCACAGCAGTACGCGCGCCATGCTGTCGATCTCCAGCGTGATGTGCTCGCTGAAATGGTCACGGGTGTAATGCACGCGAGCGTTGGGGTCGCGGCAGTAGGTGTCGACGAGGGTGTTGACCGGCCCGACCGGCGCGATCCAGTCGGGATTGGAATTGAAGATGAACATCGGCATGTCCGGCACCGAATGACCCATCCGCAACGCTTCGAAGACCGCGGCGGGCACCGGATCGTCCAGTGGGTCGGGTGAATCGTAGAGGCCGCCTTCGAGATTCATGAACGGCAGCAGGGCGGCGGAATAGAGGCACAGCGAATTCTTCACCGGCGCCATCGCTTTGCCGATCGGCAGCATGTGCTGCTGGTTGTACGCGGCCAGCTCCGGGTATTCGTTGGCGACGCCGAGCAGTCCCGAAAGAATGAGCCCGGCACCGAGATTGCCGCTCGCCATGCGATACATCGCCTTGATGTCGGCGGGCACACCGCCTTCGGAGGCGCCGACGACGTTCAGCTCGGGTGCGTAGGACGCTTTGAGCTCGGCGGTGTGGCCGGTGGTGATCGCGCCGCCGGAGTAGCCCGCCAGGCCGATCTTGGTGTCGGGCCCGAGGCCCATCGGGGCGAAGTTCTCCGCGGCCCGTATCCCGTCGAGGGTGACGCGCGCACCGAGCGGGCCTGCCGCGAAGGCGGAGTTGGGCCCCTGGTGGTCCGGCATCGCGACCGCCCAGCCCGCGCCGAGCGCGGTGAGCGGCAGCACGAACTCGAACGGGATGTCGAATTGTCCGGTGATGTTGCCCGGCACCGAAGCCTGTTGCAGCACATAGGAAGGCGCACAATACTGAGCGTTGGAGTCCTGCGGGAACTGATACGACAGCAGCGGCCGCGGTATGCCGCCGTTGTCGCCGCGCGGCTTCATCAGCGTGGTGACGGCGGCGATCGGCTCGTCGCGGGTATCGGTGGAGCGATACGAGAGCTGCCAAGCGTCGAAATTGAACGGGATCACCGAGTAGTACGCCAGGTGCACCTCGCGCGCGGCGATGATCTCACCCGGTTTCTTCGCGGCGACCACGTCCGCCGGTGGCGAATAGAAGCCGGGATCGAGTTCCGGTGGGGCCGGCGGGATCGGGAACGGCAGTGGCGGCTGCACCGGTACCTGCTGGTGCATCGCAGTGGTATCGGCGAACGCCGGCGCGTGGCCGGCTAACGGTGCGGCGAACGCGACCAGCACCGCGATGCTCGCCAGGCGCAGCGACCGGAAACTTGCGGAAGCGACGGTGTTCATTGGCTTCTTTCGCAGGTGAGTGAGCCTTCCGAGGCTCGGGGCCATGGTCTGTCGGGGCGGAAGGCTATTCCGTCCACGACCGCGCGTCCGTGCGAGACGCGCCGCGCGAAGCCGTCAGTTAACTATGAGGCTAAGTAACAGCAAATGCCAGAACTGGGCACATGACCAGAGGCGAAAGTCCAAGTCCTGCGCGTGCGAGCTGTACACCATGCACAAGTGATCCGGGCGAATCCGGCGAGTTCCAGCCTCCGGGGCGTGTCGAAGCTGCCCTACCTCGGGTCTTCTCGTCCGTCATGGGTTCGCCGGCGCACCTCTCGGCGCTCGATCCGGCGAGTGCGGCGCGCATCGATATCGCGGACCAGATCCGTCCACTCGTTCGCCAGCGCCGCGAGTCGCGACCAGGCCACGTGCACGCGCTGCTCGGCGACGTTCTCGGCGGTCATCAGCAGGTGGTCGGCGAGAATCTGAGCGGCGGCCATCCGGTCGACGGCGCCGCCCAGCGAAGCGGGCGCGCGATCCCCCGGCCGAGGGGGCGCCAGCTGCCCGGTCACCCAGGCATCGATCACAACGACGATTTCGGCTCGGCGGCAATCGATTTCGGCACACCGCGCGGGCGTGGCCCGGCGGGCGTGGTGCAACTGCGCCAGCGCCCTGGCGAGCTGGGTGACGAGGTGGTCACCCGGCCGGTCGCCGATCTGCAGCCGCAGCGCGGCCGATAGTTCGTGCCAGTCCGGCAGGAGCGGGCGGACTCCGCCACCCTCGATCGGCAGCGGGCGCGATCGGGGTCCGTCGGCGATCCGCACGGTCAACGGAGGGGGTCGCGGTGGCGCCGAGCGTGCCCGTGGCAAACGGCACCGGCACGACTATCGCCGCGTAGTGGTCGCCGCGGCGTACGAGCGCGGCGGCTGGTGTCGAGCAGCTCTCGGATGTCCGATGGCGTGGGCAAGGTGGGCCTTCCCTGGCGACGGTCGAGGTGCATCCGACGCCGGCGACCAGCCAGGTCCTCGGGACTCGGCCGATCGTTCTGCGCGTACCCGAGATAGGGGAGCAGAGCGCCCGGCGTCGGATGCGAATACCAGTCTCGTCCGCGCGCCGGCCCGCCGGAAGTCTGATTCGGGTCATATCGGCAGCGGTTTGGCCGCTTCGGTTATGCCCCCGCAATCGTCCGGAGCGGCCCACCGTGAAACGTGGTGGTACATCGGGTCGTTCAGCCGGGCCGCCCCGCGTACTCGGGAAGCACGGTGAAATGCCGGACGGTGCCGGACAGTTCGGGCAGTTCCCTGGGTTCGGTCCAGGTGGCGAACTCGTCGTGGCAATCGCTGTAGAAGTACTTGCCGTCGCTGTAGGCGTCGAAGAAGATCCGCCACCCGCCGTCGGGGAGCGGGATCACGCACTGGCCTTCGCGCGGTGTGCCCCAGTGGGCCCAATCGCCGGTCTCGCACAGGGTGTACGGCCCGCCAGGGGCGTCGCCGACGGCCAGTTCGATGTATTTGCTGGTCTCGTTCTTCGTGAACGCGTAATAGCGGCCATCGCGCCGCACCACGGTGGTGTCGATGTAGCCGTAGGTCGAACACGGTTTGCCGTCCACCGCGGGCAGGTCGGCGGGGTCCGGTGCGTCCGGCGCCGCCTCGATGGCCACGGGGGCGAGGTCGGTCCAGGAGCGCAGCGATCGGTCGGTGGCGGTCATCAGATGCGGGGTGAACGAGCAGCCGTCCGACAGCGACACGATGACATTGACCTGCCCCTGTGCGTCGATCAGCCATTCCGGCGCCCAGGTGGAGGTCACACCCGGAATCTCAACGGTGAAGTCGTACAGGTGATTCCACGTGCGCCGGTCGGTGCTGCGCGCGAAACCGATGGTCTGTCCCTCCCACCCGGTGGTGTAGGTGAGGTAGTAGGCGCGATCCACGTGCCGGAACAAGCTCGGATCACGCAGCAGGCCCGTCGGCGGACGATAGGCGCGTTTGCCGACCGGTCGGAAGTGCAGCGCGTCGGTGGATTCGTAGACATGCAAATCGGTTTCGCTCGCGTTGGTGAACGCGGTCATGGTGTACCGCACCGCCGGTCCGGCTGCCGCGGCCCGGTGCGACGCGAACCAGCCCAGCGGCACCGCCGCCGCCAGGGCCAGTGCGGATCTGCGACTCATCGCCACCTCTCCCATCACACGAATTATCCAGCGCCGATTGCCCGGTGCCGCTCGACACGCCGCCGGTGGCGCACGCCACAGTCCGCCCTCGATCGGCCCGAACTCGCCGAGTACCTGCGGAAAGGTCAATTACACAAGTGTCCAGTAATGGTGTGGGTAAATATTCAGTGGGCCGGGCATACCACAATGTGTGGCGCATTCCGAATGCAATAGTGCGTTTACCGGCATATGCGTGGTCAGGGGATCATTCCATCCGGAATCGCCCCATGACGGCGAAAAGTTGGGTAATCTGGTCGAGCCTCATGAAGTTCGGGGCAGCTTTGCAGAGTGAGTCGTGGTCGCCCCTGCGGCTCACTATCGCTGTACAACAGTCCGATGAGGCCCGGGTAATCCCCGGGCCTCATTGAATTGGCGGTGTACATCTGCCTCGCGATTCTCGCGGGCGCGGGCAATTCATCGTCGCCGGGGTATTCGCGGCGAAATTATTCCTATTCGGAACTATTGGACATCGAGCGTGCTCGTGTCCGGCCGGTCGCGGCCGCTGCCACCCGCCGGTCGCGTGCGTTCCGGTCCGCGGACCCGGCGGCGGGGCACACTGGTACGCAGTGTGTTCGTAGCCCAACTGCGTTCGGATGGAAAGAATTTCGGCTGCGGCGACACTGCTGCCGCGGGAGCCGCCGCCCCTCGTCGGCCGGTTCGAGTGGCCGCAACGGCGCGTCGGCGCTGGCGTTTGTCCCGAGCGGGATCGGTGCGCTAACATTTCTCGCGGTCCTTCATGTTGTTCGCGTTCGGCAAATGACATCGATATGTTTCCGTCACATTCAAGACGGAATATCCCTATTTCACGTTGTTTCCCATGCGGTCGGTCCGGGGTGGCGGTGGTGGCCATCCCGGACCGGCGTCCGACTGTCGACCGAGGAGGTTCGTTGATGACGGAGTGGCCCGTGACATCGGAGCTGGGCGGCTTTCGTTGGTAGGCAAGATCATTCCGCTGCTGTCCGGTGGTGGCGGCGCGACCGCGCTGCTCGAGCCCGACATCACCCGAGACCTGCTCGCTCAGGCGAAGGCCAGGGCGCACAGCGCGGCGAACCGGGCAAGCGCCGCCAGTGGCCGAGCGGTGAACCGGGAGAAGGTGACCGAGCACGTCGGATCCGCGCACGGCTCGGCACGGGCGGTGACCACCGCGAACACCGCCAGGGACGCCGCATGGCACGCCTATGTCACGGCGAATCACGCGCTGAAGGTCAGCTGCTACGCGGTGGCCGCCGCGGAGGCGGTGACCAGGGTCCAGTTCGCCGCCGCGCGGGCGCTCGAGGCGGCGAAAGCGGCCGCCTTCGCGCCCGACGATGTCGCGGTCGCCGATCTGGCCGCCGCTGCCGAGGAGGCCGCGGCGGCGGCCAGCAACAGTGCTTACGGCGCACCCCACGTCGTGTCGATTCCGCGCATCGGCTGCGACTAGCCTGCCCGATCGTGCGCTGACGCGGGCTGTGAACGCGCCGAGTGGAGCGCGGGTGCCACGAGATCAGCTATCTTCCGGTTATATTCACGGTTTATGCGTACTTGGACTCGGCGGGCAGCGAGCGCGGTGGCGGCCTCGCTGGTCGCGCTGCTGGTGCCCGGCGTGGCGGTGTCTGTTCCGCCGGGGCCTGCCGCGGGCGTGCCCGCGCTCGGCCCCGATTTCCTGTGGGGCGTCGCCGCGTCCGGCTTTCAATCGGAAGGTCATGTACCGGAAAGCAATTGGACCAACTACATCGACGACCCGGAACAGGGCATGGACCCGTACGGCAACTCGATCGACTTCTTCGATCGCTACGCCGGTGACATCGACCTCGCGAAATCGCTCGGCGTCAAGGTGTTCCGGATCGGCATCGAGTGGGCGCGACTGCAACCGACCGGTCCCGGCCAGTGGGACGCCGACGGCTTCGCGTTCTACGACAAGGTGGTCACCAAGATCATCGCGGCGGGCATGCGGCCGATGATCACCCTGGATCACTGGGTGTACCCGGGCTGGGCCTTCGACCAGGGCGGCTGGGACTCCGACGAAATGGTCGAGCACTGGCTGACCAATATGAAGAAGGTGGTCGACCGTTACGACCGGCGAGATCCCTTGTGGGTCACCATCAATGAGCCGGTCGCCTACATCATGCATGAGGTGCACAAGAACGGGACCGATCAGCACGTGATGGAGGACCGGGTCGTCGAGGCGCACAATGCGATCTACGACTACATCCACCAGAAGCGGCGCACCGCGCAGGTGACCAGCAATATCGGTTATGTCGCAGGCGAAGACGAGCAGGCCAACGGTCAGATCGTCGAAAAGATCAGGGACCGCCTCGATTACGTGGGTGTCGACTACTACTTCGCGCGCGGCGTCGCGCCGTCGAGTGTGTCCGCACCGGTCAAGGAGATCGCGGACACGCAGGCGATCGGCATGTGGCAGCTTCCGCTGCGGACCGAGGGCATTTACTATGCGCTGAAGCGATATTCGCTGCTGTTCCCGGGTAAACCGCTGTACGTGGTGGAGAACGGCATGCCAACCGAGGATGACATGCCTCGCCTGGACGGCTACACCCGCAGCGATCATCTGCGCGACACCGTCTACTGGTTGCAGCGGGCCAAGGCCGACGGCATGAACCTCATGGGCTACAACTACTGGAGCATTACCGACAATTACGAGTGGGGTAGCTACACACCTCGATTCGGCCTCTACCGGGTCGATGCCGCGACCGACCCCGGCCTGGTCCGCAAGCCCACCGACGCCGTCGCCACCTACACCGGGATCATCAGCGACGGCGGCGTGCCCGCGGACTATCAACCCACCCGCGAACCCGCCCCGTGCCACGTCGTCGACTGGTACAACGGCTGCACCGACCCGGCCCCCACCCCGTGATCTCGCCTACCCCTTGCTGCCCGCGATGAGTACGGCGATCAGCGCGATCGCCCCCGGCAGCGCCTGTACCAGCAGGATTCGGCGGCTGGCGGTCGCCGCCCCGTACACACCCGCGACGACCACGCACGCGGTGAAGAAGATCATCGCCGCGTGTGCGACCGGGTCGGCGGCGAGCAGTCCCCAGATCAAGCCGGCCGCGAGAAAACCGTTGTACAGGCCCTGATTCGCCGCGAGCACCTTTGTCTGTTCGGCGAATTCGACCGAGCTGCCGAAGGCCGCCCGCACCCGCGGCGTGGTCCACAGGAACATTTCCATGACCAGGATGTAGACGTGCAGGGCCGCCACAAGTCCGACCAGGATCTCCGCTGCTACGCGCACGATCGACTCGCTTTCTCGAGGGGCAGGCGGCCCGTTTGGAAAGAAAAAACGGGATGTCCTAGCCGGACATCCCGTTCGGTCTCACGAATGGTGCTCGGTGGTTATTCCACGACCTCGACGATGTCGCCGGGCTCGAGGTGATTGTAGGTCTGCTCGGCGGCATCCGGGTTCATCCGGATACAGCCGTGCGACATCGAGTCGAGCGGGCCGATGTGGGTGGCGATGTCGCCGTCGAAGAAGACCGCGAACTCCATCGGAGCATTGTGCATCGTGCTCCAGAAGTGCCGCCGCTTGAAGTCGACGTCGAAGACTCCGACGTGCGACTCGTAACCCGGCCTGCCGATCTCGATCGGCTGCGGACCGTAGACGGTCTTGCCGTCCTCCATCAGCCACACTTCCTTGGTCGACAGGCGCATGCACGCGCGCGTCTTCGCCGCGGTGCACGGTGCGTAGACCGGCGCGGGCGGCGGTGGCGCGATGAGCGGCGGGGTGCCGAGATCCGGGCCTGCCGGAACCTCCGGGCCGCCTGGCCATGCCGGGCCTCCGGGCCATAGCGGGTCAGCCTGCGCGGTTGCCGTCAATGCGAGCCCGGCCGCCGCCAGCACCGCCGCGGCCAGCGCCACGGGTCTGACCGCCCAATTCCGAAAGCGTGTACTGCTCATCAAATTTTCCGACCTCTCTTCGCCTTGCCGCCACACTGTGTGCCGAATGCCAGGGTGATAGGAGTACCTCGTCGCAAAAGCTCCAGAAATCCGAGGTGCTGAGATCATCGCGGAAGGTGCGCACGTGGTCAATCGTGGCGCGCGAATTGTTAGCCGAGCTATCCCTACATTAGGGCCGGTCTAACCGAACAATCCGCCCAACGCGCCGCCGCTCTGCCCGGCCTGCTGGCCGCCGCCGGTCCCGCCGAGCAAACCGCCCGGCGGCAATTCCGAGGGCTGCACGATGACGAAACCACGGCCGGAGAACGACAGCGTCAAACCCTCGCCGGTGCTCCGGCCGATCAGCCTGCCGAGGCCGAAGGAGTCGTTGCGCTTGATCCCGGTCTGCAGGCTCGACGACCAGGCCACCGCGGCCTGCGGATCGGCGTAGGTCGGCTGATCGACGTTCAGCACCACCGGCGAGCCGTGCGTGGTGATGGCGATCCGGCCACGACCGGTGAAAACGCAGTTGAACAACCCAGCGTTGCTCGCAACGCCCGCCGCGCCCTGCACCCGCTGGATGTTGTAGGACAGCGAGGTGTCGAACGCGAGCACGTTGGAGCCGTTGATGGTGAGGCCGTCGGTGCCGTCGAGATCGATCAGGTGCACGTCGGCGGCGCTGTCGGCAAGGAACAGATCGCCGCGCCCGGACACGTTCATCAGCGGCACGCCCTCGCCGGTGAGCCGCTGCTGGATCGCCCGGCCGATGCCGCCGGAGCCGAGCGCCTTGAACTGCATATCGCCCTGGTAGGCGACCATCGAGCCGGCCCGCGCCATGACCTCGCCGTTGACGGCGACCTTGATCATCTTGCTGCCCTGCTTCTGAATGCCGATGCCGTTGACCTCGGCGTGGCTGGGGTTGAACAGATCGCTCTGCATCGGCAGTGCTCCTTGCTGAGGTGCGGGCGCGGCGGGCGGCGGGTAAGCCGAAGCCGCGGGGTAGTGGGGCGCGGCCGGCGGCGGCGCGGAGTGCTGTGGCGCGGCGGGGTGCTGCGGCGGCGGGGCGTATTGCGGTGGCGCCGAGGGGTATTGCGGGGGCGCGGTCGGAGATTGCGGCGGCGTCGGGGGCTGCCCGTGGCCGGTGGCGGGCGGCGCGGGCTCGTCGTCGATGTTCACGCCGAACGCGGTCGCGATACCGGCCAGGCCGTTGTCGTACCCCTGGCCGACCGCGCGCACCTTCCACGCGTCGGCGCGCCGATAGATCTCCACACAGACCACGGCGGTCTCGGTGGTGAGCCCGTCCATCGGGAAAGTCAGTGTGCCGGAATCGGATCCGATGGTGGACAGCAGCGTGCCCGCGCCCGCGAAGGTGGCCGGTCCGCTGCCGTCCAGGCTGGCGGTGACCACGACGGTGTCCACATCGGCGGGCAGGGCGCTGGTCCGCACGTCCACCACGTCGGCGCGGCCGTTGCCGTGCCGATAGGTGACGCCGGGGCCGACCGGCTGATTGAAGAAGACGAAGTCGGCGTCGGAGCGGACCCGGCCGTCCTTGCCGAGCAGCAGCGCCGATACGTCCACCCCGGCGGCGCAGGCGACGGTGACCGTCATCCGGTCGGCGGGCGCGGGGCGGTTCTCACCGCGAGCCAGGGCCGTCATCGCGACCCGCCGGGGTCGAATGCCATGCGATTCACGGCATCAAGTGTGTCCCGAGATCGCCCCCGGCGCTACCACCCTCGCCGGGGCATCCCGCCCGGATCCGGCCGCGTATGGTCCGGGTATTGACAGTTAGTGACCGATCGGTTGCAATGTTGGGGTGAGCTACGACACCATCATCAAGGGCGGCCGCTGGTTCGACGGGGCAGGCTCCGCCTCCGCTGTGCGCCATCTGGGACTCCGTGGCGACCGGGTGGTCGTCGTCTCGGCCGACCCGCTCGACGAGGCGGGCTGCGCGCGGGTCGTCGATGCCGCGGGCAAGTGGGTGGTGCCCGGGATGATCGATATCCACACGCACTACGACGTCGAGGTGCTGAAGACGCCCGCGCTGTCGGAGTCGGTGCGCCACGGCGTCACCACGGTGCTGCTCGGGTCGTGCTCGCTGTCCACCGTGCACGTCGGCGCCACCGACGCGGGCGACCTGTTCGGGCGGGTCGAGGCGATTCCGCGCAAGCACGTCATCGAGGCGGTCGAGCAGACCAAGACCTGGCGTTCGGCGCACGAGTACATCGCCGCACTGGAACAACTGCCGCTCGGCCCGAATATCGCCGCGATGCTTGGGCATTCCGATATCCGGACCGCGCTGCTCGGCCTGGACCGGGCCACCCGAAAAGATGTGCGGCCCAGCGCCGCCGAACTCGCGGCGATGGAATCGGCGCTGACCGAGGCGCTCGACGCCGGGTTCGTCGGAATGTCGGCACAGCAGTTGCTCTTCGACAAGATCGACGGTGACACCTGCCGGTCCAGGACGCTGCCATCGACCTATGCCAAGGCGCGAGAGCGTCGTCGCCTCAACGCGATCCTGCGTAAGCGCGGGCGAATCCTGCAGGCGGGCCCCGACATCGCCTCGGTGCGCAGCGTCGCCGCGATGACGCTGAGCACCCTGGGCATCTTCCGTAAGCGGCTCAAGACCACCCTGCTCTCGGCCGCGGACATCAAGGCCAATCCGGCGCTGGTGCACATCATGGGGCCGCTCGCCCGCGCGTTGAACGCGCTCGGCGGTGATTTTCGCTGGCAGCACCTGCCGGTGCCGTTCGAGGTCTACGCCGACGGCATCGACCTGGTGATCTTCGAGGAATTCGGTTCCGGTGCAGCGGCATTGCACCTTGCCGACCAGGTCGAGCGCAACGCGCTGCTCCAGGACGAGGACTATCGACGCAAGTTCCGCAAGGACTACGACGCCAGATTCGGTATGCGGGTGTGGCATCGCGACTTCTTCGACGCCGAGATCGTCGCCTGCCCGGATGATTCCGTGCTCGGCAAGACCTTCGGACAGGTGGGTGTCGAGCGAGGCGGCCTGCATCCGGTCGACGCGTTTCTCGATCTGGTGGTCGAGCACGGCACCAAAGTGCGCTGGCGGACCACGATTTCCAATCACCGGCCGGAGTTTCTGGCCAAGCTGGGCGCCGATCCCGGTGTGCAGCTGGGCTTCTCGGATGCCGGCGCGCACCTGCGCAACATGGCGTTCTACAACTTCGGGCTGCGCTTCCTGCGCCGGGTGCACGAGGCCGAACAGGCCGGGCGCCCGTTCCTTTCGCTCGAGCGCGCGGTGCACCGGATGACCGGGGAACTCGCCGACTGGTACGGCATCGACGCGGGCCACCTGCGCGCGGGGGATCGCGCCGATCTGGTCGTGATCGACCCGGCCCACCTCGACGCCACGCTGGACGACTACGCGGAAAGCCCGGTCGCGCAATATGACAACCTGTCCCGCATGGTGAATCGCAACGACGGCGCGGTATCGGCCGTCTTCATCGGCGGCGAGTACGTCTTCGGTGCCGGCACGGCCGCGCCCGCGCTCGGGACCAAGCGCACCGGTCGTTTCCTCAGGTCGCTGGGGTGAGCCAACAGTCGCGACGACCACCGGCGCCGCGCCGGACCCAGGCCGAACGGCGCGCGTCGACCATCGCCAAGCTCGTCGAGGCGACGATCGAGACCATCGCCGAAATCGGTTACCACAACGCCTCGCTCGGGGAGATCAGTCGCCGGGCCGGTGTCTCCAAGGGCGGCATCTTCCGCCACTTCGACTCACGAATCGACCTGGTCGTTGCGGCCGCCGAGGAGGTCGGTCGCAGGCATATGCGCGCGTTCGACAACATCCGGACCCGCGAACAGGCCGATCGGCCACTGGATGTGACGCATGTGCTGCATCGGGCGCGCAACCAGATCCGGCACGAAACCAATACGGTCTGGTTCGAACTGCTGGTGGCCGCGCGCACCGAGCCGGAGCTGCGTGCCCGGCTCGCACCGGTGACGAAGGCGCTGATCGATGACGTCGAGAGCGTCGCGGTCGCGGCGCTGGCACCCGATGTGCCCGCCGAGATCGCCCGCCTGCTTGCGACCTCGATCGTGCACATGTTCGACGGCGAGGCGATCCTGCGCGCCGCCTATCCGCGGCCGGAGCTGGAGGATGCGCGGATCGAATACTTCTCCGCCGTGTTCCGGCACCTGATCGCCGAGCACGCCCGTGTCGAACCGGGTTCCTGAGCACGATCCGCTCGTTAGGGACTATGGACTACACCATAATCGTGCGGTTGACTGGTGCCATGGCCGACACGATCACCGTCGAACGCGACGGACACGTCCTGCTCATCGGGCTCAACCGCCCGGACAAGCGCAACGCCTTCACGCTGGAGATGCTCGGCGAGCTGTCCCGGGCCTATGCACTGCTCGAACGCGACGACGAGCTGCGCGCCGGTGTGCTGTTCGCGCACGGCGACCACTTCACCGCCGGTCTCGACCTGGTCGATGTCGCACCGGCGCTCACCTCGGGCAAGATCACCTATCCCGAGGACGGCCTCGACCCGTGGCGGTTGGACTACCGCTGGACCAAGCCGGTGATCGCGGTGGCCCAGGGGCGTTGCCTGACGCTGGGCATCGAGTTGCTGCTGGCCGCCGATATCCGGATCGCCGCGGCGGACGCGAGATTCAGCCAGTTGGAGGTGCGGCGCGGCATCTACCCGTTCGGCGGTGCGACGCTGCGGTTCTGGCGCGAGGCGGGGTGGGGCAACGCCATGCGCTGGGTGCTGACCGGCGCCGAATTCGACGCAGCCGAGGCGCTGCGCATCGGACTGGTCCAGCAGGTCGCGCCCGACGCCGCGGCCGCGCTGGCGGCCGCACGGGCGCTGGCCACCGAGATCGCCGAGGACTCGGCGCCGCTGGGCGTGCGGGCCATCCTCGCCTCGGCCCATCGCGCGCGCGAAGAAGGGGACGCCGCGGCCGCCGAGCATCTCGTCGGCGATGTCACCGCGCTGTTCGCCACCGCGGACGGCGCGGAAGGGATTCAGTCGTTCATCGAGCGCAGGAAGGCGAACTTCACCGGTCGCTGACCGTGCCGCACACCGACAGCTCCACCTGCACCGCGGTGCCCCGCACCCCGGTGTGCAGGCGGACCAGGTCGGCGAGCTGGTTCACCAGCAGCAGTCCGCGCCCGCCGAACTGGAACGTCTGCGGCGGCAGCCGGCCCGCGAGCGGGTCGGTGATGTGGCCCGCGTCGCGCACCTGGCAACACAGGCGCGTGCCGTCGACCCAGATCGCGAGCGTGCCGGTACCGCCACCGTGCACCACCGAGTTGGCGATGATCTCACCGACCAGCAGTTCCAGATCGATGAGGCGATCGCCGGTCATGCCGGCCCGGCGGGCGAACTCGACCGCCCGGTGCCGGGTGCCGGTGAGCGAGGCGGCATGGAAGGCCAGCACGGGCACGCCGGCGGGCGGGGCGGGCAGCGGCTCGTTGTACCGGGTGACGACGGAGTCGGGATCGTATGCGGCACTGGGTCGTTCGCCGGTGTCGTCGATCAGCGTCGGATGCGTCGCGGTGGCGTCGGCGAGCACCGCCGCGTCGAGGCTCGCCGTGTCGTACGGACACAGGATGCTGACCTCGCGCCCGGCGAACGCGGCATTGATCAGCGCCTCGTGCTGTGCGCAGGCGGGGTACTCCCAGTCCGAGCGGCCCGCCCAGATGGGTTCGCCGATGATCCGTACCCGCCCGTTCGGATGGCGATCGGCGAAGGCGCGCAGCACCCCGGGGATGATGCGCCCGGGATTGCGTCCCTCGATGGTCATGTCCATCAACTGGACTGCGGTGGCGTCGGGACCGAGTGCGTCCCGGATCAGGGTGAGATTGGGTTCTGGTACGGACACGGCGACGGGTTCGTCGTTGGTCAGCCCTGCGCGAATGAATCCGACGGTGCCGGCTAGGTACTCCTCGGTATCGCGATAGAACAGGGCCGGATGGACGAACTGCCCTTGGCTCGGCGGTCCGGCTACTGTGCTGGTCATCGGTGGTCTACCTCAATTGTGGGCAGGGCGGCTCACGCGGCCCACGTGGCTCTGCCGTCTTCAGTGTCCCGTGTGTGCGGCCGAATGTCAGCCCCGGCGCCCGGTTCAGTGCTCCGGCAGCCGCGAGGGATCGGTGCACACCGCCCGCAGGCGCCACCGGAGCGCGGCGCGTGCCTGGGCGAACGCGGTGTCGACGGCCAACATCCGCGAACGTGGGACCGCGCCGCAGCCGAGTGCGTCCAGTTCGAAGGCGAGCGGGCCTGGGTCGGTCTCCGGTCGCAGTTCGCCTGCTTCGATCGCGCCGCGAATGATCGAACGGACGAAGGCGTCCCATTCGCGTGCCTGTTCGGTCAGGCGATCGTGCACCGCGCCGGGGCGGTCGTCGAATTCGATCTGGATGGCGCCGAAGAAGCAGCCGCCGGGCAGGATCTCGTCGGTGTAGAACTTCGGCCGGGCTTCGTGCAGCGCCCACAATTGCCGTACCCCGGCGGGCGGCGCAAAGCGGGTGCCACGATCAGCGCCGACCACTGTCGCTCGGCGCGCTCGATGGCCGCCGATTGCAGTTCCTCTTTGTCACACCAGAGCGAGAACAAACCGGATTTGCTCGCCGATCGGCCGGCGCGGCTCAGCTCGGCAGTGGAATTATGGTGGCGCACACCGTATCTCGCAGTTGCCGCGGGCCCGCGTTCGGCGGGATGTCGTACCAGAGATCCATCTCCAAGCGGTTCCCCGCGCCGAGGGTGAGCTCCGGCGATTGGCGTTTGATCGCCATCGCGTCGACGCTCGGCGGATGGGCGGCCGCCGCGGTGTCCTCCAGGTGGTAATCGGCCGGTCGCGTGGTGTGAAAGGTGTTGTCGTTGTTGACGATAGCGACCCTGATCCGGATGAACTGTCCTTTGGGCTGCCATTCGGCGTGTGTGCCGAGGATATATCCGATGCCCGTTTCGACGGTGGCGGCCGTGACGGTCAGTTTCGCGCAATCCTGTGGGGTGCGGACGTATTCGGTGGGGGCGGGCGGCGGCGGTGCGGCGGTCGGTTCACCAGTGCCGCAGGCAGTCGAGAGCAGGAGCAGGAACAGAAACAGCCGGCGCACGCGGTCAAGCGTAGAAGCAAAAGCCGCGCGGCCATTGCGATTCGGGACGACCGGTCGCCGATGAGCGCCCGCGCATCCCGCCGACGGTCAGTACCAGTGGTTGGCCTGCCAGAAGTCCCAGGCGGCGATCGGGCTGCCGTAGCGCTTGTTCATGTAGTCGTAGGTCCAGCGGATCTGGGTGACCGGGTTGAACTGCCAGTCCGGGCCGTGGGTGCCCATCTTTTCCGGCGGCAATGCCTGCCCGAGACCGTACGCGCCGCTTTCCGGATTCCGTGCGAAGACATTCCAGGCGCTTTCGCGGGTGATGATGTTGTCGAACGCCCAGAAATGGTGCGGGGGCACCATGGTCATCGCCAGGGTCCGCACGGCGGCGCGCGGCAACGAGAGGACCGAACCGGCCTGATGTAATTGCCCGCCTTTCGACGGCGTGGCGCAGATCGCCGGTGCGTCGGGGGCATCGCAATCGGTGGCAACGGCGTGTGCCGGGGTCAGGCCAAGGAAAAGCGCGCAGGCGATCGCCGCGAAAGTGGAAATGACGTACCGCATCGTCGGTCCTTTCGTCTTCAATGGTTGAAGCTCAAAGTCCGTGCTGCGAATTCAGCAAATCACTGGTGACTGGAATGGCGGCGCAGCCACTCCGGAGTGTTCGTGGATGAATTGGGAAATTTCGGGCGCGTCGCCCGCCGTCGACACGCGCGCGACACGCCCGTCCGCTTGATCGCCGACCGGCCAGGTCAGCTCCGTTCGTGTTTCCGCGAAACTGGCTGCGACCTGCGAAAATACTGCCGCGCGGCACCGCGCGACAGTAATACTTATGAGCTATTGTCCCTGTTCATGATCAGTAGCCCGGGTCGGACGCGAATTCGGAGCCGTCTCACCGCCTCGGTGGTGGGGGCGATCGTCGCGGCGTTGCTCTCGCCGCCGGTGGCCACGGCGGACGCACCACCCGCGCCCGGTAGCCCGAGCTCGGCGCCTGCCACACCGAACGAAACGCCGGACGGGTCGGCGCCCCGCATCCGCGGCACGAACTGGGCCGGATACGTGGTGACCGGCAGCTTCAAGAGCGTCTCCGCCGAATGGGTCGAGCCCGAGGTGACGTGCACCGACACCGGGGTCATCCAGCGCGTCGTGCCGTGGGTCGGTCTGAACGGGACCGTGGTCGACGGCAAACAGGCACTGCCGCTCATGCAGACCGGTGCGGAAGCCATCTGCGTCAGCGTGGCGGGTGCGCTCGCCTCGCTGCCGGGGTTGGCCGTGGTGAATCTGGCCAGCGCCACCATCGCGAACAATCCCACCTGGTTCCGCAGCGCGGTCCGGGCCGCGGAGAGCGTGAACACCCACCTCGGCCAGGCGGCGGTGGGCGCGTGCCAGACCGCGGGCAGCGGCTCGGCCACCGGCGCGTCGGTCTGCGCGCAGCAGACGTATCGAATGGCGCTGTGGGAGGCCTACCCGGCGAATCCGGTGATCTATCCGGACGTGACCATGGCGCCTGGCGACAAAATGCAGGCGTCGGTGACCTTCGACGGTTCGGCCTACACGATGACCGTCGCGAACCTGACCCAGAATTGGTCGCGGACCACCGTCGCGCATTCCACCGCGCCCGCGCAAACCGCGGAGATCATCGTCGAGGGGCAGCTCAACAGCGCGCTCCCGGAGTTCTCACCGATCCGCTTCACCAACGTGAAGATCGACGGCAAGCCGCTCTCGGCGTTCAAGCCGGTGAGTTATTCGATCGGTGCGACGAATGGTGAGCTCAGCCCCGGGCCGATCGCGAAGAGCGGCACCGAGTTCACCATCGCTCGGTAGGTCGGAGCGGCAGTCGTTTCTCGACTGTCTCGTGCGCGGTCACGGCGCCGGCTCGAACCAGGCCGGGCCATCGGCGCGCGCGTGGTCCAGGCGCAGCCGTTCGTGCTCGGACAACGGCGGGAGCGCCGTGAGTTCGAACCAGGCGACCTCGAGTGATTCGTCGTCGTTGACCCGAGCAGTGCCGCCGACGGCCCGGCAGCGCATCGTGATGTCCATGAACTGGCAGATGTCGCCGTTCGGGTAGGTGTGCGGCGGCATCGCGCGCACCGCGGCGATGCGTTCGGCGACGCAATGCACGGCGGTCTCCTCGTAGACCTCGCGCACCGCGCACGCGGCCGGGTCCTCTCCGGGTTCTGGCATGCCCGCGATGATCGCCCAGCGTCCGCTGTCGGCGCGCCGCCCGAGCAGCACCCGGCCCCGGCCGTCGAAGACCACCGCGCTCACACCGGGCAACCAGAGCAACTGGGTGCCCGCGTCGGCGCGGATGGTCCGGATGAAGTCAGGAGTCGCCATGGCACGACAGTAGGCCAGCGCGATGGCGCGATCGTCCGGTGATTGAAGGCGGAGCGCGGGGGTATCTCGCCGTTGGCGGGCCGCTTCGGCGGACGGACAGGTCCCTTTCTGACCTCGTCAACGGCGACGAGCCGCTCAACGGCGAGCGGGTGGTTCGGGACGGTGCCGAGCCGGACGACGACGGGTTCGCCGGGTAGTCATCGAGAAGGTTCGGCGTTGCGGTAGTCGGTTGCCGTGGTCGCCCCTGCGAAAGGGGACACCCGGTGTCCATTGCTCTGGTCGACGCCGCGGGGATGCCGTTGGCGCACGTCGGTGTCTCGCTGGGGTGGGACCCCGCCGAGGTATGGGTCGATGTCGACGGTTCGGTGACCGCGGACAGCAGAATCGACGTGAACTCGGCCGCGTTGGTATTCAGCGGAGAAGCGTTGGTGGACACCGTCTATCACGAGCAGCTGCGTTCGCGCGACGGTGCGATCGAGCACAGTGGGGACGATCCGACGGGTGCGGGCGCGGGCGACAACGAGGTGATCACCGTCGATCTGATGCTGGTCGCGCCGCAGGTGAGCGCGGTGCTCTTCGTCGCGACCTCGTATTCGGGCCAGAGCTTCGCGCGCATGGAGAACGCCTACTGCCGGGTGCTGGACACCACCTCGGGGACCGAGCTCACCCGCTACCTGTTGAGCGGTGGGCAGCACACCGGCCTGGTGATCGGCAAACTCGTTCGAACCCAGCAGTATTGGTGCTACATCGGTATCGGCGCCGGTATCTACGCGACCCACGTGGTCGACGCCGTTCCCCAGGCCGTGCCATACCTGCGCTAGCGCGGGCATCGCGAATTATCATCGGGGATATGCGGATTGCTGCGGCGCAGGCCCGTCCGGCCTGGCTGGACCCGACGGCGGGCACGAAGATCGTGATCGACTGGCTGACCAAGGCCGCCGCGGCCGGGGCGGAGCTGGTGGCGTTTCCGGAGACGTTCCTGTCCGGCTATCCGATCTGGCTGGCCCGCACCGGTGGCGCGCGCTTCGACAATCCCGTGCAAAAGGCCGCGTACGCCTACTATTTGGATGCGGCGGTCACTCTGGACGGACCGCAGTTGAAGACGGTGCGGGAGGCCGTCGCCGATCTCGGTGTCTTCTGCTACCTCGGCATCACCGAGCGGGTCCGCGGCACCGTGTACTGCACCCTCGTCGCGATCGACCCGGCCCGCGGCATCGTGAGCGCGCACCGCAAGCTGATGCCCACCCACGAGGAGCGCATGGTGTGGGGGATCGGTGACGGAAACGGTTTGCGCGCGCACGATTTCGGTGAATTCCGGGTCAGCGGCCTGTCCTGCTGGGAGAACTGGATGCCGCAGGCACGCCACGCGCTCTACGCCGACGGCACCACCCTGCACGTCTCCACCTGGCCCGGTTCGATCCGCAATACCAACGACATCACCCGCTTCATCGCGCTCGAGGGGCGGGTCTACTCGCTGGCCGTCGGCGCCGTCCTCGACTATGCCGATGTACCCACCGATTTCCCCCTCTACGAAGAACTTTCGGCACTGGACAAACCCGCGGGCTACGACGGCGGTTCGGCCGTCGCCGCCCCGGACGGTACCTGGCTGGTCGAGCCCGTCGTCGGCGCAGAACGGCTCATCCTCGCCGACCTCGACGCCGGCGAGGTAGCGAGGGAACGTCAAAACTTCGACCCCACCGGCCACTACGCCCGCCCGGACATCTTCACCGTCACCGTGGACCGCCACCGCCGCACCCCCGCCACCTTCCTCGACTAAGACCCAGCGGCCCCCTGAACAGGCTGCTCGTCAGCCGTTCTGCGGCAGCGGCGACGGCGGGCCCGCCATGGTGGCATCATCAAGGCCCACGATGCCTGTCAGCTCCAATCGGCCACAGGGGGAACATGAGCGCGGAACTGATCGCGGTCCGGCTCGGCACGGCGCTTATGGGGCGCGCGGCGCAGCTCGTGCTCGCCAAACAGCAGAACGACCAAGCGATTCGATACGACATGACGGACCTGGTCCGTCGTCACATCCCCGGCGTCCGGGCCAAACGTAGCGTCACGCGGCAGTTCGAGCAGATCGCGGACACCGTCGCCGCACGGCTCGAACCGATGCTCGCCCAGGAGTTCCGTGGCATCGACTCCGGCGAGCACGCCGCCGTCGTCGACGCGGTGGTCGATACCTTCGAGCACACCGACCTGTCCGATGCCGCGATCTTCGCCTCGAATGCCGACCCGGCGCAGCTGGCCAGGCAGATCAGAGCGGCTTCGAGCCCGCCCGCCGGTCTGAGCGCCGCGGGGGACGCGCTGTATCACCAACTCGTCGCGGAGTGCTGCGACTGTTACGTCCAGATCGTGCGCCACCTGCCGGTTTTCACCGAGCGTGCGGTGTCCGAGCTGCTCCGGCGCGGCGACGAACTCAGCAAAGACATCGGCCTGGTACTGGAGCGGCTGCCGAAACGGTCGCTGTACGCACCGGACGGCGAGGGCGACGACGCCGCCTTCCGCCGCGAATATCTCGAGCTGGTCAGCCGAGTACTCGATGAGGTCGAGTTGTTCAGCTTCGCTGTCGAAGAACCGGTGCGAACGAAGTTGTCGGTCGCGTACGTCAGCCTGCGCGTGACCCGCGACAGTATCGGCCGCCGCCGTGCCAGGCGTAGCACCGATGCGGTCCGGTCGGGCACGGACAGTGCGACCTGGCGGAGCGAAGAACGCGAAACCGGTGGTGAGCGCGTCGAAAAGGCCTTGAGCCTGCGGCCGCGCATCCTGCTTCGCGGTGAAGCGGGCTCCGGCAAGACGACCCTGTTGCGCTGGCTGGCCGTCACCGCCGCGCGCAGCGCCTTCACCGATGATCTGACCTCGTGGAACGGGCTGGTCCCCGTGCTGCTCCGGTTGCGCAGTTACGCTTCTCGTACGTTGCCCGGGCTGGACGAACTGCTCGACGACACGGCGGGCCCGCTGACCAGCCATATGCCGAACGCCTGGCTCGACCGGTTGTTCGCGGACGGCCAGGTGCTCCTGCTGATCGACGGGGTGGACGAGCTGCTTCCCGCCGATCGGGACCGAGTGCGCGAGTGGATCACTCGGCTACTGCATGCCTACCCGCGGACCAGGATCGTGGTGACGTCCCGCCCGGCGGCCGCGCACCAGGAGTGGCTCGCCGGGCGGGACTTCGCCCACGTCGAGCTCGAACGGATGACACCCGCTGACCTGAATGCCTTTGTCCGGCAGTGGCATCAGGCCGTGGGGGAGAGCGGACAGCGATTGCCTTGCGCAGCAGCCGAATTGCCTGCCTACGAGCGTGCACTGACCGCGAGTATCAAGGATCGCGCCCACCTTTCGGCGTTGGCGTCGAGCCCCCTGCTCGCGGCGATGCTGTGTTCCCTGCACCTGGGCCGCAACCGGCAGCTGCCGCGTAATCGCATGGAGCTGTATCGGATTGCGGTCGAGCTGTTGGTGCAGCGCCGGGACGCGGAGCGCCATATTCCCAGCGCGCAGTCGGTGCGGCTGAGCCTGACCGACAAGCTCAGCCTGCTCAGGGACCTGGCGTGGCGCCTGTCCGACAACAATCGCAGCGAGCTCGATGCCGAGACCGCCCATGGCTACGTGCGCGCCCGGCTCGCCTCCATGCGCCACCTCGACGTCGAGGCGCAACCGGTGCTGGACTATCTGGTCAATCGGTCCGGCATCCTGCGATCGCCCTCGGTCGGCCGAATCGACTTCGTGCACCGAACTTTTCAGGAATACCTGGCGAGCGCCGAGGCGGCCGCCGAGGACCGCATCGGCAATCTGATCGGACGCGCGCACCTCGATGTGTGGCGCGACACCATCATCATGACCGCCGGTCACGCTAATCGCAGCCAGCGCCACGAGTTGCTGAGCGGCATTCTCGACCTCGCCGCGGCCGAGCCGGCGCAACGTCACCACCTCGGGCTCCTGGCCACATCCTGCCTCGAGACGATCGAATCGATCTCCGACGATCTGGCGGACCGGCTCGACCGCACCATCGCCGAGTTGATACCGCCGCATACGCCCGCGGAAGCGGTCGCGCTCGCCGCGGTCGGCGAGCCGGCCCTGCGGCATCTGCCGCGCGGCATCCAGGCTCTGCCCCCCGAGCACGCCGCCGCGACGGTGCGCACGGCCGCGTTCATCGGCGGGCCCGCCGCCTTGCGATTGCTGAACGGCTATGCCGGAGACGAACGCTGGATGGTGCTTCAGGAACTCCGAAATGCCTGGCAGTACAGCGATCCCACGAAGTACGCCGAGCAGGTGCTCGCGCACGGTACGTCGACCCTCCGGCGCATGCTGCGGCTGACCCACCCCGCCCAGTGGCAGGCGGCGGTGCGGCTGGACGACCTGCGCGATCTGGTCCTCGACTATCCGGTGAACCTTGGCGGCATCGCGTTCGAAGAACTCCCCGCTGTCGCTACGCTCACGGTCAGACAGCTTACGGGGACCAACGACCTCTCCGTGTTGACCGCCGCGCAATTCCCGAGCGCTGGACTGCGACTCCGGCTTCGGCCCTCGAACGGGCAAGCCGCACTTGACCACCTGGAAGCCCTGTCCGCCCTGTCCGGCCTCGCCTCGCTCTCCTTGACCGGCTGGGCGCGGCTGCCCGCGCTGTCGCCCGGCGCATTGCCGCTCGGTCTCCGATCACTACGGCTCGGCGACGTCGCGGCGGACTATGACCTGACGCCCGTGGCCGATCATGACCTGGCCGTTCTGGAATTGCGCGGCCGCAATGCCGCCGCCGCACTCGCGCGGGTCGGGCGTGCGTCGCGGGTGCACCGATTGAGCCTGGTCGGTTGCGACCTCACCAGGAGCTTCCACCGGCTGCCCCCGGTGCTGCCACTGCTGGAAACTCTCGAATTGCGCAGCAGCACACTGCCATACGATTTGGTCAGCCTCACGGACTTTCCCGAGCTGACCGAGGTTCGCCTGGTCGACTGCGTCGGTCCGGAGCGTTCGGTGGTAAACATCGCCTCGATCCCGCAACCCCGCGCGCCACGACAACTCGATATCGGTATCGACGAAGCGACCAGAACCACCGCACCTACCGCATCGCGCGATCGGATCGTGTACCGCGAACTTCCCAGTCCCGTCACCGATCACGAATCGTCGGACCCGAATGCGACGTAGCGCCTCGAATTACACGGGCCGGTAGCCGGCGCCGATGTCGTCGCGCGCGTCGAGATCGGTGGTGATAGCGGTGAGGGTGGTGCCTACCTCGGGACCGAAGCAGCCTACGGCCAGGTAGGCGTTGACCATGCCGACGAGGGTGCTGCCGTGGACCACGGGGGCGCCGGAATCGCCGCGCATGACACACATTTGGGTCCACATCTCGGTGCTGGTGGCGCGCAGGTCGCCCCAGGTGACGCCGCAGCTGGTGCCGGTGGTGCCGCCGACGCGGTTCACCGGGTTGACCCGGCGCGGATCGAATTCGATCACCGCGTAGTCCAGCGCCGGGTCGGAGTGGGCGAAGCGGCCGATCACGCCGAAGCCGGGCGCGGCGTCGGCGACCACGGTGGCACCCGGCTTCCCGCAATGCCCGGCGGTGAGCCCGACGAGGCGGTCGGCGTTGTCGTAGCCGATCGTGGTCAATGTGCACGCCGCGCGGCCGTCGACGACGATGCCGGAGCCGCCGCCGATCGTCGGACCGGCACTGTCGGCCGAGTCGTCCTGGGCAACAGCGGAATCGGCGGGTGCTGCCTGCGCGGTGACGGCGGGGAGGCCGCCGAGTACGGCCGCGGCGGCGAGCGCGAGGGCGGTTCGGGTCACGAGCTGGACTACTCTTGGTCGGTCTTGCGGTGCCGGATCACCGGGTGTTCGCGGCATTCCCGGGTCGACCGATTCCAAACAGAGTATGCCCAATAGAATTCGCCTGCGGAGTTCAGGGGCGGATGATCGGGTGCTCGCGGCTGATGTCGATGCCGAGCAGCCGCCGTGCGCCCGCGGCATAGGCTTCGGGATCTTCGAGCTGCGGATAGTGGCCGAGGCCGGGCAATTCGATCACCGGCGCGGCGGGCCGCAACGCGCGCAGGCCGGCCAGTACCTCGACCGTGGCCACCGGATCCGCGGTGCCCCATAGCAGGCCGATCGCTTTGTTCCAGTCGCGGACCGCGCCGTGCCAGCGTTCGGCGTGGGTCACCCGTTCGTCGAGGTAGGCGGTGAGCAGGTGGGTGATCCGGTGACCGTCGGCGTGCGAGAGCAGTTCCCACTGCGCCGCGGCCTCGCGTTCGGTCAGGGGGTGCGCCTTGGTGAACACCGCGCCGAGTTCGCGGGTGAACATCGCCCGATTCGCCAGGCGTGCCGCGATCGGTCCCAGCCTGCCGCGCAGGATCTTCTGAATCGGCCGCAGCGTCGCCTTTTCCAGGATCACGCTGCCGTTGCCGAGCACCGCCCGCTGCAACGTGAAGGGGAGCTTTCCTTCGATGTCCCTGGCGATCAATTCGGTGGCGACCGAGGTACCCATGTCGTGCGCGAGCAGCACGACCGGGCCCGGGTCGAGGGTGGCGAGCACGTCCGTCACGATGTCGGCTTGCTCGAACAGGCTGTAGCGATGTGGCCGAGGCTTGTCCGAGAGGCCGAAGCCTAGGAAGTCCATGGCGAGCCAGCCGCGGCCGCCGAGTCGGTCCACCACCCCGCGGAAGTCGAACGAGCTGGACGGATAGCCATGGAGCAGAAGGACGGTCGGCCCGTCACCGGGTGCGGATCGAACGAACACCGAGCCTGCTCGGGTACGTACCTGTTGCCCGCCTTCGCGCCATATGTGGACCAGATTCGGCATCACAAATGCGACATTACGGCCTATCCGCCCATCGCGGGGCCACTCCGGCACCGAGATGTGCCGCGATCGCTCAGAGGAACGCGCCGCTGATGAGATAGGGGCTCGGCTCGGTCATGCCCCGTAGCGCCAGGTAGCCCTCCTGGTGGAGATCCAGGCGCGCCGTGAGTCCCGCGTCGATCGCCCACTGGTTGGCCGCGGTGATGGAATTGACCACGATCGCGCCCGGCGCCGTGGCGAGCGCCTCCCACAACAGCTTTCGCGCGACGTCCTGGTTCGTCGCGGCCAGCAGTTTCGTATTGCCCTGCTGGTCGAGGTAGACGTAACCGGGTTCGGCGCGCGAGACGACGAGCCGGTTGTCCTCGCCCAGCAGATAGCCGTGGTCGGTGCCGTGACCCACGCCGCGCACCTGCCGGTCGAGCCGGTCCATCCAGTCGAAGTCGGCGGCGGTGCCCTCGGCCAGACCGGTCACCGCGGGCAGCGCCGATCGCTCGACCGTGCCGACCATGCGCATCTGGGGGTGCATCGAG
This sequence comes from Nocardia brasiliensis, assembly GCF_011801125.1. Lineage (NCBI taxonomy): Bacteria > Bacillati > Actinomycetota > Actinomycetes > Mycobacteriales > Nocardiaceae > Nocardia > Nocardia brasiliensis. The sequence continues at coordinate 1,573,202 of NZ_CP046171.1, forward strand.
AATCCGGCCAGCCGGTAGCGGCGGGTCGCGCCTGGGTGCATGGACGACGAGATCATTGCGGGGCGCGCGCCCGCGTGCGCGAGGACCGCGTCCATGAGGCGTTTGCCGATGCCCGTGCCCTGCGCACTCGGCAGTACCACGTAGGACGCCAGGAACCAGAGCTGTTCCCGATTCTGCGCGACGGCCAGCCCGACGACCTCGTCGTCGCGTGTCGCGACCCAGCAACCCGCCGGGTCCGTCGCCAGAAAGTAGTGCAGGCGATCGGACCATTTCTTCGCCGCGGCCTCGGTTCGTGGCTCGGGTTCGGGCTCGTTGATCCGGCGATAGTTCCGGTCCACCTCGAGAAATCCGATGCCGGACGCTAGTTCGGCCCCCGGCACGTCCCCGGTGCGCATGAGCCTGACCTCGACGGCGTCCATGCCGGTTACGCTACCGATCGGAAGGACGCGGGGACAGCGATTTTCGGGGCGCTCAGCCGGTGAGCCCCCGCCTGCGCAGCAGCGGCTCGATCTCGGGTGCGCGACCACGGAACGCCTCGAAGGCCGCCATGGGATCGACCGCGCCGCCGCGCGCGAGCAATTCGCGCCGGAACGTCTCGCCCTTGTCCCGGACGGTCGCCGCGCCATCGGTGAACCAGTCGACGGTGTCGGCGTCCAGCACCTCGCTCCAGATGTAGGAGTAGTAGCCCGCGGCGTAGCCGCCGGAGAAGATGTGGGCGAAATACGCTGTGCGGTACCGCGGTGGGATCGTCGCCATGGCCAGGCCCGCCTTCCGCAAGGCCTCCGCCTCGAAGGTCTCGGCGTCGGTGCCGGTCAGCGCGTCGGCGTTCGGCACCCGGTGCCATGCCCAATCCAGCAGTGCCGCACCGAGATACTCGACGGTGCGAAAGCCGGTGCCGAATCGCTCGGCCGCCGCCATCCGCTCCACCAGCGCGGCGGGCATCGGCGCACCGGTCTCGACGTGGCGCGCGTAGTTCGCCAGGATTTCCGGCCTGGCCATCCACATCTCGTTGACCTGGGACGGGAACTCCACGAAATCCCGTGGCACCTCGGTGCCCGCGAACGATGGGAACCGCACATCGGAGAACAGCCCGTGCAAGGCGTGCCCGAACTCGTGGAAAAGCGTCCTGACGTTGTCCCAGCTCAGCAGGGCTGGTTCGCCGCTTGGCGGTTTCGCGATATTGAGGTTGTTGACCACCACCGGACGTTGTCCGAGCAGCCGGGATTGGCTCACCAGCTCGTTCATCCAGGCACCGCCGCGCTTGGACGGCCGGGCGAAGAAGTCGCCGAGGAAAAGCCCGAGCGGAGTTCCGTCGGCGTCGAACACCTCGAAGACGCGCACCTCCGGGTGATAGCCGACGAGCTCGTCGCGCTCGACGAGGGTTATGCCGTAGGCCTTTTCGGCGGCGAAGAAGACGCCGTCGCGCAGCACCCGGTCCAGTTCGAGGTAGGGGCGCAGCGCCTCGCTGTCGACGGAGAACTGTTCGGCCTTGACCCTCTCCGACCAGAACTGCCAATCCCAGGGCTGGAGTTCGGCATCCGGTGCGGTGTCGTCGGCCGCACGCATCGCCGCCGTCAGCTCTGCGGCCTCCCGCTCGGCGTTGGCGACCGCGGGCGGCACCAGTTTGCCGAGCATCTCTTCCACCGCGGCAACGGTTTTCGCGGTCTGATCGGCCACCGCGTAGGCGGCGTGGTCCGGGTAGCCGAGCAATGCGGCGCGCTCGGCGCGCAAGGCGGCGATGCGCACGGCGAGGGTGTGATTGGGCTCGTCCGTGCCGAATCCTCGACCCAGCGACGCCGCGAGCACGCGGCGCCGCACGTCACGGTCCGCCAGTTCGGCGAGCACGGGTTGGTTGGAGACGTTCTGCAAGCGCAGTGCCCACGCGCCGTCGTGGCCGAGCGTGCGGGCGTGCTCGGCCGCGGCGGTCACGGCGGCGGGGCCGAGCCCGGCCAACTCCTCGTGGCGCGCGAGTATCAGCGCGGCGGCATTGGTCGACGCGAGAATGTTCTGCCCGAATTCGGTTGCGGCGGTGGCCAGCTCGGCATTCAGCTCGCGCAGTCGAGCCTGCTCGGTGGGGCCGAGCCGAGCACCGGCCCGGACGAACCTGGTGTGGTACTCGGTCAGCAACCGCGATTCCTCGTCGGTCAGGTCGAGCTCGCCCGCGCGCGCGACCAGCGATTCGATCCGGGCGAAGAGCGCGGCGTCGAGATAGATGGCGTCGCGGTGCGCGGCGAGGCGGGGCGAGATCTTGGCCTCGATCGCGTCGGTGCCCGGGGTGGAATCGGCGGAGGCGATGTTGAAGAAGACGTTGGCTACCCGGGTCAGCAGACTTCCGGAACGCTCCAGTGCCACAACGGTATCGGCGAATGTCGGCACTGTGTCGAGGGCGGTGACGGCCGCGATCTCCGAGAGTTGCTCGGCCATGCCGCGTTCGAACGCGGGGAGGTAGTGCTCCTCGCGGATCAGGGCGAACGGAGGCAACTGGTAGGGCAGCGTGCTGCGCTCGAAGAACGGGTTGCTCGTCATGGGGAAACTCTATGCCGTCGCACGGCATCCGGCCGGACTCAGGCGTCGGGCCTGGGTGCGACACCGCCGAGAAAGGTGCGGATGGCGTTGTCGGCGATCACATGCTTGGGCACATCCGCCTGTTGGGCGGTGGTGGCGGCGACGTAGAGATGGGCGTTGAAGATGCCGTCGATCCACTCGGTGGGCAGGTCGGGATCGAGCGAACCGTCGGCCTGGGCCGCGGCGATGAGGGCACGCAGAGACGCGTCGTTCGTGTCGGCCCAGTGTGGGTTGTTCGCGAAACGGCCGGGATCGGTGAACAGGAACACCACGCTGTCGGCCACCTCGACGAACGAGCGCAGCAGGTAGATGAGGTGATCCAGGGGCGAGCGGGTGCCGTCGTTCGCGGCGCGGGCGATCGTGTCGATGGTCTGCAACGAGTCGAGCAGGACCGCGTCGACGAGATCCTGCCGTTCCGGGAAGTAGCGGTGCAGCGTGCTGCGGCTGACCTCGGCGCGCTCGGCGATATCGCCGAGCGCGGCGCTGAAATCGCGCGCCCAGACCCGCAGCGCCGCGTGCATGATCGCGGTTCGTGTCCTGGTCCGCGGGCCGCTCGTCGGCGTCGATCTCGCACCTGCCGTCCCGCTCCTGACCATGGCGGAACAGTAGCATCCTGACCGGCAGGTTGAGACATAAGGTCTTGTTAATGGGACATTGATGTCCTATTTTGATAGCCATGCGACGTAAAAGGTTTCTGATGTTCGCCGGTGCGACGGTCTCGCTCGGCTTGCTTGCCTGGCTCGCCCTGCGCGATACCTCGCCGGTCGGCCACTTCACCTCCGCCGACGGGCGGGACCGGTTCTTCGCCGCGTACGAGCGGGCGATGCGGGACCTGCCGACCCCGGACGCGACCTTGGACGTGCGCACCGATTACGGCGTGGTCCGGATGTATCGTTTCGACGGCGCGAACCCGGCCGAGCCGCCGCTCGTGCTGCTGCCGGGACGCTCCTCGTCCTCGCCGATCTGGGGCACCAACCTGCCCTCGCTGCGGAAGCTGCGCACGGTCTACACCGTCGACCTGCTCGGGGAGCCCGGCGCGAGCATCCAGGATCGACCGATCGACAGCGATCGTGATCAGGCGCGCTGGCTGCATCAGGCGCTCGCGCGCCTCCCCGAGCCGAAGGTGTACCTGTTCGGTGTCTCGATCGGCGGGTGGACCGCGACGAACCTCGCGATCCACCAGCCGGAGAAGATCGCCGGAGTGATCGCGCTCGATCCCGCCATGACCTTCGCGCCCATGCCGATCAAGACGATCCTGCGGTCGATCCCCGCGTCCGTGCGCTGGTTCCCGAAGAGCTGGCGCGACGACTTCGCCAGCTGGACCGCGGGCGGCGCGCCGGTCGACGATCTCGCGGTGGCCGACCTGATCGAGTCGGGCATGCAGCACTACGCCCTGAAACTGCCCGCGCCCAAGCAGTTCGACGACGACCGATTGCGCAGTCTGCCTATGCCGTTCCTGGTCATCCTGGCGGGCCGGTCGGTCATCCACGATGCCGCCGCGGCGGCCAGGCAGGCCGAGGCCACGCTGCGCGACGCGACGGTGCGCGTCTACGACCAGGCCAGCCACGCGATCAATGGCGAGTATCCGAACGAGATCGCCGCCGACACCGCCGCGTTCCTCGACGCGCACCGGTGACCCCACCGGTGCGCGGTATCCCTAATCGGTGACGAGGTCGGGTTGCGGTTTCGGTTGCCGGAGCACGAACCGTCGCACGACCGGCTCGACGATGCGCGCGCCGATCGGCCCGACGATCGCCATCAACAGCACGTAGGTCGTGGCCAGGGCCGCGAACTCGGCGGGTAGCGCGCCCGCGGCCACCGCGAGGCCTGCGATGACGATGGAGAATTCGCCGCGGGCGACCAGCGCGGTACCCGCGCGGGCGCGGCCGAGCGTGGTGGCGCCCGCCCGTTTGGCGGCCCACCAACCCGTCGCGATCTTCGTCGCCGTCGTCACCACCGCGAGCAGCACGGCCCAGCCCAGCACCGGCGGAATGCTCGCCGGGTCGGTGGACAGCCCGAAGAGCACGAAGAACATCGCCGCGAACAGGTCACGCAGCGGTTCGAGAATCTTGGTCGCGCTGTGCGCGGTGGAATCGGAGATCGCGATGCCGAGCAGGAAGGCGCCGACCGCCGCGGACACCTGCACCGCCGAGGCGATGCCTGCCACCAGCAGTGCGGCGCCGAGTAACTTGAGCAGGAACACCTCACGGTCGTCACTGGCGACGACGGCGGAGACGTATTTTCCGTAGCGCAGTGCGATGACGAGCACGACGGTGACCGCGATCAGCGCGATACCGAGGGTCTTCAGCCCTGCCAGCAGGCCGACGCCGGCCAGCACCGCGGTGAGCACCGGCAGATACGCGGCCATCGCCAGATCCTCGAACACCAGGATCGACAGGATCACCGGCGTCTCGCGGTTGCCGAGGCGGCCGAGGTCGTTCAAGACCTTCGCGACGATGCCCGAGGACGAGATATAGGTGACACCGGCCATCGCGATCGCGCCGGTGACGCCGAGCCCGAGGCTGAGCGCGACGATGACGCCCGGGGTGGCGTTCAGCGCGATATCGAGCAATCCGGCAGGCCAGGATCTTCGCATCCCGGTCACCAACTCGGCGGCGGTGTACTCCAGCCCTAGCAGAAGCAACAGCAGCACGACGCCGATCTCGCTGGCGAGGTGGATGAACTCGTCCACCTGGTGGAGTTCGATCAGGCCGCCGGTGCCGAACACCAGGCCGCCGATCAGGTACAGCGGAATCGGCGAGAGACCGATCCTGGCCGCGATGCGGCCGAGCACGCCGAGCCCGAAGAACACGGCACCCAACTGGATCAACGCCAGTGCGGTTCCTTCGATCACCATCGGCTCACCCGTCGGTCAAGATGTCGGCGGCGGCATCCAGACCCTCGTCCGTGCCGACGACGATCAGCAGATCGCCCGCGGCGAACGTGAAGTCCGGCCCCGGCGAGGGCTGCATCTGCCCGGCGCGCATCACCGCGACGATGGAAGCTCTTGTCCGGGTGCGTATCTCGGTCTCACCGAGGGTCCGCCCGGCATACGGCGAGCCGCCGACGATCGGCAGCGTCCTGGTCTGCACCCCGGTCATGCCGCGGTGTTCTTCGCGCAGCTGCGACACCAGTTGCGGGGCGCCGAGCAGGTTGGCGAGTACGCCGGCCTCCCTGGCCGTCACCGGTATCTGGATGGTGGTATCGGGGTCGCCGATCTTGGTATAGATCAACTCGACGGTGCCGTCCCGATGTTCGACGATGCCGATCCGGCGGCCCGATTTCGTCAGCGGAAAGTCTTTTCGCACACCGATTCCCGGCAGCGATGTCACTTCTATGTTCACTGCAAACCCCATCCCGTTCTGACTGGTACCTTACCTTTTCTTTACCTTTGGTACCAAACGCGATGGTGGGGGCCGGGCCGCCCGCGCGGCTTCACTCGGTCTTCGCCACCGCCGTCTCGTGCACCGAGCGCCAGAGGTAGCCGTGGTCGGCGACGAGCAAGATCGCGGTGACCAACCGTCGGGTGCGCACCTCGGCCAGGCAGTTCTCCGCGACGAAGCGGACGGTGACGAGCTTTCCGCTGTGCGCAAGCTCCTCGAGGTCGCTGACCTCGATCCGTAGGCCCGGCTGACTGTTCTTCGCCGACCACACTCCGGCGAGCAGGGTGTCCCGGTCGATCACCTGGCCGACCGTGGTCACCGCGGAGAACTTGTCGTCCAGCGCGTTGGCGAACCGGTCGAACACCTTGGGCGGCGCGTTCGAGCTCATCCACTCGGCGAGATCGAAGTGCAGCGCGGCGACCACGTCGGCCAGGTGGGCAAGTGCGGGCATCGGCGGCAGATCTCGATCTCGGTAGCGCGGTCGGGTTCGCTGCGCAGATCATATCCAGCCCGTGGGCGGACCCCGGAGTAGTCGCCCGCCGCGATCGAGGCCGCACGCGCTCTGCCCGTGGTCGCGGCGAGCGCGCGGTCGTTTATCGGGTGGGCGGCGGCGTGGTGGTCGGCGCCGGTTTGGCTGGGGGACGGGTGGATTCGGCCGCGGGTGGTTTCGGTGCGGCGGTGGTCGGCGCGGGTGCCTGCGATTGCCTACCGGCGGGTGGTGCCGCCGAGGGTTGCGCGGGTTGCGGCTGGCGGGAGGGCTGTGACTGGGCGGCCGGCGGTTGCTGCGGTGCGGGTGTGGATTGCTGCGGCGCGGACCGCTGTGGTGCGGATTGCTGTGGTGCGGGTGCGAGCGCGGATTGCTGGGGCGTGGTTTGTTGTGGTGCGGGTGTGGATTGCTGTGCCGAGGGCGCCGCGGCCGGTGGTGGCGCCACCGCGGGGGCGGGCGGCGGTGGGGTTGAAGTCGAGGTCGGCGAAGGCCGCGTGGGGCTGGAACCCGGTGCCGTGGACGGTGTTCGCTGCGACCTCGGCTCGACGGTCGGCGCGGTCGAGGTCGGTGTCGTGGTCGGCGTCGTCGAGGGTGTGGTGGTGGTGGTGGTCGTCGTCGGCGGCGCCGCACTGCTGGTCGTGGCGGGCGCGGAGGTCTTCGGCGGTTCCGGCGCCGTGGTGGTCGGCGGCTTATGGTCCGGCAACGCCGGGATGGTGAACGGCATCGAGGGCGGCGGTCCGGGCAGGCGCAGCGGGCCGGGTTTCGGCGCGGGCGTGCCGGGCGCGGGCGGGGTGCAGAAGATGCCGCACGGGATCTGGCCGCGCCCGGGGACATTGATCAGCACATGGATTTGGAGCGTCAGCGTGCCGTTGGGGGTCGCGGTGCCGGTGGGTTCGGGCACCACCGTGGTGGTCGGTGTGGTCGAGGGCGTCTCGGTGGTCGCCGGCGCCGCCGGATCCGCGGGGAGATCGACCGGCGGATCGGCGGGCGGGGCGAGCGCTGCCGGATCGTCGACCACCATGCTCGATCCGGTGCCCTCGGGCATGCTGCCGTCGGGCATGCTGTCCGGCACGGCGGCCGAGATCTCCACCGGCGTCGCGCCGCCGGTCTTGTAGGCGTTGGCCCAACTCAGCACCAGCGCCGCATAGTCGCGGGAGTTGTTGTAGCGCAGCACCGCTCGCATCTCCTGCGCCGGATCGCGCAGATCGAGCCCGCCGGAGCAGAGATACTTGCCCGCGGCCAGCGTGGCGTCGAAGACGTTGTTCGGGTCGGTGTTGCCGTCGCCGTCGCCGTCGGCGGCGTAGATCGCCCAGGTGCCGGGCAGGAACTGCATCGGCCCGACGGCGCGCACGAAACTGCCGTCGCTCGCCTTGATGATCTCGTTGCCGGGCAGGGTGCCGTCCAGCGCGGGACCGAAGATGGTGCCCTTCGTGGTGCCCTTCTCGTCGATCCGGCCGTTGGCCGCGTGGTTGGACTCCACCTTGCCGATGCCTGCCAGCAGATACCACGGCAGGCCGCATTTGGGCATCGACGATTCCGCGGACAGTTCGGCATTGCGGTAGGCGGCAAGCAGCGGCTCCGGAATGCCGCGGGTGCCGTCCTGTGGCACCTCGATGTCCTGTAGCGGCAGGGGATCGTTGATCATCGAATCCCCCTCGGACGGAAGCGTTTCCGTCGAGGAGCCGTCGAGCCGTTCGGTGCCGGTGGGTTCCACGCTCACCGACTGATCGGTGATCGGATAGGTCGGGTCGGGGTAGGTCGTGGCCGCGAGCGTGTTCTCGGGTGCGTGGGCGGGCGGCGCGGTGTGCGCGGCCGATCCCGTCATCAGCAACCCGGTTATTGCCAGCGCGGACACGGTGAATGGACCGGACATTCGCATCGGCACACCAATCTCTCGTACGTCAACTATGCGGGCGGCGACTTGCGCGGCACCACCGCGATTTCCGAAAGTTCGTCATCGACGCAAAGTAGGCACGCGAATATCACCGGGACATCCGCATTTCGCTGACCACCACAATTCACCCCGAAGGTGTCGACGGGTGTAATCGAGAAGTGTTGTACGAGTGGATGTCTCGGTGGGTGCGGTACTCCTGTCGTGCGGTTGGCGAACAAGCGGCGCAATCATGACACGAAATGCGCGGCATCGGATTCCCCAGTCCCACTGGGGAGGACGCCGCGTTGCTACCGCCGCCGCGAATTACGGTCCGACCGGCAGGTATCCCCAGTTCCTCGGTCCCCAGTCGGAACCAGGGCGCTGACCCATACTGCTGAGTGCACCCTGCTGTTCATTCGGAGGTCCGCAATGCGGAAGTTCTTTTATCCTTACGTTTTCGGCGCGATAGTCGCGCTCATCGCACTTGTTCTACCCGGACTCACCGCCAACGCCGCGGCGGACAAGCCGCCGGCCACCGAGCGCGGCGTGACCGACATCGTGCCGGTGCCCGTTCAGGCCAAGCCGGACACCAAGGCGAATTTCGAGCTCACCGCCGACAGCGTTGTTCGCGCCGAACACCAGGCCAAGCCGGTCGCGGAGTATCTGGCCGCGCTGCTGCGGCCCGCCACCGGTTTTCGGCTGCCGGTGGTCGAGCGGCACGATCTGGCCAAACCCGGCATCACCCTGCAGCTCGGCGACGCCGGTCCGCGCGTCGGCGACCAGGGCTACCAGCTCTCGGTGACCAAGCGCGGTGTCACGCTGCGCGCGAACACCACCGCCGGGTTGTTCGGCGGCGTGCAGTCGCTGCGCCAGCTCTTCCCGACCGCGATCAACAAAACCACTGTGCAGAAACAGGATTGGATCGTTTCCGGTGGTGAGGTGCTCGACTACCCCCGGTTCGCGCACCGCGCGGCCATGCTCGACGTGGCCCGTCACTTCTTCACCCCCGATCAGGTCAAGCGCTACATCGATCAGATCGCCCAGTACAAGATCAACACGCTGCACCTGCACCTGACCGACGATCAGGGGTGGCGGATCGAGATCAAGAGCTGGCCCAAGCTCGCCGAGATCGGCGGCAAGACCGCCGTCGGCGGTGACCCGGGCGGTTACTACACCCAGGAGCAGTACCGCGACATCGTGCGCTACGCCGCGTCGCGCCACATCATGGTGATCCCCGAGGTCGACATGCCAGGCCACACCAACGCGGCACAGGCCTCCTACGGCGAATTGAACTGTGACGGAAAGCCGGTGCCGCCGCGCACCGACATCGAGGTCGGCTACAGCTCGCTGTGCATCGGCAAGCCGATCACCTACAAGTTCGTCGAGGACGTCATCCGCGAGCTCGCCGCCATGACCCCCGGCCCGTACCTGCACATCGGCGGCGACGAGGCGCACTCCACGTCACCGGCGGACTACCAGGCCTTCTACGACAAGGTCTCGCCGATGCTCGCCACCTACGACAAGAAGGCCGTCGGCTGGCACAACATCGTCGTCACCACCCCGCCGACCTCGACCATCGCGCAGTACTGGGATCCGGCCAACACCAACGCCGATGTCGCCGCGGCCGCGGCCAGGGGCAACAAGGTGCTGATGTCGCCGGCGAACAAGTCGTACCTGGACATGAAGTACAACCCGAACACCCCGCTCGGCCTGCACTGGGCCGGTTATGTCGAGGTGAAGGACGCCTACAACTGGGATCCGGCGACCTTCCTGCAGGGCGTCTCGGAAAAGCAGGTCATCGGCATCGAGGCCCCGCTGTGGTCGGAGACCCTGCGCACCAGTGCCGACATCGAGTTCATGGCGTTCCCGCGCCTGGCGGGTGCGGCCGAGATCGGCTGGTCCCCGGCCGCGACGCACAACTGGGACAACTACCGCGTGCGACTGGCGAAGCAGGGCCCGATCTGGGCCGCGCAGGGCATCAACTTCTACCGCTCGCCGCAGGTGGACTGGAAATAGCCGGATACCAGAAAGGAGTTCGAAGTGTCGCCTTACCGAACAGCTCTCGTCGCTTGTTTCGCGCTACTGTCCGCCTTGGGCACGGCCGCCGCCCCGACCGCGATCGCCGAGCCGCAGCCGCAGGCACCCGCGGTGGATACCGACGGTGACGGGCTGAGCGACGAGTGGGAGACCAAAGGGTACGACGCCAACGGTGACGGGAAGATAGATGTGGATCTTCCTGCCATGGGCGCGGATCCGAAGCACAAGGATCTCTTCGTCGAGATGGATTACATGAGCGGTCGCCTGCCGACCACCGCTGCGCTCGATCGGGTGGTCGCGGTGTTCGCCACCTCGCCGGTGAGCAACCCCGACGGCCGCAACGGCATCAAGATCCACTTGGACGCCGGTAACGCCAGAGGGTCCGCCTACAACCTCGGCGGCGGCAACCAGGTGCCCTACGACAACAACCTCTCGCCGGTGGACAGTCAGGTCGCCGCCATCAAGCGAACCAATTTCTCGTCCAACCGCTCGCGCATCTTTCACTACATGATCTGGGCTGATTCCTACGACAACGGTTGCAGCAGTGGCATTTCGCTGGGCATCCCGGCCGACACCTTCGTCGTTGCCCTCGGCCCCAAATGCAACTGGACCCCGGGCGACGACGAGAACGTCGGCACGTTCATCCACGAACTGGGCCACAACCTGGGGCTCAAGCACGGCGGTGTGGACCACACCAACTACAAGCCGAACTACCTCAGCGTGATGAACTACAGCTTCCAGTTCGGCGGGGTGCCGAAGACCGACGGCACTTCGTATTTCGGCTACTCCAGCGTGAATCCGCCCGCGCTGAACGAAACCGCGCTGAACGAGCGCCAGGGGATGGGGCCGGTGTCCGCGGGCTGGCGCACGGTCTACTTCTGCCCCAACGGTTCTCGTAAGCGGACCGGCGCGGCCGACCAGCCGATCGACTGGAACTGCAACGGTTCCATCGCGTCCGGCACGGTCCGCAGCAGCATCAACAACGACGGGAGCTACACCACTCTGCGAGCCCAGAACAATTGGGCGTCAGTGGTATTCGACGGCGGCAACATCGGCACCATCGGCCCGGAGTCGCGCAGGCTGCCCGAGCGTTCCCCCGACGAGATGACCAAGGAGCAGTACGACCAGATGAAGAAGGTACAAGACTGACCCCATAGCGTCCCGTATGGATTCCCGGTGGCCGGGCCCGCGCTGGCCCGCCACCGGGAATCGCCCTGTGCGCGACCGCTGCCGGTCGGGGGTTGACCGGTACCGGATCAGGCGTGATGCTCTTCGATGGCATGCGGTAATGCCGGGTAGGAGATTCACGTGTCATACCGGTTGGATGACATCGACTGTGTAAGTGCGCGGGGACACGCCGCGCTGGGTGGAACACTGGCGATACAGGCGGTCTGGTCCTACGACCGTCCGGTGGACATGGCGGCGTTGCGCGAGTTCCATGTCGCGCTCCGCCGCGGCAGGTTGGGGCGGGTGGTGCTGCCCGCGCTGATTCCGGCGGCCGGTGACCGTTGGAGCACCCGCGGCGAGTTCGGCCCGCTCGAGGTCGCCGACGCGCCGGTTCCCCAGGCCGCGCGCGGTGCGTGGATCGCCGAGCAGGCGCGCGCGGAGCTGCGCACCTATGGCGGACCAGCGTATCGGCTGGCGAGCGCCACCATGGACAACGGGGAGAGCGTGGTGTCGCTGCTGGTGTCGCACACCATCGCCGATGCCCGTGCGCTCTGCGCCGCGATCGCGGAAGCGGTCGTGGGCAAGGAACTCGATCCGACCTACCCGAGCGACGAATTCGGGCGGGCCAGGCTGTTTTTCGACGAACTCGGCGCGGCCGCGCGCCGCATCCGCCCGATGCTCGGCGCGGCGGTGCTCGGTACGCGACTGGCCATCACCGGTCGTCGCGCCGCCTCCGCTGGGGCACAGGGCCAGGACGCGGGCCTGCCCACGATCACGGTCACGGTGCCCGCGCACGAGTGGCACGCGGCCGCGCGGGCACGCGGGGGCAGTTCGACCGCGCTGGCGGTGGCGCTGCTGGCCGAGGTCGCCACGGCGGTCGGTCGCACCGACGAGGCGGGCAAGGTCGTGCTGATGATGCCGGTGAGCACCCGCACCGAGACCGACGAGCGCGCCAACGCGCTGGCGGCCATCGACTTCGAGGTGGACCTGCGCGATGGCGCCCCCGCCGATCTCGCCGGGCTGCGCGCGGTGCTCAAAACGAAGCTGCGCGCGGCCGCCGAGGCGGGGCATCGCGTGCCGCCCCTCATCCCGCAGGCGGTGGCACTGCCGCGCCGGCTGTACGGCGTGCTGGCCCGGCAGACGGCCGCCGCGCCGACCGTCACCGTGTGTTCCAACCTCGGCGAGGTGGACCCCGCGGTGCTGTGCGTGGACGGGCAACCGGCGTCCTCGTTCGAGATCGGCCTGGTCAATCAGAGTTTGCATACGCGTGGTGTGCTGGACGAGCGGGGCGGCAACCTGTATGCGCTGATGTCGGAATCCGGTGGCGCGATCACGCTGCGGGTCAACGGCTACCACCCGCCGCGGCTGCGCACCGTCGAGGAGTTGACCGAACTGTGCACGCGGGCGCTGGCGCGCTACGAGCTCTCGCCGACCTGTGCGTAGTGGCCGAAACCCGCCATGGCAAGGATTTGCCACGGCGGTACCCGCGGCGCTCGGTCCTGGGTCGACGGTCGGCGGGATGTGCGATGATCTCGCAGGTGAGCAGTACATCCGAGGCGGACCGCCTACGTGATCTCGCCCGGTTACGGCGAGTCCGCGACCGCATCGACCGGGAGTACGCGCAGCCGCTGGACGTCGAGGCACTCGCCCGCGACGCGCACATGTCGGCGGGGCATCTCAGCAGGCAGTTCCGGATCGCCTACGGCGAGTCGCCCTACTCCTACCTTATGACCCGCCGGATCGAGCGCGCGATGGCGCTGCTGCGCCGGGGCGACCTCAGCGTCACCGAGATCTGTTTCGCGGTCGGCTGCTCCTCGCTGGGCACCTTCAGCACGCGATTCACCGAGCTGGTCGGCATGTCGCCGAGCGCGTACCGCAAACACCTCGCGGATCAGACCTCGGAGATGCCGACCTTCATCACCAAGCAGGTGACCAGACCGATCAGGAATCGAGAAGCGCCGAGCCGTCAGCCGGATCTAGCGTGATTGCCATGGACATCAGCATTCTTTCCAGTTTTCTCCCGCAGGACGACCCGGAGGCCGCGATCGCGTTCTACCGCGACACGCTCGGCTTCGAGGTGCGCAAGGACGTCGGGTTCAACGGTATGCGGTGGATCACCGTCGGCCCGCCCGACCAGCCCGGCACCTCGATCGTGCTGCACCCGCCCGCCGCCGACCCCGGCATCACCGACGAGGAGCGTCGCGTCATCGCCGAGATGATGGCCAAGGGCACCTATGGCGCGTTGCTGCTGGCGACCAAGAACGTCGACGACACCTTCGAGAAGGTGCAGGCCGGCGACGCCGAGGTGGTACAGGAGCCGACCGACCAGCCCTACGGCGTGCGCGACTGCGCCTTCCGCGATCCCGCGGGCAACTTGATCCGTATTCAGGAAGTGCGCTGAGGGATTCGGCGATCGGGGCCGCGACGGGCACATCAGCACCCGTGGCGAGCGGCCCCGCTTGAACGAGATGGAGACAGGATGACCAGCACCGCGAGGGCGAACTCGAAGCGGGCCGCACGCCACGCCGCCGACAGCCACGATACGATCCGGGTGGTCGGCGCCCGCGTGAACAACCTGAAGGACGTCAGCATCGAGCTGCCGAAGCGCAGGCTCACGGTGTTCACCGGCGTCTCCGGCTCGGGCAAGAGCTCTCTGGTGTTCAGCACGATCGCCGCGGAATCACAGCGGCTGATCAACGAGACCTACAGCAGCTTCGTGCAGGGTTTCATGCCGACGCTGGCCCGGCCCGAGGTGGACGTGCTCGACGGGCTGACCACCGTGATCACCGTCGATCAGCAGCGGATGGGCTCGGACCCGCGCTCCACGGTCGGCACCGCCACCGACGCGAACGCGATGCTGCGCATCCTGTTCAGCAGGCTCGGCAGGCCGCATATCGGGTCGCCGCAGGCGTACTCCTTCAACGTCGCCTCGATCAGCGGCGCGGGCGCGGTCGACATCGAGCGGGGCGGGCGCACCGTGCGGGAGCGGCGCAGCTTCAGCATCACCGGCGGCATGTGCCCGCGCTGTGAGGGCCGCGGCTCGGTCTCCGACATCGATCTCACCCAGCTCTACGACGATTCCAAGTCCCTCGCCGATGGCGCGTTCACCATTCCCGGCTGGAAGTCCGACAGCTTCTGGACGGTGCGTGTCTACGCCGAGTCGGGGTTCGTCGATCCGAACAAGCCGATCCGCAAGTACACCAAGCGCGAGCTCAACGACTTCCTCTACAAGGAACCGGTCAAGGTGAAGGTCGACGGCGTCAACCTCACCTACGAGGGATTGATTCCCAAGATCCAGAAGTCGTTCCTGTCCAAGGACAAGGAGTCGATGCAGCCGCACATCCGCGCGTTCGTCGAGCGCGCGGTCACCTTCACCACCTGTCCGGACTGCGCGGGCACCAGGCTCAGCGAGGCGGCCAGGTCGTCGAAGATCAAGCGCAAGAACATCGCCGATCTCTGCGCAATGGAGATCCGTGATCTCGCCGAATGGGTGCGCGCGCTGAAAGAACCGTCGGTCCAGCCGTTGCTCGACTCGTTGGTGGCGACCCTGGACTCGTTCGTGGACATCGGGCTCGGCTATCTGTCGCTGGAGCGGCCCTCCGGCACGCTGTCGGGCGGTGAAGCCCAGCGCGTCAAGATGATTCGGCATCTCGGCTCGGCGCTCACCGACGTCACCTACGTCTTCGACGAGCCGACCATCGGGCTGCACCCGCACGATATCCAGCGGATGAACGACCTGTTGCGACAGCTGCGCGACAAGGGCAACACCGTGCTCGTGGTGGAGCACAAGCCGGAGACGATCGCCATCGCCGACCATGTCGTCGATCTCGGCCCCGGCGCGGGTTCCGGGGGCGGCACCATCTGTTACGAGGGCTCGGTCGACGGCCTGCGTACCAGCGGCACCAGCACCGGACGGCACTTCGACGACCGGGCCGCGCTGAAGGACTCGGTGCGCAAACCCACTGGGGCACTGCGGATTCGCAACGCGACCCGGCACAACTTGCGCGGCGTCGACGTCGATATCCCGCTCGGGGTGCTCTGCGTCGTCACCGGTGTCGCGGGTTCGGGCAAGAGCTCGCTCGTGCACGGTTCCATTCCGGCGTCCGAAGGCGTAGTGGCCGTGGACCAGACGCCGATTCGCGGTTCGCGGCGCAGCAACCCGGCGACCTACACCGGCCTGCTCGAACCGATCCGCAAGGCGTTCGCCAAGGCCAACGGCGTGAAACCCGCACTGTTCAGCGCCAATTCGGAGGGCGCATGCCCGAACTGCAACGGCGCGGGCGTGATCTACACCGACCTGGGGATGATGGCGGGCACCGCGACCACCTGTGATGTGTGTGAGGGCAAGCGATTCGACGCCTCGGTGCTCGACTATCACCTCGGCGGCCGCGACATCAGCGAGGTGCTCGCGATGTCGGTGACCGAGGCCGAGGAATTCTTCGGCGCGGGCGAGGCGCGCATCCCCGCCGCGCACGCCATCCTCGCGCGGCTCGTCGACGTCGGGCTCGGCTATCTCACCATCGGTCAGCCGCTCACCACGCTGTCCGGCGGCGAGCGGCAGCGACTCAAGCTGGCTACGCACATGGCCGACAAGGGCGGGGTCTACGTGCTCGACGAGCCGACCACCGGTCTGCACCTCGCGGATGTGGAGAACCTGCTCACCCTGCTCGACCGGCTGGTCGAGTCCGGCAAGTCCGTCATCGTGATCGAACACCATCAGGCCGTGATGGCGCACGCCGACTGGATCATCGATCTGGGCCCCGGCGCGGGCCATGACGGCGGCAAGATCGTCTTCGAGGGCACCCCCGCCGAACTCGTCGCCGCGCGGTCCACGCTTACCGGCGAACATCTCGCCGAGTACGTCGGCGCCTGATCCGAGCCTGACCCCGACGGCGACAGCCGCCGTGCGCGCTCCGTTTCGCGGAGCCGCACGGCGGCTGTCGTGCTGTCCGGCCTGGTGATCATCGCTCGCGACCGGGGGTTGTCGAATGCTGTGCGCGATATCGGCTACACCAACTGAAGCTGTTACTCATTAATTGTGTTAAAGAGTTAGTACTTTAGGTGAAGCTGTCATCGTACTTGAGGTACGAAAATCTCATGAATTCCTAACAAAGTCTAAAACTCCGCTGTGGTGTGAGTCACCGTTTAGTTCGAGATCGCTTGTGTCGCAAATGGTAAGCAATGTGCGGTGACGCCGCCCGTTAAGAATATCGATCCCTCTCGTTAACCACCTGGCTGCTGCGGAGGCACTGCATTGCCCGGGGTGCAACCGTTGGATACCGACCAGGCGGTAGCCTGAAAGGCGAGCTATCAGTTGGCAACTTTCATCTGAAACCCTGGATCCGGCGTGGGACGGAGTGGTTCATGATAAAAATCCGGCGTGTGCTCGGCGGTGCTGCCGCAGCCCCGCAGAATCCGCCGCACCGCGAACTGGTCATGTGACCAGCCGTTGTGGTGGACGCTGACTCGTTGCTGGTGAAAGAAATGTGCTGGGAGAACTAAGTGAGGGATTGCGCGTCCGTGGCGGCGGACCAGACGCGGGAGCCGAGGCGTGCGCGTGCGCGGCGCTCCGGCGGCGCCACCGTGCCGCGGTTGCTGGCGCTCGCGGTGGAGGCCGACCCCGATGGGATCGCCGTCGCGTTCCACGGGACCGAGCTGCGGTACCGCGAACTGGACGACTTGTCGTCCCGGCTGGCGCGGCTGCTGATCGGACGCGGGGCGGGTCCGGGTGACCTGGTCGCCATCGCGATCGAGGCTCCGGTGGAGGCGGTGCTCGTCACGTGGGCGGTCGCGAAGACCGGCGCGGGCTTCGTGGTGCTCGACCCGCACGAGCCCGAGGCGCGCACGCTTCGGCTGTTGGCCGCGGCGAAGCCGATCATCGGTTGTACGGCGGCGACCGGATTCGCTGCCGTGCGGGCGTTCGACGGGCTCGAACAGGTGCTGATCGACGACCCCGGCGTGCGGCGCGAGCTCGCCCAGTTGTCCAGTGAGCCGGTGACTTACGCCGACCGGCTGCGTCCCGTCACCGGCGCGGACATCGCCTACGTCTCGTGCGGCGCGGACGATGACGAGGTGGGGTTCGTGACACAGGCCGAGGTGGCCGCGGCCGGGACCTGTCCGCGGCAACGCCAGTCGCCGGGGCCGCTCGGTGTCTTCTTCGGCACGCTCTTCCCGCGCACGGTGTACCCCGGACCGGACAAGACGCTGGCAGGTATGTTCGACGAGGTGGTCCGGGCGTTCCCGGATGCGACGGCGGTCAGCGCCGGCGCCGCGGCACTGACCTATCGCGAGCTCGATGTCCGGGCGAACAGGTTGGCGCGCAGGCTGATCGCGCGCGGTATCGGCCCGGAGCACTTGGTGGCGGTGGTCCTGCCGCGTTCGGTTGATCTGGTCGTCGCATTGCTCGCTGTGGTCAAGTCGGGCGCTGCCTACTTGCCGATCGATCCGGCCTATCCCGCCGACCGGATCGCCTATCTGCTCGCCGACGCCGCACCGGCGGCGGTCCTGACCCGCGCGGGCATCGCGGTGCCCGGCGCGACACCCGTGTTCGAGGTGAACCGGGTGTTCGATCTCAACGGCGCACCGATCGGCGACGACGAGCGGGTGCGTGCGCTGCGGCCGCGGCATCTCGCGTACGTGATCTACACCTCGGGGTCCACGGGACGGCCCAAAGGCGTGCAGATCCCGCATCGCAACGTGATCGCGCTGCTCGCGAACACCCGCGCGCGGTTCGGCTTCGATCATCGGGACGTGTGGACGATGTTCCACTCCTACGCTTTCGATTTCGCGGTGTGGGAGCTGTGGGGCGCGTTGCTGCACGGTGGCCGGGTGGTCCTGGTGGATCACGAAACCTCGCGTGCCCCTGACCAATTCCTCGAATTGCTGCGGGCCGAACGAGTGACCGTGCTGAATCAGACCCCGTCGGCGTTCTATCAACTCGCCGAGGCCGACCGCGTGGCATCGGAATCCGCACCGGCTGCGCCATTGTCGTTGCGGTACATCATATTCGGCGGCGAGGCACTCGATTTCGGTCGCGTACACGACTGGCAGGCCCGCCACGGTAGCGCCACCCGGCTGGTGAATATGTACGGCATCACCGAGACCACCGTGCACACCACCTTCCATCCCATCGCCGTCGGCGAGCGCAGCGTGATCGGCTCCGCACTCAGCGGATCGCGGGTGCTCGTGCTGGATGATCGACTACGTCCGGTCCCGGCGGGCGTGCCGGGGGAGATCTATGTCGCGGGTGCGCAGCTGGCGCGCGGCTACCTCGGCCAGGCGGGCTTGACCGCGGCCCGATTCGTGGCGAATCCGTTCGCCCCGAACGGCTCCCGTCTCTATCGCTCCGGTGATCTGGCCGCTTGGCAGGCCGACGGCAATCTCGTCTATCTCGGCCGCGCCGACGATCAGGTCAAGGTGCGCGGCTACCGCGTCGAACTCGGCGAGATCGAGTCCGCGCTGCTCGCGATACCGGCGGTGCGGCAGGCCGCCGTTGTCGTCCGGACGGACCCGCCTGGCGACCGGCGGATCGTCGCGTATGTGATCGGAGACGTGCGGTCCGCGCAGGTGCGTACCGCGGCGGCGCAGGCCCTGCCCGATCACATGGTGCCCGCGGCGGTCGTCGTCATCGATGCGCTGCCGCTGACCGCGCACGGCAAGTTGGATCGCGCGGCCTTGCCCGTGCCGGTCGTCGACACCGCGGTGTTCCGGGCGCCCGCGCGCCCGATCGAGCGGACCGTCGCCGAGGCGTTCGCCGGAGTTCTCGGCGACATCCGCATCGGCCTGGACGACAACTTCTTCGCACTCGGCGGCAATTCGCTGCTGGCCGCGCAGGCCGCGGCCCGGCTCGGCGCGGCACTGGACGCGCGCGTGCCCGCACGGCTGCTCTTCCACGCGCCCACCGTCGCCGAGCTGGCCGAGGCGGTTAGCGGTCGGGCGGCCACGGGCGCGCGCAAGCCACTGGTCGCCGGACCGCGTCCGGACCGGGTCCCGCTCTCGATGGCGCAGCAGCGCATGTGGTTGCTCAATCAGTTCGATCCCGCGTCGGCGGTCTACAACATCCCGGTAGCCGTGCGCCTGATCGGTGAACTCGATGTCGCCGCGCTGCGCGCGGCCGTCGGTGACGTGATCGCCAGGCACGAGACTCTGCGCACGGTCTACCCGCAATGCGATGGTGTCGCCTACCAGTCGATTCTCGATCCGGCGCAGGCGGCGATCGAACTCGTCGCGGAAACGATCGACGCGGCCGCGGTGCTGCCCCGCATCGCCTCGGTTGCGGCCACCGGATTCGATGTGGCGGTGCGGGTTCCGTTGCGAGTCGCGCTGTTTCGCCTCGATACCGCGGTGACCGAACACGTGCTTGTGCTCGTCGCGCATCACATCTGCGGTGACGGATCGTCGATGCGGCCGCTGACCCGAGATGTGATGACGGCGTACGCGGCTCGGTCGAGCGGTGTCGCGCCGGAGTGGACGCCACTGCCGGTGCAGTACGCCGACTTCGGTATCTGGCAGCGCGCCGTACTCGGCGCCGATACCGATCCGGACAGCCTGCTCGCACGTCAGGCCGAGTACTGGCGCGCCGCGCTGGCCGGTGCGCCCGACGAACTCGTCCTGCCCTTCGATCGGCCGCGGCCCGCGACGCGCTCGTTCGCCGGTGGGCGCGTGGACTTCTCGATCGACGGGGAGGTGTACCACGGACTGACGGAGCTGGCCCGTGCGCAGAACGCGACGTTGTTCATGGTGGTGCACGCGGCGTTCGCGGTCCTGCTGTCCCGGTGGTCGGGCAGCGACGATATCGCCGTCGGCACGGCGGTGGCCGGGCGCGGCGAACCCGAACTCGACGATCTCATCGGCATGTTCGTCAACACCCTGGTGCTGCGCGCGCGGGTGCGCGGGCAGGAGAGCTTCGAAGAGCTGCTGGCGCGGATCCGCGAGGCCGACCTACAGGCCTTCGCGCACGCCGATATTCCGTTCGAGCGGTTGGTCGAGTTGTTGCGCCCTGACCGATCGACCGCGCGAAACCCGCTGTTCCAAGTCGGTTTGGTGTTCCAGAACGTGGCGACGGCGGCATTCGAACTACCCGGGCTCTCGGTCAGCGCGGTCGATATAGAGTGCGACGTCGAGAAATACGATCTGTCACTGGTGCTCGGGGTGACCGACGCGGGACTCGCGGCCCGGTTCTCCTTCGCGCGAGATCTGTTCGACGAGACCACGATTCGTGCCGCCGCAACGCGGTTCGCGCGGCTGCTCGCGGCGATCGTGGCCGCACCGCGGCGCCCGGTGGGTGATCTGTCGCTGCTCACACCCGATGAGTACGCCGCGCTCACCCGCATGGACTCGACGCGGTCGGCGGCCGGGGCGTCGATGCCGGAGTTGCTGCTGCGCGGTATCCGGCACGGGCGTGACCGCGTCGCGGTGCGTGCGAGCGGCCGGTCGATCAGCTACGGCGAACTCGACGATTACTCGTCGCGGTTGGCGCGCGTGCTGATCGAGCGCGGTGTCGGCCCGGAGTGCTTTGTCGCGGTGGCGTTGCCACGCGGCTACGAGATGCTCGCGGTAGCACTGGCGGTGGGCAAAGCCGGCGGTGCCTATGTTCCGGTCGATCCGGCGTACCCTGCGGACCGGATAGGCCACATGGTGACCGACTCGGCCCCGGTGCTCGGCATCACCGGCACCGCGTACCGCGACCGCGTGCCCGGCGAGGTGGCATGGCTCGAGCTCGACCATCCCGATGTCGCCGCGCTCTGTGCGCGTCGATCGCCGGCTCCGGTCACCGATTCCGATCGGAAAAGCCCACTGCGCCTGGGTAATCCGGCATATCTGAGCTACACGTCTGGATCGACGGGCGTCCCGAAGGGTGTCACCGTGACGCACGCCGGGCTCGCCGGACTTGTCGAGCACGCGGTCGGCGTGCTCGGTCTCGGGCCGGATCATGCGCTGCTGCACGCGACTTCGCCGAGCTTCGACCCGGCGGCCCTGGAGTGGTTGTGCGCGCTGTCGGTCGGTGCGAGCTTGGTCGTGTTGCCGCACGGCGTGATCGGCGGCCCCGAGTTCGCCGCGGTGCTGCGCGACGAGCGGGTGACGCATTGCAGTGTCACCCCCGCGGTGCTCGCCACCATCGACCCGGCGGCCGTGCCGACCGCGACGGTGCTGGTCGGCGGGGATGTCAGCACACCGGACCTGGTGGCAAAATGGCAGCCGGGTCGTCGCTATGTCAACGCCTACGGCCCGACCGAGGCCACCGTCGCCGCCACGTTCGGTGCTCAGGTCGCGGGACGCGGCGTCACCATCGGTCGACCGGTGCGCGGGGTGTCCGCGGTAGTGCTCGACGCTCGGCTGCACCCGGTTCCGCCGGGCGTGACCGGCGAATTGTATTTGGCGGGTGACGCCTTGGCGCGCGGCTACCATGACCGCGCGGCGCTCACGGCGCATCGGTTCGTCGCCAACCCCTGGGGCGAACCGGGGGAGCGGATGTTGCGGACCGGTGATCTGGTGCGCAGGCGCGGTCCTGCCGACAGGGACGCATGGGACCTGGAATACGTGGGGCGCGCCGACCGCCAAGTGAAGATCCGCGGGGTTCGGATCGAACTCGGCGAGGTCGACGCGGTGCTCGGCGCCCATGACGACGTCGGTTGCGCGGTCACCGTCGCACACGAAACACCCACCGGTGAAACGGTTCTGGTCGGCTACGTGCGCGCGGCGGTGGGACGCGAACCCGACCGTGATGCGCTTCTCGCGCATGTCGAGCGCACCCTGCCGCGGCACCTGGTGCCCGCCGCGATCGTGCCGCTCGACGACATCCCGCTGACCACGACGGGCAAGGTGGATCGAAAAGCATTGCCCGCGCCGAGCTTTCGGGCCGCGGCGTGGCGCGCACCGGCTACGCCGACCGAGGAGCTCGTGGCCGAGGTCTTCGCGCAGGTGCTCGCGGTCGAGCAGGTCGGCGCCGACGACGACTTCTTCGCCCGCGGCGGTTCCTCGTTGCGCACGCTCGCCCTGCAACACGCGCTGGCGGAGCACGGCATCGAGGTGCCGGTGTCGGCGCTGTTCGGCGCGTCCACCGTACGGGCGCTCGCCGCCTACCTCACCGGAGAGCACCTTGCGCCGCACAGCCCGGCCGTGGTCGCCGCCGATGCGGTGCTCGGCCCGGACATCTCGGCCACCGGTATCGCGCCGATGCATCGCGTCGGCCCGCGTGACGTGCTGCTGACCGGAGCGACCGGGTTCCTCGGCGCGTACCTGCTGCGCGAACTCCTGGACCGCACCGATGCCGTGGTGTGGTGTCTGGTGCGTGCCGACAGTGCCCGCGCGGGACGCGAGCGAATCCGGCAGGCACTGCGGCGCTTCCAGCTCTGGGACGACGCGCTGGAGACCAGGATCGTCCCGATACCGGGCGATCTAGCGCTGCCCGCGTTCGGACTGTCCGACGCCGAGCACGGCTGGCTCGCCAACCGGATCGACGCCATTTATCACAACGGCGCACAGGTCAATCACCTCGAACGCTATGCGCGCCTGCGTGCCGCCAATGTCGAGGGCACTCGGGAAGTGTTGCGGCTGGCGACCACTCGTCGGCTCAAAGCAGTGCACTTCGTCTCCACGGTGAACACCGTGATCTCCACCGCTGCCGCAGCGTCCGTCACCGAGGACACCCGGATCGGTGCGGATGAGCTACCGGCGCAGGGGTACATCTCGACCAAATGGGCTGCGGAGCAACTGGTTCTGCGGGCGGCCGAGCGTGGCGTGCCCGCGCGCGTCTACCGTCCGGGTCTGGTCTCCGGCGATCTTCGAGTCGGGATCAACAGCCCCGACGACTCGTTCTGGAACATGGTGCGTGCGGCGGTCGTTCTCGGCATCGTCCCCGAGGTCGGCGCGGCGAGCGTCGCGCTGGTCCCGGTCACCTATGTGGCGCGCGCACTCGTCGAGATCTCCCTCGGCGCCGCCACCGCCACCGCGTACCACCTGGTGCCCGACGAGCCGGTGGCGATCCGCACCCTGTTCGACTGTCTGCGCCGCAACGGATACCCCATCGAGACAGCGACATTCGAGGAAGTGCGGCACCGCCTCACCGAGCAGGCCCACACCCGGGCGCAGACGGGTGACGACTCCCTGGTCCGCGCCGCCCTGCTCGGCGCCGACTTCGCCGCGGCACCCGCGCCCCTCATCGACGCCACCAACACCGCACGCGCCCTCGTGCACAGCGCCGTCACCTGTGCCCCCATCGACGAAGCCGCTCTCGACACCTACATAGCGGCGTTCCGCCGCACCGGCTTCTTCCCGTCCGGCTCCTGAGCCAACAGACCGGCGACGCGTTTGAGGACGTCGAGCTGGGCCGGGTTGTCGAGGTCTTCGATGGCGGCACCGAGGGTGCGGGCGGCGAAGTGGGGGCCGCGGGGCGCGTCGTCGGTGCTGGACTCAAGGGCCGGGTGCGCGGCGGTCAGCGCGTGGATCAGTGGGACCATGCGCTCGGCGAGGTCCTGTTTGGTGTGGTCGTCGGCATTGGCGGGGAGCTGGTCGAGTTCGAGTGCCTCGGGGCGGACCTGGTAGTTCCGGAACATCTCGATGTACGTTTCGATGCCGGCCGGGCCGAGCACCCGCGACAGCACGACGATGAAGGCGCGGTCGGCCTCGGAGAGGTCCACCCGGGCGGCGGCGACGGCCAGCGCGGGCGGGAGCTCGGCCGGCGTGCCCTGCCGCAGAGTGATCGCGAGCTCGGCCCGGATACGTTGCAGGCGTTCGATATTCGCGGCGAGTTCGGCGTCAAGGGCGCGCAGCGCCGCCGCGGACGGCATCTCGGCGGTGCCCATGGCGGCGATCTGAGCCAGCGAGAACCCGAGTTCGCGAGTGGGCGGTGGCGCAGGGGTACGCCGATCCGGCGCGGGTGGCGATCTTCGGCGGCTCCTACGGTGGCTACGCGGCCCTGGTCGGTGTCACCTTCACCCTGGATGTCTTCGCCGCCGCCATCGACTACTGCGGTATCTCGAGCCTGGCGAACTTCCTGCGGACCATGCCGCCGTTCACCCGGCCGATGATGGCCAACAACTGGTATCTGTTCGTCGGGGATCCCGACGATCCGGCGCAGGAGGCCGACATGCTGGCGCGCTCGCCGATCAGCAGGGTGGATCGCATCCGCACGCCGTTGCTGGTGGTCCAGGGCGCCAACGATGTCCGGGTGGTACGGGCCGAGTCCGACAACATGGTCGCGGCGCTGCGCGAGCGCGGCGTCGAGGTCGACTATCTGGTCAAGGACAACGAAGGCCACGGATTCGTGAACCAGGAGAACGAGATCGAGATGTACCACCGCGTCGACCGCTTCCTCGCGCGGCATCTGCGCGGTAGGCAGCAGGACGTGGCGCCGACATCCCCACCGCCACCGGCGCATTGAGCCGACGGCGGCCGCCCGCGAGCAGGTCGCGGGCGGCCGGCCGTTACGCGGCGCAGGGCTATCCGGTCGGTACCGCCAGGCGCGGACCCGCGGGCGCGCGACGATCCGACACCGAGCGCAACCGCACCGGCACGCGGTCGAAGCCGCGCAAGACGGCGAGACCGCGCAGCTCGGGTTCGCCGTCGAGCGCGAGGTCGGGGAAGCGCTCGAACAACTTGCGCAGTCCGATGGTGCCCTCCAATCGAGCCAGCCGTGCCCCGAGGCAGGTGTGGATGCCCTGGCCGAAAGCTATGTGCTCGCGCACCCTTTCGCGGCCGATATCGAACCGCGCCGGTTCGGTGAATCGCTCTGGATCGCGGTTGGCGCCGCCGAGCAGCAGCATCACCACTTCGCCCGCGCGGATGCGGTGACCGGCGATCTCGACGTCCTCGTGCGCGGTGCGCATCGTCATCTGCGCGGGGCTCTCGACGCGCAGGATCTCCTCGACCGCGCTCGCCCACAGTTCGGGGTCGGCATGCAGCCTGGCGAGCTGGTCGGGATTGCGCAGCAGCAGC
Source organism: Nocardia brasiliensis (assembly GCF_011801125.1). NCBI lineage: Bacteria > Bacillati > Actinomycetota > Actinomycetes > Mycobacteriales > Nocardiaceae > Nocardia > Nocardia brasiliensis. The sequence continues at coordinate 1,598,649 of NZ_CP046171.1, forward strand.
ACGATTCCGCTGCCGAGCATGTTCATCGCCGTCTCGAAGCCCGCGCCCATGATGATCGAGGCGGTGGCCATCAATTCGGGCTTGGCCAGCCCGCTCGTCGCGACGACCTGCCCGAAGATGCTGGGCCCCGGCTGGATTCGCAGGCGGTCGACGTGGTCGCCGAAGTAGCGCTGCGCGTCGGTGAGGCCCTCGATGCCGGTCCGGTAGCCCGCGTGGCGCACCCCGATATCGAACAGCGGCGCCCCGCTGTTGCCCCACTCGAGCAGCTTCGGCTGATCGTGCTCGGGAATGCCGAGCAGGTGCGCGATGATCGCGACCGGCAGCCTGGCCGCGAAGTCCCGGATCAGATCGGCGTGCGAGCGCGGTTCGAGCTCGTCGAGCAGCTGGTCGGCGACCACGCCGATGCGATCGGTCATGTCCCGCATGGCGGCGGCGGTGAAGGCGGCGACGACCGGGCGGCGCAGCCGACTGTGATCCGGTGGGTCCAGCGCGATCAGCGCGGGCGGGTCGGTGGGGTTGGGCAGATCCTGCCCCGTGTGCTCCAACATCCAGCGCACCGGCTTCGGCATGCTCATGTGGCTGGGCTTGGTGGCCCCGAATCGACTGTCCCGCATGATCGTCCGGCAGACTTCGATGTCGACGGTGAGATTGAGCAGCGGGGTCGGCACGATGCGGCCCGAGGCACGGATGCGTTCCATGTCCGGGTAGGGGTCGATGCCGCGACCCGGACCGACCAGCAGAGTGGCGAACGGGTCGCCGCGGCGCGCCATCGTTCGCAGCATGACGCCCGCGGCGCCGTGCAACACCAGCCAGCGAACCCAGATCTTCGCGCGCCGTGCGGTTTTCGAGATGTTCATCATGTCCTTTCGACGCGAGATCAGCTCGCCAGGAACAGGTTGCCGACGGCCATCAGTACGGCGCCGGTCCAGGCCAGCCTGCGGCCGAGCAGCCTGCCGACGAGCGGGTTGCGCTTGATCGCGCCGAGCCGGAACTGGACCAACCGCAGCGCGAACACCGGGCACAGCAGCAGGCCGAGGGCGAGCGGCAGTTCGCCCGCGGCGATCAGCGCGAACACCACGATCGCGTCGGCGACGGCGAGCACGCCGAGCAGATTGATGTAGGTGCGTTCGCCGGTCATGGTGGCCACGTTGATCCGGCCGACGCCGCGATCGGTTTCGATATCGCGCAGGTTGGAGTACCAGGACACCATCATCAGCCAGAACGCGAACAACCCGCCCTCGATCATGCTGCGCGTGGTGACCCCGCCGGTCAGCGCCCAGAACGGCACGAAGACCAGCTGCATCGTGAACAGGAACAGCACCAGTTCCTGAAAACCGATGTGGCTCAGCTTCAATCCGTAGGAGTACTGCACCGAGATACACGCGCCGACGACGGCGAGCACGATCAGCCACAGCGGGTGATAGGGGGCGATGAGCAGCCCGAGCACCAGCAGCGCCAACCCGGACAGCAGGCAGATCCAGGAGAACCGCAACGCCTGCGGCAGCCGAAGTTCGCCGGTCACCAAGGGTTTCCAGTGTGCGCGCCGCAGCGCGCTCGGATTGTCGCGGTAGTTCTTGGCATCGCTGCCGTCCCGGAATCCGGTGATGTCGTCGAACGCGATCAGCGCGCAGTGCACCAGGAAGTAGCCCGCGATGAGCACCGCGAACGCGGCCCAGGTACGCCCCTCGCGCACGACCGCGGCGGGCAGCAGCGTCGCCACCATCGGATAGGCGAGGTTGTAGTCGAGGAAATAGAGATTGGCGAGGCGCCCGTACGCTCGCACAGACTTAACGGGTGTCATGACATCGACCACGACTGGTAGTCCAATCTTGTTGTATGGCAAGGTTCGACGCGCGGTGCTCGGCAGCGGACAGCGGAACTTCGGCGCCCGCGTCGCGAGCGCCGTCGTCGTCTGGCGTCGTAGGTCTCTTCGGTATCGGCGCGTCGGCGCCCCGACCTAGATGATCTGGATCCGCTGCATGTGCCGGGCGGTCGAGCCGAGGAAACGGTTGCGTCCGTGCAGCAGCGCGTGGTTCTCGGCGACGACGATGTCGCCGGTCTGCCAGGCGTGGTCGTAGCAGTAGCGCGGGTCGTGCAGCCGGTCGCGCAGGTCGTCCATCACGCGGACCGCGTCGTCGGCGCCGAGCCCTTCGACGGTGAGGAACAACGGGTTCCGGTAGCGGGCCGGGTCGAGCGGCTCGGCGTAGCGGATGGTCGTCTCACCGGTGGTCGGGTGGGTGTCGAGCAGCGGTTGGGTCATGGTGCCGCCGTAGTGCGCCAGCTTGTCGGTGCGGTAGGTCACCGAGGTGCGGGCCCACAGCTCGCGCAGTTCCTCGGGCGCCTCGCGATAGACCTGGGTCGAATCGCAGAAGACGGTCTCGCCGCCCGCACCGGGCACGCAGCCCTGCACGCACTGGAACAGGAAGAAGCGCGGGGCACGTTCGGACCAGGCGCCGTCCCAGTGGAACGGGACGTCTCCCGAGTCGAACAGGTAGTTCTGCGGGTCCTCCTGGACGACCAGGTCGAGGATGGTGCCGAATTCCCACTGCACCAGCTCGCCCGCGGCCATGCAGTAGGCCTCCAGGTCGGTCTTGTCGAGCAGGTCGAAGCCGCGCAGCACCAGGACCTTGGCCGCGAGGGTGGTCGACAGCAACTCATCGATCGGCACGTCGGCCAGTGTGCGCCCGCCGGTTTCGGCGGTCACCACGCGCCCGAACGGTGCCAGGTCGGTGCCGGCGAGCAGGGTCTGCTGAAGTTGATCGCTCACAACGTTCCTCCGGAGATAAGCAGTGCTGATGCGGTGCGGTCATCGACCGGCTCGTCGATGACGAAGTGACTCGGCCTGCTGTTGCGCCACACCAGGCGCCCGCCCAATTCCTCTGCGCGCGCTCGCTTCACGAGCACGTGGCGAATACCGTCGTCGAGCACGACGCCGTGCCACGGGGTCAGCCAGCCGTCGACGGTGCGCAGCAGGTGGAAGCCGATCTTGCTGCCGTGGTGGTCCTGCGGATGAATGGACAGGCGCACGGCGGCGGGAAAGACCTCGCCGACCAGCCTGCTCCAGGCCTGGCTGCGCTGCACCACCTCGTAGGCGGTCTGCTTGGCCTGATTGCGCCTGCGGGTGGCGCTGAGCTCGGCGTGGAGCACCGCGTCGTCCTCGGTGACGAACCGGTGGATGCCGTTGAACATGCGCCGCGCGGCGGGGTCGGTGCGGACCGTCTCCCTGATCTCGGCGACGGACTCGGCGTACTCCGCGAGCAGCCGGGCCCTGCGCTCGTCCCACGACAGGTCGGGCATCGCGTCGCGCAGCCCGTACAGGCCGATCGCGCCGCCGCCGATGGACCGGATCATCCGCATCAGCTCATGCCCGTAGTCGTCGATGTGCTCGTCCGGGATGCCGAGGACATCGCTGAACACGTGCCCGTCCGAACAGATCGTCACTACCGCACCGGGCTCGTACACCGCCGAGACCTGTTCGCAGAATCCCTGCACCGATTCGAGGGCGATCTGCTCGCCCAGGTCGGGCAGCCGCCCGATAGTCTTGCGGCGGTTGCGCGATTTCGCCGGGAACGCCGGAATGACGAAGTGAATGGGCTTGTTCGCCGTGATGAACTGCCCGACCGTTTCCAGGTGCGGGGCAAAACAATCGGGGCACGGGTTCGTCGCGCAGGGATCGGCGGGCTCGGCGGTGCGGCGCCGGCGAAAGACAATACGCAGAATCCGTTCGGCGACAGCGTGGTCGGCGGGGGAGAGTGCGGTCTCGTGCAGCGCACCGGCGGCGGTAGTGGTGGTCATTTACCCTTCCTTTCCGGAAGTGGTCGCGGCGGCAGCGGGCACGCCGAGCGGCTCGCGCCATCGCCGCGGCAGTAAGTCGGCGGTCAGGATCGGCCACTGGGCCGGCTCAGCGGACAGGGTGGCCAGCTCGGCCAGTTGCAGACGGCTCCACGGCGAGATCCGCAGGGCCTCGGTGCGCACCAGCGCGCCGAACCCGGACCAGTCGATCCAGGCGAAGTCGTCCACCTCGGCCGGGTTCGGGATCGGGTCGCTGTCCACGAAAGCCACGAAGACTGGGCAGATTTCGTTCTCGACGATGCCGTCGTCCATGACCGCGCGGTAGCGGAAGTCCGGCAGTGCCATCCCCCAGCGTCGTGGGGTCAGGCCGAGCTCGTCGGAGAGCCTGCGCAGCATGGCGTCGGCCATCTTCTCGCCGGGCTGCGGGTGCCCGCAGCAGGAGTTCGTCCAGACGCCGGGCCAGGTGCGTTTGGTGGTGGCGCGTCGCGTGAGCAGGAAATGGCCCTGCGGTCCGAATACATAACAGGAGAATGCCAGGTGCAACGGCGTTCGGTGGTCGTGAATCGAGGCTTTATCCGCCGACCCGAGCGGAATACCGGATTCATCGACCAGTATTACAGATTCCATGAAAAACTCTCATATCATGATATCGACGGCATAATCTGCACGTCTGTGACCTCCCGGCACCGAAGATACCGCACCCCCTGAGTGCGCGCAATCACATACAACTAAAGCGGTACGGCGGGACGTGACAAATTATCGATGTGACATATTCTCGAGTCCGGAAAATGAAAGCTGACAAATTATTCGGCCCGCTCACGTGACGGATGTAACAAACCATCAGACCTGACAAACTATGTCGCGAATAATGGGGATTCGACGACTTCCTCGGGTGGTGAAACGGCCGATGAAGCATCGATGATGATGTCAAATGTCTAGTGCGCCAACGTCTTCCGGCGTATTCGGACATAATTCTCTGGGGCGACCGAGTGGCAGGTTACTGCTACGGAAGGAGCATTGCGATCGGTGTCGGTGTCTGTAGCATTCTGTCTGTTCACGACGAGGTTGCGTTGCGTTCGGCAAGTTGATCAGGTGGGCACGAAAGTCAGCGTGGCGTCGTCGGTCGCATCATTCGAGCGAAATCAGGAGAGTCGTGGCACAGGACCTCGAGTACGCGCATGTCGACCAGTCGACGCCACCCGACGGCGACTCCGTCGCCGTCGATCCGCGTCGTTGGATCACCTTCGCGATCGTGCTGGCGGCGGGCTTCATGGATTTGCTGGACGTCACGATCGTCAATGTCGCGGTGCCGAGTATCCAGTCCGATCTGAGTGCGCAGTATTCGCAGATCGAATGGATTGTCGCGGCGTATGTGCTCGCCTTCGCCGCGACGCTCATCACCGGTGGGCGGCTCGGTGACCTGTATGGGCGCAAGCGGATCTTCCTGCTCGGGATGGCGTGCTTCACCCTCGCCTCGGCGGCCTGCGGCCTGAGCTCCGGGCCGACCGCGCTGATCGTCGCGCGCTTCCTGCAGGGTGCGGCGGCCGGCCTCATGGTGCCGCAGATCCTTGCCATCCTGCGGATCACCTTTCCGGCCAAGGAGCGGGCGAAGGCGATCGCGGTGTACAGCGGCGTCTGCGGCTCGGCGACCGCGGTCGGACTCGCGCTCGGCGCGCTGCTGGTGGAATGGAATCTGTTCGACCTGAGCTGGCGGCCGATCTTCCTGGTGAACATCCCCTTCGGTGTCGCGACGGTGATCGCGGGCGTGCTGGTGATGAAGGAATCCCGCTCCGCGGCCGCGTCCAGGCTGGACCTGGTGGGCGTCGCACTGGTCGTCGCCGCGATCCTGCTGCTCACCTACCCGCTCACCGAGGGGCGCCGACTGGGTTGGCCCGCTTGGACTTTCGCCATGATCGCGGCATCGGTCGCGGTGTTGCTGGTGTTCATCGGGCACCAGCGCAGGCGCCGTGCCACCGTCGGATCACCGTTGATCGACCTCAGCCTGTTCCGGCTGCGGCCGTTCGCGCTCGGCCTGACCAGCTGGCTGCTGTTCTGGATCTGCTTCGGCGGATTCTTCCTGGTATGGACGCTGGTCATGCAGGTGGGCCTGGGTTGGTCGCCGATGCGGGCCGGACTCACCTCGCTGTTCTTCGCGGTGGCCACCGGAGTCGGCGCGGCCGCCTCCGCCGGTGTGCTCGCGCCGCGCTTCGGTCGCAAGGTGCTGATCGCCGGCGGCCTGGTCACCGGCATCGGACTCGGCCTCTACGGCTGGTTCGTCGCGCACTACGGCCCGGACACCACGCCGTGGCACATGATGACGCCGCTGCTGGTGATCGGTCTCGGCTTCGGCCTGGTGGTGGCGCCGACCATCGATCTCGTGCTGAGCCAGGTGCAGACCAAGGACGCGGGCGCGGCCTCCGGACTGCTCAACACCGGACAGCAACTCGGCATCGCGCTCGGTGTCGCGCTGGTCGGCATCGTGTTCTTCAACCAGCTGGACCACGATTCCGCGCGCGGCGTCGATCAGACGACGACCGCCCTGCGCGGCGAGCTCGCCGAGGCCGGTCTGCCCGCGCCCGCGCAGGAGCAGATTCTCGCGAATTTCCGTGCCTGCGTGCAGGATCGGTCCGCACAGGTGGACCCGTCCGAGGTGCCGCACAGCTGCCTGCCGGGTGAGCCGAGCAACGAGGCGGTATCGCGGGTGCTTGCCGACGCGGGGGCACAGGCCAACGCGGTCAACTTCGCGCACACCTTCCGCTACACCCTCGCCTACGGCATCGGCATCATGATCCTGATATCCCTGGGGTTCTTCGCCCTGCCACGCAGCGCCAAGCTCTGAGGGCACGGCGGCGAAATGCCGCCGCGATGCGAGCAAGGGGGCTCGAGATGTCGTTCGCGGGGCGCGGGACGCCGGTGTTGGCGCATCGCACCGACGAGCTCGCCGAACTGGCCGGGCTACTGGCCAATCGGCGGATCCGGCTGCTCGCGCTGACCGGCATGGCGGGTGTCGGGAAGAGCGTGCTGGCCAGGGCGGCGTTGCGGGCCAGTGTGTTTCACGAATACCCCGTGGTGGCAGTGGATCTCGCGGCGGCGGCCGACCGTGCCACCGCCCTCGCCGCGGTGCTCGAGCAGGTGCGCGACCCCGTGCCGCCCCGCGCGGGGGAGCCTGCCGGGCTGCTCAGGAGCATCGCGACCGCACTCGCCGCCGGTCCGACCATCGTGCTGCTGGATAATTGCGACCTGGTGGCGGAGTCGATATCGCGAGATATCGCGCAGCTGCTCGACCGGTGCCCGCGCCTGCGCATCGTGCTGACCTCCCGCTTGCCGCTCGGCCTGCGCAGCGAGTGCGTGCTGTGTGTGTCCGCCCTGCCGACCGGGGAACCGGCCGTGCACGGCGCGCTGGCGCCCGCGGCGCGGCTCTTGCTCGACAGCATCGGCGGCCACTACGGAGATACCAGGGTGTTCGTGGAAAAGGCCGTGCTGGATCAGATTTCGCGAGCCGTAGGGGGCGTGCCGCTGGCGCTCGAGCTGGCCGGGGCCACCATCGCGCGGGTCGGCGCGGCCGAGACGCTGCGCCGGATCGAGGCGGGCGAGGATCTGGTGTCGGGTCGGTGCGCGGGCGCCGCCGCGCGGCACCGATCGCTGTGCGCCGCCATCGACTGGGGTCTGACCGACGCGGACGCGCCGTCGCTCGAGCTGCTGCTGCGGCTGGCGCAGTGCGCGGCCGGTGTGGATCGCGGCGCGGTGCTCGTGCTCGGTGGCCTGGACGACGAGGCGACCACCGCCGCACTGGCCGAGCTGGTGAGCCGCAGCCTGCTGCACGGCAGGCTCGACCCGCAGGGCGGTGTCAGCTACGAACTCACTGCGACGGTGCGGATCTGGTGTCGCCACCGACTGGCCGCCGACCCCGAGCGCGCCGCCGGGCTGCGCGCCGAGCATCTGGATCGACTGTGCCGGCTGGCCGAATCCCTCGGGCGCGGTACCGATCCCGGCAGGCCCGTGCCCGCCGGCGCCGAAGTGCATGTCGAGGACTTCCTGCTGGCGATCAGCGAGCTGTGCGCCGCCGGTCGCGCCGACGATGCTCTGCGCATTGCGGCCGAGCTGCAAGACGTTTGGATTCGCTGCGGGCGTCTCGGCGCGGTGGAGCGACGCCTCGCGGCTGGTCTGGCAGGCGATCAACCGCGTGCGATCCGGTGGCGCGGTTCGCTGCTGCTGGGCCGATGGGCGTTGTCCGCGGGGCGGTTTCAGCGCGCGATCGCGTTGCTGAGCGAGGCGGCGGCGCTGCTGCGGCTCGACGGGCAGGCCGCCGACCCGGCCGCGACCGACGCGATCGAACTCGCCTTGACCGCACTCGCCCCGCTCGCGCCGGTAACGGCCGAGTGGACCGCGCTGCGGCACCGGATTCGGCGGATCGCGGCCCGCGACGGCGGGCTGGCCCTGCGTAATGCGTTGGCGAGCAACAGGCTCTGTACCGCCGACCACGCGCTGCTGATCTATCAGGAGGTGCTCGAGCATCCCCAGGTGCACGGTTATCCGCTCGAAGCGATCTGTGCCATCGAGGGTTCCGGCGCGGCCTACGCCCTGGCCGGTGCCGAGTACGCGACCGCGGCGGCGACCATGGTGCTGGCCGGTGCCGGTCTGCGTGCCGGCCTCGGCATACCGCCGCCGGACGCCGACGGCGCGCGCGTCGATTGGCCGGATCTGCTGGGGGAGCGGTTGTTCGAGGACACCGTGCGCCGGGCCGCCACGATGAGCCTGACGGCGGCGATCGACTACGCGCGATCGGTGCGCTCGGCGGCGGGCCCGCGTGGCGCCGGAGTGCTGAGCCTGTGTGGCGCCGGGGTGCTGGGCACGCTCACCCCGCGCCAGCGGGAGATCGCCGAACTGGTGGCGACCGGCAAGACCAACCGGATGATCGCGGCCGAGCTCGGGTTGTCGGAGTGGACGATCGTCAACCACCTGCGGCGGGTGATGGCCAAGCTCGGCTGTCCCTCGCGATTGCATATCGCGCTGCTGGTCCAGCGCGGCGGGAAGACCGCGCCGATCGTCGGTTCGGGCAGGCGGATTGGCGAGAATCCGTAATTAATTGGCGATCCATCCGGTTCCGCGATGCCCGGTTGTCGGCTAGCGTTCGCGGGTGATCAACGTCCAGCCCGTCAGAACCGTACTGACCTGGGCGTTTTCGTGTGTCCGGGCGCGGTGTCGGTGCCAGGTCCCAGCCTCGCGGGCGCCGATGTCAGATCTTTGTCAGGCCGGGAACCCGGAACCTCTAATGGTGCGGGGTGGCTATGTCAAATCTTTGTCAAATGCGAGAAGGGGAGCTTCGCAGATTATGTCACCTGTGTAGAGTAATGAGCGTCGGACGCCGCACTCGCAAGTTGGTCTAACAATTTCCGGGCTGTCTGGAATCTCCGCGGGTTCAAAGCAATATTGGGGAGCATTCGTATGTTCGAAGATTTCGAAGAGGCCGCTGAGCTGTGCAATGTTCTATTCTCTTCGTTTCCGCGTAAAGATCAACGTAGCCGAGCGGCGCAATATTTGAAAGGGCTGTTGGAGTCGCCCGGTCGTAAATCGGTGCGCAATATCGCGCGTTCGCTCGACGGTGCCGTCACCGATCAAAGTCTGCACCATTTCATCAGCGCGTCGAACTGGAATTGGGCACCGGTTCGCCTCGCGCTTGCCGAGTACCTGTTCGGCAGGCAGGAGATCGAGTCGCTGGTGGTGCACTCGATGGCGATCAAGAAGTCGGGCCAGCATTCGGTCGGGGTCGAGCGGCGCTTCCTGCCCACCGCGGGCCGGGTGGTGAATGTGCAACAGGCGACCGCGATCTGGGCGGTGTCGCCCGAACTCACCGCCCCGGTCGACTGGCGCCTGCATCTGCCCCGCGGCTGGCTCGACGACCAGCATCGGCGCTCGTCCGCGGCGATTCCGCCGGATCTGCTGCCCCAGCTGCGCGAGGATCTGATCGTCGAGCTGTGCCTGCGGCTGCGCCAGGACTGGCACCTGCCGGCGCGGCCGGTGGTGCTCGACGCCAGGGACCTCGATATCCGCGCGGTGGTGCCCCGGTTGCACGCGCACGGCATTCCGACGCTGTCGCGCATCGACCATGCCGCAAAATTGCACGTTGCCGATGAGATGCTGACCGGTCACCGCGGTGACTGCCTCATTCCGGCGGGCGACATCATGAAAGCCGCGAAGGGCAGCCGTCGCCGGATGCTGTTGCCCGCCAACGGTGAACTGCCCGGCAAAACGCGATCGCCGCGGGCTGCCGCGGTGACAGTCGGTTTCGCTCCCCGTGCGCGCAATTCCATCGGCGGGTCCGCGGCGGAACTGGCGCTGCTGGAAATCCCCGCGCAGCACGGCTCGTCCACCCGCACGCTGTGGCTGACGGATCTGCCGACGGACCGCGTCGGCGAGCTGATCCGGCTGGCCGCGGCGCTGCCCAGGGTAGAACGCGACAGCATCGAGGTCGCCGACAAGGCCGGTGTCCGAGACTATTCCGGGCGCAGCTACGGCGGCTGGCACCGGCACGTGACACTGGCCTCGGTGGCACACACGTTGCTGATGCGGCTGGCCGCCGATCAGGAGAAGCTGGTGCCGATGGAGGCGGCGGGGTGATCAGGGCAGCGGCGGGCACGCCGCGGTGAGGGCGGCGAAGGCCGCGGCCGCGGCCTGCCACTGCGCGCCGCCCGCGCGGGCGGGCGAGACGGACACGACCGTGCCGCGGCCCGCGCGCATGGTGGGATGCCTGCGCGCGACGGTCGACAGGCCTTGTCCTGGACCGGCTTCGACGCAGACGAGCCGCTCGTGCGCGCCGACCAGGGCATCGAGGGTGGGCCAGAACCGCACCGTCGCCACGGGATGGTGCGCCCAGTACGCCGGATCGGCGATCGTCGCCTGATCCAGCGGCCGGGTCGTGTAGCACGAGTAGACCGGGACGCGCGGTGTGCGCGGGGTGAGCGTGGCCAGATACGCGAGGCTGCCGGTGGCCGCGGGCTGCAGCATCGGGCTGTGGAACGCACTGAGCGACGGCACCGTTCGACAGGTCCGGCCCGCGGCGCGCAGGTCCGCCGATACCGCGGCCAGCGCGGTGTCGGGACCGGCCAGGATGGTCTGACGTGGCGCGTTGATCGCCGCGAGGGCCACATCGGCGGACAGGTATGGTTCCACCTCCTCGACGGTCGCGGCCACCGCGAGCATGCCGCCCGCGGGCGCGGCGGCGATCCGGCGTACCCGATCGAGCACCACACCCGTGGCCTCGGGCAGCGAGAGGATCTCCGCGAAGGTCGCCGCGGCCAGTTCGCCGATGCTGTGCCCGATGACGACGTCAGGGTCGAAGCCCCAATTGCGCACCATCCGCGCCATGGCGTAGTCGACGGCGAACAGTAGTGGCTGCGCCCGCGTCACGTGGTCGATCGGTACGGTGGGCGTTTCGGCGAGCCAATCCTCGCGCAGCGCAGCGCCTTCCGTGCCGAAGGCGGTGAAGACCTCGTCCATCGCCCTGGTGAACGTCGGTTCCTGTCGATAGAGCCCGGCGGCCATGCCCGGGTACTGCGAACCCTGGCCCGGAAACATCATCACCAGAGACGGGTTACCCATGGGAGTTCTCCTCGGCATCGGCCGACCACGGTGGGCGGCTGAGGATTTCGACGACCGCGCAGGACCAGCTGAATCCGGCACCGACACTGGCCAGCAGGCACAGCTCACCCGGGCCGACCGCGCCGGTGCCGACCAGGTGGTCGAGACCCGCGACGGGATCACCGGCGCCGAGGTGACCGATGGTCCGGCTCCACGACCAGGTGGTGCGGTCCGCGTCGATGCCGAACTGCGTCAGGAAGCCGGCCTTGATCCGGCGCCAGCCCATGTGCGGCAACGATATTCGCGCGATATCCGCGAGCTCGACGCCCGCCGCGTCGAGCGCGCCGTGCAGTGCGGCCTTTTGGCCCGCTGCCACCCGCGCGGCGCTGTACTGGCGGCCACGCGCTCCGACATACTCCCGCTTGTGCGCGTCCAGATCGACCGTGGGCGGCGCGGTGAGCGACGGTGCGCCGTACGAGTCGCCGCCGCGGTGCATCCCCTCCAGCTCGGGGTCCGAAACCGTGTGCAGTGCACGCAGGACGGCGAATCCGGAGCGCCGCGACACCAGCAGCGCCGTGCCGCCGTCGGCGTAGACGGTGCCGGGATCGCTGCGCCAGCGGTCGAACTCGGGTGGGTTCATCCGGTCGCCGCTGGTGATGAGCACGCAATCGCGGTCCGCCGATGCCGTCAGGTAGGCGCCCGCCAGCTCCAGCGCGGCCATGCCGCCGTTCGACACCTGCCGAATTTCCATTGCCGGACAGGTGTTTCCGACCGCGACCCGCTGAATGTAGGAGGCGGGCGACCAGAGGTGATGGCCCTGGAAATATAGGCTGGCGTGCAGGATGAGGTCGATTCGGTCGGGCCCGATGCCGGTCCGGTCGAGCACCGCGGTCGTGGCGTTGGCGGCCATCTCCGGACCGGATTCCTTCTCCGCCACCGTGACCGACGCCATGCCGGTCATGGCCGCCAGCTTCTCGTCGCAGTCGCCCGCCGCCACCGCCTGGTCGGTCGACACGGTCGGCGGTAGCCAGGTGGCGCAGCCCGCGATGTAGAGTTCGCCGGTCATGCGGGTCTCCGAGCGCTCATCGGGCGGTGCCTGCCACATCGAGTTCCCTGGCCAGCAGCGGCGGCAGGTGCTCGCTCACCAACTCGATATTGCGAGCCACCAGATCGTCGGGCATGCCGGCGATGTCGGCCCAGAAGATCAAGTGCCGCACCGGCAATCCCGCGATGCGCGCCTTGATCCGGGTCGCGGCTTGCTCGGGGGTCAGGATCTCCAGGTGTCCCCACGAGCCGTCCAGCGGGCGCACGCGTAGGTCGTCCGGACCGAGCAGCGGCGGGGCGGGGCGGTCGGTGCCCTCGACCGAGGAGCTGCGATAGGTGTTCTTCTGGTGTGCCAGATACGGCGTGACGCGGGCCCAGGCCGCCTCCGGGTCATCGGCCAGCAGAATCGGCACCAGGTCCGCGACACGGGCCGATTCCGGATCGTGGCCGCCCTCGACCAGGCCCACCTGATAGTGCGCGAACATCTCGTGCGAGATGTGCATCAGCCCGATGCCGAGCCGACCGGCCAGCCGCGCACCGCGCGGGCGGTAGAACCCGCCCCACAGCGGCACCGGCTGCTGCACCGGGCCCGGGGTGACCCCGCCGGTCTCCCACAGGTGGCGCACCTGTTCGATCGTCGCGCCGGTGCGGGCGAACCGCTTGCTGAAATCGGCGTCGAACAGCTGATATTCGGGGACGCGGTAGCCGGCGCCGAGGCCGAGCTCTAGTCGGCCGCCGCTGATCAGATCGACGACGGCGGCCTCCTCGGCCAGCTGTGCCGGCTTGCGCAGCGCGGGCAGCACGACGGCGGTGCCGATCCGGACGTTGCGGGTGCGCGCCGCCGCGGCGGCCGCGAAGGTCAGCGGCTGCGGCAGATAGCCGTCCTCGAACAGGTGGTGCTCGGTGAACCAGATGCCACCGGCACCGCGCCGATCGGCCTCTTCGCAGAACTCCAGTGTGCGCGCGTAGTGGTCGGCCCACGGCCGCTGCCACTGGCTGGGGTTGCGGAGATCGAAGACGAGTCCGACGTCCATGTGTGCTCCATTCTTCAGCTGTGCCACCGCATTTCACGCGAGCCGCGATGGCATCGTTGCTCCGGCTCAGCCGGTCGCTGTTTCGGTGCCGACCTGCTCGGCCGCGCAGACCTCGATGGTCCGGCGCAGTGCGGTCTGCAGTGACACGGTCGGCTGCCAGCCGGTGACCGCGCGGAAGGCCGTGGAGTCGATGGTGATGTGCACCAGATCGCCCGCCTCGGCATGGGTGGGCGGCGGCACCGAGACGACGGGCACCCGCTCCCCGGTGCGCTCGGCGACCAGGTCCGCGATCGTGGCGAACAGCTGCCCCAGCGGGATGCCGTGACCGGACCCGAGTACCCAGGCGCGCCCGGCCAATTCGGTGGTGTGCTCGGTCGCGGCCACCAGCGCCCTCGCGATGTCCTCGACATAGACGACGTCGCGCTTGACGGTGCCGTCGTGCCACATGGTCAGCGGGTCGCCGGCCAGCGCGCGCCGGATCATCATCGAGACGACGCCTTTGTCCCGCGCGGTCGCGCGCGGGCCACTGCCGAAGACCGTCGGCAGCCGGACCGAGACCGCCCGATGCGGTCCGGTCGCAAGCGAGTCGAGCAACAGTCGTTCCGCTCGGAGCTTCTGCCGGTCGTATTCGCCTGAGGGAGCGTCGATCTCGGTGCCGTCGATGATCGCGCCCGCGCCCTTGCCGACCTGTGAGACGGCGCCTGCGAAGACCACGCCGACCGGGTCGGTGCGCGGCTCGAGCGCCGCGACCAAGTCGGCGACGATGCCGACGTTGACCCGCTCGGCGGCGTCGTCGCCCTCGGCGATCCGCCAGGTCGACGGGCCGTCGTTGATGTAGGCGACGCAGTGCACGACGATGTCGGCGTCGGCGACCACGCGGGCCACCACGCCTGGCGCGGTGAGGTCGGCGGTGCACACCTCGACCGTGGCCCGCGCGTCCTGCGGAATCGGGGCCGGATGCCGGGCGACCACGCGCAGCCGGATCGGGCGCGCGGCGAGTTCACGCAGCACCGCCGAGCCGACGAAGCCGGTCGCGCCGAGCAGGGTGACCAGGGGAGGTGTCAGTGCCACAGCTTGGCCTCCAGCTCGAGGCAGGTCGCGTAGTCGGGCAGCAGGCCGCGTTCGCCCGCCTCCGCGAGAGTCAGGGCAGCTTGGTCTCTTTCGGATTGTTCGGGGCGCGGTATGCGGGGGATCGGCAGCCCGATCTCCGGGTCGAGTGGGGAGACGGCCAGCTCGTTGGCGGCCTCGTATCCCTCCGACATCACGTAGACCACGATCGAATCGTCTTCCTGCGCGAGGAAGGCGTGACCGACCCCCATCGGAATGAACAGCGCCTTTGCCGTAGCGCCCGCGCTGCCCAATTCCGTTTGCTCCCAACGCCCGAAGGTCGGTGAGCCGACGCGCAGGTCGACCAGGTAGTCGGTGACGCGACCGTACGGGACGTAGACGTACTTCGAGCGCCCCGGCGGGGTGGTCGTGTAGTGGATGCCGCGCAGCACCCCGCGGGCCGAGACGTTGTGGCTGATGTCGCGGACCGGGAACAGGCCGTGGCCGAGCGCCGAGTCGAACGCGTCGATCTGGAACGGACTGGTGAAAAGCCCACGGCTGTCCCGATATACCGGCACGGAGAACTCCACCGCGCCCGCGATGCCGAGCTTTCTGACCTCGACCGGGCTCATCGCGCACCCGCCTGCGCCGCGGTGATCGCGGCCGCGATCCGTTCGATGACTGTGCTGGGGGAAGGCATGTCGTGCATCTCCTGAGCTACCTCGGTGCAGGCGTCGTGCTGGGATTCGGAGTCGAGCAGCTTGCCGAGCGACTGTTCGATGCTGCTCGCGCCGATCTCACCGGCGTCGAGCCGCAGCGCAACGCCGCGGGTCGTGGCGATCTGGGCGTTGGTATCGCTGTCGGTGCCGCGATCCGGGAGGACCAGCTGGGGGACACCGGCATCCAGCGCCGCGTACATGCTGCCCGCCCCGCCGTGATGGACAACGGCCGCACAGGATTCCAGCACGGCGCGCAAGGGCAGCCACGGCACCGGGCGCACATACTCGGGCAACGGGCCGGGCAGGGTGGCATCGCCGGTCATCAGGATGATCTCGACGTCCAGGTCCGCGGCGCCCTTGATGATGTGGCGCAGCAGCGTGCCGTCCCCATAGGTCGCGGTCAGCGAGCCGAGGGTGACCGCGACCCGGCGGCGCCCGGTGCGCGGCGCACGCACCCAGGCAGGCAGTTCCCCGCCGCCGTTGTAGGGCAGGTAGCGCATGGCCTCGATGCGGTCCGCGTAGGTTTCCGTCGGCGCGGGTGTGCTGCGCTGGTGGATGGCCTCGAGCGAGGGTGGGCTGACGTCGATCTCGATATCGGCCTCGACGCATTCGGCGACGCCGAGATCGGTTGCGGCGCTGTGCAGATGGGCCAGCGCGGGGCCATAGGTGGGCCAGCGCGTGCCGAGGCCGTGCATGACGGCCGTCGTGCCCGTCGCGCGCGCCGCGACCAGACCGGCGACCGCCATGGGCGTGTACACCACGGCGTCGGCGGCCCATTCCCGGACGGCCTCGACCAGCCCGCCGAGCATGAGATTGCCGGTCTCGCCGAACGCCGCCGCGAACTGGGCGTGCAGCTGCGCCGGCGACAAGGTCTCGGTCATGTCGGTCTCGCCGATCCGGCGCACGATCTCCTCGTACGGCCGCGCCGATGCGCCGTCGTCCACGGCGACCGCGTGCAATCCGGCCGCCACCGCGGCGGGCAGCGCCGGACCGGTACAGGCCACCCGCACCTCGTGTCCGGCGGCGAGTGCCGCCCGCGCGAAGGGCACCAGCGGCAACAGATGTGATGTGCCGGGCAATGTCGTGAGCAGGAATCGCATCGCGATCGGTACCTTTCGGATATGTCGTGGGTCTGGCCTGCGGCTGTCGCGGCGGGTCCGACGAATGAGACCGCGGGCCGCATATTCGCCGGTGCGCGGAAAAACCTCGCGACGGCGCAGCGCGCGGCGGCGAGTCGGCGGTATCGAACTCAGCACCATAATCTCCAGCGCGCCACTGAAAGGGCAATACCGAGTTCTGCATATTTGTGTCAATTCTTGGTCAAATCCGAGCATGTGCCCGCCGGCCGGCGGGCGGAGCGAATTGACAGTTCGCTGACACTCCCTGTGCTCTACCGGATTTCGGCTATACGGAGTGGCGTCGAAAGTTTGACAATGTCCTGACCGATTCGAATCTTGATTATTGTCGGCGCCTTCAAGATCATGGAAGCCGGGGTCGAAATCGCTACCCGCCGCGTGGAGTAACGAATCCTCGCCAGTGCAGTCCGCAGTCCGCTCGCCGCGATCGGCGATTTTCTGGGATTGCGAGCGTCGAATCTAGTAGAAGGAGACAACTCCGATGCACAGCACATTGATTGTGGCGCGGATGGATCCCGGATCACATCGGCAGGTCGCGGACCTGTTCGCCGAATTCGATGGCACGGAGATGCCGCACCGCATGGGTACCCGTCGCAGGCAGCTGTTCTATTACCGCGGACTCTATTTCCACCTGCAGGATTTCGACGCCGCGGACGGCGGCGAGCGGATCGAGGAGGCCAAGACCGATCCGCGCTTCGTCGGCATCAGCGCCGACCTGAAGCCGTTCATCGAGGCCTACGACCCGCAGTGGCGCACCCCCTCCGACGCCATGGCCACCCGGTTCTACAGCTGGGCAGCCGAATCGTGAACGAGCGAAGAGTCGTCGTCACCGGCATGGAGGTGCTCGCACCCGGCGGCGTCGGTCGCGACGCGTTCTGGGATCTGCTGAGCGCGGGCCGCACGGCGACCCGGGGCATCACCTTCTTCGATCCGGCGCCGTTCCGGTCCAAGATCGCCGCGGAGGTCGACTTCGATCCCGAGGCCAACGGCCTCAGCCCGCAGCAGGTCCGGCGGATGGACCGGGCCGCGCAGTTCGTCGCCGTCGCGGCACGTGATGCGGTGTGCGACAGTGGGATCGACCTCAACCGCTATGACCCGTACCGGGTCGGTGTCACGATCGGCACCGCGGTCGGCGCGGCCACCAGCCTGGACTGGGAATACCGCGTGGTCAGCGATGCCGGCCGGCTGCATCTGGTCGACCACGAATACGCCGTGCCGCACCTGTACAACTGCCTGGTGCCGAGCTCGTTCGCCGCGGAGGTGGCCGAGCTGGTCGGGGCGCGCGGAGCTACCACGGTGATCTCGACCGGCTGCACCTCCGGCCTCGACTCGGTCGGCTACGCGGTGGATCTGATCCGCGAGGGCACCGCCGATGTCATGGTGGCGGGCGCCACCGACGCGCCGATCTCCCCGATCACCGTCGCCAGCTTCGACGCGATCAAGGCGACCTCGCCGCGCAACGACGAGCCTGGCACCGCTTCGCGTCCGTTCGACGGCACCCGCAACGGCTTCGTGCTCGGCGAGGGCGCCGCGGTGTTCGTGCTCGAGGAGCTCGAGTCGGCCAAGCGGCGCGGCGCGCGCATCTATGCCGAGATCGCGGGCTACGCGACCCGCAGCAACGCCTACCACATGACCGGACTGCGGCCCGACGGCGTCGAGATGGCCGAGGCCATCCGGGTCGCCATGCACGAGGCCGAGATGAACCCGGACGAGATCGACTACATCAACGCGCACGGCTCGGGCACCAAGCAGAACGACCGGCACGAGACCGCGGCCTTCAAGCGCAGCCTCGGGCAGCGGGCCTACGAGGTGCCGGTGAGCTCGATCAAATCGATGGTCGGGCATTCGCTCGGCGCGATCGGCTCGATCGAGATCGCCGCCTCGATTCTGGCGATGACGCACAACACCGTGCCGCCGACGGCGAACCTGCACACCCCGGACCCGGAGTGCGATCTGGACTATGTGCCGCTGACAGCGCGCGAGCACGTGACCGACGCGGTGCTGACCGTGGGTAGCGGGTTCGGCGGTTTCCAGAGCGCGATGGTGCTGGCCCGCGCCGAACGGAGCGCGGCATGACGCGGGCGGTGGTCACCGGATTCGGCGTCGCGGCACCGAACGGCCTTGGTGCGGAGCAGTATTGGGCCGCGACCGTGGCGGGTAAGTCGGGCATCGCCAGGGTGTCCCGGTTCGACCCGAGCGGATATCCGTCCCAGCTCGCCGGTGAGGTCCCCGGCTTCGAGGCCGCCGAGCATCTGCCGGGCAGGCTGCTGCCGCAGACGGATCGGATGACCCAGCTGGCCTTGGCCGCGACGGACTGGGCGTTCGCCGATGCCGGACTGACGCCGGACCGGTTGCCGGAATTCGACATGGGCGTGATCACCGCCAGCTCGGCCGGTGGGTTCGAGTTCGGTCAGCGCGAGCTGCGCAACCTCTGGCAGCGCGGCGGCCAGTACGTCAGCGCGTACCAGTCCTTCGCCTGGTTCTACGCCGTGAACAGCGGCCAGATCGCGATTCGCAACGGCATGAAGGGACCGGCCAGCGTGCTGGTCAGCGATCAGGCGGGCGGACTGGACGCCGTCGCCGCGGCCCGGCGCGCGATTCGCAAGGGCACCAGCACCATCGTGACGGGCGCGATCGACTCGTCGCTGTGCCCGTGGGGCTGGATCGGGCAGCAGGCGAGCGGGCGATTGAGCACCAGCGACGACCCGGCCGACGCCTACCTGCCCTTCGATGCCCGCGCGAACGGGCACGTGCCCGGCGAGGGCGGCGCGATCCTGCTCGTCGAGTCCGATGCGCACGCGCGGGCCCGCGGTGCCCGCGCCTACGGCGAGATCGCCGGCTACGCGGCGACTTTCGATCCGGCGGGGCCGGGCTTGCGCAAGGCGATCGAGGCGGCGCTGGCCGATGCCGGGCGGACACCGGCGGACATCGACGTGGTGTTCGCCGACGCGGCCGGCTTGCCGGAACTCGATCGCGATGAGGCGCGGGCGATTTCGGAAGTATTCGGGGCCGGCGCCGTGCCGGTCACCGCGCCGAAGACGATGACCGGCCGGTTGTACTCCGGTGCCGGGCCGCTCGATCTCGTCGCCGCGCTGCTGACCATGCGCCACGGCCTGATCCCACCGACGGTCAACATCGAGGCCGATCCCGAGGCGCGGATGGACCTGGTGCTCGGCCAGGCCCGCCCGGCCGAGGTGCGCACCGCGCTGGTCCTGGCGCGGGGCTACGGCGGATTCAACTCCGCGCTCGTGCTGAGCAACGAAAACTCATGAAGGAGAACAACAATGGCTGACGGATTCACACTCACCGACCTGGGCCGGATCATGCTCGAGGCCGCGGGCGACGACGGGGTCGACTTCACCGAGCCCGTGCTCGACGTGCTCTTCGACGACCTCGGTTACGACTCGCTCGCGCTGCTCGAGGCCAGCGGCCGGATCGAGCGCGAGTTCGACATCTCGCTGGACGAGGACACCCTGCTCGCCGCCACCACGCCGCGGGCACTGATCGGTGCCGTCAACGCGCGGCTCGCGAACGCGGCCTGAGGAGGAGCACAGATGTCGAAGATCGAAGCGCCCGTCGCCCTGGTGACCGGGGCGACCAGCGGTATCGGACTGGCCGTCGCCC
Organism: Nocardia brasiliensis; assembly: GCF_011801125.1. Classification (NCBI taxonomy): domain Bacteria; kingdom Bacillati; phylum Actinomycetota; class Actinomycetes; order Mycobacteriales; family Nocardiaceae; genus Nocardia; species Nocardia brasiliensis. The sequence goes on from NZ_CP046171.1 coordinate 1,618,623, forward strand.
GCCTGCTCGGCGGCTCGGGACACCGGGTGTTCATCGGCGCGCGCACCGAGGAGAACGTGATCGCCACGGTGAAACAGATGCGCTCGGAAGGACTTACGGTGGACGGCGCCGCGGTGGATGTGCGCTCCGACGCCGAGGTGCAGCAGTTCGTCCAGGCCGCTGTCGACGCGTTCGGGTCGATCGATGTGCTGGTGAACAACGCGGGCCGCAGCGGCGGCGGCGTCACCGCCGATCTCACCGCCGAACTCTGGAACGACGTCATCGAGACCAATCTGACCAGCGTATTCCGGCTGACCCGCGAGGTGCTCAACACCGGCGGCATGCGCACGAAGAACCGCGGCCGGATCGTCAACATCGCCTCCACCGCGGGCAAGCAGGGCGTGGTGCTCGGCGCGCCGTACTCGGCGTCGAAGCACGGCGTCGTCGGCTTCACCAAGGCGCTCGGTAATGAGCTGGCCCCCACCGGCATCACGGTCAACGCCGTGTGCCCCGGTTACGTGGAGACGCCTATGGCGGCGCGGGTCCGGCAGGGATACGCCGACGCCTACGGCAAGAGCGAGGCCGAGATCCTGGAGAAGTTCCAGGCCAAGATCCCACTCGGGCGCTACTCCACCCCGGAGGAGGTGGCCGGATTGGTCGGCTACCTGACCACCGACACGGCCGCATCCATCACGGCGCAAGCGTTGAACGTCTGCGGCGGACTTGGCAATTTCTGAGCTCGAGGAGTAGGTAATTCGATGACCACCAGCAGCACCATGCGCGAGGTCGAGCACGAGATCGAGATCGCCGCACCCGCCGACACGGTGTACGCGCTGATCGCCGATGTCGGCAGCTGGCCGCGCATCTTCGGTCCGACGATCTACGTCGAGCACCTGGAGCAGACCGAGGGCAGCGAGCGGATCCGGGTCTGGGCCACCGCCAACGGCACCGCGAAGAACTGGACCTCACGCCGCACGCTCGATCCGACGGCCCGGAAAATCACCTTCCAGCAAGAGGTTTCGGCGCCGCCGGTGGCCTTCATGAGCGGCGCGTGGCTGATCGAGGCGCGTTCGGCGAACTCCGCCCTGGTCCGGCTGCAACACACCTACCGCGCCGTGGACGATGATCCGGACGGTCTCGCCTGGATCGACGAGGCGGTCGACCGCAATTCGCGCAGTGAACTGGAGGGGCTGCGGGTCGAGCTCGAATTCGCTTATGCCGCGACGGAGGCCACCTTCTCCTTCGAGGACTCGGTGCAGATCGCCGGGTCGGCCACACGGGCATACGAATTCATCGATCAGGCACAGCTGTGGACCGAGCGGCTGCCGCACGTCGCCGCGGCGCGGCTGGAAGAACCCGCACCCGGCTTGCAGACACTCGAGATGGACACCAAGACGCGCGACGGCTCGGTGCACACCACGAAGTCCTATCGGGTCACCTGCCCGCACCACTCGATCGTCTACAAGCAGGTGACCCTGCCGGCGCTGATGTCGTTGCACACGGGGCGGTGGACCTTCGCCGAGAACGCCGACGGCGTGCTGGCGACCTCGCAGCACACCGTCACGATCAACACCGAGCGGATCGCCTCGATCCTCGGCGCGGACAAGACGCTAGAGGATGCCAAGGATTTCGTGCGGAACGCGTTGAGCACCAACAGCATGACCACTTTGCGGCACGCGAAGTCCTTCGCCGAGCGACGCGACTGACAGATGATCGAACAGACGCAGGTAGTCGTCGTCGGCGCGGGCCCGGTCGGGCTCATGCTGGCGGGTGAGTTGCGCCTCGGCGGCGTCGAGGTGGTGGTGCTGGAGGCGCGTGCGACGCCGTCGACGGAGTCGCGGGCCTCGACCCTGCACGCGCGGACGATGGAGATCTTCGACGCCCGCGGCCTGGTCGACGCGCTCGGCACCGTGCCGAACGAACCGCGCGGCCACTTCGGGGGCATCGCGCTCGATCTCACCATGCCGAGCCGGTTTCCCGGACAGTGGAAGGTACCGCAGACCAGAACCGTTGAGTTGTTGCATGATTGGGCCGTCGCGCTGGGGGCCGAGGTCCGGCGCGGCTGGTCGGTGTCGGCGGTGCGCGACGACGGTGCCTTCGTCGAGGTTCACGCGCGGACCACGGCCGGTACCCGAGTGCTGCGTGCGGACTTCGTCGTCGGCTGCGACGGCGCGGACAGCACGGTGCGCGCGTGTACCGGCATGGCGTTCGAGGGCAGGGCGGCGACCCGCGAACTGCTGCGCGCGGACGTGGCGGGACTGGCCGTCGAGGACCGGCGATTCCAGCGCTACGAGCACGGATTCGCCACGGCGGTCACGAATCCCGCCGGCATCACCCGGGTGATGGTGCATCGCTTCGGTACCGGTGGCGCCGAGCGGGTGGGCGAGCCGTCCTTCGATGCGGTCGTCGCGGCGTGGCAGCAGGTCACCGGTGAGGCGATCGGGCATGGAAAGCCGCTGTGGGTGAACGCCTTCGACGATGCGAGCAAACAGGTGCGGGCCTACCGCGCCGGGCGCGTGCTGTTCGCGGGCGATGCCGCGCATCAGCAGATGCCCAGCGGCGGTCAAGCGCTGAACCTAGGCCTGCAGGATGCCGTGAACCTGGGTTGGAAGCTGGCCCGCGCCATCGACGCGCGGGCCGAGCACCTGCTCGATACCTATCACGCCGAACGCAGTGCGGTCGGCGCGCGAATCTTGTCGAACATCCGGGTGCAAACCGAATTGTTGCTCGGCGGGCCGGAAGTCGAGTCGCTGCGGACCATGCTGCGGGACCTGATCGCGGCGGAGCCGGTGCGTGCGCACCTAGCCGGGATGGTCAGCGGATTGGACGTGCGCTATCCCGCGGAACCGGGGGAGCACCCCTGGCTCGGCCTCCGGCTGCCCGAAGTGCGGCTGCGCGAGCCCGCCGGGACGAGCGGCGCGGCACTGCGCACCGGGGCCGGCCTCGTGCTCGGCTTCGGCCCCGCACAGGTCGAGGCGCTGGCGAAGGTGGTGGCGCCCTGGTCCAAGCGGGTCGTCGTGGCCGAGGTCGCCGCCGGTGCCGAGATCGGCACCGAGGCGGTGCTGGTACGGCCGGACGGCTATGTGAGCTGGGCGGGTTCCGCGGACGCGGACCTCGACGGCCGGCTGCGCCACTGGTTCGGGCCGCCCGGTGCCGAGCACTGACCGCGCCGTGCAGACAAGGAGAGCGAACGTGGACACCGATGTGATCGTGGTCGGCGCGGGTCCGACCGGCCTGCTGCTAGCCGGCGAATTACGGCTGGCCGGTGCCGATGTCGTGGTGCTGGAACAACTGCCGGAACCGACAGGCCAGTCCCGCGGCCTCGGCTTCACCGCCCGCGCGATGGAGACCTTCGACCAGCGCGGCCTGCTCGCGGCCGTCGGCGGGCTGGAGCAGAGCCCGATGGGCCACTTCGGCGGCCTGCTGTTCGACTACACGGTGCTGGAGGACTGTCATTTCGGGGCGCGCGGGGTGCCGCAATCGCAGACCGAGGCGGCGCTGGAGCGGTGGGCGGGCGGGCTCGGCGCGGACATCCGGCGGGGCTGGACAGTGACCGGTCTGGATGACGACGGGACCGGCGTCGCGGTAACCGCGCGACTCTGCGGCGGTGAAAAGGTCTTGCGCGCAAGGTATCTCGTCGGCTGCGACGGCGGGCACAGCATCGTGCGCAAACTCGCCGGCTTCGAGTTTCCCGGCACGGCAGGCACTCTCGGCATGTATCTGGCCGACGTGGTCGGTTGCGACATCGCCCCGCGCCCGTTCGGCGAGCGCCTGCCCGGCGGGATGATCATGGCCATGCCGCTGGCGCCCGGCGTGGATCGGGTCGTGGTCTGCGAGCACGAGACACCGGTGGTGCAGCGCGGCACCGAGATCGGCTTCGCCGAGCTCGCCGCGGCGTGGGAACGCATCACGGGGCAGTCGATCGCCCACGGCCGCGCGGCGTGGGCCAGTTCGTTCTCCGACGCCACCCGGCAGGCGGCGGAATACCGCAGGGGCCGCGTGTTCTTGGCGGGCGACGCGGCACATATCCACCTCCCGGCGGGCGGTCAGGGGTTGAGCACCGGTGTTCAGGACGCGGCCAATCTCGGGTGGAAACTCGGCGCCGTGGTGCGCGGATCGGCCGGGCCGGAGCTGCTCGACACCTACCACGACGAACGTCATCCGGTCGGCGCCCGGCTGCTGGACAACACCCGGGTGCAAGGGATGCTCTATATCACCGGGGCCGAGGCGGATCCGCTGCGCGAGCTGTTCACGGAGCTGATCGCCTACGACGACACCAAGCGCTACCTCGCGGGCGCGGTGAGCGGGCTCGACATCCGATACGAGTCGAATCCTTCCGCACATCCGTTGCAGGGCAGGCGGATTCCGCCACGGCCGGTGCGCACGTCGAATGGCCCGACCACGACCACCGAACTGCTGCATCCGGCGCGCGGTGTGCTGCTGGACCTTGTCGGCGACAGCGCGTTGCAGGACGCCGCGGCACCGTGGCGGGACCGGGTCACCGCCGTCGGCGCCGAGCTGTCCGAGCGGCGCGGTCTCGAGGACGTGACCGCCGTGCTGATCCGCCCGGACGGCTACGTGGCGTGGGCGGCGGCCGAACAGCGGGATCGCACGGCGTTGACGGCGGCCCTGCGCCGCTGGTTCGGTCCGGCGGACGGGGTGGCCCGTGCCGGGGCCGCCACGGTCGGCGAGGCGCTGCGGTGACGACCACGGAACTAGCCCGTTCCAGCGGCGTGCGGCCGGTGCTGCTGGATGGCGGCGGGATCACGTTGTCCGCGCTACTCGCTCAGCCCTACGAAGCGCCGCGCGCGACGATCGTGGCGCTGCACGGGGCCGGGATGAGTGCGGGCTACTTCGACGGGCAGGCGACGGCCGAGGTATCGCTGCTCAGTCTCGGTGCGCGCCTCGGCTATACGGTGCTGGCGGTGGACCGGCCGGGCTACGGCCATTCGAGTGCGCAACTGCGCGAAGGACAATCGCAGGCGGCGCAGGCGCGCACCGTGCGGCATGCGCTCGCCGGATTCGCCGCCGAGAACGACCTCGGTGCCGGGATACTGCTGCTGGGACATTCTTTCGGCGGCATGCTCGCGCTGCGGCTGGCCGCCGTGGCATTCGGTACGGCCCGCCTGCTCGGCGTGGACATCTCCGGGTGCGGGCATCGATACGCGCGGCAGCTGTTTCAGCTCGGCGACGCGCGCAGGCGGTCGCTGCGTGGGTGGGGACCGCCGCGGTTGTACCCGCTTGCCACCTTTCGCGCCAGCGCGGCCATCGTCGCGCCGACGCCGGTCCTCGAGCTGGCCGAGGCGCCGCGTTGGCCCATGGTGTTCCCGCGCGTCGCGGCCAAGGTGGCGGTGCCGGTCCGGTGCACCTTCGCCGAACACGAGGGACTGTGGCGCCAGGACCCGAACACGGTGCGGGACATGGCCGCGCGCTTCACCGGTGCGCCGTGCGTGGCGGTGGAGCGGCAGGCGGGCGCCGGGCACAACATCAGCCTGAGTTGGGCCGCACGCGCCTATCACCTGCGGGTGCTCGGATTCCTCGAGGACTGTCTGCACGCCGACGACCGGCAGGCATCCGATCGTCCGATACCGCGCGTCGGGACCGAAGTATGAGGCCGCACAAGCAATCCCGGAGGAGTTGGCGGTGAAGGGGATAATTCTCGCAGGCGGCAGCGGCACCCGCTTGCAACCGGTCACCCGGGCGGTGTCGAAGCAGCTGCTGCCGGTCTACGACAAGCCGATGATCTACTACCCGCTCTCGGTGCTGATGCTGGCCGGTATCACCGATATCGAGATCATCGCAACGCCGGACGATCTGCCGCGGTTCCAGCGGTTGCTCGGTGACGGATCGGCGCTCGGGTTGTGCCTGACCTACGCCGAGCAGGACAAGCCGCGCGGGCTGGCCGACGCGTTCCTGGTCTCCGAGCGGCACATCGGCAACGAGCCGGTGGCCCTGGTGCTGGGAGACAACATCTTTCACGGGCCGGGCTTCGTCGAGGTCCTGCAGCAGAGCAGCCATGAGGTCGACGGATGCGTCCTGTTCGGCTATCCGGTGCTCGACCCGCAACGCTACGGGGTCGCTGAGGTGGATACCGCGGGCAACCTGCTCGATCTGGTGGAGAAGCCCGCCAGGCCGCAGTCGAACCTCGCCGTCACCGGGCTGTACTTCTATCACAACGACGTCGTCGCGATCGCCAAGGAGCTACAGCCCTCCGCGCGTGGCGAATTGGAGATCACCGATGTGAACCGGACCTTCCTGGCACAGGACCGGGCGCGGCTGGTGCGGCTCGGCCGCGGCTTCGTCTGGCTCGACGCGGGCACCCACGAGGCCCTGCTGGAGGCGGGGCAGTACGTGGAGATCATGGAGCGCCGCCAAGGCGTACGGATCGCCTGCATCGAGGAGATCGCCTTGCGCATGGGCTTCATCGACCAGGAGTCGTGCCACCGGCTCGGCCGCAAACTCGCGAAATCACCCTACGGCCGATACGTCATGGACATCGCGGCAGCCGTGTGAGCTGCCCCGGACCGACGACGTTCGTTCCGATCATTCGAATCACCAAGGGAGCATTCATGACCACCCGTGTATGGGACTACCTGCCCGAGTACGAGAAGGAACGGACCGACATCCTCGACGCGGTGCAGACCGTGTTCGGGTCGGGGCAGCTTATTCTCGGCGAGAGCGTGCGCGGCTTCGAGCGCGAATTCGCGGCCTACCACGGGCTCGCGCACTGCACCGGCGTCGACAACGGCACCAACGCACTGAAACTCGGCCTCGAGGCGCTCGGCGTCGGTCCCGGTGACGAGGTGATCACCGTCGCGAACACCGCGGCGCCCACCGTGGTGGCGATCGTCGGCGCGGGCGCGACACCGGTTTTCGTCGATGTGCGCGCCGATGACTTCCTCATGGACACCGATCAGGTGGCAGCGGCGATCACACCGCGTACCAAAGCGATTGTGCCCGTGCATCTTTACGGTCAGTGCGTCGACATGGCGCCGCTGCGGCGGCTGGCCGCCGAACACGGTCTGCAGATCCTGGAGGACTGTGCTCAGGCACACGGCGCACGCCACGGGGACCGCCTGGCGGGCACCATGTCGAACGCCGCGGCATTCTCCTTCTATCCGACCAAGGTGCTCGGCGCCTACGGGGACGGCGGCGCGGTGATCACCGCCGACGAGGTCGTGCAGCGAAATATGCGGCAGCTGCGCTACTACGGCATGGACAAGGTCTACTACGTGATGCGCACGCCGGGCCACAATTCCCGGCTCGACGAGGTGCAGGCGGAGATCCTGCGCCGCAAGCTCGGTCGGCTCGACGAATACATCGCGGGCCGCAATACCGTGGCGCGGCGCTACGAGCAAGGCCTCGGCGACCTGGCCGATTCGCACGGGTTGCTGCTGCCCGCGACGAATCCCGGCAATACCCATGTCTATTACGTGTACGTGGTGCGGCACCCGAAGCGCGACGCGATCATCGAGGCGATGCGCGAGCACGACATTCTGCTCAACATCAGCTACCCGTGGCCGGTGCACACGATGACCGGGTTCGAGCATCTCGGTTGGCGTGCAGGGTCGTTGCCGGTCACCGAGCGGCTGGCGGAGGAGATCTTCTCGCTGCCGATGTATCCGGCGTTGGGCGAGGCCGAGCAGGACCGTGTCATCGAGGTGTTGCGCACCGTCGTGGCGGGGCTGTGAGCGTGCGCTCCGTTCGGACCCGCTCCGACGAGGATCTGTCGGAGCGGCTCGCGCTCTCGGCCGCGGCCACCGAAGCCGGTGCGTGGCTGCGCACCGCGGACTTCCCGGGGTGGCTCGCGCAGCGGGCGGCGGCTAACCGATTCGAGGTGCGGCGCATCCCGTTTCTCGAGATGGATGCCTGGTCCTTCGCGCCGGACACCGGGAACATGCGCCACCGCACCGGAAAGTTCTTCAGCGTCGAGGGGCTCTCGGTGCAGGTGGACGAGGGGGCGGTGCGCGCGTGGCAGCAGCCGATCATCCTGCAACCCGAGGTCGGGATACTCGGCATCCTCGCCAAGGAATTCGACGGTGTGCTGCACTTTCTCATGCAGGCCAAGATGGAGCCGGGCAACCGCAATCTGCTCCAGCTCTCGCCGACGGTGCAGGCCACCCGCAGCAACTACACCGGCGTGCATCGGGGGAGCACCGTCCGATACCTGTCCTACTTCGCCGATCTCGGCGCGGGCCGGGTGCTCGCCGACGTACTGCAGTCCGAACACGGTGCCTGGTTCTATCGCAAGTCGAACCGGAACATGCTGGTGGAGACCACCGATGAGGTCGCGGTGCATCCGGACTTCTGCTGGCTGACCCTCGGCCAGATCGGTGCGCTGCTGCGGGCGGACAACGTGGTGAACATGGACTCGCGCACCGTCATCGCGACCTTTCCGATGCACGGAACCAGCGCTGTCGCACTGCGTTCGGATGCCGAGCTGCAATCGTGGTTCACCGTCGAGCGCGCCAGGCACGACGTGGAGATCTCGCTGATGCCGCTGGCCGAGGTCGCGGGATGGCACCGCGGTGAGTCCCACCTCGGTCGTGCCGACGACAGGTTCTTCCGGCTCATCGCGGTCGAGGTGGCGGCGGGCAGCAGGGAGGTCACCTCGTGGACCCAGCCGCTGTTCGAGCCGCACGGCCAGGGCATCGCCGCCTTCGTCTTCCGTCGGATCGACGGTCTGCCACATCTTTTGGTGCAGGCGAAAGTGGAGGCCGGGTTCCTCGACACCGTCGAGCTGGCGCCGACCGTGCAGTGCGTGCCAGCGAACTGGGACCAGCACCCGCCGTTCCTGGACGTGATCCGTGCCGCCAGTCCGGAGCAGATCCGTTATGACGTAGTGCATTCGGAGGAGGGCGGGCGGTTTCTCAACGCGGAGAGCCGCTACATGTTCGTCGAGGCCGATCTGCCGCTGGCGGTGCCGCGCAACTACTGCTGGGCCACCCCCGCGCAATTGAACTGGCTGGCCGGCCACGGTCACTATCTCAACGTGCAGGCCAGGACGTTGCTGTCGTGCCTCAATGCCGGGGCCGTTTCGCTGAATCAGGATTTCGCACACTATGGTTGACGTTTCAGAGCGCCTGCGGGCAGTCCTCGACCGCGCCGAGCTGGTCGAGCTCTTCGATCGCTACGTGCACCATCTCGACTTCGACCGGGACAACGACGCCTGGCTCGGCGACGTGTTCACAGAAGACGCCGAGCTCGTGTTCCCGCACGGCACCTTTCGCGGCATGGCCGAGCTGCGCGAGTTCCAGCGCATGGCCTACGCGAAGTACCCGCGCTCGCACCATCTCGGCGGCAATCATCGGGTGCTGCGCGACGGCGACACCGCGACCGTGACAGCACATCTCACCGCGGTGCACATCGGCGCGGCGGTGGGCCCGACCGGGCAGATGTCCTTCGGCGGGTTCGGCACGGCCGCCGCGGTGCGTACCGCGGCGGGCTGGCGGATGCGCCGCTTCACCTTCACCTCGGCGTGGACGCGCCCATAACGGTGCTACGCGTGCTGTGCGTCGTATCGGTGACCGATGAAGCGGAAGCCGATACCGCGCACGGTGACGATCCACTCGCTCGCACCGAGCTTCTTGCGGAGGCTGTTGATGTGGGTGTCCACCGTCCGGCTCGACAACGTGCCGTCCCAGATCTCCTCGGTGATCGTGCTGCGCTCGATCACCTTGCCCGGATTGGAGGCGAGCAGGTAGAGCAGGTCGAATTCCTTTCTCGTCGTCTTGACGAGATCTCCGGCCAATTCGACCCTTCTGGCGTCGGCGTCGACCGAGAGTGGACCGTGCCGGATCGAGGTCGCGGGCACCGGGGTGGGCGCCAGACATTCCTCGGGCACGAAGCGGCGCAATACGGCTTGGATCCGCGCGATCAATTCGCGGGCGCCGTATGGCTTCGTGATGTAGTCGTCGGCGCCGGAACGTAATCCGAGCACCCGATCCAGCACCGAGTCCCGCGCGGTCACAATGATGATCGGGACCGCGCTGGTGTCGCGGATGGCGCGGCAGACCTCGATGCCGTCCAGGTCGGACAGATCGACGTCGAGCAACACCAGATCGGCATTGTGGTAACACTCCAGCGCACTGCCCGCGGTGTCGACCGCGGTCACCGAGTAGCCGTGTCGGACGAGGCGCTCGGTCAGCGACCGACGTTCTGCCTCATTGCTTTCCACCAATAGGATGTGGTGGCTCGCCGACCGGTCGGCGTCGAAATTTTGTAGCTCCATATTCCCCCGATAGATCACAGCTCGTACTGCGGATTGCGGTGGGTGAGCGCATTACTCCGACGGGTGCGCCGTCGGGGCTGGGCTGCCCGGTCTTTCTGGAATTACTTCGGCGCGCGGACTTTTCCTTGCCGGGTGGCACACGTGGTGCCCCGTGACCGGAAAGTGATACGCGACAGCCGGGCTGCTCGACGCTGGGCAGCTGGGCTGAGGTAGACTGAAGACGGTCGAATTATGTTGTCGCAGTGCTGATTTGGATGTGCCCTCCATTCCACTCGATGCTGCCCGGAGATCCTATCAGATGGGATGATCCCAGGCCTCTTTATTGTCATGTGACACAACATATGTCGATTGCATCGCCCGATTCCCGCGGGCCGCGGATAGTAGATGACAAGCTAATGATCCAATCTTCGAACAATACGAACTAAACTTGTCGATTCGCGTATCACATAGTGGTGCCCACACTTTCGTGGTCACGATCTGATGAAGCCGCTGTGGTACTGTCGGGTTTGCCGTCGGAGGGCGACCTCCGGTCCGACGGACGCCCAGCTCAGGGCGTGTTTTAACGGTCGCCGTGCTCCAATGCGGGAAAGTTTGGGGGGTATTTCGACGTGCAGTCCGGTCAGCGGAAGTCGACACATGGCCCGATTACTCACCAGGGTGAACGAAGTGCCGCCGCGATGACGAGATGGTCTGTTGGACAACGAATCCTGATTGTCGATGGTAACCCGGCGGCGCGGGCCGAACTCGCGAAATACATGATCAGGCATGGCTATGCGGTTGCCGAGGCGGATTCCGGCCTCGCCGCCGTGGACGCGTGCACCGCGTACGACCTGGTTATCGTGAGTCTCGAACTGCCCGATATGGATGGGCTTTATGTATGCCGGAGTGTCGCTGAGTGCGGCGTACCGATAATCGTCACCGCGGAACGGAAGTCCGAGCTGGACTGCGTGCTCGCGCTGCAGGCCGGGGCGGACGACTATATCGCCAAGCCCTATCACTTCCGTGAACTCGCGGCCAGGGTCGAAGCGCTGATGTGGCGCAGGTCGGCCCGGGTCCGCCGGGCCGAGCCCGCGCTGGAGCACGGGCCGCTGCGCATCGACGCGCTGGCTCGCGAGGTCACCGTGTTCGGCCGCCGGATCGCGCTCACCCGCAAGGAGTTCGACCTGCTGGTACTGCTGGCGGAGAACAGCGGACGGGTGGTGCCCCGGGCCGAGATCATGCGCGCGGTGTGGGGCCACAACTGGTCGCGGCGCACCGCCGATACCCACGTCAGCAGCCTGCGCGCCAAGCTCGGCGCCAGTGAGTGGATCATCTCGGTCCGCGGTGTCGGCTTCAAACTCGTCAGTGACGCCTACCCCGCCACGCACCACCCGATGGTCGATACGGGCTGACGGTGCGCCGGCTCCCCTTGCCATCGGCGCGTGCTATTTCTGTCCGCGCTTGAAGACGTCGGTCAATCGTGGGACACCCTCGGTGGTCACCACGTCGACCGACGCGTTGACGTTGCGGTTCTCGATGACCTCGCGCAGCAGTGCGTCCGCGAGGTCGGCGCGTGCGGTGTAGCGGCCGGGGATGCCCGAGGGACCGATGGTGTAGTCGCTGATCCGGTCGGTGTCGAACAGTCCGGAGGCACGCACGATCGTCCAGTCCAGGCCGCTGTTCTTGACGATGTCCTCCATGCGGCCCATGTCGAAGTACGCCGTGCGGCCCAGGGTGAGCAGGATCGGCAGCAGGACCGTGCGGAAGAGGAAGGTCTCGCCCGGCGCTGCCTTGCCCGCGACGCAGACCGAGCTGACGCACACCAGCCGCCGGACGCCGTGTGTCGCCATGGCGGGCAAGATATTTCCCAGGCCTTCGGAGAAGATCGTCACCGGCTTCATCGTGTATTTCCCGCCGAGGATGGAGATCACCGCATCCTGGCCCGCTATCGCCTGCTTCACCGATTCGGCATCGAGCGCATCCACCTGGACCACCCGCAAATTCGGTGCGGTGAGCGGGAATTCGCCGGGGCGGCGCACCGCGGCGGTGACGGCATAACCTTTGTCGATTGCCTGCTGGATGACCTGTAATCCGGTCGGCCCGCTGGCCCCGAATACAACAAACCTCACCTTGCTTCTCCCACCAGCCGATACAGCTAATTGTCGGTTTTCTCGGTCGCGCCGTGCGGTCGTGTGTCCGCATATCCCGTGAGCAGCGGAATGACCAAAGCGTCGATCACCCGCTCGAAATACGCGCCCTCCATGGGTTCTTCCTTGTCGAGCAGGCGATAGAAGATCATCGCGGGCACGACGTCGGCGATGAGTTCGGTGTCGGCGCCCGGCGCGATTTCGCCGCGTTCGCGCGCCCGGTCCACAATGGCGGCATAGGCCGCGCGGCGGGGCTGCGAGATGACCCGCTCGACGGTTTCGCGCAATTGCTGATCGCGTTTGATCGCCGAGGCGATCGCGGACAGGATCGAATCCCGTTGGCTGCTCGGGTCCAGATACATGGCGCCGACGGCGATCAGGTCCGAACGCAGGCTGCCGGTATCCGGTAGCGGCTCGTCCCAGCTCAGCGCCTGGATCGCGTCGCGCACCAGTTCCGACTTGTCCTTCCAGCGTCGATACACCGTGGCTCGGCCCGCGCCCGCCCTGGCCGCGACGGCGTCCATGGTCAGCCGGTCGTAGCCGACCTCGGGCAGAATCTCGCTGACGGCGGCCAGCAGTGCGCGGTCGCGGTCCGGATCCCGTGGCCTGCCACCGGGTTTCGTCTTTGCCCCGCCGCTCTGTGGTGTCGACACACGGACAGCGTAGCGGTCGAGGAGATACGAAACAAGCGTGTTCTGTATCGCATCTCCATTTATGAAACGAGTGCGTATCGTTTCGTAATGAACCTCTCGGAAGGAATGGAATGAGCGCAGGTCAGGACGGTAAGGGCGGGTCGTTCGAGCTGAGCCGCCGCCGTTTGCTGGTGGTCGGCAGCGGGCTCGCGGTGGCGGCGTGCACGACCGACGGGTCTGGAACGCAGGCGGCCGCGGCCGACGATTCGAAGCTGCGCTCCGCGGTGCGCGGGCGGGTGCTGCTGCCCGGTGACGATGGTTTCGACCTGGCCCGCAAGCCGTGGAACCTGACGGTGGACCAGTCGGTGCGCGCCGTCGTCGAACTCGCCGATGCCGAGGACGCCACGGCGCTGGTGCGCTACGCCAAGGATGCGGGCGCCACGTTGGCGGTTCAGCCGAACGGGCACAATCCCTCGCCCGCGGTGAACGGAACGATCCTCGTACGTACCAAGCGCTTCGACGAGATCCTGGTCGATCCCGTCGCCCGCACCGCGCGGGTGGGGTCCGGCGTTTCCTGGGGGCAGGTGCAGGAGATCGCGAGCGCGCACGGGCTGACCGGCGTTGCGGGCAGCGCACCGGGCGTCGGCATCACCGGATACACCCTCGGCGGCGGATTGAGCTGGTTCGCACGCAAATTCGGCTGGGCCGCCGACAGCGTCACGGCGTTGGAGATCATCGATGCCGACGGTCGCGGCCGCCGGGTCACGGCCGCGTCGGAGCCGGATCTGTTCTGGGCCTTGCGCGGTGGTGGCGGCGACTACGCGCTGGTCACCACCATCGAGTTCACGCTGCACTCGATTCCCGGCCTGTACGGCGGCAAAGTGGTCTGGCCTGCCGAGCGGGCACCGCAGGTGATGGCCGCCTTCCGCGAGGTGACCGCGACGGCGCCGGAGGAACTGACGATCTGGTGGAGTCTGCTGCAATTCGACGGCGCCCCACCGATGGTCGGCATTGATGTCACCTATCTCGGCGACGAGGCGGCCGGTCAGGCACTGCTGCGCCCGTTCGACGGCATCGAGGGCAAGATGCGCGACACCCGCCGCGTGTTGCCGATCGCCGAATTGGGCACCATCACCGGCGAACCTGCCGAGCCGAGCCCGATCCGCTCGCGGATCGAACTGCTCGATGGGCTCACCGATGCCGACGTGGCAGGTCTGCTGGACAAGCCGATGGCGCCGGTGGCCGCGGTGCAGGTCCGCCATCTCGGTGGCCGCCTCGCCGGGCCGTCGGACACCCCGGCGGGCGCGGTCGCCAGTCCCTACTACATCGGCCTGATCGCACCCGAGGTCACGCCGGACATGGCCGCCGCCAACACGACTCGGATGGAGGAGTATCTCACCGCCCTGGGCGCCTCGCGCAGCCGCCGGACACCGCTGACCCTGCTGGGCCCCGGTCAGTCCGCTGCCGACGCCTTCACACCCGACACCCTGGCCCGGCTGCGCGGTATCAAGCGCAGCGTGGACCCACACGGCTTGTTCCGCAGCAACTTCCCGGTCCTCGACCCGAAGTCCGGCCGCTGAGCAACCGGCCGCACGTGGCCGCGGCCCCTCGGTCGCGGCCACGCCGGTACTGGAGAGAAGTGCCGAATTACCGTTCGAACAGGGGGATTACGCCATGTTGCGTGCTCTCGACAGCAATGATCGTGCCACGGCAGGGGTGGTGAGCTGGCCGGACGAGATCGATGACATCCTGGCCGGCGATCTGACCTGCGGTCTCGTCTACTCCACCCCGGCCGGTGGTGCGGTGGTGACCGCGGTCTCGCCCATCGGTCTGCGCGATCGGGCAACGGGGACAATCGGATTCACCACCTCGCTCGGCATGGGCCGGAAGCTGGATCGGATCGCGCGCGAGCCGAAGGTGGCCCTGGCCTACCACAGCCGCGCGCACGGTCTCGGCGATCCCGCGAACCGTCGTTACGTGCTGGTGCAGGGGACGGCCCGTTTCGATCCCGAGCCGGACCGCGGCGTGCTCGACGAGATCGGCGCCAAGTCCGCGCCGTTCATGGGTGAGCGACGGCGGGGCGTCTTCTGGGATCGCTGGCTCAGCGCCTATTACGACGATCGCGTGCTCGTGCAGGTCACCGTGACCCGCATCGTGTGCTGGCCCGATCTGCACGCCGCCGAGTCGCCGGTGGTCTACGGCGCGCCACTGCCGGTCCACCATGTGCCCCCGCAGGTCCGTCCGGCGAAGGGCATCGTGCCCAGGGGGGACGTGACGAAGTCCGCGAATCAGATTGCGCGACTGCCTTATCGGCTCCTCGGCTATCGCGACGACGACGGCTATCCGATGGTGCTTCCGGTGCAGGTGATCGGATCGAGCGATGCCGGTATCCGGTTGTTCACCCCGCGCGGCCTGCCGCCGGGCGGTCGGCGGGCAGGCCTGCTCGCCCACTCCTACCACCCGAAGCTGGTCGGCGTCGAGGTCGGGCAATACACCGGCTGGCTGGAGTCCGATGGCACCGAGGCGGGCTACGCGCCGCACACCCGCTCGGTCATCAAGACCCCGGCGAGCGACACGGTGATGATGCTGGTGTTCGGCTTCCTGGCCCGGCACCGGTTGAAAGCGCGCAGGCGAAGGCAGGCGTAACGGCTCGGCCGGTCCGCCGAACCGCCGTTTCCCGGGAATCCACGGCAGGTACGGCACCGTCACGGAGAATGGGGCAGATCGATGATCAGCGCCTGATCCGATGGGAGCCACCGCCATGCACGACGACCGTCGATTGATCGAAGATCGCCTCGGGCGAGTTCTCGGCGAACGGATCGTACCCGCGATCTACGGCGCGTCGGTGCCGATGCAGGTGTCGATCTGGGGCGCACCGGATGAACCGGTGCCGGTCGCCGATGGCCTTGCCGCGCCGCGCACCCCCACCGCCGCGGGCGCGGCCTGGGGCGCCCCGTGGGGCACCAGCTGGCTCACGGTCGAGGGCACGGTACCCGCCGCGTGGGCGGGCAAGACCGTGGAGGCGATCATCGACCTCGGCTTTGATCGGAACATGCCCGGCTTCCAGTGTGAAGGGCTGGTGTATCTGCCGGACGGATCACCGGTGAAGGGACTGCACCCGCGCAATCAATGGGTGCGGGTGGGGTCTCCGGCGGTGGGCGGCGAGCACGTGCTGCTGCATGTCGAGGCGGCGTCGAACCCGATCATTCCGTTCTTCGGGCCGACGCCGCTCGGCGACAAGTCGACCGCGGGCACCGAGCCGCAATACCGGCTCGGCCGAATGGATCTCGCGGTCTTTCACGACGAGGTCTGGCACCTGGTGCAGGACCTCGAGGTGCTCGGCGAACTGATGCACGAGATGCCGGAGGATCCCGCCCGCCGCTACGACATCGTGCGGGCGATCGAGCGCGCGCTCGACGCCATTGATCTGCAGGACGTGCCCGCCACCGCCGCCGCGGCGCGCGCGTGCCTGGCCGACGCGCTGGCCGCGCCCGCGGTACCGTCGGCACACCGGATTTCGGCGGTCGGGCACGCGCACATCGACTCGGCCTGGCTCTGGCCGCTGCGCGAGACCGTCCGCAAGGTGGCCCGCACCACCGCGAACATGACCGCGCTGCTGGCCGATGATCCCGAGTTCGTCTACGCGATGTCGCAAGCGGCACAGTACGACTTCGTCAAACAGCATCGCCCCGAGGTCTACGCGAAGGTGAAAGCGGCGGTGGCGCAGGGGCGTTTCGTGCCGACGGGCGGGATGTGGGTCGAGGCGGACACGAACATGCCGGGCTCCGAGGCGATGGCACGGCAATTCGTGCACGGCAAGCGGTTCTTCCTCGAGGAGTTCGGGATCGAGAACGAAGAAGCGTGGTTGCCGGACACGTTCGGCTTCGCCGCGGGGCTGCCCCAGATCATCAAGGCGGCGGGCTCCAAATGGCTGCTCACGCAGAAGATCTCCTGGAGCCAGATCAACAAGTTCCCGCATCACACCTTCCTGTGGGAGGGCATCGACGGCACCCGCGTCTTCACCCACTTCCCGCCGGTCGACACCTACAACTGCTCCATGCAGGGCCGTGAGATCGCCCATGCCGCAAGAAATTTCAAAGACAAGGGGCGTGCGTCGATGTCGCTCGCGCCGACCGGCTGGGGTGACGGCGGCGGCGGGACCACGCGGGAGATGATCGCCAAGGCCGCCCGGATGAAGGATCTCGAAGGCTCGCCGAAGGTGGTGTGGGACAAGCCCGTCGACTTCTTCGCGCGGGCGCAGGCGGAGTACGCGAACCCGCCGGTGTGGGTGGGGGAGCTGTACCTCGAACTGCACCGCGCCACCCTGACCAGCCAGGCCAAGACCAAACAGGGTAATCGGCGCAACGAGCACCTGCTGCGCGAAGCCGAGCTGTGGGCCGCGACGGCCGCGGTGCGCAAGGGCGCGCGGTACCCGTACGACGCGCTCGACCGGCTCTGGAAAACGGTGCTGCTGCACCAATTCCACGACATTCTGCCGGGCTCCTCGATCGCCTGGGTGCATCGGGAAGCCGAGCGTACGCACGCGGCGGTGACCGAGGAGCTGACCGCGCTCATCGAAAAGGCGCACCGGCTGCTCGGCGGCGAACAGCCGGGGCCGAATGTGTTCAACCCGGCGCCGCATGCCTGGCGCGGGGTGGCCGCGGGCGGTGCCGGACCCGAACAGTCGGGCCCGCCGTGCGCGGTGGACGAGCGCGCCGACGGCGGATTCGTGCTCGACAACGGTCTGCTGCGGGTGGAGATCGACGCACGCGGTCTCGTGGTGTCCGTGGTCGACCTCGCCAACCAACGCGAGACAGTGCCGCCCGGAGCGGCCGCGAATCTGCTGCAGCTGCACCCCGATCTGCCCAACTCATGGGACGCCTGGGATGTCGATCTGTTCTACCGTAACCGGGTCACTGACCTCACCGAGGCGGACTTCGTTGTGGCGGAAACTGATGCGCCGACCGGTGCCGTGGTGCGAGTCGGCCGGTCGTTCGGTTCGTCCAAGATCGAGCAGACGCTCACGCTGTGTGCGGGCGCGCGCAGCCTCGACATCGATACCAGGGTCGACTGGTACGAGACCGAGAAGTTCCTCAAACTCGCCTTCCCCCTGGACATCCACGCCGATCGCTACGCATCGGAGACCCAGTTCGGGCATCTGTACCGGCCGACGCACACGAATACCAGTTGGGAGTACGCGAAGTTCGAGGCCTGCAATCATCGCTTCGTCCACTTCGCCGAGCCTGGTTGGGGTGTCGGGCTGGTCAACGATGCCACCTACGGCCACGACGTGACCCGCACCGTCCGGCCGGACGGTGGCACGACGACAACGGTGCGGGCTTCGCTGCTGCGCGCCCCGCGCTTCCCCGATCCCGAGACCGATCACGGCACCCACGACTTCCGGCACGCGTTGCTGCCGGGCGCCTCGATCGGGGACGCGGTCGCTGCGGGCTATCGGATCAACCTCGCCCGTCCGACCGCGGGCGTCGCCGATCCGGTCGCACCCCTGTTCACCGTGGACAACGACGCGGTGGTGACCAGCGCGGTGAAACTCGCCGACGACGGCAGTGGCGATGTCGTGCTGCGCGTCTACGAGGCGCACGGCGGCCGGGCGACGGCCTTGGTGACTCCGGATTTCGAGACCGTGCGGCATCAGGTGTGCGATCTGCTGGAGCGGCCGCTGTCCGGTGAGGTTCCGGTGGTCGCGGAGTCCGGCGGAGTTCGGGTGCGGCTGCGCCCTTTTCAGCTCGTCACGCTCCGTTTCGCCCGTGCCGCCGGGTAGTGCGAGCCCGTTGCGGGTGGCCCCGCGCCGGGGTGTAGCGGCGCGGGGCCATCGTGGCTGCCGGTACACGCTCCGGCGCGTCCACGGTAACCCTAAATAAATTATTAGGGAAGCCGAACTCGCCGGGTGTCGACGAAACCCGAGGTGAAGCGACGGTTCCGCGCTCGGGGCCTTGTACTGTTCTCGTCGGCGTAGGGAACACCGGTGCGAATCCGGGGCTGTCCCGCAACTGTCACCGAGGAGCAAACCGCCAGTTCATGGCCACGACCTGCCCAGGTTGGAAGGCCGGCGGTGCGCGTCGAATCGGGAGCCAGGATACCTGCGCCGCGGCAAGGGACGAACACCACGAGGATGGCGATGCACAACTCCACATCGACCGCGCCCGCATTCGGGCGGCGGCGGTTATTGGCCGGCGCGACCGCGCTGGTCGCGTTCGGCGGCGCGTGGGCGCTGACCGGCTGCGGCACCGACGCGAACCCCGGCAACGCACCCGACGGGCCACCCCGGCCCGGCGGACGGTTGCGCACCGCGATCGCGGGCCGCTCGGCGACCGCGGACGTGCTCGACCCGCACCAGGCGGGCAGCTCGGCCGGTGGCGCGGTCTCGAAGAACGTGTGGGACAAGCTGGTCGCCTACAACAACGACCTCACCCTGCGCTATCGCTTGGCGGAGTCGTTGCAGCCCAACGCCGACGGCAGCGAGTGGCGGATCGTCCTGCGGCCCGGTGTGCTCTTCAGCGACGGAACCCCGCTCACCGCGCGGGACGTGCTGTGGAGCTTCGCGCGCATGCTGGACCCGGCGCGGAAGTCCTCCGGTGACCTCGCCATGGTCGACATGGCACGGACCCGCGCCGACGGCGATCTCGGCGTGGTGGTGGCGATGAAAACGCCGCTCGCGGACTTCGGTTCGGTGCTTGCCGGTTGGTACTGCTACATCGTCAAGGACGGCACGACCACCTTCGACGAGCACACCCTGCCGGTGGGCACCGGGCCCTTCGTGCTGGAGCGCTGGTCGCCGGGCGATCGAACGCTGTTGCGGCGCAACGAGCGGCACTGGGACGGTCCGGCGCTGCTGGACGAGGTGGAGATCATCCAGATCGCCGAGACCGAGGCCAGGGTGAACGCCTTCCTTTCCGATCAGGCCGATGTGGTGCACGAGATCTCGTACCTGCAGGCCAGCAATCTGTCCGGCGATCCGGATGTCTCGGTGATCGTGCCGCCCGCCGGGTTGATGGGCGCGTTCCAGATGCGCGTGGATCTCCCACCGTTCGACGACGTGCGAGTGCGGCAGGCGATGCGGTTGGCGGTGGACCGCCAGGCCATGGTCGACTCGGTGTACTACGGCTACGGCGAGGTCGGCAACGACGTGTACGGCAAGGGCGCGCCGTTCTATGCCGATTCGCTGCCGCAACGCACCTACGACCCGCAGCGGGCGCGCGAGCTGCTGCGTGCGGCAGGCCAGGAAAACCTCACGGTCGCACTGCAAACCGCCGACGGCATGCCGGGCATGCTCGAATCCGCGACCCTCTTCGCCGAGCAGGCCAAGGCGGCGGGTATCACGATCCGGCTCGAGTCCGTGCCGGCCGATACCTACTTCTCTCAGGTCAGCGGCAAGTTCCCGCTGACCCACATCGGTTGGTGGAACTACAGTCTCGACTATTTCTACGGCCAGACCATGACCAGCACCTCGCCGAGCAACGGCACCGGGTGGCAGCGGCCGGAATGGGACGCCAAGTTCGCGGCGGCGCGCGCGGCGATGGACCCGCGGCGCCGCCGTCAGCTCTACCTGGAACTGCAGCAATCCCTGTGGGACGAGGGCGGTTACATCCTGCACAGCTTCGCGAAACGACCCGACGCGGCGCGGACGTTCGTGGGCGGGGTGCGCAATGGTGTACCCGGCACGGACGATTGGGCGAACTACGCCACCACCTGGCTGGCTCGCTGACCATCGTGGTCCGCTATGTCGCACTCCGGGTCTGCGCGGGCATCGCCGTACTGCTCGGCGTGGCTCTGCTGGTGTTCGGGTTGTTCGAGACGCTGGATTCCGATGCCGCCACCGTCATCCTGTCCAGGGAGGGCGGCGGCGATCCGGCGCCTGCCCAAGTGGCCGCGCTGCGTGCGCAATTGGGCCTGGACCGGCCCGCGCCCCTTCGATTCGCGGAATGGGCGGGCGATTTCGCGCGCGGCGAGTTCGGCGATTCGCTGATCTCCGGACGTCCGGTGCGCGACGTGCTGTTCGGCAGGTTCGCCAACAGCGCGACGCTGGCGCTGATCACCGCGGCGCTGCTGGTGCCGCTGTCCATCGGGCTCGGCCTTGCGGCGGGCGCGCGGGCCGGTTCGCGGACCGACCGGGTGATCAGCGTCGCCGCGCTCACCGCGGAGTCGGTGCCCTCGTTCGTCTCCGGTGTGCTGCTGGTCGCGACCGTCTCGTTGACATTGCGTCTGCTGCCCGCGGTCTCGCTCCTGCCGACCGGAACCAGCGTGTGGGACCGGCCGGAGATCCTCGTGCTGCCGGTGACCTGTCTGCTGATCGGCTTGTCACCGCACCCGGTGCGGATGGTGCGCGCGCAGACCGCCGAGGTGATGGCGGGTGAGTACATTCTGACCGCGCGGCTCAACGGCGTCGGCGGCGCGCGGCTGTTCCTGCGCCACGTCGCGCCCAACGCGGTGTCGGCGTCGATCCATCCGCTGGCCGGGTCGGTGGTCGGATTGATCGGTGGCGTGGCGGTGGTCGAGACGCTGTTCGGCTATCCGGGCCTGTCCCAGGAACTGTTGCGCGCCATCTCCGCTCGTGACTTTCCGTTCGTCCAATCGACGGCCGTTCTGCTCGCGGCCTTCGGCATCGGGGTCTACCTGCTCGCCGATCTGCTCGCTTTGCTGGTGAGTCCGCTTGCGCGGCAACAGATCGTGGCGGACCGATGAGGCGGCGGCTGCGGACCCCGTGGACGGTGGCCGCCCTGCTCGTGCTGCTTGTGGCCCTGGCCGGACCGTTCTTCGCACCGTACGCGCCGACCACCGCGCACGGGCGCCCGTTCCAACCGCCGAGCGCGCGTCATCTGCTCGGCACCGATGTGGTCGGCCGGGACGTGCTCGCGCGCGTGCTGCACGGGGGACTGTCGCTGGTCGCGATCGCGGGGCTGGCCCTGTTCGTCGCCTACGTCATGGGCCTCGGGCTCGGCTTGCTCGCGGGGCTGCGCCGCGGTGCCGACCGGTGGATCATGCGGCCGGTCGACGCGATCGTCGTCGTGCCGTGGTTCCTGCTGCTCGCGGTGATCGCGACGGCGATCGGCGCGGGGCCCGCCGCGATCGTCGCCGCGACCACTCTGGCGTCGGTACCGTGGATCATCCGCATCGTGCGCACCGCCGTGCTCGAACTCGCGGGCACCGGCTATGTCGAGTCGGCGCGGGCCAGAGGCGAACCGCTGTGGCGGCTCGCGCTGGTCGAGGTGCTGCCGAATCTGCGTGCGGTGCTCCTGGCCGACGCGGGCGTGCGCCTGTCGGCGACCATCTCGATGGTCGCGGTGAGCGGCTTCCTCGGGCTCGGACTGCGTCCGCCCGCGCCGGACTGGGCGCTGATGATCACCGAGAACCGGCCGGGCTTCGGCCGCCAGCCGTTGGCGGTGCTCGCACCCGCGTTGCTGATCATGGTGCTCGTGGTGTCGATCAACCTGGTGGTCGATCGCGTGCTGGGCGCGCACCGGGCGGTGCGGGGCAAGTCGGTGTCGCCTGCGCGGACCGGTGCTTCCGGCGTGCTGGTGCAGCGGCTCACGGTCGTGGATCGGGCGGGTGCTCGAGTGCTGCACGATGTCTCGGTTCACCTGCGGGCCGGTCGCGGCGTCGCGGTCGTCGGCCCGTCCGGCGCGGGCAAGACGACGTTCGTCCGCGCGGTGCTCGGGGCGCTGCCCGCCGGTCTGTGCGCCGAGGGAACGATCGAAGTCGGTGCGGTACCGGGGGATCGGCGTACGGTCGGCTACGTACCGCAGGATCCGGCGGCCGGGCTCAATCCCTCGATGCGGATCGGCACCGCGATCGGTGAGATCGCGCGGCTGCATGAGGACGGCGGCGACAGTGTCGGGCGGGCGCTACGCCGGGTCGGATTACCGGAGGACCGCGGCTTCCGTCGCCGGTTCCCGCACCAGCTCTCGGGCGGCCAGCAGCAACGGGTGCTGCTGGCGATGGCGCTGCTCGGCGAGCCCGCACTGCTCGTGCTGGACGAGCCGACCACCGGGCTCGACGTGCGCACCCGCGACGAACTGGTGGCGACGCTGCGCCGGATCAAGCAGGACGGCACGACCACCCTGCTCGTGATCACCCATGAGATCTCGACCCTGGCCGAGCTGATCGACGACGTGCTCGAATTCGATCAGGGTCGAGTGCGTTCGTTCGCGCCGCTGCAAGACGAAATGCTCTCTTCCGCAACGAGTTCCAGGGCGACGAGAGTGAGCGGTGCGGTGCCGGCGGTGCTGCGGGTCGAGCGGCTGACGACCGGACACGGTCGGCGGCGACGCTTCCGCGCCGCCGCCACCGACCTGTCTTTCACGCTGCACCCTGGCGAATGTCTTGCCCTGACCGGCCGTTCGGGCGCGGGGAAGACCACGGTGGCCCGGGTGCTTGCGGGTCTGCATCCGCCGGTGCGCGGACTTCTCGAACTCGACGGCATGCCCCTGGCGCCCGACGTGGATCGGCGCACCGCCGAGCAGCGTCGCGCGATCCAGTTGATCTATCAGAATCCGGCGACGTCGCTGAATCCGAACTACCGTATCGGGTTCCAGATCGGCAGGCCGCTGCGGCTGCTGCGCGGGCTGTCGGCCGATGCCGCCGAGCGCGAGACGACCCGACTGCTGGAATCCGTTCGGCTCGAACCGAAGCTGGCCGCACGTCGTCCCGGCGAACTCTCCGGCGGGCAACAGCAACGGGTCGCCATCGCGCGCGCCCTCGCCGCCCACCCCAGAATCCTGATCTGCGACGAGATCACCTCGGCGCTGGACGCGGGCGCGCGCGCAACCGTGCTGGAGCTGCTCGACGAACTGCGCCGAGATGGCCTGTCCCTCCTCGTGATCAGTCACCAGTCCGAGGTGCTCGACCGTTTGGCCGACACCACCCTCGCACTGGCCGCCGCGGACCGGCCGCACGACGATCAGGCGAGCTGGTCCTTGTCCCTCGGGAGCCAGACCTGAAGATTCGCCGGATCGAACGGAATCGAGATGTGCTCGTGGGTGACCAGCCGCCTGCTCGACTCGCGGCGCAGGCAGTGATGGGGACGGACGGCCCGCAGTTCTTGCCTCGATCAGCGCGGTGAGCCGGGCCGAGACCGGGGCCGCGCGACAGTTGTCGATCACGGCTGGCGTCGCAGGTGGCAGGTACCACGGGGTGAGCTGGGGGCCGGGATTCGATACCGGAGAGGGATCTCGTCTTGTGGACCGCGCGGATAGATTGTCGCGGATTCGAGAGGGGACGCGATGCGGTCAACGATGGTGGCGGTGCTGGCACTGGCTCTGGTGGTCGGTGGGTGTGGAGGTAGCGCGGAAAGTACTGTGCTGCAACAGGATGTCGATGCGATCGTCGCCGTGGGCACCACCGGCGTGCAGGCCAGGGTGGTCGACACCGAGGCAAGCACCGATCGGTTCGCGGTGGGTGGTCGCGCGGATATCGATGTCACGGAACCGGTTTCGCCGGAGGGATATTTCCGGATCGGGAGCCTGACGAAGACGATGGTCGCGACCGTGGTGCTGATGCTGGTCGGCGAAGGACGTCTCGGGCTCGACGACCCGGTGCAGCGATGGCTGCCGGATATGTTGTACGGCAACGGTTACGACGGGAACCGGATCACCATCCGGCATCTGCTCCAGCACACCAGCGGCCTGCACGATGCCCCGCTGGACATGCGCACCGCCGAGGACTATCAACGCCTCCGCTATCAGGCGCGCACTCCGCAGCAGGCGGTGGCCGCCGCCCTGCGGCACGCACCCGATTTCGCCCCGGGCGATGGCTGGTCGTACTCCAACACCGGCTACGTCGTGCTGGGTCTGATCATCGAACAGGTGGCGCACCGCCCTTGGCATGCGGAGGTCGGCGCGCGGATTCTCGAACCCCTCGGGCTGCGTGCCACTCGGTGGCCGGGCGACGAGCCGACGCTGCCCGACCCACATGCCAAGGGCTACCAGCAATTCGAGGTGGACGGCCCGATGGTGGAGGTCACCGAACTGGTGGACGCCGACGCCTCCGGCGGTTACCTGTCGACCACTGCGGATGTCGGTACCTTCTATCGAAGCCTGTTGGGCGGCAAACTGTTACGACCTGAGCAGCTCGCGCAGATGCGCACCACGGTGCCGGTCGGGGGCGTCATAGCCGAAGCGTGGCCTGGCGTGCGTTACGGACTCGGTCTGTTCTCGGTTCCGCTGTCCTGCGGTGGTGTCTACTGGATGCACAACGGCGGCCAGACAGGCTATCTCACCAATGCCGGCGTCACCGAGATGGGTGCCCGCAGTGTCGTCGTCTCCCTCACCGGCCTCCTGGCCGCCGGTGACGAAGACATCACGCGCAGTGCGGGTTTCGCGCAGTTGCAGGCCGCCAACACGCTGACCGATCACGCACTCTGTGCGGGATGAGCCGGGAGTCGGCGGCCGCAACTGTCTGGACACTCAGCGGAAGTTCAAGATGAAGTCGAAGGTGCCCTCCTTGCCCGTCGGCACCGTGCGCACCGTCATCAGCAGGCGCCGGTCGAAGATGGAGTCGGTGTTGTTGCGCGGCTCACCGGGGAAGTAGAGCTGGGTGGTCAAGATGCGCTGGTTGGGCGCCTGTACCTTCACGTGGATGTGGCGGGTGCGGCCGGGGTAGAGGCCGGGCACGATGGTCGACAGGCTGAAATGGCCGTTCGCGTCGGTGAATTGGTGTCCGCGCCAGTTGAATCCAGAATTGTCGTAGGCGCCCGCGTTGTCGGCCTGCCAGAAGTCCAGCAGGGTCTGGGCCACCGGACGGCAGGAACGGGTGAACACGTAACCGCTGACCGTCAAGCGAGTGCCCGGTGCGCCGGGGAGCACCAGGTCGCTGCGCCTCGGCGAATTCGGTTTGAAGTAGGGGCCTTCGGTCTGCGCGATGGTGGCGGCATCCCCGTCGTGGCAGGCGGGGGTCGGCGCCAGGTCGTCCGGGACGGCCTGGACATTCGGGGCGGCGTTACCGCTGGTCGCCGTGGTCGCGGCGGTTACGGCCGCCGCGGCGGGTACCGCGAGCAGGCCCAGTTGCAGTAGGCGTTTGCGGGTGATCGCCTGGGGGATCTCGGCGTCGTCGTTCGAGTCGGGTCGAGTGGTCATGATCTGTCATCTCCTCGCGGGAACGGAGGGGCCGACGGGTGCGGCGGTCCTCCGGCGTCGCCGACGGCCTCGATCATGGCGCGCTTCGCCGACCCGGGCCGGGGGTGCGGGCGCATCGGCTGATGAGCGAAGACTTTGTCGGTGAATGTATTTCAAATTTGAACGCAAGAAAACGATAGGTCGGCGCCTGGGGAGCGAACAAGAAGTGCCGGGCGGGGGAGTCGCGACGGCCGTGATATAGATGCGGAAATGCTCTGTGCTGCAAGCATTTTCATCGGACGAGGGAGCCTGCGTTCGGTGCGTCCCCAGTGACCCCCAGTTGTCCTGGGGTCAGACGAGAAGCACCCGGCGTCCGCGGGTGTGTCCGGACTGGCTGTCCGCGTGTGCCGCCGCGGCGTCCGCGAGCGAATATGACTGGGCTACCGGGATATACAGCTTCTTGCGTGCGATCAGATCGACGGCAACCGCCAGCGCATCCGGCATGCTGCCGCCGACGCCGGCGAACCGGATGCCGAGCATCGGCGCCTCCAGGTCGGCTATGGTGACCACCTTGTCCGGGCTACCGGTCAGGTCCAGGAGCCCGCGCAGCACGCCCGTGCCGTTCAGGTCGAGCGCGGCGTCGACGCGGCCGAGTCGGCGTACCCGTTCGACCCAGCCGTCGCCGTAGGTGGTGGCAAGGGCGCCCAGGCCGCGCACGTAGTCCAGATTCGCCGCCCCGGCGGTGCCGATCACGGTGATGCCGCGCTCGCGGGCGATCTGCAGCACCGCGGAACCGACGCCGCCCGCCGCGCCGCTGACCAGTAGCGTCTGCCCGGCACGGACATCGACCATGCGCAGGGTGCGCAGCGCGGTCTCGACCACGGACGGATATCCGGCCGCCTCGGCGAAGCCGACGCCGTCCGGGATGCGCGCCCACGACGACAGCACCGCGAACTCGGCGTAGGTATTCGTGCCACGGCCGAGTACCTGCGTGCCGATCTCGACGTCGGTCACGCCGTCGCCGACCTCGTCCACCACGCCCGCGGCATCCTGCCCGACGCCCGAGGGCAGGTCGATCGGCCGGATGCGCCGGAACTGACCCGCGCGGGTCCGCCAATCGTGCGGATTCACCCCTGCCGCTCGCACGGCGATGCGGACCTGGCCCGGACCCGGGTGTGGTTCGGCTATTTCGGTCAGGTCCAGAACTTCCGGGCCGCCGTACTCGGCGAAGCGCACTGCTTTCATGATCCGAATATAGGGCTAACTGTTAGTGTTTTGCAATCGGTATTGTTTAGTACCGAATGCGATTTGTAACTGGTGGATCGGGAACAGCGCCGAGTCCGCTAGCGGCCGATCGGCCAGGACCAGCTGTAGCGCAGCGGTCCGACGTGCCCGAAACCCAGTGTGGCCCGGCAGATCTGCTCCTTCACTGTGGCGGCGACACGGCCGATGACCACCGGGGCCGCGGTCGGTCGGCCAGGTTCGAGGACTGGATCAGGGCGTTGTCCCGGCGTAGATCAGGTAGTCGTATTCGAACTCCGCCCGCGGATTGACCAGCGTGACCTCCGTATTCCCGCGAGCCGGCCGGGTAGCGGCCGCGACCCCCGCCCCATCCTTCCCCGGGGACAAGGTCCAGCGTGTGGGTGGTCGGTGCCGAAGACATCGGTCGTGGTCCTGCACGGCGCGGCGAACCGCGCCGGATATGAACCATCTAGTTGTTGATCATGGCGTTTTCCTGCATCTTTCCCGCATGGTGGTAGCAGTCCAGGAAAGGAATCCATAACCATGTCCAGCCTCCTTGTGCCCGTCGCCAGCAGCCTCGAGTATTGGAATGATCCGGCTCGGATGTTCGGTGCGCTGGTCCAGAGCATCGGGCAGCTCCTGTCGGTGCTGCCGTCTGCCTTCGGCAGCTCCGCCCGCTGACGGGCCGGGTAGTGGTGCGCACCGTGTTGGCGTGGCGGTCCGTGCGGGCGGCGCTCGCCGGTTTGACCCTCGCCGCGCTGCTCCTGCCCGCGGCCGCGCCGGTGTCGGCCACACCGGTGTCGCCCGCGCCCGCGGTCGCACCGGCGGTGTGCGGGACCGCGCTGTCGGCCGCCGAGCTGGATACTGTTGCGCGGCTGTCGGATACGTCGCGGCTGACCGGTGACTCGCTGACCCGGCTGGAGTCGGCGACCGCGGGACTGCGCGAGATCACCGCCATCCTGGTGGCGCACCGGGACCGGCGTGGACTGTTCGGTGTCGGCCTGGACGGGGTGGAGCAGGTCGTCGTCATGCCGTTGCAGCGCGACCCGGCGGCGTTCGAGGACCGCGAGTACGCGCATCGGATCAGCCTCGACCTGTTGACCCGCTATCTGGACAACCTGCACGCCGAATTCACCGGCGGCGTCGTCGCACCGCACTGGGCGCGTTACTTCGCGCTGGCGCGTCAGTGCGAGGTTTCCGGTGCGCGCGCGGCGATGGAGGGATACTCCGCGCATCTGGCGGTCGATCTGGCGTATTCCGTTGCCGCGGTGGGTAGTACGTGGGGCAACGCACGCGACTACTTCAAGATCGTCGCCGCCATCGCCGACGCGGGCGCGGTCATCATCGACCGTACCAACCAGGTGTACGGAGCGGACCTGGGTCCGCTGTGGCGGTTCTACTTCGTCGGTGCGGGGCTGGACCTGCTGGTCGGCCGAGGTGTGGCGACCCGGCCGTTGCTGGTGCTGGCCGACCTCGGCGCCAATGTGGTCGTATTCGGCAACGGTCTCGCGCTGCAGGATCCGGCACTGCACGACGCCGCCGCGGCCGAGATCACCGCGCTGTCCGACGCGGCGAGCGTCGCGTTCGAGGTACTGGCCGCGGCCAACGCGCTGTAGTCGGCGCCGTCACTTCCGGCGCGAGTCCTGGCCCGGGCACAGCTCCATGGTGGGGTCGAATTCCGGTACGTCATAGGTTGGTTCGCTGTCGAAACCGGATCTGGCGGCCTCGCACAGTGTGTCGGCCACCTTGGCCGGGTCGGTGGTCCAGCGTTCGGAGGCCACGTTCGAGATGCCGAAGACCCGGTCGTCGCCGGTGCGGTCGAACCGGACGAACCAGCGCGCGCCGAGGTCGAGGGAGATCGACCGGCCCAGCGGTCGCGGTTGCGTCGGATCGTCGACGTCCCAGATCCGCACCGACTGATCCACGCCGGAGGACACCAGCCTGCGGCCGGTCCGGTCGAGCGAGAGGCCGACAACCGTGGCGGTGCGCACGGAGGTCGTCTCGACTCGACCGTTCGAGTCGAGCGTCGCGAGATCCCAGGTGCGGATGGTTTCGTCCTCGGCGCTGCTGAACAGATGCCGTCCGTCGGCCGCGAACGCGAGGGCCGATAACGGCCCCCCGTGCCCGGTGAGCCGGGCGCGCAATACCGGGTTGCGTCGGTCGCTGATGTCCCACAGATAGATCACGCTGTCGCGGGAGCCGACCGCGACCAGCGACGAGTCCGGTGACAGTGCCAGGACTCGGAAGGCGCGGGCGGAGTCGATCGACGCACCGCCGAGCGCGTGCGGCGCGGCCGGGTCGGTGACGTCCCACAACCGGATCGACGCGTCGTCGTCGCCGGTGACGAGCAGCCGGTTGTCCGCACTGAACGCGGTGGCCGTGAAATACCTGGTGCGGGTGGGCAGCGGCGGGCCGAGCGGTACCGGCCGGTCGGGGTCGCGCAGATCCCACAGCTCCACGCTGCCGCCGCCGTCGTCGGCGGCCGCGAGCACGGTGCCGTCGGGGCGAACCTGCACGACCACACCGTGATACGGCTGCACCGTCGCCCGTGTGTCCGACGCGGGCGTGACACTATCCGCGCTGACCCGCCACACCTGGAAACGGCCGTCGTCACTACCGGTGACCATTCGGCTTCCCGCGTCATCGACCTCCACGGAGGTGAACGGCGCGGTCGAGGAGACCGGGATGTCGGCGGACGGACGGGTCCATACGCGTACCCTGCCGTCATTGCCCGCGGTGAGTACGCGCGCGTCGCTGGTCACCGCGAGACGCGATACCGGCCCGCGGTTGCCGCCGAAGGGCCTGCCGAAGGGCTGGAACCCGGAAACCGTTTGCTGCCAGAGACAAACCTTGCCGTCCCCGCTACCCGAGATCATCTGCCCTTGCGGCCCGAAGGCGAGGGCGTTGATCGGACCGCTGTGCACTGCCTGGGGCGTGCCGAACTGCTGCGGCGCGGCCCGGTCGGTGAGTGTCCACATGTGCAGTGCGCCGCTCGCGGTGCCGGCCATCAGACGATCGTTCGGACCGAGCGCCACCGACCGGACTGCGGTGTCGGTGCGCAGCGGTGCGCCGATCGGGGTGAATTCGGCGGGATCCCAGATCCGGACGGTGCGATCGTCGCTCGCACTCACCAGCGTGGCGCCGTCGGCGCTGATCGCCAGGGCGTTGATCGTGTCCTCGTGCGCGCGCACCTGGTGGCGCACCCGCGGTGCCGCGGGATCGGCGACATCCACCGAGGTCAGCTGCCCGTCATCGGTGGCGGCCACGATCGAACGGCCGTCCGGTGCGTAGGCCAGAGCTCGCACCGGGGCCGAGAGTTCCACTGCGCCAAGGGCGCGCGGCTGTTTCGGGTCCCGAACATCCCACAGCTGGGCCCTGCGGTCATAGCCCGCGCTGGCCAGTATCCGCCCGTCGGGTGCGAACGCGGCCGAGGTGACCGAGCGCTGATGGCCGCGCAGGCTGTCGCCGATGGCGACGGCGCGCGCACTACCCGCCAGCTCCCACAGCCGGATCAGTCCGTCCTCACCTGTGCTGGCCAACAGGTTGCCCGGCGCGTAATAGGACAGCCCGAGGATCCGGCCCGCGTGCCGTGCGTCGGAGGCGTTGATCACCGGATAGACCTGGGTGGACACCAGGTGCGCCCTGGTCTCCGCGTCGTCGGGCCGCATCCGGTAGGCCTGCAACGCCATTCGCTCGGACAGCTGCGGATCGAAGTCGACGGTCCGCCTGGCGTTGTGGATCAGCGCGTCGACCTGGGCGGCGATCCGCTCCCGCTCGATCGCTCGATGTTGCTGGGTCGCCAAGGCGCCCGCGAACAGTGCGACCACACCGAGCAGCGCAGCCGCCGAGCGCAGCACCCGCCGCCGTGCGGACACGCGGAGCTGATGGCGCACCGACTCCGCGACGAACTCCTTGGCGATGCGATTGACCGAGCCACCGTTGCCGGTCACCACATCGACGGTCTCGAGTCGTTTGGCTTCGTACAGCAGGCTTTTCGGCCGGCCTGCCGCCGACCAGGCCCTGGCGTCCTCCTCGATTCGATGCCGGGCAGGCCCGAATTCCTTTTCCTCCGCGACCCATTCGGCCATGCGCGGCCACACGCGGGGTACGGCGTCGTGCAGCAACTGGACCGTGTCGCTGTCGACGACGATCAGGCGTGCGTCGACGAGCCGGGCGACCACGTCGGCGGCCAGTTCGGGATCGGTCGACTCGTCGACGAGCGCGGTGTAGGCGATGTGGTTGCGGGTGACCGAACGCGGTCCGATCACCGTGAGCGTCATAAGGATCGAGCGTGCGAAGCTCTGCTGTCGTGGGGTGAGCGCGTGCCAGGCCTGTTCAGCCGTGGTCGAGACCGAGCCCGCCATCCCACCGGCCGCCCGGTATGCCTCCAGGGTGAGCGTGCGGCCGCGGCGGCGGGCCCACGTGGCGTGCAACACGTGGGAGAGCAGCGGCAGCAGCGCCGCCCGGCCGTCGTCGGAGGCCGCGGCGTCCAGGTCGCGCAGCACGATATCGACGAGCGCGGGCTCGACGTTCAACCCGCAGGCGCGGGCCGGGCCGACGATGGCCTCGCGCAGCTCGGGCTCGGTCATCGCGCCGATGATCACCGAGGCGTCCCGCATCGCGCCGGCCAGCACCGGATACTGGATCAGGTCGTTGAAGAAATCGGACCGAATCGCCAGCACCGCGGTGACTTTGCGGGCGGCGTCCGGCGCGGTGAGTTCGGCAAGCTCGTCGACGAAGACCCGGCGCTCGGCGGTGTCGGAACAGAGGGTGAACAGTTCCTCGCCCTGATCGATGAGCAGCAGCAACTCGGCGTCGGCGGGTGCGTCGTCGATACCGGCCCGCAGTGTCTTACCGGGGTGGGCGCCGGGACAGATGAGTATCGGGGTTCGGTGCCCGGCGTGGGCTTGCAGGCCCGCGGCCAGCAGGGAGGACTTGCCCACGCCCGAGACGCCGACGACGAGCACGAGCCGGGCAACGTTCGGGTCGGCTTCGACGGCCGCGATCGCCTGGACGACGCTCTCGCGGGCGCTGTCGCGGCCGAAGTACAGATCGTGATCCTCGGCGCGATAGGGCGAGAGCCCGCGGTACGGAGGATGACCTGGATCGCGTACCCGCAGGCCGGAGAGCCCGGGGTCGTTCTTTGCCTGCCGCCAGTAGACCCGCCAGCGCGGCAGGTCGAGCAGGCTGTGGTCGACGGTCTCCGGTAGCGGCTGCGCCTTGGCGTCACCGATGAGCACCGCGAGAACGGGCAGCACGGCGTCGAAACTGGCGGGCACCGTCTTGCCGCGGCGCCAATCACTGAATCGCTGTCCGGTCACGTTGACCGCACCGGGCACACCGCGCGCGTTCGCGCGTCGCAGCAGCGACTTCACCACGGGTGAACCCGCGAGTTCGTACAGCGCGGTCAGCCGTTCGGCGAAGCGCTCACGGGCACCTACTACCACCGGGCTGACTCCTGGAGATTCGACGAACAGCACAAGGGTTTCTTGTGCACAGTGACAGATTGAAGGTAGCAGTGCCGCGCGGGTCAGCGAATCGCCAGCAACAAAAAGTGACGGTTGTCATGTTTGAGAGCTGCCTGTCATTGCGGCGTAGATGTTTTTGCATCCGTCAAGAGGTAATCCTGTTACGTTTGAGTTAAATATCTCCGTGCCGGAATATCCGTTCACCGCATCTGCCTGCATAGATTCCGGATCATGTGCTGACGAGATTGGTTGTGAATCAGCTTCAGGAAATGATTGATCCGTTCGGAAGACACGTGAGGAGCAATCTGAATGGATAGTCTCGATCCCGAGTTCACGACCGCCAGCATTCCACCAGCTATCTTGGTGCGACTGCTGGCCGTCGCGGCCGACCGCGGCGTCGATGCCGGGCCGTGGTTCACCGGAACCGGAATCTCGCCTGCCCAGCTCGACGCACCGGACGCCAGGGTGTCCTATCGACAGGCGACCATGATCCTGCGGCGCGCACTGCGGGCGATGCCCGCCGGGCCGACCGGGCTCGCCGTCGGGACCCGCAACGCGGTGGTCGGCTACGGGCTCGTCGGCTTCGCCATGCGGTCGTCGAGAACGGTCGGCGACGCGGTCACGCTCGGTCTGGAACTGCATCGGCTGGCGGGCAGCCTGGTCGACCCCGAGTTCGTCCGCCGCGGCGACCACGCGGTGCTGCGGGTCTTCGAGCGGCTGCCAGATCAGGAGCTGAGCCGGTTCCTGGCCGAGGAGGCGATGGCCGCGATGCTGGCGTTCGCCCGCTCGCTGGTCAACGCGGAGATAGACCCGATCGCGCTGCGACTGAGCTTCCCCGCGCCCGAGCACGCCGCGGAGTATCGCCGCTACTTCCGCTGTCCCGTCGAATTCGGCTGTGCGGAAACCGAGATGGTCTTCTGCAGCAAGATCCTCGACTGGCCGTTGCCGACCTACAGCGAAGCCAACCTGACGCTCGCGCGCGAGGCCTGCGAGCGGATGCGGGCGGGCCGCGACGCCAGGCCGGACAGTGTGGCCTCGGTCGAATCGATCCTGGGCGAGAACCTGCGCAGGTCGATGACCATGGCCGAGGTCGCCGAGCAGCTGTTCGTCACCGAGCGCACGCTGCGCAGGCATCTGCAGGCGGCGGGGGAGAAGTTCAGCGAAATCCGTGACCGGGTGCGCAGGCGACGCGCGCTGTTCCTGGTGCGCGAGACCGGGATGACGATCGCGCAGATCGCGGTCGAGACCGGATTCAGTGACGCCAGGGAGTTTCGGCGCGCTTACGTCCGGTGGAACGGTGAGCCGCCGAGTCGCACGCGCAGCGCCGCCGCGGTGCACTGGGGTGGGCCGCCGCGCGACCTGGAGAGCGAACTCATCGCTTCCTGACCGCATCGCGGGTGCGCACCGATCACAATGGTTGGAGCGCACCCGCGCGCTGTGTCCGCACCGTCACCTCGCGCGAGGCGAGCAGTAGCGTGCGGGAACCGTCGCGCAGGGTGCGGCCGGCTTCGGTGAGTGCCACCCGGCGGGTCGTTCGTTCGAAAAGCGTGACACCGAGTTCTTTTTCGAGCCGGCGCACCGAGGTGCTCAGTGCCTGCTGGGTGATGTGCAGGCGCCGGGCGGCTCGGGTGAAACTGAGCTGCTCGGCCACCTCTAGAAACTGCGCGAGCCGATAGAGATTGAGCGGTTCGCTGGTGTTCGACAGTGGATCGGGTCGCATGGTCCCGCCTGTCTCAGACCCCGGCGCGCCGGTTCCCGCGCCGCCGACGCGCGCACCGATACCGCGCTCCGGGTGGCCGATACGATCACTGATCCCCATGCGTACCAGCGTATTTCGACTATTCGCCGGTCGGGTAGGGGATAGCTGGCCGAAAAGGTGCACTAGCCGGACGTTCGCGGCGAAACCGGCCTCAGATCGGTTGGAAACCCGCGCCCGCACCGCCGCGCGCGTCGAGGTCGCCGACAATGGCCGTCATGTTCGTGCCGAGCTCAGGGCCGAGGCAGCCCACGCCGAGATAGGCGTTCACCATGCCGACGAGGGTGGTTCCCGCGACGACCGGAGCGCCCGAATCGCCCTCGATGACACACATCTGGGTCCAGGTCTCGGTACCGCTGCCCGCCAGGTCACCCCAGACGATGCCGCAGGTGGTGCCGGTGGTGCGGCCCTCCTTGCAGGTCACCGCGGGGAAGTCCGGTGGCGCGCCGATACCGGTGATGGTGAGGTTGCCGATCCTGGACACCGGGACGATCGTCGCGGGATCGAACTCGATGAGCGCGTAGTCGAGATCGGTGTTGCGGAACGCGATGCGCCCGATCGGGCCTGCTCCCGGTGCGGCCTCAGCGGATATCGTCGCGCCCGGCTCGCCGCAGTGTCCGGCGGTCAGTCCGACCAGCCGCCCCTGCCGGTCGTGCCCCACCGTGGTCACGGTGCATTGCGCCGCGTCGTCGATGACGATTCCGGAGCCCCCGCCGATGACCGCGGGCCCGGGCTGGGCGTGGGCGGTGCTGCCGAGCGGGAAGCTCGCGAGCACGCCGAGCACGAGCGCGGCGATGGCTTTGCGTGAGGTACCGATCATCTGCGTTCCGATCTCTAGGTGTGATGGGCTATTCGGAGGTGGCCGTGCGGACGGCCGCGTCGAGGCCTTCCGGCGTCAGGTTGGTCACCGTGGTGGCGCCGACGCGCACGGTCGGTGCGTGGGTGAGCCCGGCCGCGACGGCGCGCTCAGTCCGATGCGCGGTGTAAGCGCCGAAGCGACGCGTCGTGACGCACTCGCGGAACTGTGGTGTCGGGTCGATGCCCGCGCGGGACGCGAGTTCGATCAGCTCGTCGTCGGTGCGGCCGGGGGTGCCCGGTGCCGGAACCTCGTCGTACAGTTCGCGCTGCCACTGCGGCCACCGGCTGATATCGGCCTCGGCCACGCAGGCGCTCGCGTTCACGGCCCGGCTGGAGTAGCCGGTGGTCGAGTCGCGATCTCGGATGGCGACGAGGTCGTAGTCCACGGCAACGCGCCGCTGCGCGATCAGCGCGTCGAGCGCCGGGCCGGTCACTGTGACGAAAGAACGGCACAGTGCGCACTGGGGATCTTCGGTGACGGTGACAACGACCGGCGCCGCCGGGTCGCCGACGCGGATCATGCCGTCCTCGGTCAGCGTGGCCGGGCCTGCGACGGCCGCGGCGGCCGCCGCGGCTGCCCGATCGCGATCTCGAACCTGGTTGGTCAGGCCGACGGTGATCGCGGCGGTGAGCAGGATCAGTACCGCCGCGGTGAACAGGCGACCGGCCAGGCCGATCCGATTCCATTGATCGGCGCGCGGCAGGTAGCCCTTCCGGGTCTTGCGCATCAGTGATTTCTCCCCAACGGATCTGGGCCAGAAGCCTCGGGCCGTGATCGACCCCGGCGAATGTGAGCCAAGCTAGCAAATCGGTAGCAACCATGCAATGGATGACGTCCGTCAAGGGGTTGGCGTGTTAATTCTGGGTAAGAAATTTCCGGACCGGAAAGGCGGCCCAGCCCGTTTCACCTGCCTTGATGTCGCCGAACGGAAGTGGTTGGCATTGACCAAAACGTCGAGTGCCTTGAAATATGTCGGTTGGCAATCTGGCAGTTATCGGAAGAAGAGGATCGTCATGAGTGATGCGGCAACGCTGCACCTGGAGTACCTGTACGGCCCGCAGTGGCGCGAGGTCGTGGCGATCGTTGAGCGGGCGGGCCAGCTGAGCGCGGAGGAACGAGAGCGGCTGAACGCGGTCGCGGGCAAGAGTGCCGAGGCGCAGCTGAAGAACCTGCAGGGCGCCGCGCTGAACGGTGGCGGCGGGTTGTCGGCGCTGCTGTCGGGTCTCGGACAGTCGGGCACACCGCAGCCATTGCAGATCGCGACCCAGGCGGCCAAGGAATTCGGTCGATCCCGCAACGTGCAGATCGCCACCGCGGTCGCGGGTCAGGCGCTCTCGCCCGGCGCCGGGACCGGGGACCTGGCCGGCATTCTGCAGTCGCTGGGTTCGATCGGTGCCGTGACGGTGGTGTCGCAGGCGGTGAGCGCCGCGGTGCTCGGTGATCTGGTCGGGCGTGGCGAGTTCACCCAGGGGGTGTACGACGAGTTGGTCCGGTCGTGGCGTGAGGTCGTCGGACCCGAGCGTGCTGAACCCGCCGAACGATGAACATCACCTCGGGTCAGTTTCCGGCCAACGGGTCCGCGCCGTCGTTCACCGATATCGCGGAGTTGCGTTCGGCAGCGGTCAGTTTCGGCTACGAGCAGCACGACGTCGCCGAGGCGCGGGAGGCGTTCGAGCACAATCGGGCCGAGCGCCGCGGCCCGATCGGCTGGTGGAATCGGCACAAACTGCTGACCACCGGTGTCAGCGCCGCCGTCGCGGCGAACCTCATGTTCGTGCCCATGGTCCAGAACGCGGCACTGACGGTGCTCGGGCATGTGCTCTGAGCGGCGTCGTGTCGCGCCCCGGTTGATCAGGCTAGGTGGTGCGGCACTGCTGGCGGGCGCCGTCGGGCTGGTCGCGGCGTGCGGCCCGCCAGGCGGCGCCGGCGCGGCAGCGCCGACGGCAGGTCCCGACAGCGCGGACTGCTCAGGCGGGGCCAGCACGACCAGCGGGCTGCAACCGGCCATGCGGCAGCTCACCGACAACCTCACCGCGCTCGGTCCCGCGGCAGAGCGCAACGA
Organism: Nocardia brasiliensis; assembly: GCF_011801125.1. Taxonomy (NCBI): domain Bacteria; kingdom Bacillati; phylum Actinomycetota; class Actinomycetes; order Mycobacteriales; family Nocardiaceae; genus Nocardia; species Nocardia brasiliensis. The sequence goes on from NZ_CP046171.1 coordinate 1,656,048, forward strand.
CCTGTCCGAGGTGCGTTCCCGCCTGGACAGCGCGCGTGGCTCCGCGGCGCAGATCAGCGGCGGATTGGCCGGCGCGGCGACGACGATGTCGCAGGGCTCGCTGATTCGCACCCAGTTCCAGGCGGCCGCCGACGCGGGCGGCGTCCTGCGCGACACCCTCGACGACCTGAACGGCAAGCTCGGCGGCGCGCAGCCACCGGACGAGGAAGCGGGCGCTCGGCTGCAGCAGTCGGTGACCGAGTTCAACGCCGCGGTGGAGCGGGTGTCGCTGGCGTGCTCAAACCATTTCTCCGCCGCGGTGGTGGAACCGACGACATCGGTCCCGCCGACGCGGACCACGCGATAGACGACATCAGTCGGAGGGCAATGATGTTGGCACCCAAGGCCTCGCGACAATCGGATTCGCCACCGGTATTCCGATCAACGCGCTATCCGCCCCCGGAATCGAAGCGTTCGATTCCGGTGGTGGTCGTACTCGCCCTGCTGCTGGTCTATGTCGTGCTGTGGATCGGCTGTGCGGCCATTGTCGTCGGGTGGTGGTGGAATTACCTCACCCCGTGAGAAATTTTCGGGATCGACTATTCGTATCGGCGTGTTTTTCGGTGCCCGCGAAATAACTGCGACGATGGTGTCCTGGTTATCTGGGCGCGATCGTGCGGTGCGGTAGTTCCCGGATCAGCGTGCAGACCGTCAGCAGCACGATGACGACCAGTATCAGTGCGAAGTCCGGATAGCGGGCCGCGAACACGACGCTGTCGACCCCGCTGACGGCGACCGCGGCGACGCCGACCGGATAGGCGCTCGGCCTGCGGCTGAGCAGGTAGCCGCCGCAGCAGATGATCAGTATCGCAACGACGAACAGGTACCAGCCGGGCCGGGTCGAGGTCGATGGCTGGGTCACCGTCTGCCGCATGAAGCAGATCTTCCGGTCGGTGAGTGCGGCAGTGGCGGCGAGCAGTTGCACGAACCCGGCGGAGATGGCGAGCGCGCCCGAGTAGCGGGGTGCGTTCGCGCTGTGCCGAATTCTTCGCATCGGATCACTCCTCGCCGAAACGGTGGTGATATCCCTCGTCGGGCATATCCGACGATTTACCGCATTCCCGTGGTACGGGCGGGCGGGCTTTCATCACTACTATTTGTATGGAAACCGAGATCACACCGCATATTTCATCCAAACCTTTTTTCAAAGCGACCGATTCTCGATAGCGCTTGTGGTCGATTATTGCCATATTCTCCCGATGCGAAGTATTCGAAATCCTCAGTGAAAGGCATAGCGAGCCGTGGAAACGTCGAACAGCTATATGCCCGATGTCAGATCGCGAGTCACCAAAGCCTCGAACCGGCATCGGAAGAAGATCGCCAGAAACCGCCGCGGGCTGTACGCGGCCGCCGCCTTCGCCTCGGTCGCGACCGCGTCCCTCGGCGCGGGTGGCCTCGCCCACGCCGATACCGCCCCGCCCATCGACAACGGGCTGATCACCCAGTTCGGGACCAGCGTGGGGTCGGTGCTCGATCCCGGCACCCGGACCCAGGTGGAGTCGGCGCTGACCGGGGTCGCGTCGCTGACCCAGGGAACTCCGCTGGCCGACTCCGTCGACAGCTTCGCCACCGCGGTGCGCGGACCCGCGCCGGCGTCCGCACCGACACCCGAGGCCGTATCGGCCCCGGATTCGCCTGCGCCGCTGCTTCATTCGGCGGTGCGCAGCACCGACGCCGGTAACGCCGGGATCGCGGTCAACGGCGGCACCGGCCGAGCACCCGCCGCGGTCGAGGAGATCGCGGGCGCGGTCGGTCAGATCGCCGGCTCGGGCCTGGACCTGCGGCAGATCGGGGCATGGGCGGAGCAGCTGCCCGCCGGGCCGTTGCAGCAGCCGGTGCAGGATCTGCTGGCCTTCGTCCGCGATGCCACCGAGCAGGCGGGTGCGCGCCGGACCGACCCGGCCGCCAACGCGCTGGACACCCTGATCACGCAGGCTCGCGCGGTCTTCGACTTCCCGGAGGCGGGCGAGGATCCGACCAAGGCACTGCGCGAGCTGGTCGAACCGGTCATCGCCACGGCCTCCGGTGCGGACTGGTCGCCGGTGCTCGCCGCGATCGCTCCCGCGGTGCAGCAGGTGGCATCGGGTGCCGACATCACGACGGTGCTCACCGAGCACCTGACGCCGCTGTTGCAGTCGGGGCCGCTCGCCGACGTGGTCCGCCCGATCATCGTGCACTTCGCGCCCGTGCTGCAGGAGATGGCGCCCACCCTCACCGCCGTTTCCCAGGGCTCGTTGCCGACGACCGCACTGCTCGGCGCCCTCGAACAGGTGCTGCGCTCCGGGACGCTGACCACCGTGCTGGCCCCGTTCACCGGGTTCCTGACACCGGTGCTCGCGGCGTTCGCCGATCCCGGCTCGGCGTTCGCGCCCATCCGCGACACGCTGCTGCAGGTGGTGCGCGGGCTGCTCCCCGGCCAGCTGCACCAATCCGCGCTGGCGCTGCCGATCGTGCTGCCGCTGGTCGCCATTCCGATCTTCCTGGCGATCCTCGCCATGCCGGTGGTCGGCGTGGTCGTGCTCGGTCTCGCGGCGGCGGCGCTGGTGGCCGCCGTGGTCGGGGTCGTGGTCGTCGGCGGCCTGATCGCCGCGGCGGTGGTCGGCGCGCTCGTGGTCGGGGCGATCGTGCTGGCACCGGTGCTGGTGGTCGTCGGCATCATCGCGCTGCCGGTCGTCATCGCCGGACTGATCGCCTTCCAGTTCGTCGCGCCGTTCGTGCTCGCCGGCCTGCTCGCGGCGATCGTGGTGGTCGGCGTCGGCGCGGTGCTGGCCGCCGCGGCGGCGCTGGTCATCGGCATCGTGCTGACCGCGATCGCCTTCGTGGTGGCAGGCCTCTTCGCCGTCGTGGTGACGGCGTTGCTGCCGCCGCTGGCCCTGATCGTCGGTCCGCTGCTGTTCACGGGTGCGCTCGCGGTGCTGGTGGGTGGCCTGCTGCTCACCGCCGCGGCGGTTCTCGGCGTGCTGTTGCTCGGCGCGATCGGGATCGCGGTTCTGGCGGCGATCACCGGTCTGGCTTCGCTGCTGACCCCGTTCGGGCTGATCGCCCTGCCGATCCTGGTGGTGCTGCTCGTGCTCGCCGTCGCAGTGCTCGGCGCCGCCGCCGTGCTCGCGCTCGGTGTGCTGGTGGTGGCGGGCATCGCCGGTCTGGTGCTGCTCGGTATCGCGGCGGGCATCACCGTCACCTGGCTGCTCGCGCTGGCGCTGGTCGCGCTCGGCCTGGGCTGGGTCGCCGGTGTGATCCTCGGCTTCTTGGTCGGCACTGCCGCCAAGCTGCTTGCCCTCGGTGGTGTGCTGGCCGCGGCCGTGGCCGTGGTCTTCGGCACCATCGCCGCGGGACTGCTGATCCTGGCATTGCCGATCATCGGGCCGATCCTCGCGCCGCTGCTGTTCCTCGGACTGGTTGCGCTGCCCGTGGCACTGGCGCTGGCGTTCGCGCTCGGCGGGTTGGCGCTGGGTGTGGTGCTCACCGTGCTCTGCGTCTCCTCCGGTCTCGCGCTGCTGGCCGGGCTGTCGGCCGCGGTCCTCGTCGGTGCGGTGATCCTGATGGCGCTCATGCCGTACGCGATTCCGATCATCCTGCCCGCGGCGATCATCTTCGCGGCGATCATGGCCGGATTGCTCACCCTGGTGACCGCCAGTGCCACCGTGCTGATCCTGATCGAGGGTGGCCTGTACACGCTGCTGGCGTTCGCCGCGGCGATCATCGGCGCCGGCCTGCTGTTCGTCAGCGGGTTCCTGTTGACGGTGGTCGCGTTCGTCGGCTTCGTGATCGCCGCCGCCCTGCTGATTCTGTTCTGCCCGCCGCTGGCGCTGCTGGCCTCGCCGCTGATCTTCGGCGGCATCCTGGCGGTGCTGCTGGGCACGATCGGGGTCACCATGGCGGTCGGTAGTGCGGTCGCGATCGGGATCGCGGCGGCCGCGCTCGGCTTCTTCGCCCTCTGGGCGACGGCGATCGTCGCGCTGGCCGCGACCTTCGTGCTGGTGTCGTCGCTGTTCCCGCCGCTGTGGCTGGTGACGATTCCGATCGCGCTCGCGGCCATCGCGGTCGTGCTCGTCCTGTCCGCCATCGGTTTCGGTGCGGCGGTGCTGTTGGCGGCCGCGGTGTTCCTGATCGGCAACGCTATCGGTGTCGCTCTGGGTGTGCTCGCGATCGTCGCGGTGGCGGCGCTGGCGATCATCGGTGTGGCGCTCGCGGCCGTGCTCTCGGTGCCGTACCTGCTGTTCTTCCCGGTCGCGGTCTTCGCGTTCCCGCTGGTGGCGCTCGCGCTGCTGGTGATCGCGTCGCCGTTCCTGCTGGTCGGGCTGGCGGTGGCGGCACTCGCGGCGCTCATCACCGCCGTGGGCGCCATCGGCATTCCGGTGCTCGCGGTGATCGGCGCGGTGGCGATGGCGGTCGGTGGCTGCGTGCTGTTCTTCGGTGCGATCGCGCTCGGCGTGCCGCTCAGCCTCTCGGCACCGCTGATCCTGGTCTCCAAGCCGATGGGCGCGACGGCCCGCTCCGGTCGCCGGGACGAGGCGGGTGACATCACCACGGCGGAGGTGGTGTCCGGGTTGCAGCACCTGCTGCGCCCCGAACCCGCTGCGGCGCAGCCGGTCTCGGCCACTTCGGCGGTTCCGACCGTCGGCACCGGTGTGACCGAGGGCCCGGTGCGGGCCAGCGAGAACCGTCTGGTGTCGGTCTCGTTGTGACGCTGTGAAACACGTGCCGGGGTCGGGCCGCGACAGTGCGGCCCGGCCCCGGCCCGATCCGAAAACCTCCAGGAAGTAGCGATGTTCGGTATCAAGACCCGCGCGACGGCGCGACTGCTCTTTCCCGTTGTGCTCGTGGCCGCGGTGTCGGTCTGCGGTATCGGCCCGGCGGTGGCGTTGCCCCCGCTGCCCGGTGCGCCTGCCGCGCCCGCGCAGGACGAGTTCTACACCCAGCCGGACGATCTGACGGGCCGCGGGATGGGCGAGGTGCTCGACAGCCGACCGGTCACGCTGCGCGATGTGCCCGCGCGCGTGCCGTTGACGGCCTGGCAGGTGAAATACGTGAGCCAGGATACGAAGGGGGTGCCCTGGACCACGGTGGCGACGATCATCCAGCCCGTCGGCGGCGCCCGGCTGGACCGGCTGGTCGCCTACGACCCGTGGATCGACGCTCTTGATCCACGCTGCAATCCCTCCTACCAGCTGCGCGCAGGCGCGCCCTTCATGGCGGGCTCGGGCATGCTCACCGAGGTGATCAATCTCGCGGTGCTGCTCGACCGCGGTTACACCGTCGTCGTGCCCGACTATCTCGGTCCGCGAAACCATTTCACGGCCGCCTACGTCGAGGGCCGCAACACCCTCGACGGTATCCGCGCCGCGCTCGGCTTCGCGCCCGCGGGACTGGCGCGCTCGGCCCCGGTGGGCATGTTCGGATACTCCGGCGGAGCGCGCGGCACCGAGTTCGCGGCTGAGCTGGCCGCGGAATACGCGCCCGAACTCAATCTTGTCGGTACCGTCGCCATCGGCCTGCCCGTCGACCTGCGGGCGTCCGGGTGGCGGATGAACAAGACCCTGTTCGCCGGCCTGGACGTGGCATCGGCATTGGGTCTCGCCCGCGCCTACCCGGAGCTCGGCTTGGCCGCGATGTTCACCGATCCACAGCTGGAACAACGGATTTCGGATCTGTGCAACGTCGAGATCCAGGCACGCTATGCCTTCGCCGACGGCCACGACATGACATTCGGCCGACGGTGGCCCCTCGACGAACCCGCGGTGGTGGCGGCGGTGGATTCCATCCGAGCCGGACAGCTGGGCACACCCGCGGCGCCGCTGTATCTGGCGGTCGCGGAGAACGACCAGGTGGCGCTGCCGGCGGACAACGATCGATTGGCTGCGGATTACCGTGCGCGCGGCGTCGCGCTGACCTACGTCAAAGTGCCGTTGGCCGACCATGTCTCGTCCATCTCGGTGGCGGGCCCGCCCGCCATGACGTGGTTGTCCGAGCGCTTGGACGGTGCCGCGTAGGCGATCGCGCGTCTTGGTGGTGCCCCGCTGTCGAACCGGGGTCTGCGCGGACATTGAGGTCTTTGACCTGGTGTATTAACTGGAAAGTTGCTCTAATTTCCTCGTGGTCACTCGGCGTGTCGCATTGCTGCCGGGTGCCGATGATGGGAACGGTCTAGCTCGCAAGGGGTTTCGATGACGGTCCACACGACAGCCGCGCTCTTCCCGGGGCAGGGCGCCTATTTCGCCGGTGCGCTGGCCGGGGTGCGTGACGTTCCCGAGGTTCGGGAGCTGGTGCGCGAGATCGACGAGGTGGCTGTCCGGCACGCGGGCGGCTCGGTGTCGGAACCCCTCTTCGCAACGGACGGTCCCGCCATCGATGAGCTGCTCGGTTCGGCGCCGGATCTGTTGCAGCTGGCGATATACACCGCCTCGGTGGCCGCCCATCGACTCCTGTTGAACCGAGGAGTACGACCGGATGTGCTGGTGGGGCACAGTTTTGGTGAGATAGCGGCACTGGTCGGCGCGGGCGCGTTCACCCCCGCCGACGGTGCGCGGATCGTATGTCACCGCGATGCCGCACTCCGGGAATCGGCTGAGCCGGACGGATATCTGCTCGCGGTGCGCGCCGATGCGGCGCGGGCCGAACGGATACTCGGCTTGATCGGCGACGCGCGGGCCGTCGTGGCCGCCGAAAACCATGACCAGCAAACGATTCTCGCCGGACCGCAGTCGGCGATGGATACCGCGGTCGCGGTCGCGGCCGCACTCGGTCTCGGCGCACTGGCGCTACGTGCGCCGTACCCGTTCCACAGCCCGCTGGTGCACGAGGCCGCCTTCGACTTCGCCGATCGGATCCGGGATATCCCGCAGGCGCCGCTGGGTGCGCGGGTCTATTCGCCGATCCTCGGTCGGGTCTATCGGGATGTCGACCGATTGACCGCGCTGTTGGCCGGGCACCTGATCCGGCCGGTGCGATTCGCCCCCGCGCTGCGGGAGCTACGGGCCGCCGGGGTCGGCGTCTTCGTCGAGTGCGGTCCGCTCGACGGCTTGACCAAGATCGCCCGCGCGGTGCTCGGCTCCGACGCGGAGTACGTCGCGCCCCTGACACCGGCGGCCGCCACTGTCGAAGTCATCGCCGAACTGGCCGGGGTGCCGCATAATTCGTCCGGCGCGGACGAACAGGACGCGGTCCACCAGGCCCTGGCCCCAGGACTGTCCGCGGCGGAGTTCAAGCGACGGTGGCGCGAGCACGTCGAGCGCATCATGCACCGCACGATCGCCGAGTTCGATGCCGAGGTCGATCCGAGAGCAAGTGTCGCGAAGAGTGCCTCGACCGACGCACTGGACACCGAGGACTACGACTGGATCGCCCCGGCGCCCGTTCCGCGGGCGTCCGCGCCCACCGCACTACCCGCGGCACCCGCTGCGCCCGCACCGGCATTCGCGCTGTCTTCGCCGGAACGCGCGGAATTGCTGCCCGGCGGGCCCGACATCGACGCGGTACCACCGCGTGCGGAACTCCTGCGGGAACTGGTGGTTCTGTACGCCGACGCGTTGGAGTACCCGCCCGAGGTGTTCGACGAGGACACCGATCTGGAATCCGAACTCGGTGTCGATTCGGTCAAGCAGACCGAACTGCTGCGCCGCGTCGGGGACAACTACCGGCTCGGGCCGCTGCCAACGGATTTCAAGCTCGGCGAGCACAATACGCTCGGGCGCATCGCCGACCTGATCAACTCTGGGTAGGCAGCCGCGATGACCGGACCTCTCGACGGCAAGATCGCGTTGGTCACCGGTGGCGCCCGCGCGGTAGGCCGGGCGATCGCGCTGCGGCTGGCGGCCGATGGCGCGCTGGTGATCATCAACCATTTCCGCTCGCCCGCCGACGCGCGCGCGACCAAAGCCGAGATCGAGGCCGCGGGTGGCCGGGCGCACATCATCCGCGCCTCGGTGGCCGACGCCGGCCAGCGCGATCGCATGTTCGACGAGATCGCCGCGACATTCGGTGCGCTCGACATCCTGGTCAACAGCGCGGCCAACGGCAGGCTCGCCGCGGGCCCCGCAGTGGACGAGGCCATGATCGATCTCGCGATCGACACGAATCTCAAAGGCGGACTGGGCTGTTCGCGCCGGGCCCGGGAGCTGATGCGGGGCAGGGCAGGCGCGAGCATCGTCAACATCTCCACCCTCGGCGGTGGCCAGTTCGTGCTCTCGGACTACCTGGCCTGCGGGCCGGCCAAGGCCGCGGTCGAGGCGATGACCCGTTATCTCGCCGTCGAATTCGCCCCGGACGGCATCCGAGTGAACACCGCCGCCGCCGGACTGCTGGAAAGTCCGGTAGCACACCAGTTCCCGCAGGCCGAGGCGCTGCGGCAGGCGACGGTGGCCGCGACGCCGCTCGGCAGGCTCGGTACACCGGAGGAACTGGCCGCGATCGTGGCGTTTCTCGTGTCAGCGGATGCGAGCTGGGTGACCGGGCAGGTCTTGCTCGCCGACGGCGGGCTGTCCACCGGCGCGGCCATGTTGTCGCCGCCACTGCAACCGGCCGCGCCGAGGGACGATCGGACGGAGTCGATCGGCACACTGGCGGCGCACGATACCGACGATCTCGACGCCGAGGAAACGGTGGTGGTCGTCGGTATGGGGATCACCGTGTCGGGGGCCAACGACCCGGCGGAGTTCTGGCGTGAACTGCATACCGGCGCCGAGCGTTTCATGCCCGTGCCACCGGATCGGTGGGACAACACCAACTTTCACGATCCGGACCCGACCGCCGCGGACAAGTCGTACTCCGAGCATTCGGCCTTCATCACCGATTTCGTGCCGCACCCCCGGCTGGCTGCCGAACTCGCCGCCGCCGGGCAGACCCAGGACCAATGCGAATCCACCACACTGTGGTTGCGCAATTCGGTGCTGCAGGCCATGGACTCGGTGACAACGCGTCCCACAGATCGCTGTGGATTCCTGGTCGGCTATACCGCTGATGGCAACCAGCACGCCGAGGAGGCGACGGTCGTGGCCGGGGCGCTGCGGCTGGCGCGAAATGCCGTGCGAAAACGCGGTATCGAGCACCAGGATGAGGGGCTCGCGGCCATCGAGGCGGCGCTGCGCGCCCGCTACCCGCGCAGCGTCACCGACCCGCAGCGGGTGTTTCCGCATCAGGTCGGTGCAGGCGCGATGGCGGGCATTCTGCCCGCGGACACCGAACTGCTGATGCTCGATACCGCGTGCTCGTCCTCGCTCTACGCCGTCGATCTCGGCCTGCGTGGGTTGCTGGACGGGCACTACGACGTGGCGGTCTGCGGTGGCGCGTTCGCGGTCGGGCCGCGCGGCTCGGTGCTGTTCGCCAAACTCAACGGCCTGTCCGCGCGCGGCGAGGTGCGCAGTTTCGACCGCACCAGCGACGGTGTGCTGTTCTCCGACGGTGCGGCCACGGTGGTGCTCAAGACCCTGCGCCGGGCGCGCGCGGACGGTGACCGAATCCTCGGTGTGCTGCGCGGGTTCGGCGCCTCCTCCGACGGCCGGGGCAAGGCGATCTACGCACCGAACGCGGATGGCCAGGAGCTGGCCATCCGGCGCGCACAGGCGCGTCCCACTATGCGCGGGGTGCGTCCCGGCTGGGTGCTCGCCCATGCGACCGGCACCCAGGCCGGGGACAGCGCCGAGTTCGGCACTCTGCGCAAGACTCTGGCCGGTAGTGAGCCGGTACGGGTGACGTCCAACAAATCGGTGATCGGGCACACCGGTTGGGCGGCGGGCACCGTGTCACTGGTGCAGGCGCTGCTCGGTTTCAGCAATGAGCTGATCCCACCGCAGCACCGATTCGACCAGCCCCCAGCGGAATTCATGATCGACGGGAGCAACCTGGAGATCCCGAAGGCGGCCGTGCGCTGGCCCGCTGGCGGTGACAAGCCGCGCGTCGCCGCGGTGTCGAGCTTCGGATTCGGCGGGACGAACGCACATCTCGTCGTCGAGGAGCCGCCGACTGTCGACTGGCGCGGACGCGGTGTGCCGACACCGCGATCGCAGCTCCAGGCCGCGCCTGCCCGATTGGCGGTGGTGGCGGTGGCCGCGCAGCTGCCCGGCACGACGCGGCCGCACGAGTGGCTCGCCGCCGAGCATCCGGTGACCACCTTCGGCGCGCGGTATCCGCTGCCGAGTGTCGCGGAGGTCAAGCTGCCGCCGGGGCTGCTGCGTGCGATCGATCGGTGCCAGCTGATGATCTTGGCCTGCGCCCGCGCGATCCATGCTGACCTCGGTGCCTTCTGGACCGCGAACAGCGCCGAAACCGGCGTCATAGTCGGTCATTTCGGTGAGACGCACAATGCCATGCATTACGCGACCCGTTCCTACCTCGACGACGTCGCGGCGACGTTGCGCGCCGATCCCGCACTGGCACGGGCGCCCTGGTTGCACGACTTGATCGCCGACTTGACGGCCGAGGTCGATGCGCTGGTTCCGCCCGCGACGGAGAACACCTTTCCGGGCATGATGCCCAACGTCATTCCCGCCAGGGTCGCGAACTACTTCGGGCTCAACGGCTTGAACATGACGGTGGACACCGGGTTCACCGCCGCGCTTAGCGCCGTCGACGTGGCCGCCCGCTATCTGCGTTCCGGCGAACTGCGCATGGCACTGGTCGGCGGCATCAACGGCAACAGCACCGAGGAACAGCGCACGCTGCTCGGTGCGCTGCTGCCCGACGCGGCGCGGCTGGCCGAGGGCGCGTTCCTGCTGGCCCTCACCACGGAGCAGACGGCGCGCGAGTCGAGCTTGCGGGTGCTCGGCTACCTGGATCCGCTCACGGCGGCGGCCGCGCGCGGCAGCGCGGAAGAAATAGAATGTGGTGCCCCGCAGTCGGATTCGCGGCCGAACCTGCTCGGTGCGGAGGGCGCGCTCGGCATCTTGACGGCGCTGGACACCGTCGGTGCCGACCGCTCGGTGATGGTGCGGTGCCGTGGCGGGAACGGCGGCGCGGACGCCGCGATCCGGGTGACCGGACCGGAATTCCGGGAAGAGGCGGGCACCGCGGCAGCGCCCGCGGTGTCGGTGGGTGAGCGCGACGCGACGGTACCCGTGGGCGAAACTGTGACGCTCCCCGTCGAATCGGCTACTGACATGCCGGAAAACCGTGGTGGGGACACGATCTCGGACAGCCGCGTCGACGTGCACACGTGGGCGTTGACCGCGGACCCCGGCGTGGCGGTCCGCCCGCCGATCGAATTCCTGCCCGAGGCCGCGACATTGCTGCTGATCGATGATCCCCGGGCGCTGCGCGGCCACGTCATACCGCGCCGTACGACGGTGCTCTCATTGCAGCAGGGTGACGGCGTCGTGTGGGTGCCGCGGGTGACCCCCGAGGCCGTCGGCGAGCTGCTGGAGCGGCTGGATCCACGGGGCGAGGTCCGGCATCTGCGCCTGGTCGTCGATCTGTCGGCTGACGTCGGCACCGAACGCACGGAAACGCTACGCGCGCTGCATGATCTGTGGTTCCTCGCGGCACGACAGCGCGCGGCCGCCCTAGCGAAGCCCGAGTCATCCACCGTGGCACTGCTGCTGCGCGCGATGGACGGTACCGCGCCGCGTCCGTACACGGGCCTGTTCACCGGCGCGATCAAGGTCGCGGCCCTCGAATGGCCGCGAAGTGCGGTGTTCGCCCTGGCGAGCGACGGTGACCTGCCTGCGGCCATCGACCTCGTCGCGTCGGAATCGATGCTGTCGCGGTCCCTGCCGGTCGCCTACTACCGTGATGCGGTCCGGTATCGGGCGACCTTGACGGTGTCGGCCGACTCGAATCCGGACGGCTATCGGCTCACGCGGGATTCGGTGGTGGTCGCGGCCGGTGGTGGCCGGGGTATCACCGCCGAAGTGCTGCTCGGCTTGGCCCGCGGCTCCGGTGGCCGGTTCTATATCCTCGGCAGCAGTGACCTCGATGCGCTGCCCGCACGCTACCGGGACTGCGACGACGCCGAATTCGCCGGCGCCAGGAAGGAATATCTGCGCCGGCGGCGGGCCGAGGACCCGACCGTCGCGCCGCGCGTGCTGAACGCGGAATTCGAGCGGTTCGCCAACGCGCGTCGAACGGCGCGCACGCTGCGCAGGCTCGAGGAGGCCGGGGCCACCAGCGTGGCGTATCTGTCGTGTGACGTCGAGGACCCTGCGGCGGTCGAGCGGGCCATGGCGTGCGTGCACGCCGCCGAGGACCGGATCGATCTGCTGATCAATGCCGCGGGCCGCAATCGGTCCGCGCCGATCGCGACGAAGGACTTCGACGAGTTCCGGCGGGTGCGCGATCTCAAACTGCTCGCCTACACCAATCTCGTTGCCGCGCTTGCCGGCAGGCCGCCGCGCCGGTGGTGCAACTTCGGCTCGCTACTCGGCGTCACCGGTCAGGTCGGCGAGGTGGACTACGCCTCGGCCAACGACTTTCTCGGCACCGCCGCGGTGGCGGGCGCGGCCGCGGGCCGCGACGAGCTCACCATCGGCTGGACGCTGTGGGGTGAGGTCGGCCTCGGTGCGAACCCCTTGACCAAGGCCTATTTCGACAAGACGGGGCAGTACTCGAACATGTCCACCGCGGAAGGCATCCAGCACTTCCTCGGCCAGGTGCGCGCCGCGCATCCGCATCCCTACACCGCGCATCTCGGCGTCGCGGAGTACGGGGCGGTCGACGCGTTGCTGCCCGGCTTCCTCGGGCCGAGCCCGCGACCGTTCTATCTCGATCGGCAGGTGGCCGCGGGCCAGGTGGACGGCCGTCCGTGGGCGGTGTACGAGCGCGACTTCGACCTGGATCGGGACGCCTATCTCGCCGACCACCTGGTCAACGGGGTGGCCACCCTGCCGGGCGCGTTCGCCGCGGAGCTGGCGTTGCAGGCGGCCACCGCGTTGCTGCCCGGCTGGCGTGGATATGCCATGGAGGAGTTGACCTTTCACCACTTCCTCAAGGTGCACCGTCCGGATCGTCCCGTGCGCAAGCGCATTCGTGCCGAGTTGCTCGACGAGCGAACCGATCCCGCGCACGCGCGGGTCCGTGTCGAGGTGACCGAGGACGTGATCGCGCCGAACGGAACGGTGCTCGTCCGCGACCGGCCGCACGTCAGCGTGATCGTATTGCTGGCGCCGACGTTGTCGCCCGCGCCGCGCTGGACGCCCTGGTATCCGGCCACCGAACAGCCTGTTGTCGATCCGTACCATCGCGCGGACGCGCCGATCCGGTTGACCGGTGTCTTCGAAACGACGTCGAACCCCAGGCTGCACCCACTCGGCAAGCGGTCGACCTACTGCCTGGAGCTGGCGCCGAGCCACCCGGTGTTCTCCCGGTTCCGCGTGCCGGTGCTGCTCATCGACGGCCTGCTCCGGACTGGTGTGCTCGCGGCGGGCGACGAGCTGGACCGGGCGCCCGTCGCCGCACCGCTGCGCATCGCGCGCCTCGACCTGTACGAGTACACCAACGACGCCCGCCTGGGCGACGGCGGCCCGATCGAGCTGTACGCGATGGTGCCGGACACGGCGACGGCGGGGGATGGCGCGGGCAATCTGTTCGTCGCGGTCCGCCCGGATGGGCGAATCATCCTGGCACTCAAGGGACTCGAAGCGATAACCACCGGCCTCGCACGGGTCGCGGTAGAAGGAGACGATTGACATGGCGATCCTGGACGCGGATCTCGCACACCGACTGCCGCCGGGGCCGGTCGGGGCACATCGGCTGCTGCGCCATATTCGGGCGTTGCGCACCGACGCACCGACCCTGTTCGAGGCGCTGCGCCGCGGCTACGGCGATACCGTGCGGCTGCCACTCGGCCTGCTGACCGCGACACTGGTCTTCCACCCCGACGGCATCAAGCATGTGCTGCAAGACAACAACGCCAACTACGTGCGAGGTATCGGCTACGAGCGCTTCAAGATCTTCATGGGCGACGGGCTGCTGACCACCGACGGTCCGCTCTGGCGGGAGCGCAGGCGCACGATCAACCCGATGTTCCATCGGATGGCCATCGGGGAGATGGTCGACACGATGGCGTCGGCGACCGCGGAGGCGATCGGGCGCTGGGAAACCCTCGGACCCGATGGCTACGCCGGTGACGTCGTGCCCGAGATGATGGGCGTCACGCTGAGCGCGATGGGCCGCATCATGTTCGACACCGACCTGGCCGCTGATCGGGAGCGGATCGGCGATGCCATGGACACGGCGGTGCGGGCGATGGTGTTTCGCGGCACCATGCCGGAACTGCTGCCCGCCTGGATGCCTTTCCCGTCGAATCGGCGGACCGTGGCGGCCCGCGACGTGCTGCACGAGGTGATCGACCGGATCATCGCCGCGCACCGCGACGGTAGCCACGGCAACCGGCCGGACCTGGTGAATTTGCTGCTCGCTGAGGCGGATTCCGGCGGACTGGACGACGTGGCGGTGCGCGACGAGCTGATGACGATCTTCATGGCCGGACACGAGACCACCGCCACGGCGCTGGCCTGGACCCTGTTCGAGGTCGCGCGCGACCCCGAGGTCCAGCAGCGCCTGTTCGAGGAGGCCCAGCGGGTCTTCGGTGGCAGCGGCGAACCGCACCTCGCGGACCTGGCAGAGCTGACCTACACCAGGATGGTGCTCGACGAGGCACTACGGCTGCATCCGCCCATCTGGGTGTTTCCGCGCGCGACGGTCGACGACGACGACATCGCGGGCAGCCACGTGCCCGCGGGGGAGTGCGTGTTCCTGAGCCCCTATGTGACGCACCGACATCCGGACCTGTGGGACGATCCGACCCGATTCGATCCGGAGCGGTTCACCGAGGCGGCCAAGCGCGAGCGCCCGCGCTACACCTACTTCCCGTTCGGCGGCGGCCAGCGCAAGTGCGTCGGCGAGTCGATGGCGCTCACCCAGATGACGCTGACCTTGGCGATGATGGTGTCGCGGTTCACCTTTCATGCCCTGCCTGGACTCGGCGAGGAACTGTCGACCGCTGTTTCCCTGCGGCCCGCCCGCGGCATCGGGCTGCGGATCGTGCCGAGGGACGCATGATCGACGTGCGCGAGGATCGCGCGACGCCGCTCGGACCGCCCGGCGCCGGATCGGCCGCGCGCGAAACATCCGCTGGATCGGTGCAGCCGGTGCGCCGGTTCGTTTGGCGCCCAAGGGAGGTCGAGGCAGTACCGAACGAGCCGAGCCCACGATTGCTCGGCCGCCGGATCGCGGTGCTCGGCGGTAGCGGCGAGTCGGCCAGCCAGGTGATGTCGGCGCTGCGCGCGGCCGGTGCGGCGCCCGCACGGCTCGAGCCGCCGCACGAGGGCGGCCAGGTAGCCGCCTTCCTGTGGGACATGGGCCGGCTCGACGGCATCGTCGACCTGAATCATGAACAGCCCTTCGACCTTTCCGACTCCGAGCGGTGGGGTGAGCAGCTGTGGCAGACGATCGAACTGCTGCGCGGCTGCTATGAGCGCTGGCGCGCCGAATCCGGCACCGAGCGCCTGTTCTACGTGGCGGTGACGCGGATGGACGGCACGCACGGCTACGGCTGCGGGCCGCTGGCCCAGCCCCTCGGTGGACTGTGGGCCGGTCTGGCGAAAAGCCTGCCGCGCGAATTCGACAACGTTAACGTCCGGGTGCTCGACTTTCCCGCGGCCGCGACGCGGGTCGAACCGCTGGACGCGGCGATGGCCGCGCAACTGTGCCGGGAACTGTACCGCTGGGGGCCATTCGAGATCGGCCATGCCGACGGCAGGCGCTACACCTTGGTCGCCGAGCGTGCCGAGGTACCCGATCCCGTGCTCACGCTGGGGCCAGGCGATGTGGTGGTGCTGTCCGGTGGCGGCCGTGGCATCGGCTTCGCCCTGGCCCGGCAGCTGGCCGGGAAGTACGGCTGCCGGGTGCTCGTCAGCGGGCGCAGCCCACTGCCGGACCCCGGCGACGCGGTGAACACATTGTCGGAGGACGAGTTTCGGGCTTACCGTGAGAGAACCCTGGTCGCTGCGGCGAGGCAGCGCACCTTGGCCGCGGCCCGGGCCGCGCTCGAGCGGGCCACGCTGGCACGGGAGCTGCTCGCGCGGCTGGCCGCGGCCAAGGCCGAAGGGCTCGATATCGACTACTACCAGTGCGACGTGACCGAGCCGGACCAGGTGCGGGCGCTGCTGGCGGCGGCGGGACCCGGCCTTGCCGGTGTCGTGCACGACGCCGGTGTCGACGCGCCGGTCCGGCTGCCCGGAAAATCGGCCGAGGTCGTGCGCCGGACGACGGCCGTCAAAGTGACGGGGTTGCTGAATCTGATTGCCGCCCTGCAGGATCGGCCCCCGGTCCGGTTCTTCAGCACGGCGGGCTCGCTCGCGGGCCGCTGGGGCGGAATGGTCGGCCAGTTGGAGTACGCCGCGGCGAACGAGGCGGCGAGCCGGATCGGGCGGTGGGCCGCGGGCACCGGATCCGGCCTGGCTCGCCCGGTACCGGTGGCGACCATGTGCTGGCCGACCTGGGAACGGCTCGGCATCATCACGAATTACGAAGCGACGCTGGCGTATATGTCGGCGATGTCGGTGCCGGAAGGGTTGCGGCATTGGGAGCGCGAGATTCTGGCCGGTAGCGCGGGCGAGTTCACCTTCGTCGGTGCGTTCGGTCAGGCGATCACGCCGGTCCTGCTGCGCGCCTACCCGCCCGCCGCGGGCCTGATCGGACTCGACCACTTGGCCGGGCGCCTGCTCTTCCTAGGGGCTCCGACTCGTTTCGTAGCCGGTTCGACGCTGGAGACCGAACTCGTCCTCGGCGACGAACTGGCACCGGCGTTCGCCGACTTCCGCGTCGACGGCAGCCCCGCGATGCCACTCGGCCTGCTGCTGGAATACCTACGGTCCCTGGCGGATTGGGTGCAGCCCGACGGTCCCGTACCGCCGCTGTCGGCCATAGGCGACATTCGCGTCAATCTGTCCGCGCTCCGGGAGGCAGGGATCGGCGCCCGGCTGCGGGCGGGCGTACTCCGGCAGCCGTCCGATCACCGCGCGTGGCAGGTGTCAGTCGAGATATGGTTCAGGGCAACGCAATTGGCGAGTGCGACACTGCACTACGGCGACACCGGCGACGGGCCGGACGATGCGGGCCGCACCGAGGAGATACCGGTCGGGGGCGGCTCGGTGCGGCGGTTGCAGTGGAACGGGCAGGCCTTGCGGCTCGGGCGCTGGTCGGTGCGGGACGACGCGGCGACAGCCGGCTCGGCCGAGGTGGTCGCGGACCGCGGGCAAGATCTGGTGCTCGCGGTACCGGCCCCACGATCGGTGCTGCCGTTGAACCAGCTGGAAACGCTGTTGTGGCATGCGTATCGGCGGCAGGCGCCGACTGCGCTCGCGCACCTACGGATCGAGGCGATCGAGTTTCCCGGCCCGCTCAGCGGCTCTGCGGGCCGGGTGACGGCCGCGGGCGCGACCTCGACCGCCTACACGCCTGCCGGACAAGTACGACTGACCATGCGAGGGATTCGTTATGCGTAAGGGTGATTCGGGTACGTCTACGCCGGTGGCGGCCGAGATCGAGGATCGCGGCGATCGATACTGCGTGATCGGTGCGGGCGCCGCGGGGCTGACCGCGGCCAAGAACCTGCTGGAGTACCGCATCCCGGTGGATGTGGTCGAGCGGGCGAGCGACGTAGGCGGCACCTGGAATCCGGACTGCCCGACCAGTGGCGCCTATCCGTCGATCCATCTGATCACCTCGAAGCCCTACATCCGATACACGGACTTCCCGATTCCGGCGGAGTACCCCACCTACCTCGGGCAGCGGCACATCATGTCCTATCTGCGCGCATATGCCGACCACTTCGGCGTGCGGGAGCACATCGAGTTCGACAGCTCGGTCGAATCGGTATGGCGGGCCGCCGATGGCACCGAGTGGCTGATCCGGGTTCGCACGGCCGCGGGCGTCGCTGTGCGCCGCTACCGCGGTGTGGTGATCGCGAACGGACACAACTGGGCCCCACGCCGCCCCGAATTGCCCGGCACCTTCGACGGGTTGTCCATGCACGCGGCCGACTACCGCGGCCCGGACGTGTTGCGCGGCAAGCGGGTACTCGTGATCGGCGCCGGTACCTCGGGCTGCGATATCGCGGTGGAGAGCAGCCAGGCGGCGGCGCGCACGCTGCTGAGTGTGCGGCGCGGCAATTACATCTGGCCGAAGTACATGTTCGGTATGCCGACTGACGCGTACTACGAGTTCGTGCTGAAGTTCCGGATGCCGCGAGCGTTGGTGCGCGCCATGGGCAAACCGCTGCTTCGGCTGAACAGCGCGGGCAACCCCGTGCGCTACGGCATGCCACGGCCGGAACACAAACTGCTGGAAGAGCATTTCGTGATGAACTCGACCCTGCTCTACCAGCTCGGTCACGGCGAGATCGACGTCAAGCCGGAGGCCGTCGAATTGTGCGGTGACCATGTGCGTTTCGCGGACGGTTCGGTTGAGCACATCGATGCCATCGTCTATGCCACCGGCTACCACCAGGCCGAGTTCCCGTTCATCGACCGCGCGTATCTGAACTGGTCCACCGGGCCCATCCCGGCGCTGCACCTGCACGCCTTCCACCCCGAGTTCGACAACCTCTTCGTTATCGGCTACTTCCAAATATCCACCGGCACTTGGCCGATCATGGACTACCAGGCGCAGATCATGGCGCGGTATCTGCACCTGCTCGACACCGACCCGCAGCGTGCCGCGGGGTTCCGGAAGGAAAAGGCGAATCCCGTCTACGGTCCGAAGCTCAACGGCGGCATCAACTACTACGGTTCCGAGCGCCATTGGCTCCAGGTCGAACACGTCTCGTATCGCAGGCGATTGCGCAAGCTGGCACGACGCCTGGCCGCGTAACCCGCACTCCCGCACCCGTTCCGTGCTCGCATACCCAGGCTCACCGGGGGATACGCTCGGACGGGTGCGGGATGGGTGGTGAACTACTCGGGGTAGACACCGGCGACGAATGCGCCCTTGGTGGTGTAGGAGCGCAGCCGTTGCAGCGTAGCGGTGTCGTAGGCGACGAGCGAGGCATCCAGGTTCGCCAGATTCATCATGAACGGGTCCCAGGCCTGTTGTTTGGCGTGGTACCAGCCGGCGAGCGGGTTGAAGTAGGGCAGCGGGATACCGTCGGAAACGGTGGTCAGATACGCGGTCTTGCCGCCGTCGGAGAAGCCGACGTACACGGCGGCGCCGTCGGTCGGAAAGCGGTTGACCTCGGCCCCGGTCTGCGCGTCCAGGATGACGACCTGGTTGTCGTTGTAGAGGCACACCCACAGATGCTTGCCGTCCGGCGTCAGGGTCCCGGAGATCGGTTCGGACCAGAGCGGGAGGAACGTGGTGGCGCGCACGGTCCAGCTCGGTACGTCGACGAAGGCGACCCCGGCCCAGAAATTGACCGCGAAGAGCGTCCTTCCGTCCTCGGACATCCCGCCCCAGCCCGGCGTGACGCCGTTGAGGAACAGCGGCGGCGCCTTGACCGCGGCGGTGACCGCGTCGTACTCGGTCAGGGTGCCCGCCGCCGAGAAGACATAGAGCGACGAGGCGTCGAGCGAGACCTCGATGTGCGCGGCGCCCGGCGGCAGCAGCATCGGCAGGGTCCGCACGATCTCCAGGGTCTTGGTGTCGAGCACCTGCGTCACCGACAGCGAGGTGGGGATGAACAGGTAGCGTCCGTCGCTGGAGAGGATGATGGTCGCGTAGGGGGCGCCGAGGGTGGGGATCCGGTCGAGCACCTTCCCGGTCGGCACGTCGATCACGGAGACGTTCCAGGTGAACGGGTTCCCCGGGCCGAAGTTGCCGACGAACAGGCGTGAGCCGTCCGGCAGCGCCTTGATCACCATGGGGTGGTCGCCGACGTTGGGTATCTCCTGCAGCACCGTCAGGGTGGCCGGGTCGAATTTCAGCACCGATCCGCTGCTGTAACTCGGGATCCAGATGGCGCCGTCGGGGCCGGTACTCGACCCCGCGACCGTCGGATTCGCTTGTGCGACACCGGGGATACCGAGGGCGGCGGTGCCGAAGAGCGCGAGCCGCAGCGCGTCGCGCCGGTTCAGCCCGCCGGTGGTGGGACGTTGGAGCCTGGTCACTACGGAACTCATTCGTTCGTCGGGGGCAGAGCGTGCACGATACCGGCGGCGTTGACGCCGTCGTCGGTGCGAAACCACAGGTGCAGCCCGCTCGGGCGGTTTTCGGTCCGGACCAGCACCGGGGTGTCGGGTGCGATGGGCCGGTTGTACTCGAGGACCGCCCGATGGGGGCGGTCCAGCAGGTCGGAGTGCGCGGGCAGGAACTGCTCGACCGCCTGCCAGTAGACGGCGTTGTTCACGTGGCCGAACAGGTCGATGTCGGTCTCGCGCAGCGAGAACGGCTTGTCGCGCTGGTCGATCGCGCCGGGCGCGCCGACGAGCTCCGGCCGCCAGCGCAGCCGGTGCTCGTCGGTCGTCTTGGCCAGGTGCGCGAAGCCTGCCTCGCTGATTCGCGCTGTCGTGCCGGTCTTTTCGTCGACGTTGATCCAGAATGCCTCGGTCTCGACCAGACCGCCCGCCGCGCTGGTGATCCGGACCCGCATGTTCGCCCAGCGGGTCGAGACGCCGGAACACCAGCGTTGCAACCGGACTCGGTCGGGCCACCGGATCGGGTGGAGCACCTCCAGCGTGCTGCGCCGCACGATCCAGGAGGGATCGGACTCGGCGAAACCGTTGCTGTGCAGGTCATCCCAGGCGATGTCCTGTAGGTATCTGGCGATACCGTCCAGGCGTAACCGGCCGTGCCGGTCGACATCGCCACCGCGCACCGTCCAGGACGTCGTGTATCCGGCGTCGTCCGATGGCGGATCGGTCAGCGTGTAGCGGGGGATCGTCATCCTGCGCTACCCCACGTGCGGCAGCCAGGCGGGCACGCCGAGGCCGATCTTCAACGGAATGGGGTCGCCGACAAGTTGATCGGTGCGCGGATCGAAGACGATCACCTGGCCCGGCGTGAGCCCGATGCCCGCGGTGACGAGGTTCGCGAACAACACCATCTCCGGTATCGGGCCCACATACGGGTTGGTCGAGGGGCCGACATCGGTGATGTAACCGCGGGTGCCGTCCGCGCTGAACTCGATGGCGGTCGCCGATCCCGAGGTCGGAATGCGCCCGATCACTTCATCTTTGGTGGTGTCGACGATCAGGATGTCCTTCCCGCCGAAGAGGGTCACGTAGAGCTTGCTGCCGTCCGGCGACAGGGTGGAGACGAACGCGCCCGGGTTACCCGGCGTCCAGTTGCCGTCGGGACTGGTGTGGATCAGCTTGGTGACCCGCCATTCCTTCATGTCGACGACGCTGAGGCTGTTGATCGAATCGACGTACATCTTCGATCCGTCTTTGCTGAAGGTGTACCAGAAACTGGCCACGCCACCGACGATGAGCGGCGGCCGCACGGTATTTCCGGTGACAGGATCGATCGCCTGAATGATGCCGCTCTGGGTGTATCCGACGTACAGCAGCCCGTCGGGCCCCTGGATCGCGCCCGCGGGGATATCTGGGAGCCGGCCGCCACCCAGATCGGGGAAGCGGATCTTGCGAACGACGGTGTCGGTCGCGACGTCGATCACCTCGATCACGTAACCGAGTTCGGGGACAAAGATTTCTTTACCGTCTCTGGAGGTGAAGATGCCGAGCGCGGGTCCCTCGATGGGGATGTGTTTGGTCGTGTTCGACGGCCGTTCGATCACCGTGACGCTCGGCGGTGTGAAGCCGAAATTGCCGGAGTAGACCTTCTTCGCGTCCGGTGTGACCGCGAGCACGCCCGGCTTGGTGATGGGGCCGGTCGGAATGCGGTCGGTGACGGTGTTGGTCGCGGTGTCGATCACCGCGATCGTGTCGTTCTGCACCTCGGGCACGTACAGCTGACCGGCTGGGCCGCTCGGTGCGTCCGGGGGCGCGGCGTACGCGCTGCCCGCCACGACGCAGAGCGCCAGGACGGACGAGATGCCGATACGGCTGAGAATTCGCATGGGTATGCGCTCCTAGGCTGGAAAGCGAGCACCTGCTCGATGGCAAACTTTTGGCAACCTTATGAATTGGGTATATTTCGGGCAAGGGTGCGGGCGGACATGCTTTGTCCGCATACCCCTGTAACGGCGCCGTCGACAAACTCGACTTGTTTATCCATCGGCTGTGATGTCTCCGACAATGGGGTGATTCGAGCAGGGGTTCCCCTGCTGGCCTGCGGGTGTGATTACTTCGCTGCGAGGTGGTGAAAGTGGTCCGGTGGCGGCGCGGCGGTCGCTTTCTGGCGGGGGATTGCTGCAGGACGCTTGTCCGGTAAAGCCCTTTCGCCCCGTGCGAATTATTGCTGAGTATTTGCTGGTGCGACTGTTCTGGGCAACCCGTCGGTACCGGCAACGGGTCGCACCTCGACGCCATCGGTGTCGGGGAACCGGCGAACCCGATTAGGATCGTGATGGAACGTAGAAGTTTTCTGAGAAGCACTGTGGTTGCGAGCGCCTCGGGCATCGGAGCCCTCGCTGCGGCGTCGGCCGATGCGGCGCCCTTTGATCTGCCCTTGCCGTTCGGCGATCCGCAGCGCCCCGGCCCCGTCAATCCGCTGCTGCCGCAACAGGATCCGAACCCCGCCGCGCGGGCGGCCGAACTCGCCCGGCTGCAGGGCAAGTACGTGTGGTCCGAAACCGCGAATCACGTGCGGGGCGTGCCCATGGCCGCGTCGCTGTCCATCGAGGACAACCCGACGCTGGAATGGCTCGTCATCTCCCTCGATCAGCAGTATCAGGTCATCTCCAACATCCTGCTGGCGCTGACCCAGCACTTCAGCCATCTGGCCGGAGATCTGTTGCAGCCCTTGGTGGACCAACTGGTCGGCGCGAAGAACGCACTGGACGGGGTAGTCCGGACGGTGGCCCCGGTGCTGGGCGGCCCGGTAGGCGAGCCGCTGGACCCCGTGGCGCGTGGCGCCGCACACCTCGCGATGCAGACCGCCGAGATCGCGCTGCGCACGCTCGACCAGATCCGTGGGGGTCTGTTCGCGGCGTTGCGCAAGATGTTCGACAGTCCTGGTGTCGGCAACTTCGGCACCGCCGACGGAGTCGAGCGTTACCGAAAGCTCTATCTGACCCTGCCGGTGCCACCGGTGGCCGAACGGATCCACGACGACATGCTGTTCGCCCGCATGCGTGTCGCGGGTGGCAACCCGATGGTGCTGCGGCGGGTGCGCGGTGCGCTGCCCGCCAACTTCCCGCTCGACAACGCGGGTTACGCGTCGGTCATGGGCGCGCAGGACAGCCTGAGCGCGGCCATCGCGCAGGGGCGGCTGTATTTGGCCGACTATGTCGAATTGGGGTCGTCGGCTTCGGAATCGGTGACCTACAAGTTGCTGACCGGGCCGGGCTACAACACCGCTCCGATCGCCGCCTTCGCGGTTCCCGCCGGTGGCGGCGAACTCGAGCCGGTGGCGATCCAGTGCGGCCAGGACCCCGGCAAGCACGTCATGATCCTGCGGCCGGGGCCGAACGACGGCGATCGCTACTGGGGTTGGCAGATGGCGAAGACGGTGGTGCACACCGCCGATTTCAACCATCATGAACTCTTCTCCCACCTCGCCCGCACCCACCTGGTCAGCGAGGCGTTCTGCGTGGCCACGCGACGGCACCTGGCCGCAAACCATCCGTTGAACATCCTGTTGACGCCGCATTTCGAGGGCTCGCTGTTCATCAACGAGCTGGCCACCTACCTCATCTTGGCACCGGAGGCCAGCGGTGATCTGATCTTCGCGGCCGAGCTGAGCAACCAGATCTCCGCTGCGGGCAAGGCCCGACTGGAGTGGGACTTCTACGAGCACATGCCCGCGCGGGAGTTCGCCGCGCGCGGCGTCGACGGCCCACAGCTGCGCTACCCGTATCGCGATGACGCCTTGCTGATCTGGGACACGATCCAGAGCTGGGTCGAGGAGTACGTGCGCGTCTACTACAGCGACGACGCCGACGTGCGGGCCGATACCGAACTGGTCGCCTGGGCCGACGAACTCGCCACGGTGGGAAAGGTCAAGGGCTTCACCAGAATCGACAGCATCGATCAACTGATCGAGGTGGTCACGATGATCGTGTTCACCGCAAGCGCGCAGCACGCCGCAGTCAACTTCCCGCAGAAGGACTTCATGGAGTTCGCGGCCTACTACAGCGGCATGACCGCGGCCCCCGCGCCCACCACCGCGACCGGCCACGCCGAAACCGACTGGGTGCGCATGCTGCCGTGTCTGCTGAGCTCCATCGCCCAGCTGTATGTGCTCGACAGCCTCGGCAGCGTGCACTATCGCCCACTGGGCGACTACCGAACCAACAGCTTTCCGTTCGGCAACGCCATTAACGACCCGCGCATCGTGGGCCCAGGCGGCCCGCTGGACCGCTTCCGCTCCGCCCTGCGCGCCGCCGAGGACACGATCAACGCGCGCAACACCCAGCGCGAGCCCTACGGCTTCCTGCTGCCCAGCTCCATCCCGACGAGCACGAACATCTGATCTCGTCGCGCCTACGCCAATTCCTTTTCCGCACAAGCTAGTACCACATCAGCACAAGGGAGGCTATCGCAAGAGGTGGATGCGCGGATCTAGTTGCATTGCCGCCGTGGTGCTACCGGCGTCGTGCGGCCCACGCTCTGGTCGTGTAAGTCGTCTCGACTTCGCTCTGGCTTTGTAACCGGGTTTGCGCGAAGTCGAGAAAGCGATCGAAGAGTTCAGCACCCAGTTGGGCTTGGACGTCGTTGGCTGATCGCCATGCTCCGAGATAGTGGTCCACGCTTTGCCGCACTACGAGTTTCGGACTCGAGATAGATAGGCATGGTGAAGGCTGGCAGCACGGCCAGACGGGCAGTCAGCGGCGAAGGCAGCAGTGTGGCCTGATTCGACCAGCCCCGACAGCCGGGTCAGCGTTTCGGTCTTGGTGCCGAATTCGAATGTGGCTGTAGTGCATCCATCGATCTCTCCCCGTTGTGTCGGATGAAACGCCCACTAGGGGCGACATGGCCGGATGAATAGCTGCTAAACACAACGGTCTCGCGAGCGTTCTAGAGATTTCATGCTCCATGTCGAAGGCGATACCCGAACCTGGCGGCCGCACGAACGATGTCCGGCCGCGAAAATGCTGCCCAGACAGACATGCCTTCGTCGAGCGTCGAAGGTGTAACGGATTTGTAGCTGCTGAGGAGCGGTTCCATGACGGGTGAGCAGGTGCCCGGGTGGTGGGCGTCCATCGGTCTCGGAGTCGTCGGCTTTGATCGCTGAGAGTTGTCTGATGTCGCCGATCTGGCCGATCGTGGTGCCCGTGAACGACCAGATACTGCAGCGGGCGAGGTGAGCCTTTGCGTATCGGCGCTGTCGGCGTCTCGATCGTCACCGTGCCGCTACGCTGCGATATATGGAGATAACGATAGTGGACATCGCACCTGGCCAGCCCGAGATGGCGGCGGTTGTCGCGCCGCTGATACAGGCGCTGCGACCTGATCTCGGGGTCGGTTTCTCGGAATTTGCTGAGGAGGGCCATCGGCAGGGTCTGGTGTTCACCGGTGCCTTCGATCCGCAGGGGCACTGCCTCGGGGTGGCGACGCATCGTGTGCTCGCGACCAGCCGTGGCCGGTTGCTGTTCATCGATGACTTGATCACCGCTCCTGAGGCCCGGTCCCGAGGCGTCGGCGCACGGTTGCTGACGGAGATGGAGCACCGTGCCCGTGCCGCCGGATGTGTGCGCATCGAACTCGACTCAGGGGTGACAAATGTTGGGGCGCACCGCTTTTACCACGGGCAGGGTATGTCGATCATGGCATTCCATTTCGCCCGATCAGTGGATGGCTGAACAGTCGGAACATCGGCTCGGCGTCGCTGGGCGGGCTGACCGCCGATAGTGCGCACACTATTGACCTCGATGTGACAGGCGCGCACAGACCTCGATGGCAGCCTGGCGCTGGTTCGCGGCGGGTCGATTGGCGCGGAACGAGGCGGCCCGCCGCGACCGCCCTGAGTCTCATGTGGCGAGTGGTGACCGGATCACGTCGACAGTTGGAGCGCGTCGGGGATGGCGTCGAAGGCTTCGCGGAGTCGGTTGACGAGTTCGGCTCGGCCACCGGTGCCGTTGGCGGCGACCCAGCCGCGGCCGGCGTGGCTCCAGGCGGTGATGGCCAGTTCGGCGAGGATGCGTGGCCGCAGATCATCCTCGGGGAGTGCGAGTTCGGCGGCAAGATGCGCGGCGATTCGAGTTTTCACGCCGGAGCGGGTGTAGTCGATATGGCCGAGCACGCTGGGTGCGGTGAGGGCCAGTCGACGGGTGGCGATATAGCGCTCGTTCCAGTCCTCCGGGAGCGCGACGGCGGCGTCGATGAGGACGTCGCGTAGTGCGGTGAGGACCGGCCCGGTGAGTTCGCGTTCGGCCAGGGCGTCGAGATAGCCCGTCCAGACCTCGGTTTCGGCCTCGATGGCGACGGCCTCCTTGGTGGGGAAGGCGCGAAAGAAGGTGCTGCGGGAGACCTCTGCCGCATCGACCAGTTCCTCGACGGTGGTGGCGGCGAAGCCTTTCTCCGCGAACAACCGCAGGGCGGTGTCGGCGAGAGTCCGGCGGGTGCGGAGCCGCTTGCGTTCACGCAGTGGGAGGGCACGGTCGTCGATCGGCATGCCGAGATCCTAGCGCAAAGAAGAACCTCAAGCGCTAAAGAAACTGAGTATCACTTGGGACTTGCGCACTGATGGGACTTAGTATCAGTATTGTCCACATCACCGAGCACCACCTCGAACAAGGAGATCGCAATGAGCACCACCGCCCCCGTCACCCTGAACCCGGCGATCATCGGCCAGGCGGAGAAGCACCACACGGCCACCCTGACCCGTGCCCTGTCCGGCACCACGCTCAACGAGCAGCGCTGGATCACTCTGAACCAGGCCTTGGCCGCCGGCCCGGTCGAGCGCTCGGTCCACGTCGCCAAGGTCGCGGGGATGACCCAGTGGGAACCCGCCACGGTCGCCGACGCCGTCACGGCCCTGATCGCGGATGGGCTGCTGGCCGAATCCGCCGGTGGCCGGGTGGAGATCACCGAGCGCGGCCGGGACATGGTCGCTCAGGTGTGCGGCGCGTCCGGCAAAATTCTGGGCCCCGCCTACGGCGCGGTCTCCGCTGAGGAGTTGGCCATCGCGGCCCGCGTGCTGGTGACCATCACCGCCCGCATGGCCGAGGAACTGGCCAACGCCTGAACCCGATCGATATCCGAAGCGCCTGAACAGGAATGGGTTTCACAAGTGTTCAATAGAACTGCCGCCTTCGTCGGCGCGGTTTCGGTCGTCGGCGCGGCGCTGCTGCTCGCCGGCTGCACCGGAGCGACCGGGCCGCACTCGAACACCACGGTCGCGGCCACGGGCACGACCGAATCGGTTCCCGCCGCCCCGGCTACGCTCAGCCCGGCGATCATCGGCCAGGCGGAGAAGCATCACGCCGCCGTCCTGACCCGAGTACTCGCCGGCACCACCCTGGACGAGAGGCAGTGGATCGTACTGAACCAGACACTGGCAGCGACCGAGCCGGTCGAGCGGGCCGCCCACATCACCCGGGTAGCGGGCCTTACCCGGTGGGCGCCCGCCGACGTCGAGGCCAGTCTGCAAGCACTGCTCGATAGCGGTCTGCTGCAAGTCATTTCGGACGGCACAATCGAGCCGAGCGCCGCGGGCAAGAACCTCGCGGACAAGGTTCGCGCCGAGTCCGGTGCGATAGTGGCAGCTGCCTACGGTGCGGTCACACCCGAGGATCTGGCTGCGGCGGCCCGCGTGCTGACCACCATCACCGCCCGCATGGCCGAGGAGTTGGCCCACGGCTGAACCGAAGAGCTGGGGCGGACGCCGCCTGCCGAGTCTGTGTTGTAGCCGAACTGGACAGCCACGAGGCTCGCCAAGTAGCAATTCGTCGATCTCGTGGCTGGAAGCGTCGTCGATGCCGAGCGGCGGGAGAGGTGATTCGCACGGGCGAATTGCGGTCAGCTCTGCAAGGAGCAGGTCTTGAGCGTATCGGCGCGCCTAGGTCATGTCTCCCAATCGGCCTTTTCGGATCGCGCCCGGTGGGCCGGTTGGTCGGGCATCATGGTCGCCGTGGCGACGGTGGTTGGTGATCGGTATCGGGTTCTGACGGATAAGCAGTGGGAACTGCTGGAGCTGTTGTTGCCGAAATCCGATGGCCAGGTAGGCCGTAACTTCGCCAACAATCGGCTGGTGGTGGAGGGGATGTTGTTCCGGTTGCGGACGGGGGGCAGTGGAGGGACTTGCCGGAGGCGTTCGGTCTGTGGCAGACGGTGTGGAAGCGGCATCGCCGCTATGTCGGTGACAGGACCTGGGATCGAGTGCTGGTCGCGTTGACCGCGCTCGCGGACGCGACCGGGAATCTGGATTGGCTTGTGTCGGTGGATTCTTCGATGAATGCGAGTTCATCAACACGGCGCGAACACGGGACTGCCCCGAGTTCGGTTGACTCGCGGGTGTGGTGGTTCAGGCCGCGAGCGCGGGCTGGTTTATTGTCTCAAACTCGATCGGGGTCAGTCGGCGTTGCCGGCGAGTGCGATGGTAGGTCTTCTCGATCCAGACCACGATCGCCAACCGCAGCTCCGCGCGGGTTGCCCAGCGTCGCCGGTCCAGGACATTCTTCTGCAGCAGTGCGAAAACGACTCCATCGCCGCATTGTCACCACACGCCCCGACCCTGCCCATCGAACCCCGTAAACCATTGACCGACAATGCATTCACGAACTTTCGGAACCGGAATTGGGCGGATTCAACTGGTCGACGCAACACTGTGCTGTTGAAGCGATTGTAGGTGATATTCCATCGCTTCGGCCGGGGTGCGTCATCCGAGAACCTTCCGTGGCCGCGTATTGTGTGCGTGGGCGACCGTGGCGAGATATCTTGCAGTCCACCGCGATAGATCGGTGCCTTTCGGAAAGTATTGCCGCAAAAGCCCGTTCGTGCTCTCGTTCGTTCCCCGCTGCCAGGGGGTTGGGGGGCCGGCGATCCGCCCGGCCAGGCGTTGTTGGACGTACTGCCGAAGTTGGTGATTCTCAAGCAGTTTCGCCTTCTTCGGCCGACGGGCGAACAACTCAGCCTTCCACTGGGCGACCAAGGCCCGGTAGTCGAGCTTGCCGCCGCGGGTGGCAGCGTTGCGCCGCAGCTCCCGCGAGATGGTGGACGGACTACGACCCAGCGCCGTCGCGATCTGCCGCACGCCCTTGCCCTGCACCCGCAGCAGCGCGATCTCCTCACGCTCGGCGAACGACAGATAACGCCCACTGGGCGGGCTCCGCGAATACGGCGACATCCCGCCAGCATCGCGGAACCATCGAGTTCCCTTGACAGGCGATACCCTTACTGCGACAGCGGCTTCCGTCGGCAGCAGCCCCTCGGCGACCTTGTCCCGGAAACGGCGCTCCACTATTCGCTGGTGGCCCGGATGCCCCGGCGACCGCATCGGCGCTCGCCCGGTCACCTCCCGCATCCAGTCCGATGGCCTTCCCATACACCCTCCGTGACCTCGTACCTGTTCTCGTTGGCACCTGTTCTCGTTGGCCCGCGGCCCTGCCGGGCAGGGACACATTCACGTGAGGATTCTCGATGACAAGCACGACCCCTACACCCCGCACGACCGGCTATCCGGCCTCGCCCGAGCCTGGTTTGCGGTCTGCCGCTATGCGCACTGAGAGCTCCGATCGCACCACGACCAAGTCCGAGGGTGACACCGGATTGCTCGCGGTGCCCGCGGTGCTCGGACTGGGCATGCTGATCGCGGCGTTCGCTACCCTCGACCGAATCCCGGGCTGGTCCGAGGAGTACGGCGCGATCCTCGTTTACCTCGCGTGCTTCCTCTACATGTCTATCGCTGGACGGCTCACGTGGTGGGGTGTCGATACCCTGTTCGCGCGAGCCAGGAACAGTCGGCGAGGGAGCCGTCGGTGACCTCGCCGAGGCGAAGGGTGCGCCTAAGTGCGGCGGTGCTGGCGGTCACGGCCGCGGGTATCGGGGTCGGGTTCGCGGTGCTGGCCGAGGTACCGCATTCGGATGCCGCACCCTATATCCCGTGTGAGCAGTGGCAGCAGATGCATCCGGGCTGGCCGTGTGTCGATGTTCCCGAACCCTCACAACCACCCACGCCCTCGCAACCGCCGCTACCTACCTGGGCCCCGAACCAGCCCGGCACCGGCGGCGGGTCCCGCGCGGGGGCGCTCACGCCTCCACCGGTCGGACCCGGCGACGGAACCCCGATCGTGCCCGTGCCCGGCTACACTCAGCCAGCCCTGCCCGGCAACACCCCTGTGGCGCCACCCGCGCAAACCCCCGGACCTGCGCCGGGTAGTGCACCACCGGCACCTCTGGAACCTTCGGAGCCATCTACGCTATCGGGACCGCCATCCGCGCCTCTGGAGACGCTGGCGCCCAGTCCCGTGCCCACTGCGCCGATACCTGTCCCCGCACGCGAGACGGTCGTGGACGCGACCACCGACAGCGGTGCCTCACGCAATGGACTCATGGCATTACTGGCGCTGACCGGCGCTGCTGCCTTTGTCGCTGGTGCCCCCTTGGGTCGATCCCGGCCCAGCACCCCGTCCAGTGCCCTCGGCGGTATGGTCAAACAAGCCAACAGCAAGCCGCAGGCCGACTTCGAAGGTGGTGGCGGCAAGGGGACCACCGGCCAGTCGTCGTCGATGGGCACGCTCGGACTGTTGACCGGCGTCGATCCGATGCCGCAACAGCAGCCCGGTGTCGGCGGTCTGCCGGACGTGATCGACATCGTCAACGAGGGCACACCGGCCCCTGGGCAGAGCAGGACCTTGCCCAGCGGTACCGGCTTGCAGACCAACCCGGGCGGCACCAGCACGGAATGGTCTCCTACGGGAGGGCAATCGTTCACGACCGAGCGCACGTCACCACGACCGTCCCAGCCCTCGCAACAATCCTCGATCACACCCCAGCAGTTGACCGGCGTCGAGCCGATGCCGCAACAGCAGCAGGGCCCGATGGACCTGCTCGATGTGCTCGCCTTGACCAAACACGGTCCCATCGAACCGAACACGACAACCGAGCTGCCAAGCGGCTACACCATCGAGAACACGACCTCCTCCACCGAAAACGGCGTCACGGTCAGCACCAACACCTACCGCTACCCAGGGACCGACCCGACCACCCGCACCGAATACACCCGCACCTTCAACGAACCGTTCAACGGCGAAGGCACCTCCTACGACGCCACAGTCGACGAACAAGGCAACCTCATCTCCGTCACGGTGCACGGTTCCAAGACCATTCAAGAGATCACCTTCAACCCCGACCACTCCTACACCGTCACCGGAACAGACGGCAGCACACAAAGGTTCGACCCCACCGGCAAACCCCTCGACAGCCCGCCGACCGGACTCGAAGATCCGAAATCCCAAGCAACCAAAGACTGGCTTCGCGAAGGCTGGCACACCGCCACCAGCCTCAACCGCTTCATCCAAAACCTGCAAGGCGTCCACGGCGTCGAAGGCCTCCAAGACGACGCCGAAATCCTCGGCAACGCCGCCACCTCCTACGCCGAATGGACCCTCGAAAACCAGAACAGCCCTAACGCCAACGCCGAACTCCTGACCACCTTCGGCCGCCACCTGCTCCGCTACGACGACCTCGTCCGCTACGGTCCCCAATACTGGCAACAAAAAATGGGCCTCGACATCGGCACCGCCATCATCGGCGGCGAAGCCGCGATCCCAGCCCGGCCCTTCCTCCGCGGCGGCGAAGAGCTGGCCGAAGGCGTCGGCAGAGGAGCGGTCCCACCGAAAGGAGGTTCCGCGAGACCTGGAAGCGGCGCAATCGGGAACAATCCGCCCCCGATAACCATTCGCAATCTACCCGAAACCGACGCCCTACCGCCCTATGCGCAGCCCCGACCCGACCTGATCGACCCCAATGTGCCGACCGGAATCATCCCGCCTGACTACATGCCATACGGCGATACTCTCACTCCGGAGGAGTTCGCGCAGAAGTACTGGGATCCCAGTGTCCCGGCTCCGGACTATGCGCCTGACAAGCCGGGTGCGTGGAAGTATCCGGACGAGAACGGATTCAGGCTGGACCCCTCTGGTAATCCGATAATTTTCGACCGAAATTACGTGCCGCCGCCAGGAACTGAGTTCGACCGCTTCGGTAGTGAGTTCGGAAGGTATCTGGCCCCGAAGGGCTCGGGCTTCGGGGAGCGTTCACTTCCCCCCAACTCACTGCAGGAGCCGTACTATACATACGTAGTGACAGACGTTCCGCTGCCGGACGGTTGGCGGCTTGAACTCGGACCTGTGGCACCAGGCTTCGAGCAGCAGGGCAACGGAATACAAATATTTATCGTGCCGCCTGTGGATTACAACGAGGGGCCGGTATTGGCATACCTGAGGAAGGAAGGGTACCTGAGGTGACATCGAGTAGCCTGGGGAATGTCGAGTTGCGTATCACCGATGAGCAGATTACGGCCTTTTACGATGCTGTCGAGTTTTGGCGTGAGCAGTACATCGCGAAAGGATGGAAATTTCCATGGTTCATGCCGATGCGACGCAGTGAAAACAGAGTCATAGCGGGGATATACGACGAAATGGCGTTTCGGATCGAATCGGTGCCCAATGGGTACAACCTCGTGCAATCTCTACCTCGTGAGGGAGAGCAGGAGCCGTCATTTTTCAGTCGCTATGAAGATGCGGTGAAGAAGGTAGCTTACGCAATATCATTCATGTACAGGTCGGATGCGGACTTGAATCCGCTGTTCAATTGGCGTCACAATTTAGCTGCGGGTGTGGTTCGCCAGGATATCGGTGACGGTTGGGCCAAGTACTATCTGATCGAAGATCCCGAGGTCTACCACATAGGCGGATACATTACAGGAGTAGCGTTCAGTCGGGCATTGACGATGAGTATTGATGAATTCAACGAGGCAATGTTAGATGACCCGGGTGAGCCTGCGACGTAAGCACAATTCCATGTGAATACGGTGGAACAAACGACTTCTGGAACTTGGTTCCCCTACCTCACGATATACCTACGATGTTCTCGAGATGGTGAAGACTGCCAATCGAGATCACGCCGATGTTCTTCGAGCTCGACGGCACCTTCCCCAACCACGAAGCCAGCCTCTCGTTACCCGTGAATCTTGTGGACCTGCAAGGCGAAGTCCGGAAGGTCGGCGCTGACATCGGGTTGGTGTTCGACGGCGACACCGGCCGATGCTTCGACGTGGATGAAACCGGACAACCTGTCCCGCCCTCGGCCACCCGCTGCGACTCGACGCCGAAGCACCCACGCCACGACCATAAGCAGGACACGCATCCGCGACAAGGCAAACCAGTGGTCCCATCATCTCCGGGCAAAACCGGCTCTGAAGTGGCCCCTTCTCTCTGGCAGCCGACAGCTCAGCATGGCCCGATTACCTGTGCCTTCGGCCCGCGGAGCCGGGCGACATCGGGTGACGGAGTCGCCGATGTGAGGGTGCGGAGCAGGGTGATCTCCTCGTGCTGGGCAGCAAGTCTTGCCAGAGCCGTGGTTCGGAAAGGCGGTAAGGTCCGTGATCTCTGAGTTGGCTTCCATCAGGCGGCTTTTGAGCTTCGCGTTCCCGGTCTTGAGTCGGCTGATCTGGTTCTCTGCGGGGCCGAGGGGGTCGCCGGCTTCGCGGATTCGAGCGAGCCGGGTTTCGATTCTTCGCGCAGGTGGGTGTAGGGCCGGGTGCCGTAGAAGGCGGTGCGGTCGACGCCTGCTTCCTTGGCCAGAGTGCTGGTGTCGCAGCTGCCGCCAGCGGGGATGTCACCACGCAGCAGCCGGTCCATCGAGGCGCGGATGCGTGCTTCGTTCTGTTGGCACTGCTGGTTACTGATGCGCATGGTTACTCCTGTGCCGTTGCGGCGTTGTCGATTTCGGCGACAACGCGCTGGGCTCGGTCGTATTCGGTTTGCAGACGGGTCTTTTCGGCTTTTCGGGGCGACCCCAGGTTGCCGAGGAACGTCGCGGTGCGGGCGGCGTGTTCGGCCCAGACGGGTCGGTGGTGCTGGTGGTGGGTGGCCTGCGGGCAGCGGGCGGAGTCACACATTCCGATCATCGGCCGGTCCGCGTTCAGGGTGCCAGCGAGCTTCAGACACAACGCTCGGCTCGGATCACCAAACCAACAGAAGTTCGCCGGGCCGAGGTGCAGGGTCCTGGCGCGTTTGGACAGCAGGTTGAGCACGTCACGGTCGGCGGACTGTTGTGCTCGCTGGGTTCTCGCCTCGTGGTGGTCGTCGGAGGTCGTCGTCGGCACGGCCACCGGAACGATTCGCGGTGTGGGCCAGTGCCAGCAGCGCGATGGTGGACTGCGCCATGGACCCCTCGACGATCAGCGGCCACAGCCATGCCTCGCCCGCGGGAATACCGGCCAGCAATGCAAGGGAGCGCAATGCGGTGAAGGACAGCCAGAACGCTCCTGCCGCGATCAGCGCGGTCATTGCCGCGGCCATGAAATGGATGCCCCGGGCGTGCGCATGCGTGCTCAACAGTATGGAGACGCCATGCACGGCGGCCAGCAGTGCCAGTGGTGGGACGACGGCGACGGTTGCGGCGATCGCGGGCGCTGCGGTCGTGTGCAGGACGGCTTGGGTGGCGTTGCCGGTGATGCTGATCGTGGCTGCCGGGGTGAGCACGCTCCAGAAGAAGGTGTGCGCACGCGAACCTGGCGGCGTGTGCACGTCCGGGCGTGGGTCTTCGGTCGAGGTGAGTTCCAGGGGGTGCCGGCCATGAGGAACCTTCCGGTGCGTTCAGCGTGCGGACGCGGTCATCGCGGCCGGGGTGGGCAGTTGCGCGGACAGGATCGGGTGGGGCTCGCCGGAGAGCACCGACTGCGCGGCGGCCACTTCGGCCAGGTACGACTTGACGTAGGTGGCCGTGGCGCCGGGGCCTTTGCCCCGGTGTCCGGCATAGGCGCAGGCGACGGCGTAGCTGAAGGTGCGTTCGACCCAGGTCACCGTGGTGTGGCGCAGCCAGTGCGTGGTGATGCCCTGGGCGGCGACCCACGGCAGGATCTCCCCGATGCGATGCCAGAGGTGGTCGTAGCGGCGCGAGCTGTTCGCGCGCCCGTTGCGGTAGCGCAGCAGCTGACCCATGAGCGGACTATGGCGCTGCTCGGCGTGCTCGACGAGGTGCCGCATCAGGGTCGGTGAGACCGGCTGCCAGCGGTCGACGCCGTCCTTTTCCCGCAGATAGATCAGGCACTGCTCGCGGTCGAGGTCGTGCGGGCGCAGGGCGAGCGCGCCGCTGCGGCGGCAGGCGGTCTCGATGTGCAGGCGCAGGATCAACGAATCGAGTTCGGGGTCGTCGCCGCTGGTGGCGGTGGCATGGCAGATCTCGGCGAGGCGGGCCGAGGGGATCGCGTAGCGGTGTGAGGGGCGTCGTGTCGGCATGGTCAGGCGGCGGGCGGGGTTGTCGGCGGGGCGGATCCAGCCCTTGTCCTCGGCGTAGCGGTAGACACAGCGTGCCGCGCTGATGAAGTGCTCGACCGCGCTGATGCCCCCACGTGAGGCGCGATTGACCCGCGCGCCGGCCTGGACCTCACGGGCCATCTCCTCGAAATCGGCCTTGGTCGGCTCGTCGAGGCGGCGCTCGGACCAGGTGTGTTCCAGGCGTGTGAGCCCGGCGTTGTAGGTGCGCGGGGTGCCCGGCGCCAAGGTGGCGCGGACCTGGGGGATAACCTCGGCGAAGGTCGGCGCCACCGTGGTGCCGACGACCAGGTCGGCTGGGGAGATCCCCATTTGGGCGAGTAGCAGTTTCGCCGCGGCGAGGGTCTCCGCGCCGACCGCGGGCTCGGGGGCGTTCACGCGGTCACCGCCACCGCGAGCATCGGCAGCGCAGCCGTAACCAGTTCGCCGATCGCGGCTGGAGGATAGACGAGCAGGCGTGCGGTGCTACGCCGCCCGATCAGCAGTGCCCGGTCCCCGAGGAACAGGCTCACCCGGCGGCGCTGGCGATACGGCAGCCGGATATGCCCGTTACCGGTGACGATGACCGTGCCGCGCACGCCCGGGCACAGCAGCAGCGCACCGGTTTCGGTGACCGCTACTTCCAGGCGAACGGAGGGGCGGCACCCTAGCGCGGACAGTAGATGCTTGTCAGCGATTCGGCCACCATCGCCCACCGACGACACGCCGACGACGAGATCGCCGTCAGCTACCCGGACAATCCGGTCGGTAGGTACTGGACCATTGATCAACTCCTGGAGCTGACCTTGCGGCGGCACCAGCGGGGGAATCATGCGCACCCCCGCCCAGCAAACCTGCCGCACGACACCGATGACCTTGATCGGGGCAAAGGCGCTGGGTATCTGCGCAGGTCAGAGTGGATAATCACCGGTCGTCCTCCGTGTGTTCGAGAGCTCTCAAACACACGGGGCGAACATCCGACACAGATGTCGGAGAAACGTGCGCGAGAGGGGACTTGAACCCCTACGTCCGTGGACACCAGAACCTAAATCTGGCGCGTCTGCCAATTTCGCCACTCGCGCGTGATGGTACGACCGTGCAAACTCTACCGGGCTTGACCGCGTTCGCGAAGCTTCAGGCGGGCGTGGCGTACTGGTCGGTAACCCTACCAGGTATTATAACGATTTGATAAATCTCAACATGAGGAGCACTCATGTTTCGTACGGGTTAGTAACCGGGTAGACCAGCGGGTTCAAACATGAGGAGGGGTCATGTTTGGCTCGATTCTGGTACGGACGTACACGAATACTCGACGGTAACGCCGAAGTGGGCGGGCAAACGTGAGGATTTCCTCATGATTCTGTGCAATCCTCGCCGTAATCAGGCCCCAACGCTGAGGATCACCTGCGCCCGGAGGAAGCGGCGTGTCTCGGAGGGCATGTCGCCAGGAGAAGGAAGTCGAGCTGCCTTGACGATCAACGAAAGCACCGAGGCCGGACAGAGCGCGAAGGTCGGTAAAGCGACCCGCGCGGGCGCCACGCGGTCGCCGCTGCTGGACCGCCTGTTGACCGGGACGCCGTATGCGCTCGCGTTCGGCGGGCAGGGCGCGCAGTGGCTCGACGAGCTGGCCGATCTCAGCCGGGACAGCGCGCTGGAGCCCGAACTGACCGCCCTGGTGAACGAGGCGGAGACGATGCTGGAGCCGGTGTCGGCACAGCTGCTCGTGGTGCGCCCGGTCGGCTTCGATCCGGTCGGCTGGATGCTGGAAGACGATCTGGTCGATACCGAGCTGGGCGAGGTCTCGGCCGCGCCGCCCGCGCAGGTGCTGCGTTCGGCCGCGGTCTCGATGCCGGGCGTGCTGCTCTCGCAGGTGGCCGCGATGCGCGCGCTGCGGATGCAGGGTCTCGATCCGGACGAGCACGCGCCGGTGGCGATCGTGGGGCACTCGCAGGGCAGGCTCGCGGCGACGGCGGTGGAGGCCGGCGGTCAGCGTGACGCCGAGATCCTCGCGCTGGCCCAATTGATCGGTGCCGCAGCGGGACTGGTGGCGCGTCGGCGCGGGCTGATGCCGGTGGGCGAGCGCTCGCCGATGGTCGCGGTGTCGAACGTGGACCCCGAGCAGCTGCGTGCCGTGGTGGCCGAGGTGTCCGAGGGCGTCGACCCGGCGGCGGCCGCGGTGGTGTCGATCCGCAACGGGCGCAGGCGTGCGGTGCTGTCCGGCGCGCCCGCGCAGCTGGAACGGGTGCGGCAGCGCTGTGCCCAGATCCACGACAAGCAGGCCGCCGAGCGCGAGGGCAAGGTGCGCGGCGGCGCGATCTTCGCGCCGGTGTTCGAGGACGTGGCCGTCGATGTCGCGTTCCACCATCCCGCGCTGGCGGACACGGTGGACCTGGTGCGCTCGTGGGCGACCCAGTGTGGGCTGGACGCGGAGCTGGCCGCGGCGCTCGCGCAGGAGATCCTGGTCGACCCGATCGACTGGGTGGAGATCGTGGACGGTGTGGTCGACGCGGGGGCGCAGTGGATTCTGGATCTCGGCCCCGGTGACCTGCTGTCCCGGCTGACCGGTGGTTCGCTGAAGGGCACGGGCGTCGGCATCGTCGCGGCCGCCACCAGGGCCGGGCAGCGCAGCCTGCTCACCCCGGGTGCCGCGCCGGAGACGGCGGCGCCGTGGTCGGCGTTCGCGCCGCGCCCGGTGCGCCTGCCGAACGGCCGCATCGTGGTGGAGACCGCGTTCACGAAACTGACGGGTCGCTCGCCGATCCTGCTCGCGGGCATGACCCCGACCACGGTTGACGCGAAAATCGTCGCGGCGGCGGCGAACGCGGGCCACTGGGCCGAGCTCGCCGGTGGCGGACAGGTGACCGAGCAGATCTTCGCCGATCGGGTGGCCGAACTGAAGACGCTGTTGCAGCCGGGCCGCGCGGTCCAGTTCAACTCGCTGTTCCTCGACCCGTACCTGTGGAAGTTGCAGCTCGGCGGTAAGCGCCTGGTGCAGAAGGCCCGCACCGCGGGCGCGCCGTTCGACGGGGTGATTGTCACCGCGGGCATTCCGGAGCTCGAGGAAGCCGTCGCGCTGATCAACGAACTCACCGAGGTCGGCATCTCGCACGTCGCGTTCAAGCCGGGCACGGTCGCCCAGATCCGGGCCGTGCTGCGGATCGCCGACGAGGTGCCGGACTACCCGGTGATCATGCACATCGAGGGCGGCAAGGCCGGCGGGCACCACTCCTGGGAAGACCTCGACGACCTGCTGCTGGAGACCTACGCCGAGCTGCGCAGCCGCGACAACGTCGTGGTCTGCGTCGGCGGCGGCATCGGAACCCCCGAGCGCGCAACGGAATACCTGACCGGTGCCTGGGCGCGCGCGCACGGCTACCCGGTGATGCCGCTGGACGGTGTGCTGGTCGGCACGGCCGCGATGGCGACGCTGGAGGCGACCACCGCCCCCGAGGTCAAGCAGCTGCTTGTGGACACTCCCGGCACCCCCGACTGGGTCGGTGCGGGCACCGCGTCCGGCGGAATGGCTTCGGGCCGTAGCCAATTGGGCGCCGACATCCATGAGATCGACAACGCGGCCTCGCGCACGGGCCGGCTGCTCGACGAGGTCGCCGGTGACGCCGAGGCGGTCGCCGCGCGCCGGGACGAGATCATCGCCGCGCTCAACGGCACGGCCAAGCCGTATTTCGGCGACGTGGCCACCATGACCTACCAGGACTGGTTGCAGCGCTACGTCGAACTCGCCGTCGGCCTCGACCGCCGCAAGGACTTCGACTGCGGCACCGACCTCGGCGAGGCGATCGCCGACGCCACCCGCTCGGTGTGGCTCGACATCACCTGGCGCGATCGGTTCGCGGACATGATGCGCCGCACCGAATCTCGGCTGCACCCGGCCGACCGCGGCGAGATCCCGACGCTGTTCCCGACCGACGACGCCTTCGAGAACCCGGTCGCGGCGCTGTGCGCGCTGCAGGAGCGCTACCCGGCCGCCGCGCACACCCAGCTGCACCCGGCCGACGTGCCGTTCTTCGTCGCGCTGTGCAAGACCCCCGGCAAGCCGGTGAACTTCGTGCCCGTCGTCGACGGCGACGTGCGCCGCTGGTGGCGCTCGGATTCGCTGTGGCAGGCCCACGATCCGCGCTACTCGGCCGACCAGGTGTGCATCATCCCCGGCACCGTCGCGGTCGCCGGGATCACCCGGGTCGACGAGCCGGTCGGCGAGCTGCTCGACCGCTTCGAGCAGGACACCGCCTACTCGCTGGTGCGGGCCGGCGTGGTGCCTGTCGCGGTGGACGCGCGCCGGGTCGCGGGCGTGACCGCCGGAGCGATCGACACCGTGCTCGCGGCGCCGGACATCGAATGGTCCGGGCGCACCACGGTCAACCCGGTGCACCGGCTCGGCGAGCTGGCCGAGTGGACCGTCGACGGCAAGGGCGCGGTGCACCCGCCCAGCGGTGCCACGCTGACCGAGACCACCGGTCCGGTCGCCGAGCACGCCTACGTCGAGCTGACCGTTCCGCTGTTGGGCAGCAACGTGGTTCGCATCCGGATCACCGTGCCGACCACCGTCTACAACGGTGGCGCGCCGGTGGTCACCGAGGCCGACGCCACCACGGCGATGTCGGCTCTGCTGGCGGTCGCCGCCGGGCAGGACCTGCCCGAGGTGAAGGGCAAGGTGGCCCATCTCAACATCGCCTGGACCCCGGACCTCATCGCCGATCACGCGGGCGTGACCGGTTCGGGTCTGCCCTCGACGCTGAGCACGCTCGGCCGCACCGTGCCCGACGTGCTGGTCGGCGCCTGCTGGCCCGCCGTATTCGCGGTGCTGGGCGCGGCTCGTGCTGCCGATGGCAGCCGGGGGACGGCAGGAGGCGAAGCCGACGGGGTGGGTGGACACAGCGTCATCGAGGGCATGCTCGACCTGGTGCATCTCGATCACCAGATCGATCTGGCGGGCGAACTGCCCACCAGCCCAAGCGTTCTCGCGGTGCGTGCGGAGGCGGGGGAGACCCTCGACACCGATCTCGGCCGCGTGGTCGAGGTGCGGGTGCGCATCGCGGGCCTGCTGGACCGGCCCGAGACCGGGCTGTCCATGCCGACCGTCGCCACGCTGACCGAGCGGTTCGCCATCCGCGGCCGCAACGGCGCGGGCGAGCTGACCGATCCGCCGCGCGCGGCGGGCACGGTCGCCGACACCGCCACCGAGACCCCGCGCCGGCGTCGCCGCGACGTGACCATCGTCGCGCCGCGCACGATGAAGGCCTTCGCCGCGGTCTCCGGGGACCACAACCCGATCCACACCAGTGACGCCGCGGCCAAGCTGGCCGGCCTCGGCAGCCCGATCGTGCACGGCATGTGGCTCTCGGCCGCGGCCCAGCACGCCGTCTCGGCGGTCGACCCGGACAGCACCGTTCCGGCGCGCACCCTGACCGCGTGGACCACCCGCTTCCTCGGCATGGTCCGTCCCGGCGCCGAAATCGACGTGCGCGTCGAGCGGATCGCGGTGGACGCGGGCAGCGAGATCGTCGAGGTGTCCTGCCGTGCCGCAGGCGATCTGGTGATGACCGCGACCGGTCGCACCGCGACGCCGCGCACCGTCTACGCGTTCCCGGGCCAGGGCATCCAGCGCAAGGGCATGGGCCTGGACGCGCGCACCCGGTCCAAGGCCGCCAAGGCCATCTGGGACCGCGCCGACAAGCACACCCGCGAGGCGCTCGGCTTCTCGATTCTCGCTGTGGTGCGCGACAATCCGACCTACCTGAAGGCGCGGGGCGTCGAACACCGGCACCCGGACGGCGTGCTGCACCTGACCCAGTTCACCCAGGTCGCGATGGCCGTGCTCGGCGTCGCCCAGGTGGCGGAGTTGCGCGAGGCCGGTGCCTACATCGAGGGCGCGATGCTGGCCGGGCACTCGGTCGGTGAGTACAACGCGCTCGCCGCGGTGGCCGGTGTGCTGCCGCTGGAGGCGGTGCTCGAGGTGGTGTTCCAGCGCGGTTCGGCGATGCACGAGCTGGTGCCGCGAGATGACCAGGGCCGCAGCGACTATCGGATGGCCGCCATCCGACCCTCGCAGATCGGGCTGCCCGACGACGAGGTGATCGACTTCGTCTCCGGCATCGGCGCCCAGGTCGGTGAGTTCCTCGAGGTGGTCAACCTGAACCTGCGCGGTTCGCAGTACGCGATCGCGGGCACGGTGGCCGGGCTCGAGGCCCTTGAGGCCGAGATCGAACGTCGCCGTGCCGAATTCGGTGGCAAGCGGGCGTTCATCCTGGTGCCCGGCATCGATGTGCCGTTCCACTCCACGGTACTGCGCAAGGGCGTGCCGGAGTTCCGGCACAAGCTCGAGCAGCTGTTGCCCGCCGACCTGCACCCGGAGGTGCTGGTCGGGCGCTACATCCCGAACCTGGTGCCGCGTCCGTTCTCGCTGGAGCGCGAATTCGTCCAGGAGATCGCGGATCTGGTGCCGTCCGAGCCGCTGGCCGCGGTGCTCGCGGACTTCGAGAGCTGGGCGGCGCGGCCGACCGAGCTGTGCCGCGTGGTGCTCGTCGAGCTGCTCGCCTGGCAGTTCGCCAGCCCGGTGCGCTGGATCGAGACCCAGGACCTGCTGTTCACCGACATCGCCTCGGGCGGACTCGGCGTGGAGCGGTTCGTCGAAATCGGTTTGGGCGCAACCCCGACCGTGGCGAACCTGGCCAGCCAGACGCTGAAGCTGCCCGCGTTCCGCGGCGCCACGGTCGAGGTGCTCAACATCGAGCGTGAGGCCGGGATCGTCTACTCGACCGATACCGACCCCGCGCCGGTCGACGAGCCCGCCGACGAGGTGGTCGAAACCCCCACGGCCGCAACGCCTGCCGCCGCCCCCGCCGCGCCTGCCCCGGCGCCGAGCACCGGCGGCCCGCGCCCGGACGACATCGCCTTCACCGCCGCCGACGCCACCCGCGTGCTCATCGCGCTGTGGACCAAGCTGCGGCTCGACCAGATCGGTCCGGTCGACACCATCGAGGGCCTCTGCGACGGTGTGTCCTCGCGGCGTAACCAGCTGCTCGTCGACCTCGGCTCGGAGCTCTCGCTCGGCGCCATCGACGGTGCCGCGGACGCCGACATGGGTGCGCTCGCCGCGACGGTGGAGCGGCTCGCCCGCACTTACAAGCCGTTCGGTTCGGTGCTGACCGACTCGATCGGCGACCACCTGCGCAAGGTGTTCGGCCCGTCCGGCAAGCGTCCGGCCGCCATCGCCGAACGCGTGAAGAAAGTGTGGGAACTCGGCGACGGCTGGGCCAGCCACGTCACCGCCGAGGTCTCCCTCGGCACCCGTGAGGGCGCGAGCGTGCGCGGTGGTGAGCTCGGCGGCCTGGTCAGCGGCTCGCTGGCCGACGCGGCCTCGGTCGATGCCGCCATCGACGCCGCCGTGCAGGCGGTCGCCGCGCGCCGCGGTATCGCGGTGTCGCTGCCCTCGGCCGGTGGTGGCGGCGGTGCCACCGTCGACGCGGCCGCGCTCGGCGAGTTCACCGAGCAGATCACCGGACGCGACGGCGTGCTCGCCACGGCCGCCCGGGTGGTGCTCGATCAGCTCGGCCTGACCGAGCAGGTGTCCGCGCCGGAGGCGAGCGACACCTCGCTCGTCGACCTGGTCTCGGCCGAATTGGGTTCGGACTGGCCGCGTTTGGTCGCCCCCGCGTTCGACGCGCGCAAGGCCGTGCTGCTCGACGACCGGTGGGCCACCGCCCGCGAAGACCTGGCCCGGCTGTGGCTCGGCGACGATGCCGAGACCGCGGCACTGCCGGTGACCGGCTACCTCGGCGCGGGTGAAGCCGTTGCCGCGCAGGCGAACTGGTGGCGCGAGCGGGCCAAGCACGAGGCCCGTTCGGTGCTGGCCGGGGTCTACGCGCAGATCGCCGAGGCCGCGCTGAGCACCGACGACCGCGGCGTCTGGTCCGCCGATATCGCGGTGGTCACCGGCGCGAGCAAGGGTTCCATCGCGGCCGCGGTGACCGGACGCCTGCTCGGTGGCGGCGCCACCGTCGTGGTGACCACCTCCGGCCTCGACGACGCGCGCCTGGCGTTCTACCGCAAGCTCTACCGCGACAACGCTCGGCACGGTGCCGCGCTGTGGGTGGTGCCCGCGAACATGGCGTCCTACCAGGACATCGACGCGCTCATCGAGTGGATCGGCACCGAGCAGGTCGACAACGCCGGCGGCGCGAAGGTCAAGACCAAGGACGCGATGACCCCGACCATGCTGCTGCCGTTCGCGGCGCCGCGGGTGGCCGGTGACCTTTCCGATGCGGGTGCCCGCGCGGAGCTGGAGATGCGCGTGCTGCTCTGGTCGGTGGAGCGCCTGATCGGCGGGCTGTCGGTGCTCGGCGCCGACCACGATGTCGACGCGAAACTGCATGTGGTGCTGCCGGGTTCGCCCAACCGCGGCATGTTCGGCGGCGACGGCGCGTACGGCGAGTCGAAGGCCGCGCTGGACGCGGTGGTCGCCAAGTGGCGGGCCGAGAAGTCGTGGTCAACGCGGGTCACCCT
Organism: Nocardia brasiliensis; assembly: GCF_011801125.1. Taxonomy (NCBI): domain Bacteria; kingdom Bacillati; phylum Actinomycetota; class Actinomycetes; order Mycobacteriales; family Nocardiaceae; genus Nocardia; species Nocardia brasiliensis. The sequence goes on from NZ_CP046171.1 coordinate 1,700,020, forward strand.
GGTGCACGCGCTGATCGGCTGGGTGCGCGGCACCGGGCTGATGGGCCACAACGATCCGATGGTCGCCGCCGTGGAAGAGGCGGGCGTGCAGACCTGGTCGACCGCCGAGATGGCCGACGAGCTGCTCAAGTGGTGCACCTCGCGGGCACGCCAGGTCACCCTGGCCGGCCCGCAGCAGATCGACCTGACCGGCGGGTTGGCCAAGGCCAAGCTCGATCTGCCCGCGCTGGCCAAGCAGGCCGCGGAGCAGGCGGCCGAGCAGGATGCGCAAGCCGATGCGGCCGCGACCATTTCGGCGCTGCCCGCACCGCCCGCGCTGTCCTCGGCGCTGCCGGTACCCGAATGGGGCACGGTCACCGCCGATCTCGCCGACATGGTGGTGATCGTCGGTGCAGGCGAGCTCGGCCCGTACGGTTCCGCGCGCACCCGGTTCGAGATGGAGGTCGAAGACCAGCTCTCCGCCGCGGGCGTGCTCGAGCTCGCCTGGACCACCGGCCTGGTCACCTGGGAGAACGACCCCAAGCCGGGCTGGTACGACGCCGAAACCGGTGACTACGTACCGGAATCGGAGCTGGCCGAGAAGTACCACGACGTGGTGGTCGCCCGCTGCGGCGTGCGCCGCTACGGCGACGACGGCGCCATGATCGACAACAGCGCGCCGCTGATGACCTCGGTGTTCCTCGACCAGGACCTGACCTTCACGGTCGGCAGCGAGGCCGAGGCCCGTGCCTTCCACGAGGCCGACCCCGAGCACACGGTCATCGTGCCGGTGCCGGATTCGGCGGACTGGACGGTGATCCGCAAGGCGGGCACCGAGATTCGGGTGCCGCGCCGGGCCAAGCTGTCGCGCACCGTCGGCGGCCAGATCCCCACCGGCTGGGATCCGACCGTCTGGGGCATCTCCGCGGAGATGGTGAACTCCATCGACCGGGTCGCCCTGTGGAACGTCGTCTGCACCGTTGACGCGTTCATCAGCTCCGGTTTCAGTCCGGCCGAGTTGATGAGCTGGGTGCACCCGAGCCAGGTGGCCAACACCCAGGGCACCGGCATGGGCGGCATGTCCTCGATGCGCTCGCTGTACATCGACAACCTGCTCGGCGAGTCGCGGGCCAACGACATCCTGCAGGAGGCACTGCCGAACGTGGCTCTCGCGCACGTGGTGCAGGCCTACGTGGGCAGCTACGGCGCGATGGTGCACCCGGTGGCGGCCTGTGCCACGGCCGCGGTCTCGGTCGAGGAGGGCGTCGACAAGATCCGCCTCGGCAAGGCCGACGTGGTGGTCGCGGGCGGCTTCGACGATCTCGGTATCGAGGGCATCGTCGGCTTCGGTGACATGTCCGCCACCGCGGACTCGGCGGCCATGAGCGCCAAGGGAATCAGCGATCGGTACTTCTCCCGCGCCAACGACCGCCGTCGCGGTGGCTTCGTGGAATCGCAGGGTGGCGGCACCGTGCTGCTCGCCCGCGGTGACGTGGCGGTGGAGATGGGCCTGCCGGTGCTCGGCGTGGTCGCTTTCGCGCAGTCCTTCGCAGACGGCGTGCACACCTCCATCCCGGCGCCCGGACTCGGCGCGCTCGGCGCGGGGCGTGGCGGCCGCGAGTCCAGGATCGCCGCCGAACTGCGCAAGCTCGGCGTCGCCCCGGACGACATCGCGGTGCTGTCCAAGCACGACACCTCGACCGCGGCGAACGATCCGAACGAGTCCGAGCTGCACACCCGCCTGGCCACGGCCATCGGGCGGTCCGCGGGCGCACCGCTGTTCGTGGTCTCGCAGAAGAGCCTGACCGGACACGCCAAGGGCGGCGCGGCCGCGTTCCAGCTGATCGGCCTGTGCCAGGTGCTGGAAAACGGTGTGGTGCCGCCGAATCGGAGCCTGGACTGTGTCGACGAGAAGATGCAGGCCTACCCGCACCTGGTGTGGGCACGGGAACCGCTGCGCTTCGGCGAGCGCTTCCCGCTGAAGGCGGGCCTGCTGACCTCGCTCGGCTTCGGGCACGTCAACGGTCTGGTCGCGGTGGTGCATCCGGAGGCGTTCATCCAGGCGATCGAGCCGTCCCGGCGTGAGGCCTACCAGCGCCGGGCGCAGCAGCGTCAGCTCGCGGGCAGGCAGCGCTTCGCCGAGGCCATGTGCGGCGGCGCCCCGCTGTACGAGCGCCCGGCCGATCGTCGCCTCGGTGGTGACGGCACGCCCGCCAAGCAGTCGCGTCAGCTCGAAGCCGACGTGCTGCTGTCGACCCAGGCACGCCTGAGCACCGACGGCGCGTACCGTGCCGACGGCTTCGCCTGCGGTGCGGCGGTCTCGGATGCGCAACTCGCGGCGGATGGTTCGCGCGCGGGCGGCCAGGGCACGTCGTAGGCTCCCGCCCTATGACGATCCTCGGTATCGGCTTGGACTTGGTGACTGTCTCCGAGTTCGCCGAACAGCTCGAACGTGCCGGAACCACCATGCTCCGGGAAAGTTTCACCGCGGGCGAGCGGCGTTACTGTCAGAGCAAGGGGACCGATCCGGCCCGCAGCTATGCGGCCCGGTGGGCGGCGAAGGAGGCGGTGCTCAAGGCGTGGGCATCGTCTCGGTTCGCGCGTCGCCCGCAGATCGGTGACAACCCTTACCCGCTGATCGAAGTGGTCAACGACGCGTGGGGCAGGCCGAGCATCAAGCTGCACGGCCTGGCCGCCGAATTCCTGCCGCGCGCACGGGTTCACCTGTCGCTCACGCACGACGGCGACATGGCGGCCGCGATGGTGGTGCTGGAAGACCCCGGTGAGTTAGCGGATTTGATCGCGGGCCGCGAAGGCCAGAGCTGAGACTAATCCCGGTGGGTGCGGCGCAGCCGTCTGCGCTGCATCGCCCACCACGCTTCGAGGGCACGGTCGGGATCGGCGAGATCGATCCCGACCAGGTCCTGGAAGCGACGTAGTCGGTAGCGCACCGTATTGGTGTGCAGGCCCAGCTCTTTCGCGGTGTGGTCGACCCGCATGCCATTGCTCAGGTAGTGCTGTGCGGTGTCGAGCAGGGTTGCGGCGCTTTCGCTCTCGCCGAGCGGCACCAGGTAGCGCCGATCGAGTTCCTCACCCACCTCGCTGTCGGCCAGCACCGCGGGCAACAACCCGAGGTCGGCCAGGGTGTGCATGCCGGTGAGCTCGAAGGCGACCGCGGTCGCCATCGCACGGGTGGCGCGCAGGAACGACGGCTCCATCCGATCCAGCCGCGCGGCCGGGCCGATCCCGACCGCGGTCGGGAGCTCGACGGTCGGTGCCGCGTCGACGATTCCGGCGATATCACCGTCGATCACCGCGAACAGGGCGTGCGGCCGATCGCCCTCGGGCTCGAGCGCCCTGGCCAACGCGTCCGCGGGCATGGTGGCGTTGGGCCGGGCCCGCACCGCGTGGTAGACGCGGAACGAGTCGAGGCCGTAACGCTCTGCCTGCACCCGGATCTCGGAGGCCGGGAGCGTGCCGAACAGGATCCCGCGCACCAGGTCGGACCGGTGCTGCTGGGCATGCAGGCTCTGCTGGAACTCCACCTCCAGGTGCCCGCGCGCGACCGCGAGAATCGCCGAATCGGTCACGGCGAGAATGTCATTGGCCAGGTCGAGCAGCTGCCGGTCGGTGAGGCCGAACTTGCGGCCCATGGTGATGGTCTCGTCGGTGGCGACCCGAACCGCGAAACGCCAGCCGTTGAACATCTCGTGCACCGGAATCCCTTGCCGAGCACGCGTTTTGCCATGCTCGGTGAACACGGCCAGCTCGGCGTCGGTCAGCTCGCTGTTCGTGGCGAGGGTGCGCAGCACCTGTTCGACGGTGCTGAGCGCGGTCGGCAGGATCATCTCGGTGTCCAGCCGCCCGTAAGAGGGCACCTCGACGCGCATGCGCTCTATCGCCGTCGTGGTCAGATCGGTGGCATGCGTGAGCAGCCGAGCCAGCAGGGCGCGGCGGTCCGCGGGTGCCGGACTAGTCGCCATTAACTGGAGGGTAACTCTCTTTCGGCTCTACGACAAAGGGTGCGCCGGCGCACGGCTCGATCAATCACGCCCGCCGACGGGTCAGCGCTGGCTGGCCGATCGCGATTCTTTCTCCGCGACCAGCAGATACGCGACCATCAGCCGCTTGAGCTCGGACACCGCCTCCGCGTTGCTCTGCTCGTCCTGGACCGAGAAGTTCAGCATCGAGTAGACGACGTGCACCAGGACCTCGGCCATCATGGTGCGCCTCGCACGCGGGGTGCGCGGCGTGAGCGGGCGCAGCATCTGCGCGACGACCTCGGCGAATTCCTTCTCGTGGATCGCGCCGGTGGCCCGGGTCGACGGGGTGGACTGCATCGCGAGCCACACCTCGCGCCGGGACGGGTCGGTCATCCACAGGTTCGCCATGTGATCGACGAACTGGTTCATGTGCCGCAGCCAGTCCAGCGACGGGATCTCGCCGTGGAAGTCGGCGAGCTCGCGCGAAACCGCAACGAGATCCTGCCGATTCAGCTCGCAGACGATCACGTACTTGTTGGCGAAGAACTGGTACAGCGTGCCGATGGGCACCTCGGCCCGTGCCGCGACCTCTTCACAGGTGAACGATTCGAATCCCACCTCTACCAGCAGTTCTCTGGACGCCTGCAAGAGCGCGTCGAACTTCCGCTTGCTGCGTTCCTGCGTCGGCCGGCGCCGCGGCATGAGCTCCTGTGGGTCGTCCTGCAGCTCCAACGCAGGGTCCAGCCGTTGTTTCGACCTGGCCTCCGCGCGTACTTCCACGTAACCAGGCTAACGGTAGGGACACTCGCACGACACGCGCCGGGCATCTGCGTGTTCCTCTTCTGTCTGAATTCACCACCCATCCGGATCGAATTCGGCGCCGAACACATACCGAGCGCGCGTGGCTGCGGACGCGCGAAAGGATCAGGAAGGCGCGATCAGTGGTAGCTCGATCAGTGGTAACTCTCGGCGTCTCCACCGAACGTGGCGCCGTGCACGCGGTAGCCTTCGCCGATACCGGCGCCCGGCTACCCGAGCGCGTGCTGCTGCACCGGGTGCGGCGCACGCACGGCGACAGCAAGGCCGAACTGGCCGCGGCGGTCGAGACGGCGATGGACGAACTCGCCGCCGAGCTCGGACCCGACCACGAGATCGCCGGTGCCGCGGTCACCTACCGGGACGCGGCCGAGCGGCGCGCGATCGTCACGAGGCTGGCGAGCGGGCAGTGGCACACGGCCTCGCTGGTGTCGTCGAAATCGGCCCATCTCAGCGTGGCCGCCGTGATGACCTGGCTCGATGAGTTCGACGACCTGCTGATCTGCGAGGTTGTCCCGGGGTACCAGGCCTTCACCCTGGTCAATCGTGAGCGGACCCGGGTCCTCGCGGCGAGCAGCCAGTCCGGTGGTGCGAGCGCCGAGGCGATGGGCGTCGCGGTCACGGCCGCCTGGGATCAGTTCGAGGCGGCCGCGGTGCGGCCCGACGCGGTGGTGCTGATCGGTTCGGCCGCGGACCAGCCCGCGGTCGTCGCGGCCGTGGACGGTTTCGGTGCGCCGGTCATTCCGTGCAAGACGGCCGCGGCGGCCTCGGCCGCGGGCGCGGCGCTGTACGCGATGGCCGACCTGGACGGTTTCGACCTCGAGCCGGAGCAGGGGCGGCGGGTGCGCGGCGGCACGGCGGTATTCGCGGCGGCCAGCGTGCTCGCGGGCGGTCTCGTGGTAGGCGGGGTTTACGTCGCGGGCGGTTCCGCGCGCACGCTGCCGGGTTCGGTCGTCAAGGACGCGCACGTCACCGCCGAGTCCAAACTGGTCTCCGGCGGGCCGGGCGATACGAGCGGCGAGGGTCGCGGTGGCGACGGTCCGGTGCTCGATCGCCGCATGCCGGTCGCCGCCCATGTCCCGGATCTGACGGTGGTCACCATCGATCCCGCGGACATCCGGCCGGACTACACCACACAGCGCTGGGGCAGCCGGCTCGAGCATCCGGAACCGCTGGTCGCCGACGAATCGGCGCACGAGGCCGAAGCCAACCCGAGCACCCCGCTCACCTCCGGCTCGGGCACGCTCGCAGGCACCAACAAGGTCGGCGCCCCGAACGGCGCCCTGCTCTTCCCCGGCGAGACGCCACCCCCGCCCGCCTTCACCCCGGAGTCCTACACCTGGTGGGACAACCACTTCCGCATGATGCTGCAGTGGGCGGCCCAACAAATCTCCTCCGTCTAACCAGCCGATCACCCCCAAGACGAAAAGGTCCGGTGCCTCCTCCAGCTCCGGACCTTTTCGTTTGCACGTGGGTGACAGCCGGGGCAGCCGATCTGTGGGTACGTTGGCTGCGCAAACCGGGGTGTCGTTGTCCGAGGGCGCTGTCGCGGACGCGGTGACCGGCTAACCGCAGCTGAGCTGTACCGAGTGACGGCACTGCCCATGTGATGCAGTGGGTGGCCGATATCGCTCGCCGGCCGGCCGAGATCCCAAGGCGCGACCGCGCATGCCCTCCGGCCTGCGGCCGATATCGAAACCACAGCACCGAACGATCGGATAGCTGCAAAGTTGCTATAGGGTGAAACCGCTGTTTGCCGGCGACAATTGACCGTGGATGTTCGAGAGCTGTGCGTGCAGCTGATACCCCATTGCGGCGGTTGAGCCCGTGGTCGAGTACCCGGGTGTGCTGGGCCGGGTACTCGACCGGTGACGCTTTGCCGCGCTGATGCGGGGTTGACTCGTGCCGGGGGCGGTGGAGGTCGACGTGTGTTGGGGCGTCGGCGATTTCGCGGTCGGCTCGGGCGGGCGCTCGGCGGGGCGAGCGGGGTCCTAGACCGACAGGTCGCGGCGCAGTTTGGCGACGTGGCCGGTCGCGCGCACGTTGTACTGCGCGACCTCGATCTTGCCGTTCTCGTCGACCAGGAAGGTCGAGCGGATGACGCCGGTGACGGTCTTGCCGTACATGGTCTTCTCGCCGAACGCGCCCCACGCGGTGAGCACGGACTTGTCCGGATCCGAGAGCAGCGGGAAGGTCAGCTGCTCGGCGTCACGGAACTTGGCCAGCTTCGCGGGCTTGTCCGGCGAGATGCCGAGCACGGCGATGCCCGCGCCGTCGAGTTCGGCGAGGCTGTCGCGGAAGTCGCAGGCCTGCTTGGTGCAGCCGGGGGTGCTCGCGGCGGGGTAGAAGTACACGATCACCTTGCGGCCGCGGTAGTCGGCGAGCGACACGTCCTTGCCGTCGGCGTCGGGCAGCGTGAAATCGGGGGCGGCATCGCCGGGGGAGAGTCGTTGGTTGTCGGTCACGTCCTGCACGGTAATCGAAGGCTCGGACAGTCCGCGGACAGACAGAACCAGTCTGTCGATACCGACAGGGCGAGCGGGTCCGGACCACCGCGACACTTGTCGGGACCGACAGGAGCACCGCGCGCTCGAGTGCGCCGCGGCCGGACCGATAGACTCGTCCGGGAGCTGAGGACGACCCGCGACGGCCGAATACGCACCGCGATTCGAGCCTTGGCGCAGACCGAATACAGGAGGCCGGAACGTGGCAAAGGACACCGAGCGGATCGAGCGGGAGATCGAGGCGGCGCGCACACGGTTGGCGAGCACGCTCGACGAGCTCGCGGTGCGCGCCGATCCGCAGCGGATCGCCAGCGACAGCAAGCAGATCGTGGTGCGAAAGCTGAACGAGCCCAAGGTGAAGTACAGCCTGATCGGCGCCGCGGCGCTGGTGGTCGGGCTGGTGCTGCTCAAGATTTTCCGCTGATCGGCCGAAAGGTCCCGAACAGCAGAACACCCGGTGTGTAGGTCACACCGGGTGTTCGCTTTTCGCAGGTCTCAGACCGTGGGGCAGGCGAACCCGTCACCGTCCGGATCCAGATGCGGGCCATAGCCGGGCTCGCCGCGAAAGAGCGGCGCCCGGCCGGCGGCCTTGGCGTCTTCGCAGTTGGCGAAAGCGCCACCCGCAGAACCGGTCTGCGTCAGACCGGCCGAACCGGTCGCGGCCGAGCCGGTGTCGACGGCGGACGAACCGGTTCCGGAGGAACCAGAGGGCGGCTGCGCCCCTGCGGTCGGCGCCGCAAGTAGGGTCAGTCCCGCGACGGCAGCGCTGAAGGTAAGCCGACGAACGTTCATGTATTCCTCTAAATAGTTGCTGCGATGGATAGGCGCCCGACCGGACGCCGCATCCACTGTTGTGACGGCTCGCCCTCTTGTCAACCGCGCCGCTGGAGAACTAGGGCATTAGGGGATCGGTGCGCTGTCGCTCTCATTCGCCGAGCCGACGCCCCGCCAGATGCTCCGCCGGGATGTTTCCCATGCGTCCGGCCTGGTAGTCCTCGATCGCCTGGATGATTTCGGCGCGGCTGTTCATCACGAATGGCCCGTATTGCACGACGGGTTCGCCGATCGGCTGGCCACCGAGCAGCAACATTTCCAGTTCGCCGCTCCGATTATGTTGCGCCGCATCGGCACTCACGGTGATGGCGTCACCTTGTCCGAATACCGCCAATTGGCCCTCGTGTACGGGCCTGCGTTCCGTGCCGACGGTGCCGCTGCCGGACAGCACGTAGGCCATCGCCGTGAAGTGCTGCGGCCAAGCCGTTTCCAGTTGTCCGCCGGGGCTGAGCGAGGCATGTGCGTAGGCGATGGGCGTATAGGTGGAGCCGGGGCCGTCGAAGCCGCCGATCGAGCCCGCGATGAGCCGGACCAGCGCGCCGCCGTCGTGCGAGGTGACCAGGGTCAGCTCGCTGCCGCGCAGATCCTGATAGCGCGGCGCGGCGAATTTGAGCGCGCGTGGCAGATTCACCCACAGCTGGATTCCGTGGAACCAGCCGCCGGCGACGACCAGTTCCTCGGCGGGCAGCTCGTCGTGCAGGATGCCCGAGCCCGCGGTCATCCACTGGGTGTCGCCCTCGCCGATCACGCCACCGCCGCCGTTGGAGTCGTGGTGCACCATGGTGCCGTCCATGACGTAGGTGACGGTCTCGAAGCCGCGGTGCGGATGCCAAGGCGCACCCTTGGCCTCGTGCGGTTCGTAGGCGACCGGACCCATCTGGTCGAGCAGGATGAACGGATCCGCGGTGCGCAGGTCGATGCTCGGGAACGGCCTGCGCACCTCGAAGCCGGCGCCTTCGCGCTGCTTGGGGGCGCTGACCACGTTGCGCACGGCCCGGTTGCGCATGGTCTCGGTTGGCCGGGGCAGGCGCGGCAGCACCATGATGTCGGGGACGGTGATGGCTGGCATCGGGACCTCCTGAGCGGTTGGTGTCCATGTCAACCAAATGGGTCTAGACTTCATTCCCATGGAGTGGCTCAGTGATGAGGAGCAGGCGACCTGGACGGCCTACGTCCGCATGCGGCAGCGGCTGGATGCGGCATTGGCCGCGGGTCTGGCCAACGACGGGGTGTCCGCCGCGGACTATGAGCTGATGGTCGCGCTCTCGGCCGCGCCGGGGGACTGCTTGCGAGCCAAGGACCTCGCGGCCGAGGTCTGCTGGGAGAAGAGTCGACTGTCCAAGCATCTGGCGCGCATGGCCGCGCGTGGGCTCGTCGATCGGCAGCCGGTCGCCGAGGATGCGCGCGGCGTGCGCGTCCAGCTCACCGCGGCCGGTCGGAGTCTGCTCGAGCGGGCTGCCCCGAACCATGTCCAGCTGGTCCGTGAGATCTTCATCGATTGCATCGATCCCACTGAGGCAGACGCGATTCAGGCACTCTCGGACAAGGTTGTCACCGCGGCGGAGGAGTCCTCGCTCGGGGCGCGTCAGCTGTCTTAGCGGCCGAAGAGCCGGCGCCACCATCCGGCGCGGGGCCGCTCGGATCGCGGCGCGGGAGCCGGCGTCGGCTGCTGTGGCTTGCGGCGTTCGGCCCGCCATTGCTCGACGATCTTGTCCGCATCGACCGGCGCGACCTGCACGTGCGGGCCGTGCGGCATGCGCAGCCAGTCGACGACGCGGCGGTTGAGTTCTCGCACGGTCTCCCGGACGGCCTGCTCGGACCGCAGCTCCCGCACGGTCTGCGGCAGTCGTTCGACATCGCGGCGCAGCAGGATCGACGGCGGCAGCAGCGCCTCGCCGCTGATCCCCTCTTTGCGGAGATAGCCCTTCATCCACCAGTTTTCGTCGTCACTACCGTGCGGGATCGGTTTGCCCGCACCGGGCAGGTTCTGGAATTCGCCGCGCTCGCTCGCCTCGCGGATCTGCTTGTCGATCCACGATTCGAAATCGAGGCTCGCCGGCTTGCGCTCGGTCATGGCGGTCTCCCTCACGTCAGCTTCGACGGCCGGGTACGCCACCAGCGTACCCAATCACGCGGAGCGGATGCTGAAACCGCTGTAGGGCAAGTGTTTCCGCTACGACCACGGCGTAATGGGCGGCTTTACCCACAGCAGCTTCTCGTCGGTCTTCGTGCGTCGCGCGGCGGGATGGTCCGGGTGGCGCGCGGCCCATTCGTCCTTGTCGGTGAGCAGCGCCGCGACGGTGCCCCAGGTCTCCTCGGTGCTCGGCGGGTTGGTCTCGGCGGCTCTGGCGAGCTTGCGGCGCGTCGACGCGGGCATCGCGAGCAACTCCGCTCCGGTGATGCCCCGCTGCCAGATATAGCCTGCGAGGCGTTTGGCTTTTTCGGCGCGGCTCTTGGCCGCCGCGTCGCTGTGCGCGTAATCGGTCATCGCGGAAGTCCATAGGGTCGGGTGTGCACGACCCTAGTCGCAGGTTGGGGCGGACCCGACGACGCCTCCCCGCCGGGTGTGCGAGGAGGCGTCGGTGCGGATGGCTCAGTAGGCGCCGTGGACGTTGTCCATCGAGCCGTAGGTGCGCGCCGCGTAGTTGCAGGCGGCGGCGATGTTGGCGACCGGGTCGTAGATGTCCCAGGAGGTGCCTTCGACGTGGTAGGCGCGGAAGGTCGGATCGATCACCTGGAGCAGGCCCTTGGACGGGATGCCCGCGGCGGCGTTGGAGTCCCACAGATTGATCGCCTGCGGGTTACCGGTCGACTCACGCATGATGTTGCGGAAGATGCCGTCGTAGCTGCCCGGGATGCCGTTGGCCGCCATGATGTCGAGCGCCTGGCGGATCCAGCCGTCCAGGTTGTCCGGGTAGGTGGGCTCGGGCATCGGGGCCGGGATCGGCTCCGGTTCGGGCGCGGGCAGCGGCGCGGGCATGGGTGCCGGGATGGCCGCGGCGACGGGCTCGGCGGCCTGGTGCCGATCGGCGACCAGTGCGATGCGAGACGGAACGCTGTCGTCGGCCACCGAGACGGCGGAGGAGGCGGCTACGGCGACGATGCCGGCCGCGGCGATCGCGACCGTGAAGCCCTCGCGCAGCGACGAGCGGCGGAGCGTGGAAAAGCGTCTGTCAGGCATTGCGAAATCGGTTCCTTTGTCGGGGACAGGTTTCGATCCGGGCATGCGTGGGCAGCACGGATCCGAGGCGGGACGCGCAGGGGTGGCGCTCGCCGGTACGGGCTGATGTGCTTTTGTGGGTTTTGGTTGTGCGGGACGTCTTGGTCCCGAAAACGCGACGCGCTCAGTGCGGCGATGCCGGGGCGCTCACTGCGAGCCCGGCCGCGATGTCGCGGGGGACTCCGCATCCTCGATGCGGAGAAAGTGGCGGAAGGTTGGGTTCGCGGGTCCGTTGCCGGATCCCGATCCGCCGACCGCGGCAGGCATAGGGCTTGCCGTTGCGGTCGTTTTCCGAATGTGGGTGAACAACTCCTCGGTGTAACCAAACTCCAGGTCGCTTATTGACCTGATCGCAGAATGGTCACAGATGGTTAACGCGCAGTGAACGAAAACCAAACGGAAGGTGCGATAGATCTTGAAAGGCCCCCTCGGTAGTTGCCGAACCGTTACCTACGCAGGGAGTTTGCTGGTAAACCGATTGTGCGGCACGTCACAGAAGTTTTCGGCTAACGAATCCGTGTTCTGTTGCCGCATAGGGGTAATGGTCCGGATCGAGGCCCGTGATAGACCGAAGTGATCGGTCGGTTCACGTGGTTTCGTCCCGGAGAAGTCCGATCCAGGGTGTGCGTGAGGCCGAATACAGGGGAGTAGCTAACCGTCGACACCTCGTTATCGGGGTAGATAGGACTGCCGTGAAGATCCGAACCGCCCCCGTGTGCCGCGCGAGCCTGCTGGTCGCCGCGACCGCGACCGCGGCGCTGCCGTCCCTGGGTGTCGCGATGTTCACCCTGACGACCATGGCCGCGGTTGATCTGCCCGATGCGGCGGGCCGGGAGGCGGTGATCAGGCAGTACGCGGTCGTTCCGCTCGAGTCCGGCGTCGACTTCTGCCAGGATGCGAACAAGGACGAGGGGTATTACGCCGACCCGCACGACGATGCCGTGTTCTACCACTGCCTGGATTCCGCGAACCGCCGTATGGCGACCCTGCACTTCCGCTGCCTCGATCAGGCGCGTTACGACGCCCGGCAATCGGTCTGCGTGGTGCGCCGCCCGGAATGAGCGGCGCCTGCTCGGTCGTGCTGGTGCTTGGGCCGGCGGTACGCATGGAAATCCTTGCCGCCAAAGGCCTTCGGCGTGGTTTGTGTTGCGGCAAGCGCTCCTGCCGGGCTCGATCGGTCGGGCCCGGCAGCGGTTCTCGTTCAAACCAGCGCGTGGCGCGGCTGCGGGGTGTGGTGTCTCGACTGCCCGGACAGTGCCGGTCGTCAGCTGGAAACCCTCACGGCCTTAACGGTTTTGATCCGGCGGTATCAGCGGGCGTGCAGCGCCAACTCGACCATGGGCAAGGTGTCGACCGGGGCGCCGGTGGCTTGTTCGATGGTGGCGCGCAGGTTTTTCCAGGCGCGGGGGTGGTGGGTGATGTAGCGGTCGAGTGCGGCGGCCGATTCCGTGTCCGACAGCGGCGTGGCGGTGGCGGGAACCGCGCGTTTGGTGCCCGCGGAGACGTGCACCTGCGGGTTGGCCTGAATATTGCGATACCACTGGGCTTTCGTGCCGAAGCCGGAGACCACGATGTAGCGGTCGGGCGCGGGCCGGTCGACGACCTCGAGCACCACGAATCGTGCCGCGCCACTTCGCCGCCCGACGTGCTGAATCATCAACAACCGTGCGCCGAACAGAAAACCGAGGCCCGCTCGGTACAACCAGATCGGCGCGCGCACAGCCCAGCGGGTCCGCAGTATCCGGGCGCCTAGATCGGCAATGGTCATCTCTACTCCTAAGGCACAGCGATCAATTCGTGTTCGGGTTCGTCCGGGGTGCGGTGTTCCGGTAGCGGTGCGCCGGTGTCGAGCCGCCGTCGCCGCAGATACGCCCAATGCAGCCAGCACATTCCGGCGAGGCCGGCCAGCGCGGCGGCGAGGCAGCTCTGCCAGGCCGAGGGGCGCCAGGTGAGGACCAGTTCGGCGTTCTGGGTGCCCGCCGGAATATTCACGGTGACAAAGGTTCCCGCGAGCTTGTCCACCGGTAGGTCGCGACCGCCCATGCTCGCCTGGTACCCCGGCCAGGCCAGGCGCGCGAATACGACTCGGCCGCCGTGCTCCGAGGAGACGCGAATCCTGCTGGTGACGCTGGTGCGTTCGGTGGAGACCGCGGTGACGCCCTGCGCGTCGGCGATCAAGCCGTTGCGGGTGGACAGCAGCCCGTCGGCGTGTTCGAGCACCCAGATGTAGCGTTCGTGCCCCGGATAGTCGACCCACTGCCAGCCGGGCGGCGGGGGAGTGCGGCCGATGTCCGGATACTGGGCGCGTTGCAGGACCACACGATCGACCTTCATCAAGTCGACAATCGTTTTGCCAGTGGTCGGTTCGATCGCGAAGGCGCGACGATACGCATCAGGGCAGGTGCTTCCGTCCCAGCCCATGCACAGCAGTGCGCTGAACGCCGCGTGCCCGATCGGGGTGTAGGCGTTCACGTAGTCGAGGTTCATGTTCTTCGCATAGTTGCCGAACGCGAGCGAGCTGTAGGCGCCCGACAGCGACTTGTCCTCCGGCCGCAGCAAGCCACGGTCGGCGAGTTGCAATGTGACACCGTCGAATCGGGGGAACGCCGCCTTCATCGCCGAGCGCCGTTCGGGGAATCCGTACGACAGTGGCGTCGGCGGCGCGCCGCTCACCTGCCAATAGGCGATCGGGAACATGGCGACGATGGCAAGCACGCAGCCCATCGCCACGCCCCTGGCCCGGATCAGCCAGACCGTCGCCGCCCCCAGCGCGGCGACGGCCGTGGCCGCGACGAGATGCCACACCACCTGGTGCGGCCCTGCGGCGAAGGAGCGCACGAACAGCAGCCCGATGAGCACCGCGGCAGCGACCCCTCGACGCCGCCACTGCTCGAAAGTTCCATGGCGGCTGAGCAATACGCACACCAATACCAGCAGCGCGATCGCCACCATCGGCAGCACCCGCGCCGGCCAGCGCAGCGGACCGATCTGGCCGGGCCCCGCGCACCACATCAGCACGGCGGTCGCGAACAGCGTCACCCCGCTGAGTTCGCGTGCCGAGCGCCGCGCCGCCCCCCAGTCGATGAAGGCCAGGGCCGGGATGAGGAACCAGGCGATGTAGACCATCGGTAGCGGCTGGACGTAGCCCCACCACCCCGTGAACGCCGGAACCGTGCTCGGCAGACTGGCATTGAGCGATTCCGACCACGGCACGGTGAGGAACGGATCGTTGAGGATGCGTTCGTCGCCGCGCCAGGTGATCGGCGAGGCGAGCAGGCTCGGCAGGTAGGTCGCAAGGCCCGCCAGCCCCGCGCAGCCCGCGGCGAGCAGCAGCCGCATCGACGGTGCCCAACGTCGTTGATAGAGCACCTCACCCGCCGCCACCGCGACGATCATCAATGCCGCTTCCACCGCGGGGAAGACGTACTGCACCGAAATCGCCAGGTACAGAAAGACAACGGTCGGAATCGGCCCGCTGCGTCCCCGGGTGTAGCGCACCGCCGACGCCCAGGCGTGCACCATCCACGCGGTGCCGGTCAACGAAGTGGCCCAACTGGATTCGTCGAAGAACAGGAACCAGCCGCTCAGCGGAAAGGCCACACCCGCCACGGCCGCCCACTGCGGCCGGGAGCCGTAGGCCAGGCAGATCCGGAACACCCCGAGCGCGGCGATGATCGAGAACACCAGTTTCACCGCGGTGGCGTAGGCGGCGAGGTTGTCGAACGAGGGGGCGAGCACGTCGACGAGCAACTGTGGCGGGTTGTAGATACCCGCTTCCTCCAGTGAATAGTTGCCCGACATCCACTCCCAAGGCACCAGCGCGGGGAAGCGACCCTCCCGCAGGTAGCGGCCCATCATCACCCACATGGGTCCGTACTGGGCCTCGGTGTCGTCGGTGTAGAAGTGCCGCGGATTGCCGAGCAGCACCGCCACATAGCCAACGACCACGCCGACCATGGTCACCGCTGTCCAGGTGCGAACTTTCGCTCGGGAGTCGTGCGCCGTCTCTGACATCACGAGTGCAAAACCTACCGGAAAGAGGCACTGTGCAACAGTTGCCATGTGCAATATTTATGGCGCGCCGATCCGGGTTGTACCTGTCATTCGTCACGGGCGGGTCGCGGGATGGGAGAATTGGCGCTCACCGCGAGCAAAGGGAATGGATGAGCCGCCGAAGCGAGGAATCGGTCGACGAGATCACCGAGGCGCTGCTGACGGCGTCGCGACTGCTCGTCGCGCTGTCGGCCCGGTCGATCGCCTCCGTCGACGACACGCTCACCATCCCGCAGTTCCGCACGCTGGTCATCCTTTCGGCGCGCGGCCGCTCCAATGTCGCTGCGCTCGCGGGCATTCTCGGCGTGCGTCCGTCCACGGCGACCCGCATGGTGGACCGTCTCGTCGCCGCCGACCTGATCGATCGCAAGCCCAACCCGAATTCCCGCCGCGAACTGATCGTCGAGTTGACCGCTCGCGGCCGCGAGATCGTCGCCGCCGTCACGCAACGCCGCCGCGAGGAGATCGCCGCTGTGGTCGCGCAGATGCGCGAAGCCGACCGGCACGGTCTGGTCAACGCCCTCACCGCGTTCACCGCCGCCGGTGGTGCCGCGCACGGCATCGCCGACATCGACAGCTACCAACTCTGAATCGATAGCTTCTGCCGCGCACGGATTCACCGTAGCGGCCGCGTTGCGCGGAATTGTCCGCCTCCTCGCCCGCCGGGCGTACGTTTCACCCGCGGCAGCGCGGGAAGTCGCGTAGCGGAAGGAGGCCACAATGACCGAATCGGACAACACCTACGATCCTCCGCAGGACACCGGCGACCCGGACGCGGTGGAGACCGACCCGGCGGCCCTCAGCAGTGCCGAGGACCTCGACGAAGATCGATTGCGGCTCGATCCGCAGGAGGCGGGGATGGACCCGCCCGAACAGTGGTCCGGCGCGACCGAATACGGCATGACCCAGTGGGAAGAAGCTCACCCACGTCCACTGGCCGAACGGCTGGCGGAGGAACAGCCCGACGTCACGCCGGGCCCGCCCCAACCCCACGACGACCACGAATCCGCCTCGGACAGCGTGGATCTCGAAGTCCCCGAGTACGAGGAAACCCTCGGCATCGCCGCGGACGTCGCGGGCGGTTCACTATCGGCAGGCATCCGTCAACCACCACCACCGGAGTAGAGCGGCCGCGAACACGGAGTGCGACTCGGCAATCCGACGATTCAGGGAAGTTCCAGCGGCCCGTCCGGAATGCCGAGGCCCGCGACGCCACCCAGAAGGCCCGTCACCCTTTGATCTTCTCCACGCGCTCGCCGTGCGAACGTCTACTTCTCGATTCGTGAACGCGAGATTTCGACGCGCTCGGACCGGGCGCACTGGGCGTCTCCGAGCAGCGCATCTACCTGCTCCGTGCAAGGTGCCCTCACGCCCGGTCCAGCGGTAGCGTCTGTATAGCAGGTCCGAGACTGTACGCATCACTCCGAAGCTCTTGACCGGGCAGCTTGGTGCCACGAGGTCGTCGCGGGGATCGATCACATCTGGACCGTAGGCCTGTATCGGCAATATGCTGCCGATTTCCCCTTGTCATGCCGCGCAGTGTGGGTGTACCGGTAAGGAATCGGCAGTATTTCGCCGATTTCGTGATGGATTGCGGTAACCTAGTGGAGTCTGCGCCGTATCGGCAGAATATTGCCGATGAATGGAGGTGATGCGATGGCCGGGGTAGCGAGCATTGGAGATGCCATTCGTGCGGCACGCCGCCGTCATCGGCTGACGCAGGAGCAGTTGGCGGAGTTGGCGGGCACCTCGACTCGTACGGTCCGCGAGATCGAACACGGCAGTGGCTCGACGAGCATTTCCACTGTCGCCACGGTGGCCGACGTGGTCGGACTCACCCTGGGTGTGGTCGGTTGACGGATCTCGAAGAGTTTCGGCGGGTTGCCCGAGCGGATGTGTACAAGGCCGGTCGGCATGCCGCTGTGTTGGCGCGGACCCCGGATGGTGGCATCGAATTTCGTTACGAGAAGGACTATCTCGCCGACGGTACGCCGGTAGCCACGACGCTCCCGCTCGGCCCGGACCCGGTGCGTAGCATCGCCGGTGCGGTGCCGCCATTCTTCGAAGGTCTTCTGCCCGAGGGGCATCGGCTCACGGTGTTGCGGCGTGCCATCAAAACCAGCGTCAACGATGAACTGAGCTTGCTGCTGGCGGTCGGTAGTGATGTGCCCGGGGATGTGCAGATCGTTCCTGCTGATCAGCCACTCGCCGACATTCCGGCACTGGTTGAAGGAGACTCGCCCGCTGAACTCGAGTTCGCGCGATTCGTAGACGAGATAGATACCCATGCGCTGCCGGGAGTGCAGCGTAAGGCCAGTGCGTCGATGATCAGTGTGCCGTTCTCTGCGCAGTATGGGCGGTTTATTCTCAAGCTCTCACAACCGGAGTACCCCCATCTGGTGGAAAACGAAGCCGTGCATCTGAAGGCCGCGAGGTTGATGAAAATCCCTGTGGCCGAGGCGAACCTGGTAACTGACCGTGTTGGCGACACCGGTCTGCTGGTGCGGCGGTTCGATCGGGTACGCGAGGGACAGTCGTGGCGGCGCTTGGCATTCGAGGATGCGACACAGGTGCTGGGCTTACCTCCGGCGTCGAAGTATCAGCACGATGCGGTCACTGTGGTCAACGCACTAGCGGGGATCGCTGAGGCTCCGATAGTGGCCCGTCGCAACCTCTACTTGCAGTTTCTCTTTGCCTGGCTCACCGGAAACGGTGACCTACACGCGAAGAACGTCGGTGTGGTCGAGGGGCCCGGTGGGAAATGGGATATCGCACCGATATTCGACATACCGTGCACTCTGGTCTACGGGGACAACTCGATGGCGCTGCCGATCTGTGGCCGGACCCGCAAGTTACGCTCCCGCGACTGGGCGGCGTTCGCCGCGGAGGTCGGGCTCACCGAGCGAGCCGCGGTTGCGGCACGCGCTGTCGCACTCCGAGCGGCCACAGCCGTCGATTACGCCGCCCTGCCGTTTCGGGGGTCTCCCGTGCACCAGTTGGAGCGCGAGTTGCGTTGGCGACGTGCCGAACTCGGGCACTGAGAGGCGTTGGCATCCATCCGGCCGTGAACCCGTCGCCGGGGATTGCCGCGTCGGTTACGTTCGGTGGGGTGATCTATCCACGGAGGGGCTCGGCGGGGCGGGTGGCGCGGCTGGCGAACGTGGCGAGGGAGAGCTGGATGCAGGATTGGCCGATTGAGGTGGCTGATCCGCGGCGGCTCGGTGAGTTCGTCGAGTTGCTCAACGCGAACAAGGCGGATTGGGAGCTGAGTTTCTGGCTGCTGGATCTGGTGCTCGAGTCGGCCGAGGGTGGTCTGCCCGAACGGATTGAGCCGTTGGTCGACACTCTGGTCGCGGTGTGGGCGGCCACTCGGGCGCCGGGAATCGCGCACAGACTCGAGTACTGGGCGCTGCCGGACGCCTGCGACCCCGAGGAGATGTTCGCCGTGACGCCGCTGGTGCGGGAGGTTCGCCGGCGAATCGGGCACGATACGTGACACTTTCGGGGCGTCGGCGAGGTCGGCGCGCCCCGTAGCGGGCACGGACCAGTCGATGCGCGATCGTCAGCAATGACCTGAACTCGGACGGAATCACGTCCTATATAGGTTTACGCAGCCGCCGGTTCACTGTCTGTATTTGTCGAAAGCGCCTGACCTTAAAAGTATTTCAAGGTCAGCTAACAATGTGTTTTCGGGACTGCGTTCGGAAGACGGAGCTGTTACGGTTCGTTGCCGAGGGAAAGGACTTTCGGTGGCTGCTGAAGTAAAGCATCGAAATCGTAGGCGCTGGAATATCTTGGCAGCGGTACTACTCGCCGGATTCACGACGATCACCATGAGCCCCGCCGCGGTCGCCGCGCCGGAGCATTGCGCATCCGACGCCTGGGAGTCGATCACCTCGACCATCCCGGAGGCGAGGCTGACCGATTCGATGCGGCAGCAGATCCGGAAGGGGCCGGACGTCGGCGGATCGTGGGATCTGAGTTCGACCGACGGGTTCGTCATCTGGATGATGGCCCCCAGATTGGGCGGGCCGTCCCTGCTGCCGAAGGACGTCGCCGACGGTGCGCTGCCGCTCGCGAAATACGGCTTCGCCACCAGGTATTCGAATACGCCTGTGGGACCGTACAACGAGATCACCGGTATGCTCTCCTACGCGCGGTTGCGTAACCCGGGGATGTTCGCGCATTCGCCGTTCATGGTGGTGGACAGTCCGGAGACCGCCAAGAACGGGCGCAACAACTGGGGTTTCCCCAAGTCGCTCGCCGACTTCGTCGGCACCCCGCGCATCGGGGAGACGCTCACCGCCGGCGGCGACGGATGGTCGGTGTCGGTGTCGTCGAAACCCTTGCTCTTCGATATTCATATGAGTCTGCCGGAATTCCTCGGCTACATTCAGATGCCGGAGCAGATCTCGTTCGAGCAGCCCTCGCCGGCGTGCGGTATCAAGAAAATGCGCAGCCTGCGTCTCGGTGGTCTGTCGGGTTCGGTGCAGGTCGCGCTCATCACGGTGAAAACCGAAGGCAGTGACGAGTTGCGCGCGTTGCTGCCGAGCGGGGTATATCCGGGCGGATACATCACGTTCGATCATCTGGGTTTCGACAAACCCGGCATGAATTAGCCCGATGTACGGATCCTCATCGACGCGCCGCGCCGTACTGAAAAGTGGTGTGGCGATCGCCGCGGCGGCGTGGGGCGCGCCGCTCCTGTCGCCCGCGCGGGCTCGAGGGCAGGCGCGGTCCCGGTACGACGCGATCGTCATCGGCAGCGGGTTCGGGGGCGCGATCGCGGCCTACCGGCTGGCCTCGGCGGGAGTCGATGTCCTCACCCTCGAGCGTGGCCGCGCCTGGTGTCAGAGCGACGACGCGATCGTTTACGACTCCGCCCTGGACTACCGCGACCCGCGGTGGCTGTGGGATCCGGCGCTGACCAAGACGGCAGGACTGGTGCAGCCGTATCTCGCGGGCTCGGTCGGTATCGCGACCACGGCCTGCGTCGGCGGCGGGTCCGTCGTCTACGCCGGAGCCACGGTGGCGCCGGTGCGCCGGTACTTCGAGAAGATCTTTCCGGCGGCGCTGAGCTACGACGAGCTCGAAAAGGTCTACTGGCCAAGAGTTTTCGATCGTCTAGGGGCGAGCACCGTGCCCGCTGACCTGCTCGCCGGCGCCGCCTTCGCGCACGTGCGGTCCGCTGACGCGCAGCTGGCGCGCGCGGGGATCGCGACCGGGCCGGTGCGCTCCACGTTCGACTGGGACATCGTGCGGCAGGTGTTCGACCGCTCGGGCGGGTCGCCGACCGTCGACGCCGCGGCGTGCTCCTGGAACCGGAACTCCGCCAAGAAGTCCGTGACCCGCAACTACCTCCGCTGGGCGGCCGAACGGCCTAACTGGAGCATGCTGACGCTGCGGGATGTGCGCCACATCGCGCACGAGAACGGCAGGTTCGTCCTCGACGTAGCAGCGCTCGATCACGACGGCGGCGTCGAAACCTACACCTGTAAAAGCCTTTTCGTCGCCGCCGGGTCGCTCGGGACCACTCGGCTCCTGCTGCGGTCGAGATCCGACGGTGGATTACCCGATCTCAACGAGCACCTCGGCACGATGGTCGGCGACAATGGTGACCAGATGACCTGGCGATTCGCCGACGATCTGACCGCCGCCGGGCCGCAGGCCAGCGCGATCGTCAGCTCCGCGCTGGTCGACGACGAGGCGGAGCACCCGCCGATCCGAGTCGAGGCGGTGGGCTTGCCCGGCCCGCCCGGGTCGGCACCGATTCTGGCGCAGTTGTCGACCACCGCCGACTGGGAGAATCGGGCGTCCTGGACCATGCGCGACGGCGAGCCGGCGCTGTCGTTCGCGCCGGACAGCTGGCGGGACTCGCTGGCCGCGGCACTGCGCGTGCACGAACGGGTCGGTGCGTCGGCGAGCGCGCTGCCCCGGTTCGATGGCGCCCCGTTTGTGCCGGAGATCTCGCTCACCGCGCACCCACTTGGCGGCGTGCCGATCGGACTCGCGACGGATCTCGACGGCCGCGTATTCGGTTGTCCCAACCTGTATGTCGTCGACGGTGCGCTGATACCGGGCAATTGCGCGGCCGCCAATCCGTCGCTCACCATCGCCGGTATCGCCGAACGAGTGCTGGACCGGGTGCTCCCGGACGTCGTCGCGTAGGTTTTGGCGACCGCGGTAAGCGTCGTGGCCGGGCCAGCGCCAGGCGACGGCCGATCAGGAGCGGCCGATCGTTCTCGAGAAGTGTTGCCGACTGTCGGCATCGGCGGTGCTCTCCGGCTCTTCGATCGCTACGGTATTGCCGCCCATGCGTTTCGCCTCGTACATCGCGAAGTCGCAGCGGTGCAGGGTGTGTCGCGCGACCATCGGGTCGCGCAGCCCGGCGATGGGGCACAGAGACGCACCGACGCTGGCGGTGACGGCGACCGGTAAGCCGGGCATGGTTTCGATCGCGCCGCGCAGCCGCTCGGCGACCGCGACGAGCGGCTCGTCGCGCAGCCGGCCCAGAACCACGAATTCCTCACCGCCGGTGCGTGCGACGATGGCGTCCGGGTCCGCGGCCGAGCGCAACCGCTCTGCTGTGCGCACCAGGACCTCGTCGCCGAACGAGTGGCCGAACGTGTCGTTGACGTCTTTGAAGCGATCCAGATCGAGCGTGGCCATGTAGGCGTATTCCGTGGTGTCGGAGCGGAATACGTAGGACAGGTGGTAGTCGAGCCCGCGCCGGTTCAACAGCATGGTCAGCGGGTCGAGCAACGCGTGCTGCCGCCACAACCAGTGACAGAACTGCACGGTGGGCAGTCCGACCACATTGAGCGCCACCAGGATCAGCATGATCGCGACGGCGAGCCGGACATCGCCCGCGGCGACGCCGGTGTGGACCGGGTCGTCGGTCACCAGCAGCACGACGAGCACCAAGCCCGACAGCAGCGACCAGCAGATGTGCAGGCCGAGGATGAGCGGCCCCTGGAAGATCACGAACATGCCGACGACCACCATCAGCGTCGACACGAGGGCGCCGTAGACGCGGTGTTCGGCGGCCAGCGCCCCGAAGGTGATGGCGAGATCGGCTCCGGCGCACCACAGCAGCGCCTCCACCCGGCTCGGCCAGGGAAACAGCCACCAGCGCAGCGCCCACAGCGCGGTGAGCCCGACGATCAGCCAGCAGCCGACCGCGAAGAAGGCATTGCGCGGGCCGATGTTCGAGACCAGCGACACAGCGGTGACCAGACACATCACCGCGCCGCCCGCGCCGATCATCGCCCGCACGGAGCGCAAGGCCGAGTGGAGTCCGAGCACGTCGACCAGCCAGTCGTAACCGGCTCGGTCATGCCACCAGCTTCGCATCAGTGTTCGGCTGTCGGCCATCAGAACCACCGCCTTGTTCGGCGGACCCGCGGTCCGCCGTTGTACTGTGCTCAGCGCCACAGCTGAGTAGCTGGATAGTAACTGTTCTGTGACCTTTTTCCAACTGGAATTATCGGTACCCATACGACTTCGATGGGGGCCGGAAAGCGCCCGCCGCCGCACGCGCACCGAGCGGTCGGCAGGGCCTAGGAGTCACCCGCGTATACGCCTGCGTGACCGGCTCATCGCCGACCCTGGCCTTCGCGCCGGCGTAGGGGATTCGGGTTCTGGAAGACTTCCCGGCTGGTCAGGCCGCCGCTCGGTCGCCAGCCGGTCGGCGGCGCAGGCGGGGGTCCTGGATCGCTGGAGGCTGGTACTGCTGGTCGAGCGCGCTGACATCCGTGCCCGGCGGGACGATCGTATCGATCCTGTCGAGCAGGTCGTCGGACAGCTCTACCTCGACCCCGGCGAGCAGGTCGTCGAGGTGGGCCATGGTGCGCGGGCCCAGCAGCGCGCTGGTGACGCCCGGGTGGGCGATGGTGAACGCCATCGCGAGGTGGGTCATCGGCAGGCCCGCCGCGCGAGCGAGCGGTACGAGCTGCTCGACGACATCGAGGCGGCGCTCGTCGGTGAGATGGCGGGCGAACCGGGCGCGGGTGAGGTCGTTGTCGCCGCCCCTACGGACCCGCCCTGTGAGCAACCCCTGGCCGAACGGTCCCCACACCATCGTCCCCATGCCGTATTCCTGGGCGATCGGCAGGACCTCGCGCTCGATGCCGCGGTTGAGGATCGAGTACGGCGGTTGCTCGGTGCGCAACCGATGCAACCCGCGCCGCTCGGCGATCCACTGCGCCTGGACGATCATCGACGGCGGCGTTGTCGATGACCCGATGGCCCGTACCTTGCCGGCCTGGACGAGATCGGTCAGGGCCGACAGGGTTTCCTCGAGATCGGTCGCCGGGTCGGGGCGATGGAGCTGGTAGATGTCGATGTAGTCGGTGCCGAGCCGGCGCAGGGATCCCTCGACGGCGGCGGTGATCCAGCGGCGCGAGCCACCCTGATGATTGGGATCATCGCTCATCGGCATACCGACCTTGGTGGCCAGCACGACCCGGTCCCGGCGGCCCTGGAGCGCCTTGCCGACGATCTCCTCGGAGTCGCCGTACCGGTCGGCGCTGTCGACCAGGTTGATACCCGCATCGAGCGCCTTGTGGATGATCCGCACTGACTCGGCGCGGTCGTTGCCCAGCGTGGAGGCGAACATCAACGTCCCGAGCGCGTACGGGCTCACCCGGATTCCGGTGCGGCCGAGGCTGCGGTACTCCATCATGTGCTCCTGTCGACGTGGACCGGCGGGCGGCACTGTTTCCGACCGCACAGGACCGGCAGCGCGCCGGCACCTCCACACTGCGTGCGCCGCGACGCGGCAACCAGTGCCCTGCCGGTACCAGGACCGGCCACGCGGCACGGCCGATACTGGAGACATGAGCGCAACCACCGACCTCGGCCGCGCCCTGCATGCGTGGCGGGACCGTCTCGAGCCGACCGAGGTGGGCTTGCCCGCCGACAGCCCCCGACGCGCGCCCGGACTGCGGCGCGAGGAACTCGCCCGGCTGGCGAACCTGTCGGTGGACTACATCATCCGGCTCGAGCAGGGCCGGGCGACGAACCCGTCACGGCAGGTGCTGTCCGCTCTCACCCGCGCCCTGCGACTGTCCGTGGCCGAACGCGAGCACCTCTACGTTCTGGCCGGCCACGCGGCGCCGAACCCGGCCCATGTATCCGACCACGTCCCACCCGGCGTCCAGCGCCTGCTCGACCAACTCACCGCAACCCCGCTGAGCGTGTACGACGCCGCATGGAACCTGATCACATGGAATCCGCTGTGGGCCGCGCTGTTCGGCGACCCGACACCGCTGCGTGGCCTCGAACGCAACGCCGTGTGGTGGGCCTTCGTCGACATGCCCGCCGAATTCCCGCCGGCGGTGAACCGGGGCTCCGGCGCCAGGGCCGCCTACGTCTGCGACCTGCGGACCGCGTCGGCCCGCTACCCGCACGACCGCGCCCTGCATCACCTGATCCGCGAGATACGCACCGCCAGCGCCGATTTCGCCGCCCTCTGGGACGCCGCCGCGGTCGGTGTGCACGAACCGATGACCAAAACTGTCGAGCACGCGGAAATCGGCCCGATCACACTGGACTGCGACATCCTCGCGGCACTCGGCACCGACCTGCGCATCATCGCCCTCAGTGCGCCGACCGGCAGCCCACCCGCCGAACAGCTCAGGATGCTCGACGTCTCTCGGCGCCTCGCAGCGACATAGCCGACCCTGCGGCGGATGCTGGGTGATCAGAAAAGTAGGGGTGAGCATCCGGCCGGTTCGGCGTGCCCGGCCGGATGCTTGGGGATCGCGCTACTTCCCGTACTTGTCCATGATTTCCTGCACCATCTGTTGATAAATCGGAGATTCGGGATTGAGCAGGTGCAGCCGCTGCGCGACCGTGAGATCGGGTTCGGTAAACGGGTCCACCGGAAGGCAGGCCTCTACGCCGGGGGCCATGTTTCCATCAGCATCCATGTATTCGGTACACGGGCGCAGCTGGCTGATGTCGAAGTCCGGCTCGGCATTGGCGCCACTGGCCAGCGCGACCCCGCCCAGAACAACACTGGTTGCCACCGCGGACGCAGCCAGAATCCGGTTGAATCGACTCCGGTAAGCGGGTTTCGAACTCATTCTCCATCTCCCTGTCTCTATGTTCGCCGCACTTCTGTGCGACGCCAACTACGTTGCCGATGGCATGTAACAGGAATGTCCCAGTTGGGAACTGGCGCGGTCGCAACCAAGCGGGCAATCGCCGTGACAATGGCAATTCGAATTTGTTGCCCTGAGCCGCTTTCGCGTCGCTGGGGCGATGTCAGCCAGCGGCGATGGTGGCCGAGGCGATAGCGGCGGTCACGCCGCTGGTCGGCAGCATCCGGTAGCGACGAGTCCGAGCCGGTAGCGCAAGCAGCAGGCCGGTCGCGGCGGCGATATGGCCGCTGGGGAAGCCTGGGCAGCCGGTTGCCGTGCGGCTGGTGCTCGCCCGCCGAGCGTCGCAGATCTCATCGGGGCAGGACGCAGCGGAAAACGGTCGTATCGCCTTCGCGGTGGTAGACGACATCGCCGCCCAGGAGCCTGGCGTTCTCCCTCGCGATGGCCAGCCCGAGACCTGCTCCGCCGGTGCGGGTTCGCGATTCCGATACCTTGTACATCCGTTCGAAGACGCGATCGGCCTGTTCGGCGGGTATACCAACGCCGTGGTCACGGACTTCGACCCACGACGAGGCCGCAGAGCTGCCGATGGTGATGGTGACCGGTGGGTGTCCGTGCCGGAGCGCATTGCCGACGAGGTTCGCGATGATGGCCTCCAGGCGGCGCGGGTCGCTGTTAATCGTTGGGCCCACACCGGTTTCGGGCAGCACCGTTACCCGATGAGACCAACCACGCAGCCGTAGCGTGCGAAGCGTCAGGTTGGCGAGATCGACCGATTCCGACAGGACCGACGCGGTGCCGCGGTCGCGTTGCGACATTTCGAGCAGGTCGTCCACCAGGCGCGCGAGATCCGTGATCTGCGAACCGATCAGCCGCGCGGCGGTTCCGGCGTGGCCGCCTTGCCCGGCCAGCTCCTCGTCGAGTACCTCCGCGGCCGGCACGAGTGCGGCGAGCGGACTGCGCAATTCATGTGCGACGTCGCTGACGAAGCGCTTGGCGCGTTCGTCCTGTTCCGTCAAGCCGCGGATGGTTTCCCGTTGCCGCTCCACCATGTCGTTGAATGTGGTTGTGACATCCTGGAATTCGTCGATATCGGTGTCCGGCAGCCGGCTGTCCGGCGCGCCGTCGGCGACTTCGCGGGCGGCACTCTGGATGCCGCGCAGGGGGCGGACGATGGATCGCGTGAGAGCGAATCCCAGTGCTGTGCCGATGACCGCGCAGCCGAGTACCGACAGCACGATGATCCACAGGAGCTGGTGCAGTTTCTCCTGCACTCCGGCTAACTCGCGAACGGTATAGATGGAGACGTAACGGTCTGTGGCACCGCTTGTTTCGGGAGCGGAATAGCCGATGGCCACTCTCCGGCCCGGCAACCGTTGGAACAGATACATGTCTCGCGAGCGGTCGAGCTTCTCGCGCAGCCCGGCGGAGATCTCGCCCAGCTGAGTGTCCCCTTGACGCACCACCGCGCCGTTCACCGTCACGGTGTAGTTGTTGTACGGGGAATTGAGGTAGTCGGTCCCGTGGCCCGACTTCTCGATATCCCGCCGAAACTCGGTGTAGACACTCTGCTGCGCACCTTCGTAGACCCAGCCCCGCACCTTCACCGCGAGCGCACCACCGGTCGACATGGCCGTCACACAGGCGACGAAGATCATGGCCACCAGGATTCGGTCGCGCATGCTCGTGAGCACGCGCCACCGCGCCCGTCGTCTCACGGCGCGGCTCGGAATCGGTAGCCGAATCCGCGGACCGTCTCGATCATGCTGTCCCCGTTCGCATCGTCGAGCTTGCCGCGCAGTCGTAGGACGGCATTGTCGACGAGCCGCGAATCGCCGAGAAAGTCCTGTTTCCAGGCCAATTCGAACAGCTGCTCGCGACTGAGCACCTGTCCCGGGTGGTCGGCGAGCACGAACAGCAGGCGCTTCTCGGTCGGGCTGAGGCGCAACGGGACACCGTCGCGGGTGACCTCGGCGGCGAGCCGATCGATTCGCACGCCCGATCCGGCGCCGTCCGCCGGTGGCGGATCGGCAACGGCCGACGACGACTGCCGCCTGACGAGTGCCTTGATCCGGGCGTCGAGCACGCGCGGACTGACCGGCTTGATCACATACTCGTCCGCCCCGACCTCCAGCCCGGCCACGATGTCGACGTCGTCGGATCGTGCCGTGAGCATCAGGATCGGGATCGAACTCCACCGCCGGATATTCCGGCAGATCGCGAACCCGTCCTCGCCCGGCAAACCCACATCCAGCACGACGACATCGGCCTCGGCCACTCGCGCCGCGAGATCCGCCGTCGCCTCCGACAGATGGTCGACGTGATGTCCGAGACGTTCCAGCGACATCACAAGAGCCTCGACAATCTGCGGGTCATCCTCCACCAGTAGTAGGTTCATCGACCAATTGTCTCCCGCGGACCACGCTGTTCCTCGAAGAGGCACGCCAGCCCAGCGTCCACCGGCATCGGGTTCAGGCGGCGGACAGCCCGGACGGCGGTGAGTTCGAAATGCCAGAACTCGTTCGCATATGTCTGGCAAAAGCCGTAGTCGCCGACATACCGCGCCACCCAATCGACTGCCTGCACCGCCGGTCCGAGACCACCGACCACACCAGCGACAGCAAGGCGGCCGACTTCATCGAAGTGTGGAAGTCGCGGCAGGGTACGAACCGAAAGGGGTTGCGGGGGTGAGCTGGTCGGCGCCGTCGCTACTGGTGGGTGTGCCGCTCATGACTCTGTGGCCTCGTCGATGGCCTCATCGAGGCCGATGGTGATGGCCCGTGCTTCGAACTGTGCCCAGGCGTAGAGGTCATCGAGGCGGGAACGAACGGGATCGCCGAAGAGTGGAACGGCAATCGCCCTGATGGGGTTGGTGTGGAAGAACTTCTCCGACACCGTCAGTGAGGTGCTTCCCAGGCCAGTCCAGCGGCTTCCGCCGCCTCGCCGAGGCGTTTGTCGTATGCGACCACCGCGGTGAGGTCCGCGCCCATCTCGAGGGCTGTGGCGAGATGGATCGCATCCAGGCTGCGCACTGATGCTGGTGATACAGCGGCTGCGTTCGCCCGGACGATGCCATCGATTTCGAGCATGTCTATCCGGGCGAGCACTCCGGGTACGTGGACGAGATCAGCTGGTTCGGCGGCCCGCACGGCACGGGCCAGTTCGACCTCGACGAGAGAGGATGCGACCCAGGGCAAGTCGGGTCGTTCATCGAGCCACCGGACGAGCGCCGCCGTCTCGGCTTCCGGATGGACCAACTTGACCAGGGCGCTGGTATCGAGATAGAGCATCAGTACCGCTCGTTATCGCGCAGAGCCTGCAGGGCGGCGCCCACTCGGTTCGCGTTATCGGCGGGTGCGCGATCGAGCCGGCGACGAATATCAGCGAGTAGGTCTGCGCGTCCCCTCGAGGCCGGACGCATTCTGCCTTCGGCCGTCAATCGGGCCCGCGCATCACGCGTCGGATCGACCGGGACGATTCGGCCGACGATCGTGCCCCGCTCGGTGATGTCTACGGTCTCTCCCGCCTTGACCAGAGCCAAGGTCCGCGCGGTGTGGTGTGAGAGTTCGCGGATTGGGATGGCGGTCATATACCGATTGTGACACAAAAATGTGTAACAGAGATGGAAAGGAGGCACGGATCGCGCGCGGGACAGGACTGGTCGAAAGCCGGATCGCCGCGGTGGCCGACCGAGGCGCCGCCAGCGTATCGCTGTTCGTCGGCACCCTGGCCTCGCCGCGGCACGCGCTCGCCCGCCTGGGCACCGTTCGGTGCGAGCTCGCCGCCGCCCTCACCCTACCGACCCGAACACAGTGGACAGGCTGGGATTCCAAGCCAGCTGCCCGAACCCGGAAATCCGATCACACCATCACCGCCTCGGAGCTCGGCCAGACCCGGCGGTGATCGTGGCGTTCGTCAGCGAACACCCGCAGCACCCGGCCGAGCTCCTCATGGAGAACTTCTTCTCTACCTTGAAGACCGAGCCGGCGCATCGGAACAGTTGGCGGATAAGGGAAGATGCAGAGAGCGCACTGTTCGCCTACATCGATGGCTGGTACAACACCCAGCGGATCCAGAAGAAGCTCGGTTGGCGGTCACCCGACGAGTACGAAGCCAGTTATCATCACCGGGTTCATGCTGGAACCAGATAATCCGCTCTCCGTATTGGCGGGGGTTCCTCAGATCGTCGAGGCGTCGGATTCGAAGACCGCCGCCAAGCAACTGGGGCACTCCCGCGAGGGGATCACCGAGCGGCACTACATCGCGTCACCCGAGTAAGCGCAGGACTCATCGGCGGTGCTGGAGTTGGGTTTCGGCGGAGCCAGCTGACGAACACGGCTGGGTGCGCGAAGGTTTGGGATATTTTTGGGAACGGTCCGATTCACCCGGTCAAACAACACGGCCCCTGACCTGGCATGCCAAGTCAGGGGCCGTGTTTGTGGTGCGCCATCAGGGACTCGAACCCCGAACCCGCTGATTAAGAGTCAGCTGCTCTGCCAATTGAGCTAATGGCGCTTGCTCCGTGTTCCGGTGCGTGAGAAACCTTAACAGGCCGAGGGTGCAGATGTGAAATCGCGCCCTGACCGGCGCGAATGGGTGCCTGGGTTGTCGTGTTAACAACCGAGGGGGTGGTTCGGATCTATCCCGTGTAACACCACAGTGTCGACGCGGGATTCGCGTTGGTGCGGGACCCGCGGACTGGCAGAATGTCCGAATGTGGTCTCGACCGTTCCGCGGACACGGCTGGTTGAGCTGTAGCGGTCGGGATCCGAAGCCATCGGTGTGCTTCTGATGCGCCGAGACTTGAAACGGGGTTGGAGATGAGCGTTGGTCGAGGTCAGCGTCGGTGGATGCGACATATCAGCGGGCCTGTTGCCGTGCTTGCGGTGGCAGCACTGGCCCTGTCCGGTTGCTCGTCGTCGAGCACGACGGACTCGTCCACGGCCATGATCGACCGTAATCCGGTACTGGAGCTGATCAAGCCGAAGTTGCTGTCCCCGATCAAAGATGGCGATGTCGGTGTGTCGCCGGGTGTGCCGTTGGCCTTCAACGTGGAGGACGGCCGGTTCACCAATGTGACGTTGGTCAACGCGCAGGACAAGCCGGTGGCGGGCAAGCTGGCCGCCGACGGCAGGTCGTGGGAGACCACCGAGGTGCTCGGCTACGGCAAGACCTACCGGTTGAAGGCGGACGCGATCGGCCTGGGCGGCGCGAATTCGGCCACGTTGAGCTTCACCACCAGTTCCCCGGACAGTCAGACCAAGCCGTATCTGCTGCCCGGCGAGGGTGATGTCGTCGGCATCGGCCAGCCGGTGGCGATCCAGTTCGATGAGAACATTCCGGACCGCAGGGCCGCGCAGGACGCGATCAAGATCACCACCGAGCCGCCGGTGGAGGGCGCGTTCTACTGGGTGAACAACCGCGAGGTCCGGTGGCGGCCGGAGAACTTCTGGGCGCCGGGGACCAAGGTCACCGTCAATGTGAACGTCTATGGCCGTGATCTCGGTAACGGGCTGTACGGCCAGGACAACATCCAGTCGTTCTTCACCATCGGCGACGCCCAGATCTTCACCGCCGACGACAACACCAAGCAGGTGGTGGTCGAGCGCAACGGCGAGGTGATCAAGACCATGCCCACCTCGATGGGTAAGAACAGCACGCCCACCGACAATGGCATCTACATCGTGGGCGACAAGTTCGACAAGATGATCATGGACTCCTCGACCTACGGCGTCGCGGTGAACTCGCCGGACGGATACAAGACGCCGGTCGACTATGCGACCCGAATCTCCTACAGCGGCATCTTCTTCCACTCCGCGCCGTGGTCGGTCGGGCAGCAGGGCTACAGCAACACCAGCCACGGTTGCCTGAACCTGAGCCCCGCCAACGCGCAGTGGGTGTACCAGAACGCCAAGCGCGGCGACATCACCATCGTCAAGAACACCGTCGGCGGAACGCTTTCCGGCACGGACGGGCTCGGTGACTGGAACATCCCGTGGTCGGTCTGGAAGGCAGGCAACGCCGACCGCGGCTGACGGTGGGACTCGGACGGGCCATCAGTGCGAACTGGTGGCCCGTTCGTCTATTTGGCGTCGAAATAGCTCTCGACGATCGCCGTGGTGAACGGGAAGCGGACCGGTGTGCGGCCGAAGGTGAGGTGGCCCGCGTTCTCGGCCGCGGTGCTGATCGCGGCGGCGACCGTTTCGGCCTCCTCGGCCGGACAGTGCACGATGACCTCGTCGTGCTGGAAGAAGACGAGTTCGGCGCGCAGGCCGGCCTGTGACATCGCGTGCCGCAGACCGGCGAGCAGCAGCAGTGCCCAGTCGGCGGCGCTGCCCTGCACAACGAAGTTCCTGGTGAAGCGGCCGCGCGCCCGGGCGGCGGAGGTGCCGAACCCGCGGAACTCCTCCTCGTCATGGATCGGTTCGACCTCGGGCGCGGTGACCGGCGGGCAGGTGCGGCCCAGCCAGGTGCGCACCAGGCGACCCTCCTCGCCCGCGTGCGCGGCGTCGTCGACGTAGGCCATCGCGGCCGGGTAGCGGCGCCGGAGTTCGGCCAGGTGCGTGAGCGCATCGCCGGAGGTCTGGCCGTACATCGCGCCCAGCATGGCGATCTTGGCCTGGTCGCGTTCGCCGCCGAACGCGTGGGCCGCTAGATCCGCGTACAGGTCGTGGCCGCGGCCCGCGAGTTCCATCAGCCCGGGGTCGCGGGACACCGCGGCGAGCACGCGCGGCTCCATCTGCGCGGCGTCGGCGACCACCAATCGCCAGCCGGGATCGGCGCGAATGGCCTGGCGGATCACCTTCGGGATCTGTAGTGCGCCGCCGCCGTTGGTGGTCCAGCGGCCCGAAACCGTGCCGCCGGGCAAGTATTCGGGTCGGAATCGTCCGTCGTGCACCCACTGTTCCAGCCAGGACCAGCCGTTCGCGGTGTGCAGCCGGTAGAGCGACTTGTACGCCAGCAGCGGCGCGATCGCCGGATGATCGATGCGCTGCAGCTCCCACTTTCGCGTGGACGACAGCGGAATCCCCACCCGGGCAAAGGCTCTGATGATGTCCTGGGGCAGGTCGGGGCGAACCCGCACGCCGTTGCCGAACGCGCGGGAGACCTCGTCGGCGAGCTCGGCCATCCGGCGTGGCTCCAGCCCACCCGGAAAGCGTTCGCCCAGTAGGTTGTCCAGCAGTTCGCGGTGGACGTCCGCGCGCCAGGGGATGCCGGCGCGGTTGAGTTCGGTGGCCACCAGCATGCCCGCCGACTCGGCCGCGAGCAGCAGCCGCATCCGGTCCGGATGCTCGGTTTTCGCGGTCCTGGCCACCTGCGCCGCGTACACCTCGAGCAGCGCGGTGAACTCGTCGACGCCGGGCGGCGGTGGCGCCGGGCCGGAATCGAACAGTGACGGTTGGGTTTCCGCGGCCCGCACCGGCGCGTCCGGTGGGACGGGCAGGTTGTGCAGCCGGGCCCAAGCGGCCGCGAGCGAGCGGGGTTGGCCCGACTGGCCTTCCTCGTGGCCGATCAGCAGGGACTCGGCGGCCTGCACGTCGTAGCAGCGCGCCACGCGCACGCCCGCCGCCAGCAACGGCCGGTAGATATCGGTGGTACTGCGCCAGACCCACCGTTCGACCTCGGGCCGGGACCGCACGGCATCGATGAGCGACGGCTCGTGCCGCACCGGGCCCGCGGGTCTGCCGTCGGCATCGAGCGGGCACAGCCGGGCGCCGCCCTCGCCTGTTTCCGCCACCGCCCACCGCATGCCCAGAGTCTGTCAGCCAGGACCGACAATCTCGGCCCGGAACGCAGCGCGTTGCCGAGTACCTGCGCGCTGCGGTTCGGACGCGACAAAGTGAGATGCCGATGCCCGAGCGGGTGCGGTGCACTCGACGCGTGAGGATCAGACCAGAAGCCCGCCAGGACGCCGGGGCCGTCGCGGCACTGCACACGAAACGCTGGACGAACGCCCCGCCCACTTCGACCAACGTTTCGAGTTGACCGAGCTCGAATACACCTGGCTCCTAAAGGATCCGCCGGGGTAGGCGGGGAGCGCGGTGGCGGAGGCACTCGGTATGCAAAGAAAAGGGCCAGGTCAGGGGAAACCTGACCTGGCCCGTTCGGGTGACCGACGGGACTCGAACCCGCGACAGCCAGGATCACAACCTGGTGCTCTACCAACTGAACTACGGTCACCATCGCCGGTGTAATACCGGCGCCGTCGATATTAGCGTGTCAACCCTTCGAGTCCCTAATCGGTTTCCGGCGAGCCGCTGACCTGGGCCGATTCTGCGGTCGACGCGCCGCCGATCTCGGCGGCGACGGCGGCGATCTCCGCGGTGGACGGGCCGGGGGCCGCGACGAACGCCGTGCGGCGGTAGTACTCGAGTTCGCGGATCGACTCCTTGATGTCGGCGAGCGCGCGGTGCGCCAGGCCTTTTTCCGGCTGACCGAAGTAGATGCGCGGGTACCAGCGACGGCACAGCTCCTTGATCGAGCTCACGTCGATCATGCGGTAGTGCAGGTGCGCGTCGAGCGCGGGCATGTCACGGGCGATGAAGCCGCGATCGGTTGCGATCGAGTTGCCGGCGAGCGGGACCGTGCGCGGTGTCGGCACGTATTGGCGGATGTAGTCGAGCACCTGCTCCTCGGCCTCGGCCATGGTGACGGTGGAGCGGCGCACCTCTTCGGTCAGTCCGGAGCGCGCGTGCATGTCGACGACCACCGGGGGCATGGCGGCCAGGGCCGCGTCATCGGCGTGGATCACGATGTCCACGCCCTCGCCGAGGATATTGAGATCGCTGTCGGTGACGAGCGCGGCCACCTCGATCAGCTTGTCGCTCTCCAGGCGCAGGCCTGTCATCTCGCAATCCATCCACACCACATATTTGTCCGACACGGCAGCAACATTAGCTCTGTCCCGTTTGCGGTGCCGTCGCGCCGCGTGTCCGCGGCGGGGTGTCGCGGGGGGTCACCGGTGTGGCGACAATCTCGCTGGGGCGTGCCGCGCCCGATCCGGCGTCGCGGAGATACAGTTTCGGGCAGATCGGCACGGGCGTTTTCGGTACGACAGCAAACACTGCGTTACGCAGTTCGAGTCAGACCAGACGGAGGGCGCAATGGAGGCAGAGTCGCGCAGCGATTCGACGGGCGGCGGTCAAGAGGCGGGCGAGCTCACGCCTCAGGAAAAAGCTGCCGCGGCGCGTAAGGCTGCCGAGGAGGCGGCGCGGATCGCGGCGGAGGCGGCGGCCGCCGCCGAGGCGGCCGAGCGCGAACTCGCCGAGCAGGAGGCGGGGGCGAGCAAGGCGAAGGCACAGAGCGCGGCGGCCAAGGCCGACGAGACCGCCGCTGCCGCCGAAGCCGCCGCGACCAAGGCCGACAAGAAGGAAGCCGCTGCCGCGCAGGCCGACAGCCCTTCGGGGTCGGCGGCCGCGCAGGAGATCGCCGCCGGGTACGCGTTCGACGGGGTGGCGCTGGAGCTCGGCACCGTCGTGGTCGACGGTGCGGTGGATTCCACGGCGCGCGTGCGGATTCCGATGCGCACGATGAACCGGCACGGCCTGGTTGCGGGTGCGACGGGTACCGGTAAGACGAAGACGTTGCAGGGCATTGCCGAACAGCTCTCGCGCGCAGGCGTTCCCGTGGTCCTCGCCGACATCAAGGGCGACCTGTCCGGCCTTTCCCAGCCGGGCCAGACCAACGACAAACTCAGTGCCAGGGCGGCCGAGACCGGCGCGGACGACTGGGCGCCCACCGGATACCCGACCGAGTTCGTCTCGCTCGGCACCAACGGTATCGGCGTGCCGATTCGCGCGACGATCACCTCGTTCGGCCCGGTGCTGCTCAGTAAAGTGCTGGGGCTCAACGAGACTCAGGAGTCCACGCTTGGCCTGATCTTCCACTGGGCGGACAAGAACGGCCTGGCGCTGCTCGATCTGAAGGACCTGCGCGCCGTCATCACGCACCTCACCAGCCCGGAGGGCAAGGAGGACCTCAAGGGCATCGGCGGTGTCTCCGCGGCGACCGCGGGCGTGATCCTGCGCGCGCTGGTCAACCTGGAGGCCGACGGTGGCGACACGTTCTTCGGTGAGCCGGAACTGGATCCGAGTGACCTGGTGCGGGTCGTGGGCGGGCAGGGTGTGATCACGCTGTTCGAGCTCGGCGCGCAGGCGGCGCGGCCGGTGATGTTCTCCACCTTCCTGATGTGGGTGCTCGCCGACCTGTTCCAGACGCTGCCCGAGGTGGGCGACGTGGACAAGCCGAAGCTGGTGTTCATCTTCGACGAGGCGCACCTGCTGTTCGCCGACGCTTCCAAGGCGTTCCTGGACCAGGTGGAGCAGACCGTCAAGCTGATCCGCTCCAAGGGCGTCGGCGTGTTCTTCTGCACCCAGCTGCCCACCGATATCCCGAATCCGGTGCTGTCCCAACTGGGTGCGCGCATCCAGCACGCGCTTCGCGCCTTCACCCCCGACGATCAGAAGGCGCTGTCGAAGACGGTCCGTACCTACCCGAAGACCAGCACCTACGATCTGGAGAAGGCGCTCACCTCGCTCGGCACGGGCGAGGCGGTGGTGACGGTGCTTTCGGAGAAGGGCGCGCCGACACCGGTGGCGTGGACCAGGATTCAGCCGCCGCGTTCGCTGATGGACACCATCGGGGACGACGCGATCAAGTCGCGCGCACTGTCGAGCGCGCTGCACGGCAAGTACGGCCAGACCGTCGACCGGGAATCCGCCTACGAGATTCTCGCCGCGAAAGTGGCGGCGGCAGAACAGAATCCGGAGGTAGCCGCGCCCGCCCCCGGTCGCTCCTCGAAGGGCGACGACGAGTCGACGGCCGAGCGCATCATGAAGAACCCCGCGGTGAAGAGCTTCCTGCGGTCGGCCGCCACCGCCGCCGGGCGCGAGATCAGCCGCAGCATCTTCGGCACCCGCAAGCGCTGACCGCTGCCCGCCCCCGATCCGGCTCGGGGGCGGGAAGTCGTTGGTGGCGCCGATATTTCAGCTCGCGTCGCGATCCAGCAGGTGTGGTTCGCGGCGCAGCAGTTCGACGCATCGGCCGCCCCGCACGCCGATCACCGACATGGCAGGCCCGCTATGGTAGGCGCCGGTGCACGGCACGGCCAGCAGTTCGCCGGGCCGCAGATCCGCGGGCAGCCGGGCATCGGTCACGAGAATGACGTCGCCCGCGCGGCCCGCCAGGGTCGCGGTGCACAGCGGTCCGGCCGCCTTGCGATTCGCCACGACCGCCCCGGCGTAGGCGCCGCCGCGTTCCTCGCTGTCGATGACGACCGAAATGCGCCCGCCGTCACCGCGTTTCACCGAGAGCACGCGATACAGCGTGACGCCCGCGCGGGCGACGATGCCGCGGCCCGGTTCCAGCGCGATCTTCGGCCGGGGGAAATGCTGCCGAGCGCAGGCGGCGTCGAGCGCGTCCTCGATGATCGCCGACAACTCGGTGAGGTTCATCTCCGCGTCGCCGCCGCGCCGCGCGACCGCGTGCCCGCCGCCGAGGTCGAGGTCGGTGAGCAGGCGCCCGTGCTCGCGGCGGACCTGCGCCATTTCCGCGACCAGTCGCCGGATGGCCTCCCCGTAGTGATCCGGGTTGTAGACCTGTGCACCGAGATGGCAGTGCAGGCCGATCAATTCGAGTGTCGGTGTGCCGAGCACCCTGGCCACCGCCGTGGCCAGCTCGTCGAGCGGGAAGCCGGGCGCCGCGGCGTCGTCCCAGGTCGGATAGCCGTCGCGGCCGATCCCCGGCGCGACGCGCAGCAGCACGCGCTGGGGACGGGTGGCGATCGAGGCGAGCACGCCGATCTCGTCCAATGACCCGAGCACCACCCGGCCGACCCGGTGCGCCGCCGCCGTCTCGAGCGTCGCGCGTGGCAGGCCGCGGGCGTGCAGGATGATCCGCTGCGGATCGACGCCTGCGGCCAGCGCGGTGGTCAGGTCGTCCTCGGTGGACGCGACCACCGAGAGCCCCTCGGCGGTGATCCGGTCAACGACGCCATGCACCGGCAAAGCGGCTGCGGCGTAGCCGATCTCGGCCTCGGCGAAGGTCTTGCGGTAGACCCGGCATCGCTGTCTGACCTCGTGTTCGTCGACCACCCGCAGCGCGGTGCCGTAGGTGTCGGCGATCTCGGTGAGCGCGACGCCGCCGAGCACGATCCCGTCGTCCGCGTCGTACGCGGCGCCTGCCGGCCACACCGCGGAATCCAGCGGCGCCGCCGTTTCCGGCCGGGGTGGCGACAAGAAGTCCACTAGCGTCACGGCTGATCTCCTGACCCGCTCCCCGCTTTCTCCGTTCTGCGGGGCCTACCAACTACTACGTCCTTGCGTAGACCCTGAGTGGGTCGCTTAGCACAACCTTGACCCCGCGTGCGGCGATCTTGACGAATCACTGACACGCCGCCGCTCAGTAGCCCACGTCGCGACTCAGCAGGTCCGCGGTGGTTTCCCGGCGGACCAGCTCGCGGCACTGGCCGTGGCGCACCGCGACGATCGGCGGGCGGCCGACGCTGTTGTACGACGAGGCGAGGCTGTGGTGGTACGCGCCCGTGCTCGGCACCGCGAGCACTTCGCCGGGGCGCAGGTCGACCGGCAGTTGTACGTCGGTGGCCAGGATGTCGCCCGCCTCGCAGAACCGGCCCGCGACCGTCGCGGTCATGCTCGCGCAGGTGGGGTGTCGGTTCGCCACGACGACGGTGTAGCGCGCCCCGTACAGCGCGACGCGCGGGTTGTCGCTCATGCCGCCGTCCACCGTGACGTAGGTGTGCCCGCCCTCGATGTGCTTGACCGAGAGCACTCGGTACAGCGTCACCCCGGCGTGCGCGACGATCGCGCGGCCCGGTTCCAGCGCGAGGGTCGGGCGGGGAAAGTGCCTGCGCGCACAGGCCGCGTCGAGCGCGTCCTCGACGATGGCGGCCAGGTCGGTCAGGTCCATCGCGGAATCGCCGGTGCGGTAGGCGACGGCGTGCCCGCCGCCGAGATCGAGCTCGGTGAGCAGGTGGCCGTGGTCGGTACGAACCCGCGCCATCTCGGTGATCATCCGGCGCACCGCCTCGCCGTAGTAGTCCGGGTCGTGGATCTGCGAGCCGAGGTGGCAGTGGAAGCCGACCAGGTGCAATTTGGGCTGGCGCAGGATCCGGGCGACCGCCTCGGCCGCCGCCGCGCCACCCAGCGGGAAGCCGAACTTCTGGTCGGTGACACCGGTTTTCACCGCGGGATGGCCGTGCACATCGATGCCGGGGGACAGGCGCAGCAGGACATTCTGCGAATCGGTGACCAACGCCGAGAGCAGGGTGATCTCGGCCAGCGAGTCGACCACGATCCGGCCGACCCCGGCCTGTACCGCGGCGGTCAGCTCGTCGAACGATTTGCCGTTGCCGTGCATGATGATGCGCCGCGGTGCGACGCCCGCGGCCAACGCGATGGCCAGCTCCCCTGCGGAGCACACGTCTACCGACAGTCCCTCCTGGGAGACCCAGTTGGCGACCGCGCGGATCATCAAAGCCTTACCGGCGTAGATGATCTCGGCCTGGGGGAAGGCCTTGCGGTAGGCCCGGCAGCGTTCCCTGACCTCGCGCTCGTCCAGGACATAGGTCGGAGTTCCGTACTGGTCGGCGATATCGGCGAGGGCGACTCCGCCGATCGTTATGCGGCCCGCATCGTCGTAATGGGTGTCGTGCGGCCATACCGCCGAGTCGAGGCGCGAGGGCATTCCCGACTTCAGCGACGGGAAGATTTCGAGCAGCGTCACGGTGTCTCCTGTGTGCGTCCCCGCTATTCCGTATGCGGGGCCGCTGTCAGGACTACGCCGATTCCACCAGGCCAAACATCCAGCTTACGTCTACTTGACGATCCCGCCCCCGATCTTGACGCAACCTTGACCCCGCCCGTGAGCTGGACGACAGATCAGGAGGAACTGGTGGCGGCATCGTCCGAGAGCGCGCCGCCACCAATTCCTCCTGATCGAGTGACCAGAGCGCTCAGCCACCCAGCTTTCGGTAGAAGGCGCCCGCGATGGGCGCGGTGACGGCGCGCGGACCGTACTGGCCCGCGACACTCATGCCCTTGCTGATCAAGCCGGGCACCACCCGCATCTTGTTGCGGGCCAGGGCGTCGATGGAGACCTTCGCGGTGTATTCCGAGGAGACCCACATGAAGTCGGGCACCAGCCGGTCGACGATCGACGCCTCGGCGGGATCGGGCGTCTCGGTGCGCACCGGGCCCGGCGCCAGCAGCGTGACGTGCACGCCGGAATCCTTCAGCTCGCCACGCAGCGACTCGCAGAAGGTGTTGGCGAAGGCCTTGCTCGCGGCATAGGTCGCGTTGTTCGGGATCGGCATGTTCCCCGCGGCCGAGCCGCTGATCAGGATGCCGCCGCCACCGCGAGCGATCATGCCGGGCAGCACGGCGAGCGTGAGATCGTGCACCGCAACGGCATTGAGCTCCATCTGCGCCCGCTCGTAGGCGAGATCGAGCTCGGCGACCGCGCCGAAGGTGGCGATGCCCGCGTTGTTGCACAGGATCGCGATGTCGCGGGCGCCGAGTTCCTCGACCAGCGCGCCGCGTTGCGTGCGATCGGACAGGTCGACCGCGCGCACCTCGGCGGTGATGCCGTGCGCCAGCGTCAGCCGCTGGGCGAGCTCGGTGAGCACGTCCCCGCGCCGGGCGACCAGGATCAGCGAATAGCCGCGGGCGGCGAGGTCGGCGGCCAGCGCGGTGCCGATGCCGGAGGAGGCGCCGGTGACCACGGCGCGGTTCTCGGAGGTGGGGGAGGGCAGGCTCACGTCAGGGAGCCTAAGCGATGTTTCAGAACGGCCGGGCGTGCGGTCTCGGCTATCCGGCGGCCTTGTCCGCGTGGCCGGGTTGCACGTCCGTCGGTTCCGGCGACCGGACCGGCAGCAGTGCGGCCAGCCCGAGCACGAGCACCAGGACCAGCCCGACGATGCCCGCGCGATCGGCGTCGAACACCACAACGAACACCCCGAACAGGACCGGCGCGAGGAACGACACCGCACGCCCGGTGGTGGTGTAGAGGCCGAAGATCTGCCCTTCGCGCCCGGGCGGGGCCAGGCGGGCGAGGAATGATCGGGACGCCGACTGCGCCGGGCCGACGAACACGGTGAGCAGCAGCCCGAATATCCAGAACAGCAACGGCCCCGACACCGCGAGCAGCACCAGCCCGCACACGATCATCGCCACCAGCGAGACCACGATGACGGTCTTCGGTCCGCTGCGGTCGTCGAGCCGTCCCGCGACGATCGCGCCGAGCGCCGCGACCACATTGGCGGCGATGCCGAACAGCAGCACATCGGCGTCGGCGATGCCGTACACCCGGACCGCGAGCACCGCACCGAAGGTGAACACGCCCGCGAGTCCGTCGCGGAACACCGCGCTGGCCAACAGGAACCAGACAACGCGCTGATCGGCTCGCCACAGCTCGCCGAGATCGCGGAACAGCACCCGGTAGGACGCGACGAAGCCGGCGTTCGCGGCGCCGGGATCGGCGTCGGTGCGCGGCAATTCGGGGACGCTGAACAGCACCGGCAGCGCGAACGCGGCGAACCAGACCGCGGCGACCACGGCGACCAGCCGGATGTTGAGCCCGTCGTCGGTGGGTATGCCGAGCAGTCCGCGATTGTCGCCGCTGCCGGAGATGAAGCCGAAGTAGCAGATCAGCAGCAGGAAGATGCCGCCGAAATAGCCCATCGCCCAGCCGAATCCGGAGACCCGGCCGACGTTCTCCGGGGTCGACACCTGACGCAGCATCGCGTTGTAGGGCACGCTCGCCAGCTCGAAGAACGCCGAGCCGAGCCCGAGCAGCAGCAGGCCGTACCAGAGGTAGTGGTAGTCGTCGTGCACGAAGAACATCAGCGTCATCGCCGCGATGCAGAGCCCGGTCAGGAAGGCAAGGGAGCGTTTGCGTTTCGCGGACGCGTCGAACCGCTGCCCGAAAACCGGCGCGGTCACGGCCACTATGAGTCCGGCGAGCCCGAGCGCCCAGCCGAGCCACGCGCTCGCCGAGATGCCGCCGGGCAGATCGTCGCCGACCTTGTCGGTGAGATACACGGAGAAGACGAAGGTGAGGATCACGGCGTTGAACGCGGACGATCCCCAATCCCAGAATCCCCACGCCACCACCTGCGCGCGCCCGGCGGCCTGTCCGACAGTCGCTCGCGCGTTCACCTCGGTCATGCCGCGCAGCCTATCCGTCGTAGGCCCGCGTCGGTGGCGGACAACTGGTGCCACGCGCCGATTTGATACCGGGGAGCTACTGGCTATGCACTCAGTTGCATAGTACTGGGTGTTACGACTAATCTGACGCCATGGCCCTCGAGCATGCGTTGCTGGTATCGCTGACCGAGCGTGCCGGCTCGGGGTATGAGCTGGCGCGCCGCTTCGAGAAGTCCATCGGCTATTTCTGGAGCGCCACCCACCAGCAGATCTACCGCGTGCTCAAGCGCATGGAGGAGTCCGGCTGGCTCAACAGCGAGTCGGTGGTGCAGGAGGGCAGGCCGGACAAGAAGGTCTACGCGGTGAGCGCGGCGGGCCGGGCCGAACTGGCCCGCTGGATCGCCGAGCCCACCGATACCGGCACGCCGCGCAACGAACTCGCGGTCAAGATCCGCGCCGCCGCTTACGGTGACATCACCGCCCTGTGCGCCGAGGTCGCCCGCCATCGGGACGAGCACGCCCAGCGCCTCGAGGTGTACCGCCTCATCGAAAAACGCGACTTTCCGGTCCCGGATCAGCTCTCCGGGACGGCTCTGCACCAGTTCCTCGTTCTGCGCGCGGGTATCCGCGTGGAGGCGGGGTTCATCGAATGGTGCGACGAAGTACTGCAAGCCCTGCGCCCGGGTGCGACAGCCCCGCACCTGGATTGACCGAAAGCGAGACGCGCCGATGAGTTCTTACCCGCACCTTTTCGAGCCGTTGGACCTCGGCTACACCACCCTGCGCAACCGCGTGGTGATGGGGTCGATGCACACCGGCCTGGAAGACCGGGCCTGGGACACCAACAAGCTGGCGGCCTACTTCGCCGAACGTGCCCGCGGCGGTGTCGGTCTGATCATCACCGGTGGATACGCGCCCAACCGCACCGGGTGGCTGCTGCCCTTCGGCTCCAAGCTGACCAACAAGACCGAGGCCTACCGGCACCGGGTGATCACCAAGGCGGTGCACAAGGAAGGCGGCAAGATCGCCATCCAGATCCTGCACGCGGGCCGCTACTCCTACGTGCCGGGCAGTGTTTCCGCTTCCTCGATCAAGGCGCCGATCAACCCGTTCCGGCCGCGCAAGCTGTCGGCCAAGGGCATCGAGAGCACCATCGACGACTACGTGCGCTGTGCGCGGCTCGCCCAGTTCGCCGGCTACGACGGCTGCGAGATCATGGGCGGTGAAGGCTATTTCATCAACCAGTTCCTCGCACCGCGCACCAACCGGCGCACCGACAAGTGGGGTGGGTCGGCCGAGAATCGCCGCCGGATCGCGGTGGAGATCGTGCGTCGCACGCGGGCCGCGGTCGGCCCGAAGTTCATCATCGTGTTCCGGCTCTCGATGGCCGAACTGGTCGAGAAGGGACAGACCTTCGACGAGATCGTCGCGCTGGCCAAGGAATTGGAGGCCGCGGGCGCGAACATCCTGAACACCGATATCGGTTGGCACGAGGCGCGGGTGCCGACCATCGTGACCTCGGTGCCGCGCGCGGCCTTCGTCGAGTTCACCGCGAAGATCGCCAAGCAGGTGAGCATTCCGGTCTGCGCGTCGAACCGGATCAACATGCCCGAGATCGCCGAGGAGATCCTCACGCGCGGTGACGCGCAACTGGTTTCGCTGGCTCGCCCGTTCCTCACCGACCCGGAGTGGGTGAACAAGGCCAAGCAGGACCGGGTCGACGAGATCAACACCTGCATCGCCTGCAACCAGGCCTGCCTCGACCACGCCTTCCAGCGCAAGACCGTGTCCTGCCTGCTCAACCCGCGGGCCGGCCACGAGACCGAGCTGAAACTGCTGCCCACCCGCCGGACCAAGCGGATCGCGGTGGTCGGCGCGGGACCGGCCGGCTTGTCCGCCGCGGTCAACCTGGCCGAGCGCGGTCATCGCGTCGACCTGTTCGAAGCCGACGACAAGATCGGTGGACAGTTCGATATCGCCCGCCGCATCCCCGGCAAGGAAGAGTTCGACGAGTCCATCCGCTACTTCCGCCGCAAGCTCGAAGTCACCGGCGTGACAGTGCATTTGAACAAGCGGGTGAGCGCGGCCGAGCTCATCGAGGCGCGCTACGACGAGG
Source organism: Nocardia brasiliensis (assembly GCF_011801125.1). NCBI lineage: Bacteria > Bacillati > Actinomycetota > Actinomycetes > Mycobacteriales > Nocardiaceae > Nocardia > Nocardia brasiliensis. The sequence continues at coordinate 1,743,794 of NZ_CP046171.1, forward strand.
TGGTGCTCGCCACCGGCGTCAAGCCGCGCATCCCGAACATCCCCGGCATCGACCACCCGATGGTGCTGTCCTATGCCGAACTGGTCCGGGAGGAGCGTCCGGTCGGTAAGCGCGTCGCGGTGATCGGCGCGGGCGGCATCGGCTATGACGTCAGCGAATTCCTCACGGTGGAGGGCCATCCCACGCTGAAGCTCGACGAGTGGAAGGAAGAGTGGGGCGTCGACGCCGACAACGAGCAGGCGCCCGGTCAGCTCACCAAGCCCAAGCCGGCTCCGGCCGCGCGTGAAGTCGTTCTCCTGCAACGCAAGACGACACCCTTCGGCAAGGATCTCGGCAAGACAACCGGGTGGGTGCACCGCGCCGCGCTGAAGGCCAAGGGCGTCGATCACATCGGCGGGGTCAATTACGAGCGCATCGACGACAACGGCCTGCACATCAGCTTCGGCGAGAAACGCCAACGCCCGCAGCTGATCCCGGTCGACAACGTGATCGTCTGCGCGGGACAGGAATCGGTGCGCGACCTGGAGGACGAGCTCCGTGCCGCGGGCGTGCAGCCGCATCTCATCGGCGGTGCCGAGCTCGCCGCCGAGCTGGATGCCAAGCGCGCCATCGATCAGGGCACGCGACTGGCTGCCCGCCTCTGAGAATCCGAAACCGGCTCGGCACCAGCGGAATTCGGCGCTAGCGGAACATCGCCAAACCGCCGGTGTTCGGATCGATCGGCAACGGCACGCCGTTGGCGATGCAGGAGCTGCCCGCGTTGACCCCGACTCGCCAGACTTCGATGTCGAGTCGGGTTCGCTCCTCGGGTCCGTCGGCGGGGGCGTAGACGACCTCGAGCGTGTGCCACCCGAGACGGTCGGGCACCCAGGTGGTGCGCACGCCGCTAGGGCCCGCCTCGGGGCGCGTGTCCGCCTGCACCGGTGTGATGGGGACGCCGTCGTCCAGGATCTGGGTCGCGGCCCAGTCCTGGTTCGGCACGCTCGCGGCGACGGTGTGCGGGCAGCCGAGGACAGGGCCCTGCGAGCCGGTGAACAGGACGGTGGGGCCGCCGACGTAGGCGGTGGCGGGGCCGGACGCGACCACCGCGCCCACCACCGCGGCCGCGGCGAGACCGAGTCGAGCGATGGAGCTGTTCATCGTGATCACTCCCAACGTGGTGGCGAAACGTGCTGTGAAAGAGCTGTTCGGCAAGTGTGGGGAATGCGGCTGCGCTCGTCGTCGCCGGATCGGACGGAAACGGTACCGATGCGGGCCGGACGCGTGTCCAATTGATCTTACTGAGCTGCCGCGATGATGGCGACGCCGAGCATATGGTGCGGTCCCAGTGGTCCGGCTCAGCTGCGTTCCGCAGAGCAGCCTGCGACAAAGACCCGCTGTACACGACGAGGTTTGGTCCGGCGACGGCGGCGGGCGCCGGCCCGATCGTGAGTTTCGCTGCCGTCGGGTACCCGCCGGCCTGATTACTGTGGGAGCGTGGGGTTCTCCGATTACGCGCCAGGTGACGTCGTCTACGTCCCGGAGGGGCCGTTCAGCGGCGTCCGCGCGGTCGTACGGGAGGTGGACGCGCGCAAGGGTCGGTTGCGGATCGACTTCGGTGAGGGGCTGACACATCGGGAAGGTGGTGTGCTCAGGGAGCGGCGCCATCACCTCACCGTGGGGTTCGACGAGGTCGAGTTGGGTTAGGCCCTGGGTTCTGTGTCGAGGTCCCATCCGGCGCCGCCACGGTCCAGCGCGCCGCTTGGCCGCGTTGTCGTCGTCCTCGATACCACTCCGGTATCGGCTTCTGCTCCGCCTTGCCAGGCGACGAGCTGAACCGCGGATGCATCCGGCCGGACTTCGAGACCGAACCTAGGCACCGCGGGGTGCATACATGATGACGGCGACGCCGAGCAGGCAGATGAGGGCGCCGGTGAGGTCCCAGCGATCCGGTTCGAAGCCGTCCAGCGCCATGCCCCAGAGCAGCGAACCCGCGACGAAGACGCCGCCGTATGCGGCGAGGATGCGGCCGAAGTTGGCGTCGGGCTGCAGGGTCGCGACGAATCCGTAGAGGCCGAGCGCGGTGACCCCGGCCCCCATCCAAGCCCAGCCGCGGTGCTCGCGCACGCCCTGCCAGACCAGCCAGGCCCCGCCGATCTCGGCCACCGCGGCCAACGCGAACAGCAGGATCGAGCGCAAGATGGTCATAGGAACGCAGCGTAGAAGATCAGCCCTGGTCAGGCCCCGCGGGCGGGCGCGGGGTGAGGTGCGTCGGGTGGGGGATGGATCGAGGCACGCGGAGCGCGCTCACGCATCGCAGGTCGGTGAACGTGTGCACGCTTCCGTGGAACTCGCATGCTGTCGAGCGGGTAGCGATCCGGCGGCGCGGTGCGCCGCGCACCGTAGGGTCAAGCGGTGAAAGGCATTGGACAGGAAGGGTTCTCGCTACAGCCGACCAGGTCCGCGCAGCCTGCGGTGAGCATCGCGCGCAGCGTGTCGCGCACCTCGGTCAGCTCGGCGAGCTTCGCGTCGACCTCGACGAGCTTGTCCGCGGCGCGTGCCGGCAGATCGGTCCTGCCCCGTGGTTGGGCGTGCAGTAGCGGGGCGAGTTCGTCGAGGCGGAACCCGAGCCGTTGCGCGGCCTTGATGATCCGCAGGACGGTCAGCGCCTGCTCGGGGTAGCGCCGGTGCCCGCCCAGCGAACGGTCGGGGCGACTCAGCAATCCGCGTCGCTCGTAGTAGCGCAGGGTCTGCACATTCACTCCCGCCGCCGCGGCCAGCTCGCCCGAGCGCAGCCCGTTCATGCCGCGCTCGCCTGGGCGGCGAGGCCGTCGAGTACGTCGACCCGCGACGCCGGGACCTCGATGTTCAGCCACACCGTCTCCGAGTCCCGGGGCGTGAAGGTGAAGGTGAAGAACGAACAGCACCCGGACTCCCGCGCCGCGAGCTCCCGCGCGGTCCGCTCCGCGGCGGCGGCCAAGCCCAAGCGCAGCAGGGTGGGCGAACATCGCTGGACTGTCCGTACCGCCGCGGCGAACAGCGCGGCGAACTCGGCCTCGCGCAGCGGCTGTGCCGCGGTGGGCAGCGTGCACCCGTCCACCGGAGCCCAGGACCGTGCGGACCTGTCGTCCCGTTCGGCGACCATGGCAAACCTCCCGCACCGCAAGCGCCGATCGGCGCCGTGTCCTTCGATGCTAAGCCCGTACCGGGGTACCGGATGCAACCTCGAATCCGATCGCTCGGCGGCGGCCGCGTTGTCGGGGCAGTGCGAAATCCCCTTGTTCCGTACGAGTGACGGGTGTACCGTCCACCGCATGCAGCGCGCTTTGTGCACCACGACGCCGGACGACGTCCCGGCGCGCTGAATCTTGTTCTGAAGCTGAGCCCCGGGCGGATGCCCGGGGCTTTTCCGTGTGGTCATCCGTCTGCTATCCGGAGGAGACCCGCATGCACGACCATCGAAAACTGGGCCGCGAACTCGGCCTGTTCGACACCGACCCGCTGATCGGGGCCGGGCTGCCGTACTGGTTGCCCGACGGCGCGATTGTGCGCCAATGCCTGGAGGACTACATCCGGCGCGTCGAACGGCAGGCGGGCTACCAGCATGTCTATTCCCCGGCGCTGGGCAAGCGTGAGCTGTACGAAATATCCGGGCACTGGGCGCATTACCACGAGGACATGTACCCGCCGATGGACCTGGGCGGCGAGCAGGTCTTGCTGCGGCCCAGCCTGTGCCCGCATCACGCGGTGATCTATCGATCCCGCTCGCACAGCTACCGCGAACTGCCGCTGCGAATGGCCGAACTCGGCGCGATGTATCGCTCCGAATTGTCCGGCGTGCTGGGCGGTTTGACCAGGGTGCGGTGTATCAACCTCAACGACGCGCATATCTTCTGCACCCTCGATCAGGTCGCCGACGAGGCGGCGAACGCGCTCGCCCTGATCGGGTCCGCGTATCGAGCGATGGGTCTCAGCGCGGTGCGCTACCGACTTTCGCTGCCGGGCCCCGGCGGCAAATATGTTGCGGCACCGGACATGTGGGCGCGGGCGAGCAAGATCCTCACCGATGTGCTCGACCGGGCCCGCGTGCCCTACGAGTCCGCCGAGGGGGAGGCCGCGTTCTACGGGCCGAAGATCGACGTCCAGGTGCGCGATCACGCCGGACGCGAGTCGACCCTGTCGACCGTGCAGGTGGACTTCTATCAACCCGAGCAGTTCGACCTGCACTACGTGGGGGCCGACGGTGCCAAGCATCGACCGGTCATGGTGCACCGCAGCATCATCGGGAGCGTGGAACGTGCCGTCGCCCAGCTGATCGAGGAGCACGGCGGGGCGTTCCCGGCGTGGCTGGCCCCGAATCAGGTTGCCGTGCTGCCGATCTCGGCTGCCGATGAACCCGCCGCGATCGAGTTGCGTGCTCGGTGTGCGCGGGCGGGCCTGCGCGCCGAGGTCATCGGGGCGGACTCGGGGAGCCTGGCCGCCCGGATTCGGGAAACTCGGTCTGCGCCGTACCAATTCGTGCTCGGCCCGGCCGAGATCGCGGACGACGCCGTCGCGGTGCGGCTGCGGGGCGGACGCCGGCTGCCGGTGCAGTCCGCGCACGGCGCGATCGCGCATATCAGGGCACTGGTCGAAAGTCATGACACCCGGCTGTGGGCCGACTGACCGAGGGCCGGTGCCCGGTGCTCGCGAACCGATCAGGAATCGAGAAGCGCTGGTCACCGGCTCGCACATAGCGTTATCGACATGAACATCACCACTGAACAGACCACCATCGCCGCCGTCACCCTCGAGGTCACCGATCCCGCCGCCGCGGCGGTCTTCTACGACGCCGCGTTCGGCCTCGGCGACAAGCTGCGGGTGCGTGCCTCGGACGCCCCGACGAGCGGGTTCCGCGGCTTCATCCTCTCCCTGGTCGTTTCCCAGCCCAGCACCGTCGACAGCCTGGTCGACAGCGCTGTGCGGGCGGGCGCGACGATCGTCAAGCCCGCGAAGAAGAGCTTCTGGGGCTACGGCGCGGTCGTGCAGGCGCCCGACGGTGCGATCTGGAAGATCGCGACCTCGGCGAAGAAGGACACCGGCCCGGCCACCCGCGAGATCGACGAGTTCGTCGTGCTGTTCGGCGTGGACAACGTGAAGGCGACCAAGCAGTTCTACGCCGATCGCGGGTTGCCGGTCGGTAAGAGCTTCGGGAGCAAGTACGTCGAGTTCGCGGCGCCGTCCGCGGCGATCAAGCTGGCGCTGTACGGGCGCAAGGCCGCGGCCAAGGACGCAGGCGTCGCCCCGGAGGGCTCCGGTTCGCACCGCATCGTCCTCGCGAGCGGCCTGGGTTCGTTCGTGGACCCGGACGGTTTCGAGGGGGAGCCCACCCCGGCGCCGTCCGCGCAGTGAGCGCCTACTAGCGGCCTCGATGCACAGGAATTTGATGCTCGATTCGTTGGACGGGCTGTCGGTGGGGGATGCGCTGGGGTGGGAGTTCCCCATCATGCGCCGCTCGCTGCACGACGTGCGCACCGGCGAGCTCCCCGCCGGGCCGTGGCGCTGGTCCGACGACACCGAAATGGCCTGCACCGTGGTCGCCGAACTGGGCAGGCACGACCGAATCGACCAGGATCGGCTCGCGGCCGCGTTCGCCCGCAGGCTCGACCCAGCCCGCGACTACGGCTTCCTCGCGATCGCCACGTTGCGTCGCATCAGCGAGGGCGTGCCATGGCGGACGGCCGCAGGCGCCGCGTACGACCAGCAGGGCTCGTGCGGCAACGGCGCGGCGATGCGGGTCGCTCCGTTAGGGGCCTACTATGCCGGCGATCCGGAAAGGATTGTCGCCGAGGCGATCCGGTCCGCCGAGGTGACCCATCTGCACCGCGAGGGCATCCACGGTGCGGTGGCGGTGGCATTGGCCGCCGGCCTGGCCGCGCAGGCGCGCTCGGCCGGAACTCGCCCCGCCCCAACCGAATTCATTACCGCGGTGCTCGACCGAATGGACCGCGGCGAGACCACCGACCTGATCGCACATGCCCGCACCCTGCTCGGCGCCCCGGTGACTGTCGCCGCGGCCGAACTGGGGAACGGATCGCAGGTCACCGCGCAGAATACGGTCCCGTTCACGCTGTGGGTCGCGGCGACGCATCTGGCCGACTATCCGAGCGCGATCACCACTTGCCTTGCGGCAGATGGCGATATCGACACCACAGGTGCCATCGCGGGCGGGATCGTCGCCGCCTACACCGGCGTCGGCAACCGCGACGCCGCGATCGTGGGAGTGCCGCAGGCCTGGCTCGCGGCCCGCGAAGCGCTGCCCGGATGGTTCGACCTCACCCGTGCGGCGCGCCGGCGCGGGGGGCGGCTGCGGAGCTGGTTCGCCCGCACATCCTGACTGCGCCTCTCCCCGTCAGAACCGCACCTTCGTTGACATCTTCTGTTCCTCCGCGCATTATTGCGTGAACAGTGATTACAAAGTAATCAGTGATTGCACTAGGTGGGATGTCGCGACGGTGATCAGCAGGAGGTAGTGATGGCGGAGCTCACCGACCGTGCCAGACAGATCAGGCAGCGGATCATGACCCAGGTGCGGCTGGACGGGACGGCACCGACGCTGGCCGAGCTCAGAGCGGAGTTCGCGCTGTCGGAGGCGGAACTCGCCGCCGATCTGCGGGATCTGGAAGGGGCCATCTGCGTGGCGCGTCAGGATCGGGAGCACGCGGACAGTCCTGTATTCCAGGACGAGCCGCTGGCGCATCCGCAACCCGCGGTGGGGGAGCTGGTGTACGCGCGCCCGTTCGCGACGTTCGCGAACCACTACCGGGTCACGGTCGACGGTGTGCAGCGCTGGTATGCCGAATGCGCCGTCGAGGCCTGCGCGATCTCGGGACAGTTCCCCGGCGCGGAGGTGGTCGTCGAATCGGTGTGCAGGCAGACCGGGCAGCCGGTGCGTCTGGTCGGGCGCGACGGAGTACTGCTCGACTACGCGCCGCGGACATTGCGGGTGCACCTGGGGTATCCGCTGCGGGAGATGCCGCGCCGGGTGGTCGGATGGTGTGACTACAACAGCTTCTTCGCTTCCGAGCAGGCCGCCGATCAGTGGCGCCGGACGCATCCGGAGATCAAGGGGCTGACCCGTTCGCCCGAACAGATGGGCCGACTCATCACCGAATTGCTCGGCAAGGGCAGGCTGGATTACGACTACCAGCCCGTGCTGCCGCTGCTGTCGGTGCTGCGCGATTCGAGCAGGTTCGGGCTCGTCGGATTGGCGCGGCAAGGCTTTCCGCGCCCCGAAACATTCTGGCTGCCAACACTTCCGATGATCCTCGACTGGCGTCGGCGACTGGGCGCGTTCATTCGGTTGCGCTTGCGCTGAGGCGAACGGTGGGTCAGCTGGTCGGGCGGAGGGAGTCGATCATGGTGATGAGCAACTGGATTCGGCGTTCGGTCAGCTCCGGGTAGGGGCGGACGTGCCGGAAGAGGTGCTCGGCGTCGAACATGTCGCTGATCATGAACACCACGGTGGCGAAGTCGGCCGGATCGATGGCGGGATCCGGGTCCGTGGTCGCCACCGCGAGCTGCAGAATCCGCACGCCGTAGGTGAACAGCGCCGGTTGCAGTCCGGCACGTAGCTTCTCGTCGGTGCGAGCCGCCAGTTGCAGCTCGTAGATCGCGGTGTTGACGGTGTTGCCCGCGAGCTCGTATTGCAGGCGCAGCACCGTTTCCATGGTGCGCTCCTGCTCCGGAATGGCGGCGAACCGGGTCTCGAAGGCGTCGAGCTGGCGGCGGAACGCCTCCTCGGCGGTGGCGACCATGAAGTCCGCCGTGGTCTCGAAATGCCGGAACAGTGCACCGTAGGACAGCCCGGCCCTCGCCGCGATGGTCTTGACCGAGGCACGCGCGTAACCCTTCTCGCTGATCGTCGCGATGCTCGCGTCGATCAGCTTGGCGATGGTGGTCTCGCGCCGTTCGCGCTGGGTGCGGCTCATACGCGCGATCGTAAGGGCACGGTGCGCCGGAGCCGATCAGGAGACGACGGAATGGCGGACCTCGGCGGGTTTGCGCGCGGGCTGGTCGACCCGCAGGAACTGCCCGGTGCCCCAGTCGGTGCCGAAGCCTTCCGCGAATTGCCCTCGGCGATAGACGGTTACGCCGTTGACGACGGTCGCGGTCACCGCGGCGTCGTTGCGATTGACCATGCGGTTGAGTCCGAACTCCGGCATCGGGTGCTCGTGCAGGCCGTGCACGGACTGGTCGAGTCCGGCCGGGTCGATGACGACCAGGTCGGCGCGGTCACCGACGCGCAGGTGGCCGGCGTCGAGGCCGTACCAGTCGGCGAGTTCGCCGGTCAGCCGGTGGATGGCCTGTTCGATCCGCATGATGGGCTTGCGGCCGGCCTGCGCGGCTTGCACGCGTTCGAGCAGCCGCAGGTGATAGTTGTAGAACGCCATGTTGCGCAGATGCGCGCCCGCGTCGCCGAAACCCATCTGCACGCCGGGGTTCGTGGCGAGCTTGTCCAGGTACTTGCGCCGGTGGTTGGCCACCGTGGTGCGCCACCGCAGCCGGGCGCCGTACGCCACGACCAGGTCGAGGTAGGCGTCCACCGGGTGCAGCCCGCGGTCCTTGCCGACCTGCCCGATGGTCTTGCCGATCACGCTTTCGTCCGGGCAGGCGACGATGGTGGCGTCGAAGAAGTCGCGGTGCCAGATCCGAGGGCTGAACTTGTTGTCGTAGTCCTTGCGGAACCAGCGGCGATACTCCTCGTCCCGCAACAGTTCATCGCGCTCGACCTGGTCCTTGAGGTGCAGTGCCGCGGCGCCCGCGCCGAACTCCTCGAACACCACCAGGTCGATGCCGTCGGCATAGACGGTGAACGGCACCGGCAGGTGCTGCCACCGGAACTCGGTGCGCGCGAACCGGTTCAGCAGCGGCGCGGCGTAGAGCATGAAGAACACGATCGGCGGATACGCCTTCGAGTCCGCGGCCGACAGCAGCGAGGTCCGCAACGGCTTGCGGCCGAACAGCCCCGAGCTCGCCGCGAAGAACTTCCAGATGTTGGGCCGGAAGTTGATGGTCGGCGCGCTCTGCAGGATGCGGCCGCGCCTGCGCAATACCGCGTTGAGCGCCCGGAATTCCCGGCCGCGCGCGTAGGTCGAGGGCAGCGAGCGGGAACGGTAGATCTTGCCGTCGATCTTGTCCAGGGTATTGGTCATCGAGGACAACCCGAGGAAGCCCGCGTCGATGGCCTGCTCCAAAAGCGTTTGCATGCGGGCAAGTTCGTCCGCGCTGGGACGGGTGTCGCGGGTGACGGCCCGATCGAGGCCGAGCACGTGCGTCCGCAGATCCGAATGGCCGAGGAAGGCGGCCACATTGGGCCCCAACCGCAGTCGCTCCAGCGACGCGGCGTACTCGGCAGGCGTGCGCCAGTCGCGGTGGGACTCCAGGACACCGTGCACGGCGTCGCGGGGCACGGCCTCGACCCTGCTGAAGAAGTCCGCGCAGTCCTCGTTGGCGGCGAGGATGGTCGACAGCGAGCAGTTGCCGATGAACACCGTCGTCACGCCGTGCCGCACCGACTCCGAGAGGTCGGGTCGGGCAAGGAGTTCGGCGTCGTAGTGGGTGTGCACGTCGACGAAACCCGGTGCGACCCATTTGCCCTCGGCCTCGATCACCTCGGTGTCCGGGCCGCTCGGCAGCGGCTGTGCCGAGATCGCCGTCACGACGCCGCGCTGGATGCCGAGGTCGCGCCGCTGCGGTGGCGCGCCGGTCCCGTCGAACCAGAGTCCGTCTCGCACGATCATGTCGAACATCGCATGCCTCCTGGCCCGTTTCGCCCACGCTAACATAGATAGTGATTGATCACTATCTAAAATGGACAAATCAATGGTCCCGGCCGACTTCCGCTGGGAGCGCGCGGGCCTGTGCTGGACGGGTGTGGTCTAGGAATTGATCGCGAGGCCGGTGATCAGGTCTTCGATCACCGCGCGGACGGCGGCCGTGTCTTCGGTGGATTCCGTTGGGTGGGCGAGGATTTGGGCAGTCTCGTCGAGTGCGCCGACGATGATCAATGCCAGTGGGCGCACGGGTTGGGGGCGGATGCGTCCGGCGGCGATCGCCCCGGCCAAAGCGTTCTCGACCAGGCCGATCGTGTGGCGCAGTTCGATCTCGCGCCACCGCTGCCAGCCGAGCACCGCGGGGCCGTCGAGTAACGCGATGCGACGCACTTCCGGCGCGGTCGACGCCTGCAGCCACGCCAGGCAGCCCACGATCAGGCCGGCGATCGGGTCGGCGGCGCGGGCCTCGGCGACCGCGCTGCCGATCACCTCGACCAGGCTGCGCTCGAGATCCTCGAAGACCGCCTCGAACAGCTCGCGCTTCTCGCTGAACTGGTGGTAGAGCGCGCCACGGCTGACCCCGGCCGCCTCGGCGACCGCGACGGTGCTCACCGCGCCGTATCCGAACCGGCCGAACAGTTCTCGCGCGGCACGGATCACCGCCGCGCGGGTCGAAGCCGAGCGTTCGGCCTGGGTTCGTCGATCAGGGTTCATGGCGACGTAGCAGTCTAGCCACGCCGCCGCACCCCTTGACCGACGCGGCTGCGGTCGTGGAACATACAGTCAGACTGTTTGTATCTTAGAAGGATTCCGGCCCATGTCCGCTGACACCAAGGATCTGTTCGAGCGCTACCACGCCTGCTGGGCGGATCGCGATCCTGACCGCATCGTCGCGATGCACACGCCCGACTCGATTTTCCATCTGCACTCCGGCGGTGAGCCCGCGCACGGACGTGCCGAGATCCGCGCCGCCGCGGCGCAAACCTTCGCCCTGGTCCCCGATTTGACCTTCCATCTGATCAATCTGCGGGTGGGGGATGATTTCTGGGCGGTGCAGTGGAAGTTGTCCGGTACCTCGATCACCGGCGCGCCCGTCGACGTCGACATCGCGGACCTGGTCTTCGTAGCCGACGGCGCGGTGCGCGAAAAGCACACCTACATCGACGGCGTAGCGATGCAGGCCGCACTGGCGGCCCCGGCCGACATCGCCTGATCGATCCACCGCACCGTCGACGGACGAATCGCCCGGCCTACCGGCCGTGGCGGTGAGATCCGCTGGGGGCGGCGCGGATTCGGGTACCGTCTGCGGCCGTCACAACGGAGGCGAGGCGGCGCCCGCGGATCGGGGAGGCTGGGGAATGGGGAACGGCGCGGTGTCGCGGCGTCGAGTGCTCGGCGCCGCGCTGGCCTCGGGGGCGCTTGCCGCAGGCGCGTTCGCGACGACGCGGTGCGCGCCCGCCGCGTCGGTCGGGGGCAGCTCGCGCAGCGAATGGCTGGCCCGGCAATTGCTCGGGGTCGAGGCCGATGGATCCGACCTCACGTTGACCTACCTGAAGACGCTCGTCGACACCGGCCTGTCCGCGCCCGACCGGCCTAAGCGGATCGTCGTCGTCGGCGCGGGCCCGGCTGGGCTGAGCGCGGCGAGCCTGCTCGCCGCGGCCGGACATCGGGTGACGGTGTTGGAGGCCAACCGAAATCGTGTCGGCGGCCGGGTCAAGACGTTCCGGGGTGTCTTCACCGATCCGGCCCTGTATGCCGAGGGCGGGGCGATGCGGCTGTCCAGCGCGCAACCGCTGGCACTGGCGCTGGCCGACCGGCTCGGCCTCCGGCGCAGGCCGTTCTACAGCGCCGATGTGCACCCCGAGACCGCGACACCTGACACCCCGCCGGTGTTCTATCGCTCCTTCACCGGCGAGGAGTGGTCCAATGGACCCGTAATGCGTTACGTGCCACCGGCTCCGGCGGGCCGCGGCCTGATCCGGGTGAACGGCACCCTCGTCACGCGCGCCGACTACGCCGCGGATCCGGGCAAGGTGCACGCGGGCTTCGGGTGCGGGCTGCGCATCCCGAGTAGCGCCGCTCTCGATGCCGAACTACGCAAAGACGCCGTGGTGCACCGTGATTCGATCCAGCGGCAGGTCGAGAGCTGGACCGGACTGCTCGACACCTACGAGAACCATTCGCTGCGTGACTATCTGCGCGAGCAGGGCTGGTCGAAGCAGCAGATCGACGCGGTCGGCACGCTGGAGAACCTGACCGCCCGGTTGCGCCACAGTGTCGTCTTTCCGCTCGTCGACCACACCCTGATCCCGCCCGGCGCCACCTACTGGGAATTGGCGGGCGGCATGGCGACGCTCACCGACGCGCTGGCCAGACAGCTCGGACCGGCCGTGCTGCTGGGGAAACGCATGACCCGGCTGGAGCAGACCGAGCACGGCGTGCGGATCTGGACCACCGCGGAGTCCGGCGACGAGAGCACCGACGGCCGCCCGGTCGGTCCGGGCGAGTCGTTCGACGCGGACTACGCGATCGTGGCGATCCCGTTCCCCGCGGCGCGATTCTGCGCGTTCGACCCGCCGCTGAGCTACGCCAAACGCAGGGCGATCATCGAACTGCAGCACGACTCGGCGACAAAAGTGTTGCTGGAGTTCAAGAGTCGATTCTGGGAGCAGGGGCCCGCCGGGTTCCGCGGCGGGCGTTGCGTCAGTGACTCTCCGAACCGGTCCACCTATTTCCCTTCCCACGTAGCCGATTCCGACGGCGGTGTGGTGCTGGCGTCCTACACCTTCGCCGAGGATGCGATGCGCTGGGACGCGCTCACCGATGGTGAGCGCATCCACTTCGCCCTGGCCGGGCTGCGTGACCTGTTCGGCCGCCGCGTCGATGCCGAATTCACCGGTGTCGGTGTGACCCAGAGCTGGGCGCGGGCCCGCTACGCGCTCGGTGAAGCCGCCATGCCTGCACCGGGACAGCTCCACGAGCACCATCTCGCCGCTCGCGCGGCCGAGGGCCGCGTGCATTTCGCCGGCGACCACACCAGCCTCAACACCGCGTGGATCGAGGGCGCCTTGGAGAGCGGGGTGCGCAGTGCACTGGAGGTGCACCGGCGTTGACCGGCAACCGGCTTCGTCAGTTCGCCGCGATATCGGCGACGAACAGCTGGAGCCGCTTGCCGGTGGTCGCCGCGACGAGGCCGATCTCCAGGCGGGGCGCGAGCGGCAGTCTCGGTATTGCCGCGCTGTCGACGATGCGCGGGTTGGTGAGCCGGATGGCCGCGCCGCCGCGGCGCACCTCGGCGCCGCCCGCCGCGAGCACGTTGCGCGCCCAGTCGGTGGTGCCGTGTCCGAGCACCACGCCCAGTTTGCCGTCGATGCTGAACGTGCTGACCGGCGTCCGGTAGTGCTTGCCCGACTTGCGTCCCCGATGCTCGATCACCGCGAACGTTGTCAGGTGCGGCGCTAGGCGCAGTGCGAGCGGGTTCAGGTACCGGCTCTGCCAGCGACCGAACCAGGCTGGAAAGAACCGCGGCCCACGATCTTTCTGCGTCATGCGTCCTCCGTGCGCTGTCGGCCGGTGCCACGTCGCTGCCGAGCATAGAAGGCCCGCGCCCCGCCCGCATCCACCCCAGGGCGGCGAACGCGCCGCGAACGGGCCTGGCTCAGCGTTGTTTCGGGGGCGACCAGGCGCCCATGCCGAGGGCGATCAGGCGCATTTGCCGCACGGTGCGGTCGACGAGAAGTTCTTGCTCGCGCGGGGGCGCCGAGACGTAGGCGGCGATGCCGTCGGAGACCGTGGCGACCAGGAGGTCGGCGGCGATCTCGAGATCCGCGGGGGACCAGGAGTCCAGCGCGCGGATGCGGGAGAGGTCGGCGACGAGTTCGCGCACGATCAGTTGGATCTCCAGCGCGATGGATTTGCGCAGCGCCGCCGAGCCGCCGTGGCGTTCCCTGGTGAGGAAGCCGAACAGTTCGCGCTTCGGGTCGACCTGCGCGAACACGAACCGCACGGTGGCGGCGAGGCCGGCGTCGGGATTGCGGCGCACCTCGCGCAGCGCGAGGCGAAGGGCGGTGATCCCGTCGTCGACCAACGTCGCGCCGAGATCGTCGAGCGAGGCGAAATGCCGATAGAAGGCGGTCGGCACGATGCCCGCGGAACGGGCGATCTCACGCAGGCTCAGCGCGGCGAAACCGCGGTCGGCGGCCAGCGCCAGGGTGCCGTCCATGAGGGCTTGCCGCGTGCGCTCCTTGCGCTCGCCTCGGGTTGCTGACTGCTCGCTCATCACGGTGAGCATACATCCGTTCACCATTCCACTTATCCAAAGGTGTTGTTCGGGTCACATGTTTTGCCGGTTGACACCCGACCCCTGTCATCGGTCACACTAGTTTAGTGTACAGATGTGCACTGAAATTGGAACGCAACGCCGCAGGACCTGTGCCACAGCCCTGACGCAGGACCCCGACGCGGAGGTACGGAGAACGAATGGTGGATCTCATCAATCTGGTGCAGACCCTGACCACGCCCCATCCGCTGGACCGATACCTGGAACTGGTGCGTCCCACGCTGACCGCGCGGGAGATGCGCGCCGAGATCGTCGACGTCGACCGGTCGGTGCCGGGTTCGGTGACGCTGACCCTGCGCCCGACCCGCCAGTGGCGGGGTCATGTCGCGGGCCAGTACGTGCAGATCGGCGTCGTGATCAACGGCGTCCGGCACACCCGCTGCTATTCGCCGGTCGGCCCGGCGAGCGGGCGGGACAAGCAGCTGCAACTCACCATCAAGGCCCACCCGGAGGGGCTGGTGTCGCAGTACCTGCACCGCAACGCGCGGCCGGGACTGGTGGTCGACCTGGAGCCCGCCGCGGGGACGTTCCGGCTGCCCGACCGGCGGCCCGACCGAGTGCTGCTGATCAGCGGCGGCAGCGGGATCACGCCCGTGCTGTCGATGCTGCGTACTCTGGCCGCCGAGGACTATCCGGGCGAGGTCGTGTTCCTGCACTACGCGAAATCGCCCGAGGTGGTGCCGCATCGCGCCGAACTCGACGCGATCGCGCAGCGGCACAAGAACTTCCGCATCGAACTGCGGTATCCGTGGCGGTCCGACACGAGCAATGTCAACCGTAAGGCGCCGTGGGTCGACGTGGCTACCGCGGCCGCCAGCGGGTATTTCGACTACGACGAACTGGAGCGGGTGGCGCCGTGGTTCGCCGACGCGGAAACCTTTGTCTGCGGCCCGCAGTCGCTGATGGACGCGGTGTGCAAGATCTACCAGGCCGAGCAGCTCGACCAGCGGCTGCACAGTGAGGAATTCACGATCTCCCTCGCTCCGGTCGACGCCGAAGATGCCTACGGCACAGTGAGTTTCACCGCCACCGGCGTCACCGCGGACAACAGCGGCGCCACCCTGCTGGAACAGGCCGAAGCGGCGGGACTCACCCCCGAATACGGCTGCCGGATGGGAATCTGCTTCTCCTGCACGGCCGTTCGCCGTTCCGGTTGCACCCGCAACCTGCGCACCGGCGAGACCGACAGTGACCCGGATCAGCCCATCCAGCTCTGCATCAACGCCCCTGTGGGCGACGTCGCGATCGACATCTGACCGAACAAGAGGAGCAATCGATGACCATCCTCACCGAAACCGAAGACGGACCCCTGGTACTGAGCCCCGATCAGGTCGAAGAGCTCGGCCGGGCGCTGGACGAACTGCGCGCCAAGGTCGTCGCCGATCTGGGCGAGCGTGACCGCGAATACCTGTACTCGATCATCAAGGCGCAGCGTGGTTTCGAGATCGCAGGCCGCGGCCTGATGTATCTCGGCTTCCTGCCGCCGTTCTGGCTGGCCGCCGTCGCCGCGCTGAGTGTGTCGAAGATCCTGGACAACATGGAGATCGGCCACAACGTCATGCACGGCCAGTACGACTGGATGCGTGAGCCCGGCGTGAATTCCCGTGTCTTCGAATGGGATACCGTCTGCCCGGCGGACCAGTGGAAGCATTCGCACAACTACCTGCACCACACCTACACCAACATCCACAACAAAGACCGCGACATCGGCTACAGCATCCTGCGGATGGACGAGGCCCAGTCGTGGAACGTGCTGCGCCTGGGACAGCCGCTGTACGCCTTCGCGCTGATGGTGCTGTTCGAGTGGGGCGTGATGGGGCACGACCTCGAGGTCGAGAACATCGTCGCGGGCAAGCGGAAGTGGTCCGACATCAAGAAATTGGTGAAGGGGCAGTGGCGCAAGGCCGGCAAGCAGGTGCTCAAGGACTACGTGATCTTCCCGGCGCTGAGCGGCCCGCTGTTCTTCAGCACGCTCGCGGGCAACGTGACCGCCAACCTGGTGCGCAACCTGTGGGCCTTCTCGATCATCTTCTGCGGCCATTTCCCTACCGGCGTACAGACGTTCACCGAGGAGGAGACCGCCGACGAGACCCGCGGCGAGTGGTACGTGCGGCAGATGCTCGGCTCGGCCAACATCACCGGCAGCAAACTGTTCCACATCATGTCCGGCAACCTGTCGCACCAGATCGAACATCACCTGTTCCCGGACCTGCCCGCCGCGCGCTATCCGGAGATGGCGCCGGAGGTCCGGGCACTGTGTGAAAAGTACGGATTGCCGTACAACACCGGCCCGCTCGGTAAGCAGATCGGTTCGGTGTGGCTGAAAATTTTCAAGCTCGCACTGCCGCCCGGCTTGGTCAAGAGCGAGCCTTCTCCCGGTGTTATCGTGATGCGTCAGCGAAAGGCAAGCGAAGTGGGCGTGTGAATGATTGGGAAATTCGAAAGCAACAAGGACCTCATTCAAGAATTGACGTCCTCGGGTGCGAAGCATGTCGGCAATATCGCGAGCATCATCGCGGGCACGGTCGCGGAGGTCACCAAGGAGATCGGTGAGTGGATCACCGACGGGATCGAGATGCGGGAAGCCGCCGCGGCCGCGCGCCGGGACGCGGCGGCACAGCGCGATCTCGATCTCGACGATGATCTCGCCCCGCCGGCCGCCGAAGCGGTGGTGAAAGATCCGGTAGCGACCGAGGCGCCCTATGTGGACGCCGAAGTGGTCGAGCCGGAGCCCGGCGAGACGCGCTGATCAACCCGTCGCGCTGATCACCACACCGGCAGCCTGCGCCGGTGCTCGGTGACGTCGGTGATCAGGTCGCGGTATCCGTCGGTCAGTTCGGCGAGCCTGCACCATTGCAGGTGGGCTTCCCCGTCCACCTGCACGCGGTGCGCCTGCTGCGGCGTCGTTCGTAAAGCTTGTTGTGCCGCAATCCATTTCGCCGCCAGTCGATCGATGACCGCGCCGAGGGTCTCGGTGTGCAGCGAGGCGCCGCCGCGGTGCTCGACGTTGCCTGCCACCCAGCTGTCGATGCGCGCGACGAGCTCGGCCCGGTGCTCGTCGATGTCCTCGATGAGCTGACCGCACGCGACCACGCGGCCGGTGGTGACCCCGGGCGCGTGCGCGGCTTCGAGCGCATTGTGCCGTCGCTCATGGCATTCGACGAGTTCGCGGGCGGCGGTGAGCACACTGTGCTTACGGTGATTCGGCTCGTTTCGGAAGGCGCGCAACAACTCCGCGGGTGGTGGCAACTCTTCGATGCCGATACGGACGCCTGCGTATTCGGTAGGCATGTGCACACCCCTGCGGTCACGATCCAATTCTGGATGCGCCAGGGCCGAGGGGGATTTCGGGGAGGGGCACCCCTCGGCTCCGGCGCAGCCCCGCGCTCGGACGTCACCCCCACAGTCCACCAGCACGGCAAAGAAACCGGGAAATCCGCGACGATGCGATGAGGAAGACGGCCCGAGAAATCGGGACTCTTTCAGGAAAGCGCGGTTGTCGAATCCGCGCAATAGTATGGTGTACAAATCTATCCGGCGCCGATGAATCGTTATGATCCGTCACGGAGCGGTCACATGCGGATACCGTCGCAGTTTCCGACATCGCCACCTCAGTTCATGGGCAGCAACCGGTTCGGCGCGGCGGCTGCGGGCCGCCGTGCGATCGGCTAGCCTCGATATTCGTGCCTGCCTACGTGTCATCGCCCGAGCTCACCTTCGGGTTCATGTTCGCGCTGGAAGACCCGGAGCGAATCGGCGAGGTAGTGCGCACCCTCATCGTGCGCAAGACCGTTTCGGTGTTCCGGCTCGCCCGCCTGTCCGACGACGACGGGCCGCCGGAGCGCTACGTGGTGAACTGGGCCGCGATACCGCAGATCTCGATCACCACCGAGGCCCCTGACCCGGACGAACTGCAGGCGCAGCGCATGATGCTGGTGAACGCCTTCCTCAGCGAGGACGGCGAAGTGAGCCTCTATTCGGCGCAGGGCACCGGTCCCGGGTGAACGTGGCGCCCGCCGCGCACATTTCGTCGTCCCGCGTGCGTGTCAGCCGACCGACACGCACGCGCCGTACGAAACCTTGCGCGGCACCCGTGGCGGGCACTGGGTGTGCCTAGTCCTGGCGCCAGTCCGGTACGCCGAACAGGGCCATGGTGATCTGGTACAGATGTGCACCGAGATCTGGTAGCGCCTGCGCCCCAGGGCCGTCCAGGCAGTCGCGGATGCGGTCGTCCACGGCGCCGATGAGCGCCTCGAAGATATCGGGCGGGACGTCTACCGGGATATCGCCCGCGGTGCGGCCGATCCGGAAGGCGGCGTGCATGCGGTTGGCGAGCAGCGTTTTCATCGCCCGCCGCTGCTGCGCGACGATCGGCCCGGCCACCAGGCACTCGATGTGCAGTGCCCGGGCGTAGACGCCGTTTTCGGATAGCACGCGCAGGTAGGTCTCCAGCGTCCGGCGGATCAGGACCCGCCATTCCGAGCGCGGCGTGGCCTGCACGCTGGTGTCGAGTTCGCCGAGCACCAGGTCTACCGCGGCCTCGAAGGCTTCGGTGAAGCAGTCGTCGCGGCCGCGGAACAATTCGTAGAAGGTGCGCCGGGAGACGCTGGCGCGAGCCACGATATCGCCGACTGTCGTTGCAGCATAGCCGCGTTCGGCCACCGCCTCGAGCACGCCGAGATACATCCGCATGCGTTGCGAGTGTGCGACCGCCTCCGGCGCCAGGCCGTGGGTGCCGCGCGGTAGGCGGCCGCGGTCGACGCCGGCCTCGAGTCCCATCCCCTGAGGGTAGTCACCTTCCAGCTGGTGACCCAGCTCATAATTGCCTATCGGGTGTGGTCCCGGTTACTCTCGCATTCGCTTTGGGTACGGCAATGTTTTTAAGCGGGTCTGTCAGGAGGTTCGATGTCGATGAGGACAGTTCGCCGTGTCGCAGCACGGGCCGGGGTCATGGTGGTCGCGGCCGCCATGACCGCGCTATGGGTCGTGCCGAGCACGGCCGTCGCCGAGACGCCGCCCGACGGCGGTGAACTCGCGCAGGCCTGGCTCGCCGCGCACGACGGCCCGCCGAAATATCCCGGACCGGTGCACATCGACTTCGACGTGCCGGTCACCATGAGCGACGGGACGGTGCTGAAGGCGAACATCTATCGTCCGGTGGACGCGGCGGGCCGGATCGTGGACGAACCGCTGCCGACCATCGTCAACCTGACCCCGTACACGAAGTTCGTCTCGCTGCTCGCCGATCTCGCGCTGAACATCCCGGTGCTCTCCGATGCGCTGATCGAGCTGGTGAATCGCTTCGACTTCGGTGGCACGCCGTTCGACTCGATCACCGATCTCACCAGGGCGCTCAGTGGCGGCGCCGCACGGACTTTCGGCGCGGATCGAAAACTGGTGCAGCAGGGCTACACCTACATCGTCGCCGACGTGCGCGGGACCGGGTACTCCCACGGTGACTGGAAGTTCTTCCAGAGCCGGGAAACTCAGGACACCTTGGAAATGATCGACTGGGCGAGCAAGCAGCCGTGGTCGGACGGCAATATCGGTATGTCGGGTATCTCGTACTCCGGTATCAACCAGTTCAAGGCAGCCGAGCAGAACCCGCCCGCGCTCAAGGCCATATTCCCGGTAGAGGGCAGCACCGATACGCTCACCGATGTGGCTTTCCCCGGCGGGGGACTGGGCTTGTTCGGTCCGCTCTACATCGCGGCGGTCGATCTGATCTCGAATTTCCCGGACCCGGTCGGTATTGCGCTCGGTCACCTCGACCTGAAATGGCTGATGGATCGGATCCAGACGCCGCTGGAATTCTTCGACTACATCCTGATGGCGTTGTCGCTCACCGTGGACTCGGTGCCGGAACCGCTGAAACAGCAGCTGTTGCCCGGCAGCCCGCTGCGGTCGGCGTTCACCGACAGTCATCCGGAACAGATTCGGGTGCCGGCCTTTGTCTATGGCGGCTGGCACGACATCTTCGCCGCGTCCAGCGCACGGTCGTTCGACGATATTCCGTTGCCGCCGGAGAAGAAGAAACTGATCATGGGCGACACCTATCACTTCAACCCGGGTTCGGGCCTCGGCAACCCGGGGCGGCCGCCGCGTCTGGACGTGTTGCAGATGGCGTGGTTCGACAAGTGGCTCAAGGGAATCGACAACGGGATCGACCAGTACGGGCCGGTCGCACTGTGGCAGCAGGGCGGCGGCTGGACCACTACCTCCTCGTTCCCGCGCCCCGGCCTGGATCACCAGCGGATGTACCTCTCGCCGGTCCGTAGCGGCACCGCCAACAGTGTCTACGACGGTTCGCTGACCGCGCAGACGCCCCGGGACGCCGCACGATTGACGGTGTCGCCGGTCACCGGGATCACCTCGCTGTGCTCGCGCGACGCGGCGGTCGAGTCCGCGGGCGTCATCAGCCTGGCCAACTTCTGCGGCCGCGACGACCGCATCCACGAGTCGGGCGGGCTCACCTTCACCGGGGCTGCGGTGACCGAGCCGACCGAGCTGTCCGGACCGATCACGGTGCACCTCAACACGATGTACGACAACATCGAGGGCTACTGGGCCGTCAGCGTGAACGATGTTGCGCCGGACGGACAATCGACCGTGCTGGCCAGCGGGCAGCTCGCGGCGTCGCTGCGTGCGGTCGACGAGGAAAAGAGCGAAAAGGACGCGGACGGCGACTACACCCGCACGGTCTACAAGCTGACTCTCGCCGATCGGCAGACGCTGGTGCCGGGGCAGCCGACCACACTCGATGTCGCGGTCAATCCGGTCGATGCCGTGCTCGCGCCGGGACATCGATTGCGCGTCAACGTCTTCGCGAGCAACTTCCCGCGCGGCTTCCTGCCGCCGCCGCTGCTGTTCGACGGTGGCATCGGCAACGCGCTGGCACCGCAGCATCTGGTGCTCGATCCCGCCGCGCCCAGCTTTGTGAACGTGCCGACGAGCAGGCCGCTGGGCTGACCTGATACCGGCGCGCCGCAGCGGACGATCGCGGCGGCCGATAGGCATCTCGCCGCCGCGCACATCTATTCGTCGGCGTGTCGATATCAGATCGTGGCGTTCGCGCACTTCGCGTACGTGACAATCGATGCAGGTCGCATTTGTTTGCGGCGTGGATCGAAAGCATCTGAAAGGGGCGTCGATCATGGAACCCGAAAATCCCGAGATTGCCGCGAAAGCGGTCGACGCGGTCGCTCCGATTCGTGTGCGCGGTGATCTGGATCCGGAACTGTCACGCTGGATGTGGTTGGTGAAATGGATTCTCGCCATTCCGCATTACATCGTGCTGTTCTTCCTGCACATCGGTTATATCGTGCTCACGATAGTCGCGTTCTTCGCGATTCTGTTCACCGCCAGGTATCCGAAGGCGCTGTTCGACTTCAATGTCGGTGTCATGCGCTGGACGTGGCGGGTGGAGTTCTACGCGCTGTCGGTGCTCGGCACCGACAAGTATCCGCCGTTCAGCCTGCAACCGAACGCGGAGTACCCGGCCGATCTCGAGGTCGACTACCCCGAGCGGCTCAGTCGTGGCCTGGTGCTGGTGAAGTGGTGGCTGCTGGCCATTCCGCACTATCTGATCCTGGCCGCGATGATGACCGGTGGCGCGACGTTCGCGATGAGCGACGACGACTCCTGGTACGGCAGCACGAGCATCCCCCTGATCAGCATCCTGCTGATCGTCGCGCTGCTCGGCTTGCTGTTCACCGCCCGGTACCCGCAAGGCGTGTACGACTTCGTCCTCGGCATCAGCCGCTGGAGCATCCGAGTGCAGGCCTACGCCACGCTGATGCGCGACGAGTACCCGCCGTTCCGGCTCGATCAGGGCGCCCGCGAAACCCGCTGACGACCGAGCACCTTCGCACCGGATCCGCCCGCTGGTTCAGCGGGCGGATTCGTATATCCGCCGCACCACGTCTTCGATTTCGGGCTCCTCGATGGACAGGTCCCGCACCTCGGCGCGCTCGGAGACCAGCGCGAGCAGCTGTGCGGCGGTGGTCTGTTCCGGATCGAAGGCCAGCCGCTGACGCATGCCGCCGCCTTCGGATTCGAGCAGCTGCGCGCACGGCAGATCGTCGAGATCCGGTGTGGGCTCGGCCAGATCGACGACGAGGACGCGGCGCGCCCCCACCGTCGCGGCCAGCCCGGTCAGTGACCCGTCGTAGACCAGGTGTCCGTGATCCACCACGAGCACTCGGCCGCACAGTCTTTCGATGTCGCCCATGTCATGGGTGGTGAGCAGCAGCGTGGTGCCGCGCTCGGCGCGCTCGGCCCGCAGGAACTCGCGCAGGCGTTGCTTCGACAGCACGTCGAGTCCGATCGTCGGCTCGTCCAGAATCACCAGTTCGGGGGAGTGCAGCAGGGCCGCGGCCACCTCCGCGCGCATGCGCTGTCCCAGCGAGAGCTGGCGTACCGGCGTGTCCAGCGTCTCGGCCATCTCCAACTGCTCGACCAGCTCGTGCTCGCGTTTGCGCGCGGCATCGGGCTCCAACCGGTGGATGGCCGCGAGGATCGAAAACGATTCGCGCAGTGGCAGATCCCACCAGAGCTGGGAGCGCTGCCCGAATACGACGCCGATCCGGGCGGCCAGTTCGCGCCGCTGCCGGACCGGTTCCAGCCCGCAGGTGCGCACGCTACCGGCGGTGGGCACCAGGATGCCGGTGAGCATTTTGATGGTCGTGGATTTGCCCGCGCCGTTGGCGCCGATATAGCCGACCGCGGCGCCGCGCTCGATCCGGAAAGTCATGCGGTCCACCGCGGTCAAGGTCTCGCGTCGCCGCCGCCATCGGCGACCGTCCTTGCGGGACAGGGTGAATTCTCTGGTCAGGTTCTCGATATCGATGATGGCCTCTGCCGCATCGGAATTCGCCATGTCAGCCGCCCCCTCCTTGGTAGTGCCGGGTACCGAAGCGCCAGAGCACCAGTGCCAGCAGCCACACCCACAACACCGCGAGCGGGACGAACCACGCCAGCCAGGCGGGCAGCAGCGGCGGGCCGGGCAGCCCGAGCAGCGCGACGGTTGGCAGGTAGGCCGTGAACGACACCGGAATCGCGAAGCCGAACAGCAGCCGCAGCGGTGTCGGAAAGACCGCGGCCGGTTGGACCGCGGCGAACGAACCGCCATAGGTGAAACTGTTGGTGAGTTCGGCTCCGTCGATCAGATAGAACTGTAATCCCGCCGCGCACACGAAGATCCCGCCGAACAGCGCGACGCCGCTCACCAACGTGACTACGATCAGGGCGAGAGTCGCTGGGCCCCAATCGATATCGTTGCGCAACAACCCGAAGCCGAGCACCACGATCGCGACCGCCGCCCGGGCGAAGCGGCGCAGCGAGATATCGCTCGTGACCAGTTGCAGCAGCAGCGGCTGCGGGCGCAGATGGTAGGCGTCGAGCTGGCCCATCCGAATCAGTGTCGGCAGCGTGTCCAGATGACCGAACAGGACCTGCGCCAGGGCGAAGGTCGATTGCCCGAAGCCGAAGAGCAGCAGCGCGGCGTTCAGATCCAGCCCCCCGAGCACCCGGACGTTGTGGAAGATCACCCACACCTCGGCGAATTCGACGAGGCCGATCAGGAACGCGCCGAAAACCTCACTGGCGAAAGACAACCGATAGGACCGCTGCGCGCGGATCCGAGAGCGCAGCACCGCCGCGTACGGGGTGAACCAGGTGCCCGCGGCGGCGCTCGGCTCAGCCACCCTGCACCTCCAGCTTGCGTCGGCCCGCGGCCAGCAGCAGCCGCCCGGCCAGGCCGACCAGCAGCACCCAGAACACCTGCACCGCGAGCACACCCACCGCAGCCGAGCCGGTCGTCCGGCCGGACAACACGTCGATCGGGGCTTGCAGGATGGACGGAAACGGCGTCGCCTGCGCGATCGTGCGCAGCCAGAGCGGGAACATGTGCACCGGCACGAAGAGCCCGGCCAGAAACGTGCCGCAGATCTGGTACACCACCCGGATGCCGCGGGTCTCGACCACCCAGAAACCGATCAGCGCGACCACGAACAGGCAGAGGAACGAGAGGGCAACGGCGAGCAGCACACTCACGGTCCCCAGCAGGTAGGGGCCCGGGGTGGTCGGCATCGCCAGACCGAAGGTCAGTACGCCGATCAACACGCTCGGCACCCCGCGCGGCAGGATCGTGCACGCCGCGCGCCCGATATCGCCGGCCAGATAGCCGAGCTGGATGTCGACCGGACGCAGGAAATCGATCGCGATGTCGCCGTTGCGCACTCGATCCGACAGGTCGAGCGGCGGCCCCATGAACTGCAGCGCGCCGAGCAGCCCCTGCGACAACCAGACGTAGGCGCCGATGGAACCCTCGGTGTAGCCGCCGAAGTCGCCCGCCGCCCGCACCGCGGCCAGCATTACCGCCGCCCGCACGAATCCGAACACGCAATTGGTGAACAGTCCGGCGAACATCGCCAACTTGTACTGGGACTGCCGCCGAAATCCGGCCCGCGCCAACTGCGCGTATACCGCGATGACCCGCCAAGGGTGCCCGGTCGCAGCGACTTGCCCGTCCCCCTCCACACTGCCGTGCACAAAGAGTCAAGCCTAGTGCCTCCGGCAACTCGAGGTAACCCCTCGCCGAAGCAATTCGACGAAGTGCCGGGCCAGCGCATGACAGCGCGCACGTTGATTGCCATACTCAGCGGAGCGACAAGCGAAGATCTGACGCATGTGTCCAGGTCGCACAGTAGGCTTGTCTTCGAATCATGTCGCGGTAGCGAAGGACTGGTAACCCGGGAGGGGAACGGTGGACACGCTGAAGCTCGACCCGGCGGCGGTAGCCGCATACACCGCGATCGCGGACGCAGTCTCCCAGCAACTCGCCTCGGCCTCGGCGGTGGCCTCCGGCGCGGTGAATCAAGACCAGCTCGCCGCCGACCTCGGGCTGATCGGCGCCGACTTCGCGGCGCGGTTCGCCACGGCGGTCGCCGAACACGCGCAGGCGTTGTCGACCGCAGGCCAGCTGGTCGGCACCTATGGACAGGTACTGCGCGACTACAGCGCGAAGATGCAGGGTGTCGACGGCGACACCGCGGGCGCCGTCACCCGGACAGGGGAGACGCTGACATGAGAAGCCTTACCGGATTACGCAGGCGGGCGGCGTCCGCCCCGGCGCGCACCGACCACACCGCGCCCGCGACGATCGCGCTCGATCCCGATGTCGACCCGCCGATCGTCGCCGCGCTGGTGCGACCGCTGTTGCAGCTGCGGTCCACGCTCGGTTCGGGGGTCGCCGTGCCGAACCAGACCGCGACCGCCGCACTCTCCGCGGCGAGCACCACGGCCGCCGACACCGAGGGGCCGCATCGCGACGGCTTGCACGCCCTGGAGTCCACCTGGACCTCGCGCGGGGCCGACGCGGCCGTGCCCGCCCTGCGCACCACCCACACCGAGATCGGCGAAATCTCCGACCGCGGACCGGCTTACCTGAGCGTGCTCGGTGACGCGCACGCCACCAGTGCGCGCGCGGCGCGCA
This sequence comes from Nocardia brasiliensis, assembly GCF_011801125.1. NCBI lineage: Bacteria > Bacillati > Actinomycetota > Actinomycetes > Mycobacteriales > Nocardiaceae > Nocardia > Nocardia brasiliensis. The sequence continues at coordinate 1,769,421 of NZ_CP046171.1, forward strand.
CGGTCGACCAGATCATCGCCGACTTCCGCAGCGACGCCCGCCAGATCCTCGGCAACGCGACCGCGGCGCCGGACACCGACGCGGTGATCGCGCGGGCCACCCAGGCGCTGCGGGACGCGCTCACCACGGTCAATGCCGCGCAGACGGAAATGGACGACCACAGCAGGCGACTCGACGCGATGGGCCCGCTCACGGTCACCCAGCCCTCCGGTGTCACCACGGCACAGCCCTACGCCGCGGGCCCCTTCACCACGGGCACGTATCCGCCGGGCGTGACGAATCAGTACGCGCCGGGCGGGATCGTCCCCGGCACCGGGCAGCCGATGGACCCGGCGCTGGCCGCGCAGCTGCAGTTGCAGCAGCAGCTGATCTCGGCCGGCGTGCAGGTCGGCACCGCGGCGATCAACGCGGGTGTCGACATCGGCACGAACATCATCGACAAGATCGCCGGTGTCGGCACCCACATCGTGGACAAGGTCGCCGAGGTCGGCACGCACGCCATCGATACCGTCGCGGCCGGCGCGGACAAGGCCGTGACCGAGGCGATCCGGCCGGGCAGCACCGCGAACGACGGGCCGAACGGTTCCTCGAATTCCGGTAGCTCGCCGAAGCTTTTCGATTTCGGCGCGGGGGCGCGAACGCCCGCGCCGGCCGCGCCGAGCGGGCCGAGCAGCGTGATTCCGCCGCAGTCGTCCGCACCGACCGTGCATGAGGCGCCGCCGAAACCGGAGTCCAGGCCCGCGCCCGCGCCCGCCCCGGCACCGCCGGTGGTCAACGACGCCCCGCCGCGCGCGGCCGCGCCGGACCAGCCGCACCCGCCGGGCAGCACCGGAGGTGTCGCGATGCCGCCGTCGCCGCCGCCGGACGATCGGGAGCACAAGCCCCGGGAAGGCCAGCTCGGCGTGACCGTGCCGACCGCGGTGGTCGCGGTGACCCCGGTGCTCGGCGACTACGACGATGACACCCTCTGACCCGAATTCTCCGGGTCGGCAAGAGGGACAGGGCAATCCGTTCGATACCGGGCTGCCCATGGTGCGCACGCCCGTCGGCAAGGCGCGCAAGCGGCGGCGTCCGTCCGGGCGTCGCTCACCGGTGCGTCGTCGTGATCCGGAGGGCGTCGTGACGGAGCCGAATCCGGACCCGCCCGCCGGCCGGCCGCGACGCACCGGTGACTGGGAGCAATGGCTCGATCTGCCGCCGCGCACCGAGCAGCCCGCGCCCGAGCCGCCGGTGGCACCGCAGCGACGACAGGCGCCCGTCGAGGACGACGACCGGTCCGGTGGCTACGACGACAATGTCGCTCCGCCGCCGGCGATCATCAACCGCTCCGGCATCCACCCCGGCGTACCGCTGCGTCATCCGACTCGCCAGCGCGGCAGGCAGTCCAACGGCAATCGGGTTCTCGCCGTGCTGATCGTGCTCGGCGTCGGGATCGCGGTCGTCTCGATCCTCTACACCGCGATCAACGGCTTGGGCGGCGACGACGCACCCGCCGCGGCGAGCTCGACGGCGCGTGCGCCTGGCGTGGTGTCGAGCGCGGCGACCAGCACGCCGCCGCAGGGGCAGGCCGCGGCGATCGCGACGCAGGGATGCGAACAGCGGCGCACCCCCGACGTGGTGTCCGGCACCGATCCGGGCGGCACCGCCAACGGACCCGACGCCATCCTCGCCTTCGAGTACGCCTACTACGTGGAACGCTCCGGCTATCGGGCGCGCGCGGTGGTCGCGGACAACGCGATCGTCTCGCCCGCCGACCAGATTCAGCGCGGTATCAACATGACTCCGGTCGGCACCCGCTACTGCGTCCTGGTCACCCGGGCCAAGGACGGTGACGACGGACTCGCGCACTGGGAGGTGAAGCTCACCGAGCAGTACCCGGGCGAGCAACCGCGCACCTTTACCCAGCTCATCACCACCCGCACGCTCGCCTCCCGCACCCTGATCACCGCGATCGCCTCCGGTTGAGCCGCCGCGCCGGACAACGCCGGTTCCCGGGGCAGGAAAACTATTGTCTGGGAGCGCTGTTCGCGGGTAGATACCGTTCGGTTCGGTAAACGATGTCGATGAGTGTGCGGTGCACAGTTGGGGATGGGGAATGCGTATTTCGAAGCGGACCGTGGCCGAAACCGCGGCGGTGGTGGCATTTATTCTGTCTGCCGTGGTCGCCGCGCCGCCCGCGGAGCCCGTGCCGCCGCGGCACCCCGAATCCGCTGTCGTTCAAAGGTAGTACACGCTGGGTAATGGCGCTTTCGGCGCTTGCTTGGCGCCCTGTGGTCTGCGAAGGTAGTGCACCGGATAGTTTTGTTTTCGATTAGCTCGATGCAGAAGGCGAGTCGGCAGATGATGTCGATGCTGTGGATCATGCTCCCCTACAGTGCGTTTCTGTCGTTCGTCCTCGGTCACGTCTGGCGCTATCGGCACGATCGGTTCAGTTGGTTCGGCACTCGCGAGGAGGCCGACGCCGGTCAGCGGTTCGGCTCGACCGCCCTGCGCGTCGGCATCGGCGTGCTGGCTGCGGCGCGCGTGACCGAACTGCTCGCCTCGGGGCCGCACGGCCATCCCGACGGTGCGCTCTATGTCGTTCTCGCCGTCGTCGAGATCAGCGCGCTGGTCACCGCGTCGATCGGCGCGGTGCTGCTGTTCGTCCCGGACATCATCGGGGGCTCGACCCGGCCGATCATCAGCCCGCTGGACCGCATCACCTTCCCGCTGATGGTGTCCGCGCTGCTGTCCTGGGTGGCGATCAAGTTCGACCCGAACTCCACCGACGGCGGATACCGCACCGCCGAAACGCTTTTCGTCTGGTTCCGGTCGCTGTTCACGCTGCATCCGCAGCCCGATGTCATGGTGGACGCGCCACTGATCTATCAGGGCCGCGGCCTGATCCTCATGCTGTTCATCGCGATCTGGCCCTACACCCGGTTGGCCGGTGTCATGGCCGATCCGCTCTGCCGCGCGCTGCTGCGGATCAAGAAGGCCGAGCCTGCGGCCGAGGCGCCGCGGATGCTCGCGGCGGGATAGCCGGACCGCATCGGTAACCGGCTGCGCCGCAACGCCGTACAAGACCGTCCGGTATCCGGCATACTGCTGATCCGAGGCAGCGCCGTGTCACTGGCCGCGCTTCGCGGAGGAAAGGCGGACCATGGCGCAGGACGAGCGAAGCGACGCGACCGGGCCGATCGAGCGCCGCACCATCGAGGTGATCCCCGACGCCGAACGGCACGGCACCCCGCGCAGCCAGTTCACCCTCTGGTTCGGGGCCAACATGCAGATCACCGCGATCGTCGACGGCGCGCTGGCCGTGGTGTTCGGCGCGGACGCGCTGTGGGCGATCATCGGACTGCTGCTCGGCAACATCCTCGGCGGCATCGTGATGGCACTGCACTCGGCGCAGGGACCGCGTCTCGGGTTGCCGCAGATGATCTCCAGCCGAGCACAATTCGGCGTCCTCGGGGCCGTGCTGCCGCTGCTGCTCGTCGTCGTCATGTACCTCGGGTTCGCCGCGACCGGCACGGTGCTGGCAGGCCAGGCGGTGAACAAGATCCTGCACATCGAGAACGCGACGGTCGGCATCCTGGTCTTCGGCGCGCTCACCGCTGTGGTCGCGGTGACCGGATATCGGCTCATCCATGTGGTCGGCCGGATCGCTACCGTGGTCGGCATCGTGGGTTTCGGGTACCTGGCGGTCCGGCTGGTCACCGAATACGACGTGCGCGGCTATCTCGGGGCCGAGCCCTTCGACGCGGCCACCTTCGTGCTCGCCGTCTCGCTCGGCGCGGGCTGGCAGCTCACCTTCGGGCCCTACGTCGCGGACTATTCGCGCTACCTGCCCCGCTCGACCAGTGATCGCACCACCTTCTGGGCGACCTTCGCGGGCAGCGTGCTCGGCTCACAGTGGTCGATGACCTTCGGCGCGATCGTCGCGGCGGTGGCGGGAAAGGCCTTCCTGGGCAACCAGGTCGGCTTCCTCGGTGACCTGGCGGGCCCGTTCGTGCTCGGGTTGCTGATCTATCTGGTGATCGTGGTGGGCAAGCTGACGGTCAACTGCCTCAACGCCTATGGCGGTTTCATGTCGATGCTGACCTCGGTGACCGCCTTCACCGGACAGTCGCGCACGACGCCGCTCGCGCGCGCCGCCTACATCCTCGGATTCACGGTGGTCTCGATGCTGATCGCCATCGTGGCCAGTGCCGACTTCCTGAACAACTTCAAGAATTTCGTGCTCACACTGCTGATGGTGTTCACCCCGTGGAGTGCGATCAACCTGATCGACTACTACCTGATCTCCCGCGAGCGGATCGACATTCCGGCGCTCTACGACCCCGACGGGCGCTACGGCCGCTGGAACGCGACCGCGCTCGCCTGTTACGCGCTCGGCATCCTCGCCCAGGTGCCGTTCCTCGCGCAGCAGCTCTACACCGGCCCGGTCACCGAACTGCTCGGCGGGGCCGATATTTCCTGGATCGTGGGCATCCTCGGCACGGCCGCGATCTACTATCCGCTCGCCCGCCGCACCAGCAACCCGCCGGACCGGATGATCTATCCGCCGGGCACGGTGGTCGCCGCCCCGCACTGATCCCGCCGCGCCGTTCGGCGCTGTGCCGCTGGGCCGTTTCCGAGTGTGCCGCCGCGGGATTCCTGAGGTTCAGCGCCGGGGCACGTTCGTCGTGCCGAGCAGCGCGGTCACCTGGTCGGCCGGCATCGGATAGTGGAAGTGCCAGCCCTGCGCGGTGTCACAGCCGAGGTCCCGCAGCTGCTCGGCCTGGTGGCGGGTCTCCACGCATTCGGCCGTGACGGTGAAGCCGAGCGCGTGCGTGAGGTCGATGATCGTCTCGAGCAGCAACAGATCGGTCGGGCTCGCGGTGTCCGGCGTGCGGATGCGCTGGACGAACGGGCCTGCCAGCTTCACCACGTGCAGTGGCAGCTGCCCGAGGTAGGCGAGATTCGAGTAGCCGGTGCCGAAGTCGTCGATGGCGATCCGCACGCCCGCCTCGGCCAGTGTGTGCAGGGCTCGCAGCGGTCTGCCGGTGGTCTGCATGAACGCGCGCTCGGTCAGTTCGAGCTGCAGCAGCCCCGCCTCGATGCCGGTCTCGGCGATCACCTGCTGCACGTGCTCGAGCCAGGCCGGGTCGGCCACCTCGGCGGCCGAGACGTTCACGCTGATGGTCGGCGTGTGCGGGTAGCGAGCATGCCATTCCCGGCTGTCCAGACAGGCGCGCTCCAGCACCACCGCGCCCAGCGCGCCGATGTGGCCGTTGTCCTCGGCCAGGTCGACGAAGCGGGCCGGGCTGAGCACGCCGAGGTCGGGGTGGCGCCAGCGCACCAGCGCCTCGACGGCGACCGTTCGCCCGTCCGCGAGCGAGACGATCGGCTGATAGTCGAGGAAGAACTCGCCGTGCCGGATCGCCGACGGCATCGCCGCGGACAGCTCGGCACTGGTGTGTTCGCGGCGGCCACGATCGGCGTCGAAGATCGCGTAGCGGCTGCGGCCCGCGGCTTTGGCCCAGTACATGCTGGTGTCGGCGGCCTGCAGAAAGTCGCCGGTGGACGAGCGGTCGGCACGCTCCTCCATCACGCCGATGCTTGCGGTGATCGCCAGATGGTGCTCCTGCACGTAGAACGGTTGCGCCAGCGCGTGCAGCACCGTGCGCGCCACCGCCGCCATCTCCGCCACGCCGCTGGAATGCGGGACCAGCACCACGAATTCGTCGCCACCCATGCGCGCGACGAGCTGATCGGCGCGGGTGGTGCAGGCGCTGAGCCGGGCCGCGGCCTGGGCCAGCAACTCGTCACCGACCGCGTGCCCGTAGGTGTCGTTGACGGTCTTGAAGTGGTCGAGATCGACGTAGCAGAGCCCGACCCTGGTGCAGTCGGCGAAGGCCGCGGTGAGCGCGTCGAAGAAGCGGGACCGGTTCGGCAGGCCGGTCAGCTGGTCGTGGTGGGCGCGGTACTGCAGCCGCTCGCGCAGCGCCCTGCGTTCGGACACGTCCTCCACCAGCACCAGGGTGTACTGCGGCTGGCCCTGCTCGTCGCGGATGAGCGAGACGTTGATGTGGGTCCACACCGTGCCGCCGTCACGGTGCCGGTAGGCCTTCTCCAGCTGCACGTTGTCGTATTTGCCCGCGAGCACCCCGGCGTACTTCTGCCACATGTCGGGGCCGTCGTCGGGGTGGGTCAGGTCGGTCACCGACAGTCGGCACATCTCCTCCGGCCGATAGCCGAGCATGTTGGCGAAGGCGTTGTTGACCTCGATGATGCGGCCGGTCATGTCGGAGAGCCCGGTGCCGATGCCCGCCTGCGAGAACACCGCCCGCAGCCGGGCCTCGCTGGAGCGCAACTGCTGCTCGACCATCCGGCGCGCGGCGATCTCGGCGGTGCGCACGCTCTCCTGCTCGGCGAGCAGCCAGGCGCGGAATGCGCGCAGGTAGCCGGTCGCGAAGGCGCCGAGCAGGTCGGCCACCCGCCCGGCGGGCACGCCGCTGGTCTCGGTGAGATAGGTGTTGAGCACGGCCAGCGTGCGGCCGAGCACCTCGTCGCCGACGAAGTGCGATTCGGCCAGCCTGGCGCCCAGCTCAGCGACCCGTGCGGTGGGCGCGGCCGTCTCGGCCGCGGTGGCGAATTCGTGGGCCAGTTTGGTGAGCAGCGCTCTGGATTCGGCCGCGCTCATGGGCACGACATGATCGCGCGGTCCGCCACCGAGCGCAGCCGCCCATTGCTCGGCCAGTTCGGCGTGCGGTCCGCCAGGATCTGAACCACTCCCGGCATCCCACGCCATAAGCTCTGATCGTAGTCCGGTTTGCTGGCGCTCGCCCAACTGCGGGCGTTGCCGAACCCGGCTACGATGACCAAGCTTTCGCCGTGAGCTGGCGATATTCGAGGAGGGTTCGGGATCGATGACCAGACCGAGTTGGGCGCCCGAGGGAATCGATCTGGATCGGCCCAGCGCCTCCCGGGTCTATGACTACTTCGTCGGCGGTATGCACAACTTCGAGATCGACCGCACCCTGGCCAGGCAGATCGAGGCGTTCACGCCCAACGTCGCCGAAACCATGCGGGCGAACCGAGATTTGCTGCGCCGCTGCGTCCGGTTCCTGATCGACGAGGGCGTCACCCAATTCCTCGACATCGGCTCCGGCATCCCGACCGTCGGCAACGTGCACGAGGTCGCCCAGGCCAGGAACCCTTCGGCCCGAGTCGTTTACGTCGACATCGACCCGGTCGCGGTGGCACACAGCCGGGCCATTCTGGACGGCAATCCCGCCGCGGCGGTGGTGCGTGCGGACATCGGCGAACCCGAGGCCATCCTCGGCGATCCGGCTGTGGCGCAGCTGATCGATTTCGAGCAGCCGGTGGCGGTGCTCGCGCTGGGCGTGCTGCATTTCGTCGCCGACGACGCCGACCCGGCGGGCTGCGTTGCCCGATTGCGCGACGCGGTCGTGCCGGGCAGCTACCTCGCGATCACCCATGCCACCGCAGACGGCCAGCCCGAGGAGGTGCTCGAGGCGCAGAAGCTGTCCGGGCGCACCTCCACCGAGATCGTGCTGCGCAGTCAGCCGCAGATCGCCGAGTTCTTCGCGGGCTGGGATCTGCTCGATCCCGGCCTCGTGCATTTGCCGCTCTGGCGTCCGGAGCGCCCCGCCGACGTCGGCGAGTTCCCGGAGCGTTCCGGGGCGTACGGCGGTGTCGCCCGCAAGCCCTGAGCGCGGCTCAGGCGCTCGCGGTGCGCAGCGCGAACCAGCCGGTGCCGGGGTCGGCGAAGCCGTGGTACATGAGCCGGATGCGCTGGTCGACCGCGAAGTGCCGGTAGATCGTGACCATCGCGCGGCGCATGGCCGCCTCCCGGAAGTCCTCGGTGCGGCGAAAGCCGATGGGGTGTTCGGGCAGCAGCGCCAGCCGGGCCAGCTCGGCGGGATCGTCGAGATCGAGGCCGACCGGCGCGGTGGCGCTGATCTGGTGGTCGTGCAGGATGGTGCCGACCCGCGCCGGCTCGGCCCGACCGGCCGTAAACGCGCGGAACTCGGTGTGCAACAGGGCGGTTCGCTCGGCATCGGCGGATTCGGCTTGCACCCGATCGATCAGGTCGGCGTCGGGGCTCGGCCCGCTGTCCGCGCTCAGCGGTGCCTGCTCGAGCAGATGCAGGATGCTCCCGCCGGGAATCAGTGGTTCGGGCGCGAGAAACAGGGTGATCGTGGGGCAGCGGCAATCCTGCCCGAGCAAACAGACCTTGATATGCGATGGATCGGGCATGGCGCCTCTTCCATGGAACGGGCCGGGCAACGCGACCCTGAGTGGTTCAGGACTTCGAAAGCTGCCGATCGCCGAGTGCGGGCCGCTCCGACGGTCGACCGTGGCGCAGTTTTCTCAGTGTAGGTGCCCGCCCATCCCCGGCGCACCACAATCACGGGCCATCGGCGGCATTGCCAGGACCGGCCCGCCGGGTCGAGGTGCGCCTGCGGCGATCATTGCTCGGTCCGCGGCGGGCCGTGCAGCAGGTGGTCGACCTTGCTCCGCAACTCCGGCGGTGCCAGATCGAGGCTCGGCAACTCGGCGATCAGCTGCGCGGCGAGCTCTCTGAGCTTGACGTTCGTCGCCTGTGAGCGCCTGCGCAGCATGCCGAACGCCTGCTCGGCGTCGACGCCGTAGGCCAACATCAACGCACCCTTGGCCTGCTCGATCACCGCCCGTGCGGCCAGGAGTTCGGGCAGGGCACGTCCGAGGGACGGTTGACCACGTTCCTCGAATCCATCGTTCATGACGGCGGACTACCCAGTGCGGGGCGGGTTATGGGTGCTCGAGCAAATCCAGCAGCCAGCTCGGTCCGATCGTGTCCGCGCCGAGTGATTCCACCCGCTCGCGCAGGCCGCGATCCGCGGTCACCACGATGACGGGACGGTCGATGTCGTCCTGGACGGCGGTCAGCACCACCTCGACGATCGCGTCGTCGCCCGAGCCGAGGGCCGCGACCACGCGCAGCGCGTCCGGCGCGTCGGTGGCCGCCGCCTTCGCCGCGCCCTCCAAGACCACCACGACCTCGGCCGGTTCGGCGAGGCGCTGATCCAGCGCGGTCAGCTTGTCGAGCAACCTGCGGGCCGCACCCGCGCGGTCGCGCCACCAGCCGTCGGGCCGGGAGCCGACCACATTCGCGGCGTCCACCACGATCAGTTGCGCGAGATCGTCTGTCACCACACCAGTGTGCTCCGCGCGCTCACGCGCGATGACCGATCGCGTCGAGTACCGCGCGGGCCTGCGCCGCCGCGCCTGCCGCGTTGGGGTGGAACGGAAACGCGACCAGTTGCGGGTTGCGGTCCGAGAAGGGCAGCAGCCCTTCGACATAGCGCACGTCGGGCGCCTGGCAGACGTCGTGACCGGTGCCGGCCGCGAAGGTGTCCACGAGGCGCACCCCGGTGCGGTCGGCGACGCGGGCGAGCATGGTGTTCAACCGGATGAGCTTCGAGCGGAGGTAGGCCGCGTCGGCCGGGGTCGCCGGCAGTTCGGGGACGCAGCCCGTATCCGGTAGCGCGTCCAGGTAGTCGACGAGCAGGATGCGCGCGTTCGGAGCGCGCCGGCGAATCTCGTCGATCGTCGCGGTGACCCCGGCTTCGGCGGCGGCCGTGCGGGCCTCGACCGGATCCGCGCCGTTCGCGGTCACCCTGGCGGCGCAGCTGCCCGGGTCGGGCAGACCGGGCAGCAGACCCGCGGGGGAGAGGCACTGCGGGATGAGTTCTTGCAGGCCGAGGTCGTTGCCGCCGATGCTGAGCGTCACGAGATCGGTTGTCGGCGTGAGGCGATCCAGCTGCGGCGGGTTGCTGCCGAGCGGCACGGTTTGCGGCGCGGTCATGTCCGCGGTCTTCGCCCCACCGCAGCTGGCGTCGCGAAAGGTCGGCACGGCGAGCGCGGCCGCGACCAGGCGCGGATAGTTCGTGACCGACTGATCGCAGTTGAACGGCGCGAACTCGGTGGTCGGGGGGACTGTGGTGAGCACGTCGGCGGTGAAAGAGTCACCGAGGGAGACATATTCGCGGTAGGCGGGATCGGGCGGCTGTGCCGCCGCGGGGGCGGCCAGCGCGCACGCGGCGACCAGGGCGGCGGACCAGCGGACGGTGTGCTCCCACACGGCGGACCTCGATTCGACACGGATGTTCCCGGGCTGAGCGCCAAGTACTACCGGGTAGAAATGTCGGGCCGGTTAACCGGGCGCCCGGCCTATTGCGCGCGGAATACCACAAGGCCCGGCACCGACCGGACGTACTCCGCGAGCGGTGAGTCCACCACCTTGTTGTTCGCGGCCAGCGAGGACGCGTTGCGGAACATCGGACCGTCGGCGGTCATGACGAAAATGCCGACGTGGGTGACGTCCAGGCCGGGTGTGTCGGCGTAGGCGCCGAGATAGTCACCGGTGCGGAGCTGACCGATGACCGCGTCGTCGACGGTGCCGCTCGGCAGGTAGGTGATGTCCCGATCGGTTACCGGCAGCCCCGGAAGATACTGTCCGCCATCGGCTTTCGCGTTCAGTCGCTTGGTGACGGTGACCGCGGCCCCGCTGAGGGTGCCGGTGATGTCGGTCGCGGCGACGCGCGGGGTGTGCGCCCAATCGCTGAAGAAATGCTTGCGATGCGCGTAATCGACGACGCCGTCGGTGTAGCGCGTCTGGATCAGGTTGGCGGTGAACTCATCCCGCGTGGTGGATCGGCTGAGCGCCTCGACGTAGTCGAGATAGGTGAAGCAATCCACTCGCTGCAGGTCGATCACCAGTTGCTCGGCGCGATCGGCCGACCCGATCAGCGTGTTCGCGACGTACGGCGTGCCGAGGAACGGACGCGACACCCGTTCGATCAACTCACCCTTGCCCTGCGCGCTCGCCCGTGCCGCCAGCGCCTCGTCGATCCGGTGCGCGGTGGCGTCGTCGTAGGTCGCGCCCGGCGCGGCCGATGCCGAGGGCAGCGCGGTCATCGCGCCGAGGGCCAGTGTGAACAGGACGAGCAGGACACGGGTGAGCATGCGCAAAGCGCCTCCGGAGGTCGTTCAGGGTAGGTCGGCGGCCACCACGGTATCCCGAAATCCCCAGCTGACCTGTGACGCGCGTCACGCACGCGCGGGCGCCGCCTCGTCCGGCCGGGCGGCCTCGTCGAGCGCTTCATGCAGGTTCTTGATGACACCCCTGGCCAGCGCGTGGTTGCCGACGCCACCGACGACCGCGCCGATACCGGCCGGGATCACCTTGCCGAAGGCGAGCGCGCCGCGTTTGACGATGAACTGGACGGCGAAGCGTTTGATCGGCGAGTCGTCCATCCGGCGTAGCACCGGAAGTTTGTTGGCCAGCATGGTGTCCCACTGCTTGGCCGAGCGCCCTGCCGCGCCGAGCGCGCCGGTGCCTGCCTGTCCGAGCACGACCGCCGACACCAGCGGCGGACGCGCCGCCGCGGTCTTGCTCCCGGCGACGTCCGCGGCGCCCACGGTGTACACCGTCGAGGCCTCCAGGAAGAACACGGTGTCGGCACCGGCCGCGGCCAGCCCGACGAGGGTACCGACGCCGGGAACGGCCGCGCTCAGGCCGACCACCACGCCGCTGGCGGTCACCGCGATCAGATAGTGGCGGCCGAGCCGCTCGACGATCTGCTCGGGGGATTCGATCGGGTGCCTGCTCTGCACGAAGCCGACGTACTTGTCCACCAAGGGCTTCTGCGCCCGTGCCGACCTGTCGAGCAACGAGACAACACCCTGATCGAGGAACTTCCGCAACATTGCCTTCAGTCCTTCCGTCGGTCTGCTCGCGCGACAACGTGGAGGTTGCCGTCCGTCGAATCGACACGCTCGAGCCTACGGTCGTCACGCCGGACCGTCGGTGATTCGCGCCACCGTGCGCGTGTGCGGGTCGGGCCGTGGTCGGCCGCACCACGGCCGTCGCGACCGGTTCGGGCGGACTCCAGGGTGGATTTCGTCGCGGGTACATAGTCCGCTCGGCGCATAGCTGTGGCGCCCGGCCGCGAAACCAGCTTCGCGATGCATTCCGACGCTACCGCGCCGAGCGCCTGTCCGGACGGCAACGCGGAGGCGAATCCCCAGTTGCGCGCCAGTCGAGTTGCCCGCGCGAATGTGGTTGTTTGAGTAGGCATTCGACGCATCGAGAGACGGCACGCCACCGCCGTTTCGCTCGAATTCGCGGACTATTCCAGGAGTTTCGTCATGCCCTTGCTACGACGTCTGTCCACGATCATGTTCGGCACAGTGGTCATCGCGGGCCTGTCCACCGGCACCGGATCCGCTACGCAATACGAAGAGCGAGAAGTCTTCTCGCCGGACGGCACGATCAGCCGAGTCGTCGCGCCGGTGCAGGATCAGACCCCCGCGCCGCGCTCGGCGGTCCGGGCCGACGTGGTGCCGATCCAGCAGACCGGCCCGTCCAGTCAGCGCTTCGATCTCGTCTTCGTCGGCGACGGCTATACGTCGGCCGAACTGGGCAAGTACAAAGACCAGGCGACGAGCCGGTGGAACGAGCTCACCCAGGTCGAGCCGTTCAAGTCCTATAAGAACTCGTTCAACGTCTGGGCCGTGAACGTGGTGTCCCAGCAGTCCGGGGTGGACAACGATCCGCGCGGCACGTATCGGAATACCGCGCTGGACATGACCTTCTGGTGCGGCGGCACGGAACGGCTGCTGTGCGTCAACGAGAACAAGGCGCTGCAGTACGCCCGGCTGGCGCCCGAGGTCGACCAGGTGGTCGCGTTGGCGAACACCACCAAGTACGGCGGCGCGGGCGGCCGGGTCGCCACCTCCTCGGGCGGCAACACCGCGGCGGGACAGATCGTGCTGCACGAACTCGGGCACACCATCGGCGGATTGGCCGATGAGTACGACTATCCGGAGGACCGCTACACCGGCGGCGAACCACGCGAGGTCAACGCCTCGGTCTACACCAGCGCGCAGATGCAGCAGAAGCGCACCAAGTGGTACCAGTACCTCGGCAAGCCCTCACCCGACGGTGGCGTGGTCGGCACCTACGAAGGCGCGGTTTATCACAAGCGCGGGGTGTACCGGCCGACGCAGAACTCGTTGATGCGCGCGCTCGGACGGGAATTCAACCTGATCGGTCTGGACGCGATGAAGGCGGCGATCGAGCGCAAGGCTCCGCCGAACCGGCCATGATCCAGAAATTCCTTGCGCCAGTGGATGTTTCGAGCCGCACGCGGAGGGTCGCGGGCGGGATGACAAGGAGTGGATGATGGCGGCGATTGCGAGACCGATGCGAAGATTGGCTCTGGTGAGCGCGGTGGGGGCGATGCTGCTGTGCGGCGCGCCCGCCATGGCGCAACCCGCGGGCGAGCCATCGTTTTCCGGTGGCGAGGCCCAGCCGGTCTACAACGCGGCCGCGCCGATCCGCAACGACCTGTGGGTCCGCGCGCCGATCGACAGCGACGGTGACGGCAAAGACGACGAGGTACATGTCCAGGTCGTGCGCCCGGCAGGCGCGAAGGGCAAGCTGCCGGTCGTCTACCAGGCGAGCCCGTACTTCTCCGGCGGCAACGACGTCGCCAACCACGGCGTCGATGTCGAGCTCTACGTGCCGAACGGGCCGGAAGCCAGGATGGCCAAGGCGCCCGGCGAGATGCGCGCGCGGGTGGCCGAGGACCTGCGGGTCGCGGGGATCACTGTCGCCGACGGTCAAATCACTTGGCAGTACGAGGAATACTTTCTCGCCCGTGGTTTCGCGGTGATGTACGGGGAGTCGCTCGGCTCCGGCAAGTCCACCGGCTGCCCGACCTCGGGCGGGCGCAACGAGACCATCGGCGCCCGCGCTCCCATCGACTGGCTCAACGGCCGGGCCGAGGCCAGGGACGCGCAGGGCAAGCGCGCCGTAGCCGATTGGGCCAGCGGCAAAGTCGGCATGATGGGTGTGTCCTACAACGGGACGCTGCCGAACGCCGTCGCCTCGACCGGCGTGCCAGGACTCGAGGCCATCGTGCCGATCGCCGCGATCAGCAGCTGGTACGACTACTACCGCGCCGCGGGTGCGGTGGTCGCCCCCGGTACGTACCAGGGTGAAGACACCGACGTGCTCGCCCGTTACGTCTACACCAGGGCGAATCAGAACATCTGCAAGCCGGTCATCGACAAGCTCGAACAGGATCAGGACCGGGTCACCGGTGACATGAGCAAGTTCTGGGAGGAGCGCAATTACCTCAACGATGTCGGCAAGGTGCGGGCCGCGGTGCTCGCGGTGCACGGGCTCAACGACTTCAACGTCAAGACCAAGCATGTCGCGCAGTGGTATGCCGCGCTCGCGAAAGCCAATATCCCGCACAAGATCTGGCTGCACCAGTCCGGCCATGTCGACCCGATCAGCCTGCGCAGGGACGAATGGCTGCGCACGGTGAACCGCTGGTTCAGCAAGTACCTGCTCGGCCAGAACAACGGGATCGACCGCGAGCCGAAGGCCACCATCCAGCGCGAGGACAGGTCCTGGGTGGACGAGGCGGACTGGCCCGCCCCCGGTGTCGCCACCGCGGTCGCGCAGTTCACGCCGGGTGGCCGCACCAGCGGCGGTCTGGTGCCGATCGGCAGCGTCAACGGTGCGCCGCCGGAGTCGCTCGACGACGACGCGCGCAAGACGGCCGCCGATCTCGTCGCCGCGGCAAGCTCGCCGAATCGCCTGGCCTACTACACCAAAGCGACCAGGTCGGAGTTGCGGATAAGCGGCACAGTCGATATCGCGTTCCGGATGACCTTCCAGCGGCCCGCGGCCAATGTCACCGCGCTGCTGGTGGATCGGGGGCCCGACGGCCGATCCCGGATCATCACCAGGGGTTGGGCGGACCCGCAGAACCGGGACTCGCTCGGCAAGACGACCCCGATCACGCCGGGCACGCAGTATTCGGTCAACCTGTCCATGCAGCCGCACGACTACGTGCTGCCGCGCGGACACAAACTGGGCGTGGTCATCCTGTCCAGCGACAACGAGTACACCCTGCGTCCCAAGCCCGGCCCCGGGTTCTCGGTGAACCTCATCGAGACCAAGGTGAGCCTGCCGGTGGTCGGCGGGCAGGGCGTATTCAACGTCACGACCGGCTAGCCCGGCTCGGCGCGTCCGGCCTACCGCGACGGCGGTAGGCCGGACGCGCTTGTGGGTCAGCCGAGTTCGGCCAGTTGCTTGACCGCGGGCGCCATCGCGTCGATCCATGCCGCGGGGCTGCCGGTGGTCGGTATGACGATGACGGTGTGCACGCCCAACGGCGCGTAATCGGCCATCTGCCGGACGAATTCGTCGCGCCGCTCCGGCGTCGGGCGCGGGTTGTCGGCCATCACGGTGATCCGGATGTCCCGGTAGTCCCGGCCGACATCGTCGCAGTGCCCGCGCAGTACGTCGAGCTTGTGGCGGACGTCCTCGGGGGAGGAGCCGAACAGATTGCAGGCGTCGCCGTACTGCGCGACCAGGCGCAGAGTCTTGCGTTCGCCGCCGCCGCCGATGAGCACCGTCGGTTTCGAGATCGGCTGTGGCACGCAGAGCGTCTCCGCCAGTTGGTAATACGTGCCCTCGAACGGCCCGTTGTTCGCCGGATCCCACATCTGTGCGCAGATCCGCAACGCCTCCTCCAGGCGCGCGAACCGCTCGCCCAGCGGCGGGTACGGCACGCCGAGCCCGAGGTGCTCGCGCTCGAACCAGGCGGCGCCGATGCCGAACGCGGCCCGGCCGCCGGAGAGCACGTCGAGGGTGGTGACGATCTTGGCGAGCAGCCCTGGGTGCCGGTAGGTCACGCCGGTGACGAGCAGGCCGAGTTCGATCGTCGAGGTGTGCGCGGCCAGATAGCCGAGCGAGGTGTAGCCCTCCAGCATGTTCGACTCCGCGGGCAGGCCCGTCGGCTCGATCTGGAAGTAGTGATCCATGAACGACAGCCAGCTCGCCCCGGCCGCTTCCGCGGCGGCGCCGACCCTGGCGAGTTCGCCGGCGATGGCGGTGGTGCCACCGTCGATATCGAAGATCGGAAGGTGCAATCCGAATTCCATTGACCAGCCCCTTTGTCTGTAGAAGACCTCGAAGAGCACGCTACGACCTGGAGTGCACTCCAAGTCAAGTGGCCGTCAATTGATCCGATGAATTTCGGGACGTGCGCCCGCCGCGGGCGGCATAGTCGACAGGTCACCGCGACCACTGATCGACTGGATGCTCGACTATGACCGACACTCCCACCACCGGCGCTCGTTTCGCGCGGGTGGTCGCCGCCAGCGTGGCGGGAACCACCATCGAGTTCTACGACTTCTTCCTCTACGGGCTCGCCACCGCGCTCGTGTTCAACAAGGTGTTCTTTCCGGCGACCGCTCCGCTGGTCGGAGTGCTGCTGGCCTTGGCTACCCACGCGGTCGGATTCCTGGCACGGCCGCTCGGCGGCGTGCTGTTCGGGCATCTCGGCGACCGGATGGGGCGGCGGCGGACCCTGTCGATCACGTTGCTGATGATGGGCGGCGCGACCGTCGCGATCGGGTTGCTGCCCTCCTATGCCAGCATCGGCATCGCCGCGCCGCTGCTGCTCGTGCTGTTGCGTCTGGTGCAGGGCCTCGCGCTCGGCGGGGAGTGGGGCGGTGCGGTGCTGCTGGTGGCCGAGCACGGCTCACCCGCCCATCGCGGCTTCTGGAGCAGCTGGCCGCAGACCGGCGGTCCGCTCGGAAACCTTTTGGCGACAGGCATTCTCGCGCTGCTCGGGCTCGGCATCTCGAACGCCGAGTTCCAGGCGTGGGGCTGGCGTATCCCGTTCCTGCTCTCGATCGTGCTGGTGCTGGTCGGGATCTGGCTGCGGCACGCGGTGGAGGAGTCGCCGATCTTCCTGGAGGCGCAGGCCCGTGCCGACCTGCGGAGCGGGCACGCGCCGGTCCGTATCGTGCTGCGCCGCTTTCGTAAACAGGTGCTCATCGCCGCGCTCGCCGACGTCGGGGAGAAGGCCACCTACTACACCTTCAGCATCTTCCTGCTCGCCTACCTCACCCAGATCGTGCACGTGCCGAAAGGCACTGTGCTGTCCTCGATCACGATCGCCTCCTGCTGCCAGGCGGCCGCCATCGTGGCGGGCGGCGCGGTCGGTGATCGGTTCGGGCGCAGGCCGACGAGCGTGCTCCTGGCCGGGCTGATCGCGGTGTGGACCTTCGTCGGGCTGCCACTGGTGGACGGTGGCCGGTGGGTCGCGATCACCGTCGTGATCACGGTCGGGCTCACCCTGCACGGCCTGCTCACCGGCATCCAGGCGCCGTTCTTCGCCGAGCTGTTCCCGAGCGAAGTCCGTTACACCGGTGCGTCTTTGGGATATCAGCTGGCCACAGTGGTCGGCGGGGCGCTCATCCCGTTGATCGGGGTCGCGCTGCTGAACCGGTACCCGTCCACCGTCCCCATCTCGCTGCTGCTGTGCGCGATGCTGGCGTGCACCGCCACCGCGTTCCTCTGGGCAGGGGAGACCCGGCGCGTCGACCTGCGCGGTATCGCGCACGACGACGCACCGGCCAAGGTGGTCTAGGTGCTGTCTAATTGGGAGTGTCGCCCTCGTAGTCCATGTTGGCCGCCGGGTCCTCGGTGGTGGCGGTGGGATCCTCCCGTGCCGCCGTTTCGGCCTTCGCGGCGTTGAGCGCCTCGTCCAATTCGCCGCGCAGGCGGGTGACCGCCGCCTCGTCGCCCGCGTCGGAGGCCGTCGTCAGGTCTTGGCGTAGCTGCGCGATCGTGTCCTGGGAGACCATCAATCCTCCTGTGCTCGGTCCGTCGCTGTCGCGCACCGTCGAACATTTCCGCGGTGCTCGAGGCGGCGTACCCCGGAGACGGCAAAAGATGCACGCCCGCGCCGATGAATAACTGCCGGTGTGCCGGGTAGGCCCGGTTCATGGAGATACTCGTGATCATCGCGCTGGTGGCCGTGGTCGCCGCGGTGCTGCTGTTGCGCAAGCGCACGCGCGGCAAGGACGACACCTCGCTCTCGACCGGAAACCCGTCGGCCAACGAGGGCGACGACCGCATCTGACCCCGGACCCCGGGGCCGGGCCCTCCGAGTGGTTTGCCGTTGCCATTTCGCGGTAGTCGCGGCGAGAAGGCAATGTGTAGAACATATTTGGAGGGCTAGATGTTTCGGCATACCGACCATTTGCAATTCGACGTCAAGCCGGAGAAGCCGGATCCGGTGTACGCACGCAAGCTGCAAGAGCTCATCGGCGGCGCCTACGGCGAGATGACCGTGACGATGCAGTACCTGTTCCAAGGGTGGAACTGCCGGATGCCCGGCAAGTACAAGGACATGATCATGGACGTGGCGACCGAGGAGATCGGCCACGTCGAGATGATCGCGACGATGGTCGCCCGGCTGCTCGAGGGCGCGCCCGCGACCCACGCCACGCAGGCGGCGATGGGCGACCCCGTGGTCGCGGCGGTGCTTGGCGGGATGGACCCGCAGCAGGCGATCGTGTCCGGCGGCGGGCCGGTGCTCGCCGACAGCAACGGCGTGCCATGGAACGGCCGCTACATCGTGGCCAGCGGCAACCTGCTCGCCGACTTCCGGGCCAATGTCACCGCCGAATCCCAAGGGCGAGTACAGACCGCGCGGCTCTATCACATGACCGACGACCCCGGGGTCAAGGACATGTTGAAGTTCAACCTCGCGCGCGACACCTACCATCAGAATCTGTGGTTGTCGGCGATCGCGCAGCTCAAAGCCGATGGGATCGAAGAGACGATCACACCGAACGCGCTGTTCGACGAGGAGCACAGCGAGCACGCGACCAGCCTGTGGCACCTGTCCGACGGCGCGGCCGCGGATCAAGGCATGTGGGCGCACGGGACCGCGCCGGACGGCGTGCACAAGAACGGCTTCCTCGCGGACCCGGTTCCGTTGGGGGACAAGGCGACCCCGCCGCCACCGGATCCGCAGCTCTATGTCACCTACGACGGATCGATGGGTGAACCGCGCTCGACGGCCATGGGCACCCAGGCCGGACTGCTCGGCAAGATCAAGGACACATTGGACCCCGACAAACCCTGATCAGTGGGCAATACCGCAGGCGCGCCCCGAAAGCGCTTGCGGCGGGCCCTGATACCGAAGGACGCGGGGTCTTTCTGCGGAAAACATTGTGGCGCAAGGTTTCGAACGGCGGGGTGGGGTAGTCGGGACAGAGGTGCACCGTTGCGCCGACCTGATATCCACGTCGAAGGACAAAGATTTTCATGAGCACACGCGACACCACCACCCTGCTGGCCCAGTTGCGCGCTGTCCGCGATCTGACCGAAACCGAAATCCAGGTCGCCGAAACCCGTATCGCGCAGGCGCGCACGGACGCGGTGCGCCGGGAGTTGTCCGAGAACGCCGACAACGCCCGGGCCCGTGCCGCGGCCATCGAGTCCGCTCTGCGCGAATTGGGCGGCATCCCAACCAGAATCGGGCCCTTCCTCGGGCGCGCCGTGGCGGCGATCAAGGCGATGGCCGAACAGGCACAGCCGTTCGACGAGGCCCTGTTCGGCGACCTCGCCCTCGAGCATCAGCTGCTCGATCGCGCCCGCTACCTCAAGGCCCTCGCCACCAACGCCGGGCACGCCGGTCTCGTGGCGCTGGCGGACCGGCTGATCGCGGCGCACTCGGCGACCGTCGACTGGCTCATCACCGTGCTGGCCGAGGAGGCGCTCGGCGGCCCGGCGGCGTTGCGGCGCACGCCATTGCAGGCGGCGACCGGCACCGCGGTGAAGTTGGTCAACATCCCGGTGACCTGGTCCGCGCGGGGCATCGACCGTGCGCTAGACACCTTCCGCAGCGCCCCGCCCGCGCTGGAGGAGCTGCTGGCCAGGGGCGCACACGCCGGTGACGTCGCGGTCAAAACGCTTGCCGCGTCCCGCGATGCCGTCCTGGAGACCGCCGAGCAGGTGACCCGCCGCGAAGGCGCGGACGGCACCGCCGACTCCGTGCACTCCGTGCGGGCGGGCACGGGTGTGCTCGAACCGGAGGAGCTGCCGATCCCCGACTACCCCGACCTGAATGTCAACCAGGCCGTCGCCGCGATCAGGGAGCTGACCTCGCCCGCGGACATCCGCGTGATCGTCGCCTACGAGGAGCAACACAAGAACCGGCACGGTGTGGTCTCGGCGGCGCAGACCCGTCTCGCCGCGATCGCCCAGGAGGTGACCGGCCTGAACTGAGGCAGCTCGGCCGACCGGCGGGCAGCTCATCGCACCTCGCGACCGAAACGGCAGGTAGCGGGGTGCGGAGCTGCTCGCCGAGCAGGCGTTTCCGGACAAGCACGTCGCGTCACGGGTGATTCGCGGCGATACTGGACCGGTGACCGGTGATGCGCTGCCAGCTCGAGCGAGTACGGAGGACTTCGAGCATGTGATCGGCGGGACACCACAGCGGGTCGGCACCTTCTGGTACTGGTTCGCCGATCAGCGCTGGGAATGGTCGCCCGAAGTCGCCGAATTGCACGGCTATCGGCCCGGCGCCGTGCGGCCGACTACCGAACTGCTGCTGGCGCACCGGCATCCGGAGGACTCCGAGCAGGTGGCCGCCGCGATCGCCGCCGCGGTCGAGAACGGCCAGCCGTTCAGCAGCAGGCACCGCCTCGTCGATACCGCGGGCGCGGTCCGCCACGTCATGGTGGTCGGCGACCATCTCTACGACGACGCCGGTCAGGTCGTCGGCACCACCGGCTACTACATCGACATCACCGCGACCGTCGCGAGCGACAAGCGTGCGGTGCTCACCGAGACGTTGCCCGAGGTGGTCGAGGCGCGCGCGGCGATCGAGCAGGCCAAGGGCATCCTCATGCTGGCCTACGGCATCGACGCCGATCAGGCGTTCAACGTGCTGCGCTGGCGTTCCCAGGAGACCAACGTCAAGCTCCGGGCGTTGTCCGAGCAGTTCATCGCCGATGTCCTCGGCTCGGGCGCGGGCCCGACCGCGTTGCGCACGCGCATCGATCATGTCCTGTTGACCGTGCACCAGCGGGTATGCGGCGCACCGGAGTTCGACCTCGACGCCGTCGCCGACGCGGCGGCGGCGCGGGAGCGCGAGCGGACCCGCCGATGAGCGGCACTTCGAGCACGGGCTCGCACGGCGGTTTCGCCCTCGATTCCACGGACCCGGGCCGGGTCTCGCACGGCTTCGACCTCTTCCGGCACGGCTGGCTGACCGAGGTCGGCGCGGCGTTCCCGCTGCCCACGTTCAGCTCCACCACCCGGGGCGACTTCCGGGTGCGGACCAGGGTCGCGAAGGTGCGCGACGTGGCCGTCACGGATTTGCGCAGCGCGTCGACGATCCGTACCGCGGGCACCCCGTACGGGTACGCCGATCAGGTCAGGATGTATGTCGTCGGGCGTGGCGCCTGGACACTGGGCGGCACCCCGGGCGGCGACGAATACGCCGTGGCGGGTGGGCAATTCCTGCTGCGCTACGGCTCGCCGCTGCACTTCGGTGCCGCGCCGGACACCTCGGTGCGCATCCTCACGCTGCCCGCGGCGGTGCTGGCGTCGCGGCGCGACCAGAGCAGCCTCGGGGCGACGGATTCGGCGGAGATGCGCCTGCTGATGGCGCACACGACCATGGTCCACGAGACCGTGACCGCGCTCGGTCCGGCGGGCGTGCACGCCGCGCACGACGCCCTGCTCGAGCTGGCCGGCGCCGTGCTGGCCGGGCGGTTCGACGATGCCGAGACCGAGTTGCGGCCCGCGCTCATGCGGGCCGCGAAGGAACTGGCCGATCGGCGGCTCACCGATCCCGATCTGTCCCCGGCGCTGCTGGCGCGGGAACTCAATGTCTCGGTGCGCACCCTGCAGCGGGCCTTCACCGCCGCGGGGGAATCGGTGGCGACGTATATCCGGCACCGCAGGCTGGATGCGGCCGGTCGCGCGCTCACCGCCGGGCACCGGCCGCCCACGGTAGCGGAAGTGGCTGCGCGATGGCAGTTTTCGGACAGCAGCCATTTCGTCCGCGCGTTCAAGAAGCGGTATGGCCAGACGCCCGTCGAATACGCCCGTTCAGCGGGCGGGCGAGGAATCCGGACGCAACGCACCGCGCGGCCCGGCGGCGTCGGCGACCCCCAGACAGGTGTCGCCGCGAAAGACGCCTAGCTCGTAGTGCACGGTGTCGCCGTCGTAAGCGCTGACGGCAACGCCGATTTCGTAGTCGCCGGGATAGGTGACCTCACCGAGGTAGTCCACGCGGTGCATCGTCGGCGCCAGATCGGGCACCAGCCCCACGACGCCGAGCGCCGTCGCGGTGAAGGCGGCGACCGCCTCGTCGTACCAGGAGGCCAGGGCCAGGGCGTTGACATGCTGATTGATGTCGACATCGGCGATCCGCGCGCGCAAGGGCGCGAAGAACGAGTAGTGCTCGCGCGCTCGGCGCCGCGCCGACGGCCGTGCGGGGGCCGGTTCGGTCGAATCCGGGAGGGACAGGTCCGTCAGGTCGGCGATCATCTGGTCCGGCAGTGCCAGCGGACCATCGGCGCCGATCAGAATGATCGTGGCTCCGCCACGCCCCACCTGCTCGCGGCCGGCGAACACCGCCTGCTCGTAGGTGAACGACGAGCGCCCGAAACGGCGAATCCCGGTGTGCACCGAGATATCCGGGTCGGTGAGGCGCACCGGCGCGAGTCGCTCGGCGCGCTGGCCGGCGAGCACGATATGGAACGGTCCGAAACCACCGGTCAACACCAGTTTTTCGAATCGGGGCAGGCACATACGCCTGCGGGCTTCCAACAGCCACTGCGCCAGCGCGGTCGTGCCCACGGTGCCGTCCCGGCCGAGGTCGGCTTGCCGGGCTTGGATATCGCACTGGACCGGGTACACGGAAACGTCGACAGAGCTCATGACGAGGACCCTAGGGCCTCCGGATACCCGGTGACCACCAGGAAAGGCCTGGTGGCGCGGATGTTCCAGCAGGTTGGCGCGGTTCTACCGCGAACGGTCCCCGTGCTGCCGGCCGGCGGTGCGCCGGGTCCACCGCTCGATCGCGCGCTGGAACGCCTCGTTGACGAGCAGCAGCAGTTCGGTGGTACGACGACCGGACGGTCGCTGGTCGCCTGGACCGCGGCCGTCCGGTCGTCGACGTCACGATGAACGGCTGGGCTCCCGGGGTTGAAGTCGGCACTGGCCGTCCGTGCAGACCCGGTTCAGTCGTCCACGAGACAGCGTCTGCATCAGACCGATCGCCCAGCAGGTCGGGCATCCGCGCAGCACCGCGAGTCCCGGCACCAGCAGCACCAGGCCGATCCAGCCGAGGACGGGGAGCAAAGCCATCGAGGCGGCGAGAAACCCGAAGCCGATCGCGCCCCGAGCCAGGTGCACCGGGAGCGACCTGCTGGCGAATGAGGGACTGGATTGGTTGGTGCTCAACGGAATTCACCCACTTCGATCACGTCGAGGTGGGTGCGAACCGTGGTGCGGGCACGGTGCAGTCGGGACTTCATCGCCGCGGTGCTGAGCCCGAGCGCGGCGGCGACCGTCTTGCCCGGCAGCCCCTGGATGTCCCGCATGATCAGGACCCGACGCTGGTCCTCGGGCCGCAACGCCACGGCGGCGGCTACCCGTTCGACCTCCAGCCTGCTCAGCACGTCGTCCTCGGCGGAGGGCGAGAACTCCGCTGCCGGGATCACGGTGCGGCGAGTGAGCAGCTGTGCGCGGCGCAGACATTCGTTGCGAACGATCCGGAACACCCACGACCCGAGCGCCGCGGTGGCGCGCAGCGAGCCGATCTTGCGGAACAGCACGAGCACCGCCTCCTGCGCCGCGTCCTCGGCGTCCTGACTGCTCGCACACAACGCGGACGCGAACCGGCGGATATGTGGATACGCACCGGAAACCAGTGCGGCGATGGCGGTCTCGTCGCCGTGCTGGGCCGCGAGCACCAGCTGGTCGCCCGGCCACGCCGACGTCGGCTCAACCATTCCTGTTCGCCCTTCCACGCCACCGCAGCACCGCCACGCAACTGCACACCAACACCGCCGCCACCACGGCGACCACGACTACCGTCATCGATCCTCCGCTATCGCCGGCCCTTTCGACCGCTCCTGGATAAGAGCGAGCGACCGCGGAAAAGGATTCGGCGACCGATCCCGGCAGCCGGACGGCCGCCGGGATCGTCCGGCGGCCGTCGCGGTCAGACCTGTCGCGGGTGTCGCGACAGCGCTGGGCTACTGGCTCGAGCTGTGGCTGTGCTGCCCGCCCTGCTGTTTGGCCTCGGTCGGCTGTGCGGCGGCACCCTTCTTGCCCGCTTCGTGCGGGTCGGCGGCGTTGCTCTCGCCGAAGCTGCCGCTGCTCGCCTGGCCGCCCTTGCTGGCCTGCTCCTCGGTGTCGGTGCGATTGCCGAACTGACCGGGGTTGTTCGGATCTGGCATGACCGAGCCTCCTTCATCAGTGGTGAAGCACATGATCCGGTTTGGACCATACGTAGGCCCTACCCGGGCCCCCTCGGCCTAATCGACGCCGGGCCCAACTTTTTCGCAGCACCCGCTAGTCGAGTCAATGTCCCTGGTAGACAGTCTGTTAGCGGTTGAACTGTGCTCCACCTCACCGGTGGTCATGCGACTTTCAGCGCCGTGTAGGCGAGCGCGAGTGCTCCGGCGACGACTACAGCGCCGAGCACCAAGCCCAAGGCGGACAAGGCCAGCCAGCTCAACCCGGCCAAGGCCGCGACCGCCACCCACGCCAGCCGGGGCGCCACCCGCGACATGAGTTCGAAAGCGCGGCCGGGCTTGACGACGTTCGGTTCGCCGATGGCCTCGCCGGTGCGCACGAAGTCGACGACGGTGGAAAGGCGGTCGGTCGCCAGGGCCGCGCCGTGGCCGCCCGCGATGTGGCGGATCTGGCGGGTGCCCGGCGGCACCGCGTCGAATCCGGTGAATCCGCCGACCCCCACATCACGCATCCGGAACGCGCGCAGCCCGCTGCACAGCCAGCCGACCGGCTTGTCCGCGCTGGCACAGATGTTGACCAGGGAACCGATCTGGCGCGGCCAGCAGCACGATCCTGGTCACCGCGTCCGCCCACGGCAGCCGATGCCCGTCGATGCCGCACAGCGCCTGCAGGTAGGCGTAGCGGTGCATGATCGCGCCGATGCTGTGCCCGACGAGCACGATCTCCGGTGTCTTGCGCGGTCCCGTCCAGTACGCGTCGATCCGATCGGCCAGATCCCGGCACCGGCTCGCCAGCGGGCCGCGGCTGCGGCGGCCGACCGAATCGGGGAATTTCCAGTAGATCGTTTCCTCGGTCCCGTACCCGGGTTCCTGTTGCAACCGTGCGAACAGGCCGTCGATCGCCCCGGGTTTCTCGGTCAGTCCGGGCACATACACGATCAACCGTCGATGTTGCACGTGTGCGGTGGTCATCTCGCCCCCGAAATGGTCCAGTAGCGGGCCGCGGCCTGCGGTGATGCTCTCACCACATCATCGGCACGGTTCCGTTCGCCGTTTCGTTCCCGCGAGAACCGATGCGTGCGGGCGAGCTGGTGCCAGGGAACGGCTCAGGCCCAGGGGAGTTGGGCGCGGGTGCGCCAGAAGGTCTCGGGGGATTCGGTGAGGGTGGCGAGCTCGCCCAGGTCGGCGGGGGTGAGCTCGAGTGCCGCGGCCGTGAGATTGGAGCTCAGCTGATCCAGGGTCGCGGCGCCGGAGAGGACGATATCGGCCCACGGTTGGGCGGCGGCCGCCGCGAGCGCCAGGGCGTCCGGGGTGGCGCCGATCCGATCGCACACCGAGCGCAGGGCGGCGGTGTCCGGCCCGGTGGCGTTGCGGCCCGCAAGGCGTCCGTTGGCCATGGCCTCCTTGACGACCACCAGCCACCCGGCCGAGTGCGCTTCGGCGAGTGCGGGGCCCGCGGACGGGTCGAGCACGTTCCAGGTGGACTGGACCGCGGTGAACAGCGCGCGACCGTCCACCTGGACTGCCAGCGCGGCGCGCACCGTCTCGGCCTGGGCAGGCCCGCTGGTCGACAGTCCCACCCGGACCCCGTCGGCGGCGAGCGTCGCCAGCCGCGCGTGCAGGTCGCGGTCGGTCAGTGCGGGGCTGTCCGGGGTGACCGAATGGATCAGATAGATATCCAGGTGGCTGCCCAATCGTGCTCGGGTTTCCTGGATCTGGCGATCGAACACGGCCACCGCGTGCTCCTTGACCTCGTGGGTCGCCACGCCAGACGCTTGCCAGTCGGCCGTGTAGGTATAGCCCCACTTGCTGCCGATCGTGGCCGCGGCGGCCACCTCGGGCCGCGCCGCCAGCCATGCGCCGACGAACTCCTCCGCACGGCCGTAGGAGCGGGCGGTGTCGAAGTAGCGCACCCCGGCCGCCCACGCGGCGTCGAGCAGCGCGTGCGTCCTGGTGCGCAGCGCGTCCACCGTGCGCTCGGCCGGCAGGTCGAGGTCTCGTCCGAGGGTGATATAGCCGGGCCGCCCGACCGCGGCCGTCCCCAACCCGAATCTGCTGATCGGCGTGGTCGGGGAGCCGGGAGTCTGGGAGGCGAGCATCGGTACAGCGTCGCATGTGGTCCAGGGCCGGTGACGGCGAGCCGCGCTGCCGAACCGGACGGGAGGCGTCGCGCAGCTCGCTGACCAGGACGTCGGGGTGTTCCCCGCCCGCCGTACTCCTGTGCGGACGGTGACGGGTTAGCGTCGAGGCGTGACGAGTTCAGGGCGGTCGACGACGGCCGGGCGGCTTCCCCGGGGCATGCGCCCGCGGCACAGCGGCGGTGCCGCTCCATGGTGACGTTGGACCGGCTGGCGAACGTATTGTCCGGCTACGGGGTCCGGCTGCGGCTGGGTTCGGTGCCGCGCACCACCGAACTGCGCAGCGTGGCAATCCAGCCCGCGGCGGCCGAGCCCGCGGAAGCCGGTGACGTGCTGCTGGGGATCGGCGCGCGGTCGAGCGCGGAGCTCGCGGACCTGGCGGCGTCGGCACGCGCGGTGGTCGCGATCATCCGCGGCGATACCGAACTCGACGACGAGCCGGAACTCGACGGTGTCGCGGTGCTGCGGGTGGATCCTGCCGTTGCGTGGAGCGAGGTGGCCGCGGTGGTCTACGGGCTGGTGCTGGAGGGTCGCGAGACCGAGGCCGGTCGCGGTCCGACCGACCTGTTCGCGCTGGCCGACAGCCTTGCCGACGCGGTCGACGGCGCGGTGACGATCGAGGATCACCTCTCGCGGGTGCTGGCGTACTCGCTGCCGCGCGAGGACCCCGATCCGGCCCGGGTCGCGACTATCCTGCGCAGGCAGCTGCCGCCGCCGCTGCGCGAGCTGTTCGAAACACACGGCGTATTCACGCATTTGGCGACCTCGGACGAGCCGCTGTTCGTGCCCGCGCAGCCCGAACACGGGGTGACCGGGCGGACGGTGGTGGCCGTGCGGGTAGGCCGGACACTGCTCGGCTCGGTATGGGTCTCGGCGCCCGCGCCGCTGGCGGGCGCCCGTCGCGCGGCACTGACCGAAGGCGCGCGCACGGTCGCCCTGCACCTGCTGCGCTCGCGAGCGAGTGCGGATCTGGAACGGCAGGTGGAATCCGAACTGGTGATCCGCCTGCTCGAGGGCGCCGCGGACGCGGCGACGGTGGCCAGCAGGCTGGGACTGGCGCCGACGCCGCTGCGGGTGATCGCGGTCCGCGCCTCGATGGCCGAGCAGCACCACGCCGCGCTGCTGCAGATATTCGAGCGCGCGACAACCGGTTTCGGCTGGTCTCGGGCCGGTCGCAGCGCCCTGGTCGGCGACACCATCTATACCGTGCTGCCCGCCGAGCAAGCGGCGACGGCACGGCGCTGGATCGATGAGTTACGGACGTCCCTGCCTACAGCGCTGTCCGTGCCGGCCGGCATCAGCGCAAGCGCCCGCGCCACCGAACTGGCCGTGGCGCGCCAAGAGGCCGACGAATGCCTGGCCCTGCACGAAACCCGGCCGCCCGGCGCGGCGGCTCCCGCCTATGACGAGTCCTGGGACGAGATCCTGCTGCAACGCCTGCGCACGGCCGGGCTGTCCGGGCGCATCCCCACGCGGGGCCCGGTGCCGGAGTTACGCAGGCACGACCGCGCACACAGCACCGAATACGTGGCCACCTTGCGTGCTTGGCTGCAAGCTCAAGGCGACCCCGCCACTGCGGCAACGCAACTGGGCGTGCACGAGAACACCGTGCGCAACCGGCTGCGCAAGATGGCCCAGATCGTGCACCTCGGTGTGGACGATCCCCGCAAACGGCTCGCCATGATGATCGAGCTCGCCGCCACCGACAGCGACTAGCAAGTGTTCTGGCACCACAATTTGGCCCGCTTCGATTGTCGAATCTCCACAACGTCCGGCTCGTCGGCTGCACCATCATGGGATGTGACGGTCAGTAACTCGATGTGGAGGTGGATACCGATGGACGAACGGAGGGCGCGGCCTCACCCTCCCGTCCGGCCGTGCCCTCCGTTCCCCGACGCGCCGCGCGAATCCCTTGGATCGCGTGGCTGATAACCGCCTCCCGCGACAACATCGACCCTGGAGACCAGGATGGCCCCCGCGCACACCACCCCGAATGACCGCCTTTCCCACTATCTGCCCGGCTTGCGCGCCGCCTTGCACCGGCTGCGCGAGTTCCGGTTACAGCAACTCGCCGAGCTCGACGCCGAAATCGACAGCGCCGCAACGCCGGTCGACCCCGCCGACACCGCAAGGCGGGAGGTGACCGTCAAAATGGCCGCAGGCGCCCGGCACGCGCTCGCCGATATCGGCGAAGCCCTCGCCCTGCTCGCCGCCGGACACTACGGCCGCTGCCGCGGCTGTGGCGCCGAGATCCCGATCCATCTGCTGCAAACCATCCCGACCACCCGGTGGTGCCTGACCTGCCGCCAGCGCCTCACCCGCCGGCAGCCGCAAGGTCGCGCGCGCGACCAATCGTCCGTCGCCTCCGCGTAATCGGGGTGCACCGCGGGTTGGCGGCCGCGGGCGCCTCCCGCCGCCGACCCGATGGTTAACCGCAGGTGTCCGAACAGTGCCGCGCGTCGCGCATGGCCGGACGAAGCCCGCCGTGCGTGGTTAGGTGTCGGGCAGCAGCGGCGAGTGGGTAGGAGTGGGATGGCGTCGGGAGGGCCTGGTTTCGATCAGACTGAGTGGTCTGGTTTGTTGCGGGGTGCGCGGGACGGCAAGTTGCGGATGGTGCATGTTGATTCGGGTCGGTTGGGGGAGTTGACGTCGGCGTGTGAGGATTTTTTGGCGGATGTTCAGGGGTTTATTGATGCGTCGTTGAGTGTGAATTTTTCGAAGTTTTCGTGGACGCATGACAATAAGGATCCTGCGGATGGGACGCCGCAGCCGAAGGCGCGGCATGTGGTGACGACGTTGTCGAGTATGGCGATGTTGTTCGAGAAGTTCGAGCGTAAGCGGACGGTGGAGTTGGTGGAGGTGTTGAAGAATCATCAGGCGATTGTGCGGGTGATGGGGGATACGTTTGTTGCGGCGAACAAGAAGTATGTGGTGATGGATGGCGCCAATGCGAATACTTTTGTGGCGCCGGAGCGGGGGACGGATTTGTGGCCGGAGATTTTCAGGCATTATTCGGTGCCGGCGTCGGATTGGAAGGCGGGGCCGGCGTTTTCGACGAAGGCGGGGTCGGGGGTGAGTTTTGATGTGGGGGTGAAGGGGATGGTGGAGGGGGTGGTGGAGAATGGTAAGTCGTTTGATTTGATCGGTTTTGCGAATATCGCGGAGATGTTGGGTCGCAATAGCGCTGGGGTGTATTGGTTGGCGGGGCAGTGGCGGGCGTTGGCGGATATTTGGCGGGTTTCGGTGCAGAAGTTCATGGATCGGGTGGGGCCGGTGTTCAAGGGTCAGTATTGGGAGGGGGTGGGTGCTGATCGGGCGGTGGCGTTTGTGGAGAAGTATGTGCAGGCGACGGATACTTTGTATAGTGGGTTGCTGTCGATGTCGAATGTGGTGGGTAATACTGCTGATTTCAATGCTTTTGTGCGGTCTCATCTCCCGCTGTATGAGCATTTGTATTTCAATTCTGATGGTTCGGTGTCGAAGGTTGACGCGGACAATGGTAATGATACGAATGCGGGTCGGCATTTGCCTCGGGTGCAGACGTTTTGGGATTCGGGTGATGGGACGAGTGATCAGAAGGGGTATGTGCTGGGTATAAAGCAGTTGGCTGGTCTTGTTCCGGTGTTCAATGATCCGAATAAGCTTGCTGGTGCGCAGGGTGATTTGCCGGGGAGTTTCAATTATCGGGGTCCGTCGGGGGATGGTCGTGGTGGGGGTGGTACGGGGGATGGTTCCGGTGGTAATTCCGGTGGTGGGTCCGGGGGTGGTACGGGGGGTAAGTCCGGTGGGCCGACCGGTGCCGAGGGCGGCGGAAAGGGCGACGGCACAGGCGGCAGCACGGGCAACGGTGCGGGTGTGCCGGGTGGTGGTATCGGCGGGAAACCGTCCTCGGGCGGTGCCGATCCGCGCGGCTCGAAGGGGATGCCGAGCGCTGTCCCCGGTCCGACGACCGGTACCCCGCGCGGCGAGAGCGGACCGCTCTCGGCGTTGTCGAAGGCCTTGCAGCAGTTGGGCTCCGGGCTGCCGACCGGTCCTTCGGGGCCGTGGGCGGCCACCGGGCCGTTGGGTGCCTTCGGCCCGACCGGCGCTTCCGGTCCGTTCGGCTTCGACATCAAACCGGCCGGTGCGAGCGGTGGCGGGGGAGGCAGCCCGGGCGTTCCTGGGAAACCATTGGAGGACAAGCTGTTTCCCCGTGCCGGCGGTGCCGGCGGGAACTCGACGGATGCGGTTGCGGCCCGCGCTGCCATGGCGCCCGCTGCCGCGATGCCCTACGGCGGTTACCCGATGGGCGCACCGATGGGCGGTGGTGGCGCTGCGGGACAACAGCAGCAGCAACAGCAGCGTAAGCGGGCGGCGTACCTGGACAGCACCGAACACCTGGAGGAGGCCGTGGGCGAGGACCCGCTCTCGGTCCGGCCCATCATCGACCGCTGATCGCCCCGCTTCGCGCCGAACGGAAGTCCCTGCCTTGCGTTTTCATGTTGTCAACTTCCCCAATACGCAGACCACCAGGCGTTATCAGCCGTGCGCCTATACGCAGAAGATCCGCCGCTTCGCCGGAATGATGACAGGTCTCGGTCACGAGGTCTTTCTGTACGGAGGCGCCGAAAACGACGCGGCCTGTACCGAATTCGTCACCATCGCGTCGAAGGCGGAGCAGGACGAATGGTTCGGCGGCAACGACCTGCTCCGGGAGCCCAACAATCTCACCTGGAATCGCTACGATCCACACTGGACCACCACCAACGAGCGCGCCATTACCGAGATCGCCAAGCGCAAACGCGACCGCGACTTCATCTGCGTGCTCGGCGGCACCTGCCAGCAGCCGATCGCGGACACCTTTCCTGAGCTCATGACCGTGGAGTTCGGCATCGGCTACAGCGGGGTGTTCGCGGACTACCGGGTGTTCGAAAGTTACGCGTGGATGAACGCCGTCTACGAGTCGGTGCCTGGCGCGCGCCGGGCGAACGCCACGTTCCGCGATGCGGTGATACCGAATTACTATGAGGTCGAGGACTTTCCGTTCGCCGAACGTAAGGACGACTACTTTCTCTTCATCGGCCGCCTGGTCGAGGAGAAAGGCGTGCATATCGCGGTCGAGACCTGTCAGCGGCTCGGGGCGAAGCTGGTGGTGGCCGGCGCGGGCACGCCACCGCCCGCCGAGCTAGCCGACTATGTCGGTGTCGTCGACCACGTCCGCCGGGGCGAGTTGATGAGCCGGGCCCGTGGGGTTTTCGTGCCCTCGCTGTATCTGGAACCGTTCGGCGGCGTGCATGCCGAGGCGATGCTGTGCGGGACGCCGGTGATCACCACCGACTGGGGGGTGTTCCCCGAGACCGTGCGCCAGGGTGTGCACGGGTACCGCTGCCGCACACCGGATGAATTTCTGGCCGCCGCCGAGTCCGTCGACCGCCTGGACTATCGGCAGATCCGCGAGTACGCGGTGTCCAAGTTCTCCACCGAGGTCGTGGCCCCGCAGTACGAGGCGTATTTCGAGCGCATCGGCAGGTTGTGGGGCCACGGCTGGAATGCCGCGTAGGAGTTGTGACGATGACTGGAGCGCTGTTTCGCGCGGGAGCGCGACGAAGGAACCTGGTGGTGCTGCGGGCGGGTGACGCCTCGCTGCACGAGCGATGGCTCGCGGGACCGGTCCCGCGCACCTGGGATCTGGTCGTCAGCTATTTCGGCGACGATCCGCACCGCTATCGCGCGGACGACGTGCTCCGGCTGGATCGTAAAGGCCCCAAATGGCCTGCGCTGCACCATGTGCTGACGGTCGATCTGGCCGAGATCCTCGATGACTACGACTATGTCTGGCTGCCCGACGACGACCTGGCGACCGACACCGCGTCCATCAACGCGCTCTTCGAATACGCCGCGCGGTACCAGCTTTCGCTGTCGCAGCCAGCGCTCACCGAGGACAGCTACTACACCCACGAGATCACCCTGGTGGATCGTCGCTTCGAGCTGCGGTACACGAATTTCGTGGAGATCATGGCACCGTGCTTCGGCCGCGAGTTCCTGCGTCGCGCGCTGCCGACCTTCGATGCCACCCAGACCGGGTGGGGGCTGGACTTCCACTGGCCGAGACTGGTCGCGGACCAGTGGTCCATCGCCATCGTCGATGCGGTGACGGTGCGGCACACGCGACCGCTCGGCGGCCCGAATCTGACGGCCGCGCGCGCGGCGGGGGTCGACCCGTGGACGGAGTACTGCGATTACCTGGCCCAGCACGACATCGATGATCTGAGCACGTGGGTGTACCGGGGTGTCCCGGGCAAGGTAGCGCGCGAAGTCCTGGAACCGACCGCGCTCTGCGTGACCATCGATCGGCTGGAGCCCGGGTTGCCGACCTGGCTCGGTCACCATGCGGCGTATGCGGATCTCATCATCGTCTACTCCGACGATGCGGCGGTGCGTGCCCTCGTGACCAGCGGCGAGTACCCGATCGCGCTGCGCGAGAACGTGGTTCCCGACGGTGATCCGGTCGAACGTGAGGTGGCCAATATCGCGGCGGCGGTCGCGACCGCCCGTGCCGCGGGCATGGGGTGGCTGCTTCCGCTCGGCCCTCGGGAGCTGTTCTACGACGACGGTAGGCGACGCTGGCAGATCCCAGGGGCTGGACAGGTCGGATTCGTTGCCCACGAGGCGGTTCCGCTGCCGCACCCGGTCGAGGACCCGTTTCAGGAATGCACGGTGTTCCGGGTCAGTGGCATGTCCGCGTTCCTCGACGCGCCCGCCAATCGCAGTGCCGTTCGGCTCGATGCCGACGTGACACCGGTCGACCGGCACAGCTTCACCGGGTTCACCGGCGCGAGCGGAACGGTTACGGCCCCGACGATCCTGCACTACCCGTATCCGTGTTTCGAGAGCTGGCTGGCGCGCGCGGCGGTGGCCGCGAACGGTGGGGGCGCCATGGCGCTCGCCTTCGCGCACTACTCTCGCGATCTGCTGCAGGTGGCAGTGGCGCACGGCACTCTGGACGGTGCCCGCCCTTGCTTCTTGGCCGAAATCCCCTGTGACGGAATGACCGACCGCATGGTGCGAGCCGGCGAACTGATGCGAGTGACCCCGGTGCTTGCCGCGCCCGCGGCCGCCGGGATGGCCAGGCTGAGCGCCTAACGCACGGACGACCGGCGGCGCTCGGTTAACAGCGGGTGTACGGACTGCTCCGCGCTGCTCGCCCGGCAGGACCGGCCGCGGGTTCGGTGTTAGAAACGCAGGACGAACGCGGTGGAGCAGACGGTAGGAGTGGGATGGCGTCGGGAGGGCCTGGTTTCGATCAGACTGAGTGGTCTGGTTTGTTGCGGGGTGCGCGGGACGGCAAGTTGCGGATGGTGCATGTTGATTCGGGTCGGTTGGGGGAGTTGACGTCGGCGTGTGAGGATTTTTTGGCGGATGTTCAGGGGTTTATTGATGCGTCGTTGAGTGTGAATTTTTCGAAGTTTTCGTGGACGCATGACAATAAGGATCCTGCGGATGGGACGCCGCAGCCGAAGGCGCGGCATGTGGTGACGACGTTGTCGAGTATGGCGATGTTGTTCGAGAAGTTCGAGCGTAAGCGGACGGTGGAGTTGGTGGAGGTGTTGAAGAATCATCAGGCGATTGTGCGGGTGATGGGGGATACGTTTGTTGCGGCGAACAAGAAGTATGTGGTGATGGATGGCGCCAATGCGAATACTTTTGTGGCGCCGGAGCGGGGGACGGATTTGTGGCCGGAGATTTTCAGGCATTATTCGGTGCCGGCGTCGGATTGGAAGGCGGGGCCGGCGTTTTCGACGAAGGCGGGGTCGGGGGTGAGTTTTGATGTGGGGGTGAAGGGGATGGTGGAGGGGGTGGTGGAGAATGGTAAGTCGTTTGATTTGATCGGTTTTGCGAATATCGCGGAGATGTTGGGTCGCAATAGCGCTGGGGTGTATTGGTTGGCGGGGCAGTGGCGGGCGTTGGCGGATATTTGGCGGGTTTCGGTGCAGAAGTTCATGGATCGGGTGGGGCCGGTGTTCAAGGGTCAGTATTGGGAGGGGGTGGGTGCTGATCGGGCGGTGGCGTTTGTGGAGAAGTATGTGCAGGCGACGGATACTTTGTATAGTGGGTTGCTGTCGATGTCGAATGTGGTGGGTAATACTGCTGATTTCAATGCTTTTGTGCGGTCTCATCTCCCGCTGTATGAGCATTTGTATTTCAATTCTGATGGTTCGGTGTCGAAGGTTGACGCGGACAATGGTAATGATACGAATGCGGGTCGGCATTTGCCTCGGGTGCAGACGTTTTGGGATTCGGGTGATGGGACGAGTGATCAGAAGGGGTATGTGCTGGGTATAAAGCAGTTGGCTGGTCTTGTTCCGGTGTTCAATGATCCGAATAAGCTTGCTGGTGCGCAGGGTGATTTGCCGGGGAGTTTCAATTATCGGGGTCCGTCGGGGGATGGTCGTGGTGGGGGTGGTACGGGGGATGGTTCCGGTGGTAATTCCGGTGGTGGGTCCGGGGGTGGTACGGGGGGTAAGTCCGGTGGGCCGACCGGTGCCGAGGGCGGCGGAAAGGGCGACGGCGGTGCGGGCGGTGGCGTCGGCAAGCCCACCGGTGCCGACGGTGGCAAGGGCACCGGCGACGGCGGCGGTTCCGGCGGAAAGTCGACCGGTGACAACGGGTCGAGCCCGGGACGGGGTACTGGTCCCGAAGGGTCGACCGGCGCGCCGGGAACCGGTATCGGTGGCGGTACGGGCGGCGCACCCGGGAACCCGTCCAGCAATGACCTAATGAGCCTGTTCTCCGAAGCGCTGCAACTGATTTCCTCGGGCATCGGGACGCTGGTACAGCTCGGCAACCAGCTGGCCGCACAGCTCGGCCCGGCCCTGCAGCAGCTTGCCAAGGCGGTGGAGAACGGCACCATGACGGTCAAGCAAGCGCTCGAGGAGGGATCGAAACGAATCGAGGAGCAGCTGGAGCAGGTCGAGGAGCAGTTGTTCCCGCCGGGGGCGGACGGGCCCGTCGTGTCCTTCGCGCTGCTGCCCGGCGGCGACGAACCACAGGTACGGATCGAGTTCCCCGGCCGGGCGGGCGGGCGCCGGACGGAGCTGGTCGAAGACTTCACCGCTACCAGGTCGACCACCGCCGTGACCGTCGAACCCGCGCAGACCGGTGCACCAGCGGTGCCAGGCGTGCCCGCGAACACGGTGGAGGAGTAGCGATAGTGGAACGTAGCTGGCGCTTGAGCGGCCTCGAATACCTGGTGCTGCGCGAACGACTCGCCGACCGCACCTACAACTGGCCGTTCACCTACATCTCCGATATCCGCGGCTATTACGACTTCCAGTTCGCCAAGGCACGCGTCTGGGGCGAGCTACAGGCGGCGTGGGATCCGACGCTGGCCGACGTGCTGGTCAAGTCCCTGCGGCCGGATTTGCGGTTGGTCGTGCACGCCGAGGATTACAGTGCCGCCCGCCGGTTGGATGGTCTGATCGTGATGGCGGCCAAGATATTCGGTGACCGGGCCGTACTGATTCAAGGGTTCAGTTCGAAGATGCCCGAAAGTCACGACGAGCTGGAGATCACCGAGTGCGACGCGGCGTCGTTGACGCGGCTGCTGGTGGACCGACTGCCCCCGATGGCGGCGGGCAGCTGGCCTCGGGTGGAGTTGCTCGCCGCGGCCGGTGAGCAGGAACTCGATCACTGGCACGGCCGCAACTCGATGTACGACCAGGGCGATCGCGACGTAGACGCGCGCTGCCTGCAGTGGCAGGCTGCGCCGAAATCGGTCGTCGGCCGGGTAGAGATCACGCACGGTCACTCCGTCTTCGGACCTAGCGGACAAGTTACGAAATGGCTTGTCTGGGAGGACCATCCAGGTGACGGTCGCTACGTGATCGGGATGGAGACGCCGCCCGCCGCCGTCGCGGTCGACGCGGCCGGGCTGCGTGCGCTGATCGACCGGCACTGCGGCGAGCTGATGCTGGTTCGCGACGACGAGTCGCGGGCAGGCCGGGCCAAGGTCAGCGTCTACGACGACGGTCAGTGAGAGGCAGGCGGCGTGCACGGTCCGAACGATCGGCTGAGAGCGGAAGCGGCTCAGTTCGTCGATGACATACACCAGCTCATCACGGGGTTCGTCGAGGCGAAGCGCAGGCACCAGGCGGTGACCGCGTCGGCCTCGGCCGAGCGCGGGCGGATTCTCGTCACGGTGGACGTGTCCGGCGCGGTGACCGAGGTCGACTTCGGTGACGGTATCGAACAGATTGGCTACCAACAGCTTTCACGCGGCGTCCGCTACGCGGCGCAGCAGGCTGCCGCGGCGGTGAAAGACAAGGCGGACGAGGTGCTTTCGGCGCAACGGGCGGCGCTGCTACGGCTGCCGAAGCTGTCGGACCTGGTCGATTGGCTACCCGAGGAGCAGCAGCTCGCGGACCCGCCCCCGGCCTTGCTGACCTCGCCCGCCGAGCGTGGCCCGGCGGCGGAAGCCAACGAGCCGACCGGGCTGGGTGAGCTGCAGGAATTGCGGGCACAATTGTTCGCCACCGCCTCCGCCGCGGGTCGCCGGGTGAGCGTGGCGGTGAACGCCGACGGTGTGCTGATCGACCTGCGATTCTCCGGCGCCGTGGGCGATCTCGACTACCCGGAGCTCGGCGAGGCCATCGTCGTGGCGTCGCGTGCGGCGGTGGTCTCGGTGGCGCGCAAGGTCAGCGAACTATACGCGCCGACCATCCCTGACGACCGGCCGCAGTTCGCTGCACCGGATGTCGTGCTGGCCGGACTGGAACGTCTGCGCGACCAATTGCGGTGATCGGAGGAACACATGGCACCTGACCCGAATACGCCCGAGGGGGCCGACTGGACCGGCCCGCGCAACTCGGCCCGCGGCGGGTTCCTGAAACTCGAGCCTGGCGCGGCCGAGCGTTGCGCGCGACACGTCGAGGACATGCTCGAAGTCGTTGTTGGCGTGCAGGACTGGATGAGCGCGAATTTCATGGTCGCGACCCCGACGATCGCGGATTCGTGGTCGGGCCGACTGTTGCAGACGGTGTTCGCCGTGAAGTACGGCACCGAGTTGCGCGAGCGGATCGAGCAGCACCACGACATCTTGGTCGACATGGGCAACACCTTCGTTGCGGCCGGGAAGCGGTATGCCCGCACCGAGTCCGATTCGGCGGCGAGCTTCGACAATATCGACTTCAGCCCCGCGGGTATCCCGCCCGGCGGCGCGCCGCCGACCGGCACGATTCCCGGCCAGCCACACAAGCCCGACATGGTGACCAAGTACGACTCGTACGGCTTCGGTCCCGAGCTGGGCGCTCAGCTGGGCTGGGAACAGCTGTACATGATCTGTAACTCGATGCAGCCGCAGGCCGTCGCCAACGCGGCGGAGGTGTGGAATTGGTTGTCCGCCACGCTGGATACCGGGTTCACCACGCTGCGCACCTCGATCGCGGCCACCGCGCCGCTGTGGGAGGGCAGCGGCGCGGACAGCGCGGTCGCGGCGACCAACGGGTACACCGCCGCGTCCAAGCAGCTCACCGGCGACATGGTGCGGCTCGGCGAGGCACTGACCTACACCTCGGGCTGGTTGCAGCAGACCAAGCAGAACGCGATGCCGCCGACACCATCGCCGCCGCAGGCCACCACCCCGGCCCAGCAAAGCGCGAACGAGGCCGACCTGATCCGGTTTCAGGAGAGCTTCCAGCTGCACTACACCACCCCGTACGCGCACACGACCACCCGGATCGTGACGCTACCGACGCCGACTCCGGCCACGAAGGACGATCCGGCCGCGGAGCCGCCCGGTACCGAAGCAGACGACCCAACGGACAAGGACGGCGACGTCGGTGCCCAACCGCCCGCCGAGGGCGAGCCGGGCGAAAGCGACGAGGGGATCGGTGGTGACGGCGATGGCGAAATAGGCGGTGGGGACGGCGGATCGGGCGACACCGAGCCGACCCATGGCGGCAGTCCGATGCCAGGTACCAAGCCGCCGGACACGAGTACACCGGGTGCGAAGCCGCCGGAATGGTCGGCCAAGACCCCGAAGCCGAACGAGGGCATCGGCGAGAAGCTGATGTCGACGCTGGGTAAACCCCTTAATGCGTTGTCTGGCGACCATGGGCGCAATCCCGGGGCGCTCACGACCGCAGTACCGCCCGTCGGATCGCAGACCGGAGCGCCGCTCGCCAAGGGCGGTGGCGGCATCGGCGGCCGGGGTGTCGGCGGGCGCGGGCCGGTGGCCCTCGGGGTCGGCAACCCTGGGGCCCAACTGTTTCCGCGCGCGGTGGCGCCGGTGGAATCGAGGCTCGGCGGCCGGGCCGGGCCCGCGGGTGGGTTGCATCCCGGCGCGCCCTACGGCGGAGCGCCGGGGCGGTCGAACTCCGAGGAGGAGCGCAAGAAGCGTTCGGAATACCTGAATTCCACCGAGCATCTCGATGAGGCGCTCGGCGAGCCAGGGCGCGGCGTGCGACCGGTGCTCGACCGGTGAGCCGCACCTGGCAGCTCACCGACGTGGAGCTGATCGACCTGTGGGACAGCATGTTTCAGGACCGGCTGCCGGCCCCGCTGTTCGCGCTCTTCCGGGGAGAACATGAACAGCAGTGGGCGCGCCTGCGCGCCGAAGCCAGGGCTGGTCGCGCCGAGGACGGCGACCTCTGCGACGCGCTCACCCGGATCGCACGGGCTGATGTGCTGGTTTCGGCAGCGGGCCTGGACCCACGGCACCGGGGACGTCCCGACGGATTGATTCGGGTGCTCGGCGGACGGCAGGGTGCGGTGGCCACGCTTATCGTCCAGCAACCCGGTGAAAGCATCTGGCACAGCGGCGGTTACGTGCTGAGCAGCGGAGCCGCGGACCGGCTCGCGGGTGCCGTAGCGGGGGCGCTGCCCGAGCGTGCACCGGGGCGGCTGCCCGATACGCCGCTGGTGACCGCGCAGGACGACGGTGGCACCGACCACTATTACGGACGGTCACGGGTCCAGGAAAGCTGCTCCGATGCCGACCGGCTCAGCGCCGACTGGCTACGCCAGCCCATCGAGTGTCACGGGGTGATCGAAACCCGTTTGGGCAGCTCCATATTCGGGCCGCGAGGGATAACTCGCCACCGCATCGAATGGCGTGACGTGGTGGGCGACGGCCGCTACGTCGTCGTGGATGTCGGTGGCGCTGTCGCGCGGCCGGTCGATCGGGCGCGGCTGGCCGAGCTGATCGCCACCCACATCACCGCCGTACTACAGACTTTGGAGGACGAGAACCGTGCCTGAGCAACCGCCGATCGCCGAGCGCGATTGGCCCGTCGAGTTGATCCACCCCGCCGACGACCTCGGGGCGGCCCAGGAGGGAGCAGCCGACGAGCCGGACCCGCCCGAAGCACCGGCGTTCGAGACCTTCTCCATCGGCGAAGCGTCCCTACGCGGTGGCGAGATTGTGGTCACCGCAACGGATTCCGGTCTGCCGACTGCGGTGCGGGTGGTACCCGATCAGCTGCGCCGCCACCCGGATGAACTCGCCGAGGACATCCTGCGGTTGTGCAGGCTCGCCGCCGACCGGGCCGGTCTGCGCCGCCGCGAATATCTGAGCGGCCTCGGTCTCGGCGAGGACGCGTTGCGCCTGCTCGGCCTGCCCACCGCACAGACGCTCGAACAGTCCGAGCTGGCGGACGAGGCCCGGTACGACTACGAGCCGCGCAGCTGGCTCGATCAGGGCGGGAGCCGATGGTGACCGATTTCGCGGCACTCGAGGCCGCTGCCACCGCGCGGCTGGACCGGATGCGCCGTCTCGCCGACGATATCGCCGGGATCCGGGTCGAGCACACCGGCGACGACGCGCTGGTCACCGCGGTCGCCGACGGGACGGGCAGGCTGCTGGATCTGCGTCTGGCCGAGGGGATTTCCCGGCTCTCGCCGGACGAATTCGACCGTGCGGTGGTCGAGGCGGCCACCGCCGCCGCGCAGCGGGCGCTGACCCGCCGCGGCGAGTTGGTCACCGAGTTCAACGATCAGGTGAACAACCCACGGGAAGGTGAACAGTAGCTCCGCCATCGCGCGCTCGCCTTGCGAAAGGTCCTGTGCTCGTTAGATTTCCGGATGAACCGTACAGGTATCGAGTTCACGGATCAGCCGCAGGAGAGTACCGCGATGAATGTTGTCAATGTGCAGCCGCAGACCTTTCGTCACTACGCCGACATTTCCGATGGCATGGCCGCGGCGGTCGCCGCCGCGGGTGCCATCGACCAGGCCGCGGTCATCTCCGCGGCCGTCCCGGTATTCGGACTGATCGGGCAGGAGTTCCTGCTGAGTTTCGCTTACGCACAGGCCAATCACTGCATCGCGCTCGGCGAGCTGGCGGCCAACTACGCAGCGACCGCGCACACCGCCCGCGTCGCCGCGCAGTCCTACGAGCTGACCGACCAGAGTAACGCGGAGGCGTTCGTCCCGCCGGCCGGTAGCCGGGCATGAAAGCCGAGCATCTCGCGGCGCCGCTGTCGCCGACCGTGCTCGACGCGATCCGCGATACTCCCCTCGCGCCCTTTCTCGACCGTTCGACCGAGCAGGTGCTGGCCCAAATCGGTGTGCCCGCGCTGCCGCAACTTCCCGCGCTGGCGCCGTTACCTGGTATGCCTACGCTGCCCGCACTGGATCCGGCAGCGCTGATCAAACCCGTGACGGACCTGTTCAGCGGATTCGGCGACGGCAACCTGCACGCCAACGGCTCGCTCGACCCGCGGGCCGTGCTGCAGAACGTCACGCAATCCATCAGCACGGCACTGCAATTGGCGAGCGCGGGCATGCAACTGTTGCAGACGATGCAGAGCGCGGGCAGTCGATCCGCCGGGCAGGCCGCGGTGCAGACGGCCACGACCGCGACCACGATCTCGGGGCAGGCCGCGCACATGAACGCGATCACCGCGGCCGCCGCCGGCACCGTGGCCACGGGATACATCCAGATGGCCGCGGTGGCAACGAAATTCGCGATCACCACGGCCGCGCTCATCCCGACCCTCGGGACACTGCCCGGCCAGGCCGCGCTGCTGGCCAGCGCGATCGAAGCGGGCACCGAGGCGATGGTGATCACCGTGCACACCAAGGCGCAGCTGGGCGGTCAATCGGTCCAGATGACCCAGGCGGGCACGCCCGTACCGGTACGCAAGCCGATCAGCCCAACCCTGGGCGGTCTGGGCAAGGTGCCGAAATCATTGAGCTCCGTGCCCGGACTCGGCACGTCTGCCTCCTCCGGTGCGGTGTCGGGAAAGGCCGCGTCGGCCACCGCGGCCGATTCCGGCGAGCAGATCGTGCGGCAGGTGGTGCAACTGGTGCAGCCGCTGCTCGCGGCGGCGAGCCAGGCCGGGCGCGCGGTCCCCGCGCCGGTACCTGCTAAACCGGCGGTGGAGGCCCGGCCGACGGTCACCGATCGGGTCGGTGACAAGTCCGCGTACCGCGTTCCGGCCGGCCAGCTGATCGGCGCCGCGCCGGTGGCCGCCGCGGCGGTGCCGCTGAGCGGTTGGCACGCGGAAGGCGTCGCGGTCACCGGACCGGGCACCGCCGGGGGACAGGCCACGGTCGCGGCCACCCCGTCCACCAGGTTCGCCGGTGAGGTACTGCCGCCCCTGGTGCCCGGCATGGGCGCGCTGGCCACGGCCGCCGCGCGCTCGCGCGCGGTCGACGGCGCCGCGGACGCGATGGTGGACGCCCGCCACGTCGACGAGCTCGTCGGCGGACCACCCGCGCAGACCACGGCACCGATCATCGGCGCGGCACCGCCCAGCAGCACCGACAACCCGTACAGCCTGTAGACAGAGGAGATTTCGATGAGTCGGATCGCATTCGACGGTGAGCTCGCCCGCGCGGCGGCGGGCCGCCTGGACACCTTGGCAGACGGCTTGGACGCCGCACTGCACCGGCGGCGTGACGCGCTCGGCCCGGCCGCGGCGGCGCTCGACCCGGTGTCGCGCCAGACC
This sequence comes from Nocardia brasiliensis, assembly GCF_011801125.1. Classification (NCBI taxonomy): domain Bacteria; kingdom Bacillati; phylum Actinomycetota; class Actinomycetes; order Mycobacteriales; family Nocardiaceae; genus Nocardia; species Nocardia brasiliensis. The sequence continues at coordinate 1,811,845 of NZ_CP046171.1, forward strand.
GCGCAGACCATCGGTGCCGTCGGCGGCTCGTTCCAGGAGTCGTACGCGAGCGGCGTCGGCGAACTGCGCAAGATCGCCGCGAACCTGCGCGCGCACGCCGATCTCGCCGTCGTGGCCGACGACGACGTGGTCGACTCGTTCAAGCCGCTGATGTAGCGCGATGGTCGAGCCACCGCAGGCCGGGTTCACCGGCACGATCTGGGAGGCCGTGCCCGCCGAGCAGCTGGCGCACGAGCTGACCACCGGCCCCGGCGCCGCCCCGATGGCCGAAACCGGCTTGGCCTATGCGGAATTCGCCGCGGTGCTGGGCGAGGCCGGTACCGAGTTCCGCGCCATCCTGTCGGCGGTGGGTAGCGCGTGGGGATCCGATTCCAGCGAAGACGGCCTGGCGCAGCTGGCCGGTCTGTCGACCTGGTTCGACAGCATCACCGGCGCGGCCACCGACATTGCCGCACTCGCGACCGAACAGGCCGCGGCGTATGAGCTGGCGAAGCTGGGCATGCCGCCGGTGGGCGAGCTGAACGCGGCGGTGCGTTCGGCGGAGGAGATGCTGCACGGCGGCCTGCTCGGCGCACCGCTGGCCGGGCTCTTCGACCTGGCCGAACGCCAGGTCGATGCGCTGGGTGAGCAAGCGGCCCAAGTGATGCGCACCTATGAGGCGGCGGGGAGCAAGCTCGCGGTGCCATGGCAGCTGGAGCAGGCGCCCGCGGTGTCGGCGGGCGCCAACCTGCTCGCCGAGCAGGCCAGGCGCGCCGCCGGTACGCCCGCGGCGCCGGAACCCGCGGCGACGCCGGTGCCCGCCGAGGTCGGCTACGCCCCCGCGGTGTCGGTCGATCTGTCCGCGCTCGACCTCACGCCGCCGCCGACGGTGCCGGTCGGCGGCGAGTCGCTGGTGCTCACCGCGTTGCCACAGCCGGGTGCGTTCCTCACGCCGGTGCCGACGACCCCCGGCACGTTGCCGGTGGCGACCGCGACCCCGGCGGCGTTACCGCCGCCGGTCGTATCGCCTGCCGCGACTGCTGCCTCGTCCGCGCCGACGCCCGGCTCGCGCGCCGCCGCGGCGGAGGCGGGCGAGATCGGCGAGCAGATCGTGGTCGATGCCGGATTCGCCACCGCCCCAGCGGTATTGGGTGCCACCAGTGCGGCCGCCGGGGTGGGCGGCGGCACCGCACCCGCGGCGGCGGGCAGCACCGCCGCGCCCGCGGCGACGGGCGGCGCTGCCGCGGTGTTCCCGAGACCGGAGGCTCGATGACGACATTGACCGCCGACGGCGTGTTCGTCGCGGCCGCGGCACTCGGCGTGCAGACCTTTCCTCCGGTGCTCGCGCTGCGCGCCGGGCATAGCGACCAGGCGGGCGCAACGGCGGCTCGTACCGCCGCCGCGCAGGACCTGCGCGCGCGGGGCGTGCTCGACCAGGCCGGTGACCTACGCGACGACGAGCTGGCGGCCGCGCTGCACGTGCTGGCTCGGCCGGAACGCGAACTGGTGCTACGGATTCGGCGCGGCGCGGCGCTGCATCGGGTGTGTCTGGCCCGGCGTGGTTTCGACCATGCCGTCGCGGTCCGCATCGGTGACGAGCTCGAGCTCCGGTCGGTGTGGGGCGACGAGGATCCGGAGCTGCTGGCCCGGCCGCTGCTCGACGCGCTCGGACCGGCGCAGCCCGCCGATGTCCCGACCCTGCGCGCTCCCACCGACGAGTTGCGCGTCCGGCTCGACGAGCCGAGCAGCAGTCCGGCGGACGCCTGCTACCGGCTCGGCCTGCCGGAGTCTGCCGCCGTAACCCTGGGATACGCACTGGGGCAATGGCTTTCGCTGGCCGAGCTGGTCTGCTACGCGCACGTCGACGGCGTCGCCGTGCGGGCGCCCGCCACCGCCGCCGTGTACGACACGTCGGTGGGCCGCATCGTCGGCGGCGGCACCCTCGCGGCCGACGGACGGGCATGGACCACCCTCGCTCCCGGCAGCGACCGCAGGCTGGCCCAGGTGGTCGCGGCGCAGATCGAAGCGCTGCCGCAGGGCCGCTGGATGCCGTAGCCGTCGCTTTCCAGATCGTCCGGAGTGATCGCTCCGGCAGTTTCACAGATCCATCCACCCGAGAGGACATCTCATGGCCGGTGCACTCCACCTCGATTTCGCGGTATTCCAGAAATACGCGAACGAATACGCCGCGACAATTCCCCCGATCGACAAGACCGTCGACAACCTGGGCATGGCCGTCGAGGCCGCGAAGAGCGGTTGGGAAGGCGAGGCGTACGCGGCGTTCAACAAGTTCGCCACCGAACTCCAGGCGAAGGTCCGGGCGGTGAACGTCGATCTCGGCCTGGTGTCCGAAGCGCTGAACACCGGTGAGAAGAAGGTGGCCGCGGCGGAAGACGAGAACATGTCCGGGTTCACCACGCTGAATACCAGCTACGTCTGAACCACCGCGAATATCACCGAGAGAACGGGACTTCATCACCATGCTGTACGACCCCGCGAAAATCAACGCGCTCATCACCGATCTGGAGGGCTACAAGACCAATATCACCACCGAACGGAACAATGCCGACGAGGCTTCGCGCAAGCTGCTGAGCCAGGCCTGGCAGAGCGGCGACGCGGGCGCGTCCGCGTCCTTCGATCAGAAGCACAAAACGTTGATGAACGATATGGACGACCTGCTGCACATCCTCGGCAAGGGCATCGTGAACGTCCGGGCGGCGCTGGAAAAGGCGCAGGCGACCGACCAGCATGTCGCCGACGACTTCGTCTGGTAGCCAGCTGATTCCGAAGGCCCGTCGCCACGCACCGTGGCGACGGGCCCTTTCTCATGCCGTGGCGACGGGCACCGGTGCCTCGGTCGTCGTGCGGCCGAGGTAGCTGTGCTCCTCGGTGATGGAGACCAGTCGCACCGCCAGGCTCCCCGCTGCCGTGCGCAAGACGACTTCACCTGGTGTGTCGGCTGATTCGATCAGCGCCACGTCGACATCGGGACCCGCGGCCTGGACCTGCTCCGGGTCGCGGACGTACACCGCGGTCGCGTCCGAGATGTGCCCGGCGGAGGCGACACCGTCGTAGACGATCATCGTGGCCACGGCCGTCCGATGCGAACCACCCGTCGACGCGATGGACAGTTTCGCGGGCGCGCCGACCTCGTCCACCAGCTTTTCCCAGGCCCCGGACCGGACGCTGTGCACGACCACCATGGCGCCGACGGCCACCGCGCGCAGCACCATCAACTGGGCGAGCCAGAGCGACCCGACGATCTCCGCCCGCCGCACCGCCGGACCGAACAGCGGAACGGCGACGCCCGCCCCGTCCACGGTCGCGCCGATCACCTGGCCGCAGCCGCCGATCGGCACCGTGAATCGAGCGAGTGCCCCGGGGGGACCGCTGAGCGCCGTGGCCGGGTCGAGGTGCCCGCCGTCGAGCAGTATCCGCCGCTGCGCGCCGCGCAGCGGGAGCAGCCCGAGCGCGGTCGCGGCCGCCTCGATCGACGAATCGGTCGCACCGCTGGTGTCCTGCCGGACCAGGGCGGTCATGGCCACCTCGGCGCCGCGCTCGCCCGGCGTGTTCGAGACCGTCTGCGCGGTCAGGCGCAGCCGGGTGAGCACGGACTTGCCGGGTAGTGCCCACACCGCCGACAAGACGTCGGAGTCGAGCGCGGTCGCCGGGATCGCGTAGCCGGCCAGCTCGATGCCGTTGCCGCGCAGCAGCCGCCAATCCTCGGTCCACTGCGCCGGATCGGTGTCGTGCGACATGCTCGCCTCCGCCGCGGCGAGCTCGGCGGCGCTCAACAGCGCGACCCGGACCCCGCGCGTGGTGAGCCTGCTCGCGACGCGGCGGGCGGCCACCAGCGCGGTCCGGATCATGCCCGCCTCGCCACCGCCGCGATGGGCGATGGCGACGGTGTTGTCGAGCGGATCGAAGCGCAGCACCAGCCACACGGTCCGGTCCGCCGCTGCGGGCAGCGGCCCCAGCAGCTTCTGGTAGACCTCGACCACGTTGTGCGGGCCGCTGGTGCGGACCCCGAGGGTCACCACGTCGATGGCCGCCAGGCGGATATCGAATTGGGCCAGGCAGCGGGCCACGTCGGACATGGCGACGGTGGCGTTCGAGTGGATGTCGTCGGCGTCGAGCCGCGTCGGCGCCACCGCCGTGCGATCGAGCGCGAGCATGGTGATCAGCTGGCTGCCGTCCCAGCGCATGCCGCACCGGTCGCCGCCGGTGTCGGGCACCGGCACATCGAAGGGTTCGGTGCGTTCCGGCGCAGCACGGTTACCGCGATTGCGCCACCAGAGCGCGGTGCGCAAAGCCAGAATTCGCCAAACGTTCGTTTTTCCCCATCGTGCCGCGCCGAGCGCGCAAACACCGACACCCGTGCCTGCCACGGCCCACAGCGGTGCGTCGAGCGCGATTGCCGAGGTGGCCGCCGTCGCGCCGGCCGCGGCGCACGGCAACACCGTCGTCAATGGCATCATCTCGAACGGTGTGCGGCGGCGCGGACGCGGCGCCGGAATTTCGCCCACCTCCGCTGGGGTAATTCCTGGAATTTGTTCGTTATTCACTCGGCCTGACTCCATTCAGCACAAACCCTCCACTGTGCGCTAGCGTCTCACACGCCAACGGAATTCGCGTAAGGAGTTGTGGTGCCTGCCCAGTTGACCACGCGCGCGCAGGTGAATGGATATCGGTTTCTGTTGCAGCGTTACGGGCACGCGATGGTGCGCCGGGACGTGCGCATGCTGCACGACCCCATGCGTATCCAATTCCGGTCACTGATTACCGGAATCGTGCTCGCGGTATTGGTTACCGCGGGCTGCGCGATATTGTCGTTTCTGCGTCCGCAGGGGCAGGTCGGCGACGCCAAGATCGTGCTCGGTGCGGGCAGCGGCGCGCTGTACGCGGTGGTGGACGGGACGCTGCATCCGGCGCTCAATCTTGCTTCGGCCCGACTGATCGCGGGCAGCGCCGAAACACCGACCTCGGTCAAAGACGACAAGCTGTCGGCGCTGCCGCGTGGGCCGCTGCTCGGCATTCCCGGCGCGCCTGCGGCGCTGCCCGGCCCGGCCGAGCGCGATCGGTCCGAATGGACACTGTGCGAAGACATTTCCGCCGGATTGCGCAGCACCGTGCTGGCGGGGCCCGCCCGGTTGGACGGGCAGCTGCGTCCGGCGGCCCCGGGCGAGGCGGTGCTGGTGAGCAACGACGGTGTGACCTACCTGATCTATGACGGCAAGCACGCGCGGGTCGACAAGGGCAACGAGGCGATCGTCTCGGCCATCCCCCAGCTGCGTGCTTTGCGGCCGCGGCCGATCGGGGCCGGCCTGCTGAACGCCAGCGTCGCCGTCCCCGAGCTCGCGGTGCCGGTGATTCCGCGGGCGGGCGAACCGAGCGCGGTGCGCGGCGCGGATATCCCCATCGGTGCGGTGATTCGGGTGCAGGACGTCGTCGGCTCCACGTCGTATGTGGTGCTCGCCGAAGGCGTGCAACGGATCTCGGAGTTCACCGCACGGGTGCTGCGCACCTCGAACTCCATGGGGCTGACGGTGACCCCGAAACTCTCGCCGGACGCGATCAAGGGCATTCCGGTGGTCGACACCTTGCCGGTCGATCAGTTTCCCGAGGACGATCTGACCGTCATTTCCGCCGACACCGATCCGGTGGCGTGCGTGTCCTGGGCGCGGGCCGAGGGGGACCACGCCGCGCGGTTGCGGGTGCTGCTCGGCAGCAGGCTTCCGCTGGCCGCCGGGGTGGAGCCGATGGCGTTCGTCGCGAGCGCGGGTGCGAGTGCGGCCTATCTCCCGGCGTCCACCGGCGAGTTCGTCCAGGCGACCGGGATCGAGCCGGACAGCAGTCGCCGCGACGGGCTGTTCTACATCACCGACACCGGCGTGCGTTTCGGCATCCCCGACGCGGCGACGGCGGCGGTGCTCGGGCTCACGCAACCGAAATCGGCGCCGTGGCAGATCATCAGCCAGTTGCCCGCGGGCCCGATGCTCGACCGGCAGTCGGCGCTGATCGCTAGGGACATCGTCGCGGCGGGGCAATAGCAGGTGCAGACAGAGAGTAGGGAGTGCTGATGCCGCGGATTGTGGGCAGGCAGGACGAGGGCGCACTGGTAGTGGCGGCCGGCGGGGTCTGCGTGGTCGTCGAGCCGGAGGACCGCGATGCGGACGGCCGCTGTACGACCGCGCCCGAGGCACTGCTCGTGCGCCCGGTGCGGAGTGCTTCGGCGGCATCGGGATTCGTGGCCGCGGACGAGCCGATGCCGGACGGGCTGCTGTCGGCCGAGCAGATCGACGCGCTGCTGAACTGGGAGGCCGGATACGTCGACGGCGTCGCGGACGCGCCGGATCGGCCCGGTCTCAGCGGAATCGAGGCCGATCGATACCTGCGCGACCGGCCCGACACCGGCGACGTCTACCGCGGTACCGCGGGCCCGGTCGATCGGCCGTTCTCACTGGAGCCGCGCTCGTCCGGCGCCGAGGACGACAGTGACGGCGCCGCAACGGAACTGGATATCGAACCGGACCTGCTCGTCCAACTCTGCGCGTCGATGGCTCAGGTCGAGGACCTGTCCGGCGCGCAGATCGTCGCGGACGCGGCCACCGATCTGATCGACCGGATCAGCTATGTCGCGACGGTGGGAGAGTTCTATCCGGTGCTGGCCGCGGCCGTGGCGGCCGAGACCGTGCCCGACCTCGCCGTCGAACTCACCGACGGCTTCAACGCCCAAGAGGTCCTGGATTTCCTGCGCCGCTTGGTCGCCGAGCTCGACGACCGCAGGCCGTGGCCGGAACCGGCACTGACGCCGGTGGATCCGCGGACCTGGCCGTCGCAGGGCGCCAGTGTGCCGATCGGGTGGTTGGACCTCACCATCACCGATCTGGAGTGGGCGGTGAAAGCCGGCTTCGCCGATGTACCGGTGGGGGAGCACCCGCTGCTGGTGCTTCGCATGCGCGACGGGCAGTTGGTCGCGCTGGTCGGCGATGCGCAGCCGAATCCGGTCCGGTTCCTGGTGCTGGTGCCCGACACCGCGGCCCAGCCCGACCCCGCTGAGGTCCGCGACTATCTGGCGCGCTACGCCGGGCTGCGGGTCGAAACGGAAGATCTGGCGGCGGCGCTGGTGGAGGTGGGGCAGGCATGATCCGTCCGGAGAACCGCGGTGCGGCGAGCATGGCGGCCGATCTGATCGACGCCGTCACCGGGGCTATCGGCAGACTGGACGAGATGCGTTCGGCCAGTGCGGCATTGACCGCGTCGGCGACGGTCGAGCACGGCCGGATCACGGTGGTGGTCGACGCGTCGGGGTCGATCGTGCGGACGATCTATGCCGAGGGAGCGGACCAGCTCGGCTACGGTCAGCTCGCACGCGCCACCGTGCAGGCGGCGCAGGCGGCCGCCGCGGAGGTCGAACGGAAGAAGAAGGAGCTGCTGAGCTCCCTGGCCGGGCTGGGGCCGGGGTTGCCGATGGCCGCGGACCTGCCCGCGGAACTGGCTGCCTTGCGCGCTCAGGTACCCGAACCGAAACGGGCGCCGCTGACCGCGCCGGCCGAGCGCGCCTCGGGCGGCGAGCGCGCGGCGCGCGACCGCATCTTGGACCGTTGAGCGACGCTGCGATCGTCGCGGGAAGGAAGCCTCCGATGGACAGTGAATTCGCCGGTGCCGTCACCGAATTCCAGAACAAGATGGCCCAGGTCGCGCAGGTGCAGGACGAATGCGCGCAACTGGTCGCCACCGGCTGGGCGCGGCGGCGCGCGGTCCGGGTGACCGTGAACGCCGACGGTGTCGCCATCGATATCAAGTTCGGCGCAGGCGCCAACGAGCTGACCCACGACGAACTCGCGGCCGCCGTCACCGAGGCATCCCAGCAGGCGGTGCGCGACGTCGCGGCGCAGGTGCGGAAGGTGGTCGCGCCCTTGACGGTGGATCGCGTGGCGGCCCCGGGTCTGGCCGATCTGCTCGGTGCGGTCGATTCGCTGCGGGAGCAGCTGCACTGAACTCAGTCGGTGAGTCCGGCGACCGCCAGCTGTGACCACGCGCCCGCCAGGTCGGCGGGTTCGGCCGGATGGAACGCCGCCTCGGCGAGTGCGCTTGTCACCGAACCGCTTTCGGCGGCGGTGAGCAGCGCCGCGACGGCCGGTCGGGACGCGGTGGCGCCGAGCACGCGGCAAACGATGTCGATCACCGTCTCCGGTGTCCACATGCCGGGGATCGCCGGTCCGATCGTGGTCGGCGCCGGCGATTGCCCGCTCGACCACGCCGCGCCGTCCCACCAGTAGCAGAACGACAGCTGCGCGGTATGGGCGCGATGATTCAGCACCGAATCGTCGAGCCAGTCCGGTGCGCCGGCGTAGTACGCGGGAACCGGCGCGCCGTCGTTGTACGCGGCGTCCAACTCCGGTGCGTTCCACACCCCGCCGGACAGTACCGCGCGGCCGCGGGGCAGCAGGTGCAGGCTGGCGCCGCTGCCGTCGGTTCCCTCGAAAACGCCGGTGGCGCCGAGAATTCGAGGCCCCCACTCGGTGCCGATCGCCACCGCGGCGGCGGCGACGACTGCCCAGCGCGCCCAGACGGTCGGCGCGGGGAGGAACCGCACGGGCGTCGCGGGCGCGCGCTCGATCCGGGCCGCGGCCAATGTCGCGGGCAAGGACCGGCCTTCGTTCTCGGCCCATAGCCGTGCGGCCAGCCACACGGGCAGCCGCTCGCGGGGAAACTGCGCCAGATCGGCCCGGTAGGCGGCCGTCGGCAGCAGCCGGTCTGCCGGGAACGCGACATCGCCGTAGCCGAATTCGTAACCGACCGCGCCACTTTCCTCGCGCGTCAGGCTGACCAGCCACCACGCCCGTTCATCCGGGGCTATCGTCAGTGCCCGGAGTGCTTGGACCAGTTCCCCTGCCTCCGTAGGTATCTCGACGACAGTTGGCACATCGTCGTGCAGGAACTCCGCATCGCCCGAGACCGCTGCCACGGTCACCGAGAACCGCATGCGCAACCGCTGCCAGCGGGGCGGAGCCGACGGCAGCAGCAGCTCGGTGATCTCGGTGGCGAGTTTGTCCGCGGACCGGCGTAATTCGTGATCGCGGTCTTCGTGTTCGGCCTCGGTGGTCGGTTCTGAGATCGGCGGTGTGGCGAGTTCGGTTGTTTCTGAGTCGGATTCGGTGTTCAGCGTGAAGAAGACATCGGGGCTGTCCGACGCGTCGGTTCCAGGGGCCTCGGTGCGATCGTGATGCGGGCTCGGCGCTGGATCGTCCTGGGGCTCAGGCGTTGTCGGGTCCATCGGAGGCACAAGGCTCTTCGTGCTCGCCGGGTTCGGGTGCAGGTTTTTCATCGGTTCCCCCTGGCAGCCAGAAGTCGAAGGTGGGTGGTAGCAGCGCGGTGAACGGGTCCGGCATGCCGTGGTCGAGCGGAAGTTTGCGGGATTTCGGCTTTCCACTCATGTAGCCGCCGTCGATCACCGTGCGTTCGGTACGCAGGCCTGCCTCGAATTCGGCGATCTGGCGTTCCAGCCGGTATTCGGTGGTCCCGGTCGCCTGCTCGAGCGCCGTTTGGTCGCGGTCGGAGTGCTCGATCTCGGTTCGGCGCAGCTCGATTTCGCGTTGCAGTTGTTCGTGGTGGGCGAAGGGGTGGGTGGTCTCCAGGCTGCGGGGTTCGACGCCATGCGCGTGGCCTGCTGCGGCGGCCGCGCGGCCTGCCTCGTCGAGTTCGGCCATCGCGGTGCGCGTGTCGCGCGCGATCTGCTCGCGGTGGCGGCTCGCCGTTTCGATGCCGGATCTGAGGTCGGCCAGTTGCCGGTCGACCACGGCGAGCCGGGCGTTCCCGTCCTCGATGGTGCGGTCCTGGGCTTTCAGTGTGCTGGACAGCTCGTCGATTTCGGCGCGCAGGGCGGGGCGTTGTTCCTCGGGCGCGTCGGCGTGGGCCGCGCGTGCCCGCTCGAGCTCGGTCTTGCTGGTCGCTCTGGCGGTCGTGGTGTCGGACACGGTGTTTCGATGCGTGCTCCGCTGCTCGATCAGCTGCTCCATGCCCCGCTCGGCCGACCGAAGGTAGGCCCGGTTGACCCGCGCGTCCGCGTCACGCAGGGCGCCGAGGTGCGCGTCGACGGTGGCCAGTTTGTTCCGCACCGCCACCACCGACGGGTCCTCGAGCTGCTTTGTCGCACTCGGCGCGGCCGACGGGTCGGGGCCCTCGCGTGTCGGCACGGTATCGGCCGAGTCGAGATCGGGCCTTCGGTGTGGTCCGGAGTCCGGGGGCGTGGCCGGTCTGATCTCGGATTCGTCGGACCGTGCTGCCGATGGTCGCGATTCGGCCGAGGTGCTCGGACCGGCATCGTCAACCGAATCACGCTGCCCCGCAGCGGAATTTCGCGGGCTGTCGCCGTCGGCGTGCGGGAGCGGCGGTAGCGGCTTCTCTGCGCGAGGAGTCGGGGGGAGCGGTTTGTCGGTGTCGGGGGCCGGACGTGCCTGCGGCGCGGGCGCGCTGGTGACCTGCTGCTGCTCTTCGGCCTCCAGCCTGCTCTGGACGCGGGCACGCGTCGTGGCGTCGGCGGCCACGGCCTCGTCGTAGCGGCGCATGGCTTCCTCGACGCCGCGGCGCGCCTCCGGACTGTCCAACGCGGCCGCCGCGCGATCCTGCGCCCGCACCTGGTCGAGTTGCGCCTCGAGCACCGCGCGCCGGGCTGCGGCGAGTTCGGCGACCTGCGCACGTTGGGTAGCAGTATGCGCGTCGCGGTGCGCGCGCCGCGCGACAGGCTCGGCGTCGGGCGTTCGTTCGGCATCACGCGCCGCGGCCCGGTCTCTGGCCCGCGCCGCCTGGTATCCGGCATCGTCACGGCCGCGGATCTTCGAGATCAGTTCCTCGGTGGATTTGAGCGTGGTCGCACGGCTGTGCCCCTCCGCCGCGGACCCGGGGTGGGTCTGCGGCGAATTGTGCTGTTGCGCACCATGGTCTGTGCGAGTCGCGGCCGGTTCCTCCCCGCGCATGCCGATGTAGCCGCGCTGCCCGCCGATCAGTGAGTTGCTCGCCAGCGCGCCGATGAGGCCGACCGTCGGGTCGAACGAGCCGGTGAACCCCATGGCGATACCGCCACCTACGAGGCTGGAGACCACCGTCGGCACCGTCCCGGAGAGCACGCCGAGGCCCGCGCCCCACACTCCGGCGGTCGGGTCCTTGCCGCGGCTGGTCAAGAACCTGCCGCCGTATTTGCTCAGATTGGTCGCGACGAGCGCACCGGCGTACCAGCCGCCGGTGGAGGCGACGACCGACATCCCGAACTGGGTGGCGTCGAACTTGTCGCGATGTCCCTTCGAGATCTGGATGCCCTGGATCGTCGCGTCCAGGCCGCCGGACCAGATGAGGTTGTTCACCGCCTTGGAGATGAGGAACTGCACGGTGTCGGCGGGAAGTTCGGCGAGCGTGCGCGCCGTGGTCGCGCGGAATCCCGCGTTGAGGAAGGTCTGGAAGAGTCCCGGGGTCGCCTTCGCGGTGAGCGCCGTCGGATACTTCGCGACCAGGCCCGCGATGACGCCGGGCTGGTCGGTCACCCGCGGCAGGAACCGCAGCGTCTTCACCAGGTACTCGCCGATATGGGGGATATTGCCGAGGGCGGCCAGCGCGCGATTGCTGACCCGGTACAGCGTGGCGCGGGTGGCGCCGATGGCCGCGGCCTCCACCGCGGGCGCGGTGGGCGGCCACAGCCACGCGCCCGCGATCTGCGCGGCCAGCATGGTGGTCGCGAAGATGGTCATCAGCTTGGTGGCCTCGAGGGTGGTCGCGGCGTTGCGGGTGGCGGTGCCGATCTGGCGAAAGTCCTTGACCAGCTGGTCGATCGAGTGTTCGCCGGTCTGTAGCTGACCCAGCGCCGACGCGATCTGGTCGCGGCCGGCGCCGGACCCGTAACCGTTGATGGCATGGCCATGGGCGGTCTGGATGACCGGAAGCACCTGCTGCTCCAGGCTTTCGGCGGCATCGAGCCAGGCCTGCGCCATGGCGAACATGCGGTCCTCGTCGCCGTCGGGCCATACCTGACCGACCACGTAGGTCAGAAAGCGCAGCTCCTCCGGCCAGTGCAACGACATCGGCGTCGCTCAGAACGTGTCGGAACTGCCGAAGTCGGCGGACTCCGCGGCGTTCGCGGCCCGGATCAATCCGCTGCCGAAATCCTCGACGGTGCGCACCATTTGGCGGCCACCGCTCAGCAGATTGTTACGTGAACTGCGGTATCCCTGCTCGCCCTCGGCGAATTCCCGGCCGTAGGAATCCCGCCCCCAGGTCTCGGGGCCGTATCCGTCGATGGCTGCGGCCAGGGTGTGCATCGTATTCTCGAATGCGGCCTTGGCCGCGAGTAATTCGGTGCCACCCGACCGTACCTCGGCGGGGTCGACAATGATTTTTTCCGACACGGTGAGCGCCTCACCTTCATCGAGCTCGGATTCGGCGAAATGGCCAGTCCTGTCAGTGATTCCATTTGTAGATAGCACAATTCGAGGTGGCGGACCAGTGTTTCGCCGAGACGCGCGGGATGCGCACCGTGTGGGTGGATGGGCCGCCGGGCAGCGCTCGTCCGGTCGGACCGGGTAATTTATGTCCAAGGTTGGACATTGAATGTCCTGTTTCGGACAAGGGCACGGTTGATGACACTCGAGATGAACCCCCCACGCCCCGCCGATCAGACGGGCGGTCGCGCCGAGCCGATGCGCCTGGCGCGGTGGCGCCGCCGCCTCGTTCTGCTGACCTTATGCGCCGCAGCGTTTTTGATCAGCGGGGATACCGCACTGCAAAGCATCGGCGTGCACACTCTGCTCCGGCAATTGGGGCACCGGCCCGACATCGCCATCTCGCTGTGGCTTCCGGCGGCACACGCGGTGTCCTACGTGACGTTGTTGCTGATCGGCGGCGTGCTCACCGACCGGCTCGGCGCCAAACGGGTCCTGATCATCGGCTACCTGATGTACCTGGCCGGCGCCGCGACACACGTGAGCGTCCCGGATACGCCTGTTGCCCTGTTGATCGCGCGCATCACCATGGGCGCGGGCTCGGCGGCGGTCCTGCCCGCGACGCTGGCGATGGTGGTGCTGGTCTACGGGGAGGGCAGCCGCAGGGCACGGGCGCTCACCATGTGGGCGGCATGCTCCGCGGCAGGCGCCCTGATGACCCTGCTGATCGCCGCGGTGGTGCTGAACCAGGTGTGGTGGCCGCACGTGATGGCCGGGCTGGCGATCGCGGATCTGGTGGTGCTGGCGCTGGCCGTCGTGATCGTGCCCGCCGTCCCCGCGGACCCGGCGAGCCCGGTCGACTGGCTCGGTGTCGGTGTCGCCACGGTGGCGGTCGGGCTGCTCGCGCTCGCGCTGTACCAGGCGCCGTACTGGGGTTGGACGTCACCGGGCTTCGCGCTCGCGCTGGTGAGCGGTCTGGTGTGCACTCTCGTGGCCATGCGCGTGCGCGACGGCGGTTCGCTGCCGCACGACTGGCTGGTGCGGGCCGAGCCGCGCGTGCGACTGGTGATCGTCGCGCTCGGCGCGGCCATTCTGGCGATGTTCGGCATGGTCGTCCTGGCCGTGCAGTATCTGCAGGTGCTCGGCGGTCGGGTGCCCGCGGTCGCGGGGCTCGCGCTGTTTCTGCCCGCCTGCCTCGCTACCGCCGTCGGCGCGAAAATCGGTGCGGCACTGCAACGCGCCGGCTGCGTGGTCGCGGCGTCGGTGATCGGCGCGACCACGATCATGGACGGGCTCGCCATCGGGCTGACCGCAGGAGAACCGGGCGGACTCGTCCCGCTCGTCGCCATGGTGACGGTCACGAGCCTGGGCTGTGCCCTGGTGCTCGGTATCGCACTCGAGGTGGTGAGCGCGGTCCACCCGGCCACGCGGACCGGTGTGCCGTGGGGCGCGCAGTTGATCATCGTGCAACTGAGCGGGCTGCTCGGGGCGGCGATCGTCGGCGGGCTCGTCGAACGTGGCTATCAGGCGCGTTTCGTCGTTCCGGCGGATGTGCTAGCCGTCGGCGGCGCCGGTATCGGCCAGGATCCGGTGGGGGACGGGGTCCGTGCGGTCGCGCTCGCGGGTGAGCAGCTCGGAAACCCGCTCGCCGTGGCCGTGCGCAACGCGTTCGTCGGTGGATATCACGACGGTTTGCTCGCGATGATCGCCGTGGTCGCGGTGAATTTGGCGGGCATTCTCTTCGCCAGCGTGCTGGCCCGGAAGTCGGCCGGGGTAGCGGAAGTTCGGCGCGGACCGACCGGCTGAATTCGAGACATCAAGAAATTGACGAAACCTCAAGGGAATCCAAAGATCCTTGGGGAGTTGTTCGGTTGTATTTGATTTTTGTAAATTATTCCCGCCGTGATTGACGAATTCCGCAGCGTGTCCATAATTGTCTCCGGGGACTTATCGAAAGGCCGGCACCTGTCATGCGGAATACCGAAACCAGCACGCCAGCGGCCCGCGCCAACGGTCGTACGGGTACCGCGCGACGGGCACCGTCTCGAACGTCGGCGGAGGAGGCGCTGGCGCGATTGCGCGCCGAACGGGCTCAGCTCGAACAGGGCAGGCTGTTCCGGGAAACCCTCGTCGAGGAGGCCGAGCGACTGCACGAGGAGATCGGCGCACTGCACGAGGAACTGCGCGAGATCTACCGCCAGCTCGGCGGGCTGCGTAAGCGGTTCCCCAGCCTGCCGCCCGCGCCGCGACTGGCCGGATACCCGCCGGTGGCGGTCGCGTCTGTGCCCGCAGGTGGCTCGCGGTCGATCGCGCCGCAGGCCTCGGCATGACGTAGCGGGCGGATTGCCCTTAGCCTGAGGTAATCTCACTTCCCGGTTGGATGAACCTTGGGTTACGGGAAGGGCCGGGGGTTGCTGCGTGTGGTTGTGGTCGAAGACGATGCCGGTATGGCGGAGGCCGTCATCGACGGGTTGCGCGCACACGGTTTCGGCACTGTCGACCATTTGACCAGCGGTCTCGACCTGCTGACCGCACACTCCGCCTTCGACGCGGTGATCCTCGATCTCGGCCTGCCCGACCTCAACGGCTATCTCGTGCTGCGCCAATTGCGCAAGGTCAGCGACGTCCCGGTGGTCGTGCTCACCGCCGAGGACGACGAGGTCGCGGTGGTTTCCTGTCTCCGTGCGGGCGCGGACGACTACGTGGTCAAGCCACCACGGGTCGGTGAGCTGGCCGCGCGGCTCGAATCGGTCGCCCGCCGCCGCGCCGCGCAGCCGTGCGCGTCGGTCGTGGTCACCGGTGATGTCAAGGTGGACCTCACGGCGCGTTCGGTCGAGGTGGCCGGGACGGCGATACCGCTGACCCAGAAGGAATTCGCGGTCGCGCGGGTCCTGGCCGAACAGGCGGGCACCGCGGTGGGGCGGGACAAGATCATGACCGAGGTGTGGGGCGTGAAATCGCAATCCACCTCCCGTTCGCTCGATGTTCACATGGGCGCGTTGCGTGCCAAGCTGAACCGGCCGGGTCTGATCGTCACGATCCATGGTTTCGGCTATCGCTGGTCGCACTGAGAGGGGCGCCCGGTGCGCGCTCGGCTGGTAACCGCATTCACCGCGTTGGCGGCGCTGTGCATGATCTGTTTCGCGGTGGGCATCGCCGACCAGCTGGCCACGAGCCGGACCCGAGGTCTGGTGATCGATCGGATACAGGACGCCAACCGGTTCGCAGTGCTGGCCGCGACCGCCCCTGACCGCCTGTGCGGCGAGATACAGAGCTACCACGACAGCACCAGCAACGGCGTGCTGGTGCGCGGCGCGGACGGTGCGGTGCTGTGTGCGGTCGGCGTTGATCAGGCCGATGCGCGGCTGCGCGCCGCGATGAGCGAGCGGTCCTGGCTGCGGATGCCACGACCGCTGTATCCGTGGAACACCGAGCAACTGCTGGTCGCGCAGCCGATCGGGACGCCACCGCAGGCGGGTGGTGTCGTCGCGATCGCGGTGTCGACCTCGGTGACCCGCGCCGCGATCGTGGTCCGGTGGACCCAGCTGGCCTGCGTCACCGCGACGGCGCTGCTGATCTTCTCGGGGCTGGCACTGCTGGTGTCGGGCTGGATTCTGCGCCCGGTCGCCGGGCTGACGCGCGAGCTGGACGCGCTGCGCTCGACCCTGCCCTCGCATCGCAGCGCGCCTCGACGCCCGCCGATGAGCGAAGGACCGCCCGAGATCCTGCAATTGGCCGACGGCGTCGAGGCGGTGACCCGAGCGGTGGCCGCTTTGGCCGCCGCCGAGCGTCAGCACGTGGTCGACACCGCGCATTCTTTGCGCAATCCGCTTGCCGCGCTGGCGGTTCGGTTGCAGGCGCTGCAACCCATGCTGGCCGCGGACCGGGCCGCCGCGACCTTCGTGAGCGTGGTGAGCGAGGTGGATCGACTGACCGAATTGCTCGACGGGTTGCTGGCCTCCGCGGTGGCCGACGCCGCGGCCGACAAACCGCGCGGATCCGCTACGACAGGGTGCGACGTAGTGCAGGCGGCCGCGGATCGGGTGGCCGCATGGCACGACGCTTACCTGCGCGCGGATCTCACCCTGAGCTTCGAGGCGTCGGTCGGGGTGGCGCGCACGCCGGTCCCCGGCAGCGTGCTCACCCAGATTCTCGATGTGGCGCTGAGCAATTCGGTGCGCTACGCGGGTGCGGGGGCGCGCACCACGGTCACCGTCGACCGCGAGGCGGAATCGGTCGTGGTGTCGGTGGCCGACACCGGGGTCGGGGTGCCGCAGGACGAACTCGACCTGCTCACCACGAGATTCTTCCGAGGCGCGCACGCCGCCGAGGGCGGGTCGGGCCTCGGCCTGCCGATCGCCGCGACCCTGGCGGCCCAGCACGACGGCTTGCTGTTCGTCGAATCAGCGCAACCGCACGGGTTGGTGGTGACGGTATGTCTGCCCGCCGATCCGGCCGACCTTACATCTGAGTGAACTGCTGAATGAACGGTGAACATCGCCGTTCCCGCGCGCGGTTCGTCCGCGTCCATCCGAAGATCGAGCGGTGGCGCGGCGGCACTCGCGCCGCGTGGTCAGCCCATGGCGCTGAGTGTTACCGCAGGACAACGGGTAAGGAATCGAGATGGCACCGCAGCCGTACAACGGCCGTACGGTTCGGGTCGACCCCGACGCGTTGATCGACAAGGGCAAGAAGCTCGCGGAGTTGCCGAGCGAGCCGAATGGCCTGTTCGAGATCCTCACCACGCTGAACAACAACCTGCAGCGGCTCGGCCAGCCTTGGGGCGACGACAAATTGGGCAAACAGTTCGCCGAAGGCTCCGAAGGGTATCTGGCGGCGCGGGAATCGGTGGTGGGCAATGCCAGCACCGACTCCGACGCCACGGGCGCCGTGCCGATCTACGGGCAGCTGCTGGTGAACTACGGCCGGACTATCGAGCAGGCGGGCAAGGCATTCGGACTCGGCGAGGATCTCTACGCCGAGTGGATACTGAAGAACTACGTCGATGAGGACGCCAAGGGCGATCCGGGGCCGTACAAGGGGCCGGTCAGTTCCGACCCGAACTACGGCAAGAACGGGGACGGCGGCGGTGACAAAGGCCCCTCGGCACCGCCGCCGCCCCCACCCGGGTCGCACGGACCCGGTGGCGGTCCGGACAGCAAGGTGCCGGGTGGCGCGCCCGGTGTGGGCGCGGGCGGCCCCGGGCCAGGCGTCGGCTCCGGGCCCGGCGGCGGGCTGGGTGACGGGCCGAAACCCGAGATGCCGAAGCCGCAGATCGGCGGCGCGCCGCAGCCTCCGACCGCGGGCGAGTCCGGCGCCACCCCGCCACATACTCCGGATCCATCACTGCGGCAAGGAGATTCCAGTGTGCTGTCCGGTGGTCCCGGGTTGCCTGACCCGTCCCTGACCCCGGGGCCGCTGGGCGGTGTGCCCGGGGTGTTCGGTCCGAACGCGGTCAGGCCGATCGATCCCGTCACCGGTCTGCCCATAGACAAGCCTGGCGGTCAGGGCAGCGGATCCGGCACGGGCGGCAAAGGCGGGGGCCTCGGTGGTGCCCTGGGCAACCCGGCCCTTCGGTCGGTGGGCGCCTTCGACGGCGAGAAGCTGGCGGGCAAGAACGTGCCTGGTGTGAACCAGACCCGCGCCGTGGCGCCGGGTACCGGGCCGATGCCGGGCATGCCCGGTGGCATGCCCTCCGCTGGTGCGGGCGGCGGAGCGGGGGACAACCGCGACAAGCAGCGGGAGCGGCGCAAGGTATCGCCACAGGTCGACGAGCCCGCCGACAGCACCGACGTCAACGACCCGTGGCAGCGTTCGGGCTGGCGCACCGGAGATCGATAGCCGATGTCGGTTCCCGACGCCATCGCACAGTCCGATATCAAGCTGCCAGAGAACCTGCACTGGCTGAGCTTCGTCGCCGGTGGCGAATGGCCCACCGGCAGCGAGAACGGTATGTTCGCGCTCTCGGACGCGTGGTCGGAGGCCTCGGCCGCCCTGGCGGCGCTGGAAAACGGTATCGAGGACGCGATCAACGATGTCCTCGCGGCGTATCCCTCCGCGGCGGAACTGAATTCGTCGATGGTGCAGACGCTGAAGCATCTCACCGACGAATCCGGCGACGCGTCGTTGCAGGCCATCGCGAAATCCATGAACGATCTCGCCAAATCGTGCGACCAGGTCGGCTGCGCGATCCAAGAGAACAAGATCATGATCATCGTCGGCCTGGTGCAGCTGGTCTGGGAAATCGCCGTGGCCTGGCTGTTCCCGCCCACCGCTCCGGTGCAGGAAGTGGTGCTGATCGCCTGGTATCAGGTGCTTTTCCGCTGGCTGAAGCAGACGGTCTTGTTCATGGTGGTGGCCGCGCTCAAGGCCATGGGGCAGCAGATGATCCTCAATATCCTGCTGCAGCTCGGCCAGATGGCGGCGGGGCATCGGGACGGTTTCGACGGCAAGGCCCTCGGTCAGTACGCCCTCGGTGGCGCGCTGGGTGGTGCGTTCGGCTCGCTGTTCGGCAAGATCGGCGGTGACCTCTTCAAACTCGCGGGCGGCAAGATCTTCCGGAGCGAGTTCGACAAGCGGTGGCAGCAACTGCTCGTCGGATTCGTGGAGGGCGGTGCCGGTGGCGTCGGCGGCATGGTCGGCGGTGGTGTCGCCAACCAGATCATCAACGGTGGTCCGTTCGAACTGGACCCCCGCATGCTCGGTGCCGGTGCCGCGGGCGCATTTGCCGGTGGCGCGCGCGGGTGGCGCAGTTCCGGTGTCAAGCCGCACTTCGACACGCCCGAGACGCCGACTCTGCGCCCGTCGCCCGGTGGCGGACCTGTGCTCGGCGACGACGGTGGCAGCGCACCGCCGCCCACCTCGAAGATCGAGGGGCCGCCGAACGGCTCGACGCCGACGGACCAGCCGCCGCCCAGCGGCCGGGACGAAATATCCTCGCCGGGAAGCACTTCCGGTGGGCGAGCCGAGGCGCATGACCAGTCTTCGTCCGGTGCGGGGCAGCGCGACGGCTCCGTGGCGGCGAATAGCGGCGGCGCGACCGGTCGCGACACGTCGGCCTCGGGTGGTGGGACGTCTTCGGGCTCGCCGAGTTCGGGGTCGTCCGACGCCTCAGGACAGCAGAATTCGACCGGCCGGAACGGGCAAGCGGGCGACTCGGTCGGTGAGGCGAGCGGGACCAGGTCTGGGGCCGGTGCCTCGGGGTCCACGGTCGGCTCCGGTGATTCTGCTGCCACTACGCCTGGTACGGGAGCCGGCGCTGCGGGCACCGGCGCGTCGGGTGCGGTTGGTTCGGGCTCGGGCGCTTCGGGTGCGGCTGCGTCGGCGGGTGCGGTCGGTTCAGGTGGTTCGAGCACGGCAGGTGCGGCAGGCTCGGGTTCCGGCGCATCAGCAACGGGTACTTCGAGCGCGACTGGTGCCAACCAGGCCGGTTCGAATGCAAACGCTTCTGGCACGGGCGGTTCCAATGCCAACGCTACGAATGCTGGTGGATCGCAGGGAAATCCGGCCAGGGCGGGGGCGCCGGGCGCTGGTTCGGCCGGTACACCGCAGTCCTCGTCGGTCGGCGCTTCGGCTCCGACGCCCGCGCGCGCGTCGTCCGCGAGCAACGATCAAGGGCCGACCGGTGTGGACGCGAGGACGTCCGGCAGTACCGCACCGCCGGCCAATCGCCCGTCGGCGCCGGAGCAGGCCTCGGTGCAGTCGAAAGCCGGAGCGCCGGATCCGCAGCCGAGCGGCGCGCGCCCGAAAACGGCTGATACGCAACAAAACGGCGGCGATCGCAGTCCTGCGGGCACGGAGCGGACGCCGTCATCCGTGAAACCTCGTGCGGGGGATTCGACCCGTAGCTCCGCTACGGCAGACTCCCGTGCCGGTGGCGCGGGCCGCCAGGACGGCGAAGCGGGCCCGGCGTCGGCCGGTACTCGTAAGCGGGGGAATTCGGATGCGGTGGACGCGCCGGATGTCGGCAGGCGGGGAGATGCGAATCCGGCCAACCCATCCGGCCGTGCCGGTGGCGAGGGGGACGACGGTACGCCCGTCGGTGCCAAGGGTGCCGCAAGGGCGGATGCACCTGAAGGTGTGGGTAACAAGGGCGATTCAGACGCCGTTGCCGCCCCCGTCGCTGGCGGCAAGGGGGAGGCACACTCCGGCGACGCCTCCGATGGTGTTGGCGGCAAAGGCAATCCGCGCTCGGACGAGGGGGTCGAGAGCGGCAGCAGGGACGATGGCTCGCCCACCGGGACGCGGAGTGCCGCGAGCACCGATGCGGCGGGCAGTGCCGGGCCCCGTGCCAGGGCGAGCGATGGTGCGGTCGCCGACGAGCACGGACCCGCCGGTACGGCTCGGGTACAAACCGAGGACGGTCACCCCGAGACCGGAGGTGCCGGGCGCTCGGATGCGCGGTGGCGTCGCGTCGACGCTGCCCTGCTCGGACCGGTTTGGCCGGGCGGTAAGGCGTTCCTGCGCTACCTGATTCCCATGCAGGACACGATCGGGCTGATCAGAGGCGCCAAATCGCCGCACGAGGGTCGCGATCCCTACCGGGAACCCGCGGGTAACGACCTGGAGTTGCGGCCCGGGTTCGGGCAGAAGAAGCCGTCGGGCGGCAAGATCGACGATGACAGCACGCCCGGTTACGACAAACCGCTTTCGCGCGGTGTCTATCGGTTGACCGCTGAGGAGATGGCTGAGTACCGCTACGTATGCGGGCCGGACGGCCGCTGGGTCAGAGACCCCGATGTCCCCGTGCGTCAGTCCGATGACGCCACCGACACCGCGCAACGGCCGGACCGGTCCAACTCGTCCGGGTCCGAGGACGAATCGGACGGTTCGTCCGCGCCGACGTCCAGCGCCTCGAATTCCGGCTCGCGTCAGTCGAATGCGGCGTCAAGAGGAGACTCCGACAGCGACATGGTGCCCGAGAGCGGCACCCCGATGACCAAGCTGCCGCGTAGCGGTCCGTTGCTGGAACGCTGGGCCGGGCGCAGTGCTCCGGTGATGCGAACCGTGATCGGTGACCACGACGGTAATTGGTACATCAGCGATCTCCCGCACGAGTCGTTCCACCACGCGGGCGTGTACACGGCGTTCAAGGCCCAATTCGTCGACGGGAAGATGACCGCGGTCTACGACTGGGCGGGCGCCTACCGCCCGGCTCCGGCACGGGTGCAGAGCGCCCTCGGCGCGCACTACGACGAGATCGCGCACTACAACCACAACGGGCACAGGTATACGGCCGCCGACCGGGAGAAGTGGCCGCCCGCCGCCGCACCGACTCCTCGTGCCGCGGACCGAGATCCCGCGTCCGATGCCGACGACCAGGCCGACCGCGACGCCGAGACGACACCCCCGGAGTCGGAGTCCGCGGCGAACCGGCCACCGCTACCCGACGGCATGGCGTGGGACCGGATCGACGGTCTCGGGTCCGATCCGCGCGTGCTGACCAAGGAGCAGTTCCGGACCGCGACCACCGCCGAGGCGGATCTGGTGGTGCTCGGCGACGAAACAACGGCGTATTACATCCGGCGGCGTTCTGACGCCGCAGTGGAAGACGGCGACGCCCCCGACACCGGCTGGCGCCGCGTGGACACCGACGAACCAGTCGAGCGTTCCCTCGACGACCTGCTCGCCGACCCGCGACTGACCTCGGTTCGTATGCCCGGCGAGGCCGAGGTGAGCCTCGCCGACCCGGTGCCGCCCCGTGACTTCGAAGCGGTGGCGCACCGACTGGTCGAGGAGTACCAGCCGCAGGACTGGAGCGGGCTGTCCCGCGATGATCTCCGGGAAGCCTTGGCGGGCGGCAAATTTCACTCTTCCACCGATCCGGACGAGGTCGCGGCGTACGAGCGGGCCGTGACGGCCACCATCGAGCTGATCCGCCGGGAGACCGCGAAGCCCGACGGTGACGGCGGGAAGACGCTGTACTTCACCCAGGTGATGGCGGCCATGGCGATGCGGCACGGCCCTATCAACATGGCAGCGGGCGAGGGCAAGACGCTCGCGTTCCTCGCCGACGCGATCCTGCACGTGGGCTCCGGTGAGTCGCTGCAGGTGTTCACCACTCGCGACACCTTGGCGCACGACGCGTACACGCTCTATCAAAAGGTGTTGGGCCCCTACGGATTCAAGATCGGCCGGATGAACCCGGACGATGGGCCCGATAATGCCTACCCCGTCCAAGAGGACGGTGAGCCGACGGTCTATATCGGCACGTTGAACGATGCCGGGTTCGGCCATCTGCGCGGCAAGGTGGTGCCGGGGCGGATGGCCGTGCTCGACGAGATCGACGAGGCGCTGGTGCACGCCGAGACCACCTGGATCATCTCCGACGGCGTTGCCCAGCCCGCTCCGGCAGGCACCGTCGACGCCGTGATTCGGGCCAAACAATTCCTGGACCAGCAGCTGGAATCCGGTGCGTTGCGTCCGGAGCATTTCGGCCGCGGCCCCGAGCAGATCGGCGGGCCGGCGCGGCTCACCGAGGAAGGTCTCGCCACGGTCACCAAGCTGCTGGATCCGGACGGTTCCGCCGATCCGCAAGTACTGGAAGCCGAAGTGCGGCGGATCAATTCGGCGGCGACGGCGCGCTGGGAGTTCGTCGAGAACGATCACTACATCATCGACCGGTCCGAGGGGAAGATCGTCATCATCGATCAGACCACCCACGGATTGCTGCGTGATCCCAAGACCGCCACCGAGAGTCGGTGGAACGGTGGTCTGGCCCAGGCCGTCGAGGCCAAGCACGGCCTGCAGATCCGCGCGGATTCGTCGGGCTCGCGCAGCGTCACCGCGGGCGAATTGTTTTCCGATGAGAACTACACCACGGTGTCCGGTGCCTCGGGCACGGCCGAGGGTGTCGCAGGTGCGCTGTCCGATCGGTACGGCATGCCCGATGTCGTGGAGATCCCGCGCTACCGTGCCTCGAAACTGCGGTTCCTGGAGGATGTGCTCTCGGTCGATCAGGCCGGCAAGCACCGCCAGATCGCCGACCACGTGGCCGCCGAGTACGGGCCCGACGCGCAGCCGCAGCTGGTGATCGTCAACCGCAACAGCGAGGCAGCGCCGATCTCGGCGTTGCTCACGGCACGCAACGTCGAACACACGGTGGTCGACGCGCAGTGGTTCCTCGACAACGGTGTGCACGCACAGGATCGGTTGACCGCGATCTTCGCCGAGGCCGGTGAACGGGGCAAGGTGCTGGTGATCAATCGCCAGGGCGGTCGCGGCGTCGACATCGCGGTCAGCGACGCGGTGAGCGCAACGGGCGGTCTGAAGGTGCTGGTGTCGGGCAGATCGAGCTTGCACGACATCGACATCCAGGCCGAGAACCGCGCGGCTCGTAACGGCCAGGAGGGCAGCGTCCGCTACTTCATGGCGGCCGATGACACACTCTTCGCGCACTCGCCCCAGCACGCCGTGACGGTAACCCGCTACACCGACGCGGTGGCGGCCCACGAGCGGGCCGAGACCCGGCACCAGCAGGCGCAGACAACGCATGAAACCCTCGCGGCGAGTAAGCGTCCCGTCGATTCGGGTCGTCTCGATCAGGCGCGTGCGGATCTGGAGGCGACGCGGGTGGCCAGGGATCGCGCACATACCGAGCGACGTGCCGCCGAAGCCGACATGGTCGAATTGGTGTCGACATTGCAACGGCACAATGGCGCACATCTGGCACGGACGAACCTCGCGAGCATGCAAGGGGCGCTCGCGCAGGCCGAGCAGAGCGCGTCGATCCCCGCCCCGGCGCCAGCGATCGCACCGTCGCCACCGGTGCCGGAGACGATCGACCAGGACGGGCCCGGCCCGACCCGCGACGACCCTCCCGCCGCGGACGTGCCAGGGGATCGCGCACCGGAGCTCGACATGCGCACGCCCCCTGCGGACATGACGCCGACGATGCCGGTGACCGTGGGCGAATTCCCGCACG
Organism: Nocardia brasiliensis; assembly: GCF_011801125.1. Lineage (NCBI taxonomy): Bacteria > Bacillati > Actinomycetota > Actinomycetes > Mycobacteriales > Nocardiaceae > Nocardia > Nocardia brasiliensis. The sequence continues at coordinate 1,836,178 of NZ_CP046171.1, forward strand.
CGACCGTGCTTTTCAACGACAGCACCGGCCGGTTGGTGACCCTCGACACGATGGACCCGTTGCCGGTGCTGCCGAGTGACGAGCGCGACGGGGTCCGGGTACAGCTGCCCGATGGCGCCTCGGTCGTGATCTCGGCGGAACTGTCCGCGTCGGTGTTCCGCCGGGTCACCGGGCCGGATGGTGCCGAGCAAGTGGTGCCGGTCACGACGGGAGTGTTCGTCACCGACAATGACGGCGACGTGTTGCAGCTGCTGCCCACGACGGCGCGGGTCCGACCGGATCCGGGGCACGAGGGCATGATGCAGGTGGATCCGGGGGGCGGCATCGGCTGGCTTTCGGTGGTGCCGGAGCGGCTCGGCATCGATGTCCGCCCCAGCGCCGGGGCGCTGTTCGGCGGCGTGGACGGGTTGCCCGCCATCGAGGACCTTCGCAACGGCGTCGCCGCCACCAGCTATCTGCTGTCGGATCTGCGCGCGTTGGCGACTCGGGTGCCCGGGCTGATCAAGGACATGATCCGCGTGCGCACCGACGCCGACGGCAAGCGGTTGTTCAGTGTCCGGTTCTTCGACGCGGCGCAGGGCCGTTGGGTGTGGGTCACGGTGGACGACACCTTCTACGCCGATGCCTCCGGTGCGCTCCCGTACGGCGTCGAGCAACCCGGACAACCGTTGTGGCCCGCGGTGTTCGAGAAGGCGTTCGCGGTATTCCGCGGCGGCGAGAAGGGATTCGCCGGTGTCGGCACCGGCCGGGCTCGGATCGCGACCGAGGCGACCGAATCGTCGGTCGCATCGCTGGAAGTGAGCCATGGCGTGCTTGCCTCGATCGTGCGCGAGCCGGGCTTGCTTGCCATGTTGCTCGAGTGGGCGAATCGGTTCTTCGCGACTTCGGTGCGCGGCACCGTCGACGCGACCCGGAAAGCGTTCGCGGAGTTCCTGATTCGCGAGGTGGCCACGGCAACGGACCGAGTCGGTGCGGTGCTGGACGAACAGGGCCTGACCCCCGATCTCCTTGCCGCGCTCGAGCACACGGAGCTGACCGTGCTGCTGGGCGAGCGCACCGCCGACGCCGTGCGGGAGGCACTGGCGCAGCGTCCGGAAACCGGTGGCCGAGCGGAATTCCTGGCCTACCTGGGTGCGCACTGGCGTGCGTCGGTGGCGGCCCTGCCGGGGCAACTCGACGCGTGGAAATCCGATGCCGAAACGAACGACGGCCCGATCGCGCAACGGGCGGACGAACAACCCGACCGGCCTTCCAGCAACGATGGCACGGAGGCCGTGGTCGAGCGAGCGACGGAGGCCACGACGCCGGCCGCCCTCGGTACGACCCCGGCCGCGCCCGGTACGACTCCGCCCGCGCTCGGCACGACTCCGCCCGCGCTCGGCACGACCCCGGCCACCACTCTTGGTTCGGCAATCGACGGCACGGCCCACCAGCCGACCGGTATCGACCAGTCGACCGCGGCCGGTGGCCCGTCGGCCGTCGCGGCATCCGGTACGCACTCAGCGAGCGTGCTCGGTCTGCGCGGCCCGGTAAGGCAGCACGCGTCGTCGGCAGCGCGGCAGTTCGTCCCACCGCCCGAGCTGCCCTCGGAGCTGACAATGTCCGGCTCAGTGGTCGACCTGCGCAATCGTGCAGACCAGACGGTCCACTGGTGGGATCAGCACGGCGGACGTTGGTGGAACGCACTGCGTTTCAACACACTGCCACCGGCGGAGCAATACGAGTTGGTGACCCGCTACCACCGGCTGCGCAAACTGGACGGCATCCCGGTCGGTGTGCGCGACACCCTCAACCGCACCTACCTGCGTGCTGAGCTTTCGAGACTAACTGAGCGCGAGCAGGCTGGACAGCTCACCGCGAACGAGCAACGTCTGATCTCCGTTGTGCGGGCGGTCGATTCGACGCTGACCGACGCCGGTCAGGTGGCCGCGTGGGTGGCCGAGCGCTCGGGTATCGCGACGCCGCAGGTATTTCTGCAACGGTTCGAACCGCAAGCGTTCGGTGGAACCGGTTCCCTGATACTCAGTTTCGGGGACACCGACCTTGCGCGATCGGTCGTGTGGCACGTGCCGGGAGCGGAGCAGTCGGCGGGGCCGACCCTGCGTCCGGGGCTGGAGCTCGGCGCCGACCGGTACGCGGCGCTCGAGCACCAGGATGCGCGCGGCCGATCGGCGGTCGTGGTCTGGCTGGGACACGGGGGAGTGTCTGGGTCGGACCGCGGCACGCGGGCGCGCCGGTGGGTGTCGTCGCCACTGGTCAGCGGCAGGCAACGGTTCGCCGACGCGCTCACCACCTTCGGGGTCATGCGCCATGGCATGGAACGTCGCGGTCTGCTGCGGCGGCCGGAGTCAGTGGAGGTCGTCGATCGCCGCTGGGGCACGACCGTCGAACGTACTGGCCGAGGCATGGATCCGCTGTGGAACGCCGAGTTGTCGCTGCCGCGAGCCGAACTCCACCTCACCGATCCGGTCGTGTTCACCTCGACCGAGCCGCTGACCCGAGGCAGACAGGTACGGCTCGCCGCCGGTACCACCGTGCCGATGTATCGGAGTCCGGATCGGCCGGACCAGGTCCTGGTTCGCGACCCCGCCGCCACCGACGACGCGACGGCCTGGCATGCGGTGCCGGAGCGGATGTTCGGCACAGTGGTACCCACCCTTGTCTGGCTCGGCGGACCGCTGTTCGCCCCCGACGGTATTCCCCGGGAAACGGACGTGGTGTGGGACAACACCGAAATACACAGCGGCGCACAGTATTTGCATGCCGAGCTGATTGACCTGGTGCGGGAACGGCCCGGCTGGGTGCGGCGGATGGTGCGCGAGCGCCCAGACGGGGTCTTCGAGGTCCGTTTCACCGCCCCCGACGGAACGGCGCAGCGCGTCGCGGTCGACCGCAGGTTCTATGCCTACGACGGCAGAATTGCCTACGGGGCGCACGTTCCAGGGCAGCCGCTGTGGCCCGCGGTGCTCGAGAAGGCCTGGACGCTGCTGCGCGGCCCGGCGCTCGGCGACGCCGGCGAGGGCGCGGAGTTCGGGGCGGTGCTGCGCGGTGGTGCGACCGTCCTCGATGACGCGATGGTCGGGGCGCGCCTGCCCAGCGCGACCACCGCGTTGCGTCCGGCCGGAGAATGGGCGCCTGCGGGGCGCTGGCGTGCGGGTAGCGGCGTCGAATCCCGGGAGATCGCGCACCCGATGCGGATGGACGAGCGCACGCTGACGCGGGTGCTCGGGGATGCGCGCGTCGCGCGAAAAATATTGTCACACAAGGATTCGTGGCGTGCGAGACGCATGGTTGCCGGCAACCTCGAGATCTGGGAGGATGCGCGCGCCCGGCTCTCGTGGTTCCGTGCCGAAGGCATCGACACCGACCCGCTGTGGTCGTTCCTACAAACCGCGCGTATGTACGACGATGCCGCGTTCGCGCGTGCACTCATGCGAACCCTCGGTACGGAGGGCTGGCCGTACGCCGGACCGCTGCGGGAGCTGCGGGAGCACTTGCGCGAGTGCGGCCCGGCGGTGTGGCGCGGTTGGCCTGCGGTATTCGACGCTTTGCTGCACGCCGAGAGCGCCACGCAATTCACGAATTGGATGCGGCACAACGATGTGCGCACTGAGGCCGGCTTCCGCGAGTTCCTGCGGCAGCAGTTGCCCCCTGGGGACTTCGAACGTCCCGCTCTGCGTCTGCTGTTGGACAGCATGTCCGACTGGGAATCGGATGCACCACAGGGCGATACACCGCTGACCCGGATGGCGGGCGGCAAGATCCGCCGCCTGTTCGAGCGCAGTTCGACATTGGTCGTCGCCACAAGGCCGCGCTGGGTCACGAGTCCCGCCGACACCACCCTGCTCGGTGACTACCGCTACCTGGTTTCGGACGTGGTGTACGACGAGTCGACCGCCACGGTGACCGAGGTGCTGCTCCTCGACGAGTCCAATCGGCAAACAACGGTCCCCGCACGACATTTCAATCAGTTCGCCGTGTTCTCGGCATTCGGCTCCAGTGAACGGCAGACCCGCAGGGCCGCGCGGATGTGGGTCCCGCCGAGTGTCGAGTCGCCGATCTCGTTCGCGCCGCTCGGCGAGTGGAGCAACGAGCCATCCCTGGAGCCTGCCGCGATCGGCCCGCGGCCACGTCGTCTCGCCGGACCGATCTTCGCCGCGGGCGGTCCGACGGAGGCAGACCTTGCGCACCTGCCGGATTGGTCCGTGACCCGGGAACTGCGCGCGCGGGTCGCCACAGCGGGGAGCATCGCGAATATGGTGCGCTTCGTGGTAGCGGTCGGCGACCACGCGGTCGCGGTTCGCGGCGACATCATCTACGCGCGCGGGAATCGAGTCGACTCCGCTGGAAACGTGGTGCACGACGCTACCGGCGACGTGGTGACGGACTACGTTGGCAACCCAGTCGGCGACGGTGTGGGAAACATCGTTCGGGACAGCGATTCCGGGCTGGTGATCGATAACGCCGCAGTGCTCGGCCTTGATGTGCTGCTGACCGTGGCCGGTGCGCCGCGGTGGGTGCGCGTGGGCCGGTCCACCGCGCTGCGCGTCAGTCAGCCGGACCATGCGCCGATCTGGCCGCTTCTGCTGCTGGAGGCGCATGTCGCGGTGCATGGCAACGATCGCGTGGATGCGGCGCGGACAAGCCACCCACCGGCAGATCCGGGGTATCTGGTCTTCGAACGGCAGCAGGGACCGCTGCTGCTGGAACAGGGACTACCGGCGGACGTGGCCGCCGGTACCGCGCCCGCGGCGTCCCAAGACAGCGCGACCGTTGTGGGGTTCACCGGTGTGCATGCGGCTTCCGCTGCGCAGACACCGGGTGTTTGGGCGTCGATGCGGGGCGGCGCGGAGGCGGCTACGGTTGTCGCGTCCTCGAGTGCCTTGGTCGAAGGGGTGCGTGCGCCACGAGGTGGGGTGTGGAAGTCCATGCCGGGTGATGGGAACTGTTTGTTCCATGCGCTGGCGACCTTGCTCGGGATGAATGATGAAGGCGCGCACGATGATTTGCGTGCCGCGGTGGTCGAAGGGTTGAGCGTCAAAGCCGATCGGCAGTGGGCCGAACTCTTCGGCGCCTTCCGGCCGGGGGAGCCCGAGGCCGTGCGGCAGGCGAGTTTTGTGCAGCAGCTGTCGAATTTGCTGCGGGACAAGATGTTCCGTGAACCGGCCGCCGAGTTCCTGCTGCCGTTCCTGGTGCGTGAGCTCGGACTGAATGTGGACATCGTGCGTCCGGCGGTCGACGGTGTCCCCGGCGTGACCACCGCGCTGCGGCACGGCGGTGGGCGTCCCGTCTTCACGCTGCTGCGGGCGACGGGCGCGGGCGATGGGCACTATCACGTCGCGGTGGACACGGACGGCGCCCCGTTGCGTCAACCCCTGCTCGATCGCAGCGTCACAGCGACCGAACCCGCGACCGACCGGTTCGGTGATCGGAAACCGATCGCGCACAATCAAATTCGTGCGTCGGCGCGGATCCTGCTGGATCATCGGTTTGCCCAGGAAATGGCCGCCGCCCAATGCGACGGTACCGCGGCGGGGCTTGTGGCGGTGCGCGAGCAGCTGGCGCGCTCGGAGCACCGGACCGATCGTCTCGCGGCACGGGTGCTCGACCGCTTCGTGCTCGCGTCCGAGGATGTCCGAGTCGGCCTGGCCGAGCTCGAGGGCCGCCGATTCGATCCCACCATCGAGCAGCTGCGTGCCCTGTGCGCCGCCGGTCTCGAACTGCGTCGGGTAGCCCCGGACGGCAACTGCCTGTTCACGGCATTCGTGACGGCGGTGAACAGCCACAAGGACCCTGCGAGTGTGCGCGCCGAAGCCCTGGACCACATTCGGGCGAACCGGCAGCGGTTCCTGGACCTGTACCACCCCGCCGGCGTCGAGCAGGAGCGGGAGCGTGCCGCGCGTTTCGAACGTGAACTGGCCGAGCTGGGCGTCGATGGCGCGTTCAACAACGACCTGGCGGATCTACTGATCAAGGCGATCCAGGAATCGCAGTCGCTCCCACGGCCGATCGTCGTCGTGGACGAGCGCTTCGCGCCGCCGGTGGACGATCTGGCCGACGCCGACTGCGTGCTCGTTCGCGTCGACTACGCGGGCGGGCACTATCACGCCGCGACCGGTGCCTACAGCGGACTGGACAGCATGCTCGCCCTACCGCAGGATTGGCTCGAACCGCGGCAGGCGCCGACCGCACCGGCATGGTCGGCATCGTCGGCTCGGCAAGCGCCATCGCTCGCCGAGGCGGGCGCGGTGCGCGCGGTGCCGTTCCCGGCGCGGGTCGTCACCAACGGTACGTTGAAGGTGACTCTTTCCGACGGCGAACTGTATGAATTCCGTTCGGGCGCAATAGACAAAGATTGGTTCCTGCGCGACATCAAGACCGGGGAGATCTGGGTCTCCACCACGACTGGGACCGGTCGTGCGATGATCGATCCCACTGCGTGGCCCGACCTCGAGGTGCGCATCGATCCGCCCGGCGACATGGCCGAGTTGCGGTGGTCCGGCGCGAATCCGGGGTTGCGCTTCGCGGCCGTCGGTGACCGCGCTCCGGTGGCCATTGAGGACGGCGCGACGTGGCTTGCTCTGTTCACCGCCGACGGCGGGCTCGTCGTGCAGGATCCGAACCGGACGGACGGCCGATGGTATCGGGTGCCGGTGGCGTTGGAGGACGTGCTGACCCTGGTTGTCCCGGCCAACCGCAACGCGAGTCCCTTGTTCGACAACGATATGCCGTCGCCGAACGACGTGGAGCAGGGCACGATCGGCGACTGCTATCTGTTGTCGGTCTTGAAGAACATGGCCACCCACGCGCCGTGGGCGATCAAGGAGATGATCCACGAGTACGAGGACGGCACCGTCGGTGTGCGACTGTTCCGCGCGGACGGGCCGACGTGGGTCCACGTGGATAAGAAGATCTACATCAATCGGTACACCCGGCATGGACACTATGCCGGGCATCGGGCAGGGTATCCGATCTGGCCCGCGTTGATCGAGAAGGCGTACGCGGCGGAATTCGGTGGGCACCTCGGTTACTTGGGAATCAGCAAGGGGGGCGAGATCGCCTATGCGGCCAGTGCGCTGCGGCAGGGCTTCCAGGAGACCGGGAGTGCGGGCCGGGTGCTGCCGCCCATCACCACTGGGAGCAGTTTCTTCTTCTTGCATCCCAGCGGTTTCGGTCCGGACGCCCTGCACGAACAGTTCGGTCCTCGCGATGGCGCCGGACGCGACGTCGACCCGAAACGGGAGTTCGCGACGGCGTTGGTCTCGGCCATGGCACAGCGGCAGCGGCTCCTGGAGACCACCCTGGATGCTTTGGGGCGACAGTACGCGCCAACGGACGCTGCCTACCTGAGCGTGTTGCGGCAGTTCGAATCCGACCATGAATTCCAGACCCCGCTGGGCATGGATCGGCTCATGCGCGAGACATTCGATCGGGATGGTGTCAGTAAATGGGCTGTCGAACGTGCGCGGATCAATCGGTACATGGACGATATCTACGCCACCGAGACGCACCTACGGTCCGCCGCTCGATATCCGATCCTGGCCCGCGAATTCGCCGCCCGCATCGACTACGCGCTGTCCCGTGGTGACCAGGTCCTACTCGGCACGCCCCTGTTCGGTCCAGGCAAGGAAAATACGAGTTTGGTTCCCGGACTGGTGGGCACGCACGCGTACTCGGTGATCGGTGTGGAACACGATGCGCGTGGCAACCCGGTGCGGGTGGTCATGGACAATCCGTGGAACATGTATCCCGCCGCGGTGCCCGGGCCTGGTATCGAGTATCGCCCGAACATTGGGCGGGGCGTTATCGCCGTCGATGTCGAACATCTCGCGAAATTCGACAGGGTCGCTACCCAGGGCCGAGCCACCGCCGCTCTGCATGTCGCGGAGTTCCGCTACCACGCAGCCGTCAACCATGCCGCCGTTCCTGACGCGGTCGAGACGGTGGCCGAGGTCGGTGACTCGCTGCGCGGCGGAGCGGACGAGACCACGGTGGCCACGGAACTGAACAGGGTGGTCGAGGGCGTCGCCGCGCCTGCCGGCCTGGTGTGGAAATCCATGCCCGGCGGCGGCAACTGCTTGTTCCACGCGATGGCGGCGATGCTGCGTATGCCGGGCGAGACCGCGCACGAAGATCTGCGCGCCGAGGTGGTGGTGGCGCTGCATCAGCGGGCGGCGGGCGCCTGGAACGGATTCTTCGACGGGTTCCTGGACGATGCGCCGGAAGCGGAGCGGCGCAAGGCATTCCAGGAGCAGCTCGCCGTATTGCTGCAGGACGGGGCATATCAGGACGCGGCAGCCGAGTTCTTCCTGCCGTACGTGGTGCGAACACTCGAGTTGAACGTCGACATCGCACGTCCGGGGCACCTGATCGAACATCTTCGCTACGGTGCGGATGGGCCGGTGCACACGGTGCTGCGGGCGACCGGCGACGGGGCCGGGCACTACCACGTCGCGGTCGGTGCCGACGGCGTGGTGCCCGCCGAGCCCGACCCTGGGCAGATCGGTTCCAACGGTGTTCGCCGATTCGAGACCAACTCGGACGGAGCGCGATACGCCACTCGCTATCTGGCCGGCATGCGGGACTTCCAGGGCACCGAGTGGTTCGCTGTGCGTCAGGCGGTGCACGCCTATGAACGAAACACGTGGGTGAATCTGATTCTGCGCAGCATCGCCGGTGTCGACTCGGTCGAGGCCGAAATCGGTGCATACGTAGAGCGATTGCGGCAGGCCGTCCGCGCTATCGAGGAACTGAAAGGCGAAGACCACTACGCACTTCCGACAGTGGAGGAACTCGAAGAGGACCGGACACTCCTGATCGAGGATGGGGCCACGGTCGAGACCAGTGCACGCCTGCGCCTGATCGAGGAAGTCCTGAACGATGCGCGGCGCGACACGCGACTGGCGGACCTCCAGGAGAAAGAGGAGCTGTACGACTCGCTGCTGGATTACTACGGCGTCGACGAGGTGACACCGGCGCCTGTGCTGCGGCAGGCGCGCCTGCTCGATCAGGCCACCGTGCGATCGTTGCGGCTGTTCGAACCGATTCAGGTGATTCGCGTCGTGGAGACCATCGGTTTCATGCTCGACGCGGACGGCCAACCGCTGGGCGACGGTGATCCCCGGCAGCTCATCGGAACCATTCAGACCGAGCGCGGTTATCTGTCGACCTCCGTCGGGGCGGAAACGATCGTGGCCTCAGACAGCGACTATTGCCTGGAACTGGTGGTGTGGCCGGGCGCGCACGGCATGTACATCGGCGCGCTGAGCGCCGCGCCGGGCGGGGATCAGCAGGAACTGGTGCTGCCCCGCGGTACCAGCTACCGGATCAACGACGTCAGGGTGGCCGCGACCGGTCGGACCATTCTCACCGCCGATGTGCTGCTGCCACCTGCCGCCGTGGCCGACAACGACGCGGTGGGGACCGCGCTGCCGTATCGCGGGGGAGGGCAGGTCCTGTCCGCCCGCCGTGCCCGCTCCGCCCGCGCCGCCTCGACCCAACAGCGGCCGACTCTGCCGCGGGTGCGTGCCGGGTCAGCGCGCCGAACCCGGGATGTGGTCGGTGGATTCGTCGGCGCGCTGGGTCAGGTGCTGCGCCGGCGTCGCGGCGCGGCGGGCCCGACAGCTTCCGCCCCGGCCACTGGTTGGTGGCGGCGGCACCGCAGGCGGGCCAGGGTTCCCCTGGCGCACGTTGACCGGAATGACGCTGTGCGAGTGGATAATCCGAGTGCTCCCGCAGTGCGCGAACCCACTCCTGCGCTCGAAACCTCGCTCGAACAACAGGTCATGGTGCCGTCTCCGGACGCGCCGGTGCCAGTAGCCGACGAACAGTCTGTGCCGCCCGACGAGTTGGCCGGGCTGCCCGCTGATCCGGTGCACTCCGTAGTGGATGAGCAAGCCGCGGTGTCTGTTCCGGATGGCTCGGTGCCCTCGTCGGCGGTAGCGCCGACCTCATCGTCGGAATCGGTTTCGGCACCGGGTGACTCGGTCGCGTCGGACCCGACCGGCCCGGTACTCGCGCCTGCGGTCGTGGGGCACGGTGCGGACCACGCCGCGAGGCAACAGTTCTTGGCCGACACCGAGGAGCTGGTCCCACCGCCGTCCACCACCCCGGTCACCCTGGCCTCGGTCCCGCTGCCAGAGGGTCTGGTGTTTCGTCGGGTAAGCGAGCAGACCCGGGCCGAGTACCGGCTCGTCGTCGGGAGCAACGGACGGTTGTACCGCGCGGTGGACGGCTCGCTGTTCGACACCACCTGGGGTGCGCGGATGGGTGCGGCCGATCCGGACATCTTCGGTGCTGCCCAGTGGCACCAGCATCCGGCGAACCGGCGCGCGTTGCTGGTGCTCGACGTCTTCGGCAACATCTATGCCATCGCCGACGCGCAACAGCCACAGACCCGGCTCACTCATGCCTCGCTGCTGCACGGTGCGGCTGCGACCGCTGCGCTCGAAGTCGAAGTGCGCCAGGGTATTCCCATGGTCTTCGCCTATCGGAGCGGGGAGTACCAGATTCCCGACGACCTCAACCAAGAGGCACTGGCCTTGCTCACGGCTGAGCCGTACCGGCTGAGAATGCACCGCGACGCCCGGATACTTGCCCCCGCCCTGGGCCGTTGGTGGGAAGACGAGGAGGTGCTGCCGGTGGACTCGGTTCGTGACGACTTCGAGGCCGCGCCGGTGCCGTACGACGGGCCCATCTCGTTGGTCCCGGTGGGCACGGTGACCAACGAAGCGCCGGTCCGAACCCCACGGGGCGAGCAGGTTCGGCTGCCCGACCCGGGCCTGCGCACCGACCGAGGCCTGGCGATGGTGCCGATCGCGGGCGGACTGCTGAACTATATCGACACCCCGGCCGCCCAGCGCACGATCGACGGTGTCGACTACCTGTGGGTGACCGGCGCGAACGGCCCCGGCTGGGTGGCCCAGCAGGATCTGGTCAACGCGGGGTTCGCATATCGACGTCGGTGGGCGCGGCTGGCCCAAATGATCACGGTGACCGGACCGGACGGTCCGGTCCGGCTATATGGGTACGAACGGGTCGAGCGGGCTGCTACCAGAATCGAGGAGGACGGGCGGAATTCTGTTCTGCTGCAACGGCTCGTCGACGACACCCAGGTGTGGGTCCACGGCGAGGGAGTCGAACAGCTCGGTCTGCCCCGATGGTGGGAGCTGACCGGTCCCGCCTGGCCGGACGAGGTCGGTCCACAGCTCGCCGACCTGGAGCATCTGCCGGATACCCCGGAAGTCGCGCAGCTGCGGCAGTTGGTGACACAGAGTCCGGAACGGATCCGGAGCATGATCCGTTTCGACGAGCCGGGGGTGGTCGATGTCCATCTCATGGTCGAGGGTCGGCCGCAGTGGGTCCGACTGGACCGTGCGACCACGCTGCCCGGCCCCGCAGCGGATTCCTCCTGGGACGGCCACCCGAGCTGGCCCGCCATGGTGCTCGAGGCGTACACCGCCGCACGGGAACACGACAACGAGGCCCGGGAATTCCTGGCTATCTACGACCTGGAATACGCCGACATGGGCAGCGAGGAGTACCCGCAGATCCCCACGGCGCAGCGGTATGAGCGACTGGCCGGACAGGTCGAGCAGTGGCTGGCGCGGCACGGGGCCGATCTCGACCCCGCCGACCCGGTGCAAGCGGAATACCATGTGCCGCTGCGGCCCACCGGATCGAGCGAGACCGATGAGAACGGCGAGACCTGGCTCCAGTTCGTCGAAGTCCACCGCGGTGAAGACGCGTCCGAAACCGTGGTGCAGGTGCGGCGGAGCCTGACGTGGTTGACCGAGAACCATTATCTGTACCTGGAGGAGCGAGACGTATTCCATCGCATAGTCGGCGGGCCGATTGCGCTGGCGCCCTACGTGATGGACCGCTCTGCCCCGGTGTTGCGGCACACCCCGGCCAGCGAACGGACACTCACTACCGCGGCGGTCGACGAGTTCGACGCCACTCGGATCTTGCCGGTGGGTGCGTCGGTGCGTATCCGTTCCGACATCAACCTTCCCCACCTGGTTGTGCTCGAGGCGGCCGGGGATTCGGTGACCGTGCGCAGGGATTCGCTCGAGTCGATGGGGCTGTCGATGCCGCAGTCGCTCGGCGGCCCGCTGTGGGCGACGAACGGCCCTTCGGTACAAGACCTTGCCGACCTGCCCGCCTCGGCCGCGGTGCGGCAGTTGCGGGCACTGGTCGAGGAGGACCCCGCGCTCGTTGTCACGCGCATGCGGAGGAACCTCGACGGCACCGTCGATGTGCACCTCATGGTCGACCAGGCGGCGCGTTGGGTGCGGGTCGATCGGGTCAGCGACCTGGCATGGGCGGACGACCGGCCGATTTGGCCCGTGCTGTTTCTGCGCGCCGTAACGGCGGTCGAGGAGGGCCTGCTCGAGAACTTCGTCGCCGACGACGAGGTCCCCCTGATCGGTGATACCGGAGTGCCAGTGCCTGCCCGCAGTACGACTGTTGCGACGGAACTGGACCCGGTGTGGGCGAATGCCGCATACCCGGCCTTGATCACGGATGAGCAGCTCGAGCAGCTGCGCCTGGTCGTCGGCCAGGACGGGCGGTTGTACCGCGCCGGTGACGGCGTTGTCTTCGATACCGCGGGTCGGCGCGCGCTGTTCGTCATGGACCGATACGCCAATATCTATGCGGCGCAACGGTTGGCGGACACTGAGTCGCAGGTCACCCACGCGTCCATGCTCCGTGGCACGCCCGCGACGGCCGCGGCCGAGGTCGTGGTGCGAGCGGGCGTCATCCAGATGCTCGTCGATCGCGGCGGCGAATACCCGAACACCACGCGCTACAACGACGAAGCGTTGGATTACCTGATAGATGTCGCGAATCTGCGGCTGGCGCCGAATCTCCTGCTGCTCGGCTTCGACGCTGTCCACGGACGGGAGGTGGACCGCACTCAGGTCAGCCGCGGTGCCCGGCTTTTGTTCAACGCGCCGCGGCTGTACACCGCCGCCGGTGAGCTCCTTCCTCCGCATCTGGGCGGGTATCTGCTGCACCCCGATCACCCGGCCGCGCGTCGACGGCACAACGGGGTCGACTGGCTCTGGGCCAGTGGTGCCGGACGAACCGGCTGGTTGCGCACCGCCGAGCTGACCGACGTCGGCTATCGCTGGCAGCCCGGCACCGGTCGGCTCTTCCGCGGCGTGCAGATCGGCGGACGCACGGCCGCCGGACAGCAGCACAGCATCGTTGTCCACGAATCGGAGCGGGTTGTCATCGACGAGAACCGGGTGGTCGACGACGACGGGACGACGTGGGTTCGGTTGATGCACGATGGCAACGAGCTCTATATTTTGGCGGAGACCGCCCACCAGCTCGGGACATTGCCAGTGACCCCGTTGATCGGACCGCTGTGGGGTCCGCGCGGCCCGGTTCCCGCCGATCTCGATCATCTGCCCAATACGCTGCCGATCCGGCAGTTGTGGGAGCTGACGCAGGTACCCGAACAGCTCATGCGTGGCCTGGTCGAAAACCGGGACGGCACCATTGATGTCAACTTGGGATCAGGGTGGGTGCGGGTGGGGCGCCTCACCGACCTACCGTGGCGGCCCGATCCCGAGCGACCGATCTGGCCGGCCATCGCGCTCGCCGCGAGCGTGAGCGCCACAATCGACGGCTTGCTACGCGACGCGTCGGTCGACGCCGACCTCCAGTTCACCGCGCTGCCCGTGGCGAATCAAGACGAGCAGCACATCGAGACGCTGGCGATGGGCTCGACCCCGGACGATCTCGGCGACCACCAGGACCTCCCCGAGCGCTGGGGGACACCGGACCTGAGCTCGCGGGGCGCACGGGCCAACGTCTCCGTGCGCTCGGTGCTTTCGCAATCCGGAGGCGACGGCGCACAGGAGAACTTACTCTCCTCGCAGGCTGTCAGTGCGCTGCGGAGCTTCCTCGACAACGGAGCCGTACCAGCCCAGCACAACGCGCAGGAGAACCTGTTCTCCGCTGAGGCTCAGGACGCATTGCGGAGTTTTGTCGACAACGGTGTCGCGCCCGTGACCGGCTCGCCGCTGGAGCCGGTGGACGGGCCCACCCCAGGGGCCGCGTCTACCCCAGGGAATCTGTCTGTGCCTGCTGACGCGCCCGCGGCTAGCCCGGCACGCCCGGCGGCGGAGTCGAACCCAGACCAGGTCGTGGTCGGCGACAGCATACCGGCGAGTGATCCTGCCGAGAGCGAGTCCCGGCCGGCCGAACAGCCGACGCCTCGGAACGATTCCGCAACAAGCGGTTCCGGCCCGGTACCCACACGGTCGACGGTGCCGACCGCCCCGGATACCATCGCGCAACCCGACGACGGTGCGCCGGGTAGTTCGACCGGCGCGCGAGTCCTGCCAGCCGGGCCTGTCCCGCTCGCGTCCGAGGTCGGGCCCAAGATGCGTAGCGACCCGCTGCGGCCCACCCAACGTCACATTCGGCTGCCGTTCACTGCTGTGTACACCGATCGTGAGGCGGTGCTCAGACCGAATGCTTTCGGTGTGCTGCGGTCCCCGAACGATCCGTGGAATCGGTACACCGACGACACCGGAACCAGGTATCGAGTGTTCGGTGCCAACGGGGCCGGGTGGGTCTGGGACGCGTCGCTGCGCGCGGCCGGGTTCCGGCTCGGCGCGGATGGCGAGACCTTCCGATACGCCCACGACCTGCCCGGCATCGACGGACCACACGCGGTCTATCAGCGTGAAGACGTGGTAGTAGACGAGTCCACCGGGTCGACCGAGCAACACGCGGGTGCGCTGCGCTTGCATCTTCGGGGGCGGTCGATCTGGGTCGACGAGTCCGCCGCTGCCGCGCTCGGGTTGTTTCGCCCGCTGCCGCTGCGCGGACCGTTCTGGGTGGATGGTGGACCGCGAGCCGCCGATCTCGACGGCTTGCGCGGGCCGGTCTTCGGCCAGTTGCGCTTGCTGGCCCACCAGCACCCGGAATTCCTTCGGGACATGTTCCGCGTGCAGGACAGCGGAAGTGTCGACGTTCGCCTGCTGGCAGACGGGCGAGCTCGGTGGGTGCGGGTCGCCCGGTTCGACAGCCGTGGTCGTGACTGGCCGGCGGATCGTCCCACCTGGCCGTTGCTCGTCGTAATGGCGACCGAGGAAGCGGCCTGGCACACCATGACAGAGGCCGCGCTGAACGATCTGTTGCCCGACCACCCGGATCTCACCGACGTGGATCTGTCGCTGCCGCCCGCGCACGCCGTGGCGCACCGAGATCGGCTGACTCTGCGGGGTCCGCAGCTCTACCTGCACGGGCCGGTTCCTCCCGGGCCGCTGCGGCTCACCGCGGCCGAGGTGGCCTCCGACTCGCCGATCATCCAGGCGCCCAACGGTGTTCGGGTGGCGATGGCCGCCGTGCGGCTGACGACCTGCGATGCGGAGGAGATCGATCCGTTCGCGGACGGGTCGTTGACCGTCGACCACACGGCACACGGCGACGAGTCACGGCCGGTGCCCGACGCCGGGCGCGGGTGGCGCTGGGTGGTGGGCGACGACAGCCAAGGCTGGGTCGATGTGGTCGAGCTCGCCCGGCACGGTTTCCAGCAGGTACCAGGAACCTTGGAACTACGGCGCAACATGACGCTGCCCGCGGATGTCACGGTGTACGACGGCGAATTGGTCGAGATCGCACCGGGATCGGCGGTGGATGAGATGGTGTTGCGTCGCGCGGACGGCACGACGGTTTCGCTGGATCGGGACACCGCCACCGCGCTCGGCCTGCGCTTTCCGCACCGGCTCGACGCGCCGCTGTGGCAACCGGGTGGTCCGCGTGAGGTCGATGTCGCGGGCATGCGGCCGATGCCGGTCCCGGCGCCGCAGCGTGCGATCGAGCAATTGCGCAGGCTGGTCTCGCTTTATCCCGATATCATCACGGCCTCGGTACGCGCGGTCCCCGAACAGGACGCTGTCGACGTCCGCATGGTGTACGCGGACGAACCACGCTGGGTGCGCGTGCGCCTGCTCGGCGACTGGCCTGCGCTGCCCGCCGGGCACGTGGGATGGCCCTACATCGTCCTTGCGGCGCATCGGCTGCTGTCGCTGCAAACCACCACCCCCGCCCCCTATTACCTAGAGGACAGCGAGTCAGCGAGCCCGACGCGATCCGCCTCCGAAGCAGGATTCGACGAGGCGCGGCCTGCGCCGTCTACTGGCCGGGGACCTGGCGAGCGAGGGGAGGAGAGCACGGTGTCGCCGAGCGGTCCGTCGGGTTCGTCCGAGCAGCAACGTTCCGGTGACGCGCCGAGTGGCGTGGACTTCTTCGACCGCAGCGCCTTCGGCGGGTGAGCTACGTCGGCCGACCGCCCCCGGCGTGTGCAGGGGGCGGCCGCGCCGATCAGCTCTGCGCGGGGAGGTGGCAGACCTGGATGAGGTCGCGGCCGCGGGTGCGCGACACCAGCAGGCCGCGGCCCGGCGGATACTGCGCGGGGCGCACGTCGCCGAGCAGCACACCCTCGTCCTTCGGTGTGCTCATCAGAATGCCGTCCACCGACATATCTTTCATCGGCCCGAGCACGGGGTCGTAGAGCGCACGGGCCGCGCCGCCCGCGCGCCGCGCGATGATCACGTGCAGGCCGATATCGCGGGCCTGCGGCAGCAGATCCATCAGCGGCAGCAGCGGATTGTTCGACGCCACCATGTCGTAGTCGTCGACGATCACGTACACCTCGGGGCCGGTCCACCAGTCGCGCTCGCGCAGCTGGGCCGGCGTGATGTCGGGTCCGGGCAGACGTTTCGACACGAACCCGGCGACTTCCTTGAGCGTGGGCACGGAAGTCTGTGCGGAGGTGGAATATCCGGCCAGGTGCGGCCCGTCGATCACGCCGAGCATGGTGCGGCGGTAGTCGACCATAATGACCCGCGCCTCGTTGGGATGGGTGTTCTCCACCAGTCCCTGCGCGATATTGCGCAGCAGCGTGGTCTTGCCGCAGCCCACGTCGGCGAACACCAGCAGGTGCGGTGACTCCTCGAAATCGAGCACCACCGGCGCCAGTTCCGATTCGCTCAGCCCGATCAGCACCCGCTTGTTGTTCATGGGCAGGCCGAGATCGCGTGCGGTGGCCAGTACTTGGTCGCGGTCGAGTTCCGCGGGCAGCATGCGGACCTCGGGCGCCCTGCGCTCACCATAGAGCTCGACCAGGCCCGCCTTCGCGGCGGTGACGCCGTCGGAGAGCGTATCCGGATTCACCTCGCTGTCCAGGCGGGGCAGGGCGATCAGCATGTGCAGCTTGTCGGTGGTCATGCCGCGGCCCGGACGGTTGATCGGAACATGCACCGCCGCACGGCGATCCATTTCCGAGTCCGATGGATCGCCGAGGCGCAGCTCGATTCTGGTGCCGATCTGATCCTTCACGTTCGGCCGGATCTCGGCCCACCGGTTCGCGCCGAGCATGACGTGGATGCCGTAGGACAACCCGCGCGCCGCCAGGGCGAGCACCTGGCTTTCGATCAGGTCGAAGTCCTCCCGGAAGGCCGCCCAGCCGTCGATCACCAGGAACACGTCGCCGAACGGGTCGGCGGCGAGTGGATCGGATGCCCGTTGCTCGGCGCTCAGTTCCGCCAATTCGGCTTTGCGCTTGCGGAATTCGCGCATGTTCGCCACCCCGAGTTCCAGGAAGCGGGCCTCGCGGCGGCGCAGCAGCGCGCTGAGTTCGGCGACGGTGCGCCGGACCCGGTCGCTCTCCAGACGCCCGGCCGCCGAACCGACGTGCGGCAGTCCGGTGAGCGCGGCCAGGGTGCCGCCGCCGAAGTCGAGGCAGTAGAACTGCACCTGTTCCGGGGTGTGGGTGGCGGCGGCCGAGACGATGATGGTGCGCAGGGTGGTGGATTTGCCCGATTGCGGTCCGCCGACCACCGCGACGTTGCCCTGGGCGCCGGCCAGGTCGAGCGCGAGTACGTCCCGCTTCTGTTCGTACGGCTTGTCGACGATGCCGATCGGCAGCCAGAGGCCGCCGTTGCGGTTGGCTTCGCTGCGCCAATCCGGTTCGGGCAGCAGCATATCGACGGTGGGGGAGATGTCGAGCGGGGGCAGCCAGACCTGATGGGCGGGCCTGCCGTGCCCGGTCAGCCGTTCCACCACCACCTGCAGCAGCGACCGTTCGGGTGCGGCGGGCGGCGTTTCCCCGAGCAGGGCGCTGAGATCCGGCAGCTCCACCGGGATCGGCTGCTGCACTTGCTCATTCGACTCCAGCTCGGTTCGTTCCGCGACAGCCGCCGCGGTGAACAGATCGACCGCGGCCGCTGCGGCGGCGGCCGGTCCACTCGTCCGTCCCGCGACCGGCGGCACATATGGCCCCGACACATACGTGGTGTTGAACCGCAACGGATCCGACGAATCGCTCTTCAGATAGCCCGCCCCGGGCTGCGCGGGGAGGTGGTAGGCGTCGGTGATGCCGAGCACCTGCCGGGATTCGCCCGCCGAGAAGGTGCGCAGGCCGATCCGATAGGACAGATGCGAATCCAGCCCGCGCAGCCGGTTCTCCTCGAGCCGCTGCGAGGCGAGCAGCAGATGCACCCGAAGGGACCGGCCGAGGCGCCCGATCATCACGAACAACTCGGCGAAATCCGGTTTCTGCGACAGCAATTCGGAGAACTCGTCGACGATGATGAACAGCGCGGGCAGCGGGTCGAGCGCGGCGCCCGCCGCACGGGCCTTCTCGTACTCGGTGACGTTGGCGAAGTTGCCCGCGGCGCGCAGCAGTTCCTGTCTGCGGGTCAGCTCACCGGCCAGCGCGTCGCGCATCCGGTCCACCATCGAGAGCTCTTCCTCGAGGTTGGTGATCACCGCGGAGACGTGCGGCAGCGGGTCGAGGCCGAGAAATGTCGCGCCACCTTTGAAGTCGACCAGCACCAGATTCAGCAGATCGGGGGAGTGGGTGGTCACCATCGACAGCACCAGCGTGCGCAGGAACTCCGATTTGCCCGAGCCCGTCGCGCCGATGCACAG
Organism: Nocardia brasiliensis; assembly: GCF_011801125.1. Taxonomy (NCBI): domain Bacteria; kingdom Bacillati; phylum Actinomycetota; class Actinomycetes; order Mycobacteriales; family Nocardiaceae; genus Nocardia; species Nocardia brasiliensis. The sequence goes on from NZ_CP046171.1 coordinate 1,855,135, forward strand.
CCCGTGCGGGCCCATGCCGTTCTCGGCGGATTCCTTGATGTCGATCTCGACCCGGGTGCCATCGGGGGTGACGCCGATCGGCACCCGCAACCGTTCGCGTGCCGACCTCGGCCGCCAGACCGCGTCCGCGTCCAGGCTCGCCGCGTCCGCGACGCCGAGCATCGCCATCAGTCCGGGGTCGACGCTGACCTCGGCCCCCAGGTCGACCACCTGTGCGCTGGTGGCGATCCGGTACCGCGACAGCCCGCGCGCGAAGGTGGTGGCGACCGCCGGGCTCACCAGGTCGGGACCCGCGAAGTTCTCCACGGTGCCGCCGGTCCGCGCGCCTATCACCGACTCCTCGACCACCAGTTGCAGGCCGCGCCGGACCGCTAGACCGGTCTGCGGCGCGGTCAGGTCGAGCACGGTCACCGAGTCGAGCCCGGCGTCGCTGACCGTGCGTTCGGATCCGCTGACATATCCGTCATCGATCACCACCACCAGGTGCACTCGGCCCGTCGTCGCCGGTGCGTTGCGCAGGAAGCGACCGCGCTCGAGCAGATCGTCCGACAGCGAGGTCTCCAGTTCCGACAGCGATTCGAAAAGCATGCGCGCCGAGCCGATCCGGTCGGCCTCACGCGGATGCTGTAGGTGCGGCAGCCATTTGGTCCAGCTCCACGCCGCGCCGTCGGGATCGGCGGTGACGATCGCGAAGAGCATGTTGTCCGGGCCGTGAAAGGTGGCCAGCTCCATCAGCATCGATCGGACCAGCGCGCGGCCGTGCTCGCGCGGCCCCTCGATGTTCACCGCGGGGAACGCGCGCAACGAGATCGCGGTCGGCAGGCCGTGCACCACCGAATGGGTGCGGACGAAGCGGCGCAGCGCCACGGTCGCCACCGGCTCCAGGTCCTCGAGCGGAACAGTCTCGGGCCGAACGAGTTTGGTGGCCAGGCGATGGCTGCCGACGCCGATCCGGATATGCCCGAAGTCGGGGTCGGTGGGTCTGCGTTCCCACATCCGGCGGGTGCCGATCAGCGCGTGCAGATCGCGCGGGTGCGGATGACTCCAGAACAGGGCTTCGCGCTGGGCGGTGCCGGTGCCGCGGACATCACGACGCAGCTGGTCGAGGTAGCGGAAGTAGTCCTTGCGTTCCTCGTTGAGCTCGGCGGCCTTCTTGCCGCCGCCACTGGTGCGATTGGCGAACATGCCGATCATCGACATCAGCATCATCATCGGGAACATCATGGCGAGCGGATTGGTGAACATGGAGCGCCCACTCATGGTGAACATCAGCCCCATCATGCCCACCATGGCGACCACCATCACCACCGGCAGCAGCCGCTGCCACAGCGGCGCCGGAATCGGCGGGGTGATCTCCGGCGGTGCGTTGAGGATTACTTCGCCGCCCGGTGACCGCGGCGGGGCGATCCTGGCCAGCCGGATGAAACCCTTTGTACCCACTGGCAATTCCTTCGATTAATCGTCGCCCGGCAGGACGAGGGGCCTGCGCTGTTCGCGCCGGAACGGAATGGAGAGGATGAGCACCAGCGCCAGCAGCGTCAGGCAGCTCGCGGCACCCGCGAGGCCGATGCGGCGCGGCCACGGGCTGATGAACGCCGGTGGCGTCGGGCCTGCGATCGCGACGCCGGCGCCGGGATCGTGGTCCTGGCGCACCGGCGGCAGCACCGCGGTGAGCGCGGCCACCGGGTCGATGAGACCCGCACCGAGGCGTACATCGCGGCCGTTGCCAGGGGCGTGCGCGGTGCGGGTGATGCGTTCCATCACCTGGGCGGCGGACAACTCGGGAAAGCGGGACCGCACCAGGGCGGCCAGGCCGGAGACATACGCGGTGGCGAAGCTCGTGCCGTTGACCGCGGCCACCTGACCGTCGGCCTGCGGGGTGCCGTTGACGAGCCCGGTGCCGCCCGGGTTGCTGTCCAACGACATCAGATTGCTGCCCGGCGCGGCGACCGAAACCCAGGGGCCGTACAGGGTGAACGGCGAGGGCGAACCGTCCGGCTCGACCGACGCCACCGACAGCACATAGGGCACGAACCACGCGGGGGTCGCGATCGTCGCGACCGCGTCCCACCCGGCGAGACCGTTCTGTTCTTTGCACGCCCCCTGCTGTTGCAGATTCCCCGCGGCGGCGACGACCACGACGTCGTGTTCGAAGGCGTACCGCAGCGACGCGCCGAGCGCGGCGTCCACCGGGTCGGTGCCCGCGGGGCGGCAGGAGACCGCCGACAGGTTGATGACGGTGGCGCCGCTGTCGACGGCGTGCACCACCGCGGCCGCGAGGGTGTCGACGGTGCCGTAGCCGCCCGCCGACATCGCCCGCGGGTCGTCGGAGCGATAGCTGTTCTTGGCCTGGTAAGCCAGGCTGGTCTGACGGATGGCGAGAATCGAGGCCGCGGGCGCGACACCGGAGAAGCCGTCGTTGCCCTCGGGTTCGGGATGGCCCGCGATGATGCCCGCCACCAGCGTGCCGTGCCCGTCGCAGTCGGCGGTGCCGTCCGAATCGGCGACGTAGTCACCGCCCGGGCGCACCGACAGCCGCGGATGCGGATTGACGCCGGTGTCGATCACCGCGACGGTCTGCCCCGCGCCCTGGCTGAACTGCCAGGCGCGGTCGAGCCCGAGTATCTTCTGCGCGACGGGCACGCCGATCGGCGCGGGCCCGGTCCAATTCGGTTGGGAGCACAGCAGTTTCTGCTCGGCGGGCACCGGAGGGGCGACCGGTGCGTCGGTGATCGACGTGCCAGGGTCGACCACCGGCGGCGGCACGCCGAGCGCCGTGCCGATCGGGGCTGCGGTCAGTGCCATGGCCATCGCGACGACCAAGCCCGAGCGGCGCACCGCGGACTCACGCATTGCGCGCGAAGGCGTAGATGTCGAGAATCCAGAAGACCAGCGGACCGATCACGCAGATGAGGGCGTACTCCACGATCTCGCCCGCCCGCTGCACGACCGGCGACACCTCCATGTTCGGCCCGGCCACGCCGATCACCATGCCGAGCGCGGCGACCAGCAACAGCGCACCGACGGCGGGCAGCGCGAGTTCCGGCATCCGCACACCCCACAGCACGGTCGACCCGATCAGCACCGCGCAGCCGCCGGCCACCAGTACTGCGGCCTGGGTCAGGTCGGCGAAGGCCCGGCCGCGTCTGGCGAGGACGACGCCGACCGCGGCGGCGAGCACCGCGCACTGCCAGCGATGCTCGGTGGTCAGCGCGGTGACGACGAGCGTCGCGAGCACGGTGACCGCGACGACGCCGCAGATCATGCCGGACTGAAAGTCGTTGGCCCGCCTGGACCGTTGCTCGAGGCCGGCCGCCGAGGGGATGGCGGTCGCGCCGATGGCGCCGATGCCCTCGATGGTCGGGCGCGGTTCGTGATCGCGCGGGTCGATGGCCGCGCCCGCGGTCGGCACCGGTGGCACCGGCAGCCGCGCGGCCGCGACCGCGATCCGCGGGGCGAGCGTGATGGCGAGCAGCGCGAAAACGATGACACCGCTCGCGACGTGCACCGGCGTGCAATCCCAGATCGTCACGGTGGCAGCGGCGCCGGTGGCGAAGGCCGCGATCGTGAGGACGCCGGTGAACATCATCGGGCGCACCGCGATCATGCGCATCGCGATGACCGTGAGCAACACGATGGCGGCCCCGCCGAAGAGCAGGTGTGGCGCGCCGGGGCGCCCCGGCACGAATGCCGCTGCGCCACTTCCCATCAAGAGCAGCCCGGCCAGGGCGAGGACCGTCGCGGGGGTGGTCGCCGCGTATTTCCTGGCGACCACCGCGGCGCCGATCGAGATCACCAGACCGGTGCCGACGCCCACCGATCCGGCCAGGACGCCCCAGCCGCTGCCCGCGGCGAACAACAGCAGAAAACACATCGCGACCACCGCCGCGATCGCGCCGCCCATCCCGGCCCGGCCCGCCGATTCGCTCGACCAACCGCGGAAGGAGTCGTCGGTGAGCCGTGCGACCGCGTCGATCACGTCGTCGAACAACGGCGGTGACTCGACCGAGTCCACCGCGCGCAACACCAGCAGATCGCCGTCGAACACCTCGGCCTCGGTCAGCGTCCGTTCCGGGTCGATCGCGCTCTGCCCCGGCATCGCCAGTGTCCAATGCTGGGCGGCCAGTGGGCCGTTGTCCTCGTGTTCGGACAGGTCGGGATTGCGAGAAGCGATGAGCGCCACCACATCCGGGATGAAGCTCGCGATCGCGACGGTGGCGGGCAGCACCACATCCACCTGGGTATTGCCGCCGATCACCGACACCCGGCACAGTTGCGGCTCGATTGCCGTGGACTCCAACACGTTCGGGAAATTAACAACGGACTCGCGCCCGCGCAGCGCCCGGACCTCGAGTTCGCCTAGTCGTAACCCGCGCCGAGCGGTGACGTGCGATTCTGCGCGCCAAGCGGTTTCGTTCGGTTAAGCGACGGTGAATGCGACGTACGCGTGCGTCGGCCGCGGCGTGACGGCACCGCACCGCCGCGCTACGTTGCGCGGCATGTCAGCGATTCGTCAAGCGCAACAGGTCTTCGACGCGGGCGTGCTGTCGTTGGGTTTGACCGTCGACGGTCAACAGGCCGCCAAGAACCTCGAATACGCCAAGGTGGCCTTCCGTCGCGCCACCGAGCTCGACCCGGACATGTGCGACGCGTGGCTGGGCCGGCTCGCGGCCGGTGATGCCTCCGCCGAGGTGTTCGCGCAGTTGCATCGCACCTCGACGACCTCGCTGCTGCGCGAACAGCGCAGGCTCGGGCTGCCGCCGCGCCAGTTGGCGGGACGCTGTCAGATCGGCCAGTACATCGACTATCCGGTCGCCGGGCTCAGCGAGATCTGGATCGCGCAGGCGATGCAGCTGTTGGCCGACAAGCAGTTCGACGACGCCCAGCAGGTGCTCGACGAACTCGATGAGCGCCGCAAGAAACTCACCGACGACCCCGAACGCGAGGTGGACGATCGGCTGTGCGCCTACGCGCGCGGCGTGCTGTACTTCACCGCTCAGCTGTGGCCCGACGTGATGGCGGTGCTGGCCGGATCGGCCGAATGGCCGGACCAGTACATGGCGGTGGGCGCCCACGTCATGGTCGGCACCGCGTGCGCACATCTCGGCCTGTTCGGTGAGGCGACGCGGCGGCTCGAACTCGCCGAGCGCGGGCCGATTCCGGCGGCCCGCACCGCGGCCATGTACTGCCGCGGTCTGGCGTTGCGGGAGCAGGGCAACGAAGACGAGGCGCGCGCGTTGTTCGAGACCGTCTACAGCCAGGTGCCCGGGTTCGCCTCGAACGCGCGCGCTCTGCACGATCCCACCTTCCGAATCATCGTCACCACCCGCGAGCAGATCGAATCCCGCACCGACCGTTGGGATCCCGCGACCGCGCCGTCCCTGGACGAGGCCGCGCTGCAGGAACACCAGGATCGCGCCGAGGAGATCTTGGCCGCCGCCCGCGCGGAATTGCAGGCGCAGATCGGCCTGGCCGCGGTGAAGGTCCAGGTCGCCAAGCTGCAATCCTCGGCGGCGATGGCGAAGATCCGGGCGGAGAAGGGCCTCAACAGCATGCCCCGCGGCCAGCACCTGGCCTTCACCGGTCCGCCGGGCACCGGAAAGACCACCATCGCCCGCGTTGTCGCCAAGATCTACTGCGGCCTGGGGCTGTTGAAGACCGACAAGGTGGTCGAGACCAAACGTTCCGACTTCGTCGGTCAGCACCTGGGGTCCACCGCGATCAAGACCAACGCGTTGATCGACTCGGCGATGGACGGCGTGCTGTTCGTCGACGAGGCGTACACGCTGATCCAGTCGGGCCTGTCCGGGGGCGACGCGTTCGGCCGCGAGGCGGTGGACACCCTGCTCGCGCGCATGGAGAATGACCGCGACCGGCTGGTCGTCATCATCGCAGGCTACGACGGCGAGATCGATCGCTTCCTGGCCAGCAACGACGGCCTCGCCTCCCGGTTCGCCAAGCGCGTCAAGTTCGACTCCTACACCCCCGAAGAGCTCTGCGATATCGGCGAATTCATTGCGCGCAAACGCGATTCGTCGCTGTCACCCGATGCGGTCGGCTGCCTGCGCGCCGCCTGCGCCCAGCTGTACGCGACCGAGCGCACCGACCAGAGCGGCCTGCCACGCCGCGGCGTCGACATCGCGGGCAACGGCCGGTTCATCCGCAATGTCATCGAAAGTGCCGAGGAAGAGCGGGAATACCGCCTCGCCATGGACGAGTCGCTCGACCTGCGCGCCCTCGACGAAGACACCCTGATGCGCATCGAGGCCGACGACATGAGCAAGGCGCTGGAGAGCGTGCTCGCTACGTTGACGTGAGTGCTGCTCGCCGCGCCGGTGTGCGACCGGTGCGGCGAGCAGCGAGGTCAGGAGGATCGCGCCCGGCGCCGATCCACGAACACCAGCACCGGCTCCACCACACGGGCGGCAATCGGTCCGAGGACCGCCATCAACAGCACGTAGGTCGTTGCCATCGCGGTGAATTCGTCCGGTACCGCGCCTGCGGAGACCGCGAGTCCGGCGATCACGATGGAGAATTCACCGTGCGCGACGAGCGCGGTGCCTGCTCGCGCGCGCCCGAATTTGGACACCCCGCCCCACTTGCCCGCCCACCAGCCGGTGGCGATCTTCGTCGCCACCGTGACCGCGGCCAGCACGCACGCCCAGCCGAGGACCGGCGGGATGCTCGCCGGGTCGGTGCTCAGACCGAACAGGACGAAGAACATCGCGGCGAACAGGTCACGCAGCGGTTCGAGTAGTTTGGTCGCGTTGTGCGCGGTGGATCCGGAGATGGCGATGCCGAGCAGGAACGCGCCGACCGCGGCCGAAACCTGCACCGCCGAGGCGACTCCCGCGACCAGCAGCGCCGAGCCGAGCACCTTCAGCAGGAAGATCTCGCGATCCTCGCTGTCCACGATCATCGACACGTAGCGGCCGTACCGCAGCGCGATCACGAGCACGACGGTCACCGCGGCGAGCGCGATGCCGAGGGTCTGCAGCCCGGCGAGGAATCCGACGCCGGCCAGCACCGCGGTCAGCACCGGCAGATACCCGGCCATCACCAGATCCTCGAAGACCAGGATGGACAGGATGATCGGGGTTTCCCGGTTACCGAGCCGACCGAGGTCGTTGAGGACCTTCGCGACGATGCCGGACGAGGAGATGTAGGTGACGCCGGCCATGGCGATCGCCCCGGTGGGCCCCCACCCGAGCACGAGCGCGACCAGCACACCGGGTGTGGCGTTGAGCACGAGATCGAGCACGCCGGCCATCCACGACTTGCGCATCCCGGTGACCAATTCCGCCGCGCTGTACTCGAGTCCGAGCAACAGCAACAGCAGCACAACGCCGATCTCGCTGGCGATGTGGATGAACTCGTCGACGTGTCCGAGCTGCACCAGCCCACCGGACCCGAAGACAAGGCCGCCGAGCAGATACAACGGAATCGGCGACAGACCGATCCGGGCGGCCACCCGCCCCAGTAGTCCGAGACCGAAAAACACCGCCCCGAGTTGCATCAGCGCAAGGGCGGTTTCGTGTGCGACCACCGGCTCAGCCGTCGGTGAGAATCGTGGCGGCGGCGTCTAGGCCGTCCGCGGTGCCGACGACGATCAGCAGATCCCCGGCCACCAGGACCAGATCCGGGCCCGGCGAGGCGATCGGATTGCCCGCGCGCATCACCGCGACGATGGACGCCCTGGTGCGGGTGCGCATCTCGGTGTCGCCCAGTCGGCGCCCGTCATAGGGCGAGCTCTTGCGGATCGCCAGCTGCCGGGTGGTGAGACCTTCCAAGTCGCGGTGTTCCTCGCGCAGCTGAGCGACCAGCTGCGGCGCGCCGAGCAGATTCGCCAGCGTGGACGCTTCCTCCTTGGTCAGGGGCAGCTGTTCGGTCACCTCGGGATTGTCGGCCTTGCTCAGGATCAGGTCGATCGACCCGTCTTTACGGTCGATGATTCCGAGCCGGCGGCGCGCGCCTTTCAACGGAAAGTCCTTGCGTACACCTATCCCCGGCAGGGGTGTCACCTCGATATTCACACATCGCACCCTAATCACGCCGTCCGCGCGGCGCGCGCCACCTCGCCCGATCTCCCGCCGCGCCCTTCCGATCGCACAGATCAGCTTCGCGCGCGGTGCGGACATGCTGGATGCGCGCACACGCACATGCATATGTAGCAACTATTTAGCTAATGGCATATTTTGGGCGAATGTCGCCCAGGCGGGTTTTGTCCGTGTAGCGACCCGTATGCGTGTCCGATATAGGGTGAATATGCCTCAAATCACCCAAAATTCCCGACTTTTGGTAGAAATGCCGTTCTATCAGGCATTTTCAGCGATGTGCATTGTGCATAATCCCCCGTGGGGATCTTCGTGTACATGCACAATTGATCGCTTCTATTGACGGGTTGGCGCATGGCGCGCACTCTTCTCCGCAGTCCAACAGTTAACCGTTGGCTAACAACTTGTGGAGAGGAATGTTCTATGCGAAGAAGTTCCGTCTGGGCAGGGGTGGCCTTGCTGTCCGCAGTCACCGTGGCCGCGCTGCCCGCTGTCGCCACCGCTGATCCGGTTGTCCAGGAGAACAACACCTACGTGTCTCCCGGGGTCGTCGGACCGCCGCCGGTCCCGCCGTCATGGCAGAACCTGGAGGACGGACGCACCGATTTCGAGCCGGGTACCAACGGCGTGCTGAACCCGAACGTGATCGACCCGCAGTACTTCGACCTCGTCCAGCAGCGTCGCCATGACCTGGTCGCGGCCGCGGTCCTCGACGGCGCGGTCGACGGCGCCGCCACCGGCGCCATCGCCGGTGCCGGTGTCGGCGCGGCCCTGGGCGGCACCGCCGGAGCCGGTGCCGGCATCGGTGCCGGCACCGCCGCCGGACTCGTCGCCGGTCCGCTCATCGGCGCGGCGACCGGCATGGCCGCCGGCTGCCTCGTCGGCCTGCCCGCCCTGCTCGTCGGCTGCGTGCCCGGCGCCATCGTCGGCGGCACCATCGTCGGCATCGCGGGCACCATCGTCGGCCCGCCCGCGGGCGCCGCCGCGGGCGGCCTCGTCGGCGGTGCCGCGGGCGCCACCGTCGGCGGCGCGATCGGCGCGGGCATCGGCACCGGCGTCGGCGCGGCCATCGGCGCCGCCACCGCCGCCTCCGAAGCCAACAGCCAGTACGCCCAGCAAAACCTCAACGACCTAGAAGGTTTCGCCTACACCCGCAACCGCTAGTCACCCCAGAAGCCGGCACCCGGTTCGTCACCCGGGTGCCGGTTTCCAGTTCTCCCGAAGCTCCCGCCGCGCGGACGAGCTCGGCCTACTCTCAGTCCGTGGTTCGACGGGCGATGACTCGCATATGTAGTCCGCGTGGGGCGATAAAGGTGGCGAGTTTCGGGCGAACTCGGTGGCGGGGATGCTGCTGCAATCTCCAGCGGGACGTGATGGTCGCCAGGGTGAGAACGGCGTCGGCCGCGCCGAGCGAGTCGCCGATACACTTTCGGCCGCCACCGCCGAACGGTATGAAGCCTTCGTGTGGTATTCGGCGGTCGGGCAGCCATCGATCGGGGTCGAAACGGTCGGGGTCTGGATACAGGTCTGCGCGGTGGTGGATGATGTACGGGCTGTAGACGATGTTGGTTCCAGCGGGAATTACGTACTTGCCGAGCTGGGTATCAGTAGTGGCGATGCGAGTGAGCAGCCACACTGGCGGCCATAGCCGTAGGGTTTCGTTAATGATCCGAGTGGTCAGCGGCAGGCGAGGCAAGTCTGCGAAGGTGGCATACCGTCCGGCAAGGACAGCGTCGACCTCGGCGTGTAGGTCCTTTTCGATTTCGGGATGTTGGGCCAACATGTGTAGCGCCCATGCGAGAGTAGCTGCGGTGGTGTCGACGCCGCCGATGAAGAACGCCATGATCGTATCGACGATCTGGGAGTCGGTTAGCTGTTGCTCGTCGCTTTCCGGGGCGCGGGCGCTGAGCAGCGCTGTCAACAGGTCGCCTTCGTCTGTGGCTTTGGCGCGCCGGTCGCTGATGGCGGCGTAAATGGTCTCGTGCAGACGAGAGTTTGCTAAATCGTCGCGGCGGTTGCCGAGTATGCGTAGACGGTCCAACGGCGGGGGTAGCAGCATTCGCCAAAAGACGGCGGCTAGGACGATGTCGAGGTCGGCGAGCACTTGCGTTTGCTGCTCGGGCGCCACGCTGGTGGGGAATATCGCGGCAAACAATCCTTTAGACACTATTGTCCGTGTTTCAGCGGCGATGTCGAGGACTTGACCGTCACGCCAGCAATCGATAACGGAAGCCACTGTGGTCATCTTGACCTGGGTGTAGTCAGGAATGCGTTTCCGGTGAAAGGTTGGTTGTGCCAGGCGTCGCAGGCGTCGGTGCTGGTTGTGTGGGCACAGGCCCAAGCCATCGCCGATGAGCTTCCGGCCCTGATCATAGAGCGGACCACCCTTGTCGAACGTCCGGTCGTCGCGCAGAAGTTGGCCGGTCAGGGAGGGGTCGCACACCACGACTGCTTTGACTGGGCCGATGCGGATTCTTACTAGATCGCCCTGCGCCGGCAAAGATGCAAGAAAAGGCCCGAGCCGCCACAGGAGGGTTACGTGCCCGATAAGCGGTAGTTCACCTTTGACGGTCGGGATCAGTGCGGTGACTTTGACGTCGTCTTTATGTCTATGGCTTCCAGGCTCGTGCCGGCGATGCGGTCGTAGACCGCCTGAGCGTGATTTCACAGTGGTCTCCGTTCTCGACGCGCCGCATTCCGCGCAACGCAGGCGAGTCAGACGGGAGGCAATCAGCCATCGCGAGGTGTCCGTTCTGCCCGTGGGTGCCAATTTTAGAGCCGTGGGTAGTTAGGGACGCCAAAATAATTTGTACCCTCGAAATTTTTCCAGCACGAGCCCTTGGAGTCTCGAGCAGATTCTCGGCGCGACAACATCGTGGAAGGTGTCGAGGCTGACCGGAGGTTGCGGCTCTGGCGCACCGGGTCTCTTAAAATCTCGGCGTATTGGTGCCAACATAATTTGGATCGCTGTAAATCCGTGGCCAGTACGCAGCCGCCGAGGCCGCCGCCGGTCAACTCGGCGCCCTGCCTGCCGATACCCCCATCGCCGAACTCGTAGGCCTGGCCAAGGTCCGCTGGCGCATCGAACACGACTACCGCGAACTCAAAACCGGCCTCGGCCTCGACCACTTCGAGGGCCGATCCTGGCTCGGCTGGCACCGCCACGCCACCCTCGTCACCGCCGCCCACCTGTTCATCACCACACCGCGACTTACCGACCCGAAAGCAACGGGGCAGGACTGACCTTCTACGGCATCCTCCACAAATCCAATGCGCACTAGCTATTTGGATCGGCACCTGCCCACTCTGCCGCCACACCTTCCCGACCTAACAAAGCACTACTAGGCCGTGTAAATGCCCGCATAAATTTTGGAGGGCTACTTGCGCCCTGCTCGACGTGTCCTCGGCTCTATTATGGTTGCAAGGTTGCTATCGTGCTTGCTGCACCCTTCGGCGGGGCAGGTGGACTATCTGCAGGCCTCCCTTCCGTTGTGCGGTTAGCGCGAGAAACGCGCCGCGTGGCCGGAGTCGGACGAAGCCGTCAATGCCTGCCTAGAGAAGTCGAGGAGATCAGTGCTTTTTGAGTGCTTCATGGTCTTGATGGCTGTCGTGCAGATGGTGCTAGCCATCCGACTGTTGGCCGCCGGGTTGCGAAAGATGCGTAAGCCAGCGGAGACAAGAATTGCAATGGCGCGATATCGAGTAGTGCCCGAACCCCTGGTGACCTTTATGGCGGCGGCATTGCCAATTGTAGAGATCGCGATCGGCATATTCCTGCTCGTCGGTGCGTCTGTGCGATGGGCGGCATGTGCCGCCGCAGGACTGCACATTGGATTCGCGATGGTGATCAGCGTAAATCTCTTGAGAGGCCGTTCGTTTGATTGTGGGTGCCATGGAGCCGACGCTGGTCGGACAATCGACTGGGCACTCGTTGGCCAGAACCTTATCTCCGCTGTCGCGGCGGCACTGCTTGCGATCCATCCTTTACCCAGGATTCCCGGCATGGACACGGTCGCAGTAATCGCGGTGACTGCGATGGCGTGGTGCCTCGCACGGCTGCTGGTCACCATGCGCCATGTGGCTGCGCAGGCCGGCCAGGTTGAAAGTCATTTGCTGTGGAGGGTGATCTGATGACGTGGCCGTGGATGATGGTGGTGCTTGCCCTTGTTGTCGTGGTCGTCGGGCAGAGCATCCTGCTGCTCGGACTGATGACGCGATTAGAGCCGACTCTGGCCAAACTGGAGACCCTATTCGGGCCGGGCACAGAGTTGTATCCCGCTACTGGCAAACAACTTCCAGAGACTGAGTTGTACGACGGCAGCGGCGGGAGTGTCCGCTCCGGTCAGTGGCTCGGGACGCAGCAAGTGTTGCTGTTCGCTGCCGCGTCGTGTCCACCGTGTATGCACTTACTCGACGGTCTGCGTGCAAGCCCCGCCCGAGAACCTGATGTTCCAGTCATGCTCATTACCAATGAGGCTTCTGCGCAGGTCCTGCGCGATGCCACGCTCCCTGACTGGCTCATAATCCTCCACGAGTACGAGGACGGGTTGGCTGAAGGCCTCGGAGTGGACCGTACACCGTTGGCAGTTCTGGTCGACGAACATAATCGGGTTCAGCACACGACCGTCCCCAAGACGGTCGATGATATTCTCTCTGCTCCGAGAATCACTGCCGAACGGATCTTGTCCGGTCCATAATGCGAGTTTACGCCAAACCGTCCCACAGCACCGACCATTCAAGAGTTCACTTGCCGACGTGTCCCAGCGCCGCAGTCAGACGCCATCAAGTGTTAGTCGACGCCATTTCAGGATAATTGGATTACCCCAGTATCAGAACGGATGGAGTTCGACCATGTGTGCATCTCCTCGACCCGCCGATCGTGTTCCCCGAGCTTCGGTGCCGACCTCTCGTCGAGCGCTCATCCGAATGATCGCTACCTCTGCGGGAGCGGGTGCGCTCGCGATGATCGGCATGTCTACGGCCCGAGCGCAACCAACAACCTGCAATTGGAAACCTTCTGCTACATATAAGGGCGTCTGCGGTAGTGACCAATCCTGCGAAGATGAATGCGTAAGGCGCAACGGCGCGAAAGGTGGACGGTGTTACTACGTATACCCGGCGCACCGCTGTGAATGCTGTCAATAAGAGCGATGTGGTTCTCAAATTCCGATTGCCACGTCCTCTCGTCGACAACAGACCGGCGAAAAGAGCCAAGGGGCAGAAGAAGGCTCTGCTCGAACCTCACCGGGAGGTACCTGTGGTGCGGCGCATCTTCGCCTTGCTGGGCGCTGCACGCGCCGTTGCTGATGTCGAGGCGGGGGTGGAGCGGCTGGTGCGCGAGCTCTCGCCGGGCCGAATCGGAGAGTTCGACGTCTTCTATGGGTGGGCGGCGACTCCACATCGGTTGCGTGCAGGGCTACCCACCGTACCGTCCCGCTGTCATCGGCACTCGCCGAGGAAGTCGGGTTGCCTGATCGAGGAGGTGGGGTGCGGCAAGATATCGACCCGTTGCGCGGCGGTCTCCGCGCGGAGTTCCTGGGTGTTTGAGTGCTGGGTGGAGTGGGTATCCCCGCTCTGACCCGGACTAAGTCCAGGTCAGAGCGGGTGTGGCGCCCCCGGCGGGGCACCATATAGATGGGAACAGTGCCGACCAGCATCTTCTTGGTGGTCGGTTGGTGCTCGAAGCTGACTTCGCGCTGTGACGGCCGCCGATTGTTGTGTCGGTCCCAATCATGCGGCGTTTCGAACAGCATCCATACAAACGTCTACCCCTCGTGAACCGGCCTACTGACCGAAGAAATACGAGCTGGGATGCCTTGCAATTGCCGAAGTATCTCGAAAGGCGTGGGCCCCAGACGGTCGTCCGCGGGGCGGCCATCAGAACGTGCCTGGCACAGCGATTCGAACAGCTCCTCGGCGACAGCTTGAGATTCGCTCACAAATCCATCATCCATCCAGCTGCCAGGCCCTCCGCTCCTCTTTCCCGACTTCGGCCATGCTGGCCTGACAACTTCAGGCCGCCGAAGGTGCGCCGAAGCCCAGTGCACGTGAGCGGTTGAGGTGACTGTGCGAGCGGCACCGATCCAAGGTAGTCGTGGCTACGAATACCAGCTTGGTGTGCACGACCAACCTGGCGGCACACGGTCTTTGGCGGTCGATTTGAATCGCTAAGGCTTCTTGTGTCCGTATCTTGCCGGGCTCGATCTCCTGAGGAGCGGTGTGTTTCAGTCTGGAATCACTTGTGCAGGGTTCGTCAGAGGCTAGTGTGTGCCGGGTTTTGTTCGTTTCCTTGGAGGTTCGCCGGACCGCGGAGGTTTGACCTGCATGTTCGCTGGAGGTGGGATCAGCTCGTTCGTTCGGACAGTGTGCCCGGTGTCGCTGGTGTTGCTGCTGGGTGTTCCCGCCGCTGGTGTCGGGTTCGCGGAACCCGGTATCGACAAGGCGCAGACGATGCAATCGCCGGAGGGCTGGGAGATTTCGATAGCCAAGACCGAAGAGACACTGGATGCAGTGCCGCCGTTGAACGCTGCGGCGTTCTCTCGTGAGGCGTTCTTGTCGGTTACCGCCAGTGCGACGATTGGTGGACAGGGCACTACCCCGGTGCGGGCGGGGGTGATCGCGGCAGGGGTGATGATCGGCTGCAACACCGATGTCTCCCCGGGACTGACGTTGGGCTTGAACGCCAACCTCGGGGCGAACCTCGGTGCCTCTGGTAACGGGACACTGTCGCAATCCCCTGCCGGTACCGCTGGTCTCAACGGAGGTGCTAACGCAGGACTCGGTGGCAATGTTCAGGTGACGTTGCGGCCGGGCTCGATCACCACTGTGACCTTGGCGTCCAAGCCGATTGCCGCTGCGACGGGAGACTTGGCGTTGAAAGGGGTGGCGTTGCACGTGGATGCCTGTATCGGGCAGGTGGCGATGCGCACGATCGCCTCGTTCACCGTGTCCACCGCGACTCGCGATGACTCGGTCACTGTCTATGGCGAACCCCAGTCGTTCTGATCACGTCACCGGCCTCCCCGTGGTGACCGGATTGTTGCAATCGGCAGTCATTGATGCAGGTCAAGGCAGTGTGGTAGCGGAGTAGCATCCCGACAGTACTGATCTGATGGTGCTGTCGTGTGAACAGCTCTCCCCGCATTCTCCTAGTTCGACCACGGCTGTAGAAGCAGGCGAAGGGAGCATGGGCAGTGACTACAGAAGCATCGACCGCGGCGGGTAACCCTGGAGGGTCGTCGGCAGCGGATTCTGGTGAAGGGCTGGTGCGTCCGGTGGCCGCTCTGGTGGTCGGGCTGGGTGTGCTGATCGCGGCGTTCGCGGTGTTGAATCGGATACCAGGATGGGCCGATGACTATGGTGCGATCTGGGTGTATTTGGGCTATTTCGTGGTCATGTCGATCGCGGGCCGATTGTTCTGGCAAGGTGCCGACGCGCTGATCGCACGGATCCGTACCGGTGAGGCCGAGCCCGGATCGGGCCGGTGAGGACCTCCACCGCGGTGTCTTCAATGCGGCGGCGAGTAGCCGGGTATGTGATGGCGGCCGCGGTCCTCGCTGGTGGTGTCGCGGCGTTGTGGGCCAGTCCGGTTGCGGCGCAGCCGATCTGTATTCCCTCTCCGATCGTGTCGTGTCCGCCCCCGCCGCCTCCGCAACCTCAGCCGGGGGCGCCGAGCACTGCGCCGGTGCCGACACCGGTCATGCCCACGGTTCCCGATCAGCCCGGCACGGGTGGTGGACCCAATGGTGGTGCTTTCGTTCCGCCCGCACCCGGCCCCTACAACGGCACTCCCATCATCCCGGTCCCCGGTGCACCCGAGCCTGTTCTGCCGGGCAACTTGCCTCCAGTCCCGCCAGCCCCCGCGCCGGCACAGCCGGGGCTAGCACCGGCTCCCGCACCAGAAGCCCCCGCGCCTCCACCACCAGACGCAGATATCGTGACCCAGCTCGAACGTGCCGCGAAGCTACATGAGCAGGGGTTGCTGTCGGATCAAGAGTTCGCCGACCTCAAACAACGCCTGCTCAACGGCAAGGTCGCACCACCGCGACCACCCGCCCTCGAACAACCCACACAACCGGAGCCCACGACTTCGACCGATTCCCACCGAGGGGGTAGCGACAAACGCATTCCGGCGCTGCTCCTCGCCGGACTGACAGCATTCCAGGCGGCGGGCCTGCGGCGGCCGGTCCGCAATGGTCCCGCTACAACACAAGGCATCGGTGCCCCGTTTGCCCGGTCGCGGCCCGCCACCGCGGCGGGTAGGTTCGGCGGCTTGGTCAAGGAAGCCAACAGCAAACCCGAGATCGGTGCCGGAGGCGGTGGGGGGAAGTCCGGTGCCGGGCAGTCGTCGTCGATGGGGACGATGGGGATGCTGGCTGGTGTCGACCCCGTACCGAAGCAGCAGCCCGGAGTCGGCGACCTGCCCGACGTGATCGACATCGTCAACCAAGGCACACCCGAACCGGGCCAGAGCAGAACCCTCCCCAGCGGTACCGGCGTGCAAACCAATCCCGGAGGCACCAGCACTCAGTGGTCTCCGCCGGGAGGCCAACCGTTTACCACCGAGACCACCCCACCCCGCCCGAAGCAGCAATCCACACCTTCCCCCTCGCAACAGTCGTCGATCACGCCTCAGCAGTTGACCGGTGTCGAACCGATGCCGACGCAACAGCAGGGGCCGATGGACCTCATCGATGTCCTCGCGTTGACCAAGCAAGGACCGATCAAGCCGAACACGACCACGGAACTGCCCAGCGGCTACACCATCGAGAACACGACCACGACCACCGAGAACGGTGTCACCGTCAGCACCAACACCTACAGCTACCCCGGCGCGGAAACCACCAGCCGCACCGAATACACGCGCACGTTCAACGAACCCTTCAACGGCGAAGGCAGCTCCTACGACGCCACCGTCGATGAAAACGGCAACCTCATCTCCGTCACCGTGCACGGCTCCAAGACCATCAAACAGATCACCTTCAACCCCGACCACTCCTACACCGTCACCGGAACAGACGGCAGTACACAACGATTCGACCCCACCGGCAAACCGATCACCAAACCACCCACCGACCTCGACAACCCGAAATCACAAGCCACCAAAGACTGGCTACGAGAAGGCTGGCACACCGCCACCAGCCTCAACCGCTTCATCCAAAACCTGCAAGGCGCCCGTGGCGTCGACGGATTCAAAGACGGCGCCGAAACCCTCGGCAACGCCGCCACCGCCTACGGTGAGTGGGCACTCAAGAACCAGAACAACCCGAGCGCCAACGCCGAACTCCTCGCCAAATTTGGACAGAAACTGTTCCGTTACGACGAACTGGTCCAATACGGCCCGCAGTACTGGCAGCAGAAGATGGGCCTCGATATTGCCACCGCTCTAATCGGTGGAGAAGGCGCTGGTGCCGCCCGGCCGTTGCTCCGTGCGGGCGACGAAGCAGCAGAAGGCCTCGGCGCAGGCGCGACCGCACCGAAAGGCGGGGCGGCGTTGCCCGGTACTGTCGATCCGTACGGCATGAAGCTCGACATCGACGGGCCACGGGCTTTGGAACGTCCGGGTCCGTCGAATAACCTCGGTTTGAATGCTGGGGAACTAAGTTGGTCCAGGACGGCTGAAGGTCATTTCGGGGACTACGGAAAAGGGCTGGACCCCTATCCATCGCGACCCTACATGCGCTCCAACGAATTCACGCAGATGATCATCGACGCTGTTCCTCCCGTGCCCGACCCTCAAGGATATCCCGGGGCTATGCTGTGGGAAGCGCCGGGATCGTTGCGTGGTACGCCCGGAACCTACGAGTTAGTGATCGATGTGCCAAATCAGACAATTATTCATTACTTGTTCAAGGGGGACCGTTGAGTCGGCTGGAATTTCGTACACACCCGGGTGATCCCCTTGAGCTGACCCCGGTCTATCGGAAATCGGAGCACTCCTTCGATGTGACACCGACCACTATCGAGAGCGGATTCGGTAGACGCGGTGTAACCTCGCTCACCATCAAGTACCTCCAGCTCGAGGTGGACATAGAATCCGCGCGGATACTGCACGTATGGGGCCTGCACTACAGTCCGAATTGGTCGAGTGCGAACCTGGAACCGCCGGAATCCGAACCTGCGATAGTGACCGTCTGGTCGGACCCTCCGCTACTTGCGGGAGTTTCTATCAGCCTCGATGAAGGCACCGACTGGACTACCGAATACGACGAACGAACGGGATGGGTGCGAGTAACTCGAGCCGATTCTCGGCCCGGGCAAATACTTGAAATCGCAACCGGAACGTTGCTTGAACTCAGTCACGAGGGGTTGACCTCGATATGGGTTCGCCCGAAATTCGTTGACTAGAACCGGCAGACCGGCAACCGGCAGACCGATTGCAGACCGCTGCAACCGCGCGATTCGGTCCGGCGACTTCATCGTATTCGGCGGTGTGGGCGGTGCCGCTGGTTTCGATCGCGGCGATGATCACACGGTGGGCGTCTTCGCTGCCGAGGCCGAGCTGGCGGCATACGGCCAGTAGTCCGGGTAGTAGGGCGGCGTGGGTGATGCCCAAAGGCCTCGCGCCCGGCACCGGGAAAGCTGCGACCGCTTCCGATGCAACTTGGCGGTCAGGTACCCACGAGAAACCAGCCCCTGACCGGCAGCCAGATCTCGGGCTGCGGACGTTGATGGTGCTGAGGCAGTCAAACGTCCCACGGCCGAGTCACTCCGAACCTGACGAACACCGGTTGGTCCTTGGAGAAGTCGTGGGATGGCTTCGCCGTGCACACGGAGGCTGGCTTCAATGTCGGCAAACCCTGCTACGGCCACAAAGCCCGACTCGTCCCGCACCCGGTACCGGCGAAAAGAGCCAAGGGGCAAAAGAAGACCCTGCTCGAACCTCACCCGGCGCAGGCGCCTGTAGTGCGACGCATCTTCGCCCTGCGGTGCGTGGAGCGGCTGACGTATCAGTAGATCGCCGATCGCCTCAACCTCGATCTGGTCAGCAACCCGCCTCCGGTCCCGGTTGATCCGACGACAGCGGTCGGGCGCTGGACCTGGTCCAACGTCCGTGAAGTCCTGACCAACCCGAAACACACCGGCCACATGGTGTGGAATCGGAGGGGCCGCAAAGCCAACAAGAATCGGCGCAATCCTGTCGCGGAGTGGGTGTGGTCACCGCAGCCGGTCCACGAGGCACTGGTCAGTATGGAGGACTTCCTGGTGGCCCAACAGCCCAGCGCCCGCCACCGCTCCCGCGCGGGAGCGCAGCCCAACTCGCATCCGGATACCAAGCGCACCTATTGGTTCCGTTCATACCTGAAATGTGATCACTGCGACCGCCGCATGTTTGGCAAGACTCGCAAGGTCGCGGCCTACTACGCGTGTCAGCCGAAGAAGGGGTACGCCGCCGAGGACCACCCCAGCGGGGGATCGTTCTTCGTCCGCGAGCAAGACCTGCTCGAACATCTGGGCACCTTTCTCAACGAGCAGGTGTTCGGTGCCTATCGGCGCGCCGCACTCGAGTCCGGCGACGCAGATTCTGACGCCGAAGACGAAGGCCAGCGGAAGCGCGAAGCGCTGCGCGCGCAGATTGCCGATGTCGAGGCCAGGATGAGGCGGCTGGTGCGCAACCTCGAGTTGCTCGACGACCCAGATCCGGACTTTGCCGCCGACATCAACCAGCGCCGGGCTGAACTCAACGACGAACGAGCTCGTCTCCGCGGCACACTCGCCGCCGTGGAAGCCGAGGTGGTCGAGACACCGAACCTGAATCTGATTGACGCGCTTCCAACTGGGTATGTAGATATCCAAGCCTTGCCGTACGAACTGGCTCGGCAACTGTTCGAAGCCTTCCGACTGGAGGTTCGCTACAACAAGACCCACCATCGCGCCAAATACCGGGTGACACTCACCGGTCAGACGTTGCGCCTGGCGGCCGATATCGCGACCACGGCCCTGGGGACCGCGAACGCCGCCACCCGATTGGGTGGCGGCGGGATCAGGCGCGTAGATGGGAACAACGGTGTTGTTCCCATCTACATAGCGCCCCCGGCAGGAATCGAACCTGCGACCTAGGGATTAGAAGTTCCTCAGCCCGAAACGGTGTGCTGACCTGCATAAATGCTGCTTCTGCGTAAGCCAGTCGGCAAAATCCCTAGGTGCGTACTACTGCTCTTGTGACCTTGCTCTCTGTCCGGGTCGACTCCGCGGGCTCGAAGCGCGAACTTCGGCCACGGTAATCTTACGAGCGTGATTTCTGCGGTCGTCTTCGATGTCGGTGAAACCCTGGTGGACGAGACACGTGAGTACGGCACGTGGGCGGACTGGCTTGGTGTGCCCAGGCACACCTTTGCGGCTGTCTTTGGTGCTGTGATCGCGTCTGGCCTCGACTACCGCGAGACCTTCCAGGTTTTTCAACCCGGCTTCGATCTGACTGAGCAGCGAGCGGCCCGAGCCGCGGCGGGACAGCCGGAGTGGTTTGGGGAGGACGACTTGTACCCGGATGTGCGGCCGGCACTGAGCAAACTCCAGGAAATTGGAGTGTGGGTCGGCGTCGTCGGGAACCAGACGGTCCGAGCAGGGGAGCTTCTGCGGCAGCTCGACCTGCCCACTGATTTCATTGCTACCTCCGATGACTGGGGTGTCCAGAAGCCTGCAACTGAGTTTTTCAGCAAGGTGATCGAGGCCGCAGGGCGTCCAGGTGACGAGATCATCTACGTCGGTGATCGGATCGACAATGACGTGGCGCCAGCGAAACTCGTCGGCATGCGCACGGCGTACCTTCGCCGCGGTCCGTGGGGTTGGATTCATCGGGACAAGAACGAGGTCGCTGATCTGTCAGATTGGCAGATCAGCGACCTGACGGAATTGGCTGGGATCGTCGCTGCTGAGAACCGCTCCGGCTAGCTGACGAGAGAGTTCACCGTCGTGTGCCAGTCATACAGTCGCTCGTCCAATGCGCGAACGGCAGGGCGAGAGTCCCACTGGCGGAGCGACTGCCGAACGGATTTGATGCGATCGAGAGCTGTGGCGTACCAATTCCGTGTGAGGAGATCGAGCGCCTCTTCAAGCAGTTCGCAGGCAGCTTCCGGGTTCTTTTCCAGAACGCACGCCGCTGCTGCGTCTGCCAGATAGATCGGTTTCTGCTTCACCTCTTCAGGAGGTAGATCTTCGATCACAGCCGTCAATGTCTCGCGTGCTTCACGCCCGCGTCCTGCGGTCAGCAGGGTATTCCCCTTGAACCCCGCGAGTCGTGTAGGCGAGAACCAATCCATCCAGGATGGCGACGGATCGACGTCTGGGTCGAAGCTCGCATACGCCTCCTCCGCATGATGGATTAGCGCAAGCGCTCTCCGGCTATCGCCGAACCGGGTTTCAACTTCGGCTTCAACGGCGTCGAGCCACGCCGTGAACTCTGCGTTTGCGCCGCCCCGGCGCGAGAACGCGCGGGCTGCCCGGAGTCGTTCCCGTGCCTCCTCTGCTCGTCCAGCTTCGCCGGAGAAGGCTGGCGCGAATGCCATGTGGGCTAGAGCGGCGGCTCCCAGGAGGGAGTCTGAGGCCTCGTGGGCTGCTTGGAGGGATAAAACGAGACTCGTGTGCGCCGCCTCCGGTTGCTGGAGGTCGAAGAACTCGAGCCGACCCGCGAGCAAATTTGATTCCGAGGCTGCACGAGCCAAAATTTCCTTCGCAGTTCCGGTCACTTGCGGCAGTAGATCGATTCCGAGCTGGGCATGCTCGGTGACGATCCGGTGCAGCCTGGTCGCCGGGATGGACCAGTACAAGTGACGGTGAGCGACGGTCACCGTCGCGAAATCTGTTGCGACCGAGGGGGGAAGCTGATGTGCAGCAGTGTGAAGGCGCTGTCCGGATCGTGCCTCGGACGCGGAGCTGACGCGTTCGGGCGATGACCTGTCTTCGGCCCACGGTGGAGTGAACCCCAGGTCGGTGATCGGGCGCCGAAATAGCGCCTCAAGCACTGTGACGTGGTCAGAGTGTGGCCACGGAGGTTCTGCTGACTCCCATCTGCGAACGGTCCGGGGAGCCACCTCTGCGCGCAGGCCGATCTCGCGGGCCGTATTCGTCAGCGCCGTAGCCAGAGCGGACTGAGACCGGATGCCGAGGGCCTGCCTGGCGGCGCGAAGTGCTGCGTTACCTGTGGTGGGCATAAGGCCAGTCTAGTGCTGCATGTGGCCGTTTACAGAGAAAGTGGCCGTGATATGGCCCATAGATGTCCTATATTTTGGCCTTTTTTAGGACTTATCGCCGAGAGAGCCTGTCTTGGAAGAACTTTCCGTATCTCCCAGGAGGCCTCCATGACACTGAATCTCCCTGCTAGCCCGGTCCCCGAGGACCTCATCACTGTTCGAACAGCGGCATCTCTGGTTGATGTCGACGCCAAGACGATCAAGAACTGGATCAAGGCCGGCGACCTTGAAGGCTGGTTGGTCAACGGGAGTCGGTGGCGGGTCCGCCGTGCTGCGGTGCTGGCGCTGGTGCAGTTGGCCAGCGTGTCCGGTGTCGGTGGTGACTCGAAATGACCACGCCAAACGACCGCACGCTACAAGCCCGAATAGCCGCGCACGAATCTTGGTCGAGGACTGACGATCGTGCGGCACGAACCGCGAAGGCCCGCGATGCGCTACTCACAAAATTCGACCGCGTCGTCGACCCCGACGGATTGCTTACTCCTGAGGAAAGAGCGTATCGGGCGGGACAGGCGCGGAAGGCGCACTACACACGTCTCGCATTGAAGTCGGCGCGGGCACGCCGAAACCGCCGACACGAGGGCGGTGAGTTGTGATGCGCCCCAGGACGTTTGGTCTGGCTGTGGCTGCGGTGGCGGTCGGCTACCTGATCCTGACGAATCCGGCGGTGGTCGGGTTTACTTTGCTGGTACTCGGTGCGCTGGCGTTGTGGCGGTCGAGTCGTCGGTGGGGGGTTCGGCGATGAACACGCCGCTGCCTTCTGATCCTTTCGACGGTATTGACCCGTACGTGCGCGATGCGATGTCTGCGTGGCGGTCGCTGACAGCCGAACAACGTGATTATGCAATGGGTTTCGTTTGCGCTTGGGCGCCCGATGTGGTCTTGAGTGCGTCGAAAAGGGCTGTGGAGATCTCGCGGATCGATCAGGAGCTTGTACGAATCGAGTCGCAGGTCGCTTCACCCCGGAATCCGGCTGTGCCTGGCCAGGATCTGCAGCCCAACCGTCGACTTGTCGAAGCGCCTCAGGTTGATCGGGGGCGGTCGCGGTGAGCGCGGATTGGCGGAACGCCCCGCCACAGCAGGTGCACACGGTCTATGTCGATCGAAGCAGGGCGCATACGCCGTTGCATTCGATGGCGGGCCCGGAGTTCACCGGTGTGGGTGCGGTGTACGCGCCGCTGGGTTTGCTGCCGCCGGCGCTGCGGTTGGCCGCGATCGCGGTCCTGTTGTTGGTCGCGATTGGTGGCTGCACCGCGGCGTGGGTGGATTACAAGCAGTACACGCCTTCCCCGAATGTCTGCCGATCGGCGAATGCGGGTGTGCCGGCGGAGAAGCCAGGTTCGTGTGTTCGGGCCTCGCAGCTGCCGGGGGTGACCCGATGAGCGCGCCGGCCGATGACGCGGACCGGTTGTGGTCGGACTACCAGCAGATCGCCGAGGTCCGCGACCTCTTCGATGACATCGACGCGGCGGCGTGGGCGTCGATGGAACGCAAGAACTTCGCCGACTCGACGGCGGAGATCGCCAAGCTCGCCCAGATCAAGGGTGCCCGGGCTGCGGTCGGCGGCGAGGTGAAGGAGGTCTTCGACCGCTACCTCGAGGCGTCGGCACGCACGGCACCGGTCGATGAGATCACCGCGGCGGTCGAGGACTTGTCCCGGCGACGTCGACGGGGGATCGAGAGGTCGCGATGAGCGGGTTTCTCGATCCGGACGGTGCCCGGCATGGGTTGCCGACGTGGCCGTGGGGGATGGCGCCGCAGCATTTGAGGACGTGGCGGCAGCTGGACGCGGAGAACAAGCGGCCAGTCGGTGAGTACGAGGCGCAGGTTCGCGGCGCGGGTTGGCGGCAGGCATACCTGTACGACTCGCGTGAGGTACGGCCCAAGCGCGAACCCTCTGCGGCGCAACTGGAGTCGTTGCAGATCGCGCGCTGGACGCGGTCGGTGGATGCGTGTGAGCGGCGCGGGATCGACGCGACGGACATGCGCGAGGTGATCGAGCAAGCGCGCGCCGATATCGCCGCTCAGCGCGCTGCTCGCCAAGTCCCGCGCGGTGGAAGGGAGCGAAACCGATGAACCACAACACGGGTAGGACCACCGGGCGCCCTGATCGGTATTCGGTGCTCGAGGTCGAGTACCGCAACCAAATCATCACCGGGCTGCGCGGGGTGGGGGTCTCCTATCAGGAGATCGCCCGCACCTTGAACATTCGCACTCGCCGGGTGGAGGCGACCTTGGGTGAGATCCGCGTGTTGGCGGGGCAGGGCTGCAGTCAGCACGAGATCGCCCGCCGGGTCGGTCTGCCGCGCACCACGGTGCAGGATCTGTTGCGGGACAAGAAATCCGGTCGTTCGACGCCACGCAAGACCGCGGTGAAGGCCGCGATCTCGGACATGCATGGCATGCAGCTCGACGTGTTGGGCTGGTTTTTGGGCATGGAACGCAACCACGTCCACAGCCTGGCCAAACAGTTGTTCGACGAGGGGGCGATCCACGAACTCGAGCAGGTCCAGGCTGGGGCACCGTGGGTGGTGCCGACGCGGGTCACCGCGGCCCGCTATTTGGGTTGGCGGCCCACCGATTGGCATCCGCCGTTGGGGTTGGCTGAGCACTACCGGGCGGTCGCGCAGGCGCGGGTGATGTTGGTCGGCGCCGACCGTGCCCTGTGGGTGCCCGAGCGTGTGTTGCGGCACCGTATCGGCAAAACCGCCGGCGGAAAGTCGAAGTCCGGTGAGGTGCTGGCGTCTTCGGGGCGCACTCCGGTCCTGGGTTACCCGCATGTGCACGACGGCCGGTTCCTGGGGGTGGTGGAAGGCACCTACGGCTGGTGGGCCCTCGAGGTCGAGTTGTCGAAGAAGGACCCCGAGCACATGGATATCGCCCTGAGGGGCGCGATCCGCGCCGCGCGTGACGCCACCGAGGAGTCGATGGTCGGGGTGCTGTATCTGTGCCGCACCTCGACGGTGATCGACAACGTCAACGCCGCCTATGAACGCCTGCCCGACAACGAATTCGGTGAGGTGCTGGCGATGGATCTGAAGGTCCGTGACTTCGACAAGAAGTGGCGCAAGTTCCTCACCCACTATGCCGCGATGCGCGAGGCCGCCAAAGCCGAGAGCTCGAATCGTCGCCGCCGCACCATCATTCACCTCTCCCAGGAAGCGTCATGACCCACCAGAACTGCCAACCCATCCTCACCCCCTTCGACTGCGACCCCCTCGGTACCGCCACCGCGGCACCGCCGACACCCACCCCGGCACCGGCGCCTGCCGATCAGGCACCCCCTATCGAGGTACACCCGGTCAAGCCACCTATCAAACAACTCGACCGCATCGACCTGCCCGACCTGTCCGTGGTCGGTCATCATGCGGGGACGGCGGTGGTCGCCGGGCTGGTGCTGATGGCCATGCTGGTGCTGATCGTGGCGGTGGCGACGTATTGGCCGTTGACCGCGCACCGGCTGCGTAACTTCGCCATCGCCGCGTTGCTGTTGCCGGTGGCCTCGATGGTGGCGGGTGGTTCGTGGACGACCCCGGCATCGCTGTTGTGGTCCGGCGCCGAACGCGTCGGCGACGGTGACTGGTCCGGGTTGCGGATGATGCTCGCCCTCGGCGCGCCGTTCGCCGCGATCACCGCCACCTATGTGCGGGCCCGGTTCGTGCACAAGGTGCGCACGGTCGGTCTCAAGAACCTCGGCCGCACCGAACGCGTCAGCGAGGCGATGCTGGCCCGCGAGTTCGCCCGCGCCGCCAAGGCCGCGCAACTCGGCGCCCCGTACACCACCGCAGAAGGGGTGGTGCTGGGTCCGTTGGTGAAACGTGGCACCGCCGACACGCCAGGGTTGTGGCGGGAGCTGATCGCACGTCACGAGCAGTGGATGGTGATCCCGCACAAGCAAGCTCGCCGAAATATCGGGTTGGTCGGCACGACCGGCAGCGGCAAGACCGAGGTGATCAAACGCTACTTCGTCGGGATGCTCGACTACGAATGGACCGCCTGGCAGGCCTGGAAAGACGTGCCCGGCATGCGCAACCGGTACCGGCGCCCGTTGCAGGTGATCATCTCGTGCAAGGGCGGCCAGGACGATGTCGAACTGGGTCGTGAGATCCGGGACATGGCCCTGGCCAAGGGAATCGAACCCCACCGCATCGCGATCGTGGTGCCCGGCGGGGACCGGCTCGAAATGTGGGCCAACACCCCGGCGCGTGACCTGCGTGCCGCGGTGGGGGATCTGCTCAACGCCGGTGAGGCCACCACGAGTGAGGGTCAGCATTTCGACGAAATGCGCCGCCGCATCGTGTCTTTGGCGTGCATGGCCCCGATCGGGGCACCGGGATCGTTCGCCGAATTCGTTCGGCGGTTGGACAAGGCGGTGCTGCTCGACGCATGGGGCGGGGACCCGAACGTGAAACGGATGCTCGACGCGCTGCAGGAGGAGAAAGTCCCCCAGCTCGACGACGCACTCATCAAGGCCAGCAACCTGTTCGAGCTGTTGTGCGACCAGGACGGGCAGACCGTGTTCGACGGCGGCCGCGATCTCGACGAGCTCGACGTGCTGTATGTGACCGTCCCCGGACTGGACAAGGATGCCGCCCGCGCCCAGGTCGCCGCCATCTTGCGGATGGTGATGCAACGCGCCGGACGCACCTCGAAAGATCAGCGGCGTTCGGTGACCCTGATCATCGACGAACTCTCCGCTCTGACAACAGCGAAAGGGTCGATCGGGCTCGCTGATGTGTGCGAGCGGGGCCGCTCCCAAGGGGTGGCGTTGTTGTTCGCCGCGCAATCCCAGGAAGGCCTCGCTCCTGATGCGTGGGGGCTGAACCGGCTGCTCAAGGCGTGCGCGGGCGGGTTGATCCTCGGTTACAACGAGAACGCCGGCGACCTGTGCAAACACCTCGGATCGTTGCGGTCGATGCTGCCCTCGCGGCACCTGATCAAGGGCCAGCGTCACGGCGACGAAGGCCAGGTCTCGGTCGGGGAGAAATGGCTGGTCGACCCGGATGTGCTGCGCCAGCTCGACACCGGCGAATTCGTCTACGCCCGCGGCCGGCGCGCCGACTGGGTCCATGTCGTGCGCGTCGCCGATCACCCGCTGACTCCGATGCGCGGCACCCCCGCCGCACACGCCGCCGCCAGCCGGGGCCGCAAACCGCTGATCTCCGGTGACACCGCCGTCGCCTGATCCACCCTGTCCGCTCTATCCCCATTCGAACCTGTTGAAAGGCAACCCAATGCGCTACAGCCGCGAAAACGACCACAACGACGACGACCCCGAGGACTACCAGCCGGGTGGGCCCGCGCAGCCCGCGGACGAGTCGCGTGAACCGAAGGCGATCGGTGACATCCTCGCCGCACAGTTCGCCAGCTTCCTCGCCGACGCTGTCGCCAAAGTCCCACCGCCAGAACCGGACCCCGACGACACCACCCCGGCGACACCGCCCCGCCCGAACCTGCGTCTGGTGACCACCCAACCCGACCACACCGCGCCCGCGGACGGGGACGAACCGTTCACCGTGGAGGCCGCCGTGAACGCCGCGCGCACCGCGCGGCGGAAGGTGGTGCGCGGCGCGGCCAGCGGCTCCACATTTGTGGTCGCCGCTGGTGTGTTCGCGGGCTGGGGCGAGCCGCTGATCGTGGCCGGTCCGCTGGCCGTCTACGGCGCGGGCTGGTTGGCCTACCTGTGGTGGAACGCCGCCCTGCGCCCCTCCCTTGGTCAGGTCCTCACCACGGTTTTCGGCGCTCTCCGGACCGCGGTTGCGGTCGTGCTCACCACCCTCGCCGGGATCGCACGCGGGCTGCTCGAGCGGGTCGATACCGCACGGGCACGCCACGAAACCACCCGCACCTCACCAGCCTCGCCATCGGCATGACCTGAAAGGACCCAACCATCATGAATCACACCACTATTCGTGCCATCGCCATCGGTGTCACCGCCGGAGCAGGCGTGTTCGCCGCCCTGTTGGCGTTGGTCGAGTACGACCCGTGGCACGTGGTCGCCGAGCAGATCGCGCGGCGACAGCTCAGCCCGGCAGAGCGCGACGAGCTCGAACGCCTCCGTATCGAGCAGCAGGACCGAGACAGGCGCAACCGCGCCTACATCGAGACCGAGCAGCAACGCCGGGCCGAGCGGGACGCGGCGGTCGCGGCCGGTTTCAACCCGGATCTGCTCTCGACTGCGACTGTGCCGGTGGGCGATCCGCACGAGTTGACTCTCGCGGACCTGGTAGCCGAAATCGAGCACGCCGAACAGGCCTACCGCCACCGCGACCGCGGATTGCTGTACCCGCATCGAGAAGCCCTGCACCTCGAATTCACCCGCCGCAACGACTGGCAAGCCCGCATGAGCGTTTCGCGCGCGGACCAGCTGCGCCTGGACCTGGCAGCCAACCGCGTCCAGGCCGCCCGCTCGCAGCCGCTGGACTACTGCCCACCCCCACCGATGGTGTGCGACGGATACTCGGACTTCACCGGCCCCGACCTTGCCGACCTCGACCCTGAGAACGGGTGGTGACCGGTGATGCCTGAGAACCAGAACGCTCCCATCCTGCCGGTTCCGTCCGAGCTGTATCGGGACATGAGGGAGCTCGGTGACCACATCGAGGCCCTGCGCGACGAGCTGGCATCCATGCGGGCCCGCTACCGCGAGCTCGGCGCCTGCCCGGAGTCGCTGGCAGTAGACGCACTCGGCGAACCGATCGAGCCGAGCGAGGCGAACGAGCGGATCCTGGGCGGCCTCAAGTTGACCGACAGCGAGTTGCAGGCCGCCGCCGAATGGCTCGACACCACCCGCACCCGGTATGCGAGCCGGTTGAAACTCACCGACGCCGCCGACGCCGAACGCGAACGCCGCCTCACCCAGGCGCGGCGCAGTCCCCGCTTCCGGCAGTTCTGAAACCCCTTATCCCCGAAAGGAACACCAACAATGACTGACCGTAGCCCTGAAGATGAACTGTTCGCCGAGGCGATCAAGTTCGGTCGTTCGTTTCAGCAGATGCTGCGCTTGTATGCCCAGGCAGGGGCCTGGCTGGACAAGCGGCGCATCCGCAAGCAGATCAGTTTGGCGTTGCGCGAGCAACGCCGCGAGGAGCAGACCTTGCGTGCCCATCAGCTGGATTGGACCCAGCAGATGGTCGACCGCTACCGGGTGCACGCGGAGACCGTCGCCGAACGCGCCGATGATCCGACTATCGATCACCAACGCCGCTACCACGATTCGCGGATCTTGGCCGAGCACGGCGATTTCCTGCGCTCGAAGATCATCGCCAATCCGCGCCTGACCCCGACCGAGCAGGGGATCGCCCTCGACGGGCTCGACGCGGCTACGACCTACCCGCAGTGGACGACGGGAAGGCTGTTCGACCGCGCCCACAAGGTGAAAGGCATTGAGGCCCTGCGTTACCGGGCACAAGTCCATCGGGCGAAGGCCAGCCTCAACACCGTCGACTGGGAGGCCGGCCGCGACCGCGACCAGGTGAGCGTGAAGCGGCCGGAGCGGTACGCGGTGCAGATGACGTGGACCGATCCACGAGGCTGGGTGTGGAGCGAGTTCGGCTCGGCAAGAACCGTCGACGGGGCCGCGGCATGGGTCAATGACAACGTCGCACGCTCGGACTGGATGTCAGACACCACCGTCGAGCTGAACATCACCGACACCACGGACGAGTCGGCGCCGCGTTATCGCGATGGTGGTGAGCCCCGCGAGGTCGCCGAAAACCTGCTCGACTACACCGGCGCCCGGGATCGGGCGGCCCGCCGTGACGCGGCAGCACAGGCCGCGCAGGGGCGGCGGTGGACCAGCGTTGTGCGCTATCACGCGCCCGGTGATCTCGCCGCCGAACAGAGCCGGGTGGCGCGCGGGTTCCACGACGAGCGCGACGCCGCGGCGCGGTGGGTGCACGACACCGTGCAATCACTCGAGATCGAGCCGCGCACAAGGGTGTCGGCGACGCTATGGGACAAGGACGCGGTCCAGCCCGCGCATATCGCTGCAGGCCGGCCCAGCGACGTCATCGAGGAGGTTCGTCAACGCTGGCACCGCTACACCGCCCAGTTGAGCTACGTGCCCGAGGGCGCGGACCGGGCGGTGCACGAAACCCGCGGCCATAACAGCGAAGCTGAAAGCGCCGACTGGGTCCGCCGTGAGCTCGACGCGGTCGGTGTCGAGCCAGGCTCGCGAGTTGAGGCCAGCGTCTACGACGGTGACCGCAGCGACTACGAGCCGGTGTTCCGCGCTGAGGGCCCGATCGGCATGGTGGCCGACGAGATCGACATGCTGCGCGCCCAGCACCAACACCGCAACGACCCGCAGCGGGCGCGCTCCACCGAGCCTCCCGATGTCGGTGTCGACGATTCCCGGATCGCCGAGGTCGAGCGGCAGCTCACCGACATGGCCGCCGACCGGGACCGGCTCGGTTCCCGGGTCGAGATCCTGCAACGAGGCCTGGACGCGGTGACCGCCGACCGCGACGAGATCCGCCGCAAGCTCGGCAACGCCGAGTCCCAGATCGAGTCGTTGAAGAACCGCAACCAACGTTTGGCCGCCGAGATCGGCGAACTGCGTGATCGGCCCGCCGTGGAACAGGTTGCGGCGGAACGGGATCGCTACAAGCGTGAACGCGACGAAGCCGTCACGAAACTCGCCCAGCGCACCCCTCAGCAGCAGCGCTACGGCAGCAAGGAACGCGTCGAGTTCGACAGGCTTGGTGACACCCAGCGTCAGCCCCGCGACGCCGTCACCGGCGATGCCGATACTGCCGCGGATGCGGCGGCGCGTGAGGCCTATGGCTGGGCGATCGCCGAGCAGATGTCGGCCGACTTCGCCAAGGTCCACGGCGATATCTACGACGAGCCCAAGCTGCGTGAGTTCGCCCGCGAATGGCTGACCAACGCCGCCAAGGAGCATCAACAGCGCAGCGGCAACGACGGCGGTAGCGAGCGTAACGGGCAGTCCCGCAACGGGATCGAACGGAGCCATTGACATGAACCGCGACGATAATCCGCAGCCCGGGCCTCGTTACGCCGAGATCGAAACTGCGGCAAGGGAATTGCGTGAGACTATCGCGCTCGAGACAGGGCGTCTGGCCGACCGGCTGCTCGGTCGCCCGGAGTTCGGTAGCGCGCAGTGGCAGCTCGAGTGGGACCAGCGTGGCACGCCGGAAGGCCGGCGCCGACAAGTCGACTGGTATCTGGTCAAGATCCGCATCGATGCCGCGGCTGGCCTGGACCCGCACGGCAACGCGGTCAACGCCCGCGGCTTCGGTGCCAGCTGGGCCGAGATCGGTGATGCCTACGGAATCAGCGCCGAGGGCGCGGCCGAGCGCTGGGAACGCGCGGCGACCGACTTCATCGAACGCTATCGCGGCACCGCCCTGCTCCCGGAGTGCGAAACCCCGCCCACGCCAACGCAAGTTGAGCCGGGCAAGGAACGTCCGAATATCGGGATCGAACGGAGCCGCTGACATGGAACACACACAAGATCAGCAGCCTTCACGCCGGTATTGGGGTCCGGCCCAGTTCGCTACCGCCCTGGGTATGCCCACTGGTGTCTTCGACCGTGCCCTGCGTTCCGGGGTAATCCCGGCCGCCGATGCCGGGATACCGTCGCGGCCGGCGCGCTGGACGGCTGAGACCGTCGCCGAAACGGTCGGCCGGGTCGAGGAGATTTGTGCCCAGGTCGGCCGCCTCGATGATGTGGGCGCGGTGCGCGCTGCGGAAGCATTGTCGGCGACCTTCGGCCGCGATATCGACCCAGCCACCGTCGAGGAACTCGGCCGATCCGGTGTGATCCCGGTGGTGGGGCAGTTCAAGGGGCATGTGCTGTATTCCGGGTCGGCGCTGGAACGTTTCGACGACTCGATCGTGCTGGAGCAGGCCGAACAGCGTGGCCGGTTGTTCAGCCTCGAACAGGCCGCAGCCCACCTGCGAGTACGTGTCGCGGATTTGCGTCACGTGGTTGACGGGCGCTGGCTCGTACCGGTCAAGCATGTGCATTCACGGTGGCAGCGCCGCCGCGAGGCCCCGAAGGTCGCGCTGTTTCGGGCGGCGGACCTCGACGCCCTGGCCGTCGATCCCGCGATCGACTGGGACGCCGTGCGCGCCACCCCGGCAGGGCGTCCCTCACCCCTGGCGCCGCTGAGCGGCACTCGAATCCGCAGGGGGCGCTGAGATGCACGGCGAGCACGAGGAAGCGATGCGGGAGGCGTTCACCGAACTCGATCGCCTCACCCGCCTGGCCTACCGGCCGCAAGCCAGCGAGGCCGATATCCAGCGCCTCTACACCGAGGGCGCCGCGATCGATCAGGGCTGGCACTACGGCCCGCATCAGCGGCAGTGGGAATTCTTGAAAGCTGTTCGCAGTCAATGGGAATGCGAACCCGAGGCCGTGCGCCAGGCGCTGCGCTACTGCGGCGGCAACGGCGGGTTCGATCCAGTGCAGCGCCGAAGCATCGAACAAGCCCGCATCCTGTCCGCCGCCGCTCCGCGCCCGGATATCGAGCGGGGGAGGTGAGGAAGTGGGCACCGCATCCGGGGAAGAGAACTCGACCGCCACGGCTTGTGGCCGGTGTGAGCGGGTCAAACCGCCGCTGCGTCGCGGGTTGTGCGGTGCCTGCTACGAACGCACCCGCCAACGCGGAAAAGCCTACGGCCGATGGGATCCCGACCGCACGGCCGCGGACCCGGTGCGCAAACACATCACCCGCCTGGAAAAGGCCGGTCTCAGTCACCGGCGCCTGGCAGAGCTGGCCGAGCTGCACCGCTCGACGCTGGGCGCCCTCCTACACGGGCGACCGGGACTGGAACCGCCGCAATGGATTTCCCACGCCATCGCGCAGCGGATCTTGGCGGTGCCGGTGCCCGAATCGGTGACCGCGGTCGCCGCGCCCAACGCGTCGGTGCCCTCGATCGGGGCGCAACGTCGCCTGCGGGCGTTGGTGGCCGACGGCTGGCCGCAAGCCACACTGGCCACTGATCTGGGCATGACCGCCACCAACATGGGCCCGCTCATGCATGGGGACCGGCCGATCACCGCGCGCCGGCACCGCGCCGTTGTCGAGTTGTTCGCTCGCAAGCAGCTCACCCCGGGCCCGTCGCAGCGGGCCCGGGAGTACGCGCGGGCCCGCGGCTGGGCGCGGTCGTGGCAATGGGACGAAGACAGCATCGACGACCCGAAAGCACGACCGGACCCGGCCCATTGGCGACGCACCCGTCAGCCGCGTCCCGAACTCGGGTGGGGCGTCCACGCACCCGGCCCGACAACTCCGGCGTCCGGGGGCAACTGCTGCGTGCACGACCTCGCCGTACCCGTGCGGCACCGCCCGATCCAGCGCGGACGCTGAACAACCCTGCACCCCAACCTGTTTGGGCAACCGACACAGAAAGGAACCACCCGACATGGACTCCGAACACGAAGAGGCCATGCGCGCCGACTTCGCCCGCAACAACGAGTTGCGTGCTCGAGCATGGCGTGCCAGCACTCCCGAAACCGAAATGAACGAGCTGTTCGCGCAGATGAGTGCCACCAACCGTCGCTGGCTCGAGGGCCCGCACCGCGAGCACTGGCAATACCTCGACGACGCCTACTCCGATTGGCATGCCCGGCCCGACACCATGGCCCGCATGCTCGACAACGTCGAGCACAACCGCGCCCAAGGCCATGACTTCCTGACCGAGGTCGAGCACCGCAGCCAACTCCAGGCCCGCGACATCACCGACGCCGAACGCGCCCGCAAGCGCGACCGGCCGCCCCGGCAGCGGTGACCGGTCATGGACGAGCCGAAGAGATTTCGTGTACTGGTCACCGGGTCCCGGACCTGGACCGACCACAGCGCAATCCAGTACGCGTTGGCGCCGTTCAGGTCCCGTGACGCTGTCCTCGTTCACGGCAACGCACGCGGCGCCGATCGCATCGCCGCGGGGATCTGGCACGCATGGGGCGAGCACGACGAACCCCATCCCGCGGACTGGGAACGAGAAGGCCGCGCGGCTGGGTTGCGGCGCAATCAGCGCATGGTCGATGCGGGCGCGGATGTGTGCCTGGCGTTCATCCAGGACAACTCTTGCGGTGCCAGCCACACCGCCGACCGCGCCCAGGCCGCCGGGATCCCGACGATGCGCCACCGCCGCACCACCATCACTCGCGCGCCGATTCAGCGGGAGCGGTGACGATGAAACCTCAACAGCCACCCGGTAATTCGTGGAAGGTCATCACCACCGCACTGGAGAAGGCGATGGGCCCCGGTCACGGCAGCGGAGACCCGACGCGGTGGACGAACTACCTGTGCCCGGTGCACGAGGGCGACGGCCGCCCGCACACCCCGAGCCTGGGGGTTCGCTACGACCCGACCCAAGCCCGCACGATCGTGCGCTGCTGGGCCACCTGCGACGACGAAGCCGTCCTAGCCCGGATTCCGCACCCCACCGAGAACCGGCAGCTCGCGGTACGTGACATGTTCGACCGACTTCCGGAACGGCGATATGACACCGGGCAAGGGCGGCAACGGGGAGGGGCTGAGGTCGTCTCGCCGGTGGAGAAGGCGATCCTGGCTGCCCGGTTTCCGATCCTGTCCAAGCCGGATCTCGGTGCGCGGATCGGGCCGCCGGAGAAGGTCGAGGCCTACCTGTATCGGTGGCCGGACCGGCACGTCGAGGGTGCCGTGATCCGGGTGCACACCCCGCACGAACACGGACACCGCAAGGACTTCTACCAACGCCATTGGACCGGAACCGAATGGGAGGACGCCGGTTTCGCGCCGATCCCGTTCCAGCTGCCCGACATCCGCGAAGCCCTCGACACCGGCCGCGAAATCTTCGTGTGCGAGGGGGAGAAGGACGTCCTGCGCGCCAACCGGGCCGGGCTGATCGCGACCTGCAACGTCGGCGGCGCCGGATCCTGGACACCGCAGCACGTGCGCTGGCTCGCCGGCGCGGGACGGGTGATCGTGGTCGCCGACCGCGACCGCCCCGGATACCGCCACGCCGCCAAAGTCGCCGACTCCCTCACCGGCCGCGTGGGTGAGGTGCGAGTGCTGCAGGCCCGCGGCGGCAAAGACCTCGCCGACCACCTCGACGCCGGATACGACCTGTCCGAACTCGACCCCGTGCCCTATCTCGACCGCCCTCGCCAGCAGCCGCCCCGATTTCAAGACCGGGCCGTGAACCGGACGCGCACGCGCAGCCGCTGAAACCCCAACCACCACAACGGAAGGACTACTCGCGATGACCGAATCAAATGCAGCCGAAAACATGACAACCGACGATCCCGGCACACAGCCGGTACACGCCGACGAGAGCGCGTCTTGGCCTCGGCGGCCGATGCGGGCTTGGCCGGTGTTGCTGCTGGCGTTGCCGGCGTTCGTCGCGATCTGGTCCGGGTGGGTCGGGCTGGGTGAGTTAACCGGGTTCGGGCCCGTGCGGCCGTTGCCGGGTATCGCGGACACCTTCACGATCAACACTGCGATCACGTTGCCGATCGGGATGGAAACCTATGCCTCTTACGCGCTGTATGTGTGGCTGGGCAACCGGATCCGATCCGCGGGCACCCGCCGCTACGCGAAGTTCTCCGCGTTCGGCAGCCTCGCGCTGGGCGCGGTCGGTCAGGTCGCCTACCACCTCATGCAGTCCGCAGGGGTGCGGACCGCGCCGTGGGCGGTGACCGTGCTCGTGGCCTGCCTGCCCGTCGCGGTGCTCGGCATGGGAGCCGCGCTGGCACACATGATCCTGCGCGAGCACCACCCCGCCACCGCCGAGGAGACCATGCGAACGGTGGTGCACAGCGGTGCAGAACGATCGAATCCTGCTCCGGAAACGGTGCGGACCGACGGTGCGCACCCCACCGTCGCTGCACCAGCGAACGCACCAGCGCTCGACCCTGTCGCATCAGGTGGTGCACACGCTCCAACCGGTGCACCACTGCGGCGGGCAGGAGTGGTGCGCACGCACCGGCGCGCTCGATCCCACGTGGGGCACCGTCGGCCCGGCCGCTCTATTCGCCCGCACACCGAAGGCCTCACCGCAGGCATCGCGGCTGATCAACCCGCATCAACCCGAGCAGCCGAAGCGGCGTCTCCGACGACCGAGCAACGGCTTCCGGCCGACCGTGACGCACTGATCCAGGAGCTCACGGCCCGAGGTATGTCGACCCGCCAGATCGGTCCGCTCGTCGGGGTGGCTCACTCCACCGTCGTGCGTGTGCTCGAACGCACCAAGGCTGCACCGGCCGATGCACCACCGGCGCGGCGCACACCAGTCAACGCACCACCGACACCAGAGCCGGTGCACACCACACCCTCGGCGCGGCATCCCGGGCTGCAAGTCGTGCACAACCGTGCGGGCGGACCGGTCGATGTGATCGACGCCGAGCTAGTCGAGGACACCGGACCCACCGGCGATGCCACGCGGAGGCAGGCATGATGAGTGGGATCGAGTGGACCGAGGTCACGTGGAATCCCGTGACTGGGTGCGACCGGATTTCACCCGGCTGCCTCAATTGCTACGCCTTGACGATGGCCAAACGGCTCAAAGCCATGGGCGCCGCGAAATATCAAGCCGACGGCGACCCGCGCACCTCCGGGCCGGGGTTCGCGGTGACGATTCACCCTGAGGCATTGGGGATTCCGGCGCGCTGGCGCACCCCGCGGCTGGTGTTCGTCAACTCCATGTCGGATCTGTTCCACGCCCGTGTCCCGGAGTCGTTCGTGCACCAGGTGTTCGAAGTGATCGCTTCGACACCGCAGCACACCTACCAGGTGTTGACGAAGCGGCCGTTGCGGATGCGGCGAATGGCGCAGGCGGGCTTGGTGTTTCCGCCGAATCTGTGGGTCGGTGTGTCCGTCGAGGACCAGGACAGCACCACCCGGATCACCCACTTGCAAGCGACACCGGCGGCGGTGCGGTTCCTCTCGTGTGAGCCGCTGCTCGGACCGGTCGATCTGGACACACACCTGTTCCCGCAGCGATGCCCGGGTGTCTGCGGGTGCCGTCGTCGCGACGACCCGGACCGGTATGAATGCGGTTGTGGTGGTGAATGTTCGGGCGGGAACCCGCACCCGGCGCTGGACTGGGTGATCGCCGGCGGCGAGTCCGGCCCCGGCGCCCGCGCGATGCGCCCGGAGTGGGTACGCGACCTGCGTGATCAATGCGTCGAGGCGGGTGTGCCGTTCTTCTTCAAGCAGTGGGGTGGGCGCACACCCAAACAGCACGGCCGCACCCTCGACGGGCAGATCTGGAACCAGATGCCCACCACCTGACCCCACCCCTGCAGCACGAATCCAGGCCCGCCAGGCACCCGCCAGGCGGGCCTTTTCGTGTGTTCAGACAGCGTTCCCAGCCGGGACCTGGACGGGAAAATGACGGGACTTGGACGGGACACTGACGGGAAAACCAAGTCCCGTCCAAGTCCCGTCAAGTAAACGCTCAGAGTGCCTCTGAGCTGGGTGTTTTGCGCCGTCCTCTGTCCCTGCCCGGCTGACACTCTCTATGGCTTCGCTGTTCATAGAGAGTGTCAGCCGGGCAGGGACAGAGGACAACACAAAACACAAAGAACAAAGATCAAAAGCAAAGGCAGGGAAGAGGAGAAGACCAAAAGAGAGACCACAAGGGAGGGGTTGGGAGCGGGGTTGCGTCAGGTGGGGAAGTTACGTCTAGAGCTGCGCCACCTACGGTGGCGTGTTCGCGCGCCGGGGCGCGCTCAGTGCGGGGATTAGGTCAGGTGCGGACGCGGCGGCGTAGGGCACGCGGATTCGCAGGCACGCCGGTTCCTGGGCGCGCGGCGGCAACCGAAGGGGCGAGCAAGGACCACAAAGCGGAGGGGGTGGCTCAGCGCAGCTGCGGGCGTTGAATTGTAGATATCAATACGTCGCTGATCGATATCAATTTCACTGTGGCAGCGCATATTTCGGTAAAATGGAACTAGAAATCAACTACCCGGGGAGGGTGCAATGAGTGTCGTTTCTGCTGCGATGGTCGCCGCGATCGATGAAGCGTGGGCCGGTGTACGCTCCCGGCATCCAGAGGTCCCCGACGTGATGATCACGATCGCGGCCGGGTCGGTCGGCCGGCGCGGTGTGCGCTTGGGCCAGTTCGGGCCCGACCGCTGGGTGCACGGCGATGCCCGGTTGCCGGAGTTGTTCGTCGGCGGTGAAGGATTCGTCGACGGGCCGCGCGAGGTGCTGGCGACGCTGTTACATGAAGCGGCCCATGGTGTCGCGCTCACCCGCGGTGTCAAGGACACCAGCAGAGGCGGGGCTTACCACAACGGCAAGTACCGCGAGATCGCTGTGGAACTCGGTTTGAGTGTCGATCGCAGCAAGGGTTCGGGATGGTCGGATACCGCCATCACCGATCGGGCTGTCGACAGTTACCGGACGCAGATCGACAAGCTCGGTTCCCTGCTGGTCGCGCACCGCCGCTCCGAACATGACTACCTCGACGAACTCGTATCTGCCACTGACGACGACAGCGGGGAAGGTGAGACCGAATCGGAGGCGAGCAACCCGAGTCCGCACAACGGTTACGCACTGAGATGTTCGTGTGACCCGGTGCGTCGGATCAGGGCCTCCCGCAAGGCATTCGACGTCGGTCCGATCGTGTGTGGGGTGTGCGCGGACCCGTTCACGGTGACCACCGAAGACGATGATTCCTAGGACTCAATTCGGGTGCTTCTCAACAGAAGTCGAGGATTCGTGACTCGCGCGCCGATACCTCCCAGGATATCGAATCTCACCGTCGGCGGGCGTGGTTCTGCCGTGAGCAATTCGAGCCGACTGATCGCGGGAACGAGACGATGAAGTTCTACCTGGGCACCCACCAACCCCACTGGCTTGCCCGCACCACCGAGCCACTGTTCATCAGTGACGCTCGTCTGCGTGATCGCAAGTCCTTCCCGCGAGCACAAGGCGAATGGGCCCTCGACAGCGGCGGTTTCACTCAGCTGCAGAAGTACGGGAGTTGGGATTCGGTCAGCCCGCGCCAATACATGGATCGGGTGCGGCGCTACGACGAAGAGATCGGCGGCCTGGCGTGGGCGGCGCCGCAGGACTGGATGTGTGAATCGTTGATTCGTCACGGCGGGGTGGGATCGCGAGGGATCCGTTTCGTCGGAACCGGGTTGAGCACCCGTGAACACCTCCACCGCACCGTCGGCAACCTCATCGATCTCCGCTCGCTGGACTCAGGCCAGCGGATCATTCCTTCGATCCAAGGTGAAAACCGCGAAGACTACGAACTCTGCATCGACCTCTACGCCAAGGCCGGCATCGACCTAGCCGCCGAACCGATCGTCGCGGTCGGCAGCGTCTGCCGACGACAAGCCACCACCGAGGCCGCTGACATCATCACCGCCATCACGGAAGCCGTGCCCGGGATCCGCCTGCACGGATTCGGGATCAAAACCTCCGGACTCGCCGCCTACGGCTCACTGCTGGCATCCTCCGACAGCACCGCCTGGTCCGACACCGCACGACACGAAGCGATCCTGCTACCGGGATGCACAGGACACAAGAACTGCGCCAACTGCATCCGGTGGGCCTTCCAATGGCGCCACAAGGTCCTCGCATCATTGGCTGGACACGCCACCCGAATCCCGCTGTGCGCGAGCCCGTCCGACCGTCCGCTGTCCAGAAAACTGGACAGAACCCTGTGTGCTTCACACCGGTTGGCGCTGTCTGGGTTCCGCGACGAAGCCGCCCGCCTCGAACGCGACACCACCATCCGTTGGGCCCACCGCGACGGTATGACCGTGCGACAGATCGCAACTCGCATGGACCTGAGCCCCGCCCGGGTGGGGCAGATCCTCGCCCAACCCGAGCAACGCGCGCTGCTGCCACAACTTCAGGACTTGCGCCGTAAATGGAACGTCGACGCAGAACCAGCAACCCGTGCGGCGGCCGACCATATCATCGCCACCCTCACCGCCGCAGAACTAGCCACCACCTAGGGCCAGGGGGTCGCTGCAGTCACACACCATCGACCGGGAGGTCGCGGCAAGGAGATCAAATCCGGCCAGACGACGATCGACCGCGCGATACCATCGTCTGCGGGATCTGCGCAGCCCTTCACTATCCAGGGCCAGCTTGACGCATAAGCCTCAATTCGGCCCACCATCCGGTGGTCACTCGCCCAGTCTGGGGATCAAATCCGTTCGTGCGCATCGAAACCCGGTTTCTGTCATACCCGGTCGCTACCGTGATAGACGGCCGAAGTCCGCGTGGTTGTGCAGGGGTGAGCGATGGCCATGGCTGATCGAAGTCGGCGCCAAGGATCGCGTAGCGGCGCTGTGATGATGACTGCGGCGCTGACGCCCGGACGGGAGTATGTCGACATCAGCCACGATGTTGTTTTCCAGGCATGGCATGGTCGTGCCGGATTGACATGTTTGGGCTGCAAGGATCGGCTCACCGTCGTCGCTCTGCCGACGGGTACGCGGTTTCTGCGCCACGAAGCTGGCAGGAAGGCGCGCACCGGCGTGGGGGAGCACCACAGCGGTGAGGAAACCTATCTGCACAACCGTGCCAAGCACTGGGTGCGCAACCAGTTGCGGTCGGTCGGCGTGACCGATGCTGAGGTCGAGCGTGCCATCGCCAGCCGGACACCCGACGTGTCCGGTCACTACCAAGGGCACCTGTTCGCGGTCGAAGTCCAATGGTCCCCGCTGACGGAAAACATGGCTCGCGAACGAACCGCTGCACTCGGCGCGGCCGGCGTCGACCACCTCGTATGGCTGACCCAAGACTGCGACTGGGTCTCTCGGCTGCCGGCGCTCGGGATTGCCGACTTCGACCCCGCCGAGGACGAATACGAGGCCTTCACCGGCTTCTACCGCGGGCACTCGCGAGGAATGCGCGAGACACGACACCCGGTCAGTACTTTTCTGCGGCAATGGATCAACGACGAACTCGGCTGGGCACACATCGACCTCAGCCGCCGAGGATGGGCCATCGTGACCGACTGGGAACAACGCACCCGACAGCAATCCGCCACCCTCACCGACCTCAAACGTCAACTCGACAACCGAGTAACCGAGAACGCTGAACTCGAGACCGCACTCGACGCCGCAACCACGTCCGCGGAGAAGGCTGCCGAGGATCTGATCAAAGCCGAGATCGTCGTCGATCAGCTCAAGGACAAGAACCGGCGACTCGCCACCGAACTTCGCCACGAAACGGGTCTAACGCACACCGCGGCTGGCTTTGCTGGGGTTCTCGGGATCGTCGCGCTCATCCTGCTGGTGCTGCTGCTCGTGCTCTAGGCGGCGGTATCGCGCACTGGCTCCGAGCCAACGGTTGGCTCCCGCTCCTCGCCGCTGCAGCCATCGGCGGCCCCGTTCGATAGTCAACCAGACCCACTTTGCCACTCGGTTAGCCGAGCGTGTCGGGGCCTGTTTGTAGGCTCGACGTGGCGCGCGACTGTGATCACGCAGTTGGCCGCCGCGGCGGACCGCACGAAGGAGGGTACATGCCTGCTTGGGCGCTGTTGACGAAGGCTAAGGGCCGGAGTTGGGAGAGCAATGAGGGGTACCCCGATGTGCTAGGGAGCGAGTATGTCTACGACAGTGCGGTAGGTAACCACCGTCAGGTTGCGGTCGGTGACGTGGTGGTCCTCCGAAGCTCGGAAACGGTCTATGGGATCTCACGTATCGATCGAATTGACACCGAATCAACCGTGAAGACCCGGCTGCTGTGCCCCAACTGTGGCAAGACCGGCTTCGACCGCCGGACTTCAATCAAACCGATATTTCGGTGTGGATCCTGCCAACACACTTTCGACACACCGAACAAGGCGGAAGTACCGATCGTCCGATACAGGGCCGGCTACGCACAGCGGTGGCACCCTCTGGACGGTGAACTGACCAGCAAACAGATCGAGCCAGCTCTCGACAACGCAAAACAGAGCGCAATTCGCCGCTGTGATCTCGATATTCTTGCCGGAATACTCGACGGGATCGGCGTTCGAATCCCGGATCCGGTCGACACCTCGACGACTTCAGCACACAGCGGCCCCGCTTCCGATGTCAATGTCACCGCTGTGGGTGACGAGATCAACGCGACCGATAGCGCCACTGTCTGGAAAAGGGCTACGGTCTCGATTCCAGCTATTTCCGACGATGAGACA
This sequence comes from Nocardia brasiliensis, assembly GCF_011801125.1. Lineage (NCBI taxonomy): Bacteria > Bacillati > Actinomycetota > Actinomycetes > Mycobacteriales > Nocardiaceae > Nocardia > Nocardia brasiliensis. The sequence continues at coordinate 1,897,487 of NZ_CP046171.1, forward strand.
CTTGGCCCTGATCTACTCGGCATTGCGCCGGACGCACGTGCGCTAGCAGCACTCCTCGCGTCAAAGAACTTGATCACACCGTTGGCTGTGGCGCTGTATGGGGAATGGGGAGTCGGCAAGACGTTCTTCATGAACCAGATTCAGGCATACATCGATGCTTTCACCAGTAGTGACCCGGAAGGCACCGTCTTCCAACCCGGGGTGCAGCACGTCGTGTTCCGGGCATGGCACTACGAGCGAGGCGACCTCATGGCTAGCCTCCATCAGCACATCTTCGAAACTCTCGATCTGCCGCCTGAGACCCCTGCAGAGAAACTGCAGAAGGCGCACGACCGCGTCGTGGCCCTCGCCGAATCGGTTGCGACTGCCCGAACGCAAGTAGTGGCGATCGAAGGAGAAATCGACAGACTCGGTGCGAGGATCGAGACTGTCCGAATTCGTCACGAAGCAGAACTGGAATCGCTCAAATCTGTACGACCAGAAGACATCTGGTCGGCGGCTACCGACGGTGACGCGTTGCGTAGCCAGTTCGAGACGGCCGCCCAACAGATGAAGATCTCGGAGGCAGTCGACAGTGTTCGAGAGTTGCGTGACTCTGCCGATGAGATCGTCGCGCAATGGAGCAGGATCCGGCTGCTCGGAACCCCGTCAGCGCCGCGGCGCACATCGCCACTACTGGGTGGACTCCTCGCCGGCCTGTTTGTCCTGATATTGACGCTGATTCTCGCGAAGGTCGGTCCTGATGACTACCACGCGGTGGCTACATCGGTCGGATGGTTCGCGGCGGCGATCGCAGGCGTCGCAACAGGTTTGAGCAAACTTTCCAAGCTGATCTCAAAGATTCTTGCGCCGGCCGAGCGGGTGCAACGGTGCATCGCACGCCGGGTCCAAAATAAGAAGATTGACCAGGCAGTCGAGCTTGCGGACCTAGAAAAAGAAGTGGCTCAGAAGCGTAGCGAGCTTGCCGAGGCCTGTCGCGCAAAGGTCGACGCACTCAAGGAGTTGGACGAGGCGCGCCGCGAACGTGATGATCTGAAACCGTCGATCGTGTTGCAGCGCTTCATAGCCGACCGCGCTGCAACGGTGGAGTACGAGGAAAACCTCGGTGTGACCACCCGGATCCTCCGCGATCTACGGAACCTGTGCCAACATCTCAGCGACGCAATCGCCGAGCCTGAGGCCAGAACCAAACGTGTGGTCCTCTACATCGACGATCTCGATAGGTGCTCAACAAAGACCGTCGTAGCTGTACTGGAAGCAGTTCACCTGTTCCTTGGCCTCCCCCATTTCGTGGTCGTGATGGGAGTTGCCCCGCGCAGTCTGGATCGATCCCTCCGAGCATGTCATCCAGAACTGCTCGAATCCGGAGATTGCGCTCCCACACCGTCGGACTACCTGGAAAAAATCTTCCAGTTGACTTTCACCTTGCCGCCGATGAGTCCAGAGGGATGCAGAGCCATCCTGCGCGAGGTTGTCGACCGCAACGATGGACCAATCCCGAGAAGCGGTTCGACGGAAGTTTTGCCAGACGATCAGATCAACGAGGTCCCCGGTCCCGACGAGACCGACAGTGCTGGAGACCTGCCCGGAACTTCGGCCGACGGCGTTACAACCGAGCAGGACAGTCCGGCAGGGCATTTCGATGCGATGCCCGACGAACTACTTACCGAATCGTTGGCGCTGTCCGAGAGCGACCGCGAGATTCTGGATCTAGTGGCACCGCTCGTAGCAACGACTCCGAGACGGGCCAAACGTTTCGTCACTGTCTACACCGTGGTCCGAGCGCGGCTCTCTGCAGAACCACACGACCCTGCCGCGCTCGCAGTTCTCGTCGCGGCCTTGCTTGGTGCACCCGAAACTCTCGGCTGTGCGCTTCGCCATTGTGATGCCGCGACCGAAACGGCGGAATCCTTCGGGAACTGGGCTGAGAGCATCCAATATCCCAGTGTCGCAACTCTAGAGGGAAGTCGGGTCGCGGCGTTTCTTGCCAAAGCAGACCGGTTGCTCGACCTTCCTATGGAGACCGTTCTAGCCAACCGGCATCAGGTCTTGCCCTACACAATCGGCATCACCAACAATCCGCCACTGCCCGGAAACGAATCCGATGATCCCGCGGACGGTGGCGATCTCGAAGTTCAACCGTTCGATCCCGACAGTCGTGCGGAGCCAGCGATTCCGGTGTGGGTAAGCCGGTAGGGGTGTAGCACAAGGCGACGGTAGGTCGGAAAGCGATCGGATCACGCCCGCGGCGGCATCCAGCCGTCCTTCTCGGGAAGATGAGGAATCCACGCTTCAACGAGTTCAGCCGCTTCCTGTAGTTCCTGGAGAAGGATGCGTGCTTCTTTTCGCGTGCCTATGAACCCGCACTGCCCGAACATCTCTGCCTCTATACGAGGATTTCCCGGCGTTCCGTCGGCGCTGATGTTGCAAACCAAAGTCGCCATGAACTCGAGCGATCCTTTAGCTAGGTACCTGGGGATAGAGGTACCTGCCGAGTCGCTCATATGAAGGACGTCCTCACGGCATTTTTCTATGGTGTGTGTCTCCGTGCACCAGTCTGGACACGCATATTCGGGGATTAGTGAGGTCTGCGTGACTGTATTCACGGGTTCCGATTATCGCGACCAGTAGGAGAATCACAGGTAGGCGCGCCCGGAACGTACTTCGCAAACCGACAATGAAGTCAGCACTACCGCCGACCTCGGCCGGGCGGTCATTGCGGGCGGGCAGTGCTGACGTCGAAGGGTAGAACTTCTGCCTTCCAAGCAAACACCGCCACGGAAGCCGGGCGACAACAGCAAGCTAAATAGTTCAGCGTCGGCGTTGACGGCGCAGCCACCGCCAGCGTGATAGAGAGGTACCGGGCGCTGGTTTCGGTGCTGCTGCTAGATCGATGGTGTGCCGGTCTGCCCAGGCGCCGGTGAGCGTGCGCCGTACCGACCCTTCACCGACCACGCGCGTGGCGATAGCCAATGCGCCCGGCTCGTCACTGAGCTCCTCAGCCCGCAGCTCAGTGCATGCCGCGGCGGCTGCGGCGATGTCGGGGTGCAGCGAGAGGTGCACGACTGCACCGGTTTCCGACGTGATGACCAGTATCCCTACCGCGGTGCTGGCGGTGTCTTTTGCCAGCCGGGTCTGCTTGTCGAGCACTCCGCCTGGCTTGGCGCCGAAGCGGTCGACGACCTCGATGCGGGTTTGAGCCAAGTCCAGCCACAGGCATCGTTTCGCGATATCTCGTTCGCTGATCCCGAGCGTGGCGACCAGCTCATCCATGCTCGGCGGTGGGTTCGCTGCCCAGGCGTGGATCAGTTGTTCGTCGGCTGCCGCGTCCCAGTATGGGATTCCTTGCTGGGTGTGCGCGGTGCGCGCCATCTGTTCCCAGTCGAAATCCGGTGAGGCGGCCATCTGTCGCAGTTTCCGTAGCGCCATGGTCTCGCCCCAGGCGTCCAGCAGCAGTAGTTTCGCGCGAGCCCGGATCGCGGTGAGACTGCGACCGAGGTGGTCGGCTATTTCCTGGTCCGACATCGACGTGCGCAGCGCGGCAACGAATTTCTGATAGTCCTCGCCGTTCCAGAAACTGTCCCGACGATCCTCAGCCCCCAGCGTCATGAGCACATCCTCGCAAACGGCACCGACACGCTCTTGTGCCCGCTGGGTTCAGGATTCAGTTGCGCGGTGTGTTGGTCAAGTAGTCGGTGCCGACTGTCCAGCGAGGTGCGCCGGAAATCCGCCAGGCGCGCCCCGGGCGATGTAGATCAGTAGCAGTCGAGGTGGCCGGCGAAGCCGATCCGATAGTCCGCGACCGCTTCGGCAAGGAACTGGAGCCTGCGCGCGACCACATCCGCCGGTCCGGCGATCTGCCATCCGTCGCCGTCCGCGCGAAGTCCGCCGATGTTGGGCAGCGCCAGCAGCTCCAACGCGGCAGTGACCTCGTCACAGGTTGGTGCCGGGTCGAGGGCGCGGCGAACGACTCGGAGAATGTCTGCGGTCGCGAACCCGCCAGTGCCGTCTTCGTCGTCGATCGCGGCCATCACCACCGAGAGCACGTCACCGGGCCGTTCTTCGGATGTCGTCATCAAGAGCTCCTGCGGTTTCTCTTCGGTTCGATCAGCGAACGCCGCGGGCACCACTGGAAAGCGGGAACGTGGCCGCGCTGATCGGCGGTGGGGATCACGAACGAGCACAACCCGATCCAGGAACCGTCGATGCACTCCGCCCACGCATGAACCAGTCCTGGCACTGTCCGACGCAGGTCTAGGCCGGCCGATTTGACGCGCAGCGAGGCGCCGCCACCCCGTAGGTGGGTGATGGTAGAGATAGCTGTGCCGAGCTCGACGAGAACTGGCTTCGGTGGGTCGACAACCCGCCAAAGCGACGAGGAGAACTCATCGGTCCAGTACTCGAACATAGTTTCGAATGTTAGCGCGTGTCGACCCTGGTTAGTCGGACGCTCAAGTTAGGCTGCGATCGTGGCGTTCGTGGAAGGTTCCAAGGTCAAGATCGGTGCCAACGGCGGCTCCGAGTTCGTTGTGATCGAAGTCGAGCACAACGGAGACCCCGGCGTCGTGCTGATCAAGCCGGTCATCGACGCCGGCTACGAGTTCCCGATGCGCGTCGCCGATCTGGTGCTCATCGACGACCACCCCGAAACGGCCTAGCGCCGGGCTCTACTCTGTCGAATCGCGCGGCGGCAACTGTTGGAGCTGCTCGTACAGTGCGGCGATGGGGCGCATGCCTCCCGGGTCGTACTCGTCGAGGGGATCGACGGGGCGGTGATCGGTCTTGCGTCGTGTGATCTCGAGTTCGCCGACTGCCTTGTGCCACCGTTCGTAGGCCGCTTGTTTGGACTTTCCGCACGCCGCGCCCACCTGCTGCCACGTCGCGCCGGCGAACCGCGCTGCCGCTACCGCGCCACGAACATCCATGTTCGCTTTGCATAGAATTCTGAGTTTGGTCAGTTCCAGATTCAACCGCGTAGGAGACCGGTCGGAATTGTTCCCAGCATTCAATTTCGATACATCTTCGCTGTTTGTCGCATTACCAAGCAGTAGCTTCGTGGCGAGTTCGCTGCATTTGGTAATCATTGCTAGCTCCAGGTCGGTGGCGGCCTGGGCAATCTCGTCGTCATCAGGGCACCGCGTAAGGTCGTCTACGTTGTCGCGCTGGTTCTCCATGGGTAAAGGATTCCTTGACGCAGCTAACCGTGTCAAGATTTTCTTTATCGTCATGTTTTCAACATCTTCCCAGCGTGTCGGTTTGAAACAGCGCTGTTCCCATTGTTGGCAGTGACTCAGATCACCAACTGACTGTGAGGTTTGTTACACCCGATTCGGGAACTTTGATCTTGATAACCGATGAGGCATTCCGTTTTGAGTGCTTCAACCAGGGCGAAATCGGGAATTATCGCCATTTGGTAGCAAATGCATCGCGGTCGACGCAATGTTATCGCCCTGTGATCCGGGCGAGGTATGCAGCTAAAGTCTGAAGCAAGCGTTGTGGTGGGCTGCTGTGCCCAGCCTGAAACAACGAGTGGTAACCGATGCGTGTCCGCCCCCGTGCCAGCGAGGGCGGATCACGGGTTTCGACAGCCGCCGCAACGCGTCCGATAACCGCTACAATGCCGGAGCTGTCCTTGCCAACGATATCGGTTGCTGCTGTCCCATTCAATCGAACATGGTTGTTCGAAAGAACATTTGCAAAATCACCTGCACGTACATCCACGACTCTAGAGCACCGTAGCACTCTCCTGCTGGGGGGCTCCCGTGGAGAATGACCGGCTGGACGGCGGTGCGCCGCCCGCTCCCTTTCGTCAGTTCGGTGAGACCTACACCATCATCGGCGTCGTGCCCTCGGACCGGGCGTCGCTGGCGACCGTGCAGACCGCCGAAGAGCTCGCCCGTGCTCTGCGGCATGTCCAGATCGAGGTCAACCTCAGCATGGCTGAGATTGCCCGGCGTGCAGGCGTCTCCCAGATCGCGGTGATGAATATCCTTGTCGGTAGGCAGATCCCGCGCAGCCGGCACTCGTTCCTCGCGATGGTGCGCGCGCTGGGCATCGTGGACCTCAAACCATGGAACGCCGCGTTCAAACGTGTGCGAGGCAACGCCACCCGCTTCCAGCGGGGTCTGATCATCGGCGACCACGCCGACGTCAACGGCGTCGGTACTCCCGCGCCGATGGAATCCGTCGATCCCGAAACTCTGCATCAGGGCTTCTGGTCCGACTTCCTCCAGCAAGCACTCTCCCAGGCCCACAGCACCTTCCGATGCGCGATGTTCTTCACCTCGGTCGGCGCGCTGATCCTGCTGACCGGCGCCTGTCTGGCCATCGCGAACGCCAAGAGTGCCGACGGCAATCTCTACGCGGCCGCCGCGACAGGTCTCGGCGGACTCCTCATCACCACCATCAGCGGCGCATTCACTGTCCACGCCAACAAAGCCCGCCGCCACCTCACCGACCAAGCCGCGCTGATTCACCAAGCCATTCAATCCGACAGAGTCCTGAACCAAGCGCTGCAGCTGATCGACTGCGTCGAAGATCCACACCTTCGCGACCGACTCCGCAGCGTCACCACCGCCTGGGTACTCGGCCTCGGCCCCGCACCCCTGGACATGACGAATCACGAGCCGCCACAACAAATCGAAGCTGCTCGCGATACGGAGATGAACTAGGCGAGGCGTCCGGATCGGTCGGCACAGGGAGCTTGCCGAGGAAGGGGAAATAACGTAAAGCCGCAGTCGAACGAGCCGGGATCGCAATGTGTTGGACCACACTCCCCAGTGTCGTCGGTAAGGCCTTGTTCGCCGATCTTGTTCAAGCAAAGTTTGGAGTTTCCGATGTATGGCTGCAGATTGCGCGAGAAGCTATCTAGTTATCGGATTGAACCCTCGGTTACCCTCGGCGGGCCTGCTAGGTCTGGGAAACTTGACAACTAAGCAAAACGACCCAGGGCAGGAGAGAACTGCATTGGAGTTCGGGCCCGACGATCGGTGGCCGCCGCACACGGAACCGTTCTGGCGGGAGACACTTGACCACGCCAGGGCGCGCGGCTGGTGGCTCCACCGGTATACAAGCCATGCGTTCGGCGTAATCAAATGCATGACGGGCGAGTGCGAGCGTCAAGTTCCCTGTACAGCCAGGGGGTCGGAGAGCATCGCTCGTGATGTTCGTAAGAAGATCGATCAGTGCACGCACGGTAGTTCGACTATCGGACTACTGGCGGCGGTCGACCAACGGCTCAATCAGGCTCACAACTTGATCGTGGCTGCGAAGGCGATGGTCCTCAGAGGGCGTGCTGAAGCGGTGCTTACACTGCTCGATGACGCTGAATCGTTGATCGACGGTTCCGTGGACTACGACGAGTTCAGTCGGCGCGTCGATGAGGTTGACGAGCAAGACATGATCATCGAGGGCGCAGCGCAAGCGGGCGGCTTCGATGTGCCGAGCACGCCAGCGAAGGCCGTTGACCTCGCCAACTCGCAGGTCAGGGCCGCGCGCAAGACGCTGGCTGATGCACCGTTAAGTGCAAGCGAAGTCAGAGCGCGGCAGCGGAGATGCAAGGAGCTGCTTGCGGAGATTCGTACTGTGAGAAAGTCCCTATTGTGATAAAGCTGATCGCTTAGTCATGCCATCATTGAGGAGTTGGCGATTGTCAACCAGTGCGGGGCGACTGCAGGGAGGAGCGGGTACTGCATGTCAATGTCTGTAGAGCTGCAGGTAGAAGGCGTTGACTTGGCGCAGGAAGCAACGCAGCAGGCCATCGCAACTTCCGACCTGTCGTCGGCGCTCTGGTCTAAGGTCAACGGCATCGCAACTGCCACGGTTTACCCCACTTCAAACCACGTACCGAGCGAAGTCCTTGAGTTTGCCAGGCAGCTGGCGAGCTTGGTCCCAGGAGCTCGGGCGATTCGAGTACATCGAGACTTGGTCTCTGCAAGCGACATCGCTCACCGAACGGGCTTCTCTCGTGAGACTGTCCGGAAATGGGCAAGTGGCTCGACCGAACGTTCCTTTCCAACTCCGTTCGGCGCTGTTGGTGACGGGACGCGGACGTCGAAGGTCTGGTTGTGGCCCGACGTTGCCGACTGGCTGATCACCAATTACGCGTTACCGATCGAGAAAGACTGGCCGGACGAGTCGACGGTGGCGCACATCGACGCATGTCTCGCGCGTGTCCCGGACTACGCAACGCAGGAGTGGCATGCGCTCAAAGTCTGGAACGACACCCTTGAGCTGGCCCTGAAGCGGCATTTGCAGACCTGCCGACCGCGGGCTGCGCGGGTGCTGGCCACGAACTTTGCTTCCGAGCAGCAGCGAGAGATTGCTCGTGAACAAAGTGGGGTCATCAGTGCCTGAGTCTGTGGGTGCTCCACGTCCATCGCTGGTCGCGCGCACCAAAATTTGCGACGTGCTGACTGTTCAGCTGAGGGCCGACGTGCGGACGGTCAAACTTCCCGAGGAAGTCAACGCCAAGATTAGTGTCGACGAGCCGAAATACACATTTGAAGGGGGTGACCTCTTCATTCGTGTGACCTACGATGCCTCATTTTTTCCCGCTAGTCCCACTGGCGAGGACTCTACGGACGATGACAGCAAACTTGCGGAGATCCGCGTCGCGCACGTTGCCGTTATCAAGGTGGAAGGTGACGCCCCTGATCGTTCAGAGATCGACCGGCTGTTTGTTGAAAACGTAACTTTTATGATTCATCCTTACGCGCGTGCGTCCATACAACGGCTCGCAACCGACGTGGGTTTGCCGCCTGTGACCTTGCCGTATATGCACCGGCGCGGACCGATTGCAAACGCCGTCGCCGTGGTTGCGGAGTTGCAGGGAAAAGGGTCTAGCTGAGACCCGAGAATGGCCTCAGAGTATGGCCCCGGGGCCTGTCCGGAAACGGACTATGAGTGCACGGCCTACGACAAACGCTCACTTTGTGATCAGCACAGCGTCCGGACGGATCGACCTCTTAATTCAGAGCTGGTCGCCTAGCCTGGCACGTCGATGGGCATCGCGTGCACGTTCTTCAGCGACCGATGCGCCGTACCTGCCGAGCATCTGGCGCGACCGCCAGCCGGCCAGCATCATCAGATCTTGTTCTTGACCGCCGCTCGCCAGCCAGTTGTGCGCGAAGAAGTGTCGGAACTGGTGCGGATGCAAGTGTTCGATACCTGCGGCGGCAGCACGGCGTTCGATCATCTGCTGAATGCCGGACGCGGTCATGCGGCCCTGCTGACCGAGCCACAAGGCGGAATCGCCGCTTGCTGCCGCTCGGTGCCCGGCGCGAACGCGTAAGTACCGGCGCAGGCATGTCCTCGTCTTATCGCTGAACGGCAGGGTGCGCGGCCGACGGCCCTTGCCCAGCACCAAGACAGTGTTCTCGACGAAGTCGATCGCGTCGACATCCAGCGGGGCGAGCTCACCGATGCGCGGTCCGGAATCCGCGAGAAGACGGATGATCGCCATGTCGCGGCGGCTCTCGAAGTCGGTGCCCTCGCACTCGGCGATCAGTTTCCGGAGGGCGTCGATCTTGGGTACCGGAATCGGCTTGTCGGGGACAACCGGAGGCGTCAGCCGGTAGAACGGATCGGCAGGCAAGATGTCCTCCGCTACCAGGTATTTGCAGAATTGCTGAAGGCTGCGGTATTGCCGGTGTGCGTACTCAGGGGTGACCGGCCGCCCGGTGCGACGGTTGGTGCGGGTGAGGGTGTCCTCGATGTAGGCGCCGATATTGGCCCGGGTGAGCTGCGCGGAAGTCGTTGGGAGCTCCCTCGATTCGAGGAACTCGCGGAAGTAGCGGATGTCGCGGCAGTAGGTCTCGATGGTGCCCCGCGACTTGTTCTGCTGGCGCAGTTCGCTCGCGAAGTCCTCGGCTAGCTCGGCCAGGTCGTCGAAATCGCTCCCCATGCACGAAGTCTACTCGGCAAAGTTCCTTGGTGTTTGAGCGTTGTGCTGAGCGGGTATCCCCGCTCTGACCCGGAGTATTACCAGGTCAGAGCGGGAAAGCGCCCCCGGCAGGAATCGAACCTGCGACCTAGGGATTAGAAGGCCCTTGCTCTATCCAACTGAGCTACGGAGGCAGTGGGTTCCACCTTGGCCGACATTGGTCGTGCTGTCCAGCGCGCCAATTATAGCGACCGACCAGATGGCTAAGGGTCCAGCGTGACGGCGAGTACGAGCATCGCGGCCATGATCACCTCTAGCACCAGGTAGAACCAGACGGGGTAGAAGGCGGACGGGCTTTCGGCGACGGACGACCACACTCGGCCGAACGCCATGCCGCCGAGCGCGGCGGCCACCGCCAGGCATGCCCCGAATCTGAGTTCACCGACGTCTGCGGCGGCCAACCCGAGGATCACCGCGATGGCGATGCCGAAGCCGCCGTAGACGGCCCGCACCTCGGCGCGGGCGTCGGCGCGGTCGGCTAGCAGGCCGAGCGGGTCGACGAGTTGGCTGGGCCGCAGGAGCCCGAAAACGCCCATGGCGGCGAAGAACAACGCCACCAAGGCAATCAACACGATCGACACGACCGACACAACACCTCCGTGATCCGCAGCCCACAATATCGGCCCAAACCCGACGCGGCCACGCGATAGCCCTCGAACTACGCTCAGTCGTATGTCGTCTGCGCTTGGCCCGTCCGCTTCCCCTGATCTGGAGAGCACTCGGCCCGCGGCGACATATGCGGTGGTGATCGCGCTTTCCGCGGCGATCGCGGCGGTGGTCGCGGCGCTCGTGGTCGGGCTGTCGGCGGCGCAGGCGCTGAGTTTGCTCGGCATTCCCGATCCCGGCGCGTTGACCACCTACGGTCTGCCCGCGGTGCGCGCGCTCGCGGATCTGTCCGCGGCGTTGACGGTCGGCGCCCTGCTGTTCGCGGCGTTTCTGGTGTCGCCGCAGGCGAGCGGGCTGCTGGACGTTGGCGGATATCGCGCGGTCCGGCGCGCTTCCAACTTCGCGCTGCTCTGGGCTTGCTGTGCGGCGCTGCTGATTCCGTTGACCGTGTCCGACACGACCGGCCAACCGGTGCGCGACACGCTGCACCCGGTGGCGCTGTGGCGCGCCATCGATCAGATCGAGCTGGCCGGCGCGTGGCGCACGACGGTGCTGTTCGCGTTGATCGTCGCGGTCGGCGCCCGGCTGGCGTTGCGCTGGGGTTGGACGCCGGTGCTGTTCGGTGCGTCGATCGTGACGATGATGCCGCTCGCGCTGACCGGTCACTCGTCGTCCGGCGGCGCGCACGACGTGGCCACCAACAGCCTGATCCTGCACCTGGTTTCGGCCGCGGTGTGGGTCGGCGGCCTGTTCGCGCTGCTGGCGCACGCCCGCCGCGGCGGCGCGCACACCGGACTGGCCGCGCGCCGCTTCTCGCTGACGGCCACCGTCGCGTTCGTCACGATCGGGGTGAGCGGGGTGATCAACTCGTGGGTTCGGGTGCCCTGGGACGAGCTGTTCACCAGCACCTACGGAAAACTGGTGCTGGCCAAGGCGGCGGCCCTGGTGGTCCTGGGCGTTTTCGGTTACGCGCAGCGGCGCGCGGCGCTGCCCGCGCTGGCGGCCGATCCGAAGGACCGCGGCGCGCTGATCCGGTTCGCCGGGGTCGAGGTGCTGGTGTTCGCGGCGACCATGGGGCTCGCGGTCGGCCTCGGCCGCACCCCGCCACCGCCGCCGACCAGCATCCCCTCGCTCGCGGAGGTGGAGCTCGGCTACAACCTGGACGGTCCGCCGACGGTGGCGCGCATGCTGTTCGACTGGCGCTTCGATCTGATCTTCGGCACGTTGGCGATTCTGCTGGCGATCGCGTACCTGCTGGGCGTGCGCAGGCTGCGGGCCCGCGGCGACGCCTGGCCGATCGGGCGGACGATCGCGTGGCTGTCCGGCTGTGCGGTGCTGCTGCTGGCCACCTCGTCCGGCGTCGGGCGGTACGCGCCGGCCATGTTCAGCGTGCACATGGGCGCGCACATGGCACTGTCCATGCTGGCGCCGATCCTGTTCGCGCTCGGCGGCGCGGTGACGCTGGCACTGCGGGCACTGCCGCCCGCGGGACGCGACGGCGCTCCCGGTCCGCGCGAATGGATCCTGGCCGCGGTGCACAATCCGGTGTCGCGCTTGCTGACCAACCCGATCATCGCCTCGGTGATCTTCGTCGGCGGGTTCTACGCGCTGTACCTCGGCGGAATCTTCGACACGTTCGCCGACTCCCATGCGGCGCACCTGCTGATGAACCTGCACTTCTTACTCAGCGGCTACCTGTTCTACTGGGTGGTGATCGGCATCGACCCGAAACCTCGCCGGGTGGAACCGCTGACCAAGCTGGCCATGGTGTTCGGCTCGCTGCCGTTCCACGCCTTCTTCGGGATCGCGCTGATGAGCATGACCACCGTGCTCGGCGGCTGGTTCTATCGCGGCCTCGGACTCGACTGGAACGGTGACCTGCTCGGCGATCAACGCACCGGCGGCAGCCTGGCCTGGGCGAGCGGCGAGGTGCCGCTCGTGGTGGTGATGCTCGCGCTGCTGATCCAATGGTCACGCAGCGACAAGCGTTTGGCGCAACGCACAGACCGGGCCGCCGACCGCGACCACGACGCGGAGCTCGCCGCGCACAACGCGATGTTCGCCGAACTGGCCAAACGCGATCGGGGAGTACAGAAGTCGGCGAGCGACCCGGCGCAACCGTGATTTGAGTGGCACAGTGTGTTCCACTGACACTGTGTCTTGCGAAGGCAATCTTGCGAAATCCGTCTTGCGGGGCGGTGCTCCGCGACCGGAGACGGTGCTTTCGGACATGGTTCAGTCGTGGTCGAGTCGAATGTGGTCAAGGTGTGGTTGTGAACGAGCGTTCCATGGTCTTTCCCGAACACGACCACAGCGACCGTGTCCATCGTTCCGATGTGCGGGCCGCGCGCAGGCGACTGACCGGACGCACCCGTAAGACCCCGGTCTTCCACACCTGCGTCGACGGCCCGGACGGTCCGGTCCCGGTTACCATGAAGCTCGAATACCTCCAGTACGGCGGCACTTTCAAGGCGCGTGGCAGCCTCAACGCGCTGCTGGCTGCTCCGGATTGCGCCGAGCAGGTGGTGATCGCCTCGGGCGGGAACGCGGGCATCGCCGCCGCCCTGGCCGCCGCGCAGCTCGGGAAGTCCTGCACCGTGGTCGTTCCCGAATCGGCGCCGCACACCAAGGTGGCCGCGATGTGGTCGCACGGCGCCGAAGTGCTCTGGCACGGAACCACTTACGCCGAGGCGCTCGACCACGCCACCGAATTGGCAATGGAACGCAAGGCATTGCGTCTGCATGCTTACGACCTGCCCGCCGTTGTCGCCGGCGCGGGCGTGGTCGGGCTGGAGATCGAGGAGCAGGTGCGCGGCCGCCCGCCGGTGCTCGCCGCGGTCGGCGGGGGCGGGTTGGTCGCGGGCATCGCCGCGGCGATCGGCAGGCGCCAGCGGGTGATCGGTGTCGAGCCGGAGGGCATCCCCACCCTGCACGCCGCGCTCGCGGCGAACCGGCCGGTCGAGGTCGCGGTGTCGAGCATCGTGGCGGAATCCTTGGGCGCCACCAGGATCGGCGATATCGCGATGGACGCGGCGCGGCGCTACGACATCGGCGCACTGCTGGTCACCGACGACGCGATCACCACGGCACGTGATTATCTGTGGCGAGAGTTCCGGATCGTGGTGGAGCTGGCCGGTGCGGTGGCGCTGGCCGCGGTGCAGAGCGGTGTGTACGTTCCGGCGGTCGGCGAGCGGCCCGTCATCGTGCTCTGTGGTGCGAATACCGACGTCGCGTCGCTCTGAACGTTCCGGTTCTGATTCGACCGCTCCGGCTCCGATCCTGACCGCCCGGCTCCGATCTGACTGCTCGGGCTGATCTGACTGTTTCGCGTCGCGTCCAATGGCTCGGCGCGAAACCGACTGCTCCGGCTTGCATCTGACCGCTTCAGCGCGAATCCGACCGCTCCGGAATGAAATCGCCTGCGAAGCACCGCATATCCACATCCGGGAAAGTTGTGCACATTCTCGGCTCGCGCCGCCCGATCGGCGCCCGGATCAGCGACGCTGGTGACACCCCAGCAAGGGGGCGGAACTTCCCGGGCAAGCCGGCGGAATGCGAAGGGGCGGCACCATGTACGAGGCGAATGCGACCGTGATCGGCACGATCGTGAACCATCCGGTGAGGCGGGACCTGTCCAACGGCGAGCAGGTGCTGACCTTCCGGATGGCGAGCAACTCGCGCAGGCTCGACCACACGACCGGGGAGTGGGTGGACAACGGCACGTTGTTTCTCACCGTGTCCTGTTGGCGCAGACTGGTAGCGGGCGTAGAGGCGTCATTGCGCCGCGGTGACCCGGTTCTCGCATACGGCCAGTTGCGCTCGCGGGAGTACCGCGGCAAAGACGGCATGGCACGTCGGGATCTGGAAATGCGCGCCACCGCGGTCGGTCCCGACCTCGCCCGCTGCACCGCCCAGGTCACCCGCTGGTCCGCGGAGCGGTGGACCGACGAGCCGGCACCGGCTCTCCCGGTCGCGGCGTCCGGCGTGCTGTCCGACGCCCTCCCGCCGGAACAGCCGTCGCACCCGGTGACACAAGACGAGGCGCTGCCCGCTCCGGTGTGACCGCGCGACGCCTTCGCCCTGCTCCGGTGGTGTGCCGGCCGAGTCCTCGGCCGTCCTCGAACGACCCCGCGACCGCGGCGCGGTGGGTGCCGGTGGGGTGGGGAATCCCGGTGATCCGGTGCTGGTTGAATGTACGGGCCCGTGAGCTGCGAGGGTGGGGCAGTGGGGCGTAATCGTTGATCCCCTTACCGATAGGCTTCCCTGTATGGCTGAGTTCATTTACACGATGAAGAAGGTTCGCAAGGCGCACGGCGACAAAGTCGTGCTCGACGATGTCACCTTGAACTTCCTTCCCGGCGCCAAGATCGGTGTCGTCGGCCCGAACGGTGCTGGTAAATCCAGTGTCCTGAAGATCATGGCCGGACTGGACCAGCCGAACAACGGCGACGCGTTCCTCGCGACCGACGCGACCGTCGGCATCCTGATGCAGGAGCCTGCGCTCAACGAGGAGAAGACGGTTCGCGGCAACGTCGAGGAGGGCCTCGGCGAGGTCAAGGTGAAGCTGGATCGCTTCAACGAGATCGCCGAGCTGATGGCGACCGACTACTCCGACGAGCTCATGGACGAGATGGGCAAGCTGCAGGAGTACCTCGATCACGCCGACGCCTGGGACGTCGACTCCCAGCTGGAGCAGGCCATGGACGCGCTGCGTTGCCCGCCGCCGGACGAGCCGGTCACCAACCTCTCCGGTGGTGAGCGTCGCCGCGTCGCGCTGTGCAAGCTGCTGCTGAGCAAGCCCGACCTGCTGCTGCTCGACGAGCCGACCAACCACCTCGACGCCGAGAGCGTGCTCTGGCTCGAACAGCACCTGGCCGCCTACACCGGCGCCGTCCTGGCCGTCACCCACGACCGGTACTTCCTCGACAACGTCGCCCAGTGGATTCTCGAACTGGACCGCGGTCGCGCCTACCCCTACGAGGGCAACTACTCCACCTACCTGGAGAAGAAGGCCCAGCGGCTCGAGGTGCAGGGCAAGAAGGATCAGAAGCTGCAGAAGCGGCTCAAGGACGAGCTCGCCTGGGTGCGCTCGGGCGCCAAGGCGCGCCAGGCCAAGAACAAGGCGCGCCTGGGTCGCTACGAGGAGATGGCGGCCGAGGCCGACAAGCACAGGAAGTTGGATTTCGAGGAGATCCAGATTCCGGCGGGCCCGCGCCTCGGCAACGTGGTCGTCGAGGTCGAGCACCTGGACAAGGGCTTCGGCGATCGTCAGCTGATCAAGGATCTGTCGTTCACGTTGCCGCGCAACGGCATCGTCGGCGTGATCGGTCCGAACGGTGTCGGTAAGACGACGCTGTTCAAGACGATCGTCGGCCTGGAGGCGCCGGACAGCGGCACGGTGAAGATCGGCGAGACGGTCAAGCTGAGCTACGTCGACCAGAACCGCGCGGGCATCGACCCGAAGAAGAATGTGTGGCAGGTGGTTTCCGAGGGCCTGGACTTCATCCAGGTCGGCAACCAGGAAATGCCGTCGCGGGCCTACGTCAGCGCGTTCGGCTTCAAGGGTCCGGATCAGCAGAAGCCCGCGGGCGTGCTCTCCGGTGGTGAGCGCAACCGGTTGAACCTGGCGCTGACCCTCAAGCAGGGTGGCAACCTGATCCTGCTCGACGAGCCCACCAACGACCTGGATGTGGAAACGCTCGGATCGCTGGAGAACGCGCTCGAGCAGTTCCCCGGTTGTGCCGTGGTCATCTCCCACGACCGCTGGTTCCTCGACCGGACCTGCACCCACATCCTCGCGTGGGAGGGTGACTCGGACAGCGAAGCCAAGTGGTTCTGGTTCGAGGGCAACTTCGAGGCGTACGAGGCCAACAAGATCGAGCGCCTCGGTGTCGAAGCGGCCCGTCCGCACCGCGTCACCCACCGCAAGCTGACCCGCGACTGATCCCGGTCGTTCCGGGGTAGGGGCCATGCGCACCTACCCCGGTCAGTGATACCCGAAAGACCTCATCGCACTGTCTCGGATCCGGCACAACGGCGACCGGCCCGCGCACACGACCCGCGCGGATCTCGCTAGGGTGGGACACGTGAATGCGAAGGCGCAGTTCGAGCAATCGGCGGTCCGCTCCGCCGACCTGGTGGCCGAGCTGAACCGAGGTACTTCGGCCCCGTTGCCGCCGCGGAAAGTACCTGTCGCGCACACCTGACGTTCGTGGGTCCGGACCGATGCTGTGCCGAGATCATCCGTTCGAGATCGGCAATCGCGTGGCGAACACGGCGGTTGAGGTGAACAACCCAGGATTGGAAGGGATTTCACCCCCGCGTCTTCGGCGTACAGCTACTCTCGGACCGGCGTCGCTTTGTTACGGAACCGAATCCGAGGAGTTGGCGAAAAAATGACGGTCTCGTCCGAATTGTCCAGTGCGGCGTGGGCCGCGAGTTTGCCGCAGGCACTGCGCGGCGAACTGGCGACCCTCGAGGAGGCGTATTTCCGCCACGTCGACGCTGGCGATGTGGACTGCGCGATCACCGGCATCACACAGATCTTCCGGCGGCACATGGAATTGGCCATGCACCGTCCGGCAGGCCGGGCACTAGTACGGGTGTACCACCCGGATGACAGCTCCGGCCTCGGCGCGGCGGTACAGGTCGTCACCGACGACATGCCGCTGCTGGTCGAGTCGATCACCTCGTCGCTGAGCAGGCTCGGCGTGAGCGTGAGCGAAGTTATCCATCCGATTTTCGAGGTCGAGCGCGACGCGGACGGACGCCTCGAGCAAGCCGCCCCGCACGAGGTGGACGGCAACGGCGCGGCCGGGCTGCGCGAATCCTGGATGCACCTGCAACTGCATCCGGCCACCAGCCGGGCCCAGCTGAGCCGGATCGAATCCGGCCTGCCGAACGTGGTCGCCGACGTGCGCCAGGTCATCGGCGACACCGAGGCGATCAAGCAGGTGCAGAGCGGGCTCGCCGACGACCTGGAGTTGGCCGCGAAGTCCGGCAACGCGCCGTTCTCGGAGACCGACCTGGTCGACACCGCGAACCTGCTGCGCTGGCTGGCCAGCGGCAACTTCACCGTGCTCGGCTACGCCCGCTACCGGCTGAGCTCGGATCAGGACCAGGAAACGTCCAACGCACTGCCCGGCACCTGCCTGGGCGTGCTGCGGCCCGACGTCGGCACCGATTTCCAGGTGCCGATCAACGCGATCGATCGGCCGCTGCTGATCCTGACCCAGGGCCTGGTCCCGGCCACCGTGCATCGCTCGGTCTACCCGTACTTCATCGGGGTGGCCGATTTCGACGAGGCGGGCACCATCGTCGGCGAGCACCTGTTCATCGGTGTCTTCACCGTCACCGCCGTGCACGAGAACGTGCTCGACATCCCGGTGATCGAGCGTCGCGTGCGCTCGGTGATCGAGGAGAGCGGGTTCGATCTGGAGTCGTTCTCCGGGCAGGCGATGCTCGAGGTCATCCAGTCCTTCCCGCGCACCGAGCTGTTCTCCTCCGACAACGACACGATGCGCAAGACCGCCGTCGCGGTGCTGAACGTCGGGCTGCGCAGGCAGGTGCGCCTGTTCCTGCGCGCGGACGGCTACGGCCGCTTCGTGGCCTGCCTGGTCTACCTGCCGCGCGATCGCTACACCACCCGGGTGCGCCTGGAGATGCAGGAGATCCTGGTCAGGGAGCTGGGCGGCGTCGACATCGACTACTCCGCCCGGGTCGCCGAAAGCGATTTGGCCAGTGTGTATTTCACGGTGCGCATGCCCGCGGCCGAGCGCGGCGCCCCGCGCTACGCCGCGGCCCCGGCGGCCGACACCTCCGAGGCCAACCGGCTGCGCATCCAGAGTCTGCTCGCCGAGGCGAGCCGCACCTGGGAAGACCACCTGAACGACGAGGTGAGCACCTCGACGATGCTCGATCCGGCGGTGGTGCAGCGCTACGCCGAGGCGTTCCCCGACGCCTACAAGGAGGACTTCGAAGCCGATCGCGCGCTGGCCGATATCGTCCGGCTCGAACACCTGCGCGACGGCGGCATCGACCAGTACCTGTACCGCAACGCGGGCTCGGATCCGGGCAGCTGGCGCTTCTCCCTCTACGTCGGGGGCGCGGGCATCTCGCTGAGCCAGGTGCTGCCGGTGCTGCAGAGCCTTGGTGTCGAGGTCGTCGACGAGCGGCCCTACCAGCTGGAGCTGGAACCACAGCTCGGCGCCGACCCGAGCAGCGGCGGGGAGCGCTGGATCTATGATTTCGGCCTGCTGGCCCGGCCGGAACTGCTGCGCAGCGCGCTCGATCGGGATCTGGACGCCGAACTGCTGGAGTCCTCCAAGCGCGCCGCGGTGCTCGAAGCCGAGGTGCGCGGTCTGCACGACCGCTTCACCGAGGCGTTCGAGGCGGCCTGGTACGGCCGTGCCGAAGCCGACGCGCTCAACGAGTTGGTGCTGCGTGCCCGGCTGCCGTGGCGCGCGGTGTCGATCCTGCGCGCCTACGCGAAATACCTGCAGCAGGCGGGCTTCCCGTACAGCCAGGCGAACATCTCCCGGGTGCTGCTGACCTATCCGGACGTGGCACGGCTGTTCGTCGATCTGTTCGGGGCGCGCTTCGACCCCGACACCGTCTCGGCCGAGCACGCCGCCGAACTGGAACACCAGGTGCGCAGCCGGATCGACGAGGTGGTCAGCCTGGATGCCGACCGCATCCTGCGCGCCATCCTCAACCTGATCCGTGCGACGCTGCGCACCAACTACTACGTCACCGATGCCGAAGGCATGCCGCGCGACTACCTGTCGATGAAGGTCGAGCCGCGCGAGATCAGCGAATTGCCCAAGCCGCGGCCGCAATTCGAGATCTTCGTGTACTCGCCCCGGGTCGAGGGCGTGCACCTGCGGTTCGGTCCGGTCGCGCGTGGCGGGTTGCGCTGGTCGGACCGCCTCGAGGATTTCCGCACCGAGGTGCTCGGCCTGGTCAAGGCGCAGGCGGTGAAGAACGCGGTGATCGTCCCGGTCGGCGCGAAGGGCGGCTTCGTGGTGAAGCAACCGCCCGCGGCCACCGGTGATCCGGTCGCGGATCGGCAGGCACTGGGCGCCGAGGGCGTCGCCTGCTACCGGACCTTCATCTCCGGCCTGCTGGATGTGACCGACAACGTCGATCGCGCCACCGGCGAGGTCGTGCCGCCCGCGCGGGTGGTCCGTCGCGACGGGGACGACACCTACCTGGTCGTCGCCGCCGACAAGGGCACCGCGACCTTCTCCGATATCGCCAACGATGTGGCCAAGCGCTACGGCTTCTGGCTCGGTGACGCGTTCGCCTCCGGTGGTTCGGCAGGCTACGACCACAAGGCGATGGGCATCACCGCCAAGGGCGCGTGGGAGAGCGTCAAGCGCCACTTCCTGGAGATGGACATCGACACCCAGGCAGAGGATTTCACTGTCGTGGGCATCGGTGACATGAGCGGTGACGTGTTCGGCAACGGCATGCTGCTCTCCGAGCACATCCGCCTGATCGCCGCGTTCGATCATCGGCACATCTTCTTGGACCCGAATCCCGACACGGCGGCGTCCTACGCCGAGCGGCAGCGCATGTTCCAGCTGCCGCGCTCGTCGTGGGCGGACTACGACGCCAAGCTGATCAGTGCAGGCGGCGGCGTGTGGGACCGCACGGTGAAGTCGGTGCCGATCAGCCCGCAGGCGCGCAAGGCCCTCGGCCTCGCCGACGATGTCGAGTCCCTCTCGCCGCCGGAGCTGGTGCGTGCGATCCTGCTCGCCCCGGTCCAGCTGCTGTGGAACGGCGGCATCGGCACCTACATCAAGGCGAGCACCGAGTCCAACGCCGACGTGGGCGACAAGTCCAACGACCCGGTCCGGGTCAACGGAAACCAGTTGCGCGTCAAGGTGATCGGTGAGGGCGGCAACCTGGGTGCGACGGCGCTCGGCCGGATCGAGTTCTGCCGCAACGGCGGCAAGATGAACACCGACGCGCTGGACAATTCGGCCGGTGTCGACTGCTCCGACCACGAGGTCAACATCAAGGTGCTGCTCGACGGCGTCGTCAGCAGTGGCGAGCTGCCCGAGCCCGAGCGCAACCCGCTGCTCGCCTCGATGACCGACGAGGTCGCGCAGATCGTGCTGGAAGACAATGTGGCGCAGAACTTCCTGATGGGGATCTCGCGCACCGACGCACCGCAGATGCTCAACGTGCACATGCGGCTGATCGACGACCTCGAGCAGCGCCGCGGCCTGGACCGCGAACTGGAGGCGCTGCCCTCGGAGGCGCAGATGCAGCGCATGCTCGAAGAGGGTGTCGGCCTGACCTCGCCGGAACTGGCGAATCTCATGGCACACGTGAAGCTTTCGCTCAAAGCGGATCTGTTGGAAACGGACCTGCCGGACAGCGCCTACTTCACCACCCGGCTGCCGGACTACTTCCCGACACCGCTGCGCGAGCGCTTCGGTGCGGCGATCAAGAAGCACCGGCTGCGTCGCGAGATCCTCACCACGATGATCGTCAACGAGATGGTCGACTACGGCGGCATCACCTACGCGCACCGGTTGAGCGAGGAGACCGGCGCCACCGCCACCGACTCCGTCCGCGCGTTCGCGGCGGCGACCGAGATCTTCGGCCTGCCGCAGATGTGGGCACGGATCCGGGCTGCCGATGCCACCACCTCGGTGCGTGACCTGCTGGAGCTGGAGACCAAGCGGACCCTGGACCGGGCGTCGCGCTGGTTCCTCAGCAACCGGCCGCAGCCGATCGCGGTCGGCGCGGAGATCAACCGGTACTGCCGCGGCGTGCAGGAATTGGCGCCGAAGGTGCCGGGTTGGCTGCGCGGCCACCACGTCTCGACGCTCACCGACCAGTCGGCCGAGCTGATCGCCCGCGGTGCGCCGACCGATCTGGCCACCGAGGTGTTCGGGTTGCTCAACCTGTTCCCGCTGCTGGACATCGTGGACATCGCCGACATCACCGATCGGGACGGCGACGAGGTCGGCGCGCTCTACTACGCGCTGAACGAGCACCTCAAGATCGACTGGTTGCTGGAGGCGGTCAGCCACCTCGAACGCGGCGACCGCTGGCACTCGCTGGCCAGGCTCGCGCTGCGCGACGACATGTACGCCTCGCTGCGCTCGCTCACCCTCGACGTGCTCTCCGCCGGAGACCCGGAGGAGAGCGCCGACGAGAAGATTGCATACTGGGAGTCGAAGAATCAGTCGAGGCTCGGGCGTGCCCGTGCCGCGCTGTCGGAGTTGTTCGAGTCCGGAACCCACGATCTCGCCACGCTGTCGGTTGCGGCGCGGCAAGTGCGAAGCATGGTGAGCGGGGTGGGCGCCCAGTCGGAGGTAGCAGCACGGTGACGAGTCCGCGGAACGGACACGGGGAGACGCAGGGCGGCCAAGCGGTGCTGCCCAAGCGTTTCCACACGCAGGTCGAGGTCCGCTGGTCGGACATGGATGCCTTCCAGCATGTGAACCATGCCCGCATGGTGACCCTGCTGGAGGAGGCGCGCATCCCGTGGCTGCTCGAGCCCGGCCGGCCGACCGCCGCGCTGGGCGCGGGCTGCGTCCTCGCCGATCTGCGTGTCCGTTACCGCGGCCAGTTGCGGCACGAGGACACACCGCTCGACATCGCCATGTGGATCGAGCAGTTGCGGGCCGTCGACTTCACCATCGGCTACGAGGTGCGGGCCGCCGCGGCGGCACCGGACTCGCCGCCCGCGGTGATCGCCTCGACGCAGATCGCCGCGTTCGACATGCGGGCGCAGCGGCTGCGCAGGCTGACCGACGATGAGCGGGACTATCTCGCGCAGTGGCGTAACGACTGACACCACACGGTCGTGATGTCTGAACAACGTGTGTTGCACGTGTCCGATCCGGCGGAGCGGGAGAATCTCGCGACGTTCCTGACTCGGGCGGTGCGGCTGGACCCCGCGGCGGTGGTGCGAATCCGCCGCCGCGGGGAGCAGTACGTGTCGGCCTGGGTGGCAACGGGTTTCGAGACGCTCGCGGTGCGCACCGTGGTCGCCGAGCTCGGCGTCGACGATGTCACCGTCGACGCCGAGCTGGTGTTGACCGGATTGGGCTCCGGCCTGCCGATCGACCTCGGGTATTCGATGGATTCCGCCTGGCGCGGCGCGCTGCCCCCGCCGGACGGTTTCGCGCACATCGACGATGTCCCGGCGCGCACCCTGGTCGAACTCGCCGAGCAGGGTGCGCGGTTGGCGAAGGAACATGGCAGCAGCCACGGTCCGCCCGCCTCACTGCTCGATCAGACGGTGCTGACCGTCTCTGGGTCGGGCACCCAGGTGCAAGTTCCGATGCGGGTCGTCTTCGCCCTCACCGCGATGGATTTCATTCCGCACTCCGGTGACAAGGCGGACTCGCGGCGCATCAGGCCGACCGAGATCGTCCGCGTGCGGGCCAGCCGAACCTGGCTGCGCATCGACGCCCGCTACGGTTCGGTCGCGCGCCGCATCGGCGGCGGAATACCGCTCTCGCCCACCTGATCACGCGCACCCAAGGAGTCGGGGGCACCGTGTTCTGCGGCTGGGTTGGTTCGCCGCTGCTGACTAGCCTTCCATGTGGGTGGGATGTATTGAAAGGCAAGGGATTACGGTGACATACGACTTGTCCGTTCGGGAGGGAGAACCGCCGTCGGATGAGGTCGTGTGCTACGACATCGATCAGGATCGGCTACGCACTGAGTCGCGTCCGAAGCATTGAATAGGTTGCCGTGCAACATGTCTCGGCGCTCAGGCGACGCCGAGAAAACGTAGGAGTGCGGTCGTCGCGGCGGCCGCGAGGATGACCACCAGGATCGGCAATTTGCGCCACGCCAGCACACCGGCTACGAGAACCCCTGCGGGCAAGGCGAATCCGAGATGACCGGTGCCCGCAGGCAGCGCGGTCACCGCGACGAGTGCGGCGAGCAACACCACCGCACCGACCTCGAGCACGCGAACTACCCGCGCGGGGAAGCGGATTCGCTCGCGCAAGGCCGGCCCGGCCCAGCGGAAGGCGAACGTGCCCGCGGCGAGCGCGAACATTCCGGCCAGCAACATCATTCGCAACTCGGCTCCAGGCTGGTGGGTGTGCGTTCAGGCGCCGGCACGGGTTGTTCTCGCCGTGGAATCGCGACCAGTACGCCCAAAAGTGCCACCAGCACCGGCATTCCGGCGGGCAGGAACGGCGCGCTGAGCAAGGCGAGTGTCACGCCGACCAGCACTGCGCGTAGCGTCGCGCGGTCACGCGACGCCGGAATCACCAGCGCGAGCAGCACCGCGGGAAATACCGCGTCCAGTCCGAGGATCGAGGTGTCGGATACCGCCGAGCCGATCAACGCGCCGACCGCAGCCCCGGTGGGCCAGGCGAGCAACACGCCGAAACCGGTGGCCCAGTAGGCCGCCCGTCTGCGTGCGGCGTCCGGTTGCGCGAGGGCCATCGCCACCGCTTCATCGTTCATCAGGTGCACGCCGACCATGCGGCGCCAGCCCGTGCCCACCACGTCCGGCACCGACAGCCCGTACGGCAGATGCCTGGCGTTGACCACCAAGCCCGCCAGCACGGCCGCGATCGGACTGCCGCCTGCCGCGACGATCCCGATGAACAGGAATTCCGCCCCGCCCGCCAGCACCGTGACGCCGAGCACGATGGGCAGCCATCCCGGAAGTCCGCTGGTCACCGCGGTGGCACCGTACGAGACGCCGATCACCCAGACCGCGAGACAGACCGCCGCGATTCCGGTGGACGTGTCCCGGCCGAGTGTTCGCCATATCGAACGCATGTTGTTTATGGTGAACATGGTGGCCGGATTCGTCAATATGGTTTTCTGTTGAGCGGTCTGCTACGTGAGGGGAGCTGGGATGGTGCGGGACGAAGCGACGGCGACGACGCCGCAGGCGATCATCGCTGTCGCGCTGCGGCGGGAACGGGCGCGGGCCGGGCTGTCCCTCACCGAGGTCGCGGGTCGCGCGGGCATCGCGAAGTCCACACTCTCGCAATTGGAATCGGGCACCGGCAATCCGAGTATCGAGACGCTGTGGGCGCTGTGCGTCGCGCTGGACATGCCCTTCTCGCGCCTGCTCGATCCGCCGCGACCGCGGGTTCAGGTGATTCGCGCGGGGGAGGGGCCGGTGCTGGCGGCCGAGCGTTCCGACTATCGCGCCGCGTTGCTGGCGGCCAGCCCGCCAGGCACGCGCCGCGACCTGTTCCGGGTGACCGCCGAACCCGGGCACGCGCGCAGCTCGGACCCGCATATGCCGGGCTCGGTCGAACATGTGCTGCTCGCGGCGGGCCGGGCCATGGTCGGTCTGGCCGACGAGCCGGTCGAACTGCACCCCGGCGACTACACCTCGTATCCGAGCGATCTCCCGCACGTCTTCGAGGCGCTCGAACCCGGCACCTGGGCGATGCTGGTGAACGAATACCCGTGAGCCACCGAGGCGTTCGGGACGGTCAGGCCGCGCCCTCGCCGAGGTACTGCAACCAGACCGGGTCGAGATCGGCCGTGGTGGACAGCAGCCGCCAGTGCGGGCCCTTGGGCGAGACCAGCGGTGCGCGCAATGTCCAGCCCAGCTCGCTCAACAGCTTGTCGGCTTTGCGGTGATTGCACGGCGCACAACTGGCGACGCAGTTCTCCCAGGAGTGTTCGCCGCCCCGGCTGCGCGGGATGACGTGGTCGATGGTTTCGGCCTTGCTCCCGCAGTAGCCGCAGCGATAGCGGTCGCGATGCATGAGGGCGGCGCGGGTCATCGGCACGCGGGCCCGATACGGCACGTGGACGTAGCTGCGCAGGCGGATCACCGAGGGAATGGTGACGGCGGACTCGGCGGAGTGGACTACCGGGCCGTCGGCGTCATGATGGACGGTGTCGGCCTTGTCGCAGATGAGCAGGACGATCGCGCGGCGCGCGGACAGAGCGGTGAGCGGCTCGTAGGTGGCGTTCAACAGCAGCACTCGGCGCTTCAACCAGCTCGGTGTCTCACTGGGCGGCGGTGCGAAGCGGTGCGCATGCTCGGGATGACCGTGATGCGCGCCCGGATGATAATCGGACAAGATATGCAGCGGAGTAGCCCCCGACCCACGATTGTGGACGTCGGCGGGCTGGAGTTGTCGATGCGCTCGCGCCTCGTGTGACCTGGCGCTATGCCGCTGCTTCATCTGGACCTCAATTTCATGATTGGCAGGATCATGCTGTTAGCTCGGCAGAGATTGCCACTCAGTTGACCATGGAACGACGGCCATTGCACGGTGATTTTCAACAATGTCCGGTTAACTGTGGCTGAAGAGCCACCAGTCCGCGATTTTCTACCGCCGGAAACGGCCATGTGGGCGGGCTGTGCGACCACGAGCGCGGCGATCGGAGCGCGCTTGCCCGCAACGGCCGCGCGCCGCGGAATTGGCGATCGTCGCGATTCTCGGCGATAACCGTGGGGATGGGGCAAAGGTGACGGGGCGCTGGGAAGGTCGCACAATGGTTGAGGCGCATCCAGCGAATCGAGAGGGTCTATGACTTCGGGCGAGCAGGCAGCAGCGGCAACGGCGGGCGAGCCGACGACGTCGTTCTACGAGGCGGTCGGCGGGGCGGAGACGTTCCGGCGCATCGTCGCCTCGTTCTACCGCGAGGTGGCGGCCGACGAGGTGCTCCGCCCGCTCTACCCAGAGCAGGACCTCGGTCCCGCCGAACGCAGGCTGCGGATGTTCCTCGAGCAATATTGGGGCGGCCCCCGCACCTACTCCGAGGAGCGTGGCCATCCGCGGCTGCGGATGCGGCACAACCCGTTCGTCATCGGGCCGATCGAGCGCGACGCGTGGCTGCGCTGCATGCGAATCGCCGTGGCCGAGATCGAACCCGAGCTGCTCGACGACGAGCATCGCAAGGCGCTGCTCGACTATATGGAGATGGCGGCGAATTCGCTGATGAACGCACCCTGGTGAGGTCGCCGCACGCGCGTACCCCTGCGGCCCGAGGTACTTCCCGTCTCGGCCGACGCATCCGCGCGCTCGCTGGCAATTTGCCCGAAGTTGAGATTACTGCTCCGCCTAAGGGTTTTTACCGTAGATCTTTGGCACTATTGCCTGTGTGACTGATACACCAGCCGGGCCGGCGACGGTGGATCGCAGCACACCACCATGGTGGCGGTCGGCCGTGTTCTACCAGGTATATCCCCGATCCTTCGCGGATTCCGACGGCGACGGCGTCGGTGATCTCGGCGGGGTCCGCGACAAGCTCGGCTACCTGGAACTACTCGGGGTCGACGCGCTCTGGGTGTGTCCGGTGATGCGCTCGCCGATGGCCGACGGCGGCTACGACGTCGCCGATCCCCGCGATATCGACCCGATGTTCGGCGGGCTGGCCGCGATGGACGAGCTGATCGCCGAGGCGCACTATCGCCAGATCAAGATCACGATGGACCTGGTGCCCAACCACACCAGCAGCGAGCATCCGTGGTTCCACGAGGCGCTCGAGGCGGGGCCGGGCAGCCCCGAACGCGCCCGCTACATCTTCCGCGACGGACGCGGGCCGGGTGGCGACGAGCCGCCGAACAACTGGCCGAGCATCTTCGGCGGTCCGGCCTGGAGCCGGGTCCGCGAAGCCGACGGCACGCCCGGTCAGTGGTATCTGCACATCTTCGCGCCCGAACAGCCGGATCTGAACTGGGAAAACCCGGAGGTGGCCGCGGACTTCGAGAAAACGCTGCGCTTCTGGCTCGACCGCGGCGTCGACGGCTTCCGGATCGACGTGGCGCACGGCATGGCCAAGCCCGAAGGGCTGCCGGACATGGCGAAGGTCACCTCCGCGTTGCTCGTCAACGATGACGACGATCTGCGCTTCAACAATCCGGCGGTGCACGAGATCCACCGGCGCATCCGCACGGTGCTCGACGAATATCCCGACGTGGTGTCCATCGGCGAGGTATGGGTCAACGACAACGTCCGCTTCGGTGAATACGTCCGTGCCGACGAACTGCACCTGGCGTTCAACTTCCGCTTGGCCGAGACCGAGTTCGACGCGGACAGTGTGCGCGACGCGATCGACAACTCGCTCGCCGCGGTCACTCCGGTAGCCGCCGCCCCCACCTGGACGTTGTCCAACCACGACATCAAGCGCGAGGTCACCCGTTACGGCGGCGGACCGGTGGGGGTGGCCCGGGCACGCGCGATGATCCTGCTCGAGCTCGCGTTGCCCGGGGCCGTGTTCATCTACAACGGTGCCGAACTCGGCCTGCCGAACGTGGACGACCTGCCGGACGACGCGCTCCAGGACCCGGCGTGGGAACGGTCCGGGCACAGCGAACGCGGCCGCGACGGTTGCCGGGTGCCGATTCCCTGGGAGGGCGACACGCCACCGTTCGGATTCACCACCGGCACACCGTGGTTGCCGATGCCCGCCGCCTGGGCGAGCGATACGGTCGAGGCGCAGTTGGAGGAACTCGGCTCGACCCTTTCGCTGTACCGGATGGCCATCGAGCTGCGCGGCATGCGGCCGGAGTTCGCGGGCGACCGGATCGAGTGGTACGGCAGCCCGCCCGGTTGCCTCGCGTTCCGTCGTCCGGGCGGACTGGTCTGCGTGCTCAACGCCTCGAACACGCCGACCCAACTGCCACCCGGCGACGTGCTGCTCGCCAGCGTCCCACTCGAGGGTGGGCTGCTGCCGCCGAACGCGTCCGCCTGGCTGGTCTAGTGATCACCCGAGTGCGTGTGCACAGCTGAGCCGGAGTGCGTGCGCAATGGCAAAATCGCTGGGCGCCAAGGGATTTGCTGGAATTCCAGCTGCGACCGAGCGTGGTCCAGTGCGTTTGCGTGGGTCTCGCACCTGATCGCGGGCGGGCGGTCGCAGGGTGCCGCGACGGGTCCGGACGGAGGGCGACACGGTGGGTGAGGGCCACCAGAAGGCGAACTACTACACAGCATCGTCTACCGTTGGACTGTGAGCATTCTCGAGACAGTGCTGATCTTCGGCGGCATCCCGCTGGTGATTTATGGCGCGATCGCCGGATTGTCGTATCTCGGTAAGCCACTCGCTGGTGAGAAGCCGGCCCACTACGACCTCGGTCAGCAGTGGACGTCGGCGCCGGTGCTGTGGAGTGCGACCGACGAGGTGACCTCGGCGGTTCATCACGAAAGGGCGGAAGAGGCGCACGGCGGGCATGCGGAGCCGCATGGTCATCACGCGGCCATCGACGCCCCCAAGGCGGAGCTGATCGGAGGCCGGGCAAGTGGCAAGTTCTAAGTGGCCCGCGGTGGTCGAGGCCGACCTGCCGCACGGGTACGTCGTCACCAGCAGCGGACGCGTGTCCGGTGTGCACGAGGCAGGCGACGTGTTCAAGGAGGCCCCGTTCAGCGATGAAGAGCGCCTGACCGTCGACAACGTGCTCACCGAGGCGACCCGCGCGACCAAGGTGCGGTTCAACATCTACATCGGCGATCTCGGCGCCGATCCGGCCGCGGGCGCGGACGCGATCTTCCCCTCGACCCCCGAGGCGAAGGGGTCGGTGCTCATCGCCGTCTCGCCCAACGACAAGGCGATCGAGGTGCGCTCCGGTCGCGATGTGGCCGACCGCGCGAACGACCGCGTCTGCCAGCTCGGCGTCACCGCCGCGCTGAGCTCGTTCCGGCAGGGGCAGCTGATCGACGGACTGGTTTCCGCGGTCCGCGTGATGGCCGCCGCCATCGGCCGCTGAGTATCCGAAACCAGGCGTTACCGCCGCTGGGCGGTCGCGTGCCGCATCGGCGAAACCGCGAGCGTGTTCTTCTTCCGGCGCGCACACCCGAGCAGGGTGTGCGCGCCGGTTTCGTTCGCGTGCACCAGCGCGCGCAGACGTGATCCGATTCTTTTCGGCAAGCACCAGATATAGGGGTTGTTGGTCGTCGCGCCGCTCGCGCACCGTGGGGAGATGCAGATTCTTGTCACGGGAGCCACCGGCAACATCGGTCGCAAGGTCGTCGATCATCTCGTCGCGGCCGGAGCGCCCAACGTGCGTGCGCTCACCAACAACCCGGCGCGGGCCGCGCTGCCCGCGGGCGTCGAAGTCGTCGAGGGCTACCTGGGCCGCGTGTCCTCGCTGCCCGCCGCGTTCGAGGGGGTCGACCGGATGTATCTCGCGCCGCTGCTGGACACCGTCGACGAGGTGGTGGCGCTGGCCGAGCAGGCTGGTGTCAAGCAGATCGTGGATCTCTCGGGCGAAGCCCATTGGACGCCGATCGTGACCGCGGTCGAGAACTCGGGGATCGACTGGACGCATCTGTTCACCGGTGACTTCATCGAGAACTCCACGATCTGGGCCGATCAGATCCGTGCGTCCGACGAGATTCGCGATCCGTTCCCCGAGGTCGCGAGCATGCCGATCACGATGGACGACATCGCGCGGGTCGCCGCGGCGGTCCTGCTCTCCGACGGTCACACGGGCCGGACCTACGAGCTCACCGGTCCGCAGGCACTCACTCGTGCCGAGCGCGTCCAGCAGATCGGCACGGCGCTCGGGCGGCGGCTCACGGTGCGAAAGGTGCCGCGCGAGGAGGCGATTCAGATCTTCGCCCGCAGCATGGGGGACGGCGCCGAATGGTACGTGGACACGACCGGATCTATGGTCGGTTGGCAGCCCGAACCCACCGGCACCGTGGCGGAGCTCACCGGTAGTCCCGCCACCACGTTCGCGAGCTGGGCGGCGGCCAATACCGCGGCCTTCGCGTGAACGACGAAGCCCCCGCCCCGGTCCGGTGATCCGGCGGGGCGGGGGCACGACGCACTAGCGCGCGTCGAACGCGCGGGCGCGCAGGGCGCGTTCGACGCCCGCCTTGCCCTCGCTGACCAGGCGGCGCAGGGCGGGCGGGAGGTCACCGGCGAGGAACTTGTCGGCGGCGGCGACCGCGTCGGCGCTGACGTCCCAGATCGGGTACAGGCCGACCACCACGGTCTGCGCGACCTCGCTGGAGCGCCGTTCCCAGACCTGCGGTACCTCGGCGAAGTAGCGCTCGACGTACGGCGCGAGCAACTCGGCCTGACCGACCGGCGCGAAACCGGCGACGATCGCGCGGGTGGTGATGTTGGAGACCGAGTCGTCCTCGAACACCGTGTGCCACGCCTGCGCCTTGACCTCCGCGATCGGACGCGCGGTCGCCGCCGTGGCCGCCTGGCGCTTGCCCGCCGCGGTCGGGTCGTTGGCGAGCTCCTGGTCGATGAACGGGGTGGCCAGGCCGTCGGCGTCGATCTCGCCCGCGATCGCCAGCGCGATGACCAGGCGCCAGCGCAGGTCGGTGTCGACCACGAGGCCGGGCAGTCCGACCTTGGCCGGGTCGCCGTCGAGCAGCTCGCGCAGCACCTCGGTGTGCCAGGCCGACAGCTTGGCGCCGGCGAGCGCGTTGACGAAGGCCAGTTGATGATCCGAGCCCGCCTCGGCCTCGCGCGCGAGTTCCAGCAGCCGGTCCGCGTACTCGGTCCAGCCGGTGCTCGCCGCCCATTCCGGGTCGGCGTAGCTGGCGAGTGCGAGGTTGGCCTGCATCAGGAGTCGTTGCACCACACCGATTTCGGTCTCCGCACCGACGCCGCGCTGGACCAGCGCGAGGTAGTCGCGGGCCCGCAGTTCGGCCTGCCTGGTCATCTCCCACGCGGCCGACCAGGCCAGGGTACGGGGGAGCGGCTCGGCGATATCGGCGATTCGGTTGATCAGCACGTCCAGCGAGCCCGGGTCGAGGCGCACCGAGCAGTAGGTCAGGTCGTCGTCGTTCACCAGTACCAGCTGCCCGCTGGATGCGCCGACCAGCTCGGGCACGTCGGTGCGCTCGGCGGGGTCGAGGTCGAGCTCGACGCGCTTGGTGCGCACCAGCTTTCCGTCGTGGTCGTCGTACACGCCGATGGCGAGCCGGTGCACCCGGCGCTCGCCGGCGCCGGGTTCGGCGCCGTCCTGCACGACCGCGAACGAGGTGAACTTGCCGTCACCGTCGACCTCGAACTCGGGGCGCAGGGTGTTCAGGCCGGTGGTCTTGAGCCACTGCGCGCCCCAGGTGGAAAGGTCACGCCCGGAAGATTTTTCGAGCGCGGTGAGCAGATCGTCGAACGTCGCGTTGCCGTAGGCATGGTCGGCGAAGTAGGCGCGCAGCCCGGCCAGGAACGGCTCGAGCCCGACGTAGGCGACGAGCTGCTTGAGCACCGAAGCGCCCTTGGCATAGGTGATTCCGTCGAAGTTGACCTCCACTGCGGCCAGGTCCGGGATGTCGGCGGCGATCGGGTGGGTGGAGGGCAGCTGGTCCTGCCGGTACGCCCAGGACTTCTCCACGTTCGCGAAAGTTGTCCAGGCACTGGTGTATTCGGTCGCCTCGGCCTGGCACAGCACCGAGGCGAAGGTCGCGAACGACTCGTTCAGCCACAGGTCGTCCCACCACTTCATGGTGACCAGGTCGCCGAACCACATGTGTGCCATCTCGTGCAGCACGGTCTCGGCGCGACGCTCGTAGGACGCGCGCGTCACCTTGGACCGGAAGACGTAGTCCTCCAGGAAGGTCACCGCGCCCGCGTTCTCCATCGCGCCCGCGTTGAACTCCGGCACGAACAGCTGGTCGTACTTGCCGAACGCGTACGGCACGCCGAAGTTGCTGTGGTAGAAGCCGAATCCCTGCTTCGTCTCGGTGAACAGCCGCTCGGCGTCCATGTGCTCGGCGAGCGAGGCGCGGCAGTAGATGCCGAGCGGGATGCTGTCGTGGTCGTCGGTGTAGACGTCGGTCCACTGCGCGTACGGGCCCGCGATCAGCGCGACGAGGTAGGTGCTCATCCGCGGGGTGGTGCGGAAGACATGCTTACCCGGTTCTGCCGCAAGGGTTTCCACGACGGCGCTGTTGGAGATGACCTGCCAGTCCTGCGGCGCGGTGACCCGCACGTCGAAGGTGGCCTTCAGGTCCGGCTGGTCGAAGCACGCGAACATCCGCTTGGCGTCGGCGGTTTCGAACTGGGAGTACAGGTAGACGGCGTCGTCGGTCGGATCGACGAAGCGGTGCAGGCCCTCGCCGGTGTGGGAGTACTCGCAGTCGGCCTCCACCACCAGTTCGTTGGTCGCGGCCAGGTCGGGCAGCGTGATGCCGGTGGACTCGTCGTAGCCGGTGACGTCGAGCGCGGTGCCGTTGAGCACCGCCGAGCGCACGCCGCGTGCGACCAGATCGATGAACGTGCTCGCGCCCGGCGTCGCGGTGAAGGTGACGGTGCTGCGCGAGAAGAAGGTCTGTTCGCCCGGTTTGCCGGCACCGTCGGTCAGGTCGAGGTCGATGCGATAGTTCTCGACCGAGACGGTCGAGGCGCGTTCGATGGCCTGGTCGCGAGTCAGGTTCGGTGCGGACATAAGGCTCCTTCGGGTTCGAAGAACTACTCGGGCGCTCCCCACGATGCCACCTGGGTAAGGTTGCCCGCGCGGGACTTTTTTCTGAAACCCTATCCAGGAATGGAGCTGCGCAGTGAAGCATGTGCACGCCGGCAAGGTGCGCGACCTCTACGAGGACGGCGACACCCTGCTGCTCGTCGCGTCCGACCGGGTCTCGGTCTACGACGTGGTGCTGCCGACGCCGATCCCGGACAAGGGCGCGATGCTGACCCAGCTGTCCAACTGGTGGTTCGACTACTTCACCGATGTGCCCAACCATGTGATCTCCGCGACCGATGTGCCCGCCGAGTTCGCCGGCCGTGCCATCCGGGTCAAGCCGCTGAAGATGGTGCAGGTCGAGTGCATCGCCCGCGGCTACCTGGTCGGGTCGGGCCTGAAGGAATATCAGCAGACCGGCGCGGTGTCCGGTGTCGCGCTGCCGCCCGGCCTGCGCGAGGGCGACAAGCTGCCCGAGCCGATCTTCACCCCGACCACCAAGGCGTCCGAGGGTCACGACGAGTCGATCACCTTCGACGATGTGGTGCACCAGGAGGGGCGCGCGGTGGCCGAGCGGCTGCGCGAGCTGACCCTGCACATCTACACCCGCGGTGCCGCGCACGCCGCCGAGCGCGGTGTCATCGTCGCCGACACCAAGGTCGAGTTCGGCTGGGACGGTGACACCCTCACCCTCGGTGACGAGGTGCTCACCTCCGATTCGTCGCGGTTCTGGCCCGCCGCCGAGTGGGAACCGGGCCGTCCGCAACGTTCCTTCGACAAGCAGTTCGTCCGGGACTGGTCCACGTCGACCGGATGGAACAAGGAATACCCCGGCCCCGAGATTCCGGCCGACATCGTCGAGGTCACCCGCCAGAAGTACCGCGAGGCTTACGAACTCATCACCGGCAGCACCTGGTCGTAGCCCGGGTCACGCCTGCGCGAGCTGCTCGCGCAGGCGATCCAGGTACGGGCGCTGGCCCGCGCCGAGCTTGTCGCGCGCGGTGGTGAGATCGAACCAGTCGGCGCGGTCGATCTCCGGAAAGGTGGCCTGCTTCCCGGAGCGAGGCGGCCATTCCATCTCGAAGGTGCCCGGCACCATGTCGGTGAGATCGAGGTCGGCCTCGACGGCCCAGACGGTGAGGGTCTTCTTGCCTCGGCCGCTGCTGTAGCGCACGTCGCCGAGCGCGATCCACTCGCCCGGTGGCACGAAAAGCCCTAGCTCCTCGTGGAATTCGCGGCTCGCGGCGGCCCTGGCGTCCTCCAGCTCCGGCTCGTACTCGCCCTTCGGGATGGACCACGCGCCGTTGTCCTTGCGCGCGAAGAACGGGCCACCCATGTGCCCGAGCAACACCTCGATCGTCTCGTCGTTCGTCCGCCGGAACAGCAGCACGCCGGCACTGGTCTTATCCGTCACCCTCGCAGTCTGCCCGCACCTGCCCGTCGCATGACACCCGGCGCCCGCGCATGTCGGCGCACGCCTGGCGCAGGCGGGCGGCGCGCAGGGTGAGATAGCGGTGTTCGGGGACACTATGCGTGCGGTCCGCGGCGGCGAGGTAGGCGGCGATCGCGGCCTCGGGATCGCCTGCCATCTCGTGCAAATGGGCGCGGACGGCGTCGAGCCGGTGGCTGCCTGCGAGGCGGTCGCCGAGGGTGTCGACCAGGGCGAGACCAGCGTCGGGGCCCTGCACCATCGCCAGCGCGACCGCTCGATTCAAAGTCACCACCGGGTTGTCCGAGAGCCGGTCCAACAGGTCGTACAGGGTGAGGATCTTGGCCCAGTCGGTGTCCTCGGCGGTCCGCGCCTGCGCGTGCAGTACCGCGATGGCCGCTTGGATCTGGTACGGCCCACCGAGCCCCGCGGTCAGCGTGCCGGTCGTCAGCGTGACGCCCTCGACGATCTGCGCGCGGTCCCACAGCGCCCGGTTCTGTTCGGCCAGCGGGATCAGTTCGCCGTGCGCGCCGGTGCGGGCCGCGCGCCGGGCATCGGTCAGCAGCATCAACCCGAGCAGGCCGGTGACCTCGGTATCCGTCGGTAGCAGCCGATGCACCATGCGGGCCAGCCGGATCGCCTCACCGGAAAGGTCCGTGCGGTGCAGTTCCGGACCCGACGTGCTGGTATTGCCCTCGTTGAAGATCAGATACAGCACGTGCAACACCGCGGCGAGCCGCTCGCGCCACTGCGCCGAATCCGGGTCCGCCGTCGCCGCGAACGGCCGGTCCAGTGTCGCCAGCTTCGCCTTGGCGCGCGTGATCCGTTGCGCCATCGTCGTTTCCGGTAGCAGGAAGGCCCGCGCGATCTCCGCCGTGCGCAATCCGCCGACCGCGCGCAGCGTCAGCGCCACCGCGCTGGCGCTCGACAGCGCCGGATGGCAGCAGAGCAGGAACATGGCCAGCGTGTCGTCCTGGTCGATCGGCCTGGCATCGATCACGTCGCGGTCGAATGCCGTTGTCTCCCTGCGTCGCCGGGCTACCTCGGCGCGCACCGCGTCGGCCATCCGGCGCTGTGCCACCTGGATCAGCCAGCCGCGCGGATTATCCGGAAGACCCTCGACGGGCCACTGCGTCGCGGCGGCGACCATGGCCTCCTGCAGCGCGTCCTCCGCGGTATCGAAATCGCCGAAACGGCGGACCAGCGCACCGAGGACCTGTGGCGCCAACTCGCGCAACAGGTCCTCGGCCCTCGCCGGGAGCGGTGTGTCGTCGGGCACCGCTCGCCGGTTGGTCACTGCTGGGTGGCCGGAGCGTGCATGACCGGTCGCACCTCGATGTATTCGCCGATCGGTTTACCACCCGGACCCGGGGCCGCCGAGGCTTGCGCGGCGATCTCGTAGGCTCGTTCCGGGCTTTCCACATCCACGATCCAGTACCCGGCCAAGAACTCTTTCGTCTCCGGGAACGGTCCGTCGGTCACCATCGGCGCGCTGCGGCCGTCGGAGCTGACGATGCGGGCTTCGGACGGACCGGCGAGCCCCTGCGCGTCTACCAGCTCACCCGACTTGGCCAGTTGCTCGCCGAGGGCGCGCTGAAAGTCTATGTGCGCCTGGATCTCTTCGGGGGACCACTCGTTGATCGGTGTGTCGCAGTGGGCGGCGGAGCCGTAGGTCTTCAGCAGCATGTATTTCATCAGCGGGTCCGTATCACAGTGGTTTCGAGGTGTCGGCGAGCGCGTCCGGGTCGACCGGTGCGCCGTCCAGGATCAATTCCTTGATGCGATCTGTCACGTCCCAGACGTTGACATTCATGCCCGCGAGGACGCGATTGTCCGCGTCCAGCCAGAACGCGACGAACTCGCGGCCCGCGACATCGCCGCGGGTGACCACCCGTGCGTAGTCGCCGGGCGCGGCGAAGCCGGTGTACTCCATGCCAAGGTCGTACTGGTCGGTGAAGAAGTAGGGCAGCCGGTCGTAGCTCGCCTGCTTGCCGAGCATGGTCGCGGCCGCGACGGCGGGCTGATTGAGCGCGTTCGCCCAGTGCTCGACTCGAATTCGGCGGCCGAGCACCGGATGCTGCTGCGCGGCGATGTCGCCGACCGCGACGATGTCCGGGTCGCTGGTGCGCAGGTGTTCGTCGACGAGCACGCCGCCGTCGACCGCGAGCCCGGCGGCCCGCGCCAACTCGATGTTCGGGCTGGCGCCCACCGCCACCAGCACCGCTTCGGCCTCGATGACGCTGCCGTCGCCGAGTCGCACGCCCGTGGCCAGATCGGTCGCGATGCCCTCGGTGGTGGTGATCGCGCTGACCTGCGCGCCGAGCCGCAGGTCGACCCCGTGCGCACGATGTAGGTCGGCGAACACCGCGCCCATCTCCGGGCCGAGCGCGCCGAGCAGCGGTTGCTCCGCGCTCTCGACGACGGTCACCGAGACGC
Organism: Nocardia brasiliensis; assembly: GCF_011801125.1. Classification (NCBI taxonomy): domain Bacteria; kingdom Bacillati; phylum Actinomycetota; class Actinomycetes; order Mycobacteriales; family Nocardiaceae; genus Nocardia; species Nocardia brasiliensis. The sequence goes on from NZ_CP046171.1 coordinate 1,934,234, forward strand.
CGGCACCGCGGGCCGCGGCCGCGACCTCGAGGCCGATCCAGCCCGCCCCGATGATCACGATGCGTTGCGTGGCGCCGGCGAAGAGCTCGATCAACGTGTCGGAGTCGTCGATGGTGCGCAGCGTGTACACATTGGGCGCGTCGGCGCCGGGCAGGGACAGGGTGCGCGGTGTCGATCCGGTGGCGAGGGCCAGCTTGTCGTAGGCGACGGAGGAGCCGTCCGGCAGCGTGACGGTCTTCGCGGCCGGGTCCAGGCCGGTCACCGTGGTGCCGAGGCGCAGATCGACATTGTGGTCGCGGTACCACTGGGCCGGATCGACGGTGAATTCGGCGAGCGCCTTCTTGCCGAGCAGGTGTTCCTTGGACAGCGGTGGTCGCTCGTACGGCAGGTGCCGCTCCGCGCCGAGTACGGTCAGTGGCCCAGGAAAATCGTTGGCGCGCAATGCTTCCGCCAGCTTCGCCGCGGCGAGCCCGCCGCCGACGATGACATAACGCTGCCCCGAACTCATAGCGGACTCCTTGTCGAGAGGAAACCGGACTCCTGCGGCTCAACCCTAACCGGGCGGTGCGGGCCGTGGCGGAAAACGCCGCCGCGGACGGGAACGAATCGGCGCCCGCCGTGGTTGCTGGGTATAGCGGTTGGGGGGACACCGCCCCGACGAGCATGCGATTCGAGAGGACCCGCCGTGAGTGACAATGGCTCCACGAAAGATGTTGCCGACTTCTGGTTCGACCCGTTGTGCCCCTGGTGCTGGATCACCTCCCGCTGGATTCTCGAGGTCGAGCAGGTCCGCGACATCGAGGCGCGATTCCACGTGATGAGCCTGTCGGTGCTGAACGAGAACAAAGAGGGCCTGCCCGAGCAGTACAAGGAACTGCTTGCCACCGGCTGGGGGCCGGTGCGCGTCGCCATCGCCGCCGCCCAGGAGCACGGCGAGAAGGTGCTGTTGCCGCTCTACACGGCGATGGGCAGCCGGATCCACGACCGCCGCGCCGAATACGAACGGGACTCGCGCGCCGAATCGCTGGCCGCGGTGATCGCCGACGCGCTGGCCGAGGTCGGCCTGCCCGCCGAGCTGGCCAAGGCCGCCGAGAGCACCGACTACGACGAGGCTCTGCGCAAGAGCCACCACGCGGGCATGGACAAGGTCGGCCCGGATGTCGGCACCCCGACCATCCACATCAACGGCACCGCGTTCTTCGGTCCGGTGCTGTCGCGGATCCCGCGTGGCGAGCAGGCGGGCAAGCTGTGGGACGCGGCGGTGACGCTGGCCGACTACCCGCACTTCTTCGAACTCAAGCGCACCCGCGACGAGGATCCCGCGTTCGACTGAGCGAACAGCAACGGGTGCCGCGGGACAGTGCCGCGGCACCCGTTCGCTATTGGACCGGCTTCGGTGGGAACGCCGGAGTCTGACCGTACGAATTCGGATACGCGGGCGGCGCGCCGGTCCAGGCCGGCGGGCTCGGCCGGAACCAGAGCTTGCCGTGCCTGCTGCGGTCCCGCAGCGCCCACATCCGCCAGGTCAGCACTGGATGCGAGGACATGGCGTTGACCACCCAGACGAAGAAGCCCTTCTCCGAGGCGGCCCGATCGGCCATCTCGTCGAAGCCGACCAGCGTGTTCAGATACTTGCCCGCGGCCAGCGTGCCCATCGCGGCGGGCGCGCCGGTGTGCCGGTTGCAGTAGCCGTGGTTGTCGGCGGTGTACTCCTGCGCGCGGATCAGCGAGTTGCCCAGCAGCGGCAGGAACGGGACGAGGAACATGCCGAGCTGGCGCCAGTAGGACGTGTGGCCCGCCGCGATGTGCCCGACCTCGTGCCCGATGATGAACGCGAGCGCGTCGGGTTCACGCGCCGCGCCGCCGATCTCGAACAGGTCGCTGTACACCGCGACATAGCGGCGGAACCCGTGCCCGCTGGCGAACGCGTTGATCTGACCGTTGCCGAGCACCACGTAGGCGTCGGGCACCTTGGTCATGCCGAACCGGGCGGCGGCCTCGGCGACCATCCGGTAACCCTCGGGGAACTGGGTCGGCGACATGCGCACCCCGTTGACCCGCTGGGTCGAGTAGGCGAGGCCGCGACCGAGCCACAGCAGCAGCGGTGCGGAGACCAACAGCAGCACGTACTCGTTGTCACTGCCGGTCACCAGCAGCAGCACCGCGATCGCATACGCGATCACGGTCAGCGTGACGATCACGATGAGCATCGGGATCTCCCAGCTGTGCCTGGCCGGCATGCCGAACGGCGAGAGGCCACGCGGTTGCTGCTGGGGCGGCGGTGGCGGAGGTACCGGCGCGCCGGGATACGCGCCGTAGAGTGCCGGCGGCGGCGGGGAGCCGTAGGGCGCGTTCGGTACCTGCGCCCACCCGGCCGAGGCATACGGGTCGGCCTGCTGGCCCGTCTGTGGGGGCTGGGGATCGTGCGGCTGCATGAAGTGAACTCTATTCAGTTGCTGGGAACCGGTGGTGCCGCGGCGGCGTGCGGACCTCGGTCCGCCGCGCGCACGGCGTATCTCTCGATTCGCGGCAGCCGCCCCCGGCGTTAATCGAGGCGCCTGACAGAATGCCTGCCATGCGCGTATACCTCGGTGCCGACCATGCCGGTTTCGAACTCAAGAATCTTGTCAAGGACCATCTGGAAAAGGCGGGCCACGAGGTGGTCGACTGCGGCGCGCTCGAGTACGACGCGCTCGACGACTACCCGGCCTTCTGCATCGAAGCGGCCCGCCGCACCGTCGCCGACCCCGGCAGCCTCGGGCTGGTCTTCGGTGGCAGCGGCAACGGCGAGCAGATCGCCGCGAACAAGGTGCCCGGCGCCCGCTGCGCCCTGACCTGGAGCGTGGAGACCGCCAAGCTGGCCCGCCAGCACAACAACGCTCAGCTGGCCGGCATCGGCGGCCGCATGCACTCCACCGAAGAGGCGCTCGCCATCGTGGACGCCTTCATCACGACCCCGTGGTCGGAAGAGGAGCGCCACCAGCGTCGCATCGACATCCTGGCCGAGTACGAGAAGTCCGGCGACGCACCGGCGGTCCCCGCGTACTGACGCAGACCGGCTGTGCCTGAAGGACATACGCTGCACCGACTCGCGAAGCTGCACCAGCGGCGGCTCGCGGGCGGTGTGGTGCGCGTATCGAGCCCGCAGGGCAAGTTCGCCGCCGGTGCCGCCCAGGTGGACGGGCACCTGCTGACCAAGGCCGAGGCGTGGGGCAAACACCTGTTGCACCACTACGATTCGGGCCTGGTCGTGCACGTGCACCTCGGGTTGTACGGCAAGTTCTACGATTTCGAGCTGCCGATGGGGGAGCCGGTCGGGCAGGTGCGCATGCGCATGCTCGGCGCACCCGACGGGCAGCCCGGCTTCGGCACCGACCTGCGCGGCCCCACCGCGTGCGAAGTACTGCTGCCGCCGGAGGTTTCGGCGCTGACCGACCGGCTCGGCCCCGACCCGCTGCGGCGCGGTGCCGACCCCGAGCGCGCGTTCGCCCGGCTGCACCGTTCGCAGCGCCCGATCGGCGCGCTGCTGATGGACCAGAAGGTGGTCGCCGGGGTAGGCAACGTCTACCGGGCGGAACTGCTGTTCCGCCACAACATTTCGCCGTTCCGGCCGGGAGCCACGCTCTCAGCGGCCGAGTGGGACGCGATGTGGGTCGACCTGGTCGCGTTGATGAAGGTGGGTGTGCGCGTCGGCAAGATGATCGTCGTGCGCCCCGAAGACGATCACGGGGAGCCCTCCTACGCCCCCGACCGCCCCCGCACCTACGTCTACCGTCGCCAGGGCGCCCCCTGCCGCCACTGCGGCACCCCCATCGCCCACGCCGTCATGGAAGCCCGAAACCTCTTCTGGTGCCCCACCTGCCAACTTCGTTGAACTGTCTGGTGAGGGTATGGCTCCCTCTACTACCGTGAGTATGGCGGTATACTGGCGGTATGTCCGATATGACCACCATAAAAGTACCCAAGGCGGTCCGAGATCGCCTGCTCGAGGTCGCCGCATCGAAAGGGCTGACGTTGGGCCAGGCGCTCGATCATCTACTCGGCGAGGTCGGTGTACGGCCGAAGCCGACAGTGGGGGGTTATCGCAGCCAGCGGCCGCTTTCGGCCGAGGAGATCGATCGAGAACTCGGCGCGGGTTTCGGGGCCTAGATGACGATAATTGTCGACACGAGCGCAATCCTCGCTTTGTTCGACGAGGCGTACGCCGAACATCGGAAACTCGCGCAAATCATCGCTGAAGCCAATGAGCGACTTGTGGTTTCACCGATGGTTGTCGCGGAGGCGGACTACCTGCTCTACACCCGGCTCGGGTCCCGCGCGGCGCACGATTTCGCCTCCGATGTGGCCGGGGGCGCATATGACCTTGCGGCGTGGACATCCAACCATCATGCTGCGGCTCTGACCATTCTCGACCGATACAGCCAGGACTACATCGGGATCGCCGACGCCTCGAATGTGGTTATCGCCGATCGGGAACGCACCAACCGGATCATGACGCTCGACCAGCGCCATTTTCGGACGCTACGTCCATTGTGGGGTTTTGACAGCTTCGTTCTCTTGCCGTATGCCTCCTAGGCGAATAATTCCGGCCTGGTGGGCCTGGTGAAGGCGGACTTGCGACGCTGTCGTGCCCATGCTACTACGCGGGTACGTAGATGCCGTCTTTGGTGATACCCAGGTACTTGTCCACCCAGATCGGTGCGATCAAGGGGGCATCGGGCAGATCCTGGCCGGAACTCGCATCCAGCGAGACCGCCTGTTTCCTGTTGCCGCCAGTAGTTCCGTAAAGTATTCCATGGTATGCCCCGCTGATTTCGGGGGCTACCCGGCTGTTGTCGGAGGACAGTTGCCACGTCGTCCGGTTGGGGGAGCGGGTGTCGATCGAGATGATTCGTCCATTCGCGATCTTCTCCTGGCATGCGAGCGTTGTGAATTGATCGAATACACAATCCAGCCGGGGTTCAGGTCACCATTGGTTTTTGCTTTTTCGGTGTAGAGCGCTGTTCCGGAGGTAGGATCGAGGACACCATGCCCCTGCCGACATGGCCCGAAGGAATTTGTCCTTCTTCCACCGGATCTGCTTCGTTTGCCGATCTACCACCCACGTCGCCGCCAAGCCGTCGGCCCATCCACAAAAGTCGTCTCAGCTGCGGAAATTACGATTTCATCGTTCACTCCGACGATTCTGAGTTGGCTCATTGGTGACGAACCGATATCGACGATGCTGTTCCAGCGCGGGGTTCCAGACGCTGGGTCGACAGCGAAATCTCTAGAGATCGCTAGTCTCGCGCGGTTCCGCCGGCCTCGCGTACGCCGCCGAACGCGGTGATCAGCAGATCGCCGGATCGCATCGGAGCCGCTGGGCTCCAACCGCCGCCGGTGCCCCATCCCAATTGCGTGACAGCTGTGTCCTGGCTGTCCACTGCTGCTCGTCACCGGAAGGAGCGATAGCCGCGAGAATTCCTGCGCCGGAGGCGCAGTAGACGAGACCGTCGCCGAGCAGCGTGTCGCACAACTGTCCCTGCATCATCGCATGCTGCGAGCTGGTAGTGGTCGAGATCGGCACCGAGGGCGTCGACTGCTCGGCGCACCTGGACCAACCGCCGCAGGCCCGATTCGGTTCTCAACCTGGGTGTCTAGCGGCTTCGGTTGTGAAAGCTATTGCTGTGCACAATAACCGGCCTCGACCCGGCGGCGGCCTCGGCCCCGCTGCTTCGGTTGCCGAACTCAGTGTGGGCACAGGTGAGCACCTCGGCGCGTTACGTAGCAACACCCTGCCTGCTGGGTCAAGTCTTCGCTCTGGTGGAGCGACACGGCCGGGCTAACCGGCGACGGCCGTGTCGATCTCGGGTTCGTCGGCGAGGGCGAAGCGGCGGCCGCCTGCTGTTTTGGCGGAGTACATGGCGCGGTCGGCGCGGCGGAGCAGGTCGCTGAAGTCGCAGGGACTTCCCGGCGGACTGTAGGCGGTGCCGACGCTGGCCGAGACCGGGACCGGGCCCGCCGTCGACCAGACCGGGTCGCGCAGGGCGGCCACGATGCGATGGGCGAGGTCACCGAGGGTGTTGTGGGGCGGGTTCACCGCGAGCACGAACTCGTCGCCGCCGTAGCGGCAGATCACCGTGTCGGGCGGGCACACCTCGCGCAGCCGGTTGGCGAGCTCGACGAGTACCTCGTCGCCGATCGCGTGCCCGTAGCCGTCGTTGATCTGCTTGAAGCGGTCCAGGTCGATCAGCAGCAGGCCGACGCCGCGGTTCGGGTCGGTCGACATCGTCCGGACCCGGTCCTGCAGCAGGGTGCGGTTGGCGAGATCGGTGAGCGCGTCGTGGGTCGCCTCGTGCCGGAGTCGATGCTGCAGCGCCGCGATCTCCTGCACGCGCAACGACACCTTGGCGGACAGGTTCTGTTCCTGCTGTGCCAGCGCGCGCTCCTGCAGCGCCTGGGCGTAGCTGTCGATGGCCTGGCTCGCGACGAACGGCCAGCGGGTGGCGACCAGCGAACCGGGCGCGCCGGAGGGGAAGCCGAGCAGCCACCGGGTGGCCTGCGCGAGCATCCGGATGCGGTCGAACGGCGCCTCGGCGAGCCGGGCGCCGAGCATCCGCGCCTCGGGCACGGGGAACGGCTCGGACCTGGCCAGGGTGAGCAGCCGATCGACGATCTCGATCAGTACCGGTTCCAGCTGCTGCGGCGTCGTGCCGGAACCCGGCTCGGCGCACACCGCACGGGCCCAGGCGCGGGCCATCGCGGCGACGGGGGGCTCGATATCGATCGACATCGAACTCACCCGACGCAGGTAACGTCGGTGCCTTGCGGCACGCCGCCGGCACTGGTGCCGGTTTCACCCCGATCCTTCGCACTGCTACGCGGTTGGGTCCACCTCGCTCGGTGCACGCTCACCGCCCCCTTTCCAGATACCCCCGTCCGGCAAAAAGGATCCTAGCAAGCCACCCGGGATCGAAAAACGCTGTTTTACAACGTGTTCTCGATCCCTCGCGAATGGCGATCGGGTATGTGATCGCAGCCATCGCTCCGGCGTTACACCAGGATTTCGTTCGCTGTGAAGTCGCGCCAGGACGCGCTGGCGACACGCTGCCGCGCCACGCCGAACGAGTCGTCACGACTCCCCGCGATGCTTCGACGCCGTGTGGCCGGGCTGGTGCCCTGCCGGTCCATGTTTCGGACCTCGGCGCAGAAGTAGCCGGAGGAGTAGCCGAGGATGCGCGAGTCTTCGGCCCGTCAAGGGTGTTGGGCCGGATTTTCCTGCCAGCGGCACGCTCGGTGGTCGTCGGCACAGGGCAAGAATCTGCTGCCGCCGTTGCGGCGAGTCGTGATGTCCGCATGGGTGGCATCCTCTCCGCGACCGGTCGAGCGTGACAGATGGCCACCCCGTGGGCCACGGCTCCCCCCGACAGGAGTCGTCACGCGACCCATATGCTCCCCGTTTCCGGCCCGACACGCCCGAGTTTCAAGGAAGAGATCCCTTTTAATTTCATTTAGTTCTCGGGCCGCGCGCCGCGCGCTGACCGGGGCGAGTGTCGTGCCAGACTCCTACCGTTCGTTGCGACGACAGCCGGAACCGGCACCTGCGCGATCCCGCTGCGCGGGGGGCTGATTGGCATTTGGGAAGCCGGGTTCGGTACAGTCACAACGCACACGACATCGTGGCGATCCCATAGATGTCGTATGCCTGCGGGTGTAGTTCAATGGTAGAACCTCAGCCTTCCAAGCTGATGGTGCGGGTTCGATTCCCGTCACCCGCTCCACACAGGATTCGACCTCGGCGGCGGCCGTCTACCGCCGCGAGGAACACGGGGTGTAGCGCAGCTTGGTAGCGCATCCGCTTTGGGAGCGGAGGGTCGCAGGTTCAAATCCTGTCACCCCGACAAGTTTTCTTCGGTACGCGGCATCGGCCGTGCTGTCGGTGCCCCGCACCTTCTGAGTTGTGCTCGGGATGGCGCGGGGCGGCGGACAGGGTGCGTGCGTCAGGCCGGGATCGGGCCGGGGCGTCTGGCGTTGAGGGTGAAGGTCAGTTCGGTGCGGCGGGTGATCTCCAGTTTGCGGTAGACGCGGGTCAGGTGTTGTTCGACGGTGCTGGTGGTGATGGCAAGGGCGGCCGCGATCTCGCGGTTGCGTTTGCCGTGCGCGGCGAGCTCGGCGACCCGGCGTTCGGCGGGGCTGAGGGCGTCCACGCCGGTGGGGCTCGAGCTGAGCGCGGAGCCCGCGGTGGCGGGCTGGCGTTCGCCGAGTAGTTCGTGCAGCAGTGGGTCGGCACCGCAGGATTCGGCGAGGCGCACGGCCTCGCGCACGAGCATGCGTGACTTCTCGTGGTCGCCGACGCCGCGGTGCGCGGCGCCGAGATCGCCGAGGACCGTGGCGAGTTCGAGGTCGCAGCCTGCCGAGCGCGCGATGGCGGTGGCCTCGCGCAGCAACCGGACCCGCTGATAGCGGTCGGCGGTCGCGGCGAGCACGCGCAGCGAGACGCCGCCGGAACGATGCGCCGTCGCGCCGCCGAGCAGATCGAGATGGCGGGTGGCGAAGGCGCGGGCGTGCCGGTACTCGCCGAGGGCCAGGTGCGCGACGGCGACATCGTTGCGCCACGGCACCAGCCACGGAAAGTCCATCCGCCAGCGGCGCATCAGGTCGCCGCAGCGCCGGAAGGTGCGCAGCGCCTCGCGCGGCTGCCCCGCGGCGAGCTGGAAGTGGCCGTGCGCGTGCAGGTACGGCAGGCCGAAGCGCGATTCGAACAGGGCGCGCGGCACCGGTCTGCGCAATTGCGCCTCGGCCTCGGCCAACCGGCCCGCGGCCGTCAACGCGCGCACCCGCACCGCGATCGGGATGCCGACCCACACGCCGAGATGTTCGGCAGGCACATGATTGAGGGCGAGCGCGGCCTCGTTCGCCGCGGCGCGCGCATTGCCCTTGCGCAGCATGGTTTCCGCGCGCAAGCCTGCGAAGATCGCCTGCCAGGTAGGGGCTTTGCGCGCCTCGGACTCGGCGAGCAGCGAGTCACACCAGGCGGCCGCGGTATCGAGCCGGTCGGTATAGATCAGGCAATGCACCGCGGCGGCAAGGGTTTCCACGGTGGTGGAGGCGAGCCGGTGGCAGGTGAGCAGGCGCTGGGCGAGCGTGGTGGTGTCGTCGGCCGGATGGGTCGTGCACAACCGGGTCAACAATTCGGCGCCGAGCAGATGGGGCGGTCGTTGGTCGGGCGGCATCGGTCTTCGCGGCTCGGCCGCCTCGGCCGCGGGTTCGGGTAATCGGTCGTCGGCGGGTAGTCGGCCGTCGGCGAACAGGCCTTGATGGCGCGATACGTAGGGCGGATGGGTGAACCGCAGCCAGGCGCGCAAGAACTCGGCCTGTGGCGTCGGTTCGTCGCGCGGGCACGAACCGAGCTGTCCCAGCGCCTGATCCGCACGCTGGGTCTGCCCGTGCCAGAGCAGGAACATGACGGCGGCGGGCAATTGCGCGGCGGGCACCCGGCCGCCGCGCAGCGCGGCCCGCATCCGGCTGAAGTTGCGCGTCCGGTTCGACGGGCTGCTGCGCCAATCGACGCAGACCAGCCGGACCGCGAGCGCGCCACGGGCACTCGGCTCCCTGGTCGCGCGGTATGCCAGTTCCAACCGGTCGGCCGCCCGATCGATCTGATCGTTGGCCAGTGCCTCCTCCGCGGCGGCGAGTAGGACCCGTGCCGCCCACGGATAGTCCGCGACACCGGCCTCGACCAGCTGGTCGGCCACCGTCGCCGCGGGGAAACCCTTGCTGTGCAACAGCTCCGCCGCGCGGCAGCGGAGTTCCGGATGGGCGGGCGCGGGGATCTCGCGCGGCCGCCGCTCACCGGTGTCGAGATCGTCGACCAGCACCCGCGCCGACGGCCGAGCGGCGAGCCTGCGCACCACCGTGCGCACCGCCGTCTCGTCCACGGCGAGCAGTTCCGCGATCAGGCCGACGGTGCTGCACCCCCCGAGCACCGCCATGGCCTGGCCGATACTGGATTCCGCGATGGTCGACCACTGGGTGTTCTGTACCGACATCGGCCGTTGCATGCCCTAGTCCCTTCATCGATGAGTGTGCCCGACTGTGGAAGGGCACCATCGAAAAGAGCAGTTCGGTGCGCTGAAGATGCGGCGTCGTCGCAGCAGGGGCATGTCCGGATGCCCCGTTGGTCCAGCCGGTGCACACAGCCTAAGCTGCCTTGCCTGACCTGTCCCGGCATTGCGGCGACAAGGCCGCCGGAACGCCGGAGTCCGTAAGAAATCGTGGAAGATACCGGAAGTCAATGCCTTTCGGTTGCCGTGGCGGCGGCGCGGCCGGCCAATGCCGGTACCGGCTGCCGGTAGGGCAGACAGGCCGCCGAGGCATCGTCGGCGGCCAGGAACAGCACCGTCTCCGCGGTGGCGAGCACGCCCGACCGCTGCGCGTGCAGGTACGCGTGCACCGGCGCCGCGGAGTAGGGATCGCCGACCTCGGTGGGCACCCCGACAATTGATTGCGGTGCGAGCCCGAGGGTTTCGGCCAGGCGCACCCGGAAGCCGAGCCCGGGTGCGGGCGTGAGCAGCACGGCCCGGCCGGTGGCGAACGCGTCGCTGTCGATGCCCTCCTCGCTCACGCACGCGCGTACCGCGGCCGCCGCCAGCGAGATCGGGTCCGCGTCGCCGTGCCGCACGCGCATGGCCGAGCGTCCGTTCGCGCCTGCCTCACCGAGGTCGACCCACGCGGACGGCTGGAGGTCACCCTGGGCATGGCTGAGGTACAGGCGGCCGAATCCGGCCGCGAACGGTGTGCTTTCGAGCAGCAATGCGGCCGCGCCCGTGGTGTAGGGGAACCCGGCGACATAGCGCTGCCGGGATGGATGGGTATCGCCCCCCACGATCAGCGCGTACTCGACTTCGCCTGCGGTCAAGAAGCATTCGGCGGTCGTGACGGCGTGCAACAGGCCGGTGGCGCCGTGCATGAGGTCGAAGGAGAAGGCCGGGACGCGGCCCGGCGCGTAGGCGAGGCCGATGCCGATCCGCTTCTGGATGAGCGCCGAGACGGCGGGCTCGGAGATGTTGTCATCGCGAAAGACACCGGTGTTGATCAGCATGCCGACCTCGTCGACGGAGACGTCGGCCTGTTCGAGGCACGACATCGCCGCGCGGGTCGCCAGCTCGAAATAGCTGCCGGTGTCCAGATCGGTGTTCGTCGTCGCCGCGACGATAGTGGTCGCCATGATTCAGGCCTCCAGACGCGAGATGGTCGCGGCGAGATAACCGGAGACGATTCCGGAAGCCGCGGGGATCATCAGGATCTTCGAACCCTTCGGTATCCGCTGGCGCGCGAGATACTCGCGCAGCACCAGGAAATGTGAGGTCGATGCGGTATTTCCGAACTCCTGCAACACATTCAGCGCCTGCGGCATCGGGGTGCCGAAGTGTTGCTCGGTGAGCTGCCCGAGGTATTCGAGCGCGGGGGCGCTGAACTGGTGATGGATCCAGTAGTCGAATTTCTCGCTCTCCCATGACCTTCCGCTCTCCCGCAGGAACGTATCGATCCGTTCGATGCCCTGCCGGTAGCGCGACTCGTTCTGCATGGCGCGGTTGTCGGTGTAGAGCGCGATTCCCGCGGACTTGTCGCTCGGCATGCCGAGGCAGTGCTCGGCGCCCTCCGCGGTGGTCATCAGCTCGACGTAGTGGATCTCGTCGTGGTCGTCGCCCTGGTCGTCGAGAATCACCGCGACGGCCGCGTCGCCGACGGTCAGCGCGGCGAACTGCGGGTCGTACGGCTGGCAGATCTCGCGCATCGCGGTCTCGGCGATCGGGGTGATCTGCTCGCCGCTGACCACCATGCCGTTGCGCACCACCCCGGCCTTGATCATCCGATCCAGCACGAGCACGCCGGTCATCATCCCGGCGCACGCGTTGGACACGTCGAAGTGCCTGGCCGAGGTCGCGCCGACGGCGTTGCCGAGCATCAACGCGAATGACGGTGCGTAGCAGAAGATCTCCTTGCCCCGGGTGCGGGTGATCGAGGCGGAGATGATGATGTCCAGATCGCCTGCGGCGTAGTCGGAGTGGCGCAGGCAATCGTCGATCGCGCGCAACGCCAGCTCGAACGACGATTCGTAGCGGTCCGGATGGGAATCGTAGACCCGCCGGTTCTTGATGCCGGTGATCCGTTCCAGATCCAATGACCGCGGGACCGCGAGCCCGGAGATCAGTTCCTCGGTGGAACGGACAGTGGCCGGAGTGTACGAGCCGATGGACTCGAAACGCGTACGCTGCATTGTCCCTGCTTTCTACAACTCAGTCGGTGACAAACAATTTGTGTCGCTAGGACTTTCGACAACGTTGTCGGTGACTGTGTGGCATGCCTACGCGGTGGCGGCGACCAGGTTCGCGCTCACCGTGTAGAGCCGCTGGCCGAGCACTTCGTCCTGGGCCCGACGTGACGGCGTCTTGATGCGGTTGTGCTGGAAGTAGGCACCGCTCACCCCGGCCACTTCCGCGCCGGTGGCCAGATAGGCCAGCGCCTGCCCGCCCTCCTCGGCGGTGATCATGAACAGCCGCTTGGCGAGTGCGACCAGCGGCTGCCCGAACCATGGCATGGCATCCCAGATACCGGTGGCCACGGCGCCCGGGTGGAAGGCGTTCACCGTGACCCCGGTGCCCTCCAGTGTCCTGGCCAGCGCCCTTGCGTAGAGGATGTTCGCGAGTTTTGAACGGCTGTAAGCCTTTTCGCCTGTGTAGCCGTGCCGGAAGGCCAGATCGTCGAGATCGAGGCCCGCACCGAAGTGCAGGACGGAAGAGGTGAACACGATGCGCGACGGCGCGCTGCGCACCATCAGTTCGGTGAGCAGTTCGGTGAGCAGGAAGCCGCCGAGATGATTGACGGCGAAGGTCTTTTCGACTCCCTCCTTGGTCAGGGTGTGGTCCTTCTGATAGCCACCCGCGTTGTTGGCGAGCACGTCGAGCCGGTCGTAGCGGGACAGCACCGCCTCGGCGAGCCCGCGCACCGAGTCCTGCTCGCCGAAGTCGCATTCGAGGGTGTCGACCCCGCCGGCGCCGGCGGCGCGGACCTCGGCCGCCGCCGCATCGAGCCTGCGCGGATTTCGCCCGACCAGCACCAGTCGATCGCCCCCTGTCGCGATCTGCCGTGCTGCCGCGAGTCCGATACCCGAAGTGGCCCCCGTGATCAGGATCGTCTTCATAGCCGATCACCCTGCCACACGCGCCGGTGCGGAAAGGCCTTCGTGACCGGCGGTTATCCGCAACCGTGTGTATCGCGAAAGATGCTGCCCCGGAACAACATCAGCGATATCGCGCAGGTCGACAGAGTGAGGTGTCGGCACCTGCGGCGCTGGGTATTCCAGCTGCGCCCGGTCGTCGGCGGGGCCGATAGGGGGTGATAGGGGTTCGGCATATCCGCCTGTCGCGACATACAGTACAATCGTACTAAGAACGCTCGTACTGTTAACGAGGAGGGTTCGTATGTGGGATCCGAAGAAGTATCTCGACTTCGCCGATCACCGAGCACGCCCGTTCTTCGAGCTGATCGGGCGGATCGACGCCGAAAAGCCGCGCCGCGTGGTCGATCTCGGATGCGGACCGGGCAACCTCACCGCGATGCTCGCGCAACGCTGGCCGGATGCGCGACTGGCGGCGTTCGACTCCTCGCCGGAGATGGTGGCCGACGCGCGCGAGCGGGGGATCGACGCGCAGGTGCTCGACGTGCACGACTGGCAGCCGGACGAGGAAACCGACGTGGTCGTCTGTAACGCTGTCCTGCAATGGATTCCGGACCATCTGGCATTGCTCGCCGAATGGTTGCCTCGGCTGCCGCGGGACGCCTGGTTCGCCATGCAGGTCCCCGGCAACTTCGACGCGCCGTCGCATCGGGAGATCCGGGCGCTGGCCGACGAGGCGCGCTGGCGGTCCCGGCTCGCCGACGCGATGTTGCGCGGTGTCGACTCGGTGCCTGAGCCGTCCGGTTATGCGGCGGTGCTCAGTACCGATGACACCGTCGCCGACATCTGGGAGACCACCTACTACCAGCGCCTGCAGGGGCCCGACCCGGTGCTCGAGTGGGTCACCGGCACGGCGCTGCGGCCGATCCGGGCCGTCCTGGACGAGCAGGACTGGCGCGAATTCCGGACCGAGCTGGCCGCGCGCCTGCGCGTCGCCTATCCGGTCGGCCCCGACGGCACCACTTGGTTCCCGTTCCGTCGCCTTTTCGCGGTGGTGCACAAAGCGGCTTGACCGAGAATCCCGTCGACGATCCGGCGCGCCCGGGGGATTGCCGCCGTTTCGCCGACGCGTAGCGCGGTGTTGGTGGCGCACAGCACGGAATCGATCTGGAAGGCGGCGAGCTCCGCGTCGAGATCGGCGAGTTCTCCCGCCGTGATCGCTTGCCGCAGTTCGTGTTCGAGTACGCGCATCCAGGCGCGCCGGTCGCGCAGCAGCGCGTCGAGCACGGGGCCCGGCCTGCTGTCCTGCTCTGGCACGGCGGCCATCCAGAAGCAACCGCCGGTGAACAGCGGCGCCTCGATGTAGGACAGCCAGTAATCGATCAGCGTCCGCAGCCGGGGCAGGCCGTGCGGTGCGGACCGGGCAGGCTCGACCACCGCTTCGATGAACAGGTCACGCGCATGGTCGATCGCGGCGAGTTGCAATGCCTCCTTGGTTTTGAAGAGCGTCTGGATGCCCGCCTTGCTCAGGCCGGACTCGGTGGCGAGCCTGCCGAAGCTCAGCCCGTCGAGACCGTCGAGCGAGACGAGGTCGACCGCGTGCCGCAACACCGTCTCGCGCGTCCGCGCTCCGCGCAGCAGGCGTTTGTCGGTGATCTCGGCGGGCCGGCGCCGGAGCAACGCGGAGTCGGGGCCAATTTCCATACGGTCGATCGTACTCAGGCTGGCGTAAATCGGTCACCCGCCGAGAATCGGTGCAGCGCCGGGTGGGTCAGCCCGCCGCCTGTCGCGTGGCCGGCGTGCTGCCCGCAGACCTGCCGAGAAGCGCGGCGCGGCGGGCAAGGGCGGCCAGCGTCGGGAGCCGTGCGTCGCCCAGCGTCATCCCCGAGTAGCCGAGGTGATTGGTCACGAAGGCGACGGAAACGCCGGCGCCGGGTACGGCGATCGCCCCCGAGCCGCCGACGCCGAAGTGCCCCAGCGCCTCTCGGGTCAGTCGGGTGCCGACGATGCCGCGGTGGTAGCCGAGCGCCCAGTGCGGTGGTGCGCCGAGCACGTAGTCGAAGCGACTGTTCGCCGGCATCCGCGCGATCATCGCGGTGGTCTCCGGTCGCAGCAGGCGGCGGGTGCCGACCACACCGTCGTTGGCGATCGCGCCGTACATCCTGGCCAGTGATCGCGCCGTGAAAACCCCGCCCCAGCTGGGCATCACGGCGTCGTAGGGCCGCTGGCCGATGCTCATGTCCGCCCAGCCGTCGTAGATCGCGCTGCGCGCGGACCGTACTCTGCGCACCGCGCCGAGCGGTGCGATCAGCTGGTCCACCGGGACCAGGCCGATGCTGAGCCGAGGGGCCAGCGTGGCGAGCCGGTGCCGCTCGCTTCGTGGCACCCCGAACCAGAAGTCGTTGTCGCCCAGCGGTTCCGCCAGCTCGGTATGCACGACGTCGGTGAACGAGCGGCCGGTGGCGCGCTGGATCAGCTCGGCCACCAGGGTGCCGAAGGTGAGCCCGTGATAGCCGGAGGCGCGCAGCCGCAACGGATCCGGCGCGGACGCGGCGAGCGCCGCGGCCAGGCGGTCGTGATCGAGCAGCGCCTCGTCGTCCAGCGGGTTGCCTTCGCTGTCGACCAGACCCCGGATGCGCTGCAGGCCCGCGCGATGGTTCAGCAGGTCGCGCACGGTGATGGCGTCCTTGCCCCGCGCCGCGAACTCGGGCCAGTAGGTGGCCACCGGTGTGTCGAGATCGAGCACACCGCGTTCGATAAGCCGATGCGCGACCGTCGCGGTAACGCCCTTGCCGGTCGAGTACGTCAGCGCCATGGTGTCGCCGCGCCACCGCCGATCGGCGTCCGCCCAACCCGCCCAGACGTCCAGGACGGGCTCGCCGTCGAGATAGACCGCGAGCGCGCCGCCACCCTGTCGCCTGCGCCGGAACATGGCGAAGAACTTGGCGGCGACGGCCGTGAAGCGGTCGTCGACCAGCATGCGGCCGGTGCTCGATGCGCCGTCCTGGGTCGCTGCGGGCATGGTCAGACTCCCTTGTCCAGTACGCCGGGCGGTCCGCTGTGTAACAGTTGCAAGCGGTCCGCTAACTCGCACGGTAACGCGTTTCAATTGCCGCGTGCAAGGGGGTCGGCATCCGGACGAGAGGGTCGGTGACCCGCGACCGGCGCCCAGGACAGGACGTCACAATCGCGGGTCGACCGGCTCGGACTCCAGCGCCAGCACGGCGAACACGGCCTCGTGCACCCGCCACAGCGGCTCGCCCGCGGCCAGGCGATCGAGCGCCTCGAGCCCGAGCGCGTACTCGCGCAACGCCATCGAACGCTTGCGGCCGAGGCCTCGCGCGCGCAGCCTGCGCAGGTTGTCCTCGCGCAGGTACTCCGGCCCGTAGATGATCCGGAGGTATTCCGGTCCACGGCATTTCACACCCGGCTGGACCAGTCTGCCGGCGTCCGCCTGCGCGTCGCCGCCGCGCGGGCCACGGGCCAGCGCCTGGCGCGGTTTGACCACCATGCCCTCACCGCCCGCCGCGGTGAGCTCGATCCACCACGCGGTCGCGGCGGCGGTGCTGCGCTCGTCGGTCAGGTCGACGAACACGCGTCCGGTCGGTGCGCACAGCTCTGGATCGGCGGCGACGAGCCGGTCGATCCGCTCCAGGTGCCAATCATGCTCGCGCACCGCATGGTTCGCGCCCTCGGCGGCGAGGATCTGGAAGGGCGCGAGCCGCAGGCCCGCCATGCCGTCCACCGGCCAGCAATACCGGCCGTAGGCGGCGGTGAAGGCCGCTGCGTCGGCGCGTCGGGCGTCGGTGCGCCGCGCCAGCTCGTCGACGTCCAGGCCGCGAGCGCCTACCGCGGACAGCACGTCGCCCGCGGCGCCGAGCGCGGCCCTGGCCGCCGCGCCGACCGCCGCGTACTGCGCGCGCAGCAGCCCGATCGCCTTCGCCGACCACGGCATGAGCTCGGTGTCGAGCAACAACCACTCGCTGTCCAGCTCCGCGAAGAGCCCGGCCTGCTCGGCGGCCGCCCTGACCCGCGCGAGCACGGCCTCGGTGTGGCCGCGATCGTCGAAGAACGGACGCCCGGTGCGGGTGTAGATCACGCCGGTGCCGCCGTCGTCGACGCCGAAGCGGTCGCGCGCCGCCCGTGCCGAACGAGCCACCAGGACCACCGCCCGCGAGCCCATGTGCTTCTCCTCGCACACCAGCCGCTCGACGCCCGCCGCGCGGAAGTACGCGAAGGCCTGGTCCGGGTGCTCCAGGTAGCCGTCCAACTCGGCGGTCGCGCACGGCGCCATCGTCGGCGGCAGGTACACCAGCCACCGCGGGTCGAGCGCGAACCGGCTCATCACCTCCAGTGCGGCACCGGCGTTCTCCTCCTGTACGCCGACCCGGCCGTGGTGGCGGGTCTGCACGACCCGTCTGCCGGTCACGTCCGCGAGGTCGAGCACGCCGGGATCGCGGTGCACCACGCCCTCTGCGGTGCTGATCGTGGTGGCCCGCAACGGACGCACCGGCTCGTACCAAACCTGTTCCGCGGCGACCGAAACCGGCTCGCGCTCGGGGTAGCGCAGCGCCGAGAGCCTGCCGCCGAACACCACGCCGGTGTCCAGGCACAGCGTGTTGTTCACCCACTGCAGGTCGAGCACCGGTGTGTGGCCGTACAGCACGGTGGCCGTGCCGCGGTAGTCGTTGGCCCACGGGTAGCGCACCGGCAAACCGTATTCGTCTGTCTCGCCGGTGGTTTCGCCGTACATGGCGAAGGAGCGCACCCGGCCGGAGGCGCGGCCGTGGTACTCCTGCTTCAGTCCGGCGTGCGCGACGACGAGCTTGCCGCCGTCGAGCACATAGTGGCTGACCAGCCCGCGGCAGAACTCGTGCGCGGCCTTGCGGAAGACCTCGTCCTCGGCGTCGAGCTGTGCCAGCGACTCGGCCAGGCCGTGCGCGACGCGCACCTGCTTGCCGTCGAGGGCGCGCACCAGCTTGTGCTCGTGGTTACCGGTGACGCACAGGGCCGTTCCGGCGGCCACCATGCCCATCACCAGCCGGAGCACGCCCGGTGTGTCCGGCCCCCGGTCGACCAGGTCGCCGACGAATACCGCGGTGCGGCCCGCGGGGTGGTGAGCGCCGACCGCGCGGCCGCTGTCGTCGCGGTCGATGAGATAGCCGAGTTCGCCGAGGAGCGTTTCCAATTCGGCACGGCAGCCGTGCACGTCGCCGATCACGTCGAACGGGCCGGTGAGTTCGCGCCTGTCGTTCCACGCCTTCTCGTCGACGATCGTCGCGGCCTCGATCTCGGCGACGCCGCGCAACACGTGGACCTTGCGGAAGCCCTCCCGCTCCAGCCCGCGCAGGCTGCGCCGGAGCTCGCGCTGCTGCCGGACGACCACGTGCGCGCCGAGGCCTGCCCGGTCCGGACGCTTCGAATTGCGTTCCAGGCACACCGAATCCGGTACGTCGAGCACGATGGCCACCGGCAGCACGTCGTTGGCGCGCGCCACCGCGATGAGCTCCTGTCGCGAGCGGGCCTGGACGTTCGTCGCGTCGATCACGGTGCGCAGGCCACGGCGCAGCCGGACGCCGGCGATGTGGTGCAGCAGGGCGAAGGCCGCCGCGGAGGCCGACTGGTCGTTCTCGTCGTCGCTGACGACGCCGCGGCAGGCGTCCGAGGAGACGATCGCGGTCGAGCGGAAGTGCTTGCGCGCGAAGGTCGATTTGCCCGAGCCAGTGCTGCCGATCAACACCACCAGCGAGAGTTCGGGCACCGAGAGTTCCGCCATCACGCCGCCCCTTCCTGTGCCGATTGCGTGAAGACCGCCATCTGGGTCGGCGCACCCACCTCGGGGTCGAGCGGGCCGATCGGGACGAACCGCACGGCGTAGCCGTGCCGGGCCGCGACCCGCGCCGCCCACGCCTCGAATTCCGCGCGGGTCCATTCGAATCGATGGTCGGCGTGCCGGAACTGACCGGCGGGCAGGGTTTCGTAGCGCACGTTGAACTCGGCGTTGGGCGTCGTCACGAGCACCGTCCGCGGTGCGGCGGCGGCGAACACCGCGTGCTCGAGCGCGCCGAGCCGGGGCGGATCGACGTGTTCGATGACCTCCATGAGCACCGCCGCGTCGTAGCCGCGCAGCTCGGCATCGGTGTAGGTGAGCGCGCCCTGCCGCAGGGTCAGGCGCGCGGCGACCCGCTCGGGCAGCCGATCCAGCCGCAGGCGGCGCTCGGCGATGTGCAGCGCGCGCATCGAGACGTCGACACCGACGATCTCGGTGAACGTCTTGTCCGCCAGCAACTCCCGCACCAGCGCCCCCTCGCCGCAACCCAAATCGAGCACCCGGCTCGCCCCGACCTCGTGCAACGCGGCCAGCACCGCCGCCCGCCGCGCGACCGCCAACGACGGTGCGGGCAAGGCGGTTTCGTCCCGAACGCCGGAACCCGACCTCACCGGATCGGCCTGCACAGCGTCGCCCTGCGCCGGGCCGGACTGCGCCGGAACGGAGCAGTCTGAATCAGCCTGTTCCGCATCGCATTGCGTTGCCTCGGCCGCTTCGGTGCCTTCCTCCGCCACGTTCTCGACCGCGTCGAGTTCCTCCGGCTCCACCCCGTCCACCTCGGCGAGGCGGGCCAGTGCGGCGCGGACGAGGGACTGTCGGCGGGCCAGGTAGCGGCGGGTGATCCAGGCGCGCTCCGGGTGCTCGGCGAGCCAACTCTCGCCCGTGCGGATCAGCTTGTCGACCTCGTCGGCGGCCACCCAGTAGTGCTTGGCCCCGTCGAGTACCGGCAGTAGTACGTAGAGGTGTGCGAGGGCATCGGCCAATCGCGCGGTGCCGGTCAGGGCGAGGCGCAGGTGGTGCGAATCGCCCCAGTCGGGGAAGGCCGGATCCAACGGCAGGGGAGTCGCGTCCACCGTCCAGCCCAGCGGCACGAACATCCGCTCCGCCGCCGCGGCACCGCCCTTGCACGGCACCGCGGGCAGCTCGAGCCGCAGCGGCAGCGCGGTCTGCGCCAGTTCCGGCCGCAGCGTGCAGCGGCCGTGCAGTGCGGTGCGGAATACCGCGCCGATGGCCACCGACAACAGCGACGAGGCCGCATAGGGCCGGTCGTTGACGTACTGGCCGAGGCTGAAGTCCGGCGTGCCGCGCGAACGTCCGCGCACCAGTCGGATCGGGTCGATCTCCAGCAGCAGGGCCGCCGTGCACCGGTCGGCCGTTGCCTCCGGATACACCACGTGCGCCGTGCCGTACGACTGTTCGAAGGCCTGCACCCGGTCGGGGTTCTTGTGCAGCAAGAACCCGAGGTCGGTCGCCGGCCATGCGGCGCCGTCCGGTCGGGTGCAGGTGATCGTCAACAGCATCCAGCGATCGTCACCCAGTCGACAGAGCCCGCGCAAGGAAGTTTCCGCCCGGTGGCAGTGCCTGGCAGCCTGGTCACGGCGCCGGGTACGGCCAACTCCAGTCGGCGACCTCGGGGATGTCCGCCCCGTGCTCGCGCGTCCAGGCCCGCGCCGTCCAGCGTGCGTCGACCATCTCCTGCCGCAGCCCGGCTGCTCGCTCGCCCAGGCTCGGTACCCGATCGATCACGTCCATCACCAGGTGATAGCGGTCCAGGTCGTTGAGCATCACCATGTCGAACGGCGTCGTCGTGGTGCCGCGCTCCTTGTAGCCGCGCACGTGCAGCCCGTCGTGGTTGGTGCGCCGATAGGTGAGCCGGTGGATCAGCCACGGGTAACCGTGGAAGGCGAAGATCACCGGCCGGTCGTGGGTGAACAGGGTGTCGAACTCGCTGTCGGGCAGGCCGTGCGGGTGCTCGTCCTGCGGTTGCAGCCGCATCAGGTCGACCACGTTCACCACGCGAATGCGCAACTCCGGCAACCGTTCCCGCAGAATCGCCGCCGCCGCGAGGGTTTCCAGGGTCGGCACGTCGCCCGCGCAGGCGAGCACCACGTCCGGAACGGTGCCGAGCTCGTCGTTGTGGCTCGCCCAGTCCCAGATGCCGATGCCGCGGGCACAGTGCTCGGCCGCGTCGTGCACCGAAAGCCAGTCCGCCTGCGGCTGTTTGCCCGCGACCACCACGTTGACGTAGTGCCGGGAACGCAGGCAGTGGTCGTAGGTGGACAGCAGCGTGTTGGCGTCCGGCGGCAGATAGACGCGCACGATCGAGGGCTTCTTGTTGAGCACCACGTCGAGGAAGCCGGGGTCCTGGTGGGTGAACCCGTTGTGGTCTTGTCGCCAGACATGCGAGGAGAGAAGGTAATTCAGGCTCGCGATGGGGCGTCGCCATGGCACCGCCGCGCTCGCGTCCAGCCATTTGGCGTGCTGGTTGAACATCGCGTCGACGATGTGGATGAACGCCTCGTAGCAGGTGAACACCCCGTGCCTGCCGGTGAGCAGGTAACCCTCCAGCAATCCCTGGCACATGTGTTCGGACAGCACCTCGATCACCCGGCCAGCGCGGTCGAGTTTCTCGTCGTGGCTACCGATTTCGGCCTGCCAGTTGCGTCCGGTCACCTCGAGCACGTCCTGTAGACGGTTGCTGGCCAGCTCGTCGGGCGCGAAGGTGAGGAAGTTGTCCGGGTTGGCCCTGGTGACCTCACGTAACCAACCGCCGAGCACCCTGGTCGCCTCGTGCGACGTGCCACCGGGCGCGCTCACCTCGACCCCGAACTCGCGCCAGTCCGGCAGGTTCAGATCGCGAATCAGCATGCCGCCGTTGGCGATCGGGTTCGCACTCAGCCGCTGCTCGCCCTCGGGTACCTGATCGAGCAGCTCAGAGACCGGCCTGCCGTGGTCGTCGAACAGCTCCTCCGGCCGATACGAGCGCAGCCATTGTTCCAGTACCGCACGATGATCGGCGTTCGAACGGGCGCCGGGCAGCGGCACCTGGTGGGCACGGAACGTGCCCTCCACGGGGTCGCCGTCGACCACCGGGGGACAGGTCCAGCCCTTGGGTGTGCGCAATACGATCATCGGCCAGATCGGCCTGCCGCCGTCGGTGTCGCCGCGGGCGGCCCGCTGGATCTGGGCGATGCGTTCCATACAGGTGTCCACCGCCGCGGCCATCGCCTGATGCACCGCCGCCGGGTCGCTTCCGGCGACCACGATCGGGTCGTAGCCGTACCCGCGCAGCAGCGAGACCAGCTCGGTCTCCGGAATGCGCGCCAGGATGGTCGGATTCGCGATCTTGTACTCGTTCAGCGCCAGAATCGGCAGCACCGCGCCGTCGCGCGCCGGATTGACGAACTTGTTGGCATGCCAGCTGGTCGCCAGCGGGCCGGTTTCCGCCTCGCCGTCGCCGATCACGCAGAACACGGTGAGATCCGGGTGGTCCAGCGCGGCGCCGTAGGCGTGCAGCAGCGAGTAACCGAGTTCACCGCCCTCGTGGAACGAGCCAGGCGTCTCCGGCGCGCAATGACTCGGCACCCCACCGGGAAAGGAGAACTGGGCGAAGAGCGCGGCCATGCCGGACTCGTCGCGCGGAATATGGCTGTACAGCTCCGAATACGTGCCCTCCAGCCAGGCGCACGCGTTCGGGCCGGGCCCGCCGTGGCCGGGGCCCGCCACGAAGACCGCGTTCAAGCCCCGCTGCCGGATCGCCCGATTGGCGTGCACCCACACCAGGTTCAAACCGGGCACGGTGCCGAAGTGGCCGAGCAACCGCGGCTTGACGTGTTCCTCGCGCAGTGGCTCGCGCAGCAGCGGATTCGCCATCAGATAGATCTGGCCGACCGCCAGATAGTTCGCCGCCCGCCACCACGCGTCGATCGAGGCGAGCTCGTCGCGCTCGAGTGGCCCATCGACCGACGCCAGCCGATAGGGCCGCGGTGCGATCGTCTGCCCGCCGGTGCTGCCGATGTTGTCGGCGGCGGTGTCACCGCCGGCGCTCGCCATGTGGGTCATACGCCGCCTCCTCGTGTTCGCCGGACCTCGGTAGCCGCGATACCCACCAGGACGGTGTGCACAAGTCCGCACGGAGAATTCACGGCCAGCCTAGTGCGCGCCGACGGCGCGGACGGCGGACTCGGACATGTCGGCTCGGACATTCCGGCCGGTGTGGTCTAGGGTCCGCCGCATGCAGACATTCGGCAGGATCATCGCGATCGCCACCATGACCGCGGCGGCGGGCACGCTGGTCGCGTGCGGCTCGGACGACAAGCCGTCGCCCGCTCCCTCCACCACCTCGGCCGCGCGGGCCGCCACCTCGGCCGCCGCAGGTCCGACCCAGAGCAAGGGCCGGGAATGCACGGCCGACGACATCGCCGTGAGCGGTGAGTTCGGCGCGGCGCCGACCATCACCATCCCGAACGACTGCGATCCGCCGAAGCAGCTGATCACCAAGGACCTGAACCCGGGCAGCGGTCCCGGCGCCGAACCGGGCCAGCAGCTGACCATGAACTACGCGCTGATCACCTGGTCCAACAAGCAGAAGAAGGACAGCTCCTTCGACCGCGGCAAGCCCTTCCAGCTCACCCTCGGCGCAGGTCAGGTCATCCAGGGCTGGGACAAGGGGTTGGTCGGTGTGCAGCAGGGCGCGCGCAGGCTGCTGATCGTGCCGCCGGACCTCGGCTACGGCGCGGGTGGGCGCGGCATCGCGCCGAACGAAACCCTGGTTTTCGTCACCGATGCCGTGTCGATCGGAAAGTAGGGGGCCGGGCGACCGGCCGAGTGCAGCCCGTCCCGGCCGGTCAACTAACCTGGTCGGGATGCGTACGCCGCGTCCCTCGCCACCCGGCGGGTGCCGGTGTCCCGGAGCATGTCCGGGATGACGGGGGATCGCGTCTCAACCAGAACAGACGACGAACAAGGAGCATGTCCGTGAAGAGCACCGTCGAGCAGCTGAGCCCGACCCGGGTCCGGATCAATGTCGAGGTGCCCTTCGAGGAACTGCAGCCCGACTTCGATCGCGCGTACAAGGCACTGGCCAAGCAGGTCAAGATCCCCGGTTTCCGTCCCGGCAAGGCGCCGGCCAAGCTGCTCGAGGCCCGTCTGGGTCGCGGCGCCGTGCTCGAGCAGGTCGTCAACGACGTGCTGCCCGGCCGCTACAGCGAGGCCGTCACCGCGGGCCAGGTGAAGGTCATCGGCCAGCCCGAGATCGAGATCACCAAGATCGAGGACGGCCAGGAACTCGCGTTCACCGCCGAGGTCGATGTGCGCCCGGAGATCACGCTGCCCGCCTACGAGGGCATCGAGGTGACCGTCGACGCGTTCACCATCGGCGACGAGGACATCGAGGAGCAGTTGCTCTCGCTGCGCCAGCGATTCGGCACCCTGACCGGTGTCGAGCGGGCCGTGCAGGACGGCGACTTCGTCTCCATCGACCTGTCCGCCACGGTGGACGGCGAAGAGGTGCCCGAGGCGGCCACCACCGGCCTGTCCCACGAGGTCGGTTCCGGCCAGCTGATCGAGGGCCTCGACGAGGCGCTCATCGGCCTGAACGCCGGTGAGTCCAAGGAGTTCACCTCCACCCTGGTGGCGGGCGAGCACGCGGGCAAGGAAGCGGTCATCACCGTCACCGTGCAGTCGGTGAAGGAGCGCGAGCTGCCCGCCGCCGATGACGACTTCGCCCAGCTGGCAAGCGAATTCGACACCCTCGACGAGCTGAAGGCCGACCTGCGCACCCGGGTGGAGCGCAGCAAGAAGGTGCAGCAGGCCGGCGAGATCCGGGACAAGGTGCTCGAGACCCTGCTCGAGCAGGTCGAGGTGCCGCTGCCCGAGGCCGTGGTCAAGGCCGAGATCGACGCCGTCACCCACGA
Organism: Nocardia brasiliensis; assembly: GCF_011801125.1. Lineage (NCBI taxonomy): Bacteria > Bacillati > Actinomycetota > Actinomycetes > Mycobacteriales > Nocardiaceae > Nocardia > Nocardia brasiliensis. The sequence goes on from NZ_CP046171.1 coordinate 1,959,138, forward strand.
CGCGGTGCACGGCTTCGACCACGACGAGGCCAAGCTGGCCGAGGCGCTCGAGGCGCAGGGCTCCAGCCGCGAAGAGTTCGACAAGGACGCCAAGGAGTCCGCCGAGAAGTCGGTCAAGACCCAGCTGCTGCTGGACGCGATCGCCGAGGCCGACAACACCCAGGTCGGTCAGGAAGAGCTCACCGAGCGCATCCTGTTCCAGTCCCAGCGCTACGGCCTCGCGCCGGAGCAGTTCATCCAGCAGGTGCAGCAGGCGGGTCAGCTCGGCGCGATCTTCGCTGACGTCCGCCGCGGCAAGGCGCTCGCGGGCGTGGTCGGCAAGGTCAAGGTGACCGACTCCGCGGGCAACACCGTGGACACCGCCGAAATGTTCGGTGCGCCTGAGGATTCCGCCCCGGAGGTCGACGCCGAGATCGAGACGACCGAAACCGCCGAGGCGAAGGCAGAGTAATCGAGTCGGCGCAGTTGAGCGCCAGCGAAGTTGCGCTGTGAGCGAGCGAAGCGAGTGAACCGAAAGCACAGCGCGACCTCGCTTACAGTGCGGCTGAGCGCCAGCGAAGTTGCGCTGTGAGCGAAGAAGGGCGGTACCGGGAGTTCGGTGCCGCCCTGCTTCGTTAATGTTTGTGACAACGAACCAGAGATGGCCGTCGGCCAGCGAGCCGGTATGAGAAGGCAGGTATCCGTGACAAGTAATCAGGCAGGGATCGCTATGACGTCCGCGACTGCTGGGCTCAACCTCAGCGATTCGGTGTACGAGCGCCTGCTTCGCGAGCGCATCATCTTCCTCGGCACCCAGGTCGACGACGACATCGCGAACAAGATCTGCGCGCAGATCCTGCTGCTCACGGCGGAGGATCCGACCAAGGACATTTCGCTGTACATCAACTCGCCCGGTGGTTCGGTGACCGCCGGTATGGCCATCTACGACACCATGCAGTTCGCCGAGTGCGACATCCGCACCGTCGGCATGGGCCTGGCCGCCTCGATGGGCCAGTTCCTGCTCACCGCGGGCACCAAGGGCAAGCGTCTGGCCCTGCCGCACGCCCGGATCATGATGCACCAGCCGTCGGCCGGTATCGGTGGTTCGGCCGCCGACATCGCGATCATGGCCGAGCAGTTCGCGCACACCAAGCGTGAGCTCAACGAGCTGCAGGCGCACCACACCGGCAAGTCCGTGGAGCAGGTCACCGCCGACGCCGACCGCGACCGCTGGTTCACCGCCAAGGAGGCCCTGGAATACGGCTTCATCGACCGGGTCGTCAGCCACGCGAACCAGACCGGCGGCGTGAGCGACAACTAGGCGAGTTCGGCGAAGCCTCGTCCGTTCCCGCGTACCAGCCGCTTACCCACAGAGACTTTGGAGACCAAGATGGCCAACCAGTTTGACCCACGCGCACTCGGCGGTATGGCGCCGCAGGGCCCGCAGTCGCGCTACATCCTGCCGTCGTTCATCGAGCACTCGAGCTTCGGCGTCAAAGAGTCCAACCCGTACAACAAGCTGTTCGAGGAGCGCATCATCTTCCTCGGCGTGCAGGTGGACGACGCCTCCGCCAACGACGTGATGGCGCAGCTGCTGGTGCTGGAGTCGCTCGACCCCGACCGCGACATCACGATGTACATCAACTCGCCCGGTGGCTCGTTCACCTCGCTGATGGCCATCTACGACACCATGCAGTACGTGCGCGCCGATGTCGCGACCGTCTGCCTCGGTCAGGCCGCCTCCGCCGCCGCGGTGTTGCTCGCCGCGGGCACCCCCGGCAAGCGCGCCTGCCTGCCCAACGCGCGCGTGCTGATCCACCAGCCCGCGCTGGAGGGTGGCATCCAGGGTCAGGTCTCGGACCTGGAGATCCAGGCCGCCGAGATCGAGCGCATGCGTCGCCTGATGGAGACCACGCTGGCCCGGCACACCGGTAAGGACGCGGACACCATCCGCAAGGACACCGATCGCGACAAGATTCTTACCGCCGAAGAGGCCAAGGAATACGGGATCGTTGATACGGTGTTCGACTATCGCAAGCTCAGCGCACAGAAGTGAGTTCGTCGCGAATCGCCGTTTCCCGGCGGTGATTCGCGGGCGAATCGCGTTACCTCACGGAGTTCCGGCCGGGAAGCACGCCATGCGGCATGCTGCCCGGCCGGACTGCTTCAGCAACAATGCCGGTGCCGAAACACTTCGGTCCTCGGCGTCGATGAACAAGCGGCCGGAGCTCCACCAGGCCGTCGGAATGACAGAACGCGCTCCGGTGCCGTGAGAACTCGCACAACCCGGCGGAGAAACATGCTCGAGTTGTCGACCTCCATCGCACACACCAGGTACGGTCAACCTAGGGACCTTTGCTCCCGGTTGACAGCACTGCCGTAACACACCGGAACCGGTCGACGCGTTTTCGACCACGCCGCGGTGCCGACAAGCAAGGCGGCAGATGACTGGCAACCTGGACGACGGTTGCACGCGGACAAGGAAGTAGGGACCCACGAGATGGCGCGCATCGGAGATGGCGGCGATCTGCTGAAATGCTCGTTCTGCGGAAAGAGCCAGAAGCAGGTCAAGAAGCTCATTGCGGGACCAGGGGTGTACATCTGCGACGAGTGCATCGATCTGTGCAACGAGATCATCGAGGAAGAACTCGCCGAGTCCAGCGAGGTCAAGCTCGACGAACTGCCCAAGCCCGCGGAGATCCGGGATTTCCTCGAGAACTACGTCATCGGGCAGGACACCGCCAAGCGCACGCTCGCCGTGGCCGTGTACAACCATTACAAGCGCATTCAAGCTGGCGACAAGGGCCGCGACAGCCGCGGCGAGGTCGTCGAGCTCACCAAGTCGAACATTCTGATGCTCGGGCCCACCGGCTGCGGCAAGACCTATCTCGCGCAGACCCTGGCCAAGATGCTCAATGTTCCGTTCGCCATCGCCGACGCGACCGCGCTGACCGAGGCAGGCTATGTCGGTGAGGATGTGGAGAACATCCTGCTGAAGCTGATCCAGGCCGCCGATTACGACGTCAAGCGCGCCGAGACCGGCATCATCTACATCGACGAGGTCGACAAGATCGCCCGCAAGAGCGAGAACCCGTCGATCACGCGCGACGTCTCCGGCGAGGGCGTGCAGCAGGCGCTGCTGAAGATCCTGGAGGGCACCCAGGCGAGCGTGCCGCCGCAGGGCGGACGCAAGCACCCGCACCAGGAATTCATCCAGATCGACACCACCAACGTGCTGTTCATCGTGGCGGGCGCGTTCGCGGGCCTGGAGAAGATCGTCTCCGACCGCACCGGCCACCGCGGCATCGGCTTCGGCGCAGAGGTCCGCTCCAAGGCCGAGGTCGACACCACCGACCACTTCGCCGAGGTGATGCCCGAGGATCTGATCAAGTTCGGTCTGATTCCCGAGTTCATCGGCCGGCTTCCGGTCGTCGCGTCGGTGACCAACCTGGACAAGGATTCGCTCGTCAAGATCCTCTCCGAGCCGAAGAACGCGCTGGTCAAGCAGTACATTCGGCTGTTCGAGATGGACGGCGTCGATCTCGAGTTCACCACCGACGCGCTCGAGGCGATCGCCGACCAGGCCATCCTGCGTGGCACCGGTGCCCGCGGTCTGCGCGCCATCATGGAGGAAGTCCTGCTGCCGGTGATGTACGACATCCCCAGCCGCGACGACGTCGCCAAGGTGGTCGTGGATTCCGACACCGTCACCGAGAACGTGCTGCCGACCATCGTGCCGCGCAAGGCGCAGCGCGCCGAGCGCCGGGAGAAGTCCGCATAGTTCCCGCTGAGTCATTTCTCGGAGAAGCCACCGCGACTCGCGGTGGCTTCTCCGGTTTTATGGTCGAGGAATCTGGGTAATCTGAGGTCAGGGTTGAGTAGACAGCCCAGCTCTGGATGGCATCGGCGCATCAGGGCGAAAAGTATTGCCGGCAACCGGTTCCGTTGCCGTGCGCGACAGGGCCGAGGTCCTCATGTCGACAACATTCGCTACGTCAGCATCCCCCGTCAGCACCATGTCGAGAGCGGTGTCCATCCCGCATCGAGCCGGGCCGCCGCGTCGCGCCATCGCCGCGCAGCCGCCCGGTCCCCGGGATCGACTTCGCGTTTCCCTCACCGCGCCGAGCGACACCATCACGCTGTGCGCGCTGGCCGGCGAGGTCGATTTCTATACCGCGGAGCTGTTGCGGAGCCGGCTGTTCGGTGCGCTCGGCAATCGCGCGTCCACCGTGGTCGTCGACCTGTCCCGGGTGACGTTCTTCGGCGTGGCCGGACTGCGGGTGCTGCTCGAGGCCAGAGCCAGGGTCGAGGCGGACGGTCACCGGATTCGCCTGGTCACCGGCGCGCGCTGCGTCGATCGGCTGCTGGCCGCGGCCCGTGACGTCGCGGTCTTCGACATCGCGGACAACCTGGCCGACGCGGTGCTCGCCGCCTGAACGCCGTCCGAGGCGCGGTGGTCACTACGATTCGAGCATGTTCGCCCACCGACGCCTCGAGCGGAAGATCGACGCACTGCACGCCAAGCTGGATCTGATCCTCGATCATCTGGGGATCCAGGAACGGCCGGACCTCATCACGGCCAAGCCCATCCCGGCGATGCCGGTCGCGTCCGTGCCGGGGTCGTTCAGCTGGGCCGAGATCGACGATCTTTTGGCGCTGGGCAAGAAGATTCAGGCCATCAAGCGGTTCCGTGAGCTCACCGGCGCCGGGTTGAAAGAAGCGAAAGACGCTGTGGACCAACGCGAACGCGAACGCGGGTACTGAACCGGCGCGCTGTGTTGCTCAGAGCGGCACCGGTCGCTCGTGCACCACATGCTTCATCACCAAGGTCGAGGTGAGATGCTGCACGCCGGGCAGCGTCGCCAACCGCTCGTCGTAAAGCTGTTGGAACGCAGGCAGATCCGCGGCCACGACGCGCAGCAGGAAGTCGGGGTCGCCGAAGAGGCGCTGTGCCTGCAGCACGTGCGGTACCTCCGCGACCGCCTGTTCGAACGCGGCGACGGTGGGGCGATCCTCCTGCCGCATCGTGACGAACACCAACGCCTCGAAGGTCATCCCGACGGCCGCCGCGTCGACCACCGCGCGATAGCCGCGGATCACGCCGGACTTCTCCAACTCGCGTAGCCGACGGTGGCACGGCGACAGGCTCAGCCGCACCCGGGCGGCCAGTTCGGTGATCGTCAAACGGCCGTCGTGTTGCAGCTCGGCAAGAATCTTCCGGTCGATGCGATCCATGACGAAGATTCTTCCACAATTGGACGCTCACCTGCGAAAGGTTGGAATCACCTCCCGCTAGATCGCGCCTATCCTTCCTGGGGTTGCTGGTTCGAGGGAGAGGGTTTGCGCATGGCTGTCGGGTACATCGTCGCGTTCTGGACGGTGTCGGTACTGCTGATCCTGGTGCCGGGGGCGGACTGGGCGTACGCGATCGCCGCCGGTTTGCGGGAGTCGTCGGTGGTGCCCGCGGTCGGTGGGCTGTTGCTGGGGTACGTCGCGTTGACCGCGGTCGTCGCCGCGGGTGTCGCGGCCGTCGTCGATCGCAATCCTGTTGTGCTGACCGCGCTTACGGTGTTCGGCGGGCTGTATCTGATGTGGCTCGGGGGCACGACGCTGGTAGCGTCGAGTGCGCCCACTGCGGTTCAAGGTGAGGGGCATCCCGCACCGTGGGGTGCCAGCCTGTTGCGTGGGATCGGGATCAGCGGCCTGAATCCCAAGGCGCTGTTGCTTTTCGTGGCATTGCTGCCGCAGTTCACCGACCGGACCGGTAACTGGCCGCTCGCCGCCCAGATCGGCACCCTCGGGCTCGTCCACACCCTCAGCTGCGCGGTGATCTACCTGTGCGTCGGCGTGCTGGCCAAGACGGTGCTGCGCGCCCGCCCGACGGCCGCCCGCATCGTCACCCGCATCTCCGGTGTAGCCATGCTCGTGATCGGCGGACTACTACTGGTGGAACGACTGGTCTGAGCAGGTCGGTCGGCGCGGTTACGGGCGGTTCGCAGCGAACGCGAGCCGCGCCTCGACCTCGGGAACGGCTGCCCCGTCCCGCACGACGCCGAGGCGGTTCCCGTACTCACCTTCGTCCCCGCAGAAGACGCGCAGTACCTCGTACTCGATCACCTGACGAGTCAACCACGTTCACGCACAAGGGGTTGCGGTGCTGCCACGGTGGTCACAGGGGTTATGGATCGTCCGCAACACCACGCGTCTGCACAGTGCGGCTCGCCTGCGTGGGCGAACACTGCCGAACGGTTCAGTCGTGGCCGAGGGTGGGGTGGGGGCGGTAGGGGGATTCGAGGGTGGTGATTTCGTCTTCGGTCAGGTGTAGGGGGAGTGCGGCGATCGCGTCGTCCAGGTGTTGCGTTTTGGTGGCGCCGAGGATCGGGGCGGTGATGCCGGGCTTGCCGAGGAGCCAGGCGAGGGCGATCTGGGCGGGTGGGAGGTCGCGGGCGGCGGCGACCTCGCGTACCGCGTCGACTACGTCGAAGTCGTTGTCGGTGTACATGTTCGCGGCGATGTGGTCGGAGCTGGAGCGGTCGGTGGTGCGGCGGCCGCCGCGTTCGCGCGAGCCGCCGAGCACCCACGCCCACGACGCGGGATCCCCGTAACTCATCATCCCCAGGCAGATCCGCGACACGGTGAGGCCGGTGTTGCCGAGCCACCACGTCGATCGTGGTGTCCGAGCCGGTGCCGCGCCGTCCGCTACCTATCCCGGTGCGGCACAAGCCATAGCGAGCGCGCCCCCGGGCACCTGCCCTCGGGGAGGTTATGCGCGTGCGGTGCCGACGAGCCCGTTCTCGGGACGCGGCCATGGCTGGTTGGGGTTCTCGCGGATGTGCTCGGTGGCGCGCGCGATCGCTTGGCTGTAGCGCGAATTCGCGGCGTCGTGGGTGAGCAGGGCGACGCCGATCATCACCGGCGCGACGGCGTGCACGCCCGCGTCGAACCAGCGGCCGTCGCGCACGTGCGGGTAGGTGTTGAGCCCCACGGTCAGCGCGAGCAACGCGACCTCGGCGGCGACGACCTGCACCCGGCTGTCGAGCACGCCCCACTCGGTGATCTTGGTGGTGCCCACCATGATGATCACCAGACACACGCTGATCATCGCCTCGACCAGGTAGCTGAACCAGTAGAGGGGATCGCTCGCGCCGTCGGGTGCGATGTTGTGCTGCACGTTGACCGCCGACCACAGCATGCCCGCGATCACCACGCCGGCCAGCGCGCGCAGCGACCACGTGCGGTGCCGATACAGCGACGCCAGCTGCGCGTGCGGGCTGGATTCGCGGCGCTGCGCGGCGATCGCCTTGCGTGCCATCAGCAGATCGCGGATGTCGGCCTTGTCGATCGCCTCCTTGGTCTGCCTGGCGCGGTCGGCCGCGGCGGACACCGCCTGGGCGTACTTCCACCGCTGTCCGCGCTCCTGCGTACGGATGCGTTCGGCGAGCTCACGCTCGGCCTCTAGCTCGTCCTCGGCCAGGACGTCGGTCAGCGCGGGATCGAACTGGTAGGCCAGCCGACCGCGGGCCCGCTCGACCCGCCTGGCCAGCTGTGCGACTTCGTCGATGGGGTGTTCGTCGGGCATGCGGCTCCAAAAGTGGATGTGCTGAACGGAACTCGACAAATAGCAAGACGCCGGGCAGCCCGCTCACCGGGAGCTGGGTCTCAGCTCGATGAGAGGGTATCGGACGAGCGGCATCGATACCCACTCTTCCTAGTCGATTCCGCGCGCCAACGACACGCCACGCGGCCGATCGCACCGAAAAACGCGGCGCGTCACTCCGGTTCGATGGCCATGTCGGATTGGCTCCAGAAGGCGCGCATGCGCAAGATCTTGCCGGATTCGTCGAATTCCATGAAGTCGATCGGCGACATCGTGAAGCGCTGGCCGCCCGCGCGCGTGACGATCGTGAACTGGAAGGCCACCTCGTTGCCCGCGACGCGCACCGAGTCGGCGCGCAGTTCGGTCTCGCGGTCGAGGGGGGCGAGGATGTCGTAGAACTCGCGAATGGCTTCGTGGCCGTGCCGGACCGCGGACCCGACCGGGTCTTCGACGGTCGCCTCCGGCGCGTAGAGCTCGACGATGGCCTCGGTCGGTCCCGACCCGACCAACTCGACGTACTTGGTCACGACGGCACGGATCTGCTCGGACATCAGGACTCCCGCGGAATTGGAACGTGTTCTAATTCCGGCAGCGTAGCAGTACGTCCGCGCGGAGGAAACGGCGACGGGCGGGATCGTCGCGCATCCCGCCCGTCGCCGGTCGCTTCCCGCTATTCGGCGGCCGCCAAGCCTGTGCGCAGGTCGGCGAGGATGTCGTCGATGCCCTCGATGCCCACCGCGAGCCGGACCAGCCCCGGGGTGACGCCGGAGCTGAGCTGTTCGTCCGGGGTCAGCTGGGAGTGCGTGGTCGAGGCCGGGTGGATGACCAGCGAGCGCACGTCACCGATGTTGGCGACGTGGCTGTGCAGGGTCAGTGCCTCGACGAACCGCTTGCCCGCGTCCACGCCGCCGGCGAGTTCGAACCCGATCACCGCGCCCGCGCCGCGCGGCGCCAGCGTCTTCCCGCGTTCGTACCACGGCGAGGACGGCAGGCCCGCGTAGGACACCGACGTGACTTCCGGCCTGCTGCTGAGGAATTCGGCGACCTGATGGGCGTTGCTCACGTGCCGCTCGATACGCAGGCTCAGCGTCTCCAGACCCTGGCTGATCAGGAACGCGTTGAACGGCGAGACCGCGGCACCGAGGTCGCGCAGCAGTTGCACGCGTGCTTTGAGTGCGAACGCGGGTGCGCCGAGGTCGGCGAAGACCGCGCCGTGGTAGCTCGGGTCGGGTGTGGTGAAGCCGGGGAAGCGGGACTGTCCTTGCGCGTCGGTGACGGTCCAGTCGAAGGTGCCGCCGTCGACGATGACACCGGCGATGGCCGCGCCGTGTCCGCCGAGGTATTTGGTCGCCGAGTGCACCACGATGTCGGCGCCGTGCGCCAAGGGCTGGATCAAATACGGTGTGGCGACGGTGTTGTCGACGATGAGCGGAATGCCCGCGGCGTGCGCCACCTCGGCGATGCCGGGGATGTCGAAGATGTGATTCTGCGGGTTGGAGATGGTTTCGCCGTAGAACGCCTTGGTGTTCGGGCGGATCGCCGCGCGCCACTGGTCCAGGTCGTCGGGGTCCTCGACGAAGGACACCTCGATGCCGAGCTTGGGCAGCGTGTAGTGGAACAGATTGTAGGTGCCGCCGTACAGGCGCGGGCTGGACACCAGATGATCGCCCGCGCCCGCGAGGTTGAGGATCGCCAGCGTCTCCGCCGCCTGCCCGGACGAGAGCAGCAGCGCCGCAACGCCGCCCTCGAGGGCCGCGATGCGCTGCTCCACCGCGTCCTGGGTGGGGTTCATGATCCGGGTGTAGATGTTGCCGGGTTCGGCCAGGCCGAACAGCGCTGCGGCGTGGTCGGTGTCGCGGAAGGTGTAGGAGGTGGTCTGGTAGATCGGCAGCGCGCGGGCGCTGGTCGTGCCGTCGGGGACCTGGCCGACGTGGACCTGCTTGGTCTCGAAACTCCACGTTGCGGACGGGTCGGGCGACACGGTGGACTCGGTCATCGGTGCTCCTGGACGGGTTGCGGCGGCTAGTTGGTGATCAGGGTGGTTTCGACCGGTGTGGTCGCGGTGCTCAGATCGAGCACCGGGCAGTGCGCGTCGACCGCGGACTGGAGTTCGGCGTAGCGCTGGGCGGTCTCCGGCCCGGAGATCCGGACGGTCACCCGTACGGCCTGGAAACCGGCCCGGACGCTGTCGTCCAAGCCGAAGAAGCCGCGGACGTCGAGATCCCCCTCGGCCGCCACAGCGAGTTCGTCGACGGTGATGCCGAGTCGCTGGGCCCAGAAGCGGTAGGTCACCACCTGGCAGGAGATCAGCGCGGCGAGATACACCTCGACCGGATTCGCGGCGGTGTCCGCGCCGCCGAGCGTGGGGGGCTCGTCCACTCGGACGGTGTGTTTGCGCGCGGTGATCGTGCTGCCCACGGTGCCGTCCGGGGTGCCTGCGGCGCGGAACACCACCAGCGCGTTCGCGGGGTCGGCCGCGACCGCCTGTGCGGTGGCGTCGCCGATGTCGTTGAGCGGAGTGCTCAGATCAGTGGTCACGGCTGTGACGGTAGGAAGCGGGGCGCGCCATGGCGATGGTTTGATTCGGACAGAACTCAACGGTGGACGCCGCTGCCATGGTCCTTCGTTCGACGCCTGCGGGGGCGGTCAAGCAATGGATCCGCTCGGTCGTCGAACGGTCGGCGGCGCTTCGAGCCGTCGCGAAGTCCCCCCAAAGTTTGGCTTGCCCCCGCAGTCGCTGTTCTCTTGTCGGCATCGGCGTTGACGGGACACGGTGACGATCGGGAAACCGATCGCGCCCGGTGCCGGAAATCGCCGTTGATCTCCCGTGGTTCGCCGTTGAACCTTGATCCCGCGCTGATGCTTTCGTAGATTCTGTCGTATCGACCGGGCGCGGCGTTACCCCCGTTTCGGGGGGCGAACCGGGAGCCGCTGTCCGTCCTATTTGCCCGTTGTGTGCCACTCGATTACTGCTCTCAACGGCCCCGTTCCAGAAAACTCATCGCTAACTCCACCGAAACGGTCCCGGTGTGTCGGCCTTGTGCTGCCGGTGAAGTGCTGTTTACTCGGTCCGGTCAACCAGATGTTCGAGTGACGAGTGGAAGCGGAGGAGACATGGCACTGCCTACCATGACCGCGGAGCAGCGCACTGAGGCGCTGGCCAAAGCGGCAGCGGTCCGCAAGGCGCGCTCCGAACTGATCGGCAAGGTGAAGGCGGGCAAGGTTTCGGTCGCCGATCTGCTGAAGAAGGCCGACTCCGACGAGCTGGTCAAGAAGACCAAGGTCGCCGCGGTGATCAAGGCTCTGCCCGGTGTCGGACCGGTGAAGGCGGCCAAGCTGATGGACCAGGCCGAGATCCCGGAAGATCGTCGTATCGGTGGGCTCGGCGCGCGGCAGCGTGCGGCCCTGCTCGACGCCCTGAAGGACTGACGGGGCTAAGCGGACCGAACCAGCTCCAACCTCGGTGGCGTGGCTGAGCCCCGCGCACGACCGCCGACGCGCGGTACGGACGACGTAGCTCAGCCCCCAACCGCACAGACAGTTCGAACGCCCCACAGTGCCGGCACGGGCTGTGGGGCGTTGTCGTCGCTAGCGTTTGCGGCGCGGAAACCGGACGGTGATCGGGCTCGGATCCGACATCGGCAGATCGCCGCGCGGTGGCAGCAGCACGCAGGCCGCGGCGAGTACCACCAGCAGTGCCGAGGCGACCACGCTCAGCGTGAAGCTCACCGTGGACATCCCCGCGGGCTGGTGCAGCAGGTGGTACCCGACATGCGGCACGCTGAACACCAGCCAGCCGAGGCCCGCGATCCGCGCCACGGTGGTGCCGTCGACCACCAGCGCCGCGACCGAGACCGCGGTCAACGCGAGGAAGAACGCGCCGACGTCGGCCGCCAGATGATGGTTGTACGGGCCGTCCGCCGCCACCCACCGCATGCCGAAGCCGGGAAAGCTGGTGTACCACGAGTGCGGCGCCGCGGTCGCCCACAGCCCGCTGACCGCGCCCTGAACAGCCAACACCGCCAAGATGATCCGGGTCGCCAGCAAGCGGCGGCGGTACTGCTCGAAACGCATCCGCACGCGCAACCCCTCCTGCGTGCCCCGTACCGAAATCCGCATCGGTCTCTCCGTTCCCGCGAACCGCTCCGATCACGTAGGTGCCACGGTAAATCCGGCAATCGGGCCGGGCAAGGGTGCGGTGGCGCCGCGTCTAGGCCGGTAGCGGTGTGGCGCTCGCGGCGACGACCCGCTCCGGATGGGTGTAGACGTTCATCGTGTCGCCGCGCAGGAACCCGACCAGCGTGAGTCCCGCCTCGGCGGCGAGGTCGACCGCGAGCGAACTGGGCGCGGAGACCGCGCCGAGCATCGGGATGCCCGCCATCACCGCCTTCTGCACCAGCTCGAACGAGGCGCGCCCGCTCACGATGAGCACCAGATCGGTTGCGGGAACCCGGTTCTGGCGCAGCGCCCAGCCGATCACCTTGTCCACCGCGTTGTGCCTGCCGATGTCCTCGCGCACAGCGAGCACCGTGCCGTCAGCGTCGAACAATCCGGCCGCGTGCAGCCCGCCGGTGGCCTCGAACAGATTCTGCTTGCCGCGCAACGTTTCCGGCATGGCGCCGAGGGTGTGCGCGTTCACCTCGATGCCCTTCTCGGTGACCGGATAGCGGGTGTTCTTGCGCACCTCGTCCAGCGCGGTCTTGCCGCAGAGCCCGCAGGCGCCCGTGGTCAGGAAGTTGCGGGTCTGCACCGGGACCGGATTGCGCAGCGTGAGATCGAGGACGTTGTAGGTGTTGCGGCCGTCGTCGTCGGTGCCCGAACAGTAGCGGGCCGCCATGATGTCCTCGGCGACGCCGATCATGGCCTCGCTCAACAGGAACCCGTGCACCAGGTCCACGTCGTTACCCGGGGTGCGCATCGTCACGGTCAGCGATTGCCCGCCGATCCGGATCTCCAGCGGCTCTTCGACGGCCAAGGTATCGGGGCGCTGGACCTCACCGGTCGGCGAGATCCGGCGCGTGCGGCGGCGGGCGGTGACTCTACTCATTAGTGGCACGCTGCAATCTGATGGTGACCGATTTGGAGACCGGAGTGTTCGACCGTGCCGCGACATGATCAAGTGGCACAAGCGGATTAGTCTCGGGATAGTAGGCGGCCGCGTTCCCGCGCGGGGTCGGATAGCCGACCAGCCGGAACCCGCGCACGCGCCGCTCGGTGCCGTCGGTCCACTCCGAGATCACGTCCACCAGTTCGTCTTCGGCGAAGCCGAGCGCGGCGATGTCCTCGGGGTGTACCAGCACCACCTTGCGGCCGCCGTGCACGCCGCGGTAGCGGTCGTCCAGGCCGTAGATGGTGGTGTTGTACTGGTCGTGGCTGCGCAGCGTCTGCAGGATCAGCCTGCCCTCCGGGACCGGGGTCCAGGTGAGTTCGTTCACCGCGAAGTTGGCTTTGCCGGTGGTGGTGCGGAATTCGCGGTTGTCCCGGGGCGGGTGCGGTAGGACGAAACCGTTGCGGGCGCGCACCCTGGCGTTGTAGTCGGCGCAGCCCGGCACCACCCGCGAGATCGCGTCGCGGATGGTGTCGTAGTCGCGGCGGAACCGCGCCCACGGCACCGGATGATCCGCGCCGAACAGGGTGAGGGCCAGGTCGCACACGATCGCGACCTCGCTGCGCAGGTGCTTGCTCACCGGCTCGAGCCTGCCGGTGGACAGATGCACCATCGACATCGAATCCTCCACCGACACCTGCTGTTTCAAGCCGTCGCGCAGGTCCTTGTCGGTGCGGCCGAGCGTCGGCAGGATCAACGCGGTCGTGCCGTGCACGACGTGGCTGCGATTGAGTTTGGTGGAAATCTGCACGGTCAGCGCGCAATTGCGCAGCGCGGCCTCGGTCACCTCGGTATCGGGGGTCGCGGAGACGAAATTTCCGCCCATCCCGACGAACACCGAGGCTCTGCCGTCGCGCATGGCGCGGATGGCGTCCACCGTGTCCATGCCGTGCTTGCGCGGGCTGGTGATGCCGAACTCCTGATCCAGCGCGGCGAGGAAGGACTCCGGCATCTTCTCCCAGATGCCCATGGTGCGGTCGCCCTGCACGTTCGAATGTCCGCGCACCGGACAGACGCCCGCGCCCGGCTTGCCGATCATGCCGCGCAGCAACAGCAGGTTCGTCGCCTCCTCGATGGTGGCGACACCGTGCGACTGCTGGGTCAAGCCCATCGCCCAGCAGATGATGACGTTCTTCGCCTCGGCCAGATACTTGGCGGTGCGCTCGATTTCGGCATGGCTCAGCCCGGTCGCGGCCAGCACGGTGTCGAAATCGACGGCGCGGGCTTGCTTTTCGTACTCGGCGAAGCCGGCGCAATGCGCGTCGACGAACTCCCGGTCGAGCACGGTGCCCGGTGCGCGATCCTCGGCCTCGAACAGGAGCCTGCCGAGCGCCTGGAACAGCGCCATGTCGCCGCCGAGCCGGATCTGCAGGAAGTCGTCGGCGATCGCGACCCCGGTGGTGAAGCCCTTCACGGTCTGCGGATCGCGGAAGCCGAGCAGCCCGGTCTCGGGCAGCGGGTTGATCGCGATCACCCTGGCGCCCTTGGACTTCGCGTCCGCCAGCGCGCTGAGCATGCGCGGATGATTCGTGCCCGGATTCTGCCCGGCGACGATGATCAGGTCGGCAGCGGCGAAATCATCGATCGACACCGAGCCTTTGCCGATGCCGATCGAACTAGTCAGCGCCGCTCCCGAGGACTCGTGGCACATGTTGGAACAGTCCGGCAGATTGTTCGTGCCGAAGCTGCGGACCAGCAGCTGATAGAGGAATGCGGCCTCGTTGCTGGTGCGCCCGGAGGTGTAGAACACCGCTTCGTCGGGAGAAGCCAAGGCGCCCAGGTGATCCGCGATCATCCGGTAGGCGTCGTCCCACCCGATCGGTGCGTAGTGCGTATCGCCGGGACGCAGCACCATCGGATGGGTCAGCCGGCCCTGCTGGCCGAGCCAATAGCCCGATTTGCCGGCCAGCTCCTCGATCGAATGCGCGGCGAAGAACTCCGGGGTGACCGTGCGCAGGGTCGCCTCCTCGGCAACCGCCTTCGCGCCGTTCTCGCAGAACTCGGCCGGGCGGCGATGACCCGTCGGTTCCGGCCACGCGCAACCGGGGCAGTCGAAGCCGTGCACCTGATTCACCCGCGTCAAGGTGCGGGCGGTGCGCAGCACACCCATCTCCTCGACCGCGCGGCGCAGCGACACCGCGACCGCGGTGACACCCGCCGCCTGCTCCTTCGGCGCGGAGACGGTGAGCTCGGACTCGTCGATATCCTGGGTCGGCCCGTTACGGTGCATAGTTCGTATTGTCCTCTTCGCAGTGTCTGAGTCGGGCAGTGGACCGGCTACCTCGATGGTATGCACTCGTCGCGTTCAGGGGGCGGAACATGCGCGCCACCCCCTGCGCCGCGCCGAGCCGCGGCACAGTCCGGGAGTGGCGCGCCGGAGTTGGCTCCGCGTTGGCGCACAGAGCATTACGATGCTAGTGATCCGCACGCAGCACGCGGCGGCTGACGGACACCGTCGGCCCCGCCGCACTACCGCGGCGACGGCGGAGCTACGCCTAGCGAGAGCATGGCCGATGGGGATGTTGGCACCAGCCGTTGCGCGTGTCGGCGCGCTGGGCCGGCAGGCGGGAACTCGGCATGCGAGACAAGCGATCAGCTGTGCGATGGGACTGCTGTGCGCCGTCGCGATGAGCGGTGGGGCGGCCGGTGCGGCGAGCGGTGGGGCGGCCGGTGCGGCGAGCGTTCGAGATGCGGCGGTGGACAAGGGGTTCGTGCGCTCGGCAGGTTCCGTTGGGCAATTCGTCAGTGGGGAACGGGTGTCCGGCGGAGTGGTGTTGGTGCGGCAGCGCACGAGTCCGAAACGGGTGTCCGGCGGGGTGGTGTTGGTGCAGCAGCCCACGAGCCCGAGGCCGCCGGACAGTGGTGGCACGTGGGACGGGGTTGTGGTGCTTCCTCCACCACCTCCTCCTGTTCCTTCCGGTGGGGGAGCGCGGCGTGTTCCTGCTCAGTCCGATGCGAGTGGGACCTTCGATGTGGCTGGGACGCGGGACGCGGTCGGGGCGCCTGGTCCGGCGCAGGTTCCGCCAGCTCCTCCGCCAGCTCCTCGGCCGCCGCTACCTCCTGCTGTTCCTTCTATCGGGGGAGCGGGGGATGTTCGTGTTCAGCCGGATGGGAGTGGGACCTTCGATGTGGCCGGGACGCGGGACGCGGTCGGGGCGTCTGGTCCGGCGCAGGTTCCGCCAGCTCCTCCGCCAGCTCCTCGGCCGCCGCTACCTCCTGCTGTTCCTTCTATCGGGGGAGCGCGGGATTTTCGTGTTCAGCCGGATGGGAGTGGGACCTCCGATGGGACCGGGACGCGGGACGGGCCGGTCGCGCCGCAACCTCGGCAACCCGCACCCTGCGGGCAGGGGGATGGGCCGACGTGCCCGGGAACGCCGGGCGATCCGAAGCCCGGGCATCCGCGGCCGGATTCGGGGCCGGTCGACCCCAAACCTGGTGATCCGAAGCCGAGTGATCCCAAGCCGGGTGACCCGGGGCCTGGTGACCCGGGGCCGGGTGGTCCCAAGCCTGGTGACCCGGGACCGGGTGGTCCCAAGCCTGGTGACCCGGGACCGGGTGATCCCAAGCCTGGTGACCCGGGACCGGGTGATCCCAAGCCTGGTGACCCGGGACCGGGTGATCCCAAGCCTGGTGACCCGGGACCGGGTGATCCCAAGCCAGGAGATCCGCAACCGGGGGATCCCAAGCCCGGTGGTGCCGTTGATCCGCAGACGCCCGTTGTCCCGGTGCCGCCGCCGGTGCCACCGGTGGTCGTTGCGCCGGTGCGGCCGCCGGGGCCGGTTGTTCCGCCGCGGAATCCGGCGCGGGCGCCCGCCGATTCCCCGCCGGAGCCCGCACCTCAACCTCCACCACCGCGTGAATCTTCCCGCCCGGCATTGGCTCTCATGCCGAGCGCGGTCGGTCCCGGCACCGATGTCAGGGCGAGCGGGCAAGGGTGCGATCCGCAGGCTCCGGTGCGAGTGGCGATCGGGGATGTCGCCATCGGCACGACCGTGGCCGGGGCGGACGGTGCGTTCGACGTGCCGTTGGCCACCGGTGCGGTCGAGGTGGGTCGGCACGAGGTGACCGCGAAATGCGGACCGACGCTGTCCGCCCCGCTGGACGTGGTGCTGGTCAGCAGCATCGGCTCCGGTACCGGCACAGTGACCGTGATCGTCTTCGTCCTGTTGTTCGGCGGCTGGTACTACGGCCATCGCCTCGTTTCGCATCTACCGGCGCGGAGGGGCGGATGAGCGGACCGCATCGCGGCATCGGAGTTCTGCTCGGGCCGATGCTATTGCTGACGATGCTGCTGTGGCCGGCGGCCGCGGCGACGGCGCGACCCGACGGAGTCGACATGTCCGCCAATTTCGACGGACACGACATCGCGGACACCTCCGTCGAGGAGCCACTGCGCCTCGAGCCGGACAGCACCGTGCGGGTCGCGATCGAGTTGTCCAACAAGACCGGCGCACCGGTCGAGATCCGGCACGTGGACCTGGCTGGGCAGGTGTTGGGGTTGACCTTCTTCTCCTACTCGACCGCCGTCGAATTGACCATTCCGCCAGGCGGTTCCGAATCGCTGCGCTACCGACTGGAGTTGCGTGGCCTGCAGGGGCAGGCGGTCGGGTTCCTCGGCGGCGAACTCGCGGTCTACGGCGCGGACAACGCGAGGGTCGCCGCCATACCGTTGATCACCGATGTACGCGGGTCGCTGTGGTCGGTATACGGGTTGTTCGGCGTCGCGCTCGCGATACTCACCGCGTTGGCTCTGGCCGACGCCGCGTTGGCGGTTGCGCGCCATCGGCTTTCGGTGAACCGCTGGCAGCGCGGGCTGCGGTTGCTCGCACCGGGACTGGGGATCGGCCTGGTGTTCGCGTTCACCGCGTCGGTGGCGCGCTGGTGGGTGCCGGATACCGGATTGTGGCTGGCCTTCGCCGGTGTCACGGCCGCCGTCTCCTTCCTGCTCGGCTATGCGGCGCCGACGCCGGAGCCCGACACCGAGGCAGCCGACGAGCCGGACGAGAGCGCGGAACTCGACGTCCAGCGACTCCCCTCCGATGGACCCCGGCCGTGACCGAGCAGGGGGAGCGGGTGCGAGAGGCGTTGCCCGCCTACGACATCGGCGCCGAACTCGGCCGCGGCGGGTGCGGGGTGGTGCTCGCGGGCACCCATCGCAGGCTGCGTCGACCGGTGGCGATCAAGCAGGTTCCGGCGCAGTTCGTGCACGGCGAACGGGTCCGGCGGCGCTTCGTCGCCGAGGCCAGGATGCTCGCCGCCATCGACCATCCGCATGTGGTGCGGGTCTTCGACTACCTGGAACACGAGGAGCTGTGCCTGCTCGTGATGGAGTACCTGCCGGGCGGCAAGCGCCGCCGTTACCTACGCCGGACCCGTCGGCGTACCCCTCCCGCCACCGAGTAGAGAGGCATCGCCGACTTGGACGAGTGACCACGAGGAAATGGTGGCGGCATCGCGCGAGTAGCCTCCGCCACCAGTTCCTCGTGATCGCTTGTCCAGGAGTAGATGCCGGGTACCGGTGCGGTCCGAGGCGACTGGCGCGATGCAGTCGAGCGGGCTAGGGGGCGGGGTTTTCGGGGTGGTAGGTGAGGACGCGGTTGCTGATGCGGAGTCGCCAGCCGGGGTGGAGTTCGGTGGGGGAGGTGGTGATTCGGGTCCACTCGTCGGTGTCGGGTGGGGCGATGAAGGTGCCGGAGGTGGATTCGGCCTCGCGTACCAAGACCTTGCCGTCGTCCACCGAGACGTAGGTGTGCACCCGCGAGACGTGGCGGTCACGTTGGATCACGATCGGCGCGGCGGTGGCGGCGCGCACCGTTTCGTCGGCTTGCGGTCCGCGCCCGATCACGTACGGGCGATCGAGCGGATAGGCCGTACCGTTCTCCAGAACCAGCGCCCCGACCGCCCGCTCCAGCACCGGCCGCGTCACCCGCAGTCCGCGGTGCTGCGAAGGCTGGGGCAGCGCAACAGGTTCCGGCCATCCGCCCGGCCGGCGCACCTGCGACCAAGCCAGTGGCCGATCCGCCGCAGCCGTGCTCCCGACCGGCGGCCGCGGTCGAGGCAGTATCCGGCCGAGCCGCCGCGGCTGCACGATCGAAGCGCCCACTCCCGCCCCGGCATTCGTGCCCGCCCGTCCCTCAACACTCGAGCCCCGCCCTGAATTCGCCTCCGCGCCTTCGCCTGCGGTCGTGTGCCCACCCGCGTTCGCACCGGCCTCCGCGCCTACGCCGCCGCCTGTGCTCGCACCAGTCCCCGCGCCCACTCCGCCTGTGCTCGCCCTTGTGTCTGCGCCGGTGCGTTCGACAACGTCAGCGTTCGTGCCCGTGCACGCAGCTGCGCCCACGCCGTGCTCTGCACTCGTGCCTGCGCCTCTTCCTGTGTTCGTGCCGGTACCTGTGCGTGTGTTCCTATTTGCGCCTGCGCCTGCGCCTGCGCCTGCGCCTGCGCCTGCGCCTGCGCCTGCGCCTGCGCCTGCGCCTGCGCCTGCGCCTGCGCCAGCGCCAGCGCCTGCGCCTGCGCCAGCGCCAGCGGCCGGGCCGTTGCCTCTGGCTTGGCCGTCATTCGTGTTGGCCCCTGAGCTCGTGGCTCTGCCAGCATTTGTGCCCGTGCCCGTGCCCGTGCCCGTGCCCGTGCCCGTGCCCGTGCCCGTGCCCGTGCCCGTGCCCGTGCTTGCGCCTCGGCTTGTGCTCGTGCCCGCATGCGGTGCGGTTGATCGTGCCCTTGAATCTTGTGCTCGAGAAGCGGCGCCCTCGCTTGCGTTCGTGCCTGCTGATTCCGCGACAACCATCGGCGTTGCTGAGCGTGCAGATGATGCGGTTCTGATCGCGTCGGATTCGCCGGTTGGTTCGGGTGTGGCGTCGAATCCTGAGGCGGCGGTTGCCTCGAGTTCGTTGGTCGGGATGGTTGGTCGTGCCGTAGCGCGTTTGGGTGGGTTGGCTGCGGATCGTGTGGGGTTCGTGGCTGATCGTGCCGCCGAAGCTTGCGCTCGAGAAGTGGCGGCCTCGCTTGCGTTCGCACCTGCTGCTGACTCCGCGACATCCTTCGGTGTTGCTGAGCGCGCAGATGATGCAGTTCCGATCGCGTCGGATTCGCCGGTTGGTTCGGGCATGGCGCCGAATCCTGAGGCGGCGGTTGCCTCGAGTTCGTTGGTCGGGACGGTTGGTCGGGCCGCTGTGCGCTTGGTTGGGCGGGCGGTGACCCGTGCGGGTTTGTCGGCTGCGGTGGCTGATGGTGCGGCGGAAGATGCTGCGATCGCGTCGGATTCGCCGGTCGGTTCGGGTGTGGCGCCGAAACCCGAAGCGGCGGTTGCCTCTAGCTCGTCGGTGGAGACGGTCGGCCGTGGCGTGCCGTTGCGTGTGGCTGCCGCGGGTAGTACGGGTTGGTCGATTGGTCCTGCTGGAGCGCCGTTGCGCGTGGCTGCCGCGGGTTGGTCGGTTGGCTGTGCGGGGGCGCCGTTGCGGGAGGTGGGTCGCGCGGGTTCGGCGGGGGACGGGGTGGACGGTCGTTTTGGCCGAGCTGTGCCGTTTGAGCCAGCCTTGGATGACCTTGTCGCGGCGGCACAATCGAGGGTGCCCGCGTCAGATGGTCCAGGGTGGATGACCGATGGGTGCTGGGATGCGGTGCGGCGGTGGGCGGTGCGGTCTACCGCCGGGTCCGGTGTTTCGATGGGGTGGCGGGGCGCACGGCGGAGCGCGACATTCAGGACGAAACCGCCGCCAGGGACGACGCCCGCGCGGAGGTCGGTGCGGGGCAGGGGTTTCGGGGACGAAACCGCGGCCGCGCCGATCGCGATGCGGCGGAACGGTTCTCGGACTATCTCGTCGACCCAGGTGAACGCGCGGGTGCCGTCGAGGCGCCGGGTGCCTTCCGCGCCGCTGATCTCGGCGCGCACGGGACCGCGGAGCAGGATGAGGGTGCCCTCGGCGGTGGGTGCGAGGACACCGAAGTGCTGCGGTTCGGTGGGGTCGGCGAAAACCACGGCGGCGAGGCGGTGAACCAGTGCCGCACCGGGGTGGTCGAACTCCGCGACTGCCTCGATCGTGCCGAGAATTCGCTCGGTGGAAGCGGTTTCACCCGACAGGTAGACGACAATGCCACCGAAGCGCGCGACCAGGCCGTTGCCCGGTGCGATACCAACGGTGAACGGTTTGCTGCGCACCCGCGCCCTCCTTCCCGGCGCACTACCGATATCCGAAGCCAGCATAGAGCGTGAACCTGAGGCAAACCGGTGTCTCGGCCGCCCTCGGACCACCGCACGCGGACCCGCCGCCCCCGCCTGCCTCTCGCCCCCATCCGTCGAATCCAGCACCGCCGGTACACATCTGATTCCCGCACCGCTACTCGCCCGGCCTGCGACAACCCGACCGGCCCCGTCATGCGCCACACCCCGCGACTGTGGTCACCATCTCGCCCGCAACCACCCCGCCCACTTCCCGAACACGCCAACGCCCGCGCCCGGACGGCCGAGCATCGTGCACCGATGACCTCGCCCCACTGTCGAGCAGCCCCACCACCCGGTCATCAACCGCCCGACGCCCCCCGCTCGGCTCGGTTGGTGAATTCGTCCACTACTTGGTTCGACAGTCCGGCGCGTTGTGCCTGTCGCAGCTCGTCCGGTCCTCATCCAGCCAGCGCTCAGCGCTCAACGTGCCTGCTCATGTGGTGATTTCGTCCACTACCTGGCGTGGCGTCACCCCGAGCACGCCTTGGTCGACCAGCGCCCGCCCCGCGGCGAGCGCGGTCACCGCGGTGGCGATCGACCTCTTTCCGCGCAGCGAGGGCGCGACGCGGAAGGCTCAACAGCCCGGTGCGCCCTGCCTGTCGCAGCCCATGATCGTCTTCCAACTGGTGACCGGTGGCCCAACCTGCCCTGCTCAGCTGTGCATTCGGCCACCGATCAACGGACGAATGCGACCCTGTCTCAGCTCGTGAATTCGTCCGCGTGTTCCCGCAGCCAGGTGGTGAAGGTGCGGGCCGGGTGGCCGGTGAGGGTGGTCACGGTGTCGGTGAGGGGGATCGGGGTGCCGTCGTAGCGACGCCAGTGATCGAGCAGCCCGTCGGCGACGAACCCGGGCAAATGTGGCGCCATCTGCTGTTTCCATTCCTCGGGTGTGACTTCGGCGATCTCGACGGGCCTGCCGATGACCTCGGCGACGCGGTCGAACTGTTCGCGGAAGGTGAGCGCTTCGGGGCCGGTCAGAGTGTGCTGGGCGGCACGGTGTTTCGGTTCGGTGAGCACCGTGCGGGCGCAGGCGGCGATGTCGAGTTCGTGGATCGGTTCGGCGTAGGCGTTGGGATAGGGGAGGCTGACGGGCTGCCCGGCCTTGATCGGGCCGGCCCAGAGCCGCGCGTTGCTCGCGAAGGTGCCGGGGCGCAGCACGGTGGTGGTCATCGGCGCCTCGGCGAGTCCGATCTCGGTGTCCAGGTGGGCTTTTCCGATCGGGTTGGCGGCCACGTCGGGGTCGAGCACGGAGGTCGAGGAGAGCAGCACGATGTGGTCGACGCCGGCTTCGTGTGCGGCGGAGACGAATTCGTCAATCGCCGCGGGTTCGGCGTAGAGGAACACCGCGTCGACGCCGGCGAGTGCGGCGGCGAAGGTGCTCGGATCGGTCAGGTCGCAGGCGACGGCGGGCACGTCGGCGGGCAGCGCGAGTTCGTCGGGTCGGCGCGAGCCGACGCGCACGCTGTGGCCGTCGGCGCGCAGCAACTGGAGTAGGCGGGTGCCGACCGCGCCGCGGCCGCCGGTGATGAGAAGCATGGGAATCCTTGGGGGAGTGGTGCATTGACCGCACTCGCGGATCGGCGCAGCGCCGCATCGGGGCGAGGACGGAGGGTGATGACGAACATTGTTCGTTGAAGTCGACGGTACGAGACGAACGGTGTTCGTGTCAAACAATGTTCGTCATGACGTATGCTCGCCCCATGAACGAAGCGCCTGTGAGCCGTCGAGCGCGCCCAGCCAAGGCGCCGTTGAGTCGCGACGTGATCGTCGAGACCGGCCTGCGCATCCTGGATCAGGACGGCCTCGCCGCCCTGACCATGCGCCGGGTCGCGCAGGAACTCGATACCGGTGCGGCGTCGCTGTACGTCTACGTCGCCAACCGCGACGACCTGATGGCCGCCATGCTCGATCACGTGCTCGGCATGATCGAGGAACCGGCCGACGGCACCTGGCGGGAGCGGCTCGTCGCGCTGGTGGAATCGGCGATCGCGGTGATGAGCAGGCACGAGGGCGTCGCACTCGTCGCGCTCGGCTCGATCCCGACCGGAGCGAACGCGCTGGTGCTCGTGGATCGCATGCTCGCGCTGCTCGCCGAGGGCGGGGTCGCCGAGCAGACCAACTCGTGGGCCGTGGATCTGCTGTTTCTCTACATCACCGCGGCCGCCGCCGAGCAGAGCGCCTACAACACCAAGCGGATGCGGGCCGAAGAGCACATCGCGGAGGTGACCGCACGCTACGCCGCGCTATCGGCCGAGCGTTATCCGATGATCGTGGCGATGCGCGAATCCTTGACCGTGGGGGACGGCGACGCGCGCACACAGTGGGCGCTTCGCGTGCTCATCGACGGCATACTCGGCACGCCGGTCACCTGGACCCGATAATAGGGTCGTGTCTGTGATCCGTCCGGCGACCGAGGATGACCTGCCTGCCCTTCAGCAAATCGAGATCGCGGCGGGAAGACCGTTCGCAGAGATCGGGATGACCGCTGTCGCGGAGGACGACCCGCCCGCACTGGAGATACTGCGTGAGGCCCAGCAGGCCGGGCGCGTCTGGGTGTGGACCGACGATGCCGACCCGCCGATCGGCTACCTGATGGCCGAGCTGGTCGATGGGGACGTGCACATCGACCAGGTCTCCGTGCACCCCGACCATCGCGGCAGGCGGATCGGCAAACAGCTGATCGATCACGCCGTTCGCTGGGCCAAGGCGCGCGGAACGCGGGCGATGACCTTGACCACCTTCACCGAGGTGGCCTGGAACGGTCCGTACTACGAGCGGATCGGGTTCCGCTACCTCGCCGACGAGGAGCAGACGCCGGGCCTGCACGCGATTCGCAACGCCGAGGCCGAGCACGGCCTGGACGACTGGCCGAGGGCCTGCATGCGCGCGGACCTCGACGCCTGGTCGTTCGACGAGACCACCTCGGGGAGTTGAGCCGCTCGTCAGCGGAATGTGAGTTGGCCGTCGGCCGGGTCGCGCGGGTGGACGCGTCGGCCCGATCTGACCGACTATTGGCTCATGTCGCTCAGCATGCAAGAGGCCGATCTGTTCGAGGGCTTCCGTGGCCGCCTGGAGGCGATCGCCTATCGGCTCCTCGGGTCGGCCGGCGATGCCGAGGACGCGGTGCAGGAGGCGTATCTGCGCTGGCACGCGGCTGACCGCGCACTGATCGAGACGCCGGTGGCCTGGTTGACGAAGGTGCTCACCAACATCTGCCTCAACCAGCTGACCTCGGCCAGGGCGCAGCGGGAAACCTATGTGGGGGAGTGGCTTCCGGAGCCGGTCTTGGTCGGTGACCCGATTCTGGGCCCGGCCGACACCGCCGAGCAGCGCGAGTCGGTCTCGATGGCGATGCTCACGCTGATGGAGCGGCTCTCGCCCAACGAGCGCGTGGTGTACGTGCTGCGCGAGGCCTTCGGGTACTCCCATCGCGAGATCGGCGAGCTGCTCGACCGCACCGAGGCGAACTGCCAGCAGATCTATCGTCGCGCCAAACAGCATCTCAGTCAGGAGCGAGCCCGTGCCGAGATCGATGCGGTCGCGGCGCGCAAGGTGGTCGAGGAATTCCTCGCCGCCGCGCTGAGCGGCGACACCGACTCACTGATCCGGATGCTCACCGACGACGCGGTCAGCGTGGCCGACGGCGGCGGGCGGGTGCACGCCAGGAAGACCCCGGTGCTCGGCGCGTCGCGGATCGCGCGCTACCTGCACGGGCTGTTCATGCGGACCGAGGGCAAACGCGCGATGGTCGGCGGTGTCCCGGTCTTCTATGCCGTCGTCGCCAATGGCGCGCCCGCGCTGCTGGCCGAGGTCAACCACCAGGTGATCGCCGTGTTCTGCCTCGATATGACACCCGAGGGCGTCGCGCGCATCCACATCCAGGTCAACCCCGACAAGCTGACGCACGTGGCGCGGCAGTGGGCGGCGAGCAAGCCGCATCAGCCGCTCGAATTGGCATGGTGACGTAGGTCTCACTCGTTCGTTGTCAGGGATTGTGCGGCTGTCCGGTTCAGGAGGTGAGCACAACCCAGATAGGAGCGAGCCATGAAGCATCGCATTGTCGTCCTCGGAGCCGGATACGCCGGAGCCAACACCGCGAGCCGCCTCGCCAAGCGGCTGCACGGTGACGATGTCGAGATCACCGTGGTCAACGCCGACACCGAATTCGTCGAGCGGATCCGCTTGCACCAGCTGGCGAGCGGACAGGACCTGCCGTCGCGTCCGCTGCGGGAGCTCTTCGCGGGCACCGGCATCCAGGTGCGTACCGCCCGGGTCACCGCGGTGGACGTCGACCGCAAGTCCGTCGCCCTCGACGGCGGGGACGCTCTCGCCTACGACACCCTCGTCTACGCGCTCGGCAGCACCGCCACCGACCACGGCGTCCCCGGGGTCGCCGAGCACGCCTACAACATCGCGGGGAAACAGGCCGCGTCGCGGCTGCGGGATCGGCTGCGCGCGTTGCCGGCCGGCGCGTCCGTGCTGATCGTGGGCGGCGGCCTGACCGGTATCGAGGCGGCCACCGAGATCGCCGAGGCGTATCCGGACCTGGCCGTCGCGATCGCCGCCCGCGGCGGTGTCGGCGACTGGCTCAGCGAGAAGGCGCAACGGCATCTGCGCCGCGTGTTCGACCGGTTCGGCATCACCGTGCACGAGCACGCCGACGTCGCGCGCGTCGAAGCGAACACCGTGGTCACCGCAGCCGGGGAGATTCCGGCCGAGGTGACCGTGTGGACCGCCGGTTTCACCGTGCACCCGATCGCGGCCGCCACCACCCTCGAGGTCTCCGACACCGGACGGATCGTCGTGGACGCCGGTATGCGCTCGGTCTCACACCCCGACGTCTACGCGGTCGGTGACGCCGCGCTGGCCATCGGTGTCGGCGGCAAACCGCTGCGGATGGCTTGCGCCACAGCGACTCCCATGGCCTGGCTGGCCGCCGACGTCCTCGCCGCGCGGCTGACCGGACGCAAGGTGCCCGAGGCCCCGATCGGCTACGCCCTGCAATGCGTCAGCCTCGGTCGGCACGACGGGCTCGTCCAGCGGGTGACGCCCGCCGACGAGGTCACCTCCACCGTCTTCACCGGCTGGGTCGGCGCCCGCATCAAGGAGATGATCTGCGCGAGCACCACCTGGGGTATCGCACACCCGACCATGATGCTGCCGAGCCGTCGCCGCCACGTCGTCACCGGCACGGATCAGCTCAACGCCGCGTGATGCCAGACCTGTTGGCAGAGTGGATCTCCGGACGCCACGCGCCGACGAACTCTCGTCGGCGCGCGGCGGCCTTCGCCGCGTCACAGTGCGGCTCTGATCGATCGGGGTCCTCAGGTGACCGGGGCGAGGGCGGCTAGGGCTGCTGGGGTGGCTGCGGCGCGGTCGGTGCGGACCAGACCGATACGGGTGCGGCGGTCGAGCAGGTCGTCCGGGGTCAGGGCGGCCTCGTGGGTTACCGCGAAGGCGAATTCCGCCGCGGTGACGTCGATTCCGGGTGCGACCGGTTCGGCCAGTGCCGGGTCGGATTGTGCGGTGGCGAGAATGGCGGCGGCCTCGCTGCCGTAACGGTCGATCAGCGTGGACGGTGCGTGGATACGATCGCGTGCCGCACCGGATACCGCGCCTACCAACGGAAGTCGCCGGGTGCGGCAGGGACCGGCGGACAACCCGGCGCGGGTCACCGCGGCGTCGACGGCGTCCTGCGCCATGCGGCGATAGGTGGTCAGCTTGCCGCCGACGATGGTGATGACACCGGTCGGCGAGGTCAGCACCGCGTGCTTGCGCGAGATGTCGGCGGTGCTGTCGTCGGCGGTCTGCAACAGCGGCCGCAGGCCGGCGTAGCTGCCGCGAATATCGGCCCGGGTCAACGGTTCCCGCAGCGCGGTGTTGATGGTGTCGAGCAGGAAGTCGATCTCGGCCTCGGTCGGCTCGGGCTCGTCGGGCACCGGGCCCGGCGCGTCCTCGTCGGTCAAGCCGAGATACACCCGGCCGTGCGCGGCGGGGAAGGCGAAGACGAATCGGCTGGTGCTGCCGGGCACCGGCACCGTGAGCGACGCGGTGAGCCCGCCGAACGCGGCGGCGTCGAACACCAGATGCGTGCCGCGGCTCGGCCGCAACTCGATACTCGGATCGACCTGGTCGGCCCACACGCCGGTCGCGTTCACCACCGCGCGCGCCCGCACCGTCATGCGCTCGCCGCTGAGGGTGTCCCGCAGGGTCGCCGAATCTCCGGTCACGTCAAGGGCTTCCACGCGGGTGAGCACCGTCGCGCCCTGGGCCGCCGCGGTGCGGGCCAGCGCCACCACCAGGCGGGCATCGTCGACGAGCTGTCCGTCCCACGCTTGCAGTCCACCGCGCAACCCCGCGCGCCGCACGGTCGGGGCGAGTCGCAGCGCCTCGGCGGCGGCGACCCGGCGCGACCGGGGCAGGATCGCGGCGGGGGTGCCCGCGCCGCGGCGCAGCAGATCACCTGCCACGAAACCGGCGCGCACGAGCGCGCTGTGCGCGGCGCCGATGCCGGGCAGCAGGGGGACCAGCTGCGGCAGCGGTCGCACGAGATGCGGTGCGGTGGTACCGATCAGGATGCCGCGCTCGACGGCGCTCTCGTGCGCGATGCCGACCTGCCCGCTGGCGAGATACCGCAACCCGCCGTGCACCAGTTTGGAGCTCCAGCGGCTGGTGCCGAACGCGAGATCGTGCCGTTCGACCAGCACGGTGCGCAGTCCGCGCGCGGCCGCGTCCAGCGCGGCGCCCGCGCCGGTGACCCCGCCGCCGATGATCAGCAGATCGATCCCCGTCTCGTCACCGAGCTCGCGCAGCTCGCGTGTGCGCCGGCCCGCGTTGAGGGCCGCATCGCCGGTGATCGTCGAATTCCTGGTCATCGCAGTACCTTTCCGAAAGAGATGGCATCGCCCGTGCGCCGCTGGGCAGGCGTGGCCGGGGTCACCGGGCCCCGGCCGGAACGAGATAGCCGTCGATCGCGTGGCGCAGCTCGGCGTCGAGTTCCGCGCCGTGTAGCACCGACGCGACCGTGCCCGCGGATTGCACGGCCGATTGCGCGATCAGCAGCAGCATGGTGGCCAGATGTTGCGGGTCGCCCGCGCGAATCGAGCCGTCCTGC
Source organism: Nocardia brasiliensis (assembly GCF_011801125.1). Classification (NCBI taxonomy): domain Bacteria; kingdom Bacillati; phylum Actinomycetota; class Actinomycetes; order Mycobacteriales; family Nocardiaceae; genus Nocardia; species Nocardia brasiliensis. The sequence continues at coordinate 1,987,153 of NZ_CP046171.1, forward strand.
TGACCTTCTCGAATACCTGCGGCGAACAACTCGAGCAGTGCGCGCTGGTTGCGGCCGAGCCTGCCGAACACGTAGGTGAGCATCAGGTCGGTGTCGGTGCGGAAGATCTTGCCGAACAACGCGTTCGAGCGCACGGTCGCGGCACCGGCGACGATGCCCTCGACCAACCTGGCCCGTCCGGTGCCCGCGCTCGGCATGGTGTCGGCGACGATCGCGCGCAGTTCGCGCACGAGCAGCTCGGCCAAGAGTGCGCCGGTGTCGGGCCAGCGGCGATACACGGTGGGCCTGCTGACCCCGGCCCGTCGGGCCACCTCGGTGAGGGTGGTGCGCCGCACGCCGAATTCCTCGACGCAGCGGCGCGCGGCCTCGAAGATCGCGAGGTCGATGGCGGAGGGCGCGGTGTCGTCCGGAGCGGTCAAGGTGTCACCTCGGGTCGGATCGTTACTACTTGACATTCTATGTCAAACTGTAACGCATGGTCGAGACGCAGAAGCACACCGGCGGGAAACCGACTCCGGCGGAAAACTCGGGCGTAACCGAGGCCGCGGCGAGTATGGTCTGGGATGCCTGGGGCATTTCCGCCGGACACAAGCCGTTGTCGGCACAGATCCGGAACCTTCTGACGCAGGTGTTCGGAGTGTCCGGCGACCCGGTGGCGCGCCGCGATGAGGGCGATGTGCTGCTCCGCGAGTCGGCGCTCACGCCGGAACAACGAGACGGGTTGGCCGGGGTGGTCGGCGCGGACAATGTGTCGGTCGACCACCGCGACCGCTTGCGGCACGCGGGCGGCAAAAGCACGTTCGACCTCTTGCGTCGGCGCGCCGAGGAGCCGCAGGACGCGCCCGACGCGATCGTCGCCCCCGCTGATCATGCCCAGGTCATGGCCGTGCTGGCCTACTGCGCCGAGCGGGGCGTCGCCGTGGTGCCCTTCGGCGGTGGTACCAGCGTGGTCGGCGGCGTCGACCCGGTCCGCGGCCGCTTCGACACCGTGATCGCGCTGGATCTGCGCAGGCTCGACACCGTGACCGAGGTGGACCCGATCAGTGCCACCGCGACCCTCGGTGCCGGACTCACCGGCCCCCGCGCGGAGAAATTGCTGGCCGCGCACGGACTTTCGCTCGGTCACTTTCCGCAGAGCTTCGAGTTCGCCACCATCGGCGGGTTCGCCGCGACCCGTTCCTCGGGGCAGGCCTCGGCGGGCTACGGCCGCTTCGACGACATGGTGCAGCGCTTGAAGGTCGCCACCCCCAGCGGCACCGTGGAACTCGGGCGCGCACCCGCGTCGGCGGCGGGCCCCGACCTGCGCGAGTTGTTCGTCGGCTCGGAGGGTGCGCTCGGTGTGATCACCGAGGTCACCGTCCGCGTGCATCCGGTGCCGGAAATCGTTGCCTACCAGGCCTGGTCGTTCCCCGACTTCGAAACGGGCACCGCCGCACTGCGTTCGATCGTGCAGGCGGGCGCGGCGCCGACGGTGCTGCGCCTGTCCGACGAGGCCGAAACCGGCATCAACCTCGCGCGCGCGGGCGATATCGGCGGCAACGCCGTCACCGGTTGCCTGGCCATCACCACGTTCGAAGGCAGCGCGGCGCACGTGGCGGCCCGCAGTGCCGAGGCGGGGGCGTTGCTCGCGGGGGCGGGCGGTACCGATCTCGGCGAGACCCCGGCCCGCGAGTGGGAGCACGGACGCTTCGGCGCGCCCTACATGCGCGACGCGCTGCTCGATGTCGGCGTGCTCTGCGAAACCCTGGAGACCGCCACGGTGTGGTCGAACGTTGCGGTGCTCAAGGCGAAGGTCACCGCGGCGCTCACCGACGCGCTCGCCGGGCAGGGTACCCCGCCGCTGGTCATGTGCCACATCTCGCACACCTATCCGACCGGCGCCTCGCTGTATTTCACCATCGTGGCCAAACAGCTCGACGACCCGATCGCCCAGTGGCACACCGCGAAACACGCCGCGGGCGACGCGATCGTGGCGGCGGGCGGCACCATCACCCATCATCACGCGGTCGGCACCGATCACCGGCCCTGGCTGCCCGCCGAGATCGGTGACCTCGGGGTGCGCGTGTTGCGTGCGGTGAAGGCCGAAATCGACCCCGCAGGCATCCTCAATCCTGGAAAGCTGGTGCCGTGACACAGGATTCATCCCGCACCGGGCGTTCGGTCACCGTGGTGACCAATCCCCGGTCCGGACACGGCAAGGGCCACGACGTCGCCGCCGCGGCCCTGGCGCGGCTGCGCGCGCGGGACGTCGAGATCACCGAGGTGCGCGCGCCCTCGGCCGCCGAATCGGTACGGCGGGTGCGGGATTCGATCGAGCGGGACCGCCCGGACGCCGTGGTCTGCATCGGCGGCGACGGACTGGTCAACGTGATCCTCGCGGCCGTCGCCGAATCGGGCGTGCCGCTGGCCATGATCCCGGCGGGTACCGGCAACGATCTCGCCAGGGAGCTCGGAATCCCGACCGAAGACCCGGTGGCGGCCGCCGACGTGGTGCTCGACGGGCGCGCGCGGGCGATCGACCTCGGCCGGATCGATTCGCCGGTACCCGATTCGGCGCCGATCTGGTTCGCCACCGTGTCCGGTACCGGGTTCGACGCGCGGGTCAGCCTGCGCGCCAACCGGATGCGCTGGCCGAAAGGCCGGATGCGCTACACCGTCGCGGCGCTCGCCGAGATCTCCAGGCTGTTCCCGGTGCCCTATCGGGTGACCTTGACCGGAGCGGTCACCGAGGGGCTGACCAACCCGGGCAGCGGCTCGAACCTAGAGGTCGACGCGGTGATGGTCGCGATCGGCAACACCCGCACCTACGGCGGCGGCATGCTGATCTGCCCGGACGCGGAGATGGACGACGGACTGCTCGATCTGACCGTGGTCGGTGCGCTGTCGCGCCGGGAAATGGTGCGATTGCTGCCCGCCCTGTCCGCGGGCAAACGACAGATCCACCCGAAGGTCACCCAGTATCGCGCCGCGCAGATCGCGCTCGCCGCGCCGGACACCCCGGCCACCGCCGACGGCGAACCGGCGGGCGCGCTGCCGATCACCGTGCGCGCGGTGCGGGGTGCGCTGACCGTGTTGGTGCCGTGAGCGCGTAGTCCGCTACGGGGCGAAGGTGACCCGGTGCATCCGGTCGACGGTGCGCCGGTCGACGATCACCAGCGACTCCGGCGCGGGCCGCATGGTCTGACCGGCGCGCAGCTGTTCCATCAGTCGCCGCCAACGAAAGCAGTGCAGTACGAACGCCATTCGGTTCGAGCGCCGGCCACGCGCGTGCTGGCCGGCCTTGGCCACCGTGGCGGGCACGTCGAGCAGGAGCATGTGCAGCTCGCGGCCGTATCCCGCGGCCCAGAACGCGATCACCCGCCGTGCCCACCCGACCGTGGCACAGTCGTGGATCACCACCGGACCGTCGGTATCGCGCAGGGCCGCGCGGATTCCGGCGAAGTGCGCGACGTGCACGACGGGCCGCCACAGCGCATAGGGGATCCGGCCGAGCCGGTGCCGCAACCGATTGCGCACCTGCAGCGAGTCGAGCACCACCGATCCCTGCGGCCCGCCGCACGGCTGCTCGGCATCGGTGGTGGTGCCGAAGAACCGGCGCAGCACAGTGCTTTTGCCGGCACCGGGCAGACCGGCGACGACCAGTGCCGCGCTCGCGGGATACCGCAACTCGGTCACGGACCGACCACGCAGGTCGTGCACGGCGTCGGGCGTGAAAACCGGTGGCAGCTCGGGCCGGGCGACCAGATCCGCGGGCGGCCAGAGGGCCTCGGCGGGCAGTGCGGCTGTGGTGGGCGGGAGCACGGCTTCGTCGGCGTACGTGTCGAGCGGGGGCTTCACCTCTTCCAGCGTCCCGAAACGTCTTCGGCGCCGCAACGGGGAATACCCTGGTTTTTCACTGAGATTCCCCTGAAAACGACTGCCGGATGTATTCACTCTTTCCAGCGTCCGGATGCCGGGCATATCTGGCAATATCGGACAATACGGACGGCGTCGAATCGTGATGCATCCGCGCCGGGATTACTCCGCGCGGGCGCGCCGGGGTCGGGCCCGAATGTGCATGCGCTCGCCCTGACTGCCGAACAGACTGAGCAGTTCCACGGGGCCGCGGCCGGTGCTGCCGAACCAATGTGGTTGGCGGGTATCGAATTCGGCGGCCTCGCCGGGGCCGAGCACGACATCGTGCTCGCCGAGGATCATCCGCAACCGGCCGGACAGCACGTAGAGCCACTCGTAGCCCTCGTGCACCCGCACCTCCGGTTCGGTGCGATCGGCGGGCAGCACCATTTTGAAGGCCTGTAGCGGTCCTGGCTGCCGGGTGAGCGGAAAGACGGTGATACCGTTCACTTTCCGCGCGGGGGCGTGGACCCGGGGGTCGGCGGTTCTGGGGGCGACGACGAGTTCGTCGAGTGGTACCTGCAAGGCCTGTGCGATCGGCAGCAACAGTTCGAGGCCGGCGCGGCGCCGGCCGGATTCCAAGCGCGACAGCGTGCTCTTGGAGATCCCGGTCGTCTCGGCCAACGCGGTCAGCGTCACGTTGCGCTGAGTGCGCGCGGCTTTGAGCCGTGGACCGATGTCGGCGAGGGTCGCGGCGATGCTCGGCTGGTTCTCCATTGCTCCAGTGCACCTCGATTTCCCGGAAACAGCAATATTTGTTGCCGTAACTGGACGCGGAGCGGCACGCTGACGACATGAGCGAACGCAGTGAGCGAATCATGACACAGCGCGCATCGCGCATGGCGGAGCCGAGCGCTCGCGAGGCGGAGGCATGAGCGAGATGTATGACGTAGTGGTGGTCGGCGGGGGCGCGGCGGGACTGTCCGCGGCGTTGGTGCTGACCAGGTCGCGCCGCCGGGTCGCGGTCGTGCGGGGCGGGCCCGCGCGCAACGCGCCCGCCGAGCACATGCACGGGTTCCTGTCCCGGGACGGGATGGCACCCGGTGACCTGCTGGCCGTCGGCGCGGCCGAGGTCGTGGGCTATGGCGGCGAGCTGGTCGACGACTTCGTGACGGAGGTCGAAAGGTCGGACGGCGGTGCGGAGTTCACGGTCCGGCTGGCGGGCGGACGGGTGCTGACGGCGCACCGGCTGCTGATCGCGACCGGCCTGCGCGACGAACTGCCCGAGCTGCCGGGCGTGCGCGAGCGGTGGGGCGCCGAGGTGCTGCACTGTCCTTACTGTCACGGCTATGAGGTGCGTGATCAGCCGCTGGGGCTGCTCGGCGGCACCGACCCCAGGGTGCTGCACCTGGCGTTGCTGTTGCCGCAATGGTCCGACGACGTGATCCTGTTCCAGCACACCATGGAACTCTCCGATGCCGACCGTGCCCAGCTCGCGGCCCGCGGCGTGCGGATCGTCGAAGGGACGGTCGCGCGGCTGGTGGTCGACGGCACGTTGCGCGGCGTGGAACTGGCCGACGGCCGAGCCGTCCCGCGGGCCGCGCTGTTCGTCGCGCCGGCCTTCGTGCCCGAGGCCGATCTGCTGCGTGCCCTCGGGTGCGCGTTCGACGATCAGGGCTGGGTGGTCGTCGATCCGTCGGGACGGACGAGCGTGCCCGGTGTCTGGGCCGCGGGCAATGTCTCGAACGCCGCGGCGCAGGTGATCGTCGCGGCCGGTGCGGGCTATACCGCCGCGGTCGCCATCAACGGCGATCTGGCCCTTGCGGCCGCCCAAATGCCCGTTTCGACGGGTTAGTCGCGATGTTTCCGGCGGGAAGGTGTCCGAAGCTGAGAATTCAGTATGGATTCCGGAACACTTCCAGCTGGGACGGTAAGCTATGACTCGTAGGCGGAGTCTTCGGTGTCCCTCATCCACCGAAGACTCCGCCTTACTTTTTCGTTTGCGCGCGCACCCCCGCCCCTGCGGAAATCCGTTGAGCCCGACTACTAGAATCGTCGGGTGACCAGCGCAGCCCCTGACAATCCACGTAATCGTGCCGATGCCCTTCCCAAGAGCTGGAACCCCGGCGAGGTAGAGGCCTCGATGTACGAGCGCTGGGTAGCCGCTGGCTATTTCGAGGCCGACGTCACCAGCGACAAGCCGCCGTACTCCATCGTGCTACCCCCGCCGAATGTCACCGGCAACCTGCACATCGGCCATGCCCTCGACCACACCCTGATGGACACCCTCACCCGCCGCAAGCGCATGCAGGGTTATGAGGTGCTGTGGCTGCCCGGCATGGACCATGCCGGCATCTCCACCCAGACGGTGGTGGAGAAGCAGCTGGCCGTCGACGGCAAGACCAAGGAAGACTTCGGTCGCGAGCTGTTCGTCGACAAGGTGTGGGACTGGAAGCGTGAATCCGGCGGCGCCATCCAATGGCAGATGCGCGCGCTCGGCGACGGCGTCGACTGGGGCCGGGACCGATTCACCCTGGACGACGGCCTGTCCCGGGCCGTGCAGACGATCTTCAAGCGGCTCTACGACGCCGGACTGATCTATCGCGCGGAACGGCTGGTCAACTGGTCGCCCGCGTTGCGCACCGCCATCTCCGATATCGAGGTCAAGTACGAGGACGTCGAGGGTGAGCTGGTCTCGCTGCGGTACGGCTCGCTCGACGACAACGAGCCGCACGTGATCGTGGCGACCACCCGGGTCGAGACGATGCTCGGCGACACCGCGGTGGCCGTGCATCCGGAGGACCCGCGCTATCGCGCGCTGGTCGGCACCACCCTGGAACACCCGATCACCGGCCGTCAGATCCCGATCATCGCCGACGACTACGTCGATCCCGAGTTCGGTTCCGGCGCAGTGAAGATCACCCCCGCGCACGACCCGAACGACTTCGAGATGGGCGTGCGGCACAGCCTGCCGATGCCGAACATCATGGACGAGCGTGGCCGGATCATCGATACCGGAACCGAATTCGACGGCATGGACCGGTTCGAGGCGCGCGTCGCGGTGCGCGAGCGGCTCGCCGCCGAGGGCCGCGTCGTCGCGGAGAAGCGGCCGTACCTGCACAGCGTCGGACACTCCGAGCGCAGCGGTGAGCCGATCGAACCGCGCCTGTCGATGCAGTGGTGGGTCAAGGTCGAGTCGCTGGCCAAGGCCGCCGGTGACGCGGTGCGCAACGGCGACACCGTGATTCATCCGGCCAGCTCCGAACCGCGCTGGTTCGACTGGGTCGACAACATGCACGACTGGTGCATCTCGCGGCAGCTGTGGTGGGGTCACCGGATCCCGATCTGGTACGGCCCGGAAGGCGAAGTGGTGTGCGTCGGCCCCGACGAGACCGCGCCGGAGGGCTACGTGCAGGACCCGGACGTGCTCGATACCTGGTTCTCCTCCGGGCTGTGGCCGTTCTCCACGCTTGGCTGGCCCGATGCCACCCCGGAGCTCGAAAAGTTCTATCCGACAAACGTTCTCGTCACCGGCTACGACATCCTGTTCTTCTGGGTGGCCCGGATGATGATGTTCGGCACGTTCGTCGCCGACGACCCGGTGCTCACCGCGGGCAAGAACGGCGCGCGCCAGGTGCCGTTCAAGGATGTGTTCTTGCACGGCCTGATTCGTGACCAGCACGGCAAGAAGATGTCGAAGTCGCGCGGCAACGGCATCGACCCGCTGGTCTGGATCAACCAATACGGTGCGGACACAGTGCGATTCACGCTGGCGCGCGGTGCCCAGCCGGGCAGCGACGCCGCCGTCGGCGAACAGCACGCGCTCGCCTCGCGCAGCTTCGTGACGAAGCTGTTCAACGCCACCAAGTTCGCGCTGATGAACGGCGCGCACACCGGCACCCTGCCGGAGCGCGCTGCGCTCACCGACGCGGACCGCTGGATCCTGGATCGGCTCGAAGAGGTGCGCGCCGAGGTGGATTCGGCCTTCGACGCCTACGAATTCAGCAAGGCCTGCGAGGCTCTGTACCACTTCGCCTGGGACGAACTGTGTGACTGGTACCTGGAATTGACCAAGGTGCAGTTCGCGGCCGAGGAGACCCGTGCCGAATCGACCAGGGTGGTGCTCGGCACCGTCCTGGACGCGGTGCTGCGGCTGCTGCATCCGGTCATCCCGTTCGTCACCGAATCGCTGTGGCAGGCGTTGACCGGTGGCGAGTCCCTGGTGATCGCGGCCTGGCCGCAGCCAACCGGTGTGCCGACCGATCAGGTTGCCGCGCAACGGGTTTCCGATACCCAGCGACTCATCACCGAGATCCGCCGGTTCCGCAGCGACCAGGGTCTTGCCGACAAGCAGAAGGTGGCGGCCAAGCTCAACGGACTCGACGCGGCCGGACTGACCGAGCTGCACGCGTCGGTGGCGAACCTGGCCCGGCTCACCGAGCCCGGCGCCGACTTCGCGGCGACCGCCTCGCTGGAGGTCCGGCTGAGCGGCACCACCGTCACGGTGGAACTGGACACCTCCGGCGCCGTCGACCTGGATGCCGAACGTCGCCGCCTGGAAAAGGATCTGGGCGTCGCTGAGAAGGAAGTCGCCACCACCACAGCTAAGCTCGGCAACGAGGCCTTCCTGGCCAAGGCGCCGGAACCGGTGGTCGCCAAGATCAAGACGCGGCAGGAGATCGCCACCGCCGAGGTGGCCAGGATCAGCGCCCGGCTCGCGGAACTGAGCGGCAAATGAACCACGAACCGGAGCCGCAATACGGTGACGAACTGCGGCACCCGGCGGCGGGGCCGCGACTGAGCTCCGGTCCGTCGCCGGTCGAGCTCGCCGAAATGGCGTTGGTGGAGGCCGAACTCGATACCCGCTGGCCGGAAACCAAGATCGAGCCGTCGCTCACCCGCATCGCCACCCTGATGGATCTGCTCGGCTCGCCGCAGCACAGCTATCCGGCGATCCACGTCGCGGGCACCAACGGCAAGACCTCGGTGACCCGGATGATCGATGCCCTGCTCACCGCGCTGCACCGGCGCACGGGCCGGATCACCAGCCCGCACCTGCAATTGGCCACCGAGCGGATCAGCATCGACAACGCGCCGATCAGCCCGGCCAAATACGTGGAGACCTACCGCGAGTTGGTGCCCTATATCGAGATGATCGATGCGCAGTCGGCCGACGCGGGCGGCCCGGCGATGAGCAAGTTCGAGGTGCTCACCGGCATGGCCTTCGCCGCGTTCGCCGAGGCGCCGGTCGATGTCGCGATCGTGGAGACCGGCCTCGGTGGCACCTGGGACGCCACCAACGTGATCGACGGGCAGATCGCGGTGATCACCCCGATCGGCATGGACCACACCGACTATCTCGGCACCGATCTCACCAGCATCGCCGGTGAGAAGGCCGGGATCATCAAACGCGCACCGGACCTGCTCATTCCGCGCGACACCGTCGCGATCATCGCCGAGCAGGATCCCGAGGCGATGGACGTGCTGCTGCGCCGTGCCGTCGAGGTGGACGCGGCGGTGGCCCGCGAGGGCGGCGAGTTCCGCGTGCTCGCGCGTCAGATCGCGGTCGGCGGGCAGCAACTCGAATTACAGGGTCTCGGTGGTGTTTACGACGAGATCTTCCTGCCGCTGCACGGCGAGCACCAGGCGCACAACGCTGTGCTCGCGCTCGCCGCGGTCGAGGCATTCTTCGGCGCGGGCGCCGACCGTCAGCTCGACATCGACGCCGTGCGTGCGGGTTTCGCGAACGTGACCAGCCCCGGCCGGCTCGAGCGAATGCGCAACGCGCCGACCATCTTCATCGATGCCGCGCATAACCCGGCGGGGGCGCGGGCGCTCGCGGCCACACTCACCGCCGAGTTCGATTTCCGTAAGCTGGTCGGCGTGGTCGCGGTACTGGCAGACAAGGACGCCGACGGCATCCTCAACGAGCTCGAGCCGGTGTTCGACGAGATCGTCGTGACCAACAACGGCTCGCCGCGCGCGATGGACGTGGACGTGCTCGCCGACCTGGCGGTGCAGCGTTTCGGCGACGAGCGGGTGATCACCGCCGCCACCCTGCCCGACGCGCTGGAGTCGGCCATCGCCATCGCCGAAGAGGTCGGCGAGGCGGGGGAGATGGTGTCCGGTGCCGGCGTCGTGGTGACCGGGTCGGTGGTGACCGCGGGCGCGACACGCGCACTGTTCGGAAAGGACCCGGCATGACCGAGTCAGGGCCCGGAGGAGGAAGCCTGCGTAACCACGTAGGGCCCCTCGGGCGTGCCGAAGGGGACACTGCATGACCGAGTCAGGGCCCGGAGGAGGAAGCCTGCGTAACCACGTAGGGCCCCTCGGGCATGCGAAAGGGGACACCGCATGACCGAGTCAGGGCCCGGAGGAGGAAGCCTGCGTAACCACGTAGGGCCCCTCGGGCATGCGAAAGGGGACACCGCATGACCGACGAGCCCGGCTCGGTACCGCCGCCCGCGACCGACCCGTGGAAGGGGTTCCGCGGCGTCATGGCGGGCACGCTGGTGCTCGAGGCGATCGTGGTGCTGCTCGCGCTGCCGGTGGTCGGTTCGGTCGGCGGCGGGGTGACCTGGTGGTCGGGTACCTACCTGGTGGTGCTCGCGGTCGTGATGTTCCTCGGCGCCGGCTTGCAGGGGCGCTCCTGGGCGATGCCGTTCAATCTCGGCCTCCAGGTGCTGGTGCTGCTCGGCACGTTCATCCATCTCTCGATCGGCATCATCGGCATCGTCTTCGCGGTGGTGTGGGGGTTCATCCTGGTGTTGCGCGCGGACGTGCGCGGCCGGATCGAGAAGGGTCTGCTGCCGAGTCAGCGGCTCCCGCGTTCCTCCTGAATCGAGGCCGCGGCCCCGGGTTCGCGGTGCCCGCGCCGGCGCGATCGAACCGCGAGTTCGGTACCCGGTGGGGGTGCCGGTTAGAGTGTCGCCGTGACTGAGCAGACGTTGGTACTCATCAAGCCGGACGGTGTGGCCCGTGGCCTCGTCGGTGAGGTGCTGGTACGCATCGAGCGCAAGGGCCTGAAGATCGCGGCTCTCGAACTGAAGCACGTGTCCGAGGACCTGGCCAAGGGCCACTACGCCGAGCACGCCGAAAAGCCGTTCTTCGGCTCCCTGATCGAATTCATCACCTCCGGTCCGGTCGTCGCGGCCATCCTGGAGGGGCCGCGCGCCATCGCGGCGTTCCGGCAGATCGCCGGCGGCACCGACCCGGTCGAGAAGGCCGTGCCCGGCAGCGTGCGTGGCGACTTCGCCCTGGAGACACAGGAGAACCTGGTGCACGGGTCCGATTCGCCCGAATCCGCCAAACGAGAGATTGCTCTCTGGTTCCCGGAGTTCCGTATTTAACCGACAGTTGCCGACCAGCCCGGTCGAGGCGAGCGCCACGACCGGGCCATCGACACAGCACCCGCGACGTCGGCTCGGTGGGTCGAGCCCTGTGCGCGGGCACAGCGAGTGAACCAAGAGCAACAGCGCCCCCGGCGCGCGGCAGAAAGCTGACCGTCAGCGAGCTGAGCCGTGCGCCGCGGCGTGCTCGTGGCGGGTGGTGTGGGATACTTGGAAGCGGTTGCTGTCGATGCCGACTGTTCGCGCAGGTACGCGGACGATCGGGACGATCGCAACCGGATGACACACCGCGGTTCGATGCCGATCATCGCTGCCACGGACAAAAGGCCCGGTTGCTGGGGTCCGTTGTTCGCGTCGGCACGCTGGATGAGCGCTCACACCGTGGAGTTCAGCCAACAGCCAGGCGCCGCGTGACCAGTTAGCCCAACCGACGATCGACATGGTGATAACCGGACATGCGGGGCGAGACCAGATGACCTTGCGCCGAGCGGCGTGAGGCGAACGGACAGTGCCCCCGCGTCGGCCGCGTCACTCCTTACCGGGAGGGACGCGCCCGGGGGTCCGAGGAGACTTCGTGGCCGAACAAGAGCCATCGGGAACAACACCACAGGATGCGGAACAATTGCCGGAGCGGATCCGAGTTCATGCACTCGCCAAGCGCCTGGGAGTAACGAGCAAGCGCATCCTGGCCAAACTCACCGAGCTAGGAGCCGAGGCGCGCAGCGCGCAATCCAACGTCGACCGGGCGATCGCGGAATCGGTCCGCGACGCGCTCGGCCCGCCGGAGGGGGCGACTCCCGCCCCGGCGCCTGAGACCCCGGCCGCCGCCCCGGCGGTCGAGACTCCGGCGCCCCCGGCGGAGCAAGCCCCGGCGCCCGCCGCTGCGGTTCCGGCCGAGCAGCAAGCCGAGACCGCCGAGCAGCAGGCCGAGACCGAGCCGCAGCCGAGCCGAGGCCACGGTGGCCTCGTCTTCTCCGCGCCCGATCCGATCATCGGGTCCGGCGCGACCGAGCGGCCAACCGAGGTCGCCCACCAGCCGTCCGTCCAGCTGTTCACCCACCCCGTGCAGGAAGAGCCGCACGTCGCCGCGCCGGTGGTGTTCGAATCCGCCGCCGTGGTGCAGGCGCCGCTGTTCCTGCCGCCGGACGCCGCCGCGGCCGAACAGGCCCGCCGCAAGCGCCGTACCGAGCGGGAGGCCCGGCGCGAAGAGCCCGTGGTCGAGCCGGTCGAGGAAGAGCCGGAGACCACCGAGGACGAGCAGGACTCGGCCGAGCAGCAGGGCGACGCCGACGGTCAGCCGCGGCGCAGGCGCCGTGGCCGCCGTGGCCGCGGTCGCGGTCGTGGCGAGCAGCACAGCGATGCCGACGACGAGAACGACACCGACGGCGAGACCGAGTCCGACACCGACGACGAGCAGTCCGCCGACAGCGGCGAGCCCGCGGAGTCCACGGACTCGGCCGACGACAGCTCCGATGCCGACTCCGACGACGACGAGAACGCCGGTGACGGTTCGAGCCGTCGGCGGCGCCGTCGCCGTCGCCGCAAGGTGGCCGGGGACAGCGGTGAGGCCGCCGACGTCACCGACGACGACCCGCCGAACACCGTCGTGCACGAGCGCGAACCGCGGAACAAGAGCCGCAGCCGCGCCACCACGGTCGACGAGGTGCAGGGCATCACCGGTTCCACCCGGTTGGAGGCCAAGCGGCAGCGCAGGCGCGACGGCCGCGAGGCAGGCAGGCGCCGCCCGCCGATCCTGACCGAGTCGGAGTTCCTGGCGCGCCGCGAGTCGGTGGACCGGGTGATGGTGGTGCGCGAGAAGGCGTTCCCGGATCACCCGACCGCGACCCAGGTCGCGGTGCTCGAGGACAAGATCCTGGTCGAGCACTTCGTCACCAGCACCGGTTCCGCGTCGATGGTCGGCAACGTCTACCTCGGCAAGGTGCAGAACGTGCTGCCCAGCATGGAGGCGGCGTTCGTCGATATCGGCCGCGGCCGCAACGGCGTGCTGTACGCGGGCGAGGTGAACTGGGAGGCCGCCGGACTCGGTGGCAAGGAGCGCAAGATCGAGCAGGCGCTCAAGCCCGGCGATCAGGTGCTCGTCCAGGTCTCGAAGGACCCGGTCGGGCACAAGGGCGCCCGGCTCACCACCCAGATCAGCCTGGCCGGTCGCTTCCTCGTGTATGTGCCGGGCGGCACGTCCACCGGCATCAGCCGCAAGCTGCCCGACACCGAGCGCAAGCGGCTCAAGGAGATCCTGCGCGACATCGTGCCCAACGACGCGGGCGTGATCATCCGCACCGCTTCCGAGGGCGTCGCCGAGGAGGAGCTGGCCCGCGACGTCGAGCGCCTGCAGGCCACCTGGCGCACCATCGAGAAGGCCGCCGCGGGCAAGAACGACGGCGCGCCCAAGACGCTGTACGAAGAGCCCGACCTGCTGGTCAAGGTCATCCGTGACCTGTTCAACGAGGACTTCTCCAAGCTGGTCATCGAGGGTGACCGCGCCTGGAGCACGGTCGAGAAGTACATCGGCACCGTCGCACCGGAAATGCTCGCCCGGGTCTCCCGGCACGAGAACAACGGCGTCGACGTGTTCGAGACCTACCGCATCGATGAGCAGCTCGCCAAGGCGCTCGATCGCAAGGTGTGGCTGCCCTCCGGCGGCACCCTGGTGATCGACCGCACCGAGGCGATGACCGTCGTCGATGTCAACACCGGCAAGTTCACCGGCGCCGGCGGCAGCAACCTGGAAGAGACGGTCACCCGCAACAACCTGGAGGCGGCCGAGGAGATCGTGCGCCAGATGCGGTTGCGCGATATCGGCGGCATGATCGTCGTCGACTTCATCGACATGGTGCTCGAGTCGAATCGGGACCTGGTGCTGCGCAGGCTGACCGAGGCGCTGGGCCGGGACCGCACCCGGCACCAGGTGTCGGAGGTGACCTCGCTCGGCCTGGTGCAGATGACCAGGAAGAAGCTGGGCACCGGTCTGGTCGAGGCGTTCTCCACCACCTGCGAGCACTGCCACGGTCGCGGCATCCTGGTGCACGCGTACCCGGTCGAGCCCTCCTCCGGTGAGGACGGCTCGGGACGCGGTGCGCGCGAAGGCGGTTCGCGTCGTCGGCGGGGCCGCGACAAGGGCGCCGCCCCGGCCGCACCCGCGGCGACGGCCAACGGAACCGCACCCGCGGAGTCCGAGGAGGACATCGCGGTCAAGCGGGCCCACCCGGTCGCGCTGGCGATGGCCGCGCACCACGGCGAGGATGCGGCGGCCGAGGAGTCGAAGGCGGTCGAGGAGTCGAAGGCGGTCGAGGAGTCGAAGGCGGTCGAGACCGAGGCGGACTCGGTCGCGGCGGCGGATGCGGCGGTCGGGGCGCAAACCCCTGCGGCCGAACCCGAAGCCGCCGACGCGCCGGAGGCCACGACCGAGGTCGTCGGCACCGAGGCCGCGGTGGCCGTGCCCGCGCAGGACGAGCAGACCGAACCGGCCGAGGTCGTCGAGGTCGAACCGGACGGGGCGCAGGCCGCTGCGCCGGCCCCCGAGCCGGAGCCCGTCGCCGCCCCACGGGTCGAGAGCCCCGCGGCGAGCAACGGCGCGCCGGAACCGGCGCCGCGCACCACGCGGCGGCGACGGGTGGCCCGCTCGGTGTCCGCGCCCGCCGCCGACAGCAGCGGCGCGGTGTTCGTGCTGCCGACCGCGGAGCACGCGCCCGCGCCCACCGTCGACTACACCGCCGATGTGCCGGTGGTGGTGCCCGAGCGCAGGCCGCGCAGGCGTGCGGTCGCGCGGCCCGCCGGGCCGCCGCCGGAAGAGTCGTAGCAGCTGATCCGTCAGCCTGATTCGGCCGGTCGCGCCCCCTGGGGTACGGCCGGCCGAATCGTTTGCCGGAGGGCCGGTTCGGCGGGCCGCACCGGGTGGCCTGTTCGGCTGCCCGGCACCGAAACCGCTGGCCGCCGGGTTGCTCGCGGGCTGCCGACGGCCGGATTGTGTCGTTGCCGGGGTGCTCTGGTAACCTTGGTCGGTCGCTGCCTGGCGATGGGCGTTATACCACGCCCCGCGCAGCAAGCCAGCCAAGAACATCTCGCGTCGCGAACTTGCGCCGCGAGAAGAAACATGACTGTACTTATTCGAGTGGAGGAAGCCGACCGATGGCAACGTACGCGATCGTCAAGACCGGCGGAAAGCAGTACAAGGTCGCGGTCGGTGACCTGGTGAAGGTCGAGAAGATCGAGGGTAAGCCGGGCACGTCCGTCTCCCTGGATCCGGTTCTCGTCGTCGACGGGGCCGACCTGACCACCGACGCCGCCAAGCTGGCCAAGGTCTCCGTGGCCGCGGAGGTCGTCGAGCAGACCAAGGGCCCGAAGATCCGCATCCACAAGTTCAAGAACAAGACCGGCTACCACAAGCGTCAGGGTCACCGTCAGCCGCTGACGGTCATCAAGGTCACCGGCATCAAGTAAGACATCCCGAGGAGATTCAGCTATGGCACACAAGAAGGGTGCATCCAGCTCCCGGAACGGTCGCGATTCCAACGCCCAGCGACTCGGCGTGAAGCGCTTCGGCGGCCAGAAGGTCAACGCGGGCGAGATCCTGGTGCGTCAGCGCGGTACCCACTTCCACCCCGGCGTGAATGTCGGCCGTGGCGGGGACGACACCCTGTTCGCCCTCGCGGCGGGCGCCGTCGAGTTCGGCACCAAGCGTGGACGCAAGACCGTCAACATCGTCGTCGCGGAGCCGGTCGAGGCCTAGGCCTTACCTCTCCAGACAACAGCCGAGCGGGTCAGGGTCGCGAACCCTGGCCCGTTTTGTGTTTTCCGCGGCCCCGTGCGTTTTCGGGCACCGCCTCAGCCAACGACCAGTCCTGAAGGAGGATGATCGCCACATGTCCAAGTTCATCGACCGTGTCGTACTGCACGTGCGGGCAGGCAAGGGCGGACACGGATGTGCCTCGGTGCTCCGCGAGAAGTTCATGCCGCTCGGCGGCCCCAACGGCGGCAACGGCGGCCACGGCGGGAACGTGATCCTCGAGGTCGACCCCAACGTGCACACCCTGCTGGACTTCCACTTCCACCCGCACGCCAAGGCGGGCAACGGCAAGCCGGGCGAGGGCGGCAACCGCGACGGCAAGCAGGGCACCGACCTGCTGCTCAAAGTGCCCGACGGCACCATGGTGCTCGACAACGAGGGCAAGGTCCTGATGGACCTCGTCGGCGCGGGCAACCGCTACATCGCGGCGCGGGGTGGCCGCGGTGGCCTCGGCAACGCCGCGCTCGCCTCGAAGGCGCGCAAAGCCCCCGGCTTCGCGCTGCTCGGCGAGGACGGCGAGGAGTGCGACCTCGTCCTCGAACTGAAGTCCGTGGCCGATGTCGGCCTGGTCGGCTTTCCGTCGGCGGGCAAGTCTTCGCTGGTGTCCGTGCTGTCGGCGGCCAAGCCGAAGATCGCGGACTACCCGTTCACCACCCTGGTGCCCAATCTCGGCGTGGTGCTCAGCGGCGACACCACCTTCACCGTCGCCGACGTGCCCGGCCTGATTCCTGGTGCGAGCGAAGGCCGTGGTCTCGGCCTCGACTTCCTGCGCCATCTGGAACGGTGCGCGGTACTCGCGCACGTCGTCGACTGCGCCACCCTCGAACCCGGCCGCGATCCCGTTTCGGACGTGGACGCGCTCGAAGCCGAACTCGCCGCCTACAAACCGGCGCTCAGCGCCGACGCCGCCCTCGGTGACCTCGCGGATCGCCCGCGTGTGGTGATCCTGAACAAGGTCGACGTCCCGGACGCCGCCGAACTCGCCGAGATGGTCACCCCGGAGTTCACCGCGCGCGGCTGGCCCGTCTTCGAGATCTCGGCGGTGAGCCGAGCGGGCTTGCGTCCCTTGACTTTCGCGCTCGCCGACCTGGTGCTCCAGTATCGTGCGGCGCATCCGAAGGCGGCGCCTGCGCGCCCGGTGATCCGGCCGATCGCGGTCAACGAGACCGGGTTCAGTGTCATCGCCGACCCGGAGGAGCCGGGCGGCTTCATCGTGCGCGGCCCGCAGCCGGAACGCTGGGTCAAGCAGACCCAGTTCGACAACGACGAGGCCGTCGGCTACCTCGCCGACCGGCTCGCGCGTCTCGGCGTGGAAGACGAACTGGTCAAGCAGGGTGCCGAGCCGGGCGCCCCGGTGACCATCGGCAACGTGACCTTCGAATGGGAACCGCAGATCTCGGCGGGCATCGACATGGTGCCCACCGGTCGCGGCACCGACATCCGCCTGGAGCAGGACAACCGGATCAGCGCCGCCGAGCGCAAGCACGCCTCCCGTGTGCGCCGCGGTCTGGTCAAGGACGACGAGGAGTAGACCCGTGTCCCGATCCGGCTTGCCCGTACCCGCGGCCGACCCGGATCGCCGGGTCGGCCCGGAGCGGATCGCGATGGTGCGGCTTGTGGGTGCGGTGTCGGTGGATTCGATTGCGGGGCAGGGAGTTCGAGGGCTATGACGGGGAATTCTGGTGTGACCGAGGTGGATTCGAACCTGAGCGCGGCGCGGCAGGCGATCGCGTCCGCGCGCCGGGTGGTCGTGAAGATCGGGTCGTCCGCGCTCACCAGCCTCGAGGGCGGGATCGACCTCGCCAGGCTGGACCGGCTCGCCGACGCGGTGGAAGCGCGGATGCGCGCGGGATCCGATGTGGTGGTGGTGTCTTCGGGTGCCATCGGGGCGGGCATCGCACCGCTGGGGCTCAGCAGCCGCCCGCGTGATCTCGCTACCAAACAGGCGGCGGCCAGCGTCGGCCAGCTCGCGCTGGCGCACGCGTGGGGTACTTCCTTCGCGCGCTACCGCCGTACGGTCGGCCAGGTTCTGCTCAGCGCGGACGATTTCGCGCGGCGCGAGCACCATCGCAACGCGCAGCGCACCCTGGACCGGCTGCGTTCGCTCGGCGCGGTCGCCGTGGTGAACGAAAACGACACCGTCGCAACCGAAGAGATCCGTTTCGGCGACAACGATCGGCTCGCGGCCCTGGTCGCGCACCTGGTCGGCGCCGACGCGCTTGTGCTGCTCTCCGATGTCGAAGGCCTCTACGACGGCGACCCGCGTAAGGGCGCCGCGAACTTCATCCCCGAGGTGCGCAGCAGCGCCGACCTCGACGGTGTGATCGCGGGCAGCGGTGGCGCGCTCGGCACCGGCGGTATGGCCTCCAAACTGTCCGCTGCCCGGCTGGCCGCCGACGCCGGCGTGCCCGTCCTGCTCGCCGCCGCCACCGCCGCGAACGTCGCGCTGACCAGCGGCACGGTCGGCACCGCCTTCGCCGCCCGCCCGGTTCGCCTGTCCGCCCGCAAGTTCTGGGTCCGCCATGCCGCCGACAGCCGCGGCGCGCTGCTCATCGATGACGGTGCCGCACACGCCGTGGTGGCCCGGCGCTCCCTGCTGGCCGCGGGCGTCACCGACCTCCGTGGCCGCTTCTACGGCGGCGACGTGGTGGATCTCGTCACCGCCGACGACCGTGTCGTCGCGCGCGGCGTGGTGGCCTACGACAGCACCGAACTCACCACCATGCTCGGCCGCTCCACGGCGGAACTCCCGGAAACCATGCAGCGCCCCGTGATCCACGCCGACGATCTGGTCAAGGTCTGATCCGCGCGGCTGCACCAATTCCGTTCGGCCGCACGCACGGTCAGGCGTAACGGCCGCCTATCGCGCGTGCGGACACGGCCGGTGCCGCTGGAATCAACGGCGGCCCAGGCGGATCGGGCCCTACTTCTGTGAGGGGACCACGCCGGGTTGGTTCGTGGTCGACGGGGGTTGCTGCTGTTCGTCTTCCGAGGGAATGGGGCCGGTGACACCGGGCTGGCCGCCCGGGTCGGGGAGCGGCACCGAGGACTGGCCGGGTGCCGGTGCCTGCGGTGGCGGAGCGACCGGCGGGGCGTCGCGGGTCGGCGGAGCCGGGGGTTCGTGGGTGGGCGGCGGCGGTGGTGGCGCCTGGGTGGTGGGCGCGGGCGGCGGTGCGTCCTGGGTGCTCGGCGGCGGTGCCTGGGTCGTCGGGGGAGCCTGCGTGGTCGGCGGCGCGGGGGTGGTCGGCGGCGCGGGTGCCTGGTCGGGCGCCGGTGTCGAAGGACGCTGTGGCGCTTGTGATTCCGGTGTCGAAGGCGCGTGGGGTTGCCCGTTCGGGGCAGTCGGCGCCTGACTGTTCGGGGCCGACGGCGAGCTGTCCTGCGGTATCGACGGCTGCGCGTCCTGCGGTAAGTGCCGGGGTGCCTGGCGCTGCGGCTGCGGCGGCGCCGACTGGATGCCGGGCTGCGCCGGCGGGGCCGGTAATGCCGGAACCGCCTTGCCCGCCGTGCCATACGCGGGCTTGTAGACCATGTTCATGGCCAGCACCGCTTCTTGGCGCAGTGCCTCCTCGGCCATCTGCGCATCGATGACGTGCGCGGCTTCCAGGAGCTTGGCGACGGTGCCGATCGGACCGGTGCCACCGGGCGGCGCGACGGCGATCTTGACCGCTTCGGCGGCCGCGGCGACCGCGCCGAGGCGGGCGCCGACCTGGCCCATGATCGCGGCGAGTTCGTCGACGGAGGCGGCGAAGCTGCGGGTGCTCTCGTAGGCGGCGTCGGCCGCGGCGCCTTGCCATTCCATCGAATTCATCACCCGGTCGGTGCTGGTGCGGGTGAGCGGGAAGGAGGTGCTGAGCGTGCCGGCCACCTCCAGCCATGCGACCGACGCGCGTAGCACCTCGGCGGCGTCGATCTGCTGAACCTTGGCGTAGATCTCCTCGTGCCGCATCGACTCGAAGTGCTCCATCGAGCTGATGTAGTCGGGGTCGACGCCTGTCATCGCGGCACCCGGGAGGCGACGGCGCGCAGCGCGGCGGCGTTGGCGGCATCGGCTTCTTCGAGTAACCCGCCGCTGATCAGGAAGGCTTCTTTCATCCGGTAGGCGGCCTCGATGTAGTGATCGAGCAACGCCGCGGCATCTCGTGCCTTGTGATTGAACCCGGCCTGTAACTGCTGGGCGGAGACGAATCCACCGAATCCACCGAGTTCAGCGGCGGATTCGAGGCGCTGCTGCAGGTAGCTCAGCCGCTCGGCCTGGCGTTCGTACATCTGCGCGCACTCCCGCGCCGCAGCCGGATCGAACTGGACTGTTCCTGCTTGGGCCGCCTGTTTGAACCGGGTGATATCGGCTCGGCTGGTCTCGATCGTCATCGCACACCCCTGAGATGGTCGGTCCGCCCCAGACTATCCCGAAGCCGAGCATCCGGTCAGCAGTGGTCGGCCGCTCATCGTCACGGCTGGATGCGTTTCTGCAATTGCGCGGCGATCTGCTCGGCCGAGGCGGGTGTGATGTGGACCTCCTTGCCCGCCCGGATCAAGTAACGTCCGTCACCTTTCACGTCGATCCAGGTGTAGTGGATAGGCGGTGCCGGCGTCGACTGATCCAGCTGTGGCTCGATCCGGATGTGGCCCTCCGCAGAGTGCGGCTTGAGCAGCAGCTTGCGGATGCGCGGCGCGGTGGGGCGCTCGGCGCGGACCACCTCTTCGTCGCGGACCGCCTCGGTGGGCGCGACACGCGCGGGTTCGTGTCCCGGTGGGGTACTGGGCAGCAGACCGGCGATCCTGGCCCCCAGCTTGCCGCTGTGGCCGATGGCCAGGCGTACCCGGCCACCGAACTGCGGCGTCGGGCCGGGCTCCTGTACGGCCAGGACAGCCCGGTCGTAGATGGCCGCGGCCAGCAGTCGCAGCTCACTGCCCGGCGTGTGCCCGCCGCCGATGGCCACGATCCTGGTCTGTGGCGCCGCCAGGATGCGCAGGCAGGCGCTCAGATCTGGATCGGCGCGCAGCGGCAACCGCTCGTCGAGGGTGGCACGCAGGCGATCGGCCTCGTCCTCGGTGCGCGGGGTCTCCAGGATGCGTAATGGATACGGGTGCCGATCGAGCTCGGTTTCCCGCCAGACGTGGGCGAACTCGTCCGGAGTGAAGGTCCAACTCACCGCCCGAATCACATCCTCACCGAACCCACCGACGCTGCTCGTAGCTTAGCGGTCGCGGTGCGGTCGGCGCACCGAGCACCTAAGATTGTGGGCTAACAATGCGGTGATTTCTCGGATATATCCAGACAACCCCTATTTGCTTTTGCTCGGCTCGCCCGTGTTGCGGCGGCTTGCCGCGACACGATGACCAAGGGGTGACGGGAGGAATCAGTGCACGTGCTTGGACCATGGACCGATACCGCGACGATCGCCGAGCTCGGCGGTGGTAAAGCGCGGGGCCTGCATAGCCTGGGGCAGTGCGGGTTTCGAGTCCCGGACTGGACCGTGCTCGGCACCGATGTGTTCGCGCGGTTCACCGCCGAGAGCGGACTCGCCCAGGCGGTGGACACGATCGTTTCACTCGATGATCTCGATGCCGCGCTTGCCGTCGCGGCCACTTTTCGAGCCGAAATCGCCGCGAAATCGTTACCTTCGGATATCGGTGTTTTGATCGCCGAGGCATATCGCAAGCTCGGTAGCGGGGCGATAGCGGTGCGCTCGTCCGTGGTCGCCGAGGACGGTCCTGACCACTCGTACGCGGGCCAGTTCGACTCGTTCCTGAACGTCAACGGCCTGGACGCGGTCCTCGACCGGGTGCGCGACTGCTGGGCCTCGGCCTTCTCGGAGCGGTCGCTGCGCTACGCGTTCGCGAACAAGCAACCGCCCGCCGCCGCGGTGGCGGTGGTCTTGCAACGGCTGGTCCCCGCGCGTGCCAGCGGTGTTCTGTTCACCGCGAACCCGATCAGCGGCGCGCGCGAGGAGTTGTTGCTCAGCGCGGTCTACGGATTGGGCGAGGGCCTGGTGTCCGGTGCGGTGGACGCCGACTCGGTGGTGATCGACAAGAGTTCGGGCACGGTGCTGGAAACCGTGCTGGGAGACAAGGATCAGTCCTACACGGTCACGGCCGATCAGGGGTACACGATCAGCGAGGTCGAGCCGGCTCGACGCGCGCAAGCCGCGCTCACCGCGGGCGAGATCGCCGAGATCGCGGAACTGGGCACAAAATTGGAAGCCGAGTTCGGGGCGCCGCAGGACGTGGAGTGGGCGATCGACGGCGACGGACTGTGGTTCTTGCAGGCACGCCCGATCACGACGGCGCTGACGAGCCTGCCGCCCGGCGCGGTGCTCCGCGGCGCGGGCGAGGCGGTGCCCGAGGGCGAGCGCCGAATCTGGGACAACTCCAACATCATCGAGAGTTTCAGCGGGATCACCTCGCCGCTCACCTACACCACCGCCGCCGACATCTACGGCCGGGTGTACGACGGCTACGCGCGCTCGCTGCGGGTGCCGAGCGCGCAGCTGCGCCAGACCGAGCAGTGGACTCCGGTGCTGCTCGGCTATTTTCACGGCCGGGTGTACTACAACCTGCTGCACTGGTATCGGATGGTCGGCATCGCACCCGGCTATCCGCTGAACCGCAAGGTGCTAGAGGCCGCGCTCGGCGTGGCCGAGCCGCTGCCGGACGACGTCGCGAAGACGTTGCGGCCGTTCACCTTCGGCAATCCGCTGGCCCGGCTGCGGTCGCGGGCGGTGACCACGGTGACCTACCTGCGCCGGTTGTTCGGCATCGACGAGCTGGTCGAGCAGTTCATGACCGAGTTCTACCGGGTCTACGACGAGTACGACGCGATCGACTACACCGCGCTCTCCGGCGCGCAAGCCTATGCGGCCTACCGGAAGGTGGATCGCGATCTGGTCGAGCGCTGGGGACCGCTGATGGTGCTCGACGCGATCCTGTTGACCTTGACCGGGTCGATGTTCCTGCTCACCAAGCTGTTCCTGCCGAAGGCGCCGGAGTGGTTCCTGTACGCGGTGGTCGGGCCGGGCGCCGATGTCGAGTCCGCGGAACCGGCCCGTGCGATGAAGGCGCTCGCCGATGCCGCCCGGCTCGATCCGGAACTCACGCGGCTGGTGAATTCGACTGCGCCGGAGCAGATCTACCCGGCCCTGGCACAGCACCCGGAGTTCCGCGCGCAGGTCGACGCCTACATCGACCGGTACGGCTACCGCAGCCTGGACGAGCTGAAGCTGGAAACGCCGGACCTGCGCGAAGATCCGGCGAGCCTGTTCATCATGCTGCGCAGCGCCCTGCCCGACGCGCCGCTCGGGCACCGCGACGAGGCCGAGGAGTACCTCGACGCGCACCTGGGCGGACTGCGTCGCCGGATCTATGAACGGTTGCGCGGCAAGGTTTCCCGCTGCGCGGCCCATCGCGAGCGGCTGCGGTTCTGCCGGACCCGCGCGTTCGGCATGGTCAAGCGGATGATCCGGGCGATGGGCCGGGATCTGGCCGGACGCGGCGTCATCGACGAATTCTCCGACGTGTTCTACTTGACCGTGCAGGAGTTGCGCGGCTGCTACGAGGGCGCCGACACCACGTCGATGCGCGCACTCGTCGCCGCCAGGAAGGCGCAGCGCGCCAAGGACGCCGGATTGGTGGCGCCCGCGCGGTTCGTCACCGTCGGTTCGGTGTTCGGCCGAGCCGAACTCGCGGAGCAGGGGTGGGTGCCGGTCACCGACACCCCGGCGGCCGAGGCGGGGACCGTGCTGGCGGGCACGCCGTCGGCTTCTGGCGTCGTGACCGGGACCGCGGTGGTCGTGGACGAGCCGCGCGACGTAGCCGGTGGCATCCTGGTGGCCTATCGCACCGATCCCGGTTGGGTGGCCGCGCTGCCCTCGGCGGCGGCGCTGGTCATCGAGCGTGGTAGCCCGCTCACCCATGTGGCGATCGTGGCGCGGGAACTGGGCGTGCCTACGGTGGTCCAGATCAAGGACGTCACCAAGGCGATCCGGACCGGTATGCGGATCCGGGTCGATGGCACCAGCGGCACCGTGACCGTGCTGGCCGAAGGAGAGGACCACGATGCGTGACGACAAAGATGTTGCCGCCGTCCGTAATTGGCTGGCCGATCCGGCCGGCGAGGCCGGGATCTACCTGGCCGACGAGGCCGACGGCTGGGAGTACCGCAGCTACGCCGAGCTCGCCGAGTCGACCTGGTCGATCGCGGCGCTGATGCGCGAGCACGGCATGAGCAGCGGCGACGGCGCCTGCGTGATCATGCCGACCGGATTCCCCTGTGTCGCCGCGTTCTACGCGGTCTGGGCGTGCGGCGGGGTGTTCACGCCGGTCGCGCCGCCGATGTTCGGCGACCTGGACCAGATCGTCGCGCACATCGCAGGGATCCTGACCCAGGCCGCGCCGCGGCTGGTGGTCACCTCGATCGAGTTCGAGCAGCTGGTGCGCCAGGCGGCGACCGCGGCCGGGCGCACCGACGAGCCGCTGGTGATCAACGCGGCGGCGCTGCCCGAATGCCCGCCCGCGCAACGGGAGTTCGGCGCACCCGACGAGTGCGCGCTGCTGCAGTTCACCTCCGGCTCCACCGCCGCCCCGCGCGGTGTGCGGGTGAGCTGGCACAACCTGGCGAACAACATCGCGATGATCTCCGCGCTGGTCGAGTGGCAGCCGGGCGAGGCGATGGTCTCGTGGCTGCCGCTCTACCACGATATGGGTCTGGTCGGCGCGTTCCTGACCACCGTCACCAATCAGGGCGATCTGTATCTGATGCGGCCGGACCAGTTCGTCCGCGACCCGGTCCGCTGGTTGCGCGCGATGGCGCACGCCCAGCACTCGCCGTCGCCCTCGTTCGCGCTCGGCTATGTGGCACACCGGGTTTCCCCCGCCGAGATCGCCGATCTGGACCTGTCCGGTTGGCGCACGCTGGCGGTCGGCTCGGAACCGGTCGAGATCGCCGATCTTCAGTCCTTCGCCGAACTCACCGGCCCGCAGGGTTTTTCGATGAGCGCCTACACGCTCGCGTACGGGCTGGCGGAGTCGACGCTGATGGTCACCTCCTCGGCGCGGCATCGCCCGATCACCGCGTTGCGCATCGATACGCCGACGCTGCGCTTCGGCGAGCCGATCACGGTGCTCGAGCAGCGGCTGCTGGATGACACCCACCGGGTCGAGGGCGCGGGCTGGATCACCGGCCTCGGCTACTCCACCCCGGAGTCCACCGTCACGGTGGTCGACGAGGAGGGCCGTCCGCTGCCGGACGGCACCCTCGGCGAGATGGTGGTGGTCGGCGATTCGGTCGCGCTCGGCTACTCCGACGAATCCGCGTCCGCATCCACCCGGATCAGCGACGGCGCACTGTACTCCGGCGACGCCGGATTCCTGCACCGCGGTGAGGTTTTCGTGCTCGGCCGGATGGGGTCGAGCCTGAAGGTGCGCGGCCGGTCGGTGTTCATGGAGGACATCGAGTCCCGGGTCGCGCAGGAAACCGGCATCACCAAGGGCAAGCTGGCCGCGGTCGCGATCACCGAGCCTGGCGCCCAGGGCATCGCGCTGTTCGCCGAGTCCAAGCCGGGGGACTGGATCGCCGAGGCACGCAAGATCATTCGCAGCGAGCTCGGTCCCGCCCAGACCGTCAGCATCGTCACCGGCCCGCGCGGCATCATCCGCCGCACCTCCAGCGGCAAACCGCGCCGCAGGCACATGTGGGAGCAGTTCCGCACCGGCGCACTGGCCGACGCGGTCGCTCACGAAGAAACGGTGGGCGCAGGCGAGCGGGCCGCCCAGGAGACCGACTCGGACCTACCCGTGCCGACCATGGCGATCGATCGGGCAGCCCAGCTGCTCGACAAAGCGATGGACAGCGTTGTCGTGCCGCGGGATTCGACCGTGCTGTTCGAGGGGTCGCTGGCCGAGGGCTTCGGCAACGACGGTTCCGACGTGGACTTCCTGGTGCTCGCGCCCGGCGACGAGGATCTGCCGACGCTGCCGACCGTGCTCTTCATCGACGGCCGCCGGGTGGAGGTGCGGACCCGCTCGGCCGCACAGCTGCGCGGCCAGCTCGAACAGGTCGCCAAGGCCACCACCGCGGCGGAACTGGACGAGGATCTGCTCAACCGCTGTCAGCGGTTCCTGCGGGCGACCGTGGTGCGCACCGGCAGTCAGGACGTCGGCGAATTGCGGGCGCTGCTCCCGCACGCCGCGTTCGCCGCGCTGCTCGCCGAGTGGTGGCACGACCGCGCCAGGCAGGCGCTGCGGTACGCCGTGGCGTTGCGTGCGCTGCACGCCCGCGACGAGGCGGTCGAATGGGCCCGCGACGGCCTGCTCCAAGCGATGAAGGGCTGGGCGGCGCGCCGCGGCGAGAGCTACGTGGAGACCAAATGGCTGCCGCGCCAGCTGGATCGGATCGGCGCCGACGATCTCATCGACCGCTACCGCGCGCTCGCCGATCCGGCGGCCTGGTCCGGTGCGGACACCGGCCGCGACACCGCGACGGCACCGGCCGAGGACGCGACCTGGGCCCAGTTGTTCACCCTGGCCGGGGAACTCGGGGTCGACGGCGTCGTCGACGATCCCGACCAGATCCTGTTCACCCGCGTGCCCGACGTGACCACCTGGCACATCGGCCCGCGCGTGCACGTCATGCGGGACAACAGCGACGTCTTCGTGCTTTCCGACGACGCCGCGCGCGCCTGGCGCTCGGTGGTGTTCCGGCATTCGATCGCGGCGGTGCTCGGGCGCGCTCAGCACGACAGCACCGCGGCCTTGGCCGAGTTCCTGCGGCTCGGGTTCGTCGGCCTGCAGTGGCGCGGCGGTGAAAAGCTCACGCCCGCTTTGGCGCTCTGCAAGCGCGCCAAGCCGTACACGCCGGTGCCCGCCGCGCTCGCACCCGCGCTCGGCGTGACCGGTGCGGCGCGCACGGACGTGCTCGTGACGCTCTCGCCGTTGCCCGCGCGCCGGTTCACCGAGTGCGCGTTGAACCTGGTGTGGTCGAACATCGTGCTGGAGAACGCCAGGGAGGACCTGGCGGGCGCGATCAAGAACGCGCAGGGCGCGGTCGCCGACATCGCCGCGCATCGGATGATCGCGATGGCCGTGCGGGTGGTGTTGTCCGCCTACGGTATTCACCCGCTGCCCGCCGATGTCGCCCCTGTGGCGACGCTGCACCGCCTGCTGCCGTCGACGTCCCGGCACCGGGACGAGCTGCTCGCCCGGCTGGAATCGGCACGGCGGGTGCGATTCTCGGAGCTGGTGGACGGCGGCGACGCGCTGGCCGGGCTCGCCGCTGTCGACGAGTTCGTCACGCTGGTGCGTTCGGTGGCCGCCGACCCGGCCGCCACCGGCTTCCCCGCCTCGTTCGACTCGCGCGAGCAATGGCGTCGCACGCTGGCGATCGGCTACGACTGGTTGCGCATCGCCGGCTATCTGAACACCGAGCTGCCCCTCGACGAGGCCCGCGACCTGCTGGCTTCCGGTGGGCAGCAACCGCATCTACGCAACGAGGAGGTGCAGGCATGACCGCAGTCGCCGATGCCGCGGTGGCCGAACGGGTCCGGGCGCTGGTCCAGCGGATGGCGCCCGACCCGCGGGCGGTCGCCACGGACGACCAGCGACTCGTCGAGGACATGGGCTTCGACTCGCTGCGTTTGATGGAGCTGACGGTGGTGCTGGAGCGGTCCTTCGACTTGCCCCGCTACCGGCCCGAGCAGCTCGTCGGCGTGCGCCGGGTCGGCGAGGTCGTCACGCTGGTCACCGGTACGCTCGCCGCGGAGGGACGCGCATGAGTGGGCGGGATACGGTGTTGCTCACCGGGGCCTCGGGCCTGGTCGGCGCGGAGGTCGTCGCGCGGCTTGCCGCGGCGAGCAGGCCGGTCGCCGCGGTGCTGCACAGCAATTCGCGGATCATCCGCAACGACGGCACGGTGCTCGGCGCGGGCCGCGCGGTCGCGGGCGACATCCGCGCCGCGGGACTCGGTCTGGCCGAGCCGGATCGGGCCGATCTCGCCGACCGCGTCGGCATCATCGTGCACTGCGCCGCGACGACCGCCTTCGACGCTTCCGCGACCGATTACGACGAGCTCAACGTGCGGGGCACGGCCAACGCGATCGAGCTGGCGCGGGCGTGGGACGTGCCGCTCGTGCACGTCAGCACCGCCTACGTGTGCGGTGAACGCAGCGGCACCGTCGCCGAGAGCGACCTCGACGCGGGCCAGTCGTTCGGAAACGGCTACGAGCAGAGCAAGTTCCGGGCCGAGCAGCTGGTGCGGGCGGCGGGGGAGCAGGGACTGCGCTGGGCGATCGTGCGGCCGGGCATCGTCACCGGCGCGAGCGACACCGGCGCGATCCGCGAGTACAAGAACCTCTACACCGTCGTCAAACTCATGGTGGAGGGCAAGCTGCGCTCGCTGCCCGGCCGCTACGACGCGACGCTCGCGCTGGCCCCGGTAGACCACGTCGCCGACGTGATCGCCGCCGCCGTACTGGATTTCGATTCCGCGTACGGGCGCACCTTCCACGCTGTCGGCCGGGATTCCCTGTCGCTGCGCGAGGTTTCGGACGTGCTCGCCGAGTACCCGTCGTTCGAGGTCGCGACTTTCGTGCCCGCCGGGACCTTCGACGAGAACGACCTCGACGGGATCGAGCGCGAGTACTACCGGCGCATCGGTGTGCTCTACACCAGCTATTTCCGCCGCCGGTTGCGTTTCGACACGGCGAATACCGAAGTGCTGCTGGGCAATCCCGCGCCGGAAAGTGGCAAGGAGTACCTGCGATCGCTGTTGGACTACTGCCTGGAGTCCGGCTACCTTGGCGTGCCGCTGCCTTCGATCGAAGAAGTGCTGGCGAGCACCGAGGTCGGCGAGGTGGCCCGATGAGCGCGCCGATCGAGCGGCTGCTCGCGACGCTGACTCCGCAGCCGGAGAAGGTGAAAGCCTATGCCGCCGACACCTATCTGCTGGAGACCGTCGACCAGCTCGACCGGCTGGGTGTGGACGCCGCGAAGTTCGCCCGTGAACATTCGCTGCTACTGCTCAAGCCGGACGCGATCGTCGCCAGAGCGGTCGGGCCGACCCTGAAATGGCTGGCCGACAACGACTTCCAGGTCGTCTCCGCGTTCCGGGCCGGTGTGGATCGGCACCTGGCCCGCGCGCTGTGGTACTTCGCGTGGAACATCGCCTCGCCCGAACGCCGCACGCTGGCCGATCTGCTCGTCGGTGTCTCCGACGTGCTGGTGCTGGTCGTGCGCGGCGCGGACGGGGAGCTGCCGGTCTCGGTGCGGCTCACCGAGGCAAAGGGACCGACCGATCCGCGTAAACGCGAGGCGGGCCAGCTGCGATATCTCCTCGGTAGACACAATTACCTGCTCAACCTGGTGCATTCGCCCGACGATCCGGCGGACGTGCTCCGTGAGCTCGCCATCTATCTGGACGAGCACCGGCGGGCGGCGGTGATCGCGCAGGCGAATGCGGGTGCGGATCGCTCGGCCGAGGCGCTCGCGCTCACCAATGCGCTGTACACCGCGGTCCCCGCACGCAGTTTCGATCGCGCGGACGCGACCGAACAGATCCTGGGCGACCTGAAACGGGCCGGTGCGCCTGCCCCCGATGACTTCGACCCACATGCGGACGACGAGTGCGCGCGGCTGCTGTACGCCGCGTGGGCCGAAGGCCGAGAACTCGATCCGTGGTCGGTGATCGTGCTCGGGTCTTATGTACTCCCGATGCGGGCCGGTACCCAGCAGCAGACGCTGCGACCGGTATCCGCTGACGATTGGTTGGAGGGACGACCGTGACGGCAAATGTGGAAACGGTGAAGACGGCAACCCATCTACGCACCATCTCGCGTGCGCTGGCGCACCGGTGCGCGGTGTCGGAGGTGTTCGTCACCTCGCTCGACGCCGTCGGCGAGCACGAGTTCGTGGTCGGTGCCCAATTGCCGCGGATGCACGCGTATTACAGCGACCACGCCGGAACGCTGGGTTTGCGTCACGATCCGCTGCTGGTGATGGAGGCGGCCAGACAGGCCGCGATCGCGCTCAGCCACGAGTTCTACGGTGTCCCCGCCGAAATGGGGTTCATCGTGCGCACCTTCAACGGCACCGGCGCCGACACCGCGGCCTGGACGGTGGGCACCGCGCCCGCCGACCTGGTCATGCGGGTGCGGGTGCCGCGCAGGCACGTGCGCGGTGACACGTTGCAGGGATTGGACATGGTGCTCGAAATCGATTGCGGCACTGAGTCGATGATGACCGTGGACGGGTCGTTCTCCTGGGTGACGCCGCGGCAGTGGGCGGCGCTGCGCTCGGCGTTCCGCAAGAGCATCGACCTCGGGGCGTACGTCGGTGCCTCGGCGCTCGGTGAGCGGGCCGCGGCGGCTGACGTCGGGCGGGAGAACTGGCGCAACGTCGTGATCGGGCCGCCGCGACTGGAGGGCAACACCGCAAGGGCGGTGCTCGTCCCGGATCTGGGGCATCCGTTCCTGTTCGATCACGAACTCGACCACGTGCCCGGCAGCCTGCTGATCGAGGCGTGCAGGCAGACCGCCTTGGCCATGGTGCTGCACCGCGCCCCGCAATTGGAATGTGTCGGAAGCTCTTTCGATCGTTTCGTCGAGCTGGACCGGCCAGCGGAATGCGTCGCCGAGATCACCGGGCAGCAGGCCGACCGCACCGTGATCCACTGCGAGATCTGGCAGGCCGACGCCGTGGCGGCCGAGATCGATCTCGAATTCGCCGACGACGAACTAGGTTTCGGCGCCGACGAGCCGGAGGCGAGCCGTTGACGGGCGCCGAACTGCTCACCACCACCCGGTCCACCCGCCGCCGTCTCGACCTGTCCCGTCCGGTCGATCGGCAGGACCTGCTCGACTGTTTGGACATCGCGGTGCAGGCGCCCAGCGGCAGCAATCGGCAACCGTGGCGGTTCCTCATCGTGCAGGACGGTGAAACGAAGCGGCAGATCGGGGAGTTCTACCGCAAAAGCTTCGCCGCCAACCTGTCCGGTCGCACACCGCGGCCCGACCAGCTCGGTGACCTCGCCTCGGGTCAGTACCTCGCCGATCATCTGGCCGAGGTGCCCGCGCTGGTGTTCGTCTGCTCGCTCGGCCGCCCGCCGGAGCCCGCCGCGCCGCCGCGCCTGGCCAGCTTCTACGGATCGATCTATCCCGCGGTGTGGAACTTCATGCTGGCGTTGCGCACCCGCGGACTCGGATCCTGCCTGACCACCGCGCACCTGGCCTACGAACGGGAAATCGCGGAGCTGCTCGGGATTCCGTACGACGAGGTGGCCCAGGTGGCCATGGTGCCGGTCGCGCATCTGCTGCCCGGCCGCGACCGGCCGGGGCGGCGCACCCCGGCCGCCGAGCTGACCAGCTGGGACCGGTGGGCGTGACCGGCCCGCTGGCCTCGATCGCGCGGATAGTGCGGTTCACCGCGGTGATGTACAAGCCGCACTATCTGCTCTACGGCGTGCTGTGGGTGCTGGCGCTGGAGGGCACGGCTTCGCTGGTGACACAGCCGGATTCGGCGTGGCGGCCGACCTGGCACACCGTGCTCCGG
The DNA here is from genome assembly GCF_011801125.1 of Nocardia brasiliensis. Taxonomy (NCBI): domain Bacteria; kingdom Bacillati; phylum Actinomycetota; class Actinomycetes; order Mycobacteriales; family Nocardiaceae; genus Nocardia; species Nocardia brasiliensis. Next base: position 2,018,680 of record NZ_CP046171.1, read on the forward strand.
ATCGTCGTCGTCGCGTTCGTGCTGCTGTACCTGCGCATGGTCGACGAGCAGAAGGACCTCGAGTACGACCGCGTGCACAATCCGGACCGGCCGCTGGTGACCGGCGCGGTGAGCGCGGGAGAGCTGCGGGCGGCGATGGGTGTCATCGCCGTCGGCGCGATCGCGGGCAGTCTCGTGCTTTCGGTCGGTTCGGCCGTGATGATCGCCGTGGCAATGGCTTACGGGTTGGCGCTGTGGGGCATGGAGCGCCTGTCCGGCACGGTGCGCGACGCGATCATGGTGAACCTGATCGTCACCTACCCCGTGCAGCTGCTCGTGACCGCCTACGTGGTGGTTTCGGCCATCGACACCGGTGAGGTCCGGGCGCATTGGCAGGCCGCGGCCGTGGCCGTCGTGTTCGCGGGCGCGTTCCTGCAATTCGAATTCGCCAGGAAGACTTCGCGGGAGCGCCGGCCGGGCGAGATGCTGTACTCGAACGCGCTGGGCGCCAACGGGAGTGTGGCGGCGATGCTGGCGTGCGCGGCGATCGCGGTGCTGTGCGACATCTTGCTGGTCCGACCGTGGGACTTCGCGGTGCCCGCGGCGTCGGTCGCGTGGGTGCCGGTGGCGTTGCTGTCGCTGCCGCTGCTCGGTGCGGTGAAGTTCCTGCGTTCGACGCGGACCGACTATCCCTTCGGGCCCGCGGTGCTGTTCATCCTGTCGTTGTATCTGACCTTGATCGTGCAGGCGTTGCTGCTGCCGTAGCGAACTCGTGCCGGTGCGGTCGGCCGTGTCGGCCGTTGTCGCGGGGGAATACCAGGGACGATCGGAGTTTCGGCGTCACACCACGGAAGAGAGGATCGCTGTGAGTATCCTGCTGAAGCGGATCGGCGGAGGTGGCTGTCTGGTCACACTCGCCTCCGGATTGCTGATCGCGGGCTCGGGGTCCGCGCAGGGCGACCCCGGCGCGTGCTACATCGACCAGGGGCTGACCGACGCGGTCGCGCGATGCCACGATGGGGACGGCGCCTCCGTCCTGGAGATCGAATGCGTCGGCCTGATGACACCGAGTACGCCGGACGGCCAGATCTTCGGCGCGTACTCGGGCACGGATTCCGTGCCTTCCCCGGTCGGCCAGCCCATGCGCGCCTCGTGCATCTCCGACGACACCCTCGGCTTCACCACCCGAGCCTTCGTCACCCCGAAGTAGCCGACCACTCATCGGGCACCCCGCAACGAAGCGGGTTGGCCCCTCCTAATTCCCTTGTACCACAACCAGATACGCGGGAAGGCATGTCGTGTGGGCCCAACTCGCTCGGCTACCACCGGAACGGATTACGCCGCCGGGGCGGCGGCGCGGATGTGTCCAGTCGCGCACCCGCACGAGTCCACCTGTCGACCAGGCGGCGGTGCGCGTCCGACTCGCAGTGCAGCACCACCCGGAACCCTCTCGGCGTAGGCGAGGTGACTCCGGAGCCGGTCGAAACCAGCCCCGACGGCTCCGCCGATTCCTGTCTGATGAATTCGAGTCTGTCGATCAGAACAGCCAAGGCCGCCTTGTCTTTCGCCAAGGTCGCATCCGCGTGCCACACCGAGACCGCGTATCCCTGCGGACGGGCGGCAGCCAATCATCGAGATCTGTCATGCATTCATCGAAGGCAGCCCAGTTCTGCCCGAAATACCAGGGAAACTGGAACGCGGCCGCGAACTCCGCGAACAGTTCGGTGGTCGTCCGCATTCGCTGACCGCGGACGTGTACAACCCGGTACCCCTCGTCCGCCACGCGGCCTTCCGTTTGACTGAAATCTGCCAGGCGTGCCTGCACGACCTCGAAGGGCAGGTCCGATGACCGGTCGACCATTGTTACCTCCGGAGCGTTGGGTGGGGCTCTTCGGGGCAGGGAGTTGTGGTGCGGTCGGGAGTCGGGCTCGTGTCGTCGACTGTAGCCAGGTGGTGGAGTGTCGGCGGGACAGCGGGCCGCGGGTGCTCAACTCATTTTGGTCGCGGTGAGCATGACGGTTGTGTAGTGGCAGACGAAATTGCCGCCGGATCGGTCTATGACCGCGCCTAGTTCGGTGCGGACCTCGTTGAGTGCGGTTTGCGGTAGGCGGGTGGTGGCGCCGGTGGTGGCGGCGTAGTCGAGCCATTCGTCGCGGGTGTAGGGCTGGGTCCATTCGAAGCTCCGGTGCTGTGGCTCGTCGAATGCGGCCGTCGCGCGGATGCCGTCGGCGGCCTTGTCACACATCGCGGTGTACATCTCGACGCCGGACATCTTGGGGAGACGGGCGATCGGGGAGTCGGGGAACATCCGCCGGAACACGTCGGTGAGCGCCTGTTCGAGTGCGGGCGGTGGTTGCTGCACGTTCCAGAACAGGGCGAGGGTGCCGCCGGGACGCAGCGCGGCGGCCGCTTTGTGCGCGCCCGCGACGGGATCGACCCAGTGCCAGGTCTGCCCGGCGACGACCGCGTCGAAGGCGCGTCCCGCCGGATCCCAGTTCTCGAAGGTGGCCACCTCGACCTCGGTGCCGGTGCGTCGCGCGAATTCGGCCATGCGCGAATCGGGTTCGACGCCGAGCACGGTACAGCCCGCGGCCTGGAACTGTCGCGCGACGATGCCGGTGCCGATACCCACGTCGAGGACATCGCGCCCCCGCCCGGCCGCGACGACCGCCGCGATCAGCTCGGCCGGATAGCGCGGGCGGGAACGGTCGTAGCGTGCGGCGTCGACACCGAACGATTCCGCGATCGCGCGGGCCTGATGTGCTTGCGGTTCGGCCGAGGGTGATTGCTCAGACGGTATAGTGGGCATGTGCCCACTATAAGTGGGCACATGCCCACTCGACAAGGGGTGGGCACGTCGACGAAGGAGACACACGGTGCCAACGGGAGTAGCGATGCGTGACGTGCGCGCACAGCTGTTCGACGCCGCCGAGCGGATCTTGCGCGAGGCCGGCCCGAGCGCGCTGACCAGCCGCGCGGTGACCACCGAGGCGGGGTGTGCGAAGGGCGTGCTGCACCGGCACTTCACCGACTTCGACGATTTCCTTGCCGAGCTGGTGCTGGATCGGGCCGCGAAGATCGAACAGCTCGCCGCGGGCTTGCAGGTGTCGGCGGGTAGCGGTGCGGTCGTCGAGAACCTCTCGGACGCACTGAGATCGGTGTTCGAGTCGGTCGCGGTGGCGATCGTCGCGCTGGTCGCGTTCCGGGACGAGCTGCGCGCCAGGCTACGTCAGCGCTGGCCGATCGGGCTGCCGCTGATGGCGGAGGCGACGGCCATGATCGGCGGCTACCTCACGGCCGAACGCGCGCACGGCCGGATCGCCGCGGCCGCCGACATCGACGCGCTCGCACTGGCTTTGATCGGCACCGGGCATCTGTTGTTCGCCGACCGCACGGGCCCGCCGCCGGATGACGCCGCCGTCACCAGGGCGGTGACGACGGTCGTCGGCGGTGCGCTGGCCGCCGAGTAACGGCGCGTACGTGTCAGGCTTCAGCTCGGCACGGCTTCCAAAATATTGTCCGGTGACACCGTCGGAATCACCCGCTGCAACGTGAAGCCGTAGCGCGCCAAGAACTCTCGATACTCCGCGGCCGTGCGTTCGCGCCCGCCGACGTTGACCAGCATCTCCAGATCGACGAACTTGCCCGGATGCGGGCGGTGATTCTCCGGCAGCACCAGTTCGACGATCACCAGGCGCGCATCGGGTTTCATCGCCGCGCGGACCGCGCCCAGAATGCATCCCGCGTCCTGCTCCGGCCAGTCGTGCAGGATGTGCTTGAGGATGTAGACGTCGCCGCCCTGCGGGACGGTGTCGAAGAACGAGCCGCGCTCGATGGTGCAGCGCTCGGCCACGCCGCGGACGGCCAGATGCGCGGCCGCGGCCTCGGCGACCTCCGGCAGATCGAACAGGATTCCGGTGGATCGCGGTGCGCCGCGCAGGATTTCGGCGATGAGCGTGCCCTCCCCGCCGCCGATGTCCACCACGGTGTCGATGCGGGTGAAGTCGTAGGCCGCGAGCAGCGGACCGAGCGAGAGGGTGCCGATGCTGGTCATCGCGTTGTCGAAGAGCTTGCCGAGCTGCCGGTTCGCCTGCACGTGTTCGAAGAACGACATGCCGTGCAGCGCTTGGCCGACCGGCTTGCCGGTGCGCACCGCGTCGACCAGATGGGACCAGTGGTCGCGGTGCAGTGCGGAGCCGAAGAACAGCGCGGCGTCGCGCAGCGAGACGGCGCTGTCGCTACGCAATGCCTTGGCCATCGGCGTGAGCGCGTACCTGCCGTCCCGGCGGCGGGCGAAGATGCCGTGCGCGATGAGCAGCCGCAGCAGCCGGTGCAGCCCGTCCTCGTCGGCCCCGATCCGTTCGGCCAGTTCGGCGCCGGTGCGCGGGCCGTCGGCGAGCGCGTCGGCGACGCCGAGTTCGGCGGCGGCGTGGATCGCCTGGGTGAGCCAGCCCGCGGCGAGCAGTTCCATCACCGCGATATGGCCGGGGACCAGCTTGCGATAGGCGACGGCCACCCCGTAGCGGATCAGCTCGACGGCGCGGACCACCACGTGCGGTGGAGTTCTCGATTGCCCGGATGCCATGGGTGGCTCCATCCCCTCGACGGTCGGCACCGCCGTGTCGGACCGGTGCCCGTGCGGCGTGTCGCCGCACCAGCGCTCATCGAGCTCCGCGCTGGTGCGCTGTGAACAAACGCGCCCCACGTAGCGTACGTGGTCGAGGTACGGCCGGCGGGCGATCCGAACGTCGTTCGAGCGCGACCCTCAGAACGTCCAGCGGGTGGCACCGCCGGGATCCACCGTGGACACCGCGGTGGCCGACTGAGCCGTGATCCGATAGACGTGCCACGGCGGCGAGCCCGCCGACGGCGCACTGTAGGCGGCGGTGAGTGCCAGTCCGGTCGCGTCCGGCGCGGCGGGCCATCCGTCGGCGGCGTACTTCGCGGCGACCGCGGCCACCACCGCCGGGTCGGTGACCTGGCTCGCTGTGCCCTCGACGGCGAGATCGAAGTCGTGCAGCGAGAGGCTGACCGCGCAGCGCGGATCGCGAGCGAGGTTGCGGCCCTTGCGGCTTCGCGCACCCGTCGTGAACACGAGCGTGCCCTCGTGCCACAGCGCGCCGACCGCGGTCATGTGCGGGCGGCCGTCCGGGTCGATCGTGGTGAGCCAATAGGTGTGGCGGTTCGGGCCGCCGGTATCGGGTGCCTGGGGAATGTTCTGCTCGAGCGCGGCCTGGATGTTCGCCCAATCCAGCGCGGGCACCGAGTAGAGGTCTGCGAGGTTCTTGGTATCCATACCTCTGCTGACGAGATCGCGCGGCCGATTTCATCGGTCACGGCGCGAGGTGCAACACCACCGGGATCCGCGTCGGCGCGGGCACGAAATCGCGGTTCGACGCGGTGACCTGGTAGAGCGGGTCGGCGACGGGCTGCCAGCGGGCGAAGAGCGCGGCGGTGGCCAGGGTGATGGTCATCAGGGCGAAGCCGCTGCCAGGGCAGTGCCGATGGCCGACGCCGAACGGCAGAATCGCCTTCTTGTCGATCTCCTCGACCCGGTCGGGCAGCCACCGGCCGGGGTCGAAGGTTTCCGGGTCGGGGTAGTGGCGCGGGTCGTGGTGGATCAGGTACGGGCTGAACGCCACGGTCGCGCCGTCGGGCAGGATCGTCTCGCCCAGCGTGATCGGCCCATCGGCGGTCTGCGTGCTGACCCACGGACCCCAGTAGCGCAGCGTCTCCATGATGACCGCGCGCAGGTAGGGCAGGCGCGTGACGTGTTCGGCGGTGACCGGTCCCGAGCCGACGACTTCGCGTATCTCCCTGCGTATTTCGGCGGCGATCCGGGGTTGGCGCATGATCTCGTGGCACACCCAGCCGAGGATCGATGCGGTCGAGCCGACACCGGCGGCGAGCATCAGCAGCAGTTCGTCGATGATCTCCTCGTCGGTGAGCCGGACTCCGGTCTCGGGGTCACGATGGCGGACCAGCTCGGAGAGCACGTCGTGGAAATCGCGGTCGGCGCGGCGATATTCGGCGACCACGGTGCCGAGTTGGGCGCGTAGCCGGCGCGCCGTGCGGGCGAAGCGGCGGTTGGCCAGTGGCCGCATCCCGCGGATCGGGGCAGGTAGCGCGGCCCGTTGGATCACCTGGCCGAGCAGCCACGGGATGTTCTGCTGCACTTCGTGTTTGGCCTGAGCGCCGAATTCGGCGGTGAACAAGGTCGAGGAGATGATGTCGAGCACCACGCGGTGTGCCTCGTCGGCGAGGTCGAGCTGTTGTCCCGGCCGCAGTGACGCCGACCAGGTGTTCGCGAGATCGGCCGCGACCACGGCGTATTCGTGCAGCCGGCGCTGCCGCAGGGCGGGCGCGATCATCCGGCGGCGCAACTCGTGCGGCTTACCGCTGAGCACATTGGACGCCTCGCGGATGACCCCCTCGATCGCCTCGCGCAGCTCCTCGCGATGGAATCGGCCCGCCTCGCCGAAACCCACCGCGCGGATCAACTCCGGGGTGGTGAGCAGATAGACCGGGCGTGACCCGAGATAGATCCGCACGATCGGCCCGAGTTCGGCAAGGCCGGTGACGAAACGCGGTCCGTCGCGCAGCACGACCGCGGTGTGGCCGAGCAGCGGTCGCCGGTGCGGCGCGGTGGGCACGTTCGGAACAGGCGGTGGCACAGCGGATTCGGCAGCGGTGCTCAGCTCGCCGTAGACCGCCAGGATCGCGGCGGTGAGCCGGGATTGGCGCGCGACGTCGGTGCGCTCGGTGAGGATCTTGCGCATCGGCGCCAGCAATTCGGGGTCGTCGGCCAGTTCCCGCAGGGTCGCGGCGATCGCCGCCACCGACGGGTCGGCGGTGCGGACGCCGCCGCCCTCGGGCACGGTCTCGGCGAGGTCGGGATCGCAGTAGACGACCGGAAGCCGCATCGCCGCCGCCTCCAGCAGCGCCATGCCTTGGGTATCGAAACCCGAAGAGGGGAACAGCAATACATCGTGGACGGCCATCGCGGCCAGGCACTCGGCCTGACCGACCCCGCCGTGCAGGCGCACCCGCGCGCCGAGATCGCGGGCCTCGATCAGCGCCTGTGCCCGATCGGCGAGATCGCCGGAGCCGTAGATGTCGAACTCGCAGTTCGGCACCGCGCCGACCGCCTCGATCGCCTCGATCAGGCGCTTCTCGCCGGAAAGCCGGGCACACCACAGCACCCGTAGCGATCGGGTAGGCGCGGGAGCGAGGTCGCCCGCGGCCGTCGCCCGCGCGCTGTCGAGCAGCTCGTCGTCGATGCCGTTGGAGATCACCCGGAGCGGACGATCCAGGCCGTGGGCGCGCAGTCGCTCGGCGAAATGATTGGTCGGCACGATCACCCGATCCGCCGCGTGTGCCTGGCCGACCATGGTGTGCCAGGCGTGCCTGGCCGCACGGGATTCGTCGTTGCGCGGCATCCGCTTCGGATGCGCGACGAAGCGGCCGTGCAGCCCGCGCATGGTGAGCGCGGCGAGGTACGGGGCGGGGGAGGTGTGCTGGATGAAGACGTCGTCGCGGCTGTGCACGGTGTGCACCACGGGGATGCCGTGCCTGCGGGCGGCGCGCAGCCCGGCGATGGCGACGCCGTAGGTGGTCTGGGTGTGCACCACGTCGACCGGGCCGCGCGCGGCGAACACCGCGTCGATCAACCGGGCGTTGGCCCTGGTCGGCAGCACCATCGCGAATCCGTTCACCACGACACCACCCAGCGCGGGCAACACCACCACGTCGGGGTCGGTATCGACGGCGCCGGGCAGCGGCGCGCAGAACAGGGTGACGCGGTGGCCGAGGCGTTGCAGACCCCGCCGCTGGGCATGCACTGAGGTCTGGATTCCGCCCATGGTGTCGGGATGGAAGTCGGTGAACATCGCGACGTGCATGGCACCACGGTACGGACCGGGCACCCGCTTCGGTCCGCATCCGCGGCCCGCGAGCCGCAGCCGCCCGCCGCGCATTTTCTGTCGTCCCGCGCGCGTGCCTGTCGAAGGACACGCGCGAAAGCATCCTCGGGTGTCCGTTGCGCGTGGGGCGACCTAGGGAGCCGGGTCGCTGCGGGCGCGTTCGCGCTCGGCGGCGGTGGCCAGGTAGTCGCCGAGTTCGCGGCGCAGGGTCACATCGAGCGATCGGGCGAGGGTGGCGTGCACCGAGGCCACGGCGAGCTCGCGCATCTTGCTCAACATCGTTGTGGTGTCGGCGATCTCGCTGCTGGTGTCGGGCAGCCAGCCGGGGCCGTGCTCGTCGATGATGTGCTGTTTGGCGGCCGTGATCATGATGTGGGTGATGTCGTCGATGCGGTCGGCCACTTTGGCGTAGATCTCGATGAGGGTGCGCAGTTCCAGGCCGTATTCGTGCAGCTCGGCGAACGAGGTGAGCAGCTGGGTGTCGGTGAACACCACGGTCTCGCCCTCGAGCCGGACCAGTTTCATCTCGCGCAGCCGGTCCACCAGCTCGTCGGCCTCGGTGCCGAGGATGGTGCCGATCAGCTCGCGCGGCACCTCGAACGTCTCGTCCTTGGCCCAGGACGCCGTCACCGCGTGCTGTAGGCCGAGCACCTCGGTGAGATCCTTTCCGGTCTCCCAGCTGGTGATGAAGTCGGCGATGTGCGCGGTGGTGAAACCGCGCTGCAGCAGTGCGTCGATCAGTCGCAACCGTTCCAGGTGCGAGTTGTCGTAGATGCTGGCCCGGCCGTCCTTGCCGACCGGCGGGGGCAGCAGTCCGCGCTCCTGATAGGCGCGCACGTTGCGGGTGGTGGTGCCCGCGGCGCGCGCGAGATCGTCGATCCGGTACTCCATCGCCTTCACCTCCTTGCCCGCCTCGGTGCCGGAGCCGAGTCTATCGGCCCCGGGCTCCGGCACCGATCAGTCGGCGTCGCGCCGGAAACATCGCCGCTGTGCCCGGCCTCGGCGGGCCGGACACCGCAAACCCGCAGGCTAGGAAACCGCCGCGATCCGCGCCCGGCGCACCTGACCGGCCGCGGGCACCACGGTGTAGTCGGCGAGGTCGACGGTGCGCAGGTGATTGACGTACTGGGTGGCGAAGCCCGGGTACATCGTCGCGTTGAAACCGTCCTCGGTGAGATACCAGCTCTTGCAGCCCGAGTTCCAGGTGGTGCCGGTCAGCCTGCGCTGCATGCCCGCGTTATAACGGTCCTGACGCTCCTGGCGCACGTCGAGGACGCGCAGGTTCTGCTTAAGGATGGTGTCGATGCCCTGCACCAGGTAGTCGATCTGGGCTTCCATGTACACCAGCGCCGAATTATGGCCAGGTCCGGAGTTCGGGCCGAAGGTGAGGAACAGGTTGGGGTACCCGGACACCGCGACGCTCTTGAACGCGTAAGCGCCGCGCGACCATTCGTCGGCGAGCACTCGGCCGTCCCGACCGACCACCGGGATCGGCGTTCCGGTCTTGGACACATCGAACCCGGTCGCGAACACGATGCAATCCGCCTGGTGCTCAATGCCTTCCGCGGTGCGGATGCCGCGCTCGGACAGCGTGGCGATGGGCCAGGTGATCAGCTTGCAGTTGTCCCGCTGCAACGCGGGGTAGTAGTCGTCGGTCATCAGCAGCCGCTTGCAGCCCGCCCTGAAGTCCGGGGTGAGCTGCCTGCGCAGCCACGGATCCCGGACCTGCCTGCGCAATTGAGCCTTGCCGACCAGCTCGACCACCCGGGTGAGCGGGGTGTTCCAGACCACGCCGAGCGCGACCGATTCGTGCCCGTAGAACCAGGCCTGCCTGGCCAGCTGCTCGGCGGCGGGCACCCGGCGATAGAGCTCCCTGGTGAGCGCGTTGGTCCTGCGGTTCACCCGCGGCAGCACCCAGCCCGGCGTGCGCTGGAAGACCTTGACCGAGGCGGCCTTGTCGACCAGCTCCGGAATGATCTGCACCGCACTGGCTCCGGTGCCGACGACCGCGACCTTCTTGCCGGTGAAGTCGTAGTCGTGATCCCAGCGCGCACTGTGGATCTTGTGTCCGGCATAGCTTTCGATGCCCCGGATGTTCGGGAAGCTGGCATTGGCCAGCGGGCCGGAGGCCAGCACCACGGCACGGGCGCGCACGGTCTCGGCGCGGCCCTCGATGGAGATCTCCCACTGCCCGGCAGGCTCGTCGAAGACGATGCCGGTCACGTTGTGGCCGAACCGCAGATGCGGCGCGATCCCGAACTGCGCCACCATCGTCTCGATGTAGCCGAGGATCTCGTTGCTGCCCGAGTAGGTGTGCGACCAGTCCGGGTTGGGTGCGAAGCTGTAGGAGTACAGCCGCGACGGAATGTCGCACGCCGCACCGGGGTAGGTGTTGTCGCGCCAGGTGCCGCCGATGGACTCGCCGCGTTCGAAGATGGCGAAGTCGTCGATGCCCTTCTGCTTCAACCGAATAGCGGCGCCGATGCCGGCGAACCCGCCGCCGATGACGGCGACGTCGAGTGTCTTGGTCGTCATGTCCATCCCGTCAGGCCGCAGGCTCGTAGGTGACTTCCTTGACCCAGGTGGGGTCGCGGCGCAGCAGGGCCTTCGGCACCCGTGCGGTGATCTTCACCAGTGCGTCGGCGAACAGGTGGTACGGGTGGCTGCGGTCGATCACCCAGCCGCCGTGCATCTTCACGATCTGGTACATCGGCAGCCTGCGCGCGAACTCGCTGCGCTCACCGACATTGGCGTAGCGCTTCAGCGCCGTGTACAGCTTCTCCTCGTCGACGCCCATCTCGACGATGTTGTCGCGCATCTTGTTCAGCAGCGGTACGTAACTCAGCACGCCGATGAGCAGCGAGGGCTTCATCCAGCCGCCGACCAGATCGATCAGCAGCTTGCGCACCTGGGAGTGGCCGAGCAGATCCATCACCGCGAAATCGACGGCGAGATGCCGGGATTCGTCGTTGTTGATCTTCTTGAAGGCCTCCTGGCAGACCGGGTCCTCGATCTCGTCCATGATGAATTTGACCAGCGCGCCGTCGAGTGCGACCTCGAGCATCGGGATCACGGTGCCGAGGAACGACAGCGACATGTCGTCGGCGTACTTGTCCAGGAAGTCGATCACCAGCTTGACGTTCACGTTCGGCTGCGGGATCTCGTCGCCCTCGAGCATGCCCCAGCGGCGCATCAGGGCCAGTTCGGCATTGGCGTGCCGCTGCTCCTCGGCATGGAAGTAGCGGTAGATCTCGCGCAGCGTCTCGGTGGGCGCCTTCTTGGCCATGGCGGCGAAGCCGCGCGCCCCGACGTTCTCGATCCACATCAGGTCGGCCATGAACGGCTTGAGCCGGGCGTGCAGTTCGGGCGAGATGGTCTCGGCACCCGGTGCGTCCCAGTCGATGTCGGCCAGCGCCCACTGCCGATTCTTGATCTTGGTGAGCATGTCGTCGAAGTCCATCGCGATGGCCATGTCAGACTCCTGTCTTGTCGGTGACCGACGCGGGGTCGGCGGCGGGGGAGTTGTCCTGGGGCAGTACGCGATCCAGGAGGCCGAGCACATAGGTGTACTGGGCCGGGAAGTAGCGCTTGAGCCGCCAGATCACGTGCGCGTCCAGCTGCGGCAGCACATAGAGCTGACCGCGGTCGTGCGCGTCGAGGGTGTAGCGGGCGACCGTCTCGGGGGAGAACCCGGTCCAGCGCATCAGGGCGTCGGCGAGCCGGGCGGACTGCTGGGTGATCCGGCCGTCCTTGGCCACATTGGTTTTCACGAACGTCGGGCACAGCACGGTGACGGCGACACCGGTGCCGCTCAGCTCGGCGGCCATCGTCTCCGACAGCGCGAGCACGCCCGCCTTCGAGACGTTGTAGACGGCCATCGAGGGCGCGGCGCTGAAGGCCGCGGCGGAGGCGACGTTGATGATGCCGCCGCGGCGGGCGGCGCGCAGCTTCGGCGTGAACACCTCGCAGCCGTGCACCACGCCCCACAGATTGATGCCGAGGGCCCACTCCCAGTCGTCGAAACCGACCTGCCCGACCCGGGTTCCGCCGATGCCGACGCCGGCATTGTTGATCACCAGGGTGATCGGCCGCTCGAACAGTGATTCGGCGAAGCGCGCAAGGTTTTCCACGTCCGCACGCTGGGCGACATCGCAGCGGAACGCGTGCGCGGCGCCGGGGTGTTTGCGTTCGATCAGGGCGACGGTCTCGTCGGCGCGTGTCTCGTCGATATCGGCGCAGATCACGTGCCCGCCGCGGGCGGCGATCTCGACCGCGAAGGCCCGGCCGATGCCGCTGCCCGCGCCGGTCACCACCGCTCGCGCGCCGTGGCTGCGCCGCGGTCGATTGCCCAGTGGCAGTAGGCTTTCCAGTCCGAACATGTCAGCTCACCTTTTCCGAGACGGGGTGGGAGGCCAGCGCGGCGGACAGGAAGTCGGCCGCGCGCGTCAGGGCTCGATCGGCCTCGGGTACCAGCAGCGGCAACGCCTGGAAGACGTGCATCTGGCCCGGCCAGATCTCCAGATCGGCGCTGCCGCCCGCGGCGCGCACCATCGCGCACAGCGCCCGTGCGTCGGCGCGCAGCATTTCGGCGCCGCCGACCTGCACCAGCAGCGGCGGCAACGCGATGCCGTCCGGAATGCTCAGCCGCACCCGCGGTGCATCGGCGGGCAGGCCGCGGGTGTACATGGCGGGCATCCGGCGCGCCGCCGCGGCGGTGATGAGCGGATCCGGTTGCAGCCGTTCCTGTTCGGCGGCCAGGCCAAGGCTCAGATCGAGCAGCGGGGAGAACAACGCGACGCCGGCGGGCGGGGCCATGCCGCGGCGCCCGTGCTCGACGAGCAGGTCGAGCGCGAGGTGCCCGCCGGCCGAATCACCCGCGATGACTAGGTTTTCCGGCGCGTATCCGTGCTCGAGCAGCCAGCGGTAGCCCGCCTCGACATCATCGGCCGCGGCCGGGAAACGGTGCTCCGGAGCGAGCCGATAGTCGATGACGAAGACGGGCAGGTTCGTCTTCCTGGACAGCTGTGCGGCGAGCGCCCGGTGGGTGCGGGCCGAGCAGATGACGTAGGCGCTGCCGTGCAGGTAGTAGACCGCGCGCGGGCCGAAGGGCACACCGGCGGCGCGTACCCATTCCCCGCGCACCGAGCCGGACCGGACCGGTGTGACCTGCGTACCGCGCGGCACCGGGCCCCCGACGGCCATGAAGGTGGCGACGAGCTTGCGAGCGAACCAGACTCCCGGTCCGTTCATCGGCACCGCGCAGTTGAGCTGCCGCAAGCCGAACCGGGTGGCCGTCGCGGCGAGCGTCGCCTGCACCGACGGTGCCGTGGGTACGTCGGGAACCGAGGTCCTCGTTGACCTTGTCATGTGCCCAGAATCATCGATGAATGTGCCAGTTGTCAATGGCACATTTGTTGCAGGCTGCTTGAATATGCGTCCTACCTGTGAAAACAAGCTGGGTACCAGCAGACCTGCTGGTACCCAGTGGGACGATTCGCGTGCCGACGCCTCGAACGGCCGGGCTAGTAGCCGCGTTCCGGATCGACCGGGGCGAGCAACTCCTCGCCCGCGACGAACCGCTCGACGTTCGCGCCGACGTGGTCCGCGAAGGCGGCCATGCGCAGCTGCGGCGGATTCGAATCATGCGGCGTAACAATGGCATTCGGGAGCACCCAGAGCGGATGTCCGTCGGGCAGCGGTTCCGGATCGGTCACGTCGAGCCCGGCGCCCGCGATCGACCCGGAGGCCAGCGCGGTGACCAGCGCGTCGGTGTCGATCAGGCTGCCGCGCGCGACGTTGATCACCCACGAGGACGGCTTCAAGCGCGCGAGCACCTCGGCATCGATGAGCCGGGTGGTCGCGGGCGTGGCCGGCGCCGCGACGACCACGTGGTCGGTGCGCGCCCACACCCTGGAGAGCTGGTCGGTGGCGACGGTCTCGATCGTGTCGGGGATGCCGGGACCGGTGACCGGACGGCCGGACCGATTCACTGCGATCACGTGCGCGCCGAGCGGGCTCACCAGCGGGATCAGCGCGCGGCCGATGCCGCCCGCGCCGACGATGGTGACGGTCTTGCCGCGCAGCGACCCGATGTGCGGCGTGAAGTCCTGCTGCCGCCAGCTCGCCGCGCGTAACTGCTCGGGCAGGTAGCGCACCCCGGCGAGCAGCAGCATCAGCGCGTGCTCGGCCACGCTGGCGGCGAAAGCGCCTGCGGCGGAAGTGAATCGGATCTTCGGATGCTTCGCGATGATGCCCGAGTCGAACCACTGCTCGACACCGGCCGCGGGCAACTGCACCCATTCGATCGACTCGGGCAACTCGTCGGGGAACTGTCCCGGCGTGCCCGACCAGATCAACCCGCGCGCCTCGGACAGCTCGCGCACCTGTGCGCCCGCCTCCACCACGGCCTTCGCCAGCAGTGCCTGCGGTGGGTCGGATGGTCCGATCGCTATCGCTGCCACGGGTCGGTTCATGGACATGGACCTCCTTCGAAGCAGCGCGACGGACTCGCGCGGCACCGTCGATCAGTGCCGCAGCGACGTTATCACCGCTGGCCAGGCGGCCCCGGCTCACGCCTGGTCGAGGTCGGTTTCCTGGTCCGGATCGTCGTCGACGTTGTCGCGGTCGGCCCATTCGAGCAGCGGATCTATCGCGAAGACCGCGTCATCGATGCCCGCGTGCAGATCGCCGAGATCGGCGAAACGGGCGGGCACCGTCTTCATGGTGAAGTCCCGTGGATCGATGTCGGGGATCTCGTCCCAGCGAACCGGGGTGGAGACGGTCGCGCTCGGCACGCCGCGCACCGAGTACGCGGCGGCGATGGTGTGGTCGCGGGCGTTCTGGTTGTAGTCGACGAACAGCATCTCGGGGTCGCGGTCCTTGCGCCACCAGGTGGTGGTGACGTCGTCGGGCGCACGGCGCTCGACCTCGCGGGCGAAGGCGAGCGCGGCGCGGCGCACCTGCTTGAAACCCCACTGCGGTGCGATCCGAACGTAGACGTGTAAACCCTTGCCGCCGGAGGTTTTCGGCCAGCCGACGGCGCCGAGCTCGTCGAGCACCTCGTGCACGACGCCCGCGACCCGCTGCACCCGCGACCACGGGCAGTCCGGCATCGGATCCAGATCGATCCGCCATTCGTCCGGGCTCTCGGTGTCGGCCGCGCGCGAGTTCCACGGATGGAACTCGACGGTCGACATCTGCACCGCCCAGATGACGTCGGCCAACTCGTGCACGCAGAGCTCGTCGGCATGTCTGCCGTAGCGGGGGAAGAAGACGCGCACGGTGGGAATCCAGTCCGGCGCACCGGCGGGCAGCCGCTTCTGATGCACTTTGTCCCCGGCCAGCCCCTTCGGAAACCGATGCAGCATGCACGGCCGGTCGCGCAGCGCGCGCACGATGCCCTCGCCCACGCTCAGGTAGTACTGCACCAGGTCGAGCTTCGTCGCGCCGGACTCCGGGAAATACACCCGGTCCGGGTTGCTGATGCGGACTGTGCGGTCGCCGACATCCAATTCGATGGCCGACGCCGCCGACTTGCTGGCCACGGGTCCGACGATAGTCGATCAACCGCCGCCGACGAGGCCGCGCCGAGTGCATCGATCTGGTATGCATGTGAGTATGAGCAAGGCGACGCGTGTCACCGTGACGCTGGACCCGCAGGTGGCCGAGTGGGCGAAACAGGCGGCCGACCAGCAGAAACGAAGCCTTTCCTCGGTGATCAACGCCTCGCTGCGGTCCGCGCTCGTGCACGACAGCCTGGCCAGGCTCGCGGTCGACGAGGAGGCCGAACGCGCCGCCGCCTACGACGACGTGCACGTCACCGAGGCCGCCGAGGCCGACGCCCGCGGCGCGGCATGAGACGCGGACAAATCTGGCGATACTCTCCCGCGCTCAGTGACGGCACGCCGCTGCCGCGGCGCATGACGGTGGTGCTTGTCTCCGATTCCGCGGTGATCACCTCGCCGTATCGCTGGCTGCACGTCGTCCCGCTGCGCGAGTCCGACCCCGGCCACGTGCTCGCCACCTACACCGAGCACGGCTGGGCCGACACACTCGAGCTGCACCGCGCCTACCGTCCCTGGCTCGCCGAACAACTCGGCGAGCTCACGGCCACCGAGTGCGAGTCTCTCGACGCGCGCCTGCGCGCCACCCTCAGCCTGTAGCGCGGCTCCTGCTCCGCCTTGCCAGGCGACGAGCTGAACCGCGGAGGCATCCGGCCGGACTCGAGACAGAACCTAGGTGACGGACGCGAGGGCGAACGGCAGGACGGCGTCGGCGCCCGCTCGCCGTAGCGCGTGGGCGGCCAGGGTCAAGGTCCATCCGGTGTCGGAGAGCGTGTCCACCAGCAGGATCGGTCCCGCGACGCCGGAAAGGTCGGGGACGTCCCAGGAGTCGTAGAGGCCCGCGACGCGGTGCGCGGAGTTGGCCGCGGAGACCGGCGGACGGTCGGGGCGGGTCGGCAGCGTGCCGAGATCGTCGAGCCGGCCCACCTCGGCGAGGCGCGCGGCAAGGGTCGCGGTGAGCACCGGGTAGCGCGGGGAGGCCAGGGCCATGACGGAGGTGGGGCGGGTCGCCCAATCCCAGTCGCGCAGTACCGCGATACACGCGTCGAAGACCGCGTCGGGGATCGGGTCGTCGGGCCCGTCGAGCAGTGCGCGCAGGCGCTGGCCCCAACCGAGATCGGTCAGCCTGCCGAGCACCCGTCCGGTCTCGGCGCCGTCGGTGATCTTGCCGGACAACGGAATCCCGAGTTTGGCCATGCCCGTCGGCCACTGCTTGCGCGGGCTCAGGTCCAGGCCGGGGCGATCGAGCCGGGCCCGGGTCGCGGCCACGGCCGCGGCGTCCACCGTGACATCGGGCCGGGTGCCGGTGCAGTTGTCGCAGCGTCCGCAACCGGGCGAATCCGTCGGTGTCGCAGGCAATCCCGGATCGTCGAGCTGGCGGCGCAGGAATTCCATCCGGCATTCGGTGGTCGACTGGTAGTCGATCATCGCCTGCTGCTCGACCTCTCTGGCCGCGGCCAACCGCTCGTAGCGTTCGGTGTCGTAGGTCCACGGCTGCCCGGTGCTGATCCAGCCGCCGCGCACCCGGCGCACCGCCCCGTCCACGTCGAGCACCTTGAGCACCATCTCCAGGCGGGACCGGTTCAGCTCCACCAGCGGTTCGAGCGCGACGGTGGACAGCGCGCGTTCGGTGTCGAGCGCGTCGAGCACCGCGCGCACGATGTGCTCGCGCGGGAAGGCAACGGAGGCAAAGTAACTCCAGATCCGCGCGTCCTCGGGACCGGGCAGCAGCACCACCTCCGCGCGAGCGGTGCCGCGGCCGGCGCGACCGACCTGCTGGTAGTAGGCGATGGGCGAGGACGGCGCGCCGACGTGCACGACGAAGCCGAGATCGGGCTTGTCGAAGCCCATGCCGAGCGCCGAGGTCGCGATGAGCGCCTTCACCTCGTTGTTCAGCAGCGCCGATTCCAACGCTTCGCGTTCAGCCGGGTCCGTCTGCCCGGTGTACGCGGCGACGGTGTGGCCGTGCGAGTTCAGCACGTCGGCCAAGTCGTGCGCGGCGGCGACGGTGAGGGTGTAGACGATGCCGGAGCCGGGCAGCCGGTGCAGCTGGGCGCTGAGCCAGGCGGTGCGTTCCACCGCGTCGTCGAAGCGCACCACCGAAAGGTGCAGCGACTCACGGTCCAGCGTGCCGCGCAACACCAGGGTGTCGGTGCCGATCTGGGTCGCCACGTCGGTGACCACGCGATCGTTGGCGGTCGCGGTGGTGGCCAGGACCGGCACGTCGGAGCCGAGGTCGGCGATGAGGGTCCGGATGCGGCGGTAGTCGGGCCGGAAGTCGTGTCCCCAGTCCGATACGCAGTGCGCCTCGTCGATCACCACCAGGCCCGCGTCGGCGGCGAGCCGCGGCAGCACCTGGTCGCGGAAGTCGGGGTTGTTCAACCGCTCCGGGCTGACCAGCAGCACGTCCACCGCACCGGCGGCGACCTGGGTGTGGATCTCGTCCCATTCGGTCATGTTGCCCGAATTGATGGTCGCGGCAACCACTCCCGCCCGCTGCGCCGCCGCGACCTGGTTGCGCATCAGCGCCAGCAGCGGCGACACGATGACCGTCGGTCCGCGGCCCGCGCCGCGCAGCAGTTTCGCGGCGATGAAGTACACCGCCGACTTACCCCAGCCGGTGCGCTGCACCACCAGCGCTCGCCGCCGCCGCACCACCAGCGCCTCGATCGCGGTCCACTGGTCCTCGCGTAGGCGAGCCTGCGCGCCCGCGAGTTCGCGCAGCAGCGCCTCCGCGCGCTCGCGCAGGTCGGGTGCGGTGAGGTCGATCGCCGGGACATCGGTCGCCGTGGTCATGGGCTTCATCGTGCCCGACGGTACCGACACCTGCGGCGCGCGTCGCGTCCGCCCGTCCGCCGCGCCGGTCGCGGGGTGCACTACCACCGAGCGACGCGACACGCCGAATCTCGTGCGAAACGGTCGGTATATCAGTGGTTCGGAAACTCGCGGTGTGCTTTACACTGCCTGAATTGCCGCGTCGTCGCCGGGTCCGCTTCGGCGTCAGGCGCCGGTGTTCACCGCATCAGGTGCGCTTTTCGTGGAGATACGAGGATTAGTCGACGCCGAGGACTTGTCGCAATGAGCGAACGGAGCGAGCGAACAACCAACCAGGCGGTGTGCGCGCAGGACGGAGCCGAGTCGCGGCGAGGCACGGGGCTGAGCGAATACCGCACGCTGCTGCGGGACTGGTGGCGCGACGGCGTCGACTATCGCTGGGTGGTGAACGCCCTCGAATCCCGTTCCGCGCTCGGGGTGGTGAAGGCCGCGATCGGCTTGTGCGGGCTGGCGACGCCGTTGATCAGCGTGCTCATCGTGACCTCGGCGGCGGGGCCGCAGCACCTGCTCGGCAGGCTGACGCTGTGGTGCATCACGGCGCTCTCGGTGGTGTGGGTCGCGCGCTGGTGGCTGCTGCCCTGGCCGAGCGTGCTGGAATCGCTGGCGCTCATCGCGGCGGGAGACGTGTGCATCAGCGTGGTCTGTCTGCTGAGCCCCGGCTATGTCGTGCGCGCGGTCGGCATGCTGCTACTGCTCATCGTGGGCATCTACGTCAGCGCGTTCCACAGTCCGCAGCTGCTCGCCGCGCACACCGCGTGGTCATTGGCCTCGGCCGTGGTGCTGGCCGTGCCGCTGTTCGGGGTGGGTGACGCGGCCTCGGCGACCATCATGATCCTCGGCATGGTCGCGGCGACGGTGGTGCCGCCGGGACTGCAGTTCTGCTATTGGGTGCTGCGCACCGACATGCTGTGCGATCCGTTGACGACACTGCTGAGCAGGCGTGGTTTCGAGTATCACTCCTCGCTGGTGGTCGCGCGGCCCGGCCCGGTTCCGGTCTGCGTCCTGATGGCCGACCTGGATCGCTTCAAAGCGGTCAATGACACCTTCGGGCATCACGCCGGGGACAAGGTGCTGGTGAGCACCGCGCAACGGTTGCTGGACCACGCACCGGCGCAGAGCATCGTCTCGCGCCTCGGTGGCGAGGAGTTCGCGATCGTCGCGCGACTGTCCCTGCCCGACGCGCTCGACGCCGCCGAGCGGCTGCGTGCCGCGCTCGCCGCGCCGATGGGGTCGATCGCGGTGACCGCCAGCATCGGCCTGGCCATCGGCGACGCGGACGTGGTCGGCTTCCACCGCACCCGCAGGCTGGTGCAGGACCTGATCCGCTGCGCGGACAGCGCGATGTACCAGGCGAAGCAACGCGGTGGCAATACCGTCGTCGTCGAGAACATCGCCGCGCTCTACGGCGTCGACGCCCGCGACTCGGCGTGACGAACACCGTTCGGACGGTGGTGGTTTCGGTAGTGCACCCAATCAGCCGAGTGCGGACCGGTGGCGGTGCCGCTGCCGCATACTCGATCGTAACCACAGGGAGGGCCGAACCATGTCGAGCAACTATCAGCCGCCCGCGAGCTGGTCACCGCCGGGCGCGCAGTTCCAGAACCGAAGTGGCTTCGGGCGCACACTGATCGGGTCGGTGGTCGGACTGGTGGTGACGCCGATCGGGATCGGGCTGGCCGCGCACGGCGCGTTGGATACGCGGCAGTGGGTGCTGCTCGGCACCGCCGCCGACCGGTGGGGGTCGAACTTCCAGATCATCGGCGGCGCGGTGTTGCTGTTCCTGGTCGCGGCACTGGCCGCGTACTCGCCGGCCGGGACGATGGTCGCCGGTCTGGTGTGGGGGCTGGTGCCCGGCCTGCTGCACATCCTGTTCCCGGAGGACACCTATCGGCAGATCGAGAACCTGCCGGAGCTGTCCGACGATTTCCATCTCGCGCTGCACAACTGGGTGCTCAACGGGTTCGCGCTGATCACCGGCCTGTTCCTGATCGGCGCCGGTATCGCGGCCACCTTGCGGCGCAGGTAGTTCCGGACCGCGCGCACCGTGCGGTGCGCGCGGTCCGGTCTCACCGTGCGCGGGCCGAGTTCAGCCCTTGACGCACAGCACCTGTCGCAGCGTCGCGACGACGTCGACGAGATCGCGCTGGGCGGCGATCACCTCGTCGATGTCCTTGTAGGCGGCCGGGATCTCGTCCACCACACCGGCGTCCTTGCGGGACTCGACGCCCTCGGTCTGGGCGACCAGGTCGTCGACGGTGAACTGCTTCTTCGCCGCCGTGCGGCTCATCCGCCGTCCCGCGCCGTGCGAGGCCGACTGGAACGAGGCTGGGTTTCCCTTGCCGCGCACCACATACGAGCGCGTGCCCATCGAACCCGGGATCAGCGCGAGGTCGCCTGCACCGGCCCGGACCGCGCCCTTGCGGGTCACCAGCATCGGAATGCCGTCGATGAGCTCCTCCGCCACGTAGTTGTGATGGCAGGAGATCGGCTGTTCGAAACGCACTTCGCGCCCGGCGAATTCGTCGCGCACCGCCCGGCAGGCCAGGGCGAGCATCACCGCGCGGTTGCGCGCGGCGTATTCCTGGGCCCAGGTCAGGTCGCGCCGGTAAGCCGCCATTTCCGGTGTGCCGGAAAGGAAGACCGCTAGATCTCGATCGGGTAGGTCGACGTTGTGCGGCAGGGCGCGCGCCGTGGCCATGTGCCGCTCGGCGAGTTCCTTGCCGATGTTTCGGCTGCCCGAATGCAGCAGGATCCACACCGCGTCGTCCTGGTCCAGGCAGACCTCGATGAAGTGATTGCCGCCGCCCAGCGTGCCCATCTGCTTGTGCGCCTTGGCCTCTCGCGTGCGCACCCCGGCGTCCAGGGACGTGAACGAGCCCCAGAAGCGGTCCCAGCCTGCCCGCAGGGTCGCGGTACTCGCGCCCAGCGCGGCGACCTCGGCACCGAGCTCGGTCACATCCACCGCGTGGTCGTGCGCCGTGAAGCCGACCGGCACCGCCGCCTCGATCCGCGACCGCAGCGAGCGCAGGTCGTCGGGGAGATCCGCGGCGGTGAGGTCGGTCTTGACGCTCTCCATGCCGCAGCCGATGTCCACCCCGACCGCGGCGGGGGACACCGCGTCCTTCATCGCGATCACCGAACCGACCGTCGCGCCTTTGCCGAGGTGCACGTCCGGCATCACGCGGACGCCGTGGACCCAGCGCAGCGCGGCGATATTCCGCAGCTGTCGCAGCGCCGCCTGTTCGACGGTGTGCTCCTCGGCCCACATCAGCGTCTGCGCCCTGGTACCGCGCAGCTCGACGGGAAACATCGGTTCGATCCTCTCGTTGTCGTTACCGCTCAACGGTAAGGATCGTGCCTGGTCGGCGCACTCGATTAAATCTTGGTCCGGCGTGCGGGGATGCTCGGATACACCGCCTCCGCGTTGCTGTGGGCGATGCCCGTGGCGAGGCGTTCGGCGTCGGTGACGGTGATCACGTCGTCGGAAATCCACTCGTCGAGCAGCCGGCCGAGACCGCGGCGCCACCACAGCGCGCCGAGATAGTGCAGTTCCGGCAGCCCGTAGCCGTCCGAGGAATAGCACAGCGATCGGAACGGCGCGAGCTCGAGCGTTTCGGCCAGCACCGCCTGCGCGCGATGGCCCACATACCCGACGGTGAGCCCGACATCCATTCGGACATGGGCGAACGTGTGCGCCAGGTACGCGGCATTGCGGTGAAACGGCCAGCAGTGCAGCAGCATCACCGTGAGGCCGGTGCCCGCGGTCTTGCGGAGAAAGTCGGTGAGCAGCAACGGATCCGCGCGGTGCAGTCGCAGATCGGAGTCGCCGAAGCCGGTGTGGAACTGCAGCGGCAGACCGTATTCGGCGCCGATGCGCGCGCCGAGACCGACCAGCCAGCCGAGCAGGTCGGGGTCGGCCAGGCGGCGCTCGGGCAGCACCGCGCGCGGTGGCCGATCGCGCAGCGGAAAGTCCAGGCCACACCGATAGGCGACGATGGTCTTGAGTCCCACCGCGTCGCGTGCGCGCTCCCGCAGCCTCGACTCGATCTGCTCGAAGACCGTGCGCCCCGCGCCGACCTCGGCGATGACCTGCTGCGCGACCTGCTCGATGCGCACGATCTCGCGCACCTCGCCCTTGGCGAGCGCGCCGAAATCTGCTGTGCCGCCGCCATATCCGGTGTCGAGGAACCAGCTGGTCGTCCCGGTGGCGCCGAGCAGGCGGATCGCGCTCTCGCGCCAGCCCAGCTCGGCCCGATGGGCCAGATAGGCGTCCGCGCCGACGTGTGGTGGCAGGTCGAGCGCGGGCGCGCACCAGCGGCGGACGGCGAGCCCGATCGCGGAGTCGAAGGTGCCGGTCGGGCCCTCGCTGAGCAACCGCTCGAATCCGGGGCGATCCAGGTCATCCGGCACCACGCCGTGGCAGTGGTGGTCGGTCAGGGCGAGGCGGTCGGTCAGCACGTCAGAACCGCCAACGGGTCAGTGCGACAAGCTCTTCCGGGCCGGTGTCGCGGTACCGCGCGGCTTCCGCGTTGCGCACGGTGAGCAGGGCGTCGTGCAGTTCGGGGCCCATGGCGTCGGCCAGAACCGCGGAGTCGGCCAGTCGATCGGCGGCTTCACCGGCGTTCATCGGCAGCCTGCGCACACCCGCGATCATCAGCCGCTCGGCGTCGAAATCCACCGGGTCGCCGGTGATTTCGGCGGGCAGCCGCAGCTCCTCCGCGATGCCGGCCAGCCCGGCGGCGATGATCGAGCCGACGATGAGATACGGATTGCCGGTCGCATCGAAGCATTTGACCTCGGCGTTGGCGGCCGACTGCTCGGTGCCGCGCACCCCGGTGACGAAACGCAATGCCGCCTCCCTGGTTTCGCGTCCCCAGCACTGCCACGCCCCGGCCCAGCGCGAGGGCACCAGGCGCAGGAAGCTGGCCGGGTTGCCCGCGCCGACCGCCACCAGCGCGGGCAACTCGCGCAGCACCCCGGCGAGGAAGGCCTCGCCTGCCGGGCGCATACCGTAGGGGCCCTGGCCGGTGGCGAACAGCGGTCCTTCCGCGTCCTGTGCCGAAAAGTGCAGGTGCGCACCGGAACCGGCGCCTTCGGGATCGATGCAGGGAGCCAGTTGCGCGCGCCAGCCGTACTGCGTGCTCACCTGCCGGATGGTGTGCCGCACCAGGATCGCGTCGTCGGCGGCGCCCACCGGGTCGGCAGGCTGTACCGACAATTCCAGTTGGCCTGGTGCGTACTCGGGATGGCACTGGTCGACCAGAATGCCTTGCCGCTCCAGCACCGCCACCAGTTCGCGCGCGTAGTCCGCGACCTGGCCGAGCCGCACCATGCCGTAGGCGGGCCCGTGCACGGCCGGGGTGAACTCGGTGGTGTCCTGGCCGATGGACCATTCCGTCTCGAACGCCATGGACAGCCGCAGCCCCGCCTCGTGCGCCGCCGCGGCCTGTCTCGTGGCGAACCCGCGCTGACAAGCGACGAAGGGGGTGCCGTCCTGGGTGTATTTGTCGGCGGGCGCCCAGGCCCAGCCGGGCTGGCAGGACAGCTCGGTCAGCACGGACAGATCCGGGACCAGGCGCAGGTCACCGTCCGGGCCACCCAGATATTTGCCGACCGTCATCAGATCATCGAATCCGAAGGTCTCGAAGCAGGGCGAAACGCCGATGCCGTACCGCGCGGCGTGGGCGAGCCTGCGCATCGGCACCGCCTTCACCCTGGTGATCCCGGCATTGTCGACGAAGGTGAGCGCGACCATATCGGCGTCCAACCTGCCGATCAGCGCCGCATGATCGTCATCGGACGGTATGCGCTCCGGCATGGTTGGCATGAATGTCAACGATAGCCCGCGAGCCCCGCCCGGGGGAACAACTCCGCAGAGCCGATTCCGGTGCCGCCCAGGGGATTCGCGGGTGCGGCTGCGGTCGTCCGCTGCGGGGCCGCTACTGCGCGGCGAGCGCGCCGGTGATCTCCTCGGCGGTGGGGATGGCGGTGCTGGCGCCGAGCTTGGTGGTGGCCAGGGAGCCCGCGGTGACCGCCCAGGCGAGCGCCCATTCCGGACCGCGGTGCCAGGCGGCGGCGAGCGCGCCGGTGAACGTGTCGCCCGCGCCGGTGGTGTCGACGACCGTGACCCGTGGACTCGGCTTGCTGATCTCGCTGTTCGGCCCGCGATAGTGCGCGCCGTCGCCGCCGCGGGTGGTCACCACGTGCGCGACCGGATCGAGGGCGGCTCCGAGCTGTGCGGCCTCGCCCGAATTGACCACCGCCACATCGACGTTCGCCCACAGATCGGCGGGAAGCGGTTGTGCGGGTGAGGGGTTCAGCAGCACCGTCGTGCCGTTCGCCCGCGCGTGCGCCGCGGCCTTGGCGACGGTCTCGATCGGAATCTCCAACTGGCACAGGAGGATATCGGCATCGGCGATGACGGCGAGATCCGCCTCGGTCAGCTCGGTCAGCCGTGCGTTCGCCCCGCCGATCACAATGATGCTGTTCTCGCCGCCGCCGTCCACCACGATGGCGGCGACCCCGCTCGGCCCGGCCACGGTGCGCAGCCGATCCACGTTCACCGCCGCGTCCGTCAGCGCGCGGCGCAGCTCGGCGGCGAACACGTCGTCGCCTACCGCCCCGACGAACCGCACCGACCCGCCCGCGCGCCGCGCCGCGATCGCCTGGTTCGACCCCTTGCCGCCCGGCACCATCGCGAATCCGGTGCCGAGCACCGTCTCCCCGGGCGCGGGCCGCTGTCGCGTCGTCGCCACCAGGTCCATGTTGATACTGCCGAGCACCGCGATCGAGGCAACGTCCGTCTTTTCGGCCATGCCGTCGAGGTTAGTGCCGCACCGGCACCGCCGCCCCGACCGGTAACGGCTCCGGCGGCGGTCGCGACCAGCGGTGGGATTCGGCCTGGACCGGGTCAGTAGGCTGTACCCATGACGGTAGAAACGGCGTCCGAAGTGGATGTCCGCGAGGTGGTGCACGAGGCCGCGCGCAAGGCCAGGGTCGCGTCGCGGGTGCTGGCCCAGCTCACCACGGCGCAGAAGAACGAGGCGCTGCACGCCGCCGCCGACGCGTTGCTCGCGGCGGCCGACACCGTGCTCGAGGCCAACGCCGAGGACCTGATGGCGGCGAAGTCCGCGGGTACCGAGGAGTCGCTGCTCGATCGGTTGCGGCTGACCAAGTCCCGCGTCGACGGCATCGCCTCCGGCCTGCGTCAGGTGGCCGGGCTGCCGGACCCGGTCGGCACCGTGGTGCGCGGCTCGGTGCTGCCCAACGGCCTGGAGGCCCGCCAGGTCCGGGTGCCGCTCGGCGTGGTCGGCATGGTCTACGAGGCCAGGCCGAATGTCACCGTCGACGCCTTCGGGCTCACCCTCAAGTCGGGCAACGCGGCCCTGCTGCGCGGCTCGTCCTCGGCGGCGCACTCCAATGCCGCGCTGGTCACCGTGCTGCGGGACGCGCTTGTCGCACAGGGACTTCCGGCCGATGCCGTGCAGCTGCTGCCCAGTGCGGACCGTTCCAGCGTCACCCACCTGATCCAGGCCCGCGGCCTGGTCGACGTGGTCATCCCGCGCGGTGGCGCGGGCCTGATCAACGCGGTGGTCCGGGACGCGCGGGTGCCCACCATCGAGACCGGCACCGGTAACTGCCACGTCTACGTGCACGCCGCCGCCGACCTGGAGATGGCCGAGCAGATCCTGCTCAACGCCAAGACCCGCCGCCCGAGCGTCTGCAACGCCGCCGAGACCGTCCTCATCGACGACGCCATCGCGACTACCGCGGTGCCGAAGCTGATCGAGGCACTGGAGCGGCACGGCGTCACGGTGCACGGCGATCTGCCCGGCCTGGTCCCCGCCGACGACAAGGACTGGGGCGAGGAGTACCTCACCCTCGATATCGCGCTCAAGGTGGTCGACGGCCTGGACGCGGCCATCGACCACATCAACACCTGGGGTACCGGGCACACCGAAGCCATCGTCACCGGCGAGGTCGCCGCGGCGCGGGAGTTCACCAGCCGGGTCGACGCGGCGGCCGTGATGGTGAACGCGTCCACCGCGTTCACCGACGGCGAGCAGTTCGGCTTCGGCGCCGAGATCGGCATCTCCACCCAGAAGCTGCACGCCCGCGGCCCGATGGCGCTACCGGAGCTGACCTCAACCAAGTGGATCGTGTGGGGCGACGGCCAGACTCGGCCCGTATAAGTAGAGGGGCGAGCGGTCCGCCTTCCGCTCGTCGCCGAAGGAAGGACTGCACGTGGCCCCCAATCCCGAGTCGCCCCAGGAGCCGATTTTCACCTCGGTCGACGATGTGATCGATCGGCTCGCGAGCACGGGCTATCTCGCCGACAAGGCCACGGCCACCTCGGTGTTCCTGGCCGACCGGCTGGGCAAGCCGCTGCTCATCGAGGGCCCGGCCGGCGTCGGCAAGACCGAGCTGGCCCGCGCGGTCGCGCAGACCTCCGCCGCGGAACTGGTCCGCCTGCAGTGCTACGAGGGTGTCGACGAGGCCCGCGCGCTGTACGAGTGGAACCACGCCAAGCAGATCCTGCGTATCCAGGCATCCAGCGAAAACGACTGGGAAGAAACCAAAGCCGACGTTTTCACCGAGGAGTTCCTGCTCTCGCGGCCGTTGCTCACCGCGATCCGCCGCAGCGATCCGACGGTGCTGCTGATCGACGAGACCGACAAGGCCGACGTCGAGATCGAGGGTCTGCTGCTGGAGGTGCTCAGCGATTTCGCGGTGACCGTGCCGGAGCTGGGCACCATCACCGCGAGCCGCAAGCCGTTCGTGGTGCTCACCTCCAACGCCACCCGCGAGCTGTCCGAGGCGCTCAAGCGCCGCTGCTTGTACCTGCACCTG
Organism: Nocardia brasiliensis; assembly: GCF_011801125.1. Taxonomy (NCBI): domain Bacteria; kingdom Bacillati; phylum Actinomycetota; class Actinomycetes; order Mycobacteriales; family Nocardiaceae; genus Nocardia; species Nocardia brasiliensis. The sequence goes on from NZ_CP046171.1 coordinate 2,045,828, forward strand.
GACTTCCCGGACGAGGACCTGGAGCGTCGCATCCTGGCCAGCCGGGTGCCCGAGCTGTCCGCCGCCGTCGCCGCCCAGCTGGTGCGGATCGTGCACGTGCTGCGCGGCATGCAGCTCAAGAAGCTGCCCTCGGTGGCCGAGTCGATCGACTGGGGTCGCACGTTGCTCGCGCTCGGCCTGCACGATCTGGACGACACCACCGTGCGCGCCACGCTCGGCGTCGTGCTCAAGCATCAGAGCGATCACCAGCGCGCGCTGGCCGAGCTGAAGCTGGCCTGAGCCGATGGCCGCGCGATCACTGCCCGCACCGGAGCCGCCGTTGCAGGCGCCGCACGGACTGCCGGGCCACCTGGTCGGGTTCGTCGAGGCGCTGCGTGAGCGCGGTATTCCGGTCGGTCCGTCGGAGACCGTGGACGCGGGCCGCGTGGTCACCGTGCTCGACCTGCTCGACCGTGACGTGCTGCGCGAAGGACTCGCGTGCGCGCTGCTGCGCCGCACCACCCATCGCACGACGTTCGACGGACTGTTCGACCTGTGGTTTCCGCGCGCCCTCGGCGAGCGCATCGCCGCCAGCGACGAGGTCGAGATACCGCGCGACGCGGCAGGGGAGATCGACATCGCGGCGCTGCGCGAACTGCTCGCCGAGCTGTTGACCGAGGAGTCGGCCGAGGCCCGGCTGGACGCGCTGGCCGCGCAGGTGGTCGATCAACTCGGCCAGTACCAGTCCGCGAGCGGTGCGTCGTTCTCGGCGTATCAGGCGCTGAAAGACGTACAGCCGCAGACCTTGCTGGCCAAGATCTTGGCCGGGCTCGCCGCCGGGCCGGACGTCAGCGCCTTCGACACCGAGATCGCCCGGCGGACCGCACGCGGGCGCATCGACGGATTCCGCGCGGCGGTGGAGGCCGAGACCAGGCGGCGGGTGGCCGAGCGGATCGGGCGCGAGCGCGTCGCGGGTTACGGCGTCGCACGGCAGGCCGAGGATGTCGATTTCCTGCGCGCCTCCGAGTCCGAGCTCGCCGAGCTGCGGCGCGGCACGCAACGGCTGGCGCGCATTCTCGCCTCGCGACTCGCGGTGCGCCGCAGGCATTCCCGGCGCGGCGAGATCGATCTGCGCAAGACGCTGCGCAAGTCGATGTCGACCGGCGGCGTGCCGATCGACCTGGTGAACCGCAAGCCACGGCCCGGCCGCCCCGAACTGGTGCTGCTGTGCGACGTGTCCGGCTCGGTGGCGGGCTTCAGCAACTTCACCCTGCTGCTGGTCAACGCGCTGCGCGAACAGTTCTCGCGGGTGCGGATTTTCGCGTTCGTCGATCAGACCGACGAGGTGACCCGGTTCTTCGATCCGCGCACCCAGTTGGACAAGGCGATGGCCCGGATCTTCACCGAGGCGGGCGTCGTCGGCATGGACGGGCATTCCGACTACGGCAACGCGCTGGCCGGCTTCGTCCGGAACTACCCCGACGCGGTCACCGCGCGCAGTTCGCTGCTGATCCTCGGCGACGCGCGCACGAACTACCGTGATCCCGATCTGGAGACGCTGCGGTCGCTGGTGCGGACCGCCAAGCACGCGCACTGGCTCAACCCGGAGATGCGCACCAACTGGGGCTCCGGGGATTCGGCCGCCGACAAGTATCAGGACGTCATCGAGATGCACGAGTGCCGCTCGGCCCGGCAGCTGACCGCGGTGGTATCGCGCCTGCTCCCGGTGTAGAACGGGGTCGCCATCAGCGATCGTTAAGAGAACCATTGGGCAGGCGGGGCACGATCGGCCACCATGGTGGAAAGAACGCCGAACGGGGCGGCGGCGGTGGCGGACAGTTATGCGTTCCAGGTGGATCTACGCGGGATAGTCGATCTGCTGTCGCACCACTTGTACTCGAGCCCGCGCGTCTACCTGCGTGAGCTGTTGCAGAACGCGGTGGACGCGGTCACCGCGCGGGCCGCGCGCGACCGGCTCGCGCCGACCGCGATTCGGATCAGCGTCGACGAGCACGGCCTGCGGATCACCGACCCGGGGGTGGGGCTGACCGAGGCCGACGTGCACCGCTTCCTGGCCACCATCGGCCGCTCGTCCAAGCGCGACGAGATCGAGGGCGCGCGCCGCGAGTTCCTGGGTCAGTTCGGGATCGGCCTGCTGGCCTGCTTCACCGTGGCGGAGACGATCCGGGTGGTCACGCGCTCGGCCGCGGATCCGGCGGCCGCGCCGGTCGAATGGCTGGCGGCCGCCGACGGCACCTATTCGGTGCGGGTGCTGGAACCCAAGACCAGCCCAGAGGCGGGCACGACGGTGCGGCTCACCCCGCGGGCGGGCGCCGAGTCGTGGTTCGCCCCGCGCCGGGTGATCGAACTCGCGCGCGAATTCGGCGCGCTGCTGCCGTACGCGGTGACGGTCGAGTCCGACGGGGTCGTCGTGCCGATCACCGACGGGCCCGCGGTGTGGCATCGCGACTTTCCGTCACCGGCCGAGCGCCGGGCGGCACTGCTCGAATTCGGCGAGCGCACGCTCGGTTTCGCGCCGCTGGACGTGATCGATCTGGACGCGGAGCTCGCGGGGGTCACCGGCGTCGCGTATGTGCTCGCCCAGCCGGGCAATCCGGCAGAGAGCAGCGCGCACCGCGTATACCTGAAGGGCATGCTGCTCGGGGACGCCGTGCGCGGTCTGCTGCCGGATTGGGCGTTCTTCGTGCGCTGCGTGATCGACACCGACTCGCTGCGCCCGACCGCCTCCAGGGAGGGGCTCTACGAGGACGAGCGGCTGGCCATCATCCGCGAGGTGCTCGGCGACCGAGTGCGCGACTGGCTCACCGAGATCGCCACCGAGCAGCCGCAGCGCCTGGCCGCGTTCCTCGCGGTGCACGCGCTCGGGGTCAAGGCGATGGCCAGGCATTCCCCGGAGCTGTTCCGGATCATGCTGCCGCACTTGACCTTCGAGACCTCCGATGGCCGGATGCCGCTCGCCGAGTTCGCCCGCAGTCACCCGGTTGTGCGGATCACCGCGACGGTGGAGGAGTTCCGCCAGGTGGCCGCGACCGCGGCCGCGCAGGGCATCGGCATCGTCAACGGCGGCTACGCCTACGACCGGGAGCTGGTGGAGCTACTCCCGCGATTACTACCCGAGGTCGAAGTGGCCGACCTCGACGTGCGCACCCTCACCGCCGCGCTCGACCCGGTCGATCCGAGCGAGGAGCTGGCCATGACGCCGGTCCTGACCGCCGCCCGCGCGGTGCTCGATCCGTTGTCCTGTGACGTGATTCTGCGTGCCTTTCACCCGCTCTCGGTGCCCGCGCTGTACCTGGACGGGCGGGCGGCACGCAACGAACGCACCAGGGCCGAGACCGCACTCGGCGCCGACGAGCTGTGGTCGGAGATCCTCGGCGCGCTCGATGCCGCCGCGCCGCGCGCGCAACTCGTGCTGAATCACCACAGCCCGATCGTGCGCAGGCTGTCCAGGATCAACGATCCCGCGTTCCTGAAGACCGCGGTGGAATCGCTGTACGGCCAGGCCTTGCTGATGACCCACCGCCCGCTGCGACCCGCCGACACCGCGCTGCTCAACCGCGCGTTCGGCGAGTTCCTCAGCTGGGCGACGCGCCGTGCCGCGGGCACCGGCGACGAAACGGAGTGAACGTGGACACCGCCGAGATCAAGGACGCACTGACGCAGGTCTATGCGCTGCCGCACGGCAGGCTTCGCGTCGAACGCCTGGAAACCCTTGCGGCGGCGGCCAAATCGGCTGCCGATCGGCAGCTCGAGGGACGGGTGCTGCTCGAGCTGGCCGAGTCGTACGCCTACGCGAGCGAGCGCGACCTCGCGCCGGTCGCCTACGGCAGGCTGTTGCGGATCTATGACGAGCATCCGGCCGAGCTGGGCCCGCTGACGTATTCGGTGCACTGGTACCTCAAATGGATGACCTGGGGGCTGATCGACAATCCGGCGATCCCGCTGCCGACCGTCGAGCGCTGGTTCGAGGAGCTCGAAAACCGGTACCGGCAGCGGGGTTACAGCCTGCGGCCGGTGCTCGCGCTGCGCGGTGAGCTGGCCCGCAAGCTCGGCGACGCCGCGCGGGGCGCCCGCATGCACGAGCAGGCCATGGCGGCGCCGCGCGACGCCATGTCCGACTGCGAGGCCTGCGAGTGCAACGAATGGGGTATCGGCAGTGCGGCGCTCGGCGACGACGAGGCCGCGCTCGCGCACTGGCGACCGGTGCTCGACGGCGAGCACAGCTGTAGCGAAGAGCCGCACCGGGTGCTGGCGCTGGCGCTGCTCCCGATGCTGCGCACCGGTCGCTTCGCCGAGGCGCGCAACGCGCATCTCACCGGATATCCGCTGGTGCGGCTCAACGACAGCCTGCGGCCATCGGTGGCCAAGCACATCGAGTTCTGCGCGCTCACCGGCAACGAGGGGCGCGGGCTCGAGCTCCTCGCCGAGCACGCGCGCTGGCTCACCGATCCCGGTGCCGACGTCGGAGGCCGGCTCGAGTTCATCAGCGGTGTCGGCGTCCTGCTGCGCCGGTTGGAGACGCTCGGTCTCGGCCATCTGCCGATCGGCGCGGGGACCGCGTATTCGCTGCTCGCCGAGCTCGATACCGAGATCGCCGGTCTGTGCACCCGCTACGACCTGCGCAACGGGAACACCGCGGTGAGCACCAGGATCGCCGCGCGCCTGGCGGCGCAACCCCTGGTGGAACGGCTGCCGCTCGGGTTGCGCAGCAAGCGGTCCGAGCTGGTCGGCGTGCGTGCGGCGGCGGGCGAGATCACCGTCGCCGACTGCGTGGAGCGCGCGGTGGCCGCCGCGGAATGGGAGGGCAGCTCGGCCGAGGACCGCAGGTCCGAGGCGCTGCGGCTCGCCGAACTCGGCACCGCGGAACTCTCCGTCGACCCGGCCGCGGCCGAAGGACATCTGCGCCAAGCGTTGGCCATCGGCGTCTCGGTGCTGCCCGCCGAGCACCTGGCCCGGCTGAGTTCGCAGCTGGTCATCGCACTGGCCGGGCAACCGGGACGCGAACTCGACCTCGCCGATGCCGCGGTGCGTGCGGGCGCGCGCTGGGAGGGGTTGTCCGAACCGGACCTGCTGCACCACACGGTGATCGCCGCGCGGGCCTTCCATCGGGCGGGCAGGCACGGCGAGGCGGTCGCGCTGTTCGAGGAGGCGCTGGCGGCGCAGGTGCCGTATCCGGCCGCCGAGCTGGCCACCGTGCGCGCGCAGTTCGGCGCGTCGCTGCGGGCGCTGCATCGGTACGAGGAGGCCGCGCGGCAGTTCGCCGAGGGCGCGCGACTGGTGGAACACGATCCCGAACGCCGCGCGCTGCACGCGGAGCTGGCCTGGTCCGTCGCGACGACCCTGGACTACTGCGAACGCCCCGAGGCGGCGCTTGCGGCCTATCTGCGGGCCGCCGCGCTGTTCGGCGAACTCGGCGAGGTGGTGCCGCGGGCCAGGTGCGTGCGCTCGGCCGCCTGGTTCCAGCTGTGGGGATACGGCTCCGAGCAGGACCGGTCCTGGTTCGCGGCGATGCGTGCCATGATCGCGGAACTGGAACAGGCCCCGAGCAGCGCGGAGGTGAGCGAGGAACTCGCCGAGACGCGCAGGCAACTGGACGAAATGCTGGACGGGGAGGCCACCGACGAATAGTCCGGTCGCGCACGGTCGCCCGGGGCCGCCCGTCCGGCGGCTTACCGCCCCCGGTGACCGGCACTCGACCCGTTAAGCTCGGCACTCATGCGAGAGACAGGCCGGCGCGGCCGCAAGCTCGGTGTGATGGGCGGGACTTTCGATCCCATCCACCACGGTCACCTGGTCGCCGCCAGCGAGGTCGCCGACCGGTTCGACCTCGACGAGGTGATCTTTGTTCCCACCGGTCAGCCCTGGCAGAAGGCGGACAAAAAGGTCAGTCCCGCCGAGGACCGCTACCTGATGACCGTGATCGCGACCGCCTCCAACCCGAGCTTCTCGGTCAGCCGTGCCGACATAGACCGGCAGAAGGTCACCTACACCGTGGACACCCTGCGCGAGATGCGCAGCCAGCACCCCGACGCCGAGCTGTTCTTCATCACCGGAGCGGATGCGCTGGCCAACATCCTGACATGGCAGAATTGGGCCGAACTGTTCGAACTGGCGAGGTTTGTCGGGGTGAGCCGTCCGGGGTATGAGCTGAATACCGATCATCTCGAAGAGCATCTGCGCGACCTGCCGGCCGACGCGGTGACCATGATCGAAATCCCCGCGTTGGCGATCTCGTCGAGCGAGTGCCGTCGCCGCGCCGCCGAGAACCGGCCGGTGTGGTACCTCGTCCCCGATGGCGTGGTGCAGTACATATCGAAGCGGCACCTGTACGTGGCCGCAGAAGCGGAAGGTAGCTGAGTGAAAATGCGTAGCGAGGGGCGGGCATGACGGCATCGGTCGAGTCGGTCGAGATCGCGCAGGTTGCTGCGCTGGCGGCGGACGAGAAGCTGGCCACCGACGTCGTGGTGCTCGACGTGTCGGAGCAGCTGGTGATCACCGACTGCTTCGTCATCGCCTCCGCGCCGAACGAGCGCCAGGTGAACGCCATCGTCGACAATGTCGAGGAGAAGCTGCGCGAAGCCGGGCACAAGCCGGTGCGGCGCGAAGGCACCAGGGAGGGGCGCTGGGCCCTGCTCGACTATGTCGACGTCGTGGTGCACATCCAGCACAATGACGAGCGCAATTTCTATGCGTTGGAACGGTTGTGGAAAGACTGCCCGGTGGTGCCGGTGGACGGCATCGGCGCGCCGGAGAACCGGCCCGCGGCGGTGGACGGTGACGCGGACAGCGACGCCGAGTGAACGAGGGGGAGTAGCCGGGTGGCAGTCGTGAACAAATATGCCAGCGTGCGCACGTTGATCCTGTTGCGCCACGGGCAGACCGAATGGAACGCCGCCGACCGGATGCAGGGGCAGATCGACACCGATCTCACCGAACTCGGTCGCAGGCAGGCGAAAGAGGCTGCGCGCGAACTCGTTTCCCGCAATGCCATCGCCATCGTCTCGTCGGATCTGCGGCGTGCCTTCGACACCGCGTCCGCGCTGGCCGAGCACACCGCTCTGGATGTGGTGCCCGATCAGCGGCTACGCGAAACCGATCTCGGTGACTGGGAAGGCCTGACGCATCTGGAGGTGGACGCCGATTACCCCGGCGCGCGCCTGGAATGGCGTCGTAACCCCGGCTTTCGGCCGCCCAACGGGGAGACCAAACTCGAGGTCGGCGCGCGGGCACTGCCGGTGGTGCGGGAATTGCTGGTCGAGCGGCAGGACTGGCCGGGCCGGACTATCATCCTGGTGGCGCACGGCGGGCTGATCGCAGGCCTCACGGCCGCGCTGCTCGACCTGCCGCCAGCCCACTGGCCGGTCCTCGGCGGACTGGCCAATACCAGCTGGGTGCAGCTCAGCAGCCACGGTCCGAGCATCGACCAGCCCGGCTGGCGTCTCGATGTGTGGAACGCAGCTGCGAAGGTGGCCCCGGATGTCCTCTGAAGATCCGATTCGGCAGGTGCCGGACGAACTGTTCCGGAAAGCTTCGGCGAAACCGGAACGTTCGATCCCGGATGCGCTGTTCGGTCCGCCGCAGGCCGCACCGGCCGCGGTGACCGAAACAGACTCCGACGGAACGGATTCGGACTCGGAACAGCCGGGGGGAGCCGCCGACGCGGACGACTCCGCCCGCCCCGCCAGCTCGGTGGACCCGCCACCCGAAGATCCCGTTGGCTCGGTTGTGGCGGCCGAGTCCGGCACGGACGCAACTGAATCCGGGGAACTCGACGCGCAGGCCGCCGAAGTGGTCGACGCAGCCGCGGACCAACCGCGACCGGCGGTCGCGACCTCCGGCGAGCGACCGGTGCTGCTGGTGATCGCCGATTCGCTGTCGTACTTCGGCCCCAAAGGCGGTCTGCCCGCGGATCATCCGCGGATCTGGCCGAATCTGGTCGGCGCCGAACTCGGCTGGGAGGTCGAGCTGGTCGGCCGGATCGGCTGGACCTGCCGGGACGCCTACTGGGCGTTGATCGGCGACCCGCGCGTGTGGGCGGCGGTGCCGCGTGCCGGTGCGGTGGTCTTCGCCGTCGGCGGCATGGACTCGCTGCCCTCGCCGCTGCCGACCGCCCTGCGCGAACTGATCCGCTACGTGCGCCCGTCCGGCGTGCGCCGCGGGGTACGCGCGACCTACAACTGGCTGCAACCGAAACTGTCGAAACTCGGTCGCCCCGTGGCACTTCCGCCGAAGGTGAGCGTCGACTACCTGGAGCAGTCGCGCGAAGCCTTGGCGCAGTTGCGACCCGACCTGCCGGTCGTCGCGGTGCTGCCGTCGGTTCACGACTGCGCGGCCTACGGGCGCGTGCACACCGGGCGCGAGCCCGCCGTGCGGGCACTGCGCGAATGGTCCGGGCGCACGGGCGTGCCGCTCGTCGACCTCGCCGAGGCCGTGCGCGACAACATCTTCTCCGGTGACGCCAACCCGGACGGAATCCACTGGGGCTGGGCCGGACACGAGGCCGTGGCCAACGCGATGGTGAAGGCTCTGCAGGAGGTTCGGTAGTCCGTGGCCGTCGTGGTCGTGACAGATTCGTCGGCCAGCCTTCCTGCCGAACTCGTCGATGAGCTGGAGCTCGCCGTCGTCCCGCTCCATGTCCTGATCGGGGACCGCGCGATCCGCGAGGGCGTCGACCCGATCGAGATCGACTACGCCGCCGACACGGTGACCACCTCGGCCGCCTCACCCGGCGAGCTGCGCGCTGTGTACGAAGAGGCGCTGGCCCGCAGCGACGGTGATGGTGTTGTCGCGGTGCATATTTCGCGCCAGCTCTCCGGTACCTGGGAGGCGGGCAGGCAGGCCGTGCGCGACATGGACGCCGCCGATCGGGTGCGCCTGGTCGACTCGCTCGGCGCCGGCCTGGCCACCGGCCTGCCGGTGCTCGCGGCGGCGCGGCGCGCTCGCACCGGTGCCGCGCTGGACATGGTCTACGACACCGCGGTCGCCGCGTCGAGTCGCGCCCGTACGTTCATCCTGGTCAATCGGACCGAACAGCTGCGCCGCGGCGGCAGGTTGAGTTCGGCCGCCGCCTTCTTCGGCAGCGAGCTGGTCACCAAACCGCTGCTGCACATCGTCGAGGGGCGGCTCGAACTGCGGGAGAAGGTGCGCACGCGATCGAAGGCGTTCGCGAAACTCGTCGCGGCGGCGGTCGACGCGGCGGGCGAGGACGGTGCCGCGGTCGCCGTCCAGCACCTGGGCGCCGAGGAGGCCGCGCAGACCGTGGCCGCGCAGCTGCGCGAGCTGGTGCCCGGCATCCGGGAACTGATGGTGGCCGAATTCGGGCCCACCCTCGGGGTGCATCTCGGTCTCGGTGCCGTCGGAGTGCTCGTCCTCCCCGGCGGCTGCGGGTAGCGGGCTCGCTCAGGGCAGGACGGGAGCGGACCGGCGGAGCACCTCGGCGCCGGCCCGGACCGCGGACCAGTCCGTCTCGGGTCGCGCGCACATGGCGCGGGCGAGCCAGTGCGCACGGTCGTCTTGTTCGAGCCGCAGCTGTTCGAGGTCGAGATCGACACCCGGTGGGGGACCTGAGGATTCGAACTCGCGCAGCCGGGTCGCGAGCGTCGCCAGCAGGGCGCGATCGAGTTCTGCTACCGCACTGCGGAATTCGTCGGTCGGTACGGTGATCTGCCCGGCTGCCGGTGCGGTGAACTCGATCTCGTGCTCGGGGTCTTCGGGGTGGCGCCAGGCGAGGGTGACGGTGTCGCGCTCCGCGTCGACCGTGCGCCACCAGCGCAGATGCGGGCCGAACCAGAGATAGCCGGTATCGAGGGTGTGCTCGCCGTACCAGGTGGCCGCGGCGTCGACCTCGGCCGACTCGGTCCAGTGCCAGGCCGCGGCGTCGGTGCCGATGAACTCGGCCAGGTCCGGGGGCACCGGCTCCAGTGCACTGGGTAAGAGCGCGAGCAGGTCCTCCCATAGGCGGGCCACGTAATAGGAGACGTAGCAGTCGTAGGGTGTTTCCGCGCCGCCGGACTGTGCCCGCAGGAGTTCGGTGGTGCGCGCGCCATAGCGCAGCAGGGTGTGCCCACCGAGGTCGATGCCGTACCAACCCTCGGTCAGCGCGAACCAGTGCAGCGTCCGGCGTTGCTCTCCCCACGGAGCGACTCGGTCCACCGGCGTCAAGCCGAAACGGAAGTGGATCACCCGCCAAGTCTGGCACCAGCCCGTGGAATCCGGGAGCGTGCGCACCGGTGACATCCGCCGATCCGCCCGCCGGGATGCGCGTCGGCAGCGAGTTGTCCCCATCCCGCGACTATCCACATGACAGGCGAAATACCTGTTCGGCCAGGACCTTTGCGTCACCCCCGTAACTAGTTTCGGCCCCATGTCACGACAGCGAGAGCGCGACCGAACCCACCGGCGACTCGGCACCCTGACCACCCGCGTGAGCGTCAGCAGCGCCGGTCGCGGCGCAACCCCGAAACCCCTCGGCACCCGGCGACCGCACGTGTCACGGGCGCTGGCGGTGAAACGCTGGGAGGCCGAGGGTCTGCGGCTGCTGCCCGGCGGGCGGACGTCGGCCGCCGACGCGCGGTCGGCGAACCGTGTCCCACCGCGATCGGTCCACCCGGCCGCCGACGCCACACCGTCCGCGTGGCCGCGCGCGTCGTCCCCCGTCGGCGCGCCGGATGGCCACGGTGGCTTGTCGGCCGACGGCTCGTCCGGCCCCGACCGGCCGTCGGTGCCGCGGGCATGTTCGGTCGCGGTGCGCGGGAATTCTGCGGAGCCGTCCCGTCCGGTGGCCGGTTCGGACCTGGAAAGCCCTGAGCAGGAGGGAAACTGGGACCTCGAGGTGCTGGCACCCGAATCGGTCCCCGCGGCTGCCGCCGACGCCGGGGTGGTGCGCTCGCCGGGGTGGTTGTCGGAGCCTGCGGCTCGGCGTGGGTGGCGGGATCGGTTGGTGCCGGAGCGTTTCCGTGGCATCCGGATCGACCCCGGGCGGCGCGGGGTGTGCACGTTGCTGGCGGTCGGGGTGGTGGCGATGGCGGTGACCGGGGTCGTGATATTTCGCGAGCGGCCGATCGCGCGGCCGGTGCCGCCGCTGCCCGCGGTGCACTCGACCGCCGCGGCGGACGCACCTGCCGCGGTGGCGGGCCCGGCGGATGCCGGTGCGCCGAACGGAGGCGGACCCGAGCCCGCCCAGCCCGGCCCGCCCGTCGGCGGTGAACTCGTGGTCAGCGTCGTGGGTTTGGTGCCGCGAGCCGGATTGGTGCGGCTGCCCGCCGGGGCGCGGGTGGCCGATGCGCTCACCGCGGCGGGCGGGCCCCTCGACGGCGCCGACATGACCGGACTCAACCTGGCGCAGCGACTGTCCGATGGCGACCAGGTGCTCGTCGGCAGGTCCGGGCCCAATCCCGGTGCGCCGCAACTCGGTAGCGCGACGATCAGCGCGGGCGGCCGCGCCCCGGCCGCGCCCGCGTCCGGATCCGCCCAGACGGCACCGGCTTCGGGCCGGGTCGATTTGAACACCGCGACCGAGGCCCAGCTCGACGCGCTCCCCGGCGTCGGTCCGGTCACCGCCAAGGCGATCATCGCCTGGCGCAATGCCCATGGCCGCTTCACCGACGTCGCTCAACTCGGCGAGGTCGACGGCATCGGCCCGGCCCGGCTCGCCCGGCTCCGCGAGCTGGTGCGGGTATGAGCACGACCGGCGTGACGGAAGCGATCGCCGCTGCGGTCGGCGGGCCGACACCGGCCGAGTCACGAGGGCCGGTGCGGCGGTGAGGGCGAGCGGTGCGGTGCGGGTCCGCGACGAGGCGGGGCGGGATCGGGTGCCGGAGGTGCTCGACGCGCGGTTGCTGCCCGCGGCACTGGGGTGTTGGGGCGCAACGATTGTGGCGTTGACCGCGGGGTGGCGGGCCGGGCTGTGGCTCGCGGTCGCGTTGGTGGTCTCGGCGATCGGGTTGTGGGTCTTGCTGCTGTGGGCACTGGCGCATCGGCGCGAGCGGCAACGGGCCGTGGCGGTGGTGGCGTTGGCGGCGGTGCTGCTGGCCGCCGGTTTCGCGGTGGCCGCGGCGTGGCGTGAGCATCGGGTGGCCGCGCATCCGTTGCGGTCGGTGATCGGGCACTCGGTGCGGGTGCAGGTGACACCGAGCGATGATCCGAAGCCGTTGCGCGGCACCGCGTTCGGCGGTGATCGATGGGTGTTGCGGGCGAACCTGCACGAGTACCGGTACGGCGCGCGGACCGTGCGCGCCGGTGGCGCCGTGGTGATTCTGGCCGCGGGCGCGGGCTGGGCGAACCTCGCGCCGGGCCAATCGGTGCAGTTCCCCGCCAAGGCCGAGCTGCCTCGGCAGCGCGACCTGACCGTCGTGACGCTGCGGGCGCTGGGCGAACCGCGGCCGGTGGGCCCGTTGCCTTGGTGGCAGCGCCTCGCGCGTGCCGTGCGTGCCGATTTCGCCACCGTAGCCGCCAATGCGTTGCCCGCCGAACCGGCCGGGCTGCTGCCCGCGCTCGTCGTAGGGGACACCTCGGCGCTGCCCGAGCACGTCCGGGACGAGTTCGACATCGCTGGGCTGCAACACCTTTGCGCGGTCAGCGGCACGAACTTCACGATCCTGCTCGCGGTGGTGCTCGGTGCCGTGCGCGGGCTCACGCTCGGCCCGCGTGCCGCCGCGGTGGTCGCGGGATCGGTGCTGGTGCTGTTCGTGATCATCGCACGGCCGGACCCGAGCGTGCTGCGTGCCGCGGCGATGGGAGCGATCACCTTGCTCGCGGTGGTGACCGGCCGGCGCAAGCAGGCACTTCCGGCGTTGTGCGCGGCGATCATCGGGCTGCTCGCCGTGTGGCCCGCGCTCGCGGTGTCGATGGGGTTCGCGTTGTCGGCGGTCGCGACCGGCGGGTTGATCCTGCTGGCGCCGAGCTGGGCGGACTGGCTGCGCGCTCGCGGCTGGTGGCGGCTGCCCGCGGAACTCTGCGCGGTGGCGGCCGGCGCGTTCGTGGTCACCGCGCCGCTCGTCGTCGCGCTGACCGGACGGCTCAGCTTGGTCGCGATCGTGGCGAACGTGCTGGTGGAGCCGGTGGTCGCGCCGATCACCGTGCTCGGGGCACTCGCCGCGGTGCTGGCGTCGATCTGGTCGCCGCCTGCCGAACTGGTCGTGCACTGTGCGGCACCGCCGATGTGGTGGCTGCTGTCTGTCGCCGAGCACGCGGCCGCGGTGCCGGGCGCGTCCGTCGCGGTGCGCGATGGCCTGTGCGGTGGCCTACTCGCCGCGGCGATAACCGCCGGTTGCATTGTCGTGTTGCGCTTCTCGGCCGGCCGCCGACTGCTGTTGACCGTGGCGTTCGGTATCGCGGTGGTGGTGCTGCCGGTGCGCGTCTGGCACCCGGGCTGGCCGCCGTCCGGATGGGTACTGGCCGCCTGTGATGTGGGCCAGGGCGACGGGCTCGCGGTGGCGACCGGTGCCGGCGCGGCCGTCGTGATCGACGTCGGTCCCGAGCCACGCCGGATGCGAATGTGTTTGAACCGCTTGGGTATATCGCGGATCTCGCTACTCGTGCTGACCCATCCCCACGCCGACCACATCGGCGGCCTCGACGGTGCGGTGCGCGGCCGCGCCGTCGCGGCGATCGCGGTCGGCGCACAGGAACGGATCGGCACGGATATCGACCACCAGCGCTCGGAGCGGGCGGCGAACCAGGACACGGCGGCGGTCTCAGCGACCGGTACCTGTAGCGGTCCCGCGGACGGAGCTGCGGCACCGTCGGAGCACTGTGATCGGTGTGCGGCGGGAGGCTGCCCGGCGGATCGGCGACCTGGCGCGTCGCGGGTGGGACGGCCGACCGGTGCCCGGGTCGAGAACCTCGAGCAGGTGGTGGAACTCGCACGGCGCGAACGAATTCCGATATTGCGGCTGGTGGCCGGACAGGTGCTGGAGTTCGGTGCGGTCCAGCTGACCGTGCTCGCGCCCGCGGCTACGGCCGCACCGCCGACGGCGGGTGCCGAAGCCGAGGAGGCCAACGACCGGTCGATCGTCCTCGCCGCCACGACCGCGGCCGGTCGCATCCTGTTGACCGGGGATGTCGAGGCCCCCGCGCAGCAAGCCCTGATACGACAGGGGATCCCACTCCGATCCGACATCCTGAAGCTGCCGCACCACGGATCTCGCACCACCACAAGGGAATTCCTCGACGCGGTGCATCCGAGCCTGACCTTGATCAGTGTCGGCGCCGACAACACCTTCGGCCACCCCCACCCCGCGATCCTCGCCGAACTGGCCGCCGCCGGCACCACCGTGCTCCGCACCGACCAGCACGGCGACCTCCTCGTGCTAGGCCGCCACCCGCCCGGATTCATGACGTCCCGCTAGCGCACGCGGGCTGTCGGGCGTGGGGTGGTGAAGGCGGAACCTGTGGCGGGGGTGTCGGTGGGTCACCGTAGGATCGCTGCCGTGACCGACCACAACGAGCGTCAGCGAGTGAACCGTAGGTGCGGTGTTTCGCCGGGTGCGGCGAAGGTGCGTGTCGGCGAGGCGAAGTCATGACCGAGCCCGCGCCGCTGCACCTGGTGCTCGGCGACGAAGAGCTGTTGGTCGAGCGTGCGGTGGGTGCGGTCACCGCGCAGGTGCGTGCGGCGGCGCCGGACGCCGACGCCGTGCCGATCGATCGGATGCGTGCCGGTGACGCGAGCACCGCCGAACTGGCCGAGTTGCTCAGCCCGTCGCTGTTCGCCGAGGATCGGGTCATCATCCTGGAGTCGGCGGCTGAGGCCGGTAGAGACGCCGTCGCGGTGATCACCGAGGCCGCGGGCGATCCGCCGCCCGGTGTGGTGCTCGTGGTGTTGCATTCGGGTGGTGGACGCGCCAAAGCCTTGGTGCCCGCGCTGCAGAAGGCCGGTGCCGTCCAGCACGACTGCGCCAAACTGACCAAGCCTGCCGAGCGGGTCGAGTTCGTGCGCGGCGAGTTCCGCAACGCGGGCGTGCGCGTTGCCGGTGACGTGGTGCAGGCGATGCTGGAGTCCATCGGTTCCGATCTGCGCGAGCTCGCCGCGGCCTGCTCGCAGCTCATCGCCGACACCGGCGGCAAGATAGATGTCGCCGCCGTCCGGCAGTACTACTCCGGCAAGGCGGAGGTCTCCGGATTCGACGTGGCGGAGCTCGCGGTCGCCGGCGATCGTTCCGGCGCGATGGAGGCGTTGCGCTGGGCGAACGACCGCGGCGTGCCGCACGTGCTGCTCGCCGACGCCCTCGCGGACTCGGTGCACACCATCGCCCGCGTCGGCTCCGCGGGCCGTGGCGACCCGTTCAAGCTGGCACAGCAGCTCGGTATGCCGCCGTGGAAGGTCAAGAAGGCGCAGGCGCAAGCCCGCAACTGGACCCCCGCCACCATCGGCTCCGCCCTCCAGGTCGTCGCGGCACTGAACGCCGACGTCAAAGGCGGCGCCGCCGACGCGAGCTACGCCCTCGAGCACGCCCTCATGAAGATTCTCGACCTGCACACCGCACACTGAATCCGCGGCGTCAGCGCGGTCGGTAAGCCCACTCTGTTGGTGATGCCAGATGTGTGCTGTACCACAGTCGAAGGTGCATGCGGTGCGCCGATCGAGGTGCTGCGGCGCATGCCCTGAACCCTGTGCCGCGCTCGTGCAGGGCCGGTAAAGCGAGCCGTAAAACGCGTTTTGCACAAGACTCACGGGCCCGTTGGAAACATCGGACGATGCCATGGGAGTGCCCGCCCGCACTGCCTCGACCAGCGGCTTCGCCGAAAATGGCAAATTGCTGGTTACCGATTTCGTGTCAAACTGGTGCTGGTTATGGGCGAAGACTCTGCACCGGACCTTCCGGTCGATGAACCCCGGCGGGCTGGTGCGCGGCACCCTCGACGGTTGATTCGGAATGCACATCAGCGACCGGCCCTTCGGATCGGGCGGATCGCGATAAAGGTCGTGGTCGCCGGGCTGTCCACGGCGCTGCTCGCGGGTGCCGCGATCGGTTGGGCGACGCAAGCCCGGCTCGATCGCGGATTCACCAGATCGGCCGCGCTGGGCGTGAATACCCCGCGCTCGCTCGCCGGTGATCTGAATGTTCTGCTGATCGGCCTGGACACTCGAAAAGACCAGGACGGCAATGATCTGCCGACGGCGATCCTCGATCAGCTACACGCCGGTGACGGCGAAGAAGGCGGCTACAACGCCAACACGCTGATTCTGGTGCATATCCCGGCGGACCTGAAAAAGATTGTGGCGGTATCGATTCCGCGCGACGACTACGTCTCGGTGGCTGGCATCCCCGGCTACACCAAGGCCAAGATCAAGGAGGCGTACGGCCTGAAGAAGGCCGCGGTGCAGGATCAGCTGATCGACCAGGGGATCACCGACCAGCGCACGCTGGAACGGGCGGGCCGCGAGGCAGGCCGCGCGTCGATCGTGCAGGCGGTGCGCGAGCTGACCGGCGTGCCGATCGACCGGTTCGCCGAGGTGACCCTGGCCGGCTTCTACGACCTCGCCGAGACGCTCGGCGGTGTCGAGGTGTGCCTGAACCAGCCGGTGCGTGACCTCGAGTATTCGGGTGCGGACTTCCCGGCGGGCAGGCAGCGGCTCGACCCGGCGCAGGCGCTGGCCTTCGTGCGCCAGCGCCACGGACTCGAGCACGGTGACCTCGACCGCACCCATCGCCAGCAGGCCTTTCTCACCTCGGTAGCGCTGGATCTGCGCCGCTCGGGCACGTTCACCGACCTGCGCGAACTCAACGCGCTGATGGATGTCGCGCACCGCGACATCGTGCTGTCCGACGGCTGGAACGTCACCGAGTTCCTCCGCACCCTCGGTGCCGCGGGCAGTCCCGCCGTCGAGTTCCGCACCCTGCCGGTGCTGCGTTACGAGAACATCAACGGCCAGGACGTCAACATCATCGATCCGGCCGCCATCCGCCGCGAGGTCCGGCTCGCCTTCGGTGCGCCGGACCCCACAGCGGCCCTGTTCAAACCAGCGCCGACGTTCGTGTACTCAGCGGCCGAAACCGCCGATGCCGCACCGGATGTCGGCGCACCGGTGCGGTCGGCCGGCGTCGGCGACACCATCCCCTGCGTGAACTGAGCTGCGCGCCAACGGTTCCGCTCAGGCGCGCGCCACGATCTTCAGGTCGCCGGAGACCACGTTGCGCGTCATCGGCCGGGCCAGCATGTCGTGCGGGAACCCGAGTTCGATGGCGCTGACCTGAGCCAGCCGGTTCAGCTGCCCGGCGTCGAGCGCGACGTCGAGCGCGCCGAGGTTGTCCTCGAGCTGGGCGGCGGTCCGCGCGCCGATGATCGGCGCCGTCACCGCGGGGTTACGCAGCGTCCACGCCAGCGCGACCTGGGCGGGCGACGTGCCGATCTCACCGGCCACCTGCTTGACCACGTCGGCGATACCGAGTGTGCGCTCGGTGAGCGAACCCTGTGCGGCCGCGATGTTCTTGCGGCTGCCCATCGGTGAACCCTCGGCGTCGTCGGTGCGGTCGGCCCTGCTGTACTTGCCGGTGAGCACACCGCTGGCCAGCGGGGACCAGGGGATCACGCCGAGCCCCAATTCCCGTGCCATCGGGACGAGTTCGCGCTCGACGGTTCGTTCGGCCAGGTTGTACTCGACCTGCAGAGCGATCAGCGGCGACCAGCCGCGCAGGTCGGCGATCGTCTGCATGCGCGCGATCTGCCAGGCAGGCGCATCCGAGATGCCGACATAGAGCACTTTGCCCGCGCGCACGAGATCGTCCATGCCGCGCAGGATTTCCTCGACCGGTGTGTGGAAGTCCCAGGCGTGCAAGTAGAGCAGATCGATGTAGTCGGTGTTCAGATTGCGCAGGCTCGCCTCGACTGAGGCGAACATGCTCTTGCGGTGGTTCCCACCGGAATTAGGATCACCCGGCCGCCGCAGCATGGTGTATTTCGTTGCCAGTACCAGGCTTTCGCGGTTGTCCGCGGTGAATTCGCCGAGCATTTGCTCGGCGGTGCCGTTGGTGTACATGCTCGCGGTGTCGATGAAGTTTCCACCGCGATCGAGATAGGTGTCGAAGATCTTGCGCGCCTCGTCCCGGTCGGCGCCCCAACCCCAATCGGCGCCGAAGGTCATCGTGCCCAGCGACAGCGGAGACACCCGAAGACCCGAACGGCCGAGCAGTCGATAGGTATCGAGGGTGAGTGCTCCGGACATGTCCAGCTCCTTTGTCAGTGCTTTCGTGCTGATGCAAGCCAGTCTGGAGCGGTGCGGCGGCAACGGTAAGGGAAGGTTCTTCCTGGGAAACCCAGTCCTACCCAGCCGTACTATCGAGGGCGATGACTGCAACGGCGAACGCGGATCGAACCCAAGAGCTGGCGGCCTTCCTGCGCGATCGGCGCGAGCGCCTCGCCCCGGATGACCTCGGCCTGCCGCAGCGCAGGCGGGCGCGGCGCACACCGGGGCTGCGCCGGGAGGAGGTCGCGGAGTTGGCCGGGGTCAGCACCGACTACATCGTGCGACTGGAGCAGGGGCGTGGTCTGCGTCCGTCCGCGGACGTGCTCGACGCGCTGTCGCGGGCGCTGCGGCTGAATGCCGATGAGCGCGCCTACCTGTTCGATCTGGCGCAGCAGCGCCAACCGAGCGCGGGCAAGCCGAGCACGGTGCCCGCGCCTGCCCTGGCCATGCTGGTGGCGGATCTTTCGCCGTTACCGGCGATGCTGCTCAATCATCGCTACGACATCCTGGCCTGGAACCCAGAGATGGCGCGGCTGCTCATGGACTTCGAGACGCTGCCGCCGCGGCATCGCAACACCATGTGGCTGTGTCTGATGGAGCCGAGCATGCGGGAGTTCTATGTGGAGCGGGAGCGGGTCATCCGGGAGGGCATCGCGGATCTGCGTGCGGCGTGGGCGGCTCATCCCGATGACCGGGCGCTCGGCGAGCTGATCGCGGAGTTCATCGCGCACAGCGGCGAGTTCGAGGCGGCGTGGGCCAGCCACGATGTCCGAGTGCAGGGCCGCGGCGCCAAACCGCTGCGGCACCCGATCGTCGGACGGTTGGTGGTCAATTTCGAGGTGTTGATGCCGGTGCAGGACCCCGACCAGCGCATCGTCATCTACCGCGCGGCGGACGAGAATTCCCAGGCGGCGCTGGATCGGCTGGCGGCCGACCCCGCACCGGCAGCGGGGTCATTCGACCGAGCTGAGCACTAGCTCCTCGCCCTCGTCGACCTCGTCGTCGTAGCGGCCGTCCCACTCCTCGTAGGCCGGTACTTCCTCGTCCCTCGTGACGACCCACTCCAGCGAGTAGGTGCCCTCATCGTCGATGGGCACCATCACGTTCTCGATCTTCACCCCGAAGCCGAGTACCTCGGCTGCCCGGATCACATCCGGCAGATCCTCGGCACGGACCACGGTCTGATTGGCGTACACGGTAACCATGCGCCGAATGGTAGCTGGAACCACTGACAGGCTGGGGGCCGATCCGGAATCCCCGCAGATGAACAGTTGGCGGCGGTTCACCCTGCCGCGAGCACGACAAAAACCGCCGTGGTCGTCCAGGCCACGGCGGCTGCGTCAGTGTTGGTACCGGCTCGGTACCGGTGGATCAGAGCTTGTTCAGCGCGAGCGCGAGCGCCGACTTCTTGTTGGCGGCCTGGTTGGCGTGGATGACGCCCTTCGAGGCAGCCTTGTCGAGCTTGCGGCTCGCGAACTGGAGCTGAGCGGCGGCCTTCTCTTTGTCGCCGGCCGCAGCGGCCTCCCGGAAGCTGCGGATCGCGGTGCGCAGGGCCGACTTGACCGACTGGTTGCGCTTGCGCGCTTCCTCGTTGGTACGGATCCGCTTCAACTGGGACTTGATGTTGGCCACGCCTGTTTCCTCGTGTTCCTGTCGCTGAGTGGTCTGCTGGAAAAGTTCCTATGCGTGCGTCACACCCTGGGTAAACGGGTAACGCAACGCCGAAGGTCGAGGGTACCAGCCGCCGTGCGGCGCACGAAATCGGCACCGGTTCGTCCGGTGGATCGTACCGACCGGTCGCACGCGAAAACGGGGCAAATCACAGGGAGGCCACTAGTGATGCGAGAAATTTACCTGTGTCTCACACAGCATTGCCGCTGCGTGTAGCACGATTTTTGCATGACTCCCGCCTCTGCGTCACGTTCGGTGCGACCCACCGCGTCCGGACCGGTCGGTATGCAAGGGCGGGCTGCCGGAAATGGCAAGGCCGCCCCCGCCGGGCTATTCGAGGGTTATCGCCCCGGCCGCTACGCCGCCGCGTTCGACGAGATGTTCGACGGCTCGGGCCGGGTCCGCCAGCCCTACAGGGGCCTGTTCGCCGCCCTCGCCCCGATCGACGTCGCCGATCTGGCGGCCCGCTCGGCCGCGCTGGACCGCGCCTTCATCGACCAGGGCATCACGTTCTCGCTGTCCGGGCAGGAACGGCCGTTCCCACTGGACCTGGTGCCCCGGGTGATCGCGGCCGCGGAATGGGCCAAGCTCGAGCGCGGCATCAAGCAGCGGGTCGTCGCCCTCGAGCTGTTCCTCGCCGACGTCTACGGCGAACAGAACATCCTGCGCGACGAGGTGATCCCGAAACGGCTGGTCACCTCGTGTCAGCACTTCCATCGCGAAGCGGCGGGCCTGATCCCGCCGAACGGGGTCCGGATCCACGTGGCGGGCATCGATCTCATCCGCGACGAGCGCGGCGATTTCCGGGTGCTCGAGGACAACCTGCGTTCGCCGTCCGGGGTGTCCTACGTGATGGAGAACCGGCGCACGATGGCGCGGGTGTTCCCGGATCTGTTCTCCTCGCACCGGGTGCGCGCGGTCGGCGACTATCCGAGCCACCTGCTCGCGGCGTTGCGCGCCTCGGCCGCGCCGAACGAGGCCGATCCGACGGTCGTGGTGCTGACGCCCGGGGTGTACAACTCGGCGTACTTCGAGCATTCGCTGCTGGCCCGGCAGATGGGCGTGGAACTGGTCGAGGGACGCGACCTGTTCTGCCGCGACAACGTCGTCTACATGCGCACCACGGCGGGGGAGCGGCAGGTCGACGTGATTTACCGGCGCATCGACGACACCTTCCTCGATCCCATGCATTTCCGGCCGGATTCGGTGCTCGGCGTCGCGGGGCTGCTCAATGCCGCACGGGCGGGCAACGTCGTGATCTCCAGCGCGGTGGGCAACGGGGTGGGTGACGACAAGCTGATCTATGCCTACGTGCCGACGATCATCGAGTACTACCTCAACGAGAAACCGGTGTTGCCCAACGTCGACACCTACCGCTGCTGGCTCGACGCCGAGCGCGAGGAGGTGCTCGACCGTATCGCGGAACTGGTGGTCAAGCCGGTCGAGGGGTCGGGCGGCTACGGCATCGTGATCGGGCCCGACGCCACCCCGCGGGAACTGGAGGCCGCGCGCAGGCGGATCAAGGCGGACCCGCGCGGCTGGGTGGCCCAGCCGGTGGTGCAGCTGTCCACGGTGCCGACCAAGATCGGCAACGAGCTGGTGCCGCGCCACGTCGACCTGCGGCCGTTCGCGGTCAACGACGGTGACGAGGTCTGGGTGCTGCCCGGCGGGCTCACCAGGGTGGCGCTGCCCGATGGTTCGCTGGTGGTCAATTCCAGTCAGGGCGGCGGTAGCAAGGACACCTGGGTGCTCTCGGGCCGGGACTCGCTCGCCGATCGGGAGCTCGCGGGCGCGGAGCTGGTCAGCGATCCACCGCAATCGGATTCGCGGGAAGTGGGCCGCGATCTCACCGCGGCGCAGGCGAATCAGCAACAGCAGCAACAACAACAGGAACAGCGGCAATGGCGGCGCGGACCCGCGCAGTGCCGGTGGCAAGGGACGGTGACCCGCTGATGCTGGCCCGCAACGCGGAATCCCTGTACTGGATAGGACGTTACGTCGAGCGTGCCGACGACACCGCGCGCATCCTCGACGTCGCGGTGCATCAGCTGCTCGAAGACGCGACCGTCGACCCGGACCGCACCTCGCGAGTGCTGCTGCGGGTGCTCGGCATCGAGCCGCCGGAGGGCGTGCTGGACGTCTGGTCGGTCACCGATCTGGTCGCGTTCAGCCACGACGGTGGCTCGATCATCGACTCGATCGCCAATGCCCGTGAGAATGCCAGGGGCGCAAGGGAAGTCACGTCCAGTGAGATGTGGGAGTGCCTGAACGCCACCTATATCGGACTGGCGGTCGCGGAGAAGGCGGCGCGCAGTCTCGGGCCGCACGAGTTCTTCCACTACGTGCAGGACCGCGCCGCCATGTTCGCCGGACTGTCGGATTCGACGCTCAGTCGCGACGACGGCTACCGCTTCCTGCTGCTCGGCCGCTCCATCGAACGCGTCGATATGACCGTGCGGCTGCTGCTTTCGCGCGCCGGCGACCGGACTTCCTCGCCCGCCTGGGTGACCGTGCTGCGCTCTGCGGGCGCGCACGACACCTACCTGCGCACCCATCGCGGCGCGCTGGACGCCAACCTCGTCGCCGAATTCATCCTGCTGGACCGGCTTTTCCCGCGCTCGGTGTTCCATTCGGTGCGGGTTGCCGAAGGCTGCCTCGCGGAACTGGATCAGCGCCCGAGCAGCCGGGTCGGTGCCAGGCACGAGGCGCAGCGACTACTCGGCCGGGCACGCAGCGAGCTCGAATTCTTGCCGCCCGGTGTGCTTTTGGAGGATCTGCAGACTCGGCTGCTGTCGCTGCAGAAGACCTGCCGGGAAGTGAGTGAAGCGATCGCGTTGCAGTACTTCCACGCGGCCCCGTGGGTGGCGTGGACCGATCTGCGTAGCAGTCGAGACGACAACGTGCAGGTCGAAGGGGAGCTATGAGCTGGCGCATTCGGGTGGTGCACACCACCGGTTATGTCTACGACGCACCCGTCACCCGCTCGTTCAACGAGGCGAGGCTGACCCCGCGCGCCGACAGCAGGCAGAACGTGATCCTCAATCGGGTGGAGACCGTGCCCTCCACCCGCTCCTACCGCTACACCGACTACTGGGGTACCGCGGTCACCGCGTTCGACCTGCACGCTCCGCACACCGAATTGGAGGTCACCGGCTCGTCGGTGGTGGAAACTGAGCCGTTCGCGGGCCCGGCCGAAGAGCTGGACTGGGACGAGTTGCGCGCCGGGCACATCGCCGACCGCTTCGACGAGATGCTCGCGCCCACCGGATTCGTGCCCGCCGATCGCAAGCTCGCCGGCATCGCCCGCCAGCTCGCCAAGGGGCTGCCACCCGCGAAAGCCGTTGTGCGCGCGGCCGAATGGGTGCATCGCGAGATGAACTATCTCGCGGGCACCACCTCGGTGCACACCTCCGCGGTGCAGGCGTTCGCCGATCGGCAAGGCGTCTGCCAGGATTACGCGCACCTGACCCTGGTCCTGTTGCGCAGCATGGGCATTCCCAGCCGCTATGTCTCCGGCTATCTGCATCCCGACCCGGCCGCAGAGATCGGGGTGACGGTCGCAGGCCAGTCGCACGCCTGGATCGAGGCGTGGACCGGCATGTGGTGGGGCTACGACCCGACCAACAACATCGCGATCAACGAGCAGCACATCTCGGTCGGCGTCGGCCGGGACTACGCCGATGTGCCCCCGTTGAAAGGCATCTTCTCCGGCGGCGGCTCCACCGATCTCGAGGTGGTCGTCGAGATCACGCGGCTGGCTTGAGACACGCTGTCCAGATCGTTGTCGGCCTTGCCGGGGACGCGTAGCGTTCGAGCTGGTAGTGCCGGTTACCGGCGGTACGAGGGCGCGGTCGACGACGACCTGTGACCAGATCTCGCGGCAGTGACTCGGATGACCTGAACACGCGGAGAGGCGGGCTGACAGATGTCCCCAACGGCTCAAGAAGTGGTCGAGGAAGTCGCCGAACTAGGCCCGATTCCCGAATCCAAGAAGTTCGGGGCTGAGGCGTTCGGCACCTTCGTGCTGGTGATGGGTGGTGTCGGAACGGCGGTGCTGGCGGGGGACCGGGTCGGCGCGCTCGGTGTGGCGCTCGCCTTCGGGCTCACGCTGCTGTTCCTGGTGTACGCGATCGGCCCGATCTCGGGCTGCCACGTCAATCCCGCGGTGACCCTCGGTCATCTGCTGCTCGGCCGGATCGGCGCGGTCACCGCGGCCGGTTACTGGATCGCGCAGCTGATCGGCGGCTTCCTCGCCGGACTCGTGCTGTTCGCACTGGCGAAGAACCTGCCGTCCTACGATCGGGCGGCCGATGGGCTCGGCGCCAACGGCTGGGGGCGGCACAGCCCGTCGGCACAGACCGGCCCGCTCGGCGAGGTCGTGCTGCAGAACGGCTACGGCATGGCCGCGATGATCATCATCGAGGTGATGCTGACCGCGCTGCTGGTCTTCGTGGTGCTCGCCTCCACCGATCAGCTCTCCGACGTGCCGCTGGCCGGCCTGTCGATCGGCGTCACCCTGGCCGTGATCCACCTGATCTCGATCCCGGTGGACAACACCTCGGTGAACCCGGCCCGCAGCCTCGCCGTCGCGCCCTACCAGGACGGTGCCATGGGGCAGGTGTGGGCGTTCGTGCTCTTCCCGCTCATCGGCGGTGCGCTCGGCGCCCTGCTCTACGGTCTGCTGTTCGGCCGCTCCCGCAACCTGCTCTCCTGACGGGCGCTCGCCGAGTCCGGCTCAGTGCCAGGCGTATTCGGCGCAGAGCCGGTGAGCGACCAGGTCGAAGGTCTTGCGCGGCAGGATGGCGCCCTCGCGGCGGATGCCGTCCTCGGGCACGTCGAGCACGCGGTCCAGCCGGACCCAGCTCGGCCTGCCCTCGGCATCCCAGCTGCCGCTGCCGATGCCGACCCAGTTGCGGTCGAAGGCGCGGTCGGCCTTCGACGACAACATCAGGCCGAGCAAGGTCCGATGGTCGCGGCCGACCACCAGCACCGGCCGATCCTTGCCGTTGCTCGGGTCCTCCTCGTAGGGCACCCAGGTCCACACGATCTCGCCGGGGTCCGCGCGCCCGTCCAGCTGCGGCGAGTACACGATCTGGCGCGCCCGCTCGGCCGTCGGCACCGGCGTGGACGCGGTCGGTCGCACCCGCACCGGCCGGGTCTTCCGCTGCGCCAGCGACCCGACCAACCGCTCCACCAGCTTCGGTCCCTGCTGCCGAACGATCTTCGGACCCTGCTCCTTCGCGATGATGCCGAGCTGCTTGCCGAGGGAGTTCCAACTACGGGCCATCCTCGCAATATAACGGCGGACGGCCCCGTTCTCATCTGTGCCGGGCCACCGGTCGTGCGGCTGCCGATGTGCTGATCTGGGCTTGCGATACCCGAGCAGAGCGGTCGGCCGGGCGAAGGCCCGCGTAAGCAGGGGCGAGCCGACTCCGAGCCGATGCCCAATTCATAGCTTCACGCCATGACTGTGTGAGCGCTCACGGTCTCGGGGGTGAAGCCCTCGATCTCGATGGTTTTCAGCGGTTGGCCCGGCATGGGCCTAACTCTGCGATGGGCCACCGACGTTCCCCGGAATGCGCTGCGGCGACCGTGAAATCAGCTCGTGCGCTGCCGTGCCACGTGGTTCGGTACACCGCCGAGGCGACCTTCCCACTGCTCATGGGACGATAGAGGACAGTTTGCCGATACCCATGAGGAGTGGAGTGCCCGCCAGCTTCGCCGATACGACGTTCACCGATCCGACTCGGATCCGGAACTTCTGCATCATCGCGCACATCGATCACGGCAAGTCGACGCTGGCCGATCGCATGCTGCAACTGACCGGAGTGGTCGAGGACCGGCAGATGCGCGCCCAATATCTGGACCGGATGGATATCGAGCGGGAGCGCGGCATCACGATCAAGGCGCAGAACGTGCGCCTGCCGTGGCAGGTCGACGGCACCGACTACGTGCTGCACCTGATCGACACGCCTGGCCACGTCGACTTCACCTACGAGGTGTCGCGCGCGCTGGAGGCGTGCGAGGGCGCGGTGCTGCTCGTGGACGCGGCCCAGGGCATCGAAGCGCAGACCCTCGCCAACCTCTACCTGGCACTGGACAAGGATCTGACGATCATCCCGGTGCTCAACAAGATCGACTTGCCCGCCGCGGACCCGGACCGCTACGCGAGCGAGATCGCGCACATCATCGGCTGCGAGCCCGACGACGTGCTGCGCGTGTCGGGCAAGACCGGTGTCGGCGTGCCCGAGCTGCTGGACGCGGTCATCAAGCAGGTGCCCGCGCCGGTCGGCGACCCGGACGCGCCGGCCCGCGCGATGATCTTCGACTCGGTCTACGACACCTACCGCGGCGTGGTCACCTACGTGCGCGTGGTGGACGGCAAGATCATCCCGCGCGAGAAGATCAAGATGATGTCCACCGGCGCGCAGCACGAACTGCTCGAGGTGGGCATCGTCTCGCCCGAGCCCAAGGCCACCCAGGGCCTCGGCGTCGGCGAGGTGGGCTACCTGATCACCGGCGTGAAAGACGTGCGCCAGTCGAAGGTCGGCGACACCGTGACGGCCGCGCGCAACGGCGCCACCGAGCCGCTCACCGGGTACCGCGAGCCGCGCCCGATGGTGTACTCCGGCCTGTACCCGGTCGACGGCTCCGATTACCCCGACCTGCGTGACGCGCTGGACAAGCTCCAGCTCAACGATGCCGCCCTGACCTACGAGCCGGAAACCTCGGTGGCGCTCGGGTTCGGCTTCCGCTGTGGCTTCCTCGGTCTGCTGCACATGGAGATCACCCGCGAACGCCTGCAACGCGAATTCGACCTGGACCTGATCTCCACCGCGCCCAACGTGGTCTACACGGTGCAGATGGAGGATGGCAGCGAGCACGTGGTCACCAACCCGTCGTACTGGCCGGAGGGCAAGGTCCGGCACGTGTACGAGCCGGTGGTGAAGTGCACGGTCATCTCGCCGAGCGAGTTCATCGGCTCGATCATGGAGCTGTGCCAGGGGCGCCGCGGTGAACTCGGCGGCATGGACTACCTGTCCGAGACCCGGGTCGAGCTGCGCTACACCATGCCGATGGCCGAGATCATCTTCGACTTCTTCGATTCGCTGAAGTCACGCACCCGCGGCTACGCCAGCCTCGACTACGAAGAGTCGGGCGTGCAGGAATCCTCGCTGGTGAAGGTGGACATCCTGCTCCAGGGCGAGGCGGTGGACGCGTTCAGCGCGATCGTGCACAAGGACGCGGCGCAGGCCTACGGCAACAAGATGACCACCAAGCTGCGCGAGCTCATTCCGCGCCAGCAGTTCGAGGTGCCCATCCAGGCCGCCATCGGCTCGAAAATCATTGCGCGAGAGAACATTCGCGCCATCCGCAAGGACGTGCTCGCCAAGTGCTACGGCGGTGACATCAGCCGTAAGCGCAAGCTGCTGGAGAAGCAGAAGGAAGGCAAGAAGCGGATGAAGACGATCGGCCGCGTCGACGTTCCGCAGGAGGCCTTCGTCGCCGCCCTGTCCTCCGACGCCGCCTCCGACAAGCCGAAGGGCCAGAAGTAGGCTCAGCCGTTTCCGAGTGCGATCCGCACTCGGAGACGGGTGCCGCCCAGCGGGCTCTCGGTGAGTTCGGCGGTGCCGGAGTGGAGTTCGGCTTGCTGGCGAACCAGGGCGAGGCCGAGGCCGGAGCCGGGGGAGCCGGGGCCCTTGACGAAGCGGTCGAAAGCGTTGGGGCAGACGGCTTCCGGGATACCGCAGCCGTTGTCGTCGATCAGGATGTCCACGTCGTCGGCGCGGGCGCGCACGGAGATGGCGACGGTGTCGGCCTGCCCATGCTGCACGGCGTTCGCGACGGCGTTGGTGACGATGAGCAGGACGCCGCCGGGAATGCCGGTCACCGTGACGGGTTCGCACTCGGTGAGTTCGATGCTGACGTCGGGGTAGCGGCGTTGCGCGTCCTGGGTTGCGCGATCGAGGGTTTCGCACAGATCGAACGGCTCGAAGACATCGGGTTCGGTGAGTTCGCCGACGGCGAGCCGTTCCAGATCGGTGAGCGTGTTCTCGATCTGCTGTTCGGCGAAGAGCACCTCGGACAGGATCGCGCCGCGCTGTGCGGCGGGAATCTCCTTGGTGGCCAGCACCTGCAGGTCGGTGCGCAGCGCGGTGAGCGGGGTGCGCAGCTCGTGCGCGCAGACGGCGGCGAAGTCCCTGGCACTGGTCAAGGCGCGATTGGTCGCGTGGTGGGCCGCTTCCAGCCGGGCCAGCATGCGGGTGATGGCGTCGGAGAGTTCCTCGGATTCCCGTGCGCCGCGGCCGGACAGGGGCGGCAACTCCTCGAGCGTGTCGATGCCGTGGGTGGCGGTGGCCAGGCTGCGCAGCGGGCGCGCGGCGTAACCGGCCAGCAGCCAGCCGAGTACGGCGGCGACGAGCGCGCCCGCCACGCCGATGCCGAGTCCGATGAGCTGGCTGCGGTGGATAGCGGAGGCGACGACATCCCGGTTCGGGTCCAGCGAGACGAGCACGCCGGGCAACCCGTCGACCCGGGTGATCGCCAGATCGGAGGGCAGGTCGTCGCGCCGGACGGGCATCGCCTCGTCCGGGACATCGCTTGCCGCGCCGGGTGTTTCGGTCGCGTACGCGGTGGGGCCCGCCCGTTCGGGTGCGGGCACCGGTGGCATGGCGGGCGGGGGCGATCCAGGGACTGAGAGTGTTTCGGCCGGAACGCCTTTCAGCGGTGGTGCGACCCGGACCGCCATCGAGGACACGGTTTCGTCCAGCTGGCGTTCCCCGGTCGCGTTGAGCAGCGCGGCGAAGGTGATGGTGAGGGTGAGCGCGACGAGCGCGGCGACGACGCCGGAGACCACCGCCACCCTGGTCCGCAGTGAGGGTGAACGTTTCACGGCTGCTCCCGCAGGACGAATCCGACACCGCGCACGGTATGCACCACCCGGTCCGCGCCGGGCGCCTCCAGTTTGCGGCGCAGATACGAGACGAAGACGTCGACCACGTTGGTGTCGGTCGGAAAGTCGTAACCCCATACCGCGGAAAGGATCTGTTCGCGGCCGAGCACGATCCCCGGATGGTCGGCGAGCAAGGCGAGCACCTCGAATTCGCGTTTGGTCAGGTCGACGGGCGTGCCCGCGGCCAGCACGCGATGCCCGGCCAGGTCGATCTGCACCTGGCCGACGCGCACCGGCGCACCGGCGGGTTCGCGAGCGCCGCCGCGGCGGCGCAGCAGCGCGCGCAGCCGGGCGACGAGCTCGCCGAGGTCGAAGGGTTTGGTGAGGTAGTCGTCGGCGCCGCGTTCGAGGCAGGCGATGCGGTCGGTCACGGCGCTGCGCGCGCTGAGCACGCAGATCGGGATGTCGTTGCCCATCGCGCGCAACGCGGTGACCACGCCTTCACCGTCGAGCGTCGGCATGTTCACGTCCAACACCATGGCGTCGGGCGTTGCCGTGCGGCACATAGTCAGCGCCTCGGCGCCGTCGCTCGCGGTGATCACCTCGAAATCGGAGAGTTCCAGCCCACGTCGCAGCGACGCGAGCACACGAACCTCGTCGTCCACGACCAAGATCCGGTGTCCGGTCATGGATCAACAGTAGTCCCGGCAGGTCAACGGGTGCTTGCCGCGACGCACGCGTGCTCGAGCGGCACGGTGGGCAGAGGCTTGGTTTCGGGTACGAGCGGTGTGGCGGGGTCGAGCGGGGTGGCGGGCACCGCGTCGACCGGACCCTGCCGCTCGATGGTCACCCACGGCGCTGTTTCGTCCGGGTTGGTGGTGATCACGACCTGTCCGTCCGGGTCGATGGTGGCCATGGGCTGCCCGTCATCGATCGTGGGACATACGACGACCTGACCGGGATCGACCGGAGTGCCGGGTGCGGGCGCCGGGACAGCCGGGCGCACGGGCTGTGCCGACGCGGCGCCCGCCATGCCCGCGGCCACGGCGGCGGTGAGCGCGGTCCCGCCGAGCACGGCGGCGACGCGGCGTCCGATGAGTGAGGTCATGAGGGGTCTCCTTCAACTCGATCCTGTCGACCGGGCGGCTCGACGAGATCGACGGTAAGGACCGGATCTTCACGGGCCGTTGAGTAACTGTTAGAGAACTCTTAGGTCTGCGGGACCTGCTGTTGCCTTCCGTCTGGAACCGTCGGAGTCGGACCTGGTCATCGCCGGTTTCCCAAGCGTCGTCCGGTTCGTTCGAGCCACTGGAAATAGGGCTTTCGCTCTGCTTTTGGGGATGGCAAGGTTGTGTTGCTCGCCACCGCTGGACTCTCTACAGTCCTGGGTAAAGTGACAGTCGGGTTTTCCCGAAATAGTGTTAGGTGATCTTCACTCGGTCCGGCCGGACGCGTGAGGATGGCTGTTGGAACCCGAGATGGAGCTTTCATGACGCGTGACCTGCCCTTCGATGACGACGCCACCGAGGGAGCCGAGCGCACGGGTGACACCGCCTATCGAGTGGCCACCGGCGTCGCGCGCGTCGCGCGGGCGGGCGCGTATGTCACCGGCGGCGCGCTGATCGCGGCGAACGGCGGCGGTGTGCCGGCCGCGCCCGGTTCCCGACTGGACAGCTTGAACACCGGCTGGGCGCACAACAGCGACCCGGATTCCGGTGCACCCTCGCCGGTGATCACCTTTCCGGACCCGGTCATCGAGCCCGCCCCGCTCAACCCGCAGAACTCGCCGAATCTGCCGGTCTCGCACGGCAATTCCGGTTTCGACCTGCCCGGCACGGGCAGTGGCGCGAACTTTCCGCTGCCGTCCCTGCACGGTGACTACAACGGCACCGACGCCGGCCTGCCCGGCCTGCCGGGAACCGAATCCAGCCAAGGTTTCGGCCTGCCGAGTCTGCCCGGCGATGCGCCCGGCGAAGGGGTGCCCGGCCTCGGCGGCATCCCCGGCACGGAAACCGCGCAGTCCGGCGGACTGCCGCTGCCCGGCGGCGCGCCGAATCAGGATCTCGATCTGCCCGGCGGCCACGGCTTCGGGCTGCCCGGCCACGGGCTCGGTCAGGCAGGCCACGGTTTCGGCCTGCCCGGCACCAACGGCTTCGTCGCGCCCGGCTCGTTCGAGCTGCCCGGCGCGCACCCGGTCGCGGGCACGCCATCGGCCGGAACCCCAACGGGCGACGGCCCGTTCGACGGCGTCGGCGGTGACAACCTCGGCGTTTTCGTCGGTACCTCGTGGCAGGTCGATTTCGGTATCGGCCCCAACGGCATCTACTTCAATTCCGAGATGAAGGTCGATGTCGGCGTCGGCCACGTCGGCGACCAACTCGACAACTTCACCGATTGGCTCGGCAGTGCGCTGCCCGCGCAGTCGGGCGGCTCGCGGTCGGCGAACGACTCGACCGATTCGAACCATCACGGGAACCCCGGCGTCGTCGGCGGACTCACCACGCCGCTCGGCGGTTCCACCACAACGCACTCCGCCGCCGCCGGGTCGGCCCCGTCCGCACCGGCGCCGGTCGTCACCACCCATGCCGCCCCGCCGCCGATTGCCGCACCCGCCCCCGCACCGGTCGTCGCCGCGGTCGCACCGACCGCCGTCGCGCCCGTCGCCGTCGCGCCCGCGGTCGCGGCTCCGGTGGTCGTCGCTCCGGTGGCGAACGCCGTGCAGCCGGTGGTGGCGACCCCGTTGCAGACCACGATCCAGCCCGACGCGGCCAGCACGCCGATCGCGAATGTGATCGGCACCCCGACGGCCGGTCAGTCGGTGCTCACCGCGCCCGCGGCCGCAACGCCCGCCCTGTTCGAGCAGGCGCGGCCGACTCCGGTGGTGAAACCCACTCCCGTGGTTGATCATTCGCGCCCCACCGACGTGACGACCACGACGACGCCGAACACCCCGACCACCATCACCAAGACCGTGCCGACCACGCCGGTGGTGCCGTCCGACGCGGCAACGCCGACGGTGCCGAAGACGTCGAGCCCCGACGTCACGAAGGTGCCGGGCGTGACGGTGCCGAGCACGTCGCACCCGACACCGAGCACCGGCCACACCGACCCCACCACGAAGGTGCCGGGGACGACCACCGGGTCGCAGCCGACGACGGGTGCCCAGCCGACGACCCAGATCCCGACCACGGACCCGGACGACGACGTGACCACGCCGGGCACGGCACCCACCGCGCCGACGAGCGGCGCGGGCGGCGGTGCCGACGACCTGACGACGCAGCCTTCCGCGCCGACCCAGCCCACCGCGCCCACCCGTGACGTGCCGACGGCGACCCAGCCGGAGCCGACGGTGCCGACGCACGACATCCCCACCCATGACGTGCCGACGCACAGCGCGCCGGTGCCGACAGCCGATCTGCCGCCGACCTTCCACGCGCCGACGCCGACCCAGGCGCCGGTGCCGACCTACAAGCCGCCGGTCGTCGACCCGAAGCCGCACGGCATCGCCGATCCGATCAGCGCGGGGCACCCGTACTATCCGGAAGCGGACGTGCAGGTCGTCGACCACGTGACCTACACCGATCACGCACCGCTCACGGTCGCCGCGAGCGGCGGTCTTTCCGGCGGGCTGATGCCGGAGTCGACGATGGCCGAGACCCACCACGTCGTGCCCGGTGGCCTGGACATAACGTTGCTCTGAACCGGAGCGCAGCGTGTCCGTGCCGATCGAAAGCAAACCAGTGTAAGGAGGACGGTTGTCTACCGCAGCCGGGCTGAAGGCCGCGACGGTGAAACACCCGGACGCGATGGCGCCGCTGATCCGGATACTCGACGAACTGCGGGAGATCGCCGGCTTCGCTGGACGTGACGACCTCGGCAGCCGCCTGAGCATGGTCCGCGCCAGGGTCAGCGACCCCCGGGTGCGGTTGGTCGTGGTCGGCGAGCCCAAGAACGGGATGAGCACCCTGGTCAACAGCCTCGTCGGGGCATCGGTCAGCGCCACCGACAGTGACCTGAGCGTGCCCGTCATCGTCGAGTACGGGCCGGAACCGACTGCGACACTGGTGCGTTCGGTCGACGGACGCACCGAGCGCCAGTCGGTGGACCCGCTCGATCCCGGCCCCGCCATCTCCGCGTTCGGCGTGATCCGTGCCGAGTTCACCCAGCCGAGCCCGCTGCTGGCCGACGGGGTGGTGGTGATGGACGCGCCCGGCACGCGCGGCGGCGCGGACAGCACCACCTGGTCGATGATCGCCGCCGCCGACGCCGTGCTCTACGTCGGCAACGCGGCCACCGAACTCACCACCGACCAGATCGCGTATCTGCAGCGCATCCAGCAGATCTGCCCCACGGTCATCTGCGTGCTGAACAAGATCGACCAGTTCTCCCACTGGTCGCACACCCAGCAGCGCAATCGGGAACTGCTCGACGCGGCGGGGCTCGGCTTCGCGGTGGCCCCGGTCTCGGCCGAACTGCACCGCCAGGCCGGGTTGTCCGGCAACTACCAGCGCGACATCGAATCCGGTGTGCCGCAACTGATCGACCACCTGCGCGACTATGTGGTGACGCGCGCGGACAGCGTCGCGCTGGACGCCGCGGTGCAGGACATCCGCCTGGTGAGCGACCATCTCGCGCTGACCCTGCGCAACGAGGTCGAGTCGCTGCGCGATCCGCGCCGCCGCGCCGAGATCACCGACAAACTGGTCCGGGCCAGGGACGACGCCGATCAGCTGCGTCAGCGCACGGCCAACTGGCAGGTCACCCTGGTCGACGGCAGCACCGAGCTGATGGCCGATATCGAACACGATCTGCGGCACCGGTTACGCAATCTGGTGCGTGACGCGGAGGCCGAGATCATGCAGCACGATCCGGCGCGGCGCTGGAAGGAATTCGGCACCGACCTCGACGCGAGAATCTGCGAGGCGGTCGAAGAGAACTTCATGATGGCGCACTATCGCTCGGTCGAGCTATCCGAGCAGGTCGCCTCGAAGTTCTTGGCGGACAACCGCGTTGCGCCGCTACCGGACATGCGCCTGGACAACCCGGCGGAGGTGTTGGAGCCGGTGCAACCGCTCGAGCCGCTGGAGAGCGCGAAAGTCGGTGTGACCGAGCCGTTCCTGTCGGGTCTGCGCGGCTCCTACGGTGGTGTGCTGATGGTCGGTCTCGCCACCAGTCTGCTCGGCATGTCGCTGGTGAACTGGTACTCGGCCGGGGCGGGTGTGCTGCTCGGCGTCAACGCGCTGTGGGACGACCGCAAGAATCGCAAGACCCGCCGCCGCGCCGAGGCCAAGGTCGCGGTCGCTCGGCTGATGGACGACGTCATCTTCCAGGTGAGCAAGGAATCCCGGAATCGCTTGCGCGCCATGCAGCGTGTGCTCCGTGACCACTTCACCGAGATCGCCACCGACGTCGCCAAGCAGGCCGACGAGGCCCTGCGCCTCGCCGAAGCCGCCTACCAGAAATACGGCGATCGCAGCGGCGAACGCATCGCCGCCCTGGACAAACAGATCGTCAAGCTCCGGGAACTGCGGGAGCAAGCCGACGGGCTCACTCCCGCCTGACCCCTCGCTCAGGCGGGGCGGTTCGCTGGGACGTGGGCGGGTTGGAAGCCGCTGGCGGGGCGGTTCTCTTCGGCTCTGATCACGTGGGTGACGGCGTTGATCAGGGCGAGGTGGGTGAAGGCCTGGGGGAAGTTGCCGAGGTGGCGTCCGCTGCGCGGGTCGATCTCCTCGGCGTAGAGCTGCAGTGGGCTGGCGTAGCCGAGCAGCCGCTCGCACAGGTGCCTGGCCCGTTGCACCTCGCCGATCTCCACCAGCGCGGACACCAGCCAGAACGAGCAGATGGTGAAAGTGCCTTCGGTGCCTGCCAATCCGTCGTCGGTGGTCTCGGTGCGGTAGCGCAGCACCAGTCCGTTCTCGGTGAGCCGGTCGGCGATGGCGAGCACGGTGGCGCGGATCCGGTGATCGTCGGGCGGCAGGAAGCGGGTCAGCACCGCCAGCAGCAGTGAGGCATCCAGGGTGTCGCCGCCGTAGGTCTGGGTGAAGACGCCGTTGCTGTTCACCCCGTTGGCGAGGATGTCTTCCTTGATCTCGTCGGCGATGGTGTACCACTCGGTGGCGTGCTCGATCTGGCCGTGCAGTTCGGCCAGCTTCGCGCCGCGGTCCAGCGCGACCCAGCACATCACCTTGGACGAGGTGAAATGCTGTGGCTCGCCGCGCACTTCCCAGACGCCGCGGTCGGGCTCGCGCCAGTGCGCGATCGCCGCGCGCACCTGACGCTCCAGCAACGGCCACAACGTTTCCGGCACCTGCTGGCGCGATTTCACGTGCAGATACACGGCGTCGAGCATGGTGCCCCAGATGTCGTGCTGATCCTGGTCGTAGGCGGCGTTGCCGATCCGCACCGGCCGCGCCCGGTCATAGCCGCTCAGGTGGTCGAGGGTGTCCTCGGTGATCTGTCGTTCGCCGCCGATCCCGTAAAGCACCTGCAGCGCAACGGCATCGCCGTTCTCGCCGGTGGTCGCGTCGCGCAGGAAGGCGAAGAAGTCGTCGGCCTCCCGATCCAGCCCGAGGGTGTACAGACCCCACAGCGCGAAACTGGAATCTCGCACCCAGGTGTAGCGATAGTCCCAATTGCGTTCCCCGCCGGGGGTTTCCGGCAGTGAGGTGGTCGCGGCGGCGAGCAGCGCGCCGGTCGGCGCGTAGGTCAGGCCCTTGAGCGTCAGCGCGCTGCGCTGTAAGTAGCTGCGCCACGGGTGATCCGGGAAGTTGCCCAGGGTGATCCACTGCCGCCAGGACTCGGTGGTCTGCCACATCTTCTGTGCCGCATCCTGATACGTCTTCGGGGCGGGCAGCTCCGACCAGGTCAGCGCGACGAAGACCTCGTCGCCCTCCTGCAAGCGGGTGCGGGCCCTGGCCTCTCTGCCCTCCAGCCCGAGGCGCAGATCGGTGGTGAGTACCAGCGTCGGCCCCGCGGCCGGATCGTCGGAGCGAACCGCGGTCGCCTCCTCGTAGACCTTGCCGGTGTACTCCCAGCGGGCCGTCGCGCGGTGGTAGTCGAACGAGGGCTCGCAGCTCATCTCCAGTTCGACGGTGCCGTTCACGCATTTCACCGTGCGCAGCAGCATGTGCTCGGCATCCCAGTCCATCGGGGTGCGCCGGTGGGTCTTGGAGCGCTGATCGTTGTTGTGCCAGCGCCCGAGCACCAGCGCGTCGCGCACGATCAGCCAGCCGGTCTCGGTCTGCCAGGTGGTCTCCAGGATCATGCCGCCCGGTAGATAGCGCCGCGCGGCGGGCACGTTCACGCCGTACGGGCCGATCCGGAAGTGACCGGCGCTGCGGTCGAGCATCGCGCCGAAGATGCTCGGCGAATCCGGGCGGGGGACACACATCCACTCGACCGCGCCGTTGTTGCCGATCAGGCAGTTGGTCTCGCAGTCGGACAGGAACGCGTAGTCGTCGATCGGCGGGAAGGCGCCGTGCCGCGGCTCGGTCAGCTGGCTGAGGACCGGCAGGTCGTACGGTTCGTCGACGGTCAGATCATCAGAGGACGCCATAGCTAACAGTATCTAAGCCCCTGGTCCTGGCTCATGAGTCCGATCCGGCGCCGTCACGGTCCAGCTCGCCGCCTGGCCGCGTTGTCGTCGTCCCCGATACAACCCCCGGTATCGGCTCCTGCTCCGCCTTGCCGGGCGACGAGCTGAACCGCTGCGGCATCCGGCCGTACTCATGAGCCAGGGCCGGGTCTCGCTAGGGGCTTCGCGGCCACCCGCGCCCACCGCGATATCAGGCTTGCTTGTCTCTCAGGTGGAACCACTAGGCTGGGCTTCGTGGTACATCACATCGCCGGTTGGTGGGACAGCTTCGAGCTGTGGGTTGCGGGACTCCCGTTCATCCCGCAGTTCCTGGTCGTGCTCGTCGGCATGGTCCCGATCTGCTTCGCCATCGCCTTCGCGCTGGACCGGGTCCTGCGGGTGGCGCTGCGGATGTTCGACCGCGGACACGGCGACGGGCCCGCGGTGCGGGTGCCCGCCGACGCCGCCGCACTGACCGCCGATCCGGACGCGGTCCTGCTGCCCGGCGATCCGCGCAGGCCCGTGCAGAGCGGCGTCCGCTGATGCCACGTTCGCGCGTCCAGCTGGCCCTGATCGCCCTGCTGGTTCTGGTAGTAGTCGCCTGGTTCCTCACCCGCTGACGCCCATCGGCGGCCGCGGCTCGAGCCGGTTCGCACCTCGACCGGCTCGTCCGCTCCTGAACCGCGGTCGGGTCAGTTGTCCCGCTCGCCCGCTCGCCAGTCGTTGAACCGCTTGCCGATCTTGGAGACCGTGTCGCCGACCTCCTGACCGACCGTGCTCACCGCCGAGCCCACGTCCCGGCCGAGATTGCGCACGGTGCGGATCAGCGGGTCCTCGGACTGGTCGAAGTTGTTGCGATAGGTGCGCGCGGCTTCCTTGATCTCCCCGCCGATGCTCGCGTTCTTGTCCTGTTCGCGGCGCGGGTAATCGCCGGCGAGGATGCGGTCGTACTCGCCGCTCTGGATCCAGCGGCGCAGCTCGGCGGCGCGCAGCACGGAGAACGGGTGGCTCTGCAGTTCCAGGTTGAGCAGCTTCAGCACGCCGTCGCGCAGGTCGCCGGAGCGCTCGTAGTCGTCGGCCTGTGCGAGGAAGGCCCCGTGGTTCATCTCCTTGATCCAGGTGCCGCCCGCGGTCTTCATGTGCACGCGCACCGACGTGTCGACGTCCTGCACACACAGCAGCCCGGCCCGGTCGCCGGACAGCTCGGATTTGCGGCTCCACTCCATCAGTGCCGCGACGATCGCGCGCAACGCCCAGCCACCCACCGGCACCCAGCCGAAACCGGCCGAGATCCGCAGCAAATGCATGAGCATGGTGCGATACACCGCGTGGCCGGACAGCGCGTGGCCGAGCTCGTGGCCGACGATGAAACGCAGCTCCTCGGCGTCCATCAGGTCGATCAGACCGGTGGTGAGCACGATGAACGGCTGGTCCATGCCGATGGTGAAGGCGTTGACCTGCGGGCTCTGCAGCACGAACATCTCCGGCGTGGTGCGCGCGTCCAGCACCTGGACGCAGTCCGCACGCAGTTGATGCAGGGACCGGAACTGCCGTTCGTCCACCCGCACGGCCGTCGCGAGGTACATCAGCCGGTGCTGGCGTTCTTGCAGCAAACCCGACAGGGTCCGCAGGATGGCGTCGAAGCCGGACAGCGTGCGCAATGTGACCAGGGCGGTGCGATCGGCGGGGTGTTCCCACGCGCGGGTGCTGATGCCGGGAAACCGCGCGCGGACCCGATCCGGGCTGGTAGTCATGGGATGAAACCCCCCTCTTCCTGGAACTCTGTAATTCGAACTAACACAAGATGCTCTGCTACAGTCTGCCCGTGTCTTCGAGTGTCGTCCCGCCGGTCCGCCATGAATTGGCGTTGATCGCGGTCGGCAACCTCGCGGTCGCCGACATTCTCTGTCGCTGATCGGCGACCGGGCACGGCTGCGCGTCCCTACTTCGTAGACTGGCGTGCAACTTTTTCGCAGACGTACCCGAACCCCCGGCGGCCTTGCGGCCGACAGTCACGCCATTGCCGCATAATTCCGGCGACAGGTCTACCGATCTACCAGCATGTCTGTGCCACTCGACGCCCCGAGTCGGCAGCCAGTAGGAAAGGTCCACCCGAAATGTCTCGCAAATCCCGGCTGTTCTCCCGCCGTAGCGCCGTCTCCATCGCCGTCACCTCCGCCGCGGCGGTCGTGCTCACCGCGTGCGGTGGCGGCGCCAGTGACACGGTCGGTGGCAGCGGCGCCGACGGCAGCGGTGGCACCCTCAACCTCTACGCCTACGCGGTGCCCAAGCCCGGTTTCGACAAGGTCGTGCCGGAGTTCAACAAGACCGAGCAGGGGAAGAACGTCGTCGTCAACGGTTCCTACGGCGCTTCGGGCGATCAGTCCCGCAAGGTCAAGGACGGCGCCGAAGCCGACGTCGTGAGCTTCTCGGTGGAGCCCGACATCACCCGCCTTGTCGATGCCGGTCTGGTCGACGCGAACTGGAATGCCGACGCCACCAAGGGAATTCCGTTCGGTTCGGTCGTCGCGATCGTGGTCCGCAAGGGCAACCCGAAGGGCATCAAGGACTGGGACGACCTGTTGAAGCCGGGTATCGAGGTGGTCACCCCGAACCCGTTCAGCTCGGGCTCGGCCAAGTGGAACCTGCTCGCGCCCTACGCGGCCAAGTCAGAAGGCGGCAAGAACCCGCAGGCCGGCCTGGACTACCTGAGCCAGCTGGTGTCCAAGGAGCACGTGAAGGTGCAGCCCAAGTCGGGCAGGGAGGCCACCGAGACGTTCCTGCAGGGCACCGGTGACGTGCTGCTCAGCTACGAGAACGAGGCGCTGTTCTCCGAGCGCAACGGCGACCAGATCGAGCACTTCGTGCCGCCGGTGACGTTCAAGATCGAGAACCCGGTCGCGGTGCTCGAGTCGAGCAAGCACAAGGAGAAGGCCGTCGCCTTCCGCGACTTCCTGTACACCGCCGAAGCGCAGAAGGCTTGGGCCAGTGCCGGTTTCCGCCCGGTCGACCCGAAGGTGGCGGCCGAGTTCGCCGAGGACTTCCCGACCCCGCGGCAGCTGTGGACCATCGCCGACCTGGGCGGGTGGAAAGCCGTAGACAAAGAACTGTTCACCCCGAACACCGGTTCCGTCGCCGTGATCTACGACAAGGCGACCAAGTAACCGGGCGGAACGGACGGATACTGGACAACTGTGACTGACAGCAGCACCGCCGGGGACGGGCACACCCCCGTGCCCGGCGGTTCCCAGAAGGTGAGCCCGGCCGGGCGGGTCAACTGGTCGTGGCTGCGCGTGACCGGCTCGGTGGGGCCGCTCGGCATCGCCACCGCGGTGCTCTGGCTCAGCATCATCGTGTTGCTGCCCCTGGCCGCGCTCACCGTCGCGTCGTTCGAGGAGGGCTGGTCCGGCTTCTGGAGCGCGGTCACCGCGCCGGCGGCGCTGGACTCGTTGCGGATCACCGTGTTCGTCTCGGTGGTGGTCGCGGTGCTCAACGTGGTGATGGGCACGCTCATCGCCTGGGTACTGGTGCGCGACGAGTTCCCCGGCAAGAGCATTGTCAACGCGTTGATCGATCTGCCGTTCGCGTTGCCGACCATCGTGGCCAGCATCGTGCTGCTGTCGCTGTACGGGCCGCAGAGTCCGATCGATATCCACCTCAACGCGACTCAGCCCGGCCTCATCGTGGCGCTGGCGTTCGTCACGCTGCCGTTCGTGGTGCGCTCGGTGCAGCCGGTGCTGATCGAGGCCGACCGGGAGGTGGAACAGGCGGCACTGTCGCTGGGTGCGAACAACTGGACCACGTTCCGCCGCATCGTCTTACCGACGCTGGCCCCCGCGATCATCTCCGGCGGCGGCCTCGCCTTCGCCCGCGCCATCGGCGAGTACGGCTCGGTGGTGCTGATCGGCGGCGCCATCCCGCGCAAGACCGAAATGGCCTCGCAGTACATCCAGAAGCAGATCGAGATCGACCGGCCGGTCAACGCCGCAGCGGTTTCGGTTGCCCTGCTGGTCATCTCGTTCGCGACGTTGCTGCTGCTGCGGCTGCTCGCCGAGCGCAGCGTCCGCAAAGAGCAGGAGTCGCGGTGAACAGCGGGGCGTCGCAGCAGAGGAGAACACGGTGAAACTCTCGGCGTGGACCCGGATTCCACTGCGGGTGGTGGCACTCGGCTACCTGGCGGTCTTGCTGGTCTTGCCGCTGGTGATCATCCTGTATCGCACCTTCGAAAAGGGCATCGGCGCGTTCATCGATTCGATCACCACGCCCGCGGCCATCTCGGCGTTCCAACTGTCGATGATCATCGTGGCGATCGTGGTCCCGGTGAACGTCATCTTCGGCATCGTCACCGCGATCGCGCTGGTGCGCGGAAAGTTCCCGGGGCGCACCCTGATCCAGGGCATCGTCGATCTGCCGTTCGCGGTGTCGCCGGTGGTGGTCGGTGTCGCGCTGATCCTGCTGTGGGGCGCGGGCGGCTGGTTCGGCGGCCTGGAGGACGTCGGCCTCAAGGTGATCTTCAATCTGCCCGGCATGGTGATCGCCACCATCTTCGTCACGCTGCCGTTCGTGGTGCGCGAGGTCGAACCGGTGCTGCACGAGATCGGCGACGAACAAGAGCAGGCGGCCGCCACCCTGGGCGCCACGCGCTGGCAGACGTTCTGGCGGATCACCCTGCCCGCCATCCGATGGGGCCTCACCTACGGCGTGGTGCTCACCGTGGCCCGCGCACTCGGCGAGTTCGGCGCGGTGATCATGGTTTCCTCCGCGCTGCCCGGTAAGTCGCAGACCCTGACGCTGCTGGTGCACGGTCGATACATCAACGACCACAACACCTTCGGCGCCTACTCGGCCGCCACCCTGTTGATGGGCCTCGCGCTCGTGACACTCCTGTTGATGACCCTCCTCGAACGCAAGCGGGGCGCCAAATGATCACCGTGACCAACGCGAAGAAGAACTACGGTTCGTTCGCCGCGCTCGACGACGTCACCATCGATATCCCGTCCGGCGAGCTGACGGCCCTGCTCGGGCCGTCGGGTTCGGGCAAGTCCACGCTGCTGCGCTCGATCGCGGGGCTGGAGTCGCTCGACTCCGGCATCGTGGTGATCGCGGGCAACGACGTCACCCGGGTGCCGCCGCAGAAGCGCGACATCGGTTTCGTATTCCAGCATTACGCCGCGTTCAAGCACATGACCGTGCGGGACAACGTGGCGTTCGGCCTGAAGATCCGCAAGCGGCCAAAGGCCGAGATCGCCAAGCGGGTGGACGAATTGCTCGGCATCGTCGGACTCGACGGCTTCCAGCATCGCTACCCGGCTCAGCTGTCGGGTGGTCAGCGCCAGCGCATGGCCCTGGCCCGTGCGCTCGCGGTCGATCCCCAGGTGCTTTTGCTCGACGAGCCGTTCGGCGCGCTGGACGCGAAAGTCCGTGCGGACCTGCGTACTTGGCTGCGCAGGTTGCACGAGGAGGTGCACGTCACCACCGTGCTGGTCACCCACGACCAGGAGGAGGCCCTCGACGTGGCCGACCGCATCGCGGTGATGAACAAGGGGCGGATCGAGCAAATCGGTTCGCCGGAGGACGTTTACGACCGCCCGGCCAACGAGTTCGTGATGTCGTTCCTCGGCGCGGTGGCCCGGCTGAACGGACATCTGGTGCGCCCGCACGACATTCGGGTCGGTCGCGAGCCGACCATGGCGCTGGCCGAGCACGAGGGCACCGCGGAGTCCGCCGGTGTCACCAGGGCGACGGTCGAGCGGGTGGTGCACCTCGGGTTCGAGGTGCGGGTGGAGTTGCGCAACGCCGCCACCGGTGACCTGTTCGCCGCCCAGGTGACTCGCGGTGACGCGGAGGCGCTGCGGCTCGCGGACGGGGAGACGGTCTACGCCAGGGCCACCCGGATTCCGGAGTTGCCCGCGCAGTGACCCGGCGCACGGATCGGCTGCTGGTTCGTTGCTGATCTTGCGCCGGCGCAAAGCTATCCGCCGACCCGCGGCACCGAAATGTCGTCGCATTGTCCGGTCCGGAGTTGCGGTGGCGGACCGATCCGGCCGCCGCCGCGCGCGATCGGCCGGCGGCGTCAGCGTGTCGTCCCGGCGAGTCCGCGCAGTATCGCGCGTCGCGACCCGCGTGTCCGGCGAATGGAGATTGTTAGGGGCTATCACCGCATGTGAGGGCGGGTATCCGGGAGCGGAGCCGGACACCTGGTCGGTGTTGCCGCGCGTGGCAACCGAGACGGGACACGGACGAATGTCGGCGTGTCGCAGTGATATCCGGCCGTCGGCCCGATTGCCGCACTACAGGGCGGGTGACCAGGTCTGATCGTTGTGCTATGCAATCGGTTTCAGAACAGGCGGGCGGCGGACAATAGGGTGTCCGGTGGTTGGCAGGTGGGTCGCGGAGTGGTTGCGTGGACGGAGTTCGAAGCAAATCGGCTCGGCGATCAGGTGGCTTGCGATGGCGGTTGGTCTGGGTTTGAGCATCGGCACGGTGAACACGGTTTCCGCTCTGGCACAGGAGGGTTCGAGCGGCGCCCACCCGCCCCGCTGGTTGCGCCAGCTGCCCTCGCCGCAGGCTCCGCCGGGCCGTCGGGCGCCGCAGCGTCCCCAATCCCTCACCCGCCGCACCACACTCACCTTCGACAGCACCGGCCTGGCCCGGGTCGGCATGATTCCGCGGCACGGTCGCGCGATCACCGAATTCGCTGATATCTCGCAGCGTTCCG
This sequence comes from Nocardia brasiliensis, assembly GCF_011801125.1. Taxonomy (NCBI): domain Bacteria; kingdom Bacillati; phylum Actinomycetota; class Actinomycetes; order Mycobacteriales; family Nocardiaceae; genus Nocardia; species Nocardia brasiliensis. Next base: position 2,088,867 of record NZ_CP046171.1, read on the forward strand.
TCGTATCGGCGCGGGTCGGGCACCGGGCGCTCGCGCCCGCCGATCTGGTCGCGGTGGTGGCCGAATGTCTCATCACCGAGGCGCTGCCGACGCAACAGCGCGACGCGGGCCACGGGGTCGGCATCGCGCTGACCCACCCGGCGCGCTACACCGACGCGCACGTCGGCGAGCTGCGCGCGGCACTCGACGCGGTCGGGCTCGAACATGTCGAGCTGATCGCCGAGCCGGTCGCCGCGGCGACCTGGCTCGAGGCTGACCGCGGCCCGCTCATGCCCGGTCTCGCGCTGGTCTACGACCTGGGCGGGGCCAGTCTCGATGTCACGCTGGTCCGGGTCGGCGCCGGATGTCCGCGGAACCCGATCGTCGGCGAGTCGTTGCGCTCGTCCGAGTTCGGCGGCCGGGCCTTCGGCGCGCTGGTCGCCTCGCGGGCCGGGCACGGATTGCCGTCGGACTCCATCTCGGGATCGGTCGCGGGCACCACGGCCGACGAGTTACGCACCAGGCATGTGCGGGCCTCGCTGGAACTGGTCTACAAGTGCCTGCGCATCGCCGACGTCACTATGGCCGATGTCGACTGCGTGCTCGTGGTCGGCGGCGCGGCCCGGCCGATCGAGGTGGCCCAGGTCCTGGCCGACGAGCTGGCCAGGCCGGTCATCGCGGCCCCCGACCCGGAACGGACCATCGCGGACGGGGCGGCGATCATCGGCAGGCGGGCGGCGGTCGCCGCCGAGGAGTCGGCGGGCAAGCACCACGGCAAGCGGCGCGGCGGGGGCGCGCATCGACGGGCGGCCACCAGGGCGATGGTGTTCTCGCAGCGGACGAGGCGCAGGCTGACCAGGGTGGCGGTGGCAGCGGGGCTGTCGCTCGCGGGCGTCGGCATGGCGCTCGCCTTGCCCGCCGACGGGGTGATCGTGGGGATGGTGCAACTGACAACGCTGCGCTGACCGCGGGCGGCGTACCCGGTGGTGATCGTGACGAGGGCGATCGCCACCGCGTACGCCGCTTTTCTCATCGAGGGGGAAATGGTGGCGGCGGGCTCTCGGGCGACGCCGCCACCATTTCCTCCTGATCATTTGCCCAGCTCTACCGGAATGGAACGTGTCCCCGGGTTGACGTGACAGTCTGTAGGTGTAACCATGGGGTACAGGTAAACGTTTCGAAGAGAGAGGCAGTGACGACGATGTCCGCAGCCGTGACGCCCCCGATCGACCCCGATCTGGAGAAGGCGCAGGAGTACGCCGCGACGCTTCTACTGCTCTCCGAGGGTTCGGTCAACAAGCACTTCGACCCCTTCGACGATATCGACTGGGACAACCCGGACTTCGACCCGAACGCCGGCGCGCACCGCTGGATCCTGCCGAAATCGGCCGATCCGCTCGGTCGCCACCCCTGGTACCTCGCGCAGTCCGACGAGCGCAAGATCGCGATCGGCAAGTACCGCCAGGCCAATGTCGCCAAGGTCGGCCTGCAGTTCGAGTCGATCCTGATCAGCGGCATGGTCACGCACAACTTCGGCCTGCCCAACGGCTCGCCCGAGTTCCGCTACTGCTCCCACGAGATGATCGAGGAGCACAACCACACCCTGATGTTCCAGGAGATGGTGAACCGGATCGGCGACGACGTGCCCGGCATGGGTCCGCTGGTGCGCAAGTTCAAGTACCTCGGCGCGCCCGTGGCCGCGTGGTTCCCCAACCTGTTCTTCATGGCGGTGCTCGCCGGTGAGGAGCCGATCGACCACATCCAGAAGGCGATCCTGCGCTCCGACGAGGACGTGCACCCGATCATGCGTGGCGTGATGGCCATTCACGTCGCCGAGGAGGCACGCCACATCTCCTTCGCGCACGAGTTCCTGAAGATCCATGTGCCCGAGTCGAACGCGTTCAACCGGTTCGTGCTCTCGATCGCCATGCCGATCGTGATGTGGATCCTGGGCCGGTCGATCTTCACCCCGCCGCGCTCGTTCTGGAAGGAATTCGACATCCCGGACTACGTCCGCAAGGAACTGTTCTACGGGTCGAAGGAATCCAAGCAGGAGTTCAGCGACTTCTTCGGTGACGTGCGCACGCTGGCCAAGGACATCGGCCTGATGAACCCGATCTCCAAGGCGGTCTGGAAGCTGCTCAAGATCGACGGCCACACCACCCGCTACCGTTCCGAGCCGCTGCGCGCGGTCAAGGCCGGCTGACGTGCCCTACATCGTCACGCAGTCGTGCTGTAGTGACGCCTCGTGCGTGTACGCCTGCCCGGTGAACTGCATCCACCCGACGCCGGATGAGCCCGACTTCCTGACCGCGGACATGCTGTACGTGGACCCGAAGGCGTGCGTCGACTGTGGTGCCTGCGCGACCGCCTGCCCGGTGGACGCGATCGTGTCATCGAAGAAGCTGACCGAAGAGCAGAAGCCGTTCATCGAGATCAACGCCGACTTCTACCGGCAGTCCCGGCCGCGTCCGCTGCTGGCCAAGCCGGTGCCCGCGGCCGAGATCCGGACCGCGCGCCAGCCGCTGCGGGTGGCGATCGTCGGGTCGGGCCCGTCGGCGATGTACGCGGCGGACGAGCTGCTCACCCAGCCCGACGTGTCGGTGACGGTGTTCGACCGGTTGCCGGTGCCCTACGGTCTGGCCAGGCACGGTGTCGCGCCCGATCACGCGAAGACCCGCAAGGTCAGCGAGCTGTTCGACGTCATCTCGGCCCAGCCCGGGTTCGCGTCTTACCTGAACGTCGAAGTGGGCGCGCATGTTTCGCACAGCGAGCTGCTCGACCACTTCCATGCGGTGATCTACGCGGTCGGCGCTTCGGCCGACCGGAAGCTCGGCGTGCCCGGTGAGGGACTGGCGGGCAATGTGTCGGCCACCGACTTCGTCGCCTGGTACAACGGGCACCCCGATCACGCGGATCGCGTCTTCGATCTGTCGCAGCAGCGCGCGGTGATCGTCGGCAACGGCAACGTCGCACTCGACGTCGCCCGCATCCTGACCAGCGATCCGGAAACGTTGTCCGGCACCGATATCGCGCCGTACGCGCTGCGGGCCCTGCAGGAGAGCAAGATCGAGGAAGTGGTGATCCTCGGTCGCCGCGGGCCGCTCGAATCCGCTTTCACCGTACCGGAATTCGTCGGTCTGCTCGGATCCGACGTGGACATCGCGATCGAGGGCGAGCTGCCCGAGCTGAGCACCGGCCTGCCGTACCAGGTGGAGCAGAAGCTGCGGTTGCTGCATACGGTGCGCGAGCGCCCGTCCGGCGACCGCAAGCGAATCGTGTTCCGCTACTTGGCTTCGCCCACCGAGATCGTCGGCACCGATCGTGTCGCAGGCATCGAGGTGAGCCGCAACGAACTCGTCACCGACGCGGACGGGCGCACCAGGGCGGTGGCGACCGGCACGACCGAACGACTCGACGCGGGCCTGGTGCTCACCTCGGTCGGCTATCGGGGCGTCGCGTTGCCGGGCCTGCCGTTCGACGAGGCGGCGAGCGTCATCCCGAACCTGGACGGTCGCGTGCTGGAGCGGGTCGACGGCGCGGTGCTGCCCGGAACGTATGTCACCGGCTGGATCAAGCGCGGGCCGACCGGCTTCATCGGCACCAACAAGTCCTGCGCGCAGGAGACGGTGCGTCAGCTCGCCGACGACTACAACGCTGGTCGGTTGCCCGAACCCGGTAGTGGTGCAGCGGAATTCGATCGGCTGATCCGGCGGCGGCAGCCCGCCGTCCGGGCCGAGGGCGCGGCCAAGCGGGTCGGTCCGGTGCGCAGGCTGCTGGCCCGATCCTGACCCGCGTGGCCCCATTTTCTGGGCCTTGCGATAGGCGTTGTCCCCGCTCACGATAGAAGTGGGCGGGGACTCACCGGTGACGCGGTCTCGAAGTCCGCAGTGTCATCACCTGCCTGTTCCAGCGAGGTGCGTCGGGTCGTCCTCGCTGCTGGCTCGGGCGGGTCGCGCACGGCGGCCCGCCTGAGTGTTTCTTGCGACGTCAGCGCGCGGTGAAGCCGCCGTCGATCGCCAGCGCCGCACCGGTGACGAAGCTGGCCTCCGTGCTGAGCAGGAACGCGCAGAACGCCGCGATCTCGGCAGGCGTGCTGATCCGGCCGAGCGGATGCAGCGCGGCGATGGCCGCCTCGCCCTCCGGTGTCGCGCCCATCGAATTGCGGAACGCCGGGGTATCGACCGCGCCGGAGACCAGGGCGTTCACCCGGACACCCTGCTCGGCGGCCTCCAGGGCGACCGCCCTGGTCAGCCCGACCACGCCGTGCTTGGCCGCGACATACGGTGCGACCGAGCCCATTCCGACCACGCCCAGATTCGACGCGTTGTTCAGGATCGCGCCGCCACCGGAGGCGACCAGCGCGGGCACCTGATGGCGCAGACCGTAGAACACGCTCGTCAGATTGAGTTCCAGGTCGGCGCGCCAGCCCGCCTCGTCGATCTCGGCGACCGGCCCGAACGCGTTGACCGCGCCCGCGTTGTTGAACGCGGCGTCCAGCCTGCCGTACTCGGTGAGCGCGGCGTCGGTGAGCCGCGCGACGTCCTGTTCTACGGTGACGTCGGTCGGCACGAACAGTGCCCGTCCGCCCGCGGCGCGGACTTCGGCGGCCACCTGCTCACCCGCGTCCTTACCCCTGGCGCCGAGCACCACCGCCGCGCCTTCGGCCGCCACTCGCATCGCGACGGCCTTGCCCACGCCGGAGCTGGCACCGGTGATCAGCACGACCTGATCGGCGAACCGTGATGTCATCTTGTTCATTTCCCTTCTGGTTCTTGCGATCTCACCTTCCGTGGTGCGTTCGCAGTACTCAGTCAAGTGCACGGGCGGGCGCCGTGCTGGCGGAAAATGGTCGTTGCGTTGACGTGTCATTTGTTTGCCTGTGTAGGCGTAGCTACATTCGGTGAAGTGGTACCGGCTATCGAATTAAGCTGAGCTGGCAATGGTTTAGTTACCGACCAGTCAGTGTGTTGTGCGGACTTGTGATTTGACGGGGGAAGCTGTCCGATATCCGCGCAGCGGCATATTGTCCGGATCGCTACGTGATAACGGGATCGGATGGTGTGTTGTTCAACTCTCGACTGTTCAGAGGGCTGAACATCGCTGCGGCGCCGCATCTTCGCAGGTGATATGGATCATTGCGCTGTGCACCTAAACGTTTCACGCCATTCTGTCGCCGTTCATGTCAATTCCGCATCCTTCCAGCGACCCGAACAGCTAATCTGTGCTGGCTGTTTGGAAGACGACCGCGGCCACATGGTTCTCTGTGTGATGGACGTGGTCTCGGTACGTTGACGGGATAGCATATGACCACAGGTCTGGGTTTCAGCATCGGCGCAGTGAACTCCATGACGGCTTCGGTGACCGGTGTGCGAACCCGGCCTGTCGTGCGCAGCAGGCGCACCGCGGTGACCTTCGATAGCGCGGGCGGACTGCGCATCGGCGGGATTCCGCAATTCACCATGGCCGTAACGGATTTCGCCGATCTGAGCCGAGACCCCGAGCCGATGATCGTCGGCGGGCGCATCTGGTCGCCCGCCAACCTGGTCGCCGCGGTGGTGAACGGGCTGCGCGCGGCCGAGCCGAGCGCCGCCGAGTCCGGCGCGGTAGCCACCTATCCCGCAACGTATTCCGACAAGAACGTGGCGCTACTGCGGCAGGCACTCGACCTGTCCGGGGCGGGTGATGTCGAACTGGTGCCGGAGCCGGTCGCCGCGGCGGAATGGCTGGAGGCCGAGCACGGTCCGCTGGAACCCGGTTTCGTGCTGGTTTACGACCTGGGCGGGACCAGCTTGGACGTCACCGTCGTGCGCGTCGGGCCCGACTGGGACAACCATCCCATGGTCGGAAAGCCGGTGCGCTCCTTCGACTTCGGTGGTCGCCCGCTCGGCGCGATGATCGCGCGCTACGCCCACGAAGCCGGGCCGGACGCCGCCACCCCGACCTCGCTGCTGTCCATGGTCGATATCGACGGCCTGCGCACCGCGCACGTGCGCGACACCCTCGAAGTTGTTCGGGCCGTCGTGCGTTCGGCCGAGCTCACCCTCACCGACATCAGCCGCGTCCTGGTGATCGGCGGTGCCTCCAGGCCGGCCGAGGTCGCCCGTACCCTCGCCGAACTCGGTCGCCCCCTGGTCGTTTCGGCCGATCCCGGTCATACCGTCGCCGCCGGGGCCGCGTTAATGGCCGCGCGCACCATGGCGCTCGCGGCCTCCGGCGGTAAGCAGAATGCCCCGCGTGTCGCCGTATTCTCCAGTGCCGCAGTGGTTTCCGCGGTGGCGATGTCGGCGGTGACGGTGTTCGGCGGGCCCGCGAGCCCCGACACGTCCCCGCTGCTCGAGCACTTCCCCGGCGGTGACGTGCCCGCCACCGATACCGCGCTGTCCGACCTCAGCTTCGACCGGATCACCGGTCACCACGAGGCGTGGATCGCCGCACCGGCAGGATGGACGTCCCCGCGCTCGCTCGCCGCCTCCGCCGGGCTCCCGCGCGCGTCCGCGTACACGAAGTTCATCACTCCCGTCGCGCACTCGACCCCGCTCGGCCCGACCCTCGCCGAATCTCGCCGCGCCGACCACAACGGGCCTCGAACCTACGACACCTCGAAGTGGTACCAGGGCTCGCCCTACGCGAACCCCGCCTACTTCATCAACCCCTTGCCCTTCGGCCCATCGCCCGTCACGAACCCCGGCACTCCCGGCCAACCCGCCACCCCGATCGCGGGCACCCCCGCGACACCCCCGGCCCCCGGCTCCGTCCCTCCCGCCCCGCAACCAGGATCGACCCCCGCCGTCCCCGGCCCCGGCACGATCTCCGGCGCCGTCACCGACCTGCCCAGCCCCGGAACATCCACCGGCGCAACCCCTTACGACCCCGGCACCAGTTCCGGCGGTGCCGCCACTCCCGCCGCCGGTGGTGCCACGGGCGCAACCGATGGAAGCGCGACCGGGGGCAGTACTGCAGGCGGGACCACCGCAGGCGAGTCGACGAGCGGTTCGACGTCGGGCTCGACCTCGGGTGGTTCGAGCTCTGGTGGTTCCACGTCGGGTGGTTCGCATTCCGGTGGTTCCGCCTCGGGTGGTTCGGATTCCGGTGGTTCCGCCTCGGATGGGTCCAGCTCGAGTGGTTCCACCTCGGGTGGTTCGGACTCTGGTGGTTCCGCCTCGGGTGGTTCGGACTCTGGAGGTTCCACGTCCGGCGGCGCTTCTTCCGGCGGTTCCACCTCGGATGGGTCCAGCTCGAGCGGTTCCACCTCCGGCGGTTCGACCTCGGGTTCCACCTCCGGCGGTTCCAACTCGAGCAGTTCCACGTCGGGCGGTTCCATGTCCGGTGGCGCGACCTCAGGCGGGTCGGACTCCGGTGGTTCCTCCTCCGGAGGGTCCTCAGGTAACAGCAAGAACTAGTCCCGGCCCGCACCCCGCACCGGTCAACTCTGCCGTTCCGACCCCGTCGACCGACTCCCCAGGGGCCTTCAGCCGTGCCCGGGTGCACTGCCCGGAATCTCGGTGTCCCGTCGGTACCGTCTCACCGATCTCGGCAGTGGCTTGCCACGCACGGTTTGTTGTCCCGCGCGGGGTCATACGAATGGCATGCGCGCGGGGTGACGGGAGGCGTGCGGGAGCGCTGCTGGGCGCCGTCTCGATCGGCTGACGGGTGTCGTACCCCCTTGGCACAATGTGTTGATGGCAGCAGGGGGTCCGCAGCTCATCGCGTTGGATGTGGACGGGACGTTGCTCGATACCGGTAGTCCGGTTACCGAGCGGGTGGCGTCCGCGGTGCGCGCGGCCATTGAGGCGGGCGCGCATGTGGTGGTGACGACGGGGCGCACGGTGCTGACGACGCGGCCGGTGCTTGCGGAGCTCGGCCTGGTCGAAGGGCATGCGCTGTGCTCGAACGGGGCGGTGCACGTCGACGTCGCGAACGGGCAGCCGGTGGCCGTCGAGGCGTTCGATCCCGCGCCCGCGGTTCTCGCGTTGCGTGCGCTGATCCCAGAGATGATCTTCGCGGTGGAGAAGGTAGGCGTCGGCTACTGGGCAACCGGTGTCAGTCCCGGTGAATTCTCCCTCGGCGAATACCTTTTGGTCGATCATGGTGCGTTGAGCAGCGAGCCGACGCCGCGACTCAACGGCTGGTGGCCGCAGGGCTCGCTGGCGCAGATGCGGATCCTGCTGCGCGAACTGCAGGTGCCCGGCGCGAGCTGGGTGCACGGCGAATTCGGTCCGTGGCTGACCGTATCCCGCCGAGGCGTCTCGAAAGGCTGGGCGCTGGAACGCCTTCGCCTCGCGCTCGGCGTCCCGCACACCGCGACCCTCGCCATCGGTGACGGCTACAACGACCGCGAAATGCTGCGCTGGGCAGCACATTCCGTCGCCATGGACAACGCCCCCGCCGAGGTCAAGGCTCACGCCACCGAGGTAACCGGCACCGTCCACGAAGACGGCGTCGCGACCATCCTCGAACGCTGGTTCCACCCATAACTGCAAACCCGTTCAGCACGGCGGCTTGCCCGACAGGATCAACCACTCGCCACGTACCGCGATAGCGTCCTCTGCGCTGCGCTGCGCTGCGCTGCGCTGCGCTGCGCTGCGCTGCGCTGCGCTGCGGTTGCTTGCTGCGCTGCGGCTGCTTGCTGCACTGCCGTCGTTCGCCGCACCGTTGACGCTCGCCGCACCGACGTGGCATTGCCATTGCTTGGCGCGCTCTCGCCGCATCACCATCGCTGGCGGCGCTGCCGCAGCTCGCCGCACTGCCGTTGCTGGCCGCACTGCCGTTGCTGGCCGCACTGCCGTTGCTGGCCGCACTACCGTTGCTGGCCGCACTACCGTTGCTGGCCGCACTGCCGTTGCTGGCCGCACTACCGTTACTTGCCGCGCTGCCGTTGCTCGCCGCACCGCCGTGGCATTGCCGTTGTTTGGCGCGCTCTCGCCGCATCACCGTCGCTCGCTGCGCCGCTGTTGTTGTTCGCTGCGCCGCCGCTGTCGTTCGCCGCACCGTTGACGCTCGCCGCACCGTCGTGGCATCGCGGTTACTTGGCGCGCTCTCGCCGCATCACCCATTGCTCGCGGCACCGCCGTCGCTCGCTGCGCCGTTGACGCTTGCCGCGCCGCTGTTGTTGTTCGCTGCGCCGCCGCTGTCGTTCGCCGCACCGTTGACGCTCGCCGCACCGTCGTGGCATCGCGGTTACTTGGCGCGCTCTCGCCGCATCACCCATTGCTCGCGGCACCGCCGTCGCTCGCTGCGCCGTTGACGCTTGCCGCGCCGCCGCTGTTGTTCGCTGCGCTGCCGTTGCTCGCCGCACCGCCGTGGCATTGCGGTTGCTTGGCGTGCTCTCGCCACATCACCGTCGCTCGCTGCGCCGCTGCTGTTGTTCGCCGCACCGTTGACGCTCGCCGCGCCGTCGTGGCATCGCGGTTGCTTGGCGCGCTCTCGCCGCATCACCATTGCTCGCGGCACTGCCGTGGCGTCGTGGCACCGCTGTGGCTTACCGCGCTGGCCGTGGCTCGATGCGCCGCAGTCGGTCCGCGACGCGGACGTTCGGTCGCTTTGGCAAGCATCGTCGAGCGCTGGTTCCGTCCGTAACCACGGTCTACGCCTCGGATTGCCCGGTTTGAGCAACATTGTTGTGGCGGAAGGCTTTTGCGCGAACTGAGATTCGGTCTGCCGTGGTATTCGCGTGACTCAGTGGAGGTCGATGCGAACGAGGGGTGGGCTGGTTGGGATGGGGGAGGTGGCGGTCGGTTCGGTGGTGATGGCGAGGGCGGTGGTGGTGGGGAGTATGTCGGCGATGAGTTCGCTGGTGGTGTCGGTGGTGTGCATCAGCCCGGCGGGGCGGGTGGTGCCGTCGGCGTGGACCAGCCAGAGCTGGTAGCCGTGGCCGGTGGTCGGGGTGGGGAGTCCGGTCGCCGACACCGCAGCCTTGCCGACTGTGCGGGAGATTACCGCCGTCGCGGAGCCGTTGCCGGCGAAGACCGTTCCGGTGCGGGTGACCGCGTCGTCGGCGTTGCGGATCTGTTCGGCCGCCACGGTCGAGTCGGGCACCGCGGTCCGATCGACGAGGGTGAGCCCGACGGCGACCACCGCTGCCGCGACCGCGACGCCGAGCCACACTCGGACCAGCCAGCCGCGGCGGTCGCTGTCGGTGGGAAAGGTGTTGTCGGACAACTCATCCAGCGGTAGCACCGCAGTGCGCTCCAGCTCGTCTACCGTCGGGATGATCGCGGTCCGGTCGAGCACGGCCGCGGTGCCGGAAACCTGTTCGCGCGTGCCGATCTCGGCGAGCACCCGTTCTCTCAGCGTGGCGGCCGATACCGGCGCCACCGCTGTCGCGAGTCGCGCCGCGACCGGGCGTAGTGCGGCGACCTCGATATAACACGCCGGACATTCGAGGAGATGGTGTTCGAACGCGGCACGCTCTTCTGCGGTGAGCGCGTCCAAAACGTAAGCGCCGATGCGGTGGTGGAGCTCCGCGGTCACGAGTGTCCGCCGATGCGTTCGCCCAACCGGAGCAGTCCGTCGCGCATTCTGGCCTCGATCGTGCCGACGGGTTTGTCGAGCACCGCGGAGACTTCACGATCGGAGTAGCCGCCGTAATAGGCGAGGATCAGCGACCGCCGTTGCGCGTCGCTGAGTTCGGTCAGCGACTCACGCACGGCGTCGTCCTCGATCCGGTCCAACGTGGTCTGCACGACCTCGTCGAAACACCAGCGCAGTTCCGGCTGCCCGTCGTGTTCGGCCCGAGCGCCGGCGCGCACCCGGTCCACCGCGCGACGATGCGCGATGGTCATCGCCCAGGCCTGCACCGACTGGTGCTGCTCGTCGAACAGTGGCGCCTGCTGCCAGAGTTCCAGCAGCACCTCGCGCGCGAGCGCCTCGGACTCGGCGTGGTCGCGGATCACCTGCGTGACCAGGCCGAGGATCGGCGCCGCGAGGAGGTCATAGAGCTCGGCGAAAGCCCGCTCGTCGCCGCGGGCGACCTGACGGATCAGCAGTTCCGGAGTCTGCGGCGTGCCGTTCGCGTCCACGGCACCGGATACTGCTCGGGCGGAGATGACCATTCTGGTGTCCTTCCAAGCCTGACCAAGCCGGAAGCCGTGCACGATGATCACGGCGAATGTGGCCCAGATCATATGCTGCCCGTTTCGCCCCGGCACCCCGGCTACCCCGAACGCCCTGCTCACCCGCTGTTGGTCATGTGATCACCAGGTAATGGTGGCGGCATCGGCCGAGAGCCGAACGCCACCATTACCTGGTGATCGACTGACCAACTAGCCATCGCTTACGCGGGACCGGTCTTCGCGAGGACCTCCAGGTAGTGCGGGTTGGACATGAGGCCGAGGATATTGCCGAACGGGTCGACGACGGCCGCGGTGACGAAGCCGGTCCCCGCGCCGCGCTCGGTGATCGGGTCGTATTCCTCGGCGCCGAGCTCGAGCAGGCGCCGGAAGGTGGCCTCGAGATCGTCGACGTGCCAGTTGACGATCGCGCCGCCGGGTGTGTCCCGTGCGCCCGCCGGGGCGTACGCGCGGTTGACGATGCCGAATTCGTGCAGGTAGTCACCGATCCGGAATTCGTAGTAGCCGTTGGGGACGTGGAAGTACGGCTCGACGCCGAGGAACTCGGTGTACCAGTCCTTGGCGGCCTCCAGATCGTCGGCGTAAAAGGTGCTCGTCGCCATTCCGCGCAGCATTTCTGTTCTCCTTCGTTGGTTCGTGCTGGTGAGATCAATGTTCGGCCATAAAGTGCGCACGGAATGAGCACTTTTACGGGCAGAATCGTCGGTATGCGAGCGGACAGGTTGGTGGCGATCTTGCTGATGATGCAGACGCGCGGCAGGGTGACCGCGGCCGAGGTGGCCGCGGAGTTGGAGACGTCGGTCGCCACCGCGCGCCGTGATCTCGAGGCGCTGTCGATGGCAGGCGTGCCGGTGTATCCGCAGCCGGGTCGGGGCGGGGGATGGTCGCTGGTGGGTGGTGCGCGTACCGATCTCACCGGTTTGACCGCGGGGGAGGCGCGGGCGCTGTTTCTGCTGGCGGGACCGTCCGCGGGTGCGGTGCCCGAGGCGAAATCGGCGCTGCGCAAACTGGTTCGAGCGCTACCGCAGACCTTCCGCACGGACGCGCAAGCGGCGGCGGATGCGGTGGTGATCGATCCGTCTCGCTGGGGTCAGGCCGATCGTGAACTGCCGCAGGTGGTTTCGCTGCTGCAGCGAGCTGTGGTGCAGCGCAACAAGGTTCGCCTGACCTACACCGGCAGGAACCAGGAACGCACCGAGCGTCTGGTGGATCCGTGGGGCCTGATCGACAAGGACGCGATCTGGTATCTCATCGCAGGCACCGACCGTGGACAGCGCACGTTCCGCGTCGACCGGATCGCCGAAGCCGTCCTCACCGAGCAAACTGCTTCCCGCCCAGCAGATTTCGATCTGTCCACCGCGTGGAAAGAAGTGGTGGACGAGCTGGAACAGCGGCGGGCGAGCACGGCGGCCACGGTGCTCATCTCGGAACGTCTGTTACCGATCCTGCGCAACCAGCAGGGCAGGAACTGCGTCGTAGACGGCCCGATCCCCGTCGGCCGCATCAGAGCCCAGGTCACCGCCCCCACGGCCTGGATGCTCGCGCAACAACTCGCGGGTTGGGGTGCGTCCATCGAAGTCCTCGACCCGCCGGAGGTGCGCGCCGAACTAGCCCGCATCGGCACCGAACTCGTCGACCGCTACTCCGCCGTGGGTGCCCCGTAGGTGCCGCTCCGGCCCATCTGGCGCATCCGAGGTCACCCTGCCGCGTTGCCGCGTCGAAGACTGAATCCGGATTCTGGCCGCAGCTCGCTGGGCGGCTGACCCGGGTGCCGACCCCCAGTCTGCTGGGCGACTGAACCGGATTGTGGCCATTGCCTGCTGAGCGACTGGTCGGACTCTGGCCATTGCCTGCTGGGTGACTGAGCCGGATTCTGGCCGCGCCTGCTGAGCGGCCGAGCCGGATTCTGGCCGCGCCTGCTGAGCGGCCGAGCCGGATTCTGGCCGCGCCTGCTGAGCGGCCGAGCCGGATTCTGGCCGCGCCTGCTGAGCGGCCGAGCCGGATTCTGGCCGCGCCTGCTGAGCGGCCGAGCCGGATTCTGGCCGCGCCCGCTGAGCGGCCGAGCCGGATTGTGGCGCCAGTCTGCTGGGTGACTGACCGGGACTCTGGCCATTGCCCGCTGGCTGACTGAACCGGATTCCGGCCACGCCCGGTCGGTGACCGAACCGGATGCTGGCCACCGCCCGCCGTACCACCGGCCCGGATTCATCCCACAACCCGCTGAGCGCCTGTCCCGGCGAACAATTCAGGCCGACAGTGTGAGTGTCCCCGCGAGCGCCGCGTCGTAGCGCTCCCACACGATCTCGGGCAGCGCCGGATGCGCGCCGATGGCGGCGGCGTGGCTCACCTCGGGCGCGGCCGCGAGGAGCCGGTCGGTCAACAGGCCGGGAGCGAGGAACCATGGTGCGACGAGGACCTCGTCGGCACCGCGCTCCCGCAGTCGTGAAATAGCTTGGCCCACCGTGGGTTCGGTGGTAGCGAAGCAGATCTCGGTGAGGTGACCGGTGCGTGCGGCCAGCCGCCGCGCAACCCCGGCGGTCAGCGCGTTGGCCGCCGGCGACGAGGAGCCGACCGCGGCGACCGCGATGCCGAGTCGAGACGGCGACGTGGCGTGACTCTCGACCACGCGATCCCGCAGCGCGTCGATCAACCTGGTGTCACGGCCGAGCACATCGGCCTGTGTCAGGCGCAACTGGGGATGGCTGGTGCGGGCCGCCGTCAGCAGGCCGGGCAGATCCACCCTGGCGTGGAACGCGCTGCCGAGCAGCAGCGGCGTGACCACGGCGTGCGTGTGCTCGGCCGCCGCGACCGCGGCGACGACATGCTCGACCGAGGGGGCGTTGAGGTCCAGAAACGCCAGCCGCACATCGTATTCCGGCCGTGCGGCGGCGAGGTCGGCCACCAGTGCGGACATCGTCGCCGCCGAGCGGGGATCCCGGCTGCCGTGCGCGACCGCGATCAGCGCGGGCCTGCCTAGTGCCTCGTCCAGGAGCTTCGGCGCGCTTCTCTGCGGCCTGGGGCGCCCGCCGGACGCGTTGTCGTCGTCGCCGATGCAAACCCCGGTATCTCCGGCTTGCCTGCGGACGCCCCAGGCCGCCGAGGGACGCACCGACCCTCCCGGACGAGGCACCGGGCCGGCGCCGATCCCGAGTCCGCGCATCTCAGACTCCGGTGCCGACCTCGACGGCCGACAGCACGTCGCCGACGAGGCCCGCGGCCAGGGTGTTGCCGCCCGCCGGGTCGATGAGCAGGAAGCTGCCGGTGTGCCGGTTCACCCGGTAGTCGTCGACCGCGAGCGGCTCGGCCACGCGCAGCGACACTCGGCCGATGTCGTTGAGCGACAACGACTCCGGGTTCGGTTCGGCCGCCAGCCGCTGCTCGTCGAAGCGTTCCAGCAGTCCGCCGACGATGACCTGGGTGGTGCGGGTGCCGTGCTTGAGCAGCAGGCGCGCGCCGGGGTGCAGCGGCTTGTCGCCCAGCCAGCAGACGGTCGCGTCGAAGGCGTCGATCGCCTCGGGGGCGTCGGCCACCGACGCGATGATGTCACCGCGGGAGATATCGACGTCGTCGGCCAGGATCAGCGTGACGCTGCGGCCGGTCTGGGCCACCGCGAGTTCGCCGTCCGGGGTATCGATCCGCGCCACGGTGCTGCGCACGCCGGAGGGCAGCACGACCACCTCGTCGCCCGGTGCGACCGAGCCCGCCGCGATCTGGCCGGCGTAGCCCCGGTAGTCCGGGTACTCGGCGGTGCGCGGACGGATCACGTACTGCACCGGAAACCGCAGTCCCAGTGTGTGATTGCCGGTGCTGTCGGCGTCGACCGGCACCGATTCCAGGTGCTCGATCAGCGAGGGACCGGTGTAGTACGGGGTGTTCGACGAGCGCGTCGCGATGTTGTCCCCGTGCAGCGCCGAGACCGGGATCTCCAGCACGTCCTCGTCGGTCCAGCCGAGTGTGCGGGTGAGCCTGCCGAATTCGGCGGAGATGTCGGCGAAGACGGTCGCCGCGTCGTCGACCAAGTCGATCTTGTTCACCGCGAGTACCAGTTTCGGCACCCCGAGCAACGCCAATACCGCGGCGTGCCTGCGGGTCTGCTCGATGACGCCCTTGCGCGCGTCGACCAGCAGGATCACCAGCTGAGCCGTCGACGCGCCGGACACCGTGTTCCGCGTGTACTGCACGTGTCCCGGGGTGTCCGCGAGCACGAAAGAGCGCCGCGGCGTGGCGAAGTAGCGGTAGGCGACATCGATGGTGATGCCCTGCTCCCGTTCGGCGCGCAGGCCGTCGACGAGCAGCGAGAGGTCCGGCGTCGCCAGGCCCTTGTCCACCGACGCGCGGGTGACGGCGTCGATCTGGTCGGCGAGAACGGATTTCGTGTCGTAGAGCAACCGGCCGACCAGGGTGGACTTGCCGTCGTCGACAGAACCGGCGGTGGCCAGCCTCAGTAGGTCGGACATGTCAGAAATAGCCCTCTCGCTTGCGGTCTTCCATCGCGGCCTCGGACACCCGGTCGTCGCCGCGGGTCGCACCACGTTCGGTCAGTCGGGACGCGGCGACCTCGGCGAGGATCGCCTCGTTGTCGGCCGCGTCGGAAAGTACGGCGCCGGTGGAGGATCCGTCGCCCACGGTGCGATAACGCACCGAGAGTGTCTGCAGCTGTTCACCTTCGCGCGGCCCGCCCCAGACGCCGGGGGTCATCCACATGCCGTCGCGCTGGTACACCGGACGCTGGTGGGCGTAGTAGATGCTGGCCAGGTCGATGTTCTCGCGGGCGATGTAGCGCCAGATGTCGAGCTCGGTCCAGTTGCTCAGCGGGAAGACCCGCACGTGCTCGCCCGGTGCGTGTCTGCCGTTGTACAGGTTCCACAGTTCGGGGCGCTGCCGCTTGGGATCCCACTGTCCGAAGGCGTTGCGCAACGAGAAGATCCGCTCCTTGGCGCGGGAGCGCTCCTCGTCGCGACGGCCGCCGCCGAACACCGCGTCGAAGCGGTGCTCGCTGATCGCGTCCAGCAGCGGGACGGTCTGCAGCGGATTGCGGATGCCGTCCGGGCGTTCGGTGAGCCTGCCGTCGGCCAGGTAGTCCTCCACCTTGGCCACGTGCAGCCGCAGCCCGTAGCGCTCGACGATCCGATCGCGGAACTCCAGCACCTCGGGCAGGTTGTGCCCGGTGTCCACGTGCAGCAGCGCGAACGGCAGCGGCGCGGGCCAGAAGGCCTTGAGCGCCAGGTGCAGCAGCACCGTCGAGTCCTTGCCGCCGGAGAACAGGATCACCGGCCGCTCGAATTCGCCTGCTACCTCCCGGAATACATGGATGGACTCGGACTCCAGGGCGGCGAGGGTGTCGAAATCGCTGATCCCCAGCGCACGCCGGGTAGCGTTCGAGGCTTCGTTCACAATGGTCTCCGTCATGCTGTGTCCCCTTTCGCATGCCCGAGGGGCCTCGCGTGCTCACGCGGGCTTGCTCCCTCGGGCCCTGACTCGGTCATGCGGTGTGCAACCCGCACTCGGTCTTGGCGAGGCCGGCCCAGCGGCCGCTTCGCGGATCGGATCCCGGCTCCGGCTTCCGTGTGCACGGAGCGCAGCCGATGGACGGGTATCCCTCTTCGACAAGGGGATTGACGAGGATGCCGTGTTGTTCGATGTAGGCCTGCATCTCATCGTCGGACCAGGCGGCGATCGGGTTGATCTTCACCAGTCCGAACGCCTCGTCGAACGAGATGAGCGGCGCGTTGGCCCGGGTCGGCGCCTCGACGCGGCGGATGCCGGTGACCCACGCGTTGTAACCGGCCAGCGACTTACGCAGCGGCACGACCTTGCGCAACCGGCAGCACTCACCGGCGTCGCGGGCGAAGAGGTCCTTGCCGAGCAGCCGATCCTGTTCGTCGACAGTGTGTTCCGGCCGCACATTGACCACGTTCACCCCGTACACCGCCTCGACGGCGTCGCGGGTGCCGATGGTTTCGGCGAAGTGGTAGCCGGTGTCCAGGAACAGCACGTCCACCCCGGCCCGCACCTGCGCGGCCAGGTGGACCAGCACGCCGTCCTGCATGTTCGACGCGACGATGTAGCCGGTCCCGAAGGTCTCCTCGGTCCATCGCAGCAGTTCGACGGCGGACGCGTCCGGCCCGAGGTCGGCGGCGCCGCGCGCGGCGAGCGCGCGCAGCTCGTCCTCTGTCAGCTTCGCTACCAGTTCCGTTGTCACAGTTGATCTCCCATCACGTGCCCGGCGCTGTCGAGGCTCATTTCAGGTCCGCCTCGTCGGCGCGAACGGCCCACTGGGCGAACCGCTCGCCGTCCTCGCGGTGCTTGATGAAGTTGCGCACCACCCGCTCGATGTAGTCACCGAGATCGCTGCTGGTCACCTTGTGCTGACGCAGCTTGCGGCCGAAGGCGCTGTCGAAGCCGAGGCTGCCGCCCAGGTGCACCTGGAAGCCCTCCACCTGATTCCCCGCGCCGTCGTCGACGAGCTGGCCCTTGAAACCGATGTCGGCGATCTGCGATCGCGCGCACGAGTTCGGGCAGCCGTTGATGTTGATGGTCACCGGAACATCCAGCAGCGCATTGAGATCGGCGAGGCGCTCCTCGAGCTCGGGCACCAGCGCCTGGGACCGCTTGCGCGTCTCGGCGAAGGACAGCTTGCAGAACTCGATGCCCGAGCAGGCCATCAGGTTTCGCCGCCACAGTGACGGACGGGCCTGCAGGCCAAGGGGCGCCAGCTCGTCTATCAGCGCGTCGACCTTGTCGTCGGCGACGTCGAGCACGATCAGCTTCTGGTACGGCGTGAACCGGATGCGGTCGGCGCCGATCCGCTCGACCGCGTCGGCCACCTTCGTCAGGATGGTGCCCGAGACGCGGCCCGCGATGGGGGAGAAGCCCACCGCGTTGAGCCCGTTCTTCAGCTTCTGCACCCCGACGTGGTCGATCGGCTTGGTCGGCTGCTCCGGCGCGGGGCCGTCGATCAGCTTGCGCTTCAGGTATTCGTCCTCGAGCACCTGCCGGAACTTCTCGATGCCCCAGTCCTTGACCAGGAACTTCAGCCGCGCCTTGGTGCGCAGCCGCCGGTAGCCGTAATCGCGGTAGAGCGAGACGACGGCCTCCCACACATCGGGCACCTCGTCCAGCGGCACCCACGCGCCGACCCGTTGCGCCAGCATCGGATTGGTGGACAGGCCGCCGCCAACCCACAGGTCCAGACCGGGGCCGTGCTCGGGGTGCTCCACCCCGACGAACGCGACGTCGTTGATCTCGTGCACCACGTCCTGCTGGCCCGAGATCGCGGTCTTGAACTTGCGCGGCAGGTTGGAGTACTCCTTCTTGCCGATGTAGCGGCGCACGATCTCGTCGATGGCCGGGGTCGGGTCGATGATCTCCTGCAGCGATTCACCCGCCAGCGGCGAACCGAGCACCACGCGCGGGCAGTCGCCGCACGCCTCGGTGGTCTTCAGGCCGACCGCTTCGATCCGCTTCCAGATCTCGGGGACGTTCTCCACCTCGATCCAGTGGTACTGGACGTTCTCGCGGTCGGAGAGGTCCGCGGTGTCGCGGCCGAACTCGGTGGAGATCTGGCCGAGCGTGCGCAGCTGCTCGACGTTCAGCGCCCCGCCATCGCAGCGGATGCGCATCATGAAGTACTTGGCCTCGAGCAGATCGATGTTCTCGTCGCCGGTCCAGGTGCCGTCGTAGCCCTGTTCGCGCTGGGTGTAGAGACCCCACCAGCGGAAGCGCCCACGCAGGTCGCCCTTGTCGATGCTGTCGAAGCCCGCCTTCGAGTAGATGTTCTCGATCCGGGCGCGCACGTTGAGCGGGTTGTCGTCCTTCTTGGCCTGCTCGTTCGGGTTCAGCGGCTCGCGGTAGCCGAGCGCCCACTGGCCTTCGGCCCTGCGCCGCACCGGCTTACCGGTGCGGGCGCGCGGCGCCGCCGCGGTTTCCGGGCGCGGGCGGTCCGGGCGGACGCGGCGTTCGGTGGCGGGGCGTTCGGGTCGCGCCTGCGGGCCGGGCCGGGTCTCGGGGCCGGAATGATCGATCGGACCGGCGTCGGTGCTCGACGTCATGGGGTCGCTCCTGCGGGTTGGTTATTGCCGTGCTGAGGGTGCGAGGGGCTGATCTCGCACCTGCGGTGTGCAGCGGAGGCGATGCAGAATTATTGGGGTCGCCGGTGGGGCCCGGGAATGGGCGCGCTGAACTACCGAGAAGAGTTGGTCAGACAGCAGGCGCTACAGACGCGCTTGTAGTCGACGTGGCGACGTGCCACAAGTCGTACTCCCGATGCGCGCATAGGGCTTATTGTGCCATGTCAGTAGCGGCCTTCCGACCCCTCGTCGGTATTTTCCGCACTTTGCCGGGAAATCCCCTGGACCATCACCCCGATATGTGACGGCTGTCATAGATCAACTACCTAATGCGGCTCGTGATGTGGCAATCGCATCCCAAGTGAGCTGCCTCACAATCGATTCGCGGCCGAGGTCAGCGGCTTGACCACAAGTTATGTTGAGGTATCACACTGCCCGCATGAGTACCACATCGGTCGATACCGAACTGGACGCCATCCGCGCGGTCGTCGCCACCGTCCAGCACGCCCAGCAGAACGAGCTCGTCGACGAGTTCGTCGGGCTGTTCCGTACGGACGCTATTTGGACCACGGGGCACGGTCGGCGCTTGTTCGGTCGGGCCGCGATCGCGGAGTTCACCGCCGAGGCGCTGCCCGGCGCCATGCAAAACGGCACGGCCACCTACGAGGTCGAGCACGTGCTGTTCATCCGTCCCGACGTCGCCGCGGTGAAGGTCGTCCAGCGCTACCTGAATCACGACGGCGAAATCACCGGCCAAGGCTCCCCGATGTACGTGATGTCGAAGGAGGACGGCCGCTGGCTGCTCACCGCCAACCAGAACACGCCGGTCGCCGACTGACACGATCCCTCCGCTGCCCGGGCGCGGCCCGGCAGTGGGGGACCGGCAGACTGAAGGGGTGAGTTCCCCTGCCGCGACCCCTGCCGATATCGAAACCTCCGAGCCCGTGCTCGGCGATTTCGGCGGGGGCGCGTTCGGGATCTACGTGCATGTGCCGTTCTGCGCCACCCGCTGCGGATACTGCGACTTCAACACCTATACGGCGGGCGAGCTCGGCACCTCCGCGTCGCCGCAGTCCTGGTTGGACGCGTTGCGTGGTGAATTGGCCACGGCGGCAGCGCGTTTCGCCGATTTGCCGACCGCGACCCCCGAGGTGGCAACGATCTTCGTCGGGGGCGGCACCCCCTCACTGCTCGGCGGTGACGGTCTCGCCGACGTGCTCGACGCGGTCCGCGCGAACTTCACCCTCGCCGCCGACGCGGAGGTCACCACCGAATCCAATCCGGAATCCACGAATCCGGCCTTCTTCGAACGGCTGCGCGCCGCCGGATTCACCCGGATCTCGCTGGGCATGCAGTCCGCCGCCGCGCACGTGCTGAAGGTGCTCGATCGCACGCATACGCCGGGACGCGCGGTCGCCGCCGCCGAAGAAGCGCGCGCGGCCGGATTCGAACACGTCAATCTCGACCTCATCTATGGAACGCCCGGTGAGCGCGACAGCGACCTCGACGCCAGCCTCGATGCCGTCCTCGGCGCGGGCGTCGACCATGTCTCCGCCTACTCGCTGATCGTCGAGGACGGCACCGCGCTGGCCCGGCGGGTGCGCCGCGGCGAACTGCCCGCCCCCGACGACGATGTCCTCGCCGCCCGCTACGAACGCATCGACGCTCGCCTGACCGCGGCCGGCCTGACCTGGTACGAGGTCTCCAACTGGGCCGCAGGCCCGGCCGCGGCCTGCAGGCACAACCTCGGCTACTGGGACGGCGGCGACTGGCTGGGTGCGGGCCCCGGCGCGCACAGCCACGTGGGCGGTGTCCGCTGGTGGAACGTCAAGCACCCCGCGCGCTACGCGGACCGGGTGGCCACCGGTGGTCTGCCCGCCGCGGGCTGGGAGGCGCTCACCGCCGACGAGCGCTACACCGAGCGCCTCATGCTCGCCGTGCGGTTGCGCACCGGTCTGCCGCTCGCCGACCTCGACGAGTTCGGCACGAACGCCGCCGACCAGATCGTCGCCGACGGCCTCGCGGCCCGGCACGACGGCAACCTGGTGCTCACCGACCGCGGCCGGTTGCTCGCCGACGGCGTGGTCCGGCGTCTGCTCGTGCCCTGACGCCCGCCCCCATCGCGTGGTTCGGGATTTTTCGCGGACTCCTGGGTTGGTTCGGCTATCGCTGAGCCGGTGATCCTTGTAGGCTTCGGATCAACCCCAAGGAGATTCATGTCCCCGGCACGACACATCACCCTCATCCACGAACCGGGCGAATTCGCCGAGGCGCGGGCAGCGGAAAAGGCCGAAAATGCGCGACAGAGCGCAGTGGCCGCCCGTACGGTCGCCAGTTATTCACAGAATGCCGATGATTGCCAGTCCCTATTGGCAATGCTCGGGTTGGACGCACTCGCCGGTAAACAAGCCAGAGTCTGCGACTAGCCTCACCTGCGCCCGAGGCGCGTGCCCGCCGGCTGAACCGCGGCGGTGGTGTGGCCTGATCTGGCTGCCGTACCGATTCCTCGTGCGCGGGCGCGTTTTCCAGTCGTCGCGGTAGTGTCGCTGCGACTGCGTCGTTTTATGTCCGCATCGCGCTGGTGCGGGACGATTGCTCGCGTCCTAGCGAGGCTCGGCGCGCCACATTACTCGCTGGTCTTCTGCGCCCTGATTCGGACATCCGCGGCGCGAGATCCGCCGAATCTTCGTATCGTTCAATGATCGGAATCAAAGCACCCAGGGGGAGTGCGATGGATTGTGCGCACCGAAACGACCTTGAACGAGTGGAACTGCTCTACGCGGTGCGGCACGGACAAAGCACCTCGAATATCGCGGCCGAGACCGGAACCTACGGGGAGACCGACGATATGGCGATCGGCCTGACCGACCTCGGGCAGCGGCAGGCCGCCGCCGTCGGACGTCGGCTGGTCGCGATGGCGCCCGACGAGCGACCCGAACTGGTCCTGTGCTCGCCGTATCTGCGCGCGGTGCGAACCTGGCAGGCGGCGGAGCGGGAATTATGTTCCGCGGCAGTGCCTTTGCCTTGCTACCGCGTGCACCCGCGGCTCTACGACCGGCATCGAGGACGGCTCGCCCACCTGCCCCCGGCTGCCGTGCGAGAACGCTTTCCCGACGAAGCCGCGCGAGAAGCCCGCGACCCGCTGGGCTACCGGCCGCCGGACGGTGAATCCTTTCGCGATGTCGCGGTTCGGTTGCGCGACGTGGTGGCCGACCTCGAAGCCGATCGGCGGCACCGTCGCGTGCTGATCGTGGCGCACGACGCGGTTGTGCTGTACCTACGGCAGATACTCGAAAATCTGACCGACACAGAGGTTTTGGCGATCACCGAGGGCGGGCTCGCCGGAAACGGCTCGCTCACCTGCTGGCGTAGAGCCGGGGACGGCTTCGCGCTCGAATCCTACGATCAGCGCGATCATCTGCCGCAGGAATGACTTTCGCGCCTGCGCTGAAATCAAGGCTCCAACAGGTTGTTTCGCATGGGCGGAGGCAGCGCGACGATCTGTTGCGAGATGTGGCGACGGACCTGGCCCACCCGAAGTTCGGCGGGCAGCGATTGCCAGACCTGACGGATCAGCGAGCGGGCCTGATCCGGGTCGCCCTGCCGGGTGCGCATCGCCGCCATGTCCAGGTCGAGCAGCGAGCGACCGACCTGATCCTTGTCCGCCATCGGCAGGCTCAGCATGCGCTGCCGCAGCTCCTCCGCCGCGCGCCAGTCGCCGATCGAGCTCAGCGCGTGCGATTGGTGCCAGCGCAGGATGTATTCCGAAATGCCGAGATTGTCATCGGATTTCGCGTCGGACGGCAGACTCGCGAACATCCGCTCCGCGGCCTGCACCCCCTCGATCGCCTCCCGGCGCCGACCGATCCTGGCCTGGATACCCGCCTCGGCGAGCAAGCCGAAGACCATGGCCGAATCCGGCGCCGAGCCGCCCGCGGCCTGAGCCGCACGGGCCATCGCCAGCCCCTGATCGAGTGCGTGGCGGTAACACTCGTGCGTGTGCGCCATGTGCCCGTGCAGCCACGCCTCCACCTCCCGGTCGCCGGCCAGCCGCGCGGCGCGGCGCGCCTTGTAGAACCACATGAACGTGTCGTGCAGATCGGCGACATCGTTCATCCGAAAGGCGATGAGCCCGGCCAGAACCGCCTCGATTCGATGCAAGCGCCGATGCATGTCGGCGGAGTGGTCGGTCAGCTGCAATTGCTGCACCTGCGCCAAATCCCGCATGCGCGCTGGGATGTACTCCGAGGGCGGCAGCACGTAGACCAGATACCCGCAGAGCGCGAGGCTGGATTCCAAGGCGCGCAGTATCTCCCACGCCGTCGGCCCACCGCGCACCACGGCGGGCAAGACGATTCGACGCGCGGGCGCGTCATCGGTGTAGTCGTGGCCGAACCCGAGCCGATCGGGCCGGGTGCGATACAACCGGCACAACGCGTCGAGGAACTGATACGACGGCATGTCCAACCCGGTCTCCCAGCGGGACACGCTCTGATGCGACAAACCGCGACACGGTGATTCGGCATTGACGATCTGCTGCAACCGCTGTGCGACATCGACGAGCGTGAACCCGTAGGCGATACGATGGGCGCGCAGCAGCGACACCCCGCAGTGCGCCCGAACGGCATGGACTGTCTCCCAGGTCGAAGACCCAGCGGCTTCGAATTCGCGTACGACACGGCGTCCGCACGCGATGCTGTGCTGACTGCTCACCCCTGCTCCAGATGACTGGCTATGCACTGATCGGACGTGCGCCGGCCTCGGCAACGTCCGCGCCATCGACGGTATCCCTGAGCTGGTCCAAGGTCCAGGTTCGTGCGGTTCTGCGCGCGATGCGTGCAAGCGAGCCGACGACCCTGGCCCGGCCTGTGCGCCGGCGGCAGGCTGTTGCGCATGAAAAGAATCAGAATCGTCGGTGGGGTCCCGGCGAGCCCGTGCCAGACCGGTGCGGAGGGACACTCGTCGTTCATCACGCAAATCGCGCACGTGCTGACCGCTGTTGGGACCGTGGTGACCGCTTTGGCGGCCTTTGTCGCCTGTGCGGCGGCACTCAATACCTGGAGTGTGAGCGTTTTGGCCGCGGCATGGGTGGTGGCGGGATGGTTGGCGCGTGGTCGCCGATGCCACTGCGCCGCTGATCGCAAGCATGCCCGCAGCCACCAGGTCGTGGAGGGGGCCGTCTAGGCCCCTGACAACCAGAGGTGCCTGCTCAGGCGTGAGCGACACCTGAAAAAAACCCGTCAGTACGGAACTGGCGGTGCGTCGCGCTGGGTAGGCTCAGCGCATCAACGGCACCGCGCTCGCACAACGCAGAACATCTATCGACCTGCGTGGTATCGGTGCGTTGATCTTGCTCACCGCATCGTTCGCCATGCTCACCGTGTTCTCGCGGTTTCTCGACACCGGATTCACTGTCGCCCAACAAGTTTACCTACGCGCCGGTGTCGCGTTCGTGATCGCGGCGTTCGCGTTCGGCCGCTGGATTCGGTGGCGGGTGATATTTCGCGCAGGCGTCAGGGAATGGTCGGTGATCGTGGCGCGCACCGTCTTGCTGTACGTCGTCGGCACAACACTGTTCGCGAAGGCCGCGACGATGACGACGGTCAGCAATATCTCGTTCATCGCCGCCCTACCGCTGGTCGCGGCACTGGGATTGGTGTTGCGCAGGGTGTCCGTTACCGCGGTGCGAATCTTTTTCGTCAGTGGGTCCGCGATCGGGGTCGCGATCTTGTCCGGCTTCGGTATGAGCTGGGGCGGACCGCTTTCCGGTAAACAGGGTGACGCGATCGCGTTGCTCGCCATGATCGCGATCTCGCTGAGCTACCTCGGCCGGGACTGGCACAGCGGCACGTTGAACAACTACGAGATCACCGCGCTGACGCTCGGGGTCGGTGCACTGGGCGTCGCATTGACCTCTTTGTGCCAGTGGGAAGGTCTGCCGCAGGTGCCCGCCGACGTCCCGCCCGCGATGCTGTGGACGGCGATCGGAATCGCGGGCGGGCTGAGCGTGCTGAACGTCTTCCTGATGAATTTCGCCTTCGAGCGGGTGGATCCGGTGCAGGGCGGCAATCTGCTGACCCTGGAATGCGTCTGGGGTCTGCTGTTCGGCCTGCTCTTCTTCGGTCAGGTGCCGTCCTGGGCAGGCATCGCGGGCGGGGTGCTGATCGTATTGTGCGCGGTGGGACTCAACATCGCCGACGGGCGGGCACCGGCCGACCCGCAACGCGGTGAATCGGTTCCGGTCCAAGTGGACCAGCGCGAACAACCGGATTCGGTGAAATGGACGCAGCTGCCGGGCGCTCCGGAACCGCTGCGCGCGGAGGATGCGGCGCAGTACGCCGGCGACGACGTGGCGCAGTACGCCGGTGCCGTCGGGCCGGTGTTGCCGGGATCCGGTTCCGGCCAGGAGCAGCGCTGAGTGGGCTGCCAGGTGTAGCGCTGAGCGGGCGGCAGGTATAGCGCTGAGCGGGCTACCAGGTGTCTTGTGTGTCCGCCAACCGCTCGAGCGAGCGGTCGATCCAGGTGGCGAACTGGGCGGTGAGGTCGGCCGGGGTGGCGGGGCGGACGGCGATGTGCGGGCCGCGGGCCTCGGTGTAGCGGCCGTCGTCGGTGATGTCGTGCCACTGCAGGACATGCCACGGATCGGCCTTGGTGTGCCACGGTGCGGCGACGAGCACCGCGGTGCCGCCGCCGTCGGCCGGGCGGCCGAGGAGGCGCTGGTACTGCTCGCGCGGGGTCTGGCGCGCCACATCCTCGAAGTAGCCGTTGCGGCGCCCACCGATGTCGTCGGGATGGAAGGTCGCCGGCGCGGCACTGCCCGGCGCGCAAGACGGAATGGATTGCACGACACGGGCGGGCAAGGCTTCCGGCCGGAACATCCGTACCCGGATCGGGCCGTGCTCGGCTTCCGTGCCCGCCTGCATCAACGTGACCGCGCGATACTGATTGCGTGCGCCGATGATCCGGTACTCCCGGAAATCCCCTGGCCCGGTGCTGTTCTTGTGTCTGCTTGTGCCGCCGAGGATCTCGATCCGCAGATCCGAGGTGCTCAGCGTGTGCAACGCCAGCTGGATCTCCTCCAGCTCATCGGCGGAGTAGCGGTCGCGGACCGCGCGCCGGTGCGCCGCGAACTCGTCCCGCAAAGCGAACCGGCTGGTGTAGCGCAGCGGGCTGGGCAACCGATCATGAGCATCGGAATACCAGAGCGACGCGAAATCGTCCGGCTCCCAACTCCACTCAGCCATGCCTGCTCTGCTCTCCTTCACCTGGTTCGATCTTGCCCGCGGGAAATGGCGGCCCGCGCCGCTACCACCATGTTTCGTCCGGTACGTCAGGTGGGGACGTCGCCGCCGATCACACCGCCGGGCACCGTCTTCGGGAGCTCACCGAGCAGCTCGTCGGTGTTCTCCTGCGTGATCAGGTAGTCGGGGATCTTGTGCTCGGCATCGTCATCGGACTTGCCGCGCGCCCCCGCTCCCGGAGCGCCCATGCCGGCCGGGCCGGTCGTACCCCGCGCCGCGGCCGCCGCCGCGGCGGCCGGGTTGCCCGAGGTGCCCGGTGTAGTGGGCACACCGGTGCCGGGGATGCTGCGGCCCGGCTGCGGTGCGGTGCTCGGCGTTCCCGGGCTACCCAGGCTACCCGGGATGCGCGGGCTGCCGGGACGGCCCGTGGGGCCCGGTGCGTATGGCGTGCCGGTGCCCGTCGAGACCGTCTTCGTCGGATCCGTCGCGGTGCTCGGACTCTGCGTCGTCGACGTGGTGCCGGCCGGCGTCGTCTGCGTGCCGCTCGGAGACGTGGTCGAGGACGGCGTGGTCTGCTCGGACGCCGCCGGATCGGTCTGCTGCTCCGTCGTACCCGGCTCGTCCGGCTTCCCGTCCCCGTTCGTGTCGCCCGGAACCCCGGAGTTCGTAGAACCGGGATCGGTGCCAGGAGACGCAGGTTGCGAAGGCTGACCGGTGCTCGTGTTATCGATGCGGTAGCCGCCAGGGGGAGGGGCGGGGATGTCGACCGCCTTCGTGGGGCTGGTGGGGGTGGGCAGCACGGGGATCTTGCCGTCGATTTGGCTGAATGGCTTCACGTAGTGCTCATTCATCGCGACACGTGCTTTTTGCGTCTGCTCCGACTGATCGGACTGCAGATCCCAACGGTTCGGCGGCCACAACCATGATGTCCACGTGACGACCACCGGATCGGGAATCGCCTTCTTGGTGTTGACGATTGCGGTCGCGGCGTCACGCACGCGGGTGTGCAGCTCGGCGAGGGACGGAGTCAGCGCCAGGGCATCGGCTGTGTAGTCGTGGATCGACTTCTTCGACGCCTCAGCGGCCGGGCCGGACCACGCCTGGGCGATCGAGTTCTGGATCGAACGAGCGAAGGTGTCGACGCCCTGCTCCCAGAGCTGGTGCATCTGCCAGTATCTTTCGGCCTGGTTGATCGCTTCGGTCGTGTCCAGCGGATCGAAAGCGTCCTTGATCTCCGGGTGATCCCAGCTGTCGGTGTGCTCGCCGCCGCCTGGGATCCGTGGGGGTTCGTATCCGCTCATCGGGCAGTTCCGTCCGGGAGGAGGTAGGGGCCGGCAGGGAGTTGGGCCGGAAGCCGTTCCGGGAGGGTCGTGTTCAGTTGAATGAATGAGGTGGCGAACTCGCTGTCAGCCTGCATCATTCGCTCTCGGACCGCGCGGTATGCCTCCTGAATGTCCTCGACGATCTTGTAATGCTGGTCCATGATCGCGTAGACATCGTTACTGTCTTTCGACTGCTTGGCCTTTTCCTTGAACCGGTCGACAACGGTTTTTCCAGAGACCATCTTCTCGGTGTTCTCGCCCAGGCCCCAGGTCGGTTGTCGTGCGATTTGCTCGGCAAGTCCTTGGATCTGTCGGATCGCGCCCTTGAAGAACTCACAATCTCGGTCGATGTAAACGAACTCTTCCGGCTTCATCGTGACCGTCGCGTGCCCATCCCGGGCTGCGTTGATCAGGTTTGCCATGGGTCGAGCTGCTGGCGTCGTGTCGTCGCCCATTGGGTCTGTCCCTCCCGGTGAGTACGGTCGTCCACGCGCCTACGCGGTCGTGGGTATGGTCGGCGCGATCTTCTCAGCAAGAGACCTGGTCAGGTCACATGTATTCAGATGGCCGGTGGCGCGGTTCGACGCTGGGTTGGTGAGATTGATTTCAAGGCTGCCGCCCTTCATCTCCACATTGACCGTGCATGCGGCTTCGGGGTGATCGTCGACTTGCCTCGTCGAGATTGCGCGCCGACTCCCGATCGTGAATTCCTGTGTATCAGGGAATTTCTTCTCCGCCACCATCCCAAGGGTGATGTTTGTCGTCTGAATGCTCGCCGCGTACCCATCGGGTTTTACCCACATACAGCCCCGCCACTTGATTCCGCCATTGGCGTTCGAATCGTTTGGAATCTTCTGCTTCAGCTGGTCCGAGTCCAGTACCGCTTGCGGGATATCAGTACACGGGTTGAACCCTGCCGGAACATCGGCCGCGAGGCTTGGTTTCGACGTGGACGGATCACTCGTCTTCCCCGGCCCATCCTCCGACGGTCCGCATCCTCCCGCGACAAGTACCGCGCCCAGTGCGAGGATCCCCACCGTCCAAGACTTCGACCTGCGTGTCATCGGGTCCTTCGCCTGCCGGTGCCGATTCGGGTCATGCGGGGTCGGACCGGCTTCTCCGCCCCCTGTCAGCTCACCCTGACGCTACCGACTGCGTCTACCTGGGTGCAAGCGTTGCAGTCCAGGTCGGCAGCCTTTTGGCACCCGCCGGTAGGGTGGGCGGCGGGAGCCCGGTGGTTGGTACCGTGACGTTCCCGTCCGGTTGGATGTCGCTGTCGATCAGTACTTCTCGGCCTGATTGATCGCATCGGTGGTGTTGAGCGGGTCGAAAGCGTCCTTGATCTCCGGGTGATCCCAACTGTCAGTATGCTCGCCGCCTCCGGGAATCTGCGTCGGCTCATAGCCGTTCATCGGCCGGTCCCGTCGGGGAGAAGGTACGGTCCTGGTGGAAGCTGGGCAGGGGGTCGCTGCGGCAATGTTTCGCTCAAATGAGTGAACTCCTGTGCGAATTCGTTGTCCGCCTGCATCATTCGCTCTCGGGCTGTTTTGTGAACTTCTTGGATATCCTCAACGATCTTGTAGTGCTGCTCCATGATCGTGTAGACGTCGTTCCCGTCGGATGCTTGCTTGGCTTTCTGTTTGAAGCGCTCAACGACAGTTTGTCCGGACACCATGTTTTTCGTCGTTTCACCAAGGCCCCAGCTGTCTTGCCGTGAGACCTGCTCCGCGATGCTTTGGATCCGGCGGATCGTACGCTTGAAGTACTCGCAGTCACGATCTACGTAGACAAAGTCCTCCGGCGTCATCTCGACGGTCGCCTGGCCCTCCCGTACTGCGTTGAGCAAGTTCGTCATTGGACGCGCGGTCGGTGTCGTGTCCTCGCTCATATGGTTCTATCCCTCCCGATGAACGCAGTCGTCCGTGTGGTCACGCAGCGTTGGGTATCGCCGGTGCGATCTTCTCCGCAAGTCCACGCGCCAGGTCGCACGTGTTGAGGTGTCCTGTGGCTTTACCGGACGGCGGGTTGGTGAGGTTGAGTTCGAGACTCCCGCCCTTCATTGCCACATTGACTGTACACGCGGCATCCGGGTGGTCATCGATCTGACGGGTCGATATTGCGTGTCGGCTCCCGATATCGAATTCGCGAGTGTCTGGGAACTTCTTGTCGCGGACCATATCCACCGTGATATTCGTTGTTTGGATACTTGCCGCGTACCCGTCTGTCTTTGCCCAAAGGCATCCGCGCCACTTTATACCGCCGTTGGCATTCGAATCATTGGGTGTCTTGTCCAGAAGTTTTTCGGAATCGAGCACTGATTGAGGGACGTCATTGCAGGCATCGAACCCTGCCGGAACATCGGCCGCGAGGCTTGGTTTCGACGTGGACGGATCACTCGTCTTCCCCGGCCCATCCTCCGACGGTCCGCATCCTCCCGCGACAAGTACCGCGCCCAGTGCGAGGATCCCCACCGTCCAAGACTTCGACCTGCGTGTCATCGGGTCCTTCGCCTGCCGGTGCCGATTCGGATCATGCGGGGTCGGACCGGCTTCTCCGCCCCCTGTCAGCTCACCCTGACGCTACCGACTGCGTCTACCTGGGTGCAAGCGTTGCAGTCCAGGTCGGCAGCCTTTTGGCACCCGCCGGTAGGGTGGGCGGCGGGAGCCCGGTGGTTGGTACCGTGACGTTCCCGTCCGGTTGGATGTCGCTGTCGATCAGTACTTCTCGGCCTGATTGATCGCATCGGTGGTGTTGAGCGGGTCGAAAGCGTCTTTGATGTCGGGGTGTTCCCAACTGTCGGTGTGCTCACCGCCGTCGGGAATGCGGGGTGCCTCATACCCGCTCATCGTGCGGTTCCATCCGGGAGAAGATATGGGCCGGCAGGCAGCTGAGCTGGAGGTCGCTGAGGGAGCGACTCGTTGAGTCGGTTGATATCGCTGGCGAATGTGCTGTCAGCCTGCATCATTCGTTCTCTGACCAATCGGTGGACTTCCTGGATGTCTTCAGCGATCTTGTAGTGCATCTCCATGATGGCGTAGACGCTGTTGCCGTCCTTGGCGCCGTTGGCTTTCTCCTTGAATCGCCCGACCAGCGTGCTGGCCGACACCATGAGATCGTTGGCCTCGCCGAGGCCCCAATGGTCTTGTTGCGCTACCAAGTCCATGGTTCGCTGGATCTTCTGGATGGCATCCTTGAAGTACTCACAGTCGCGGTCGATGTAGACAAAATCCTCGGCCTTCAATTCGATCGCCAGGCGCCCCTCCCGCGCCTCGGTGAGGATGTTGGCCATCGGCCGTGGTATCTCGTTGTCGCTCATTTCTCAACCCTCCCGACGAATCTGATCAGTGTGCGGTCATACACTGGCAGGCATGGTCGGCACCACCTTCTCAGTCAGCGTGCGGGCGAGTTGACAGGTGTCGAGCGCCCCCGTCTTCTTTCGAGATGGCGGGTTGCTGAGGAAGACCTCTAGGCTGCCGGCTTTCATCTCCACATTAACGGTGCACACCGCTTCGGGGTGATCAGTATTTTGCCGAGTAGATATCGCCCGACGACCGTTAATCGTGAACTCAAGTGCGCCCTGAAATTTCTTGTCACGCACCATGTCAACGGTCAAGTTCGTAGTTCGGATGCTCGGTGAGTAGCCATCTGTCTGTATCCAGGCGCAGCCACGCCATTTAATGCCGCCGGCGGCATTCGAATCCTCTTTCTCTTTGCTGCGCAGCTGCTCTGAATCAAGCACACTCTGGGGGATGTCGTTGCATGGGTCATAGTCACTCGGTGCATCGGCGGCGAGGCTGGGTTTGGAGCTGGAAGTGTCCCCATTCTGGGTCGTGCTCGGGGATCCATCGCCCTTCGAAGGCCCGCATCCTCCCGCGACAAGTACCGCGCCCAGTGCGAGGATCCCCACCGTCCAAGACTTCGACCTGCGCGTCATCGGGTCCTTCGCCTGCCGGTGCCGATTCGGATCATGCGGGGTCGGACCGGCTTCTCCGCCCCCTGTCAGCTCACCCTGACGCTACTGACTGCGTCTACCTGGGTGCAAGCGTTGCAGTCCAGGTCGGCAGCCGTGGCGTCGCCACCCGCTACGACAAACTCGCCATGACCTACCGTGCGGGCTTCGTCATCGCGCTGGTGGTCGAGTGGCTCAGACTATTGGGAGACATGACCAAGTGTGTCGAAGGGTCCTATTTACGCGCTCACCGCCTCCGGGGAGGTCAGTCATGTCCATTTTTCTCTCGACGTGACCGATCCGATCACTCGATACGCCTGCCGGGATTGCTGATATTGACGTCGAGCCGCTGTTGCCGTCGTCGGCGCCTTCCGCCTTCTTCTGGATGTTTCGGATCACATCCTTGAAGTAGTCGCAGTCGCGATCGATGTAGACAAAGTCCTCCGCCTTCAGCTTGATGGCGAGCCGCCCCTCACGTGCCTCGGTGAGGATGTTCGCCATAGGTCGAGGTTGTTCGCTGTCGTCCGTCATATCCGTTTCCCTCCCAACGCGACTGAGTCGATCACTGTCTATGCGCCTGCCGGGATTGCTGACGCCACCTTCTCGGCCAGTGTCCGGGCGAGCTGGCACGCATCGGTACTCCCCGTTTCGCGATTTGACGGTGGATTACTGACATCGAAGTCGAGACTGCCGTGCTTCATCTCGACGTTGACGGTGCACGCTTCTTTGATATATGGGCCGTCGAACTGTCGTGTCGATATCGCTTCGCGTCCGCTGGCGGTGAATTCGGTCGTCTCCGGAAAGTTCTTTTCCCGGGTCATTTCCACAGTTATATTAGTCGTCCTGATACTTACGAAATATCCGTCCGTTCGGCCGTAGCGGCATCCGCGCCATTTGATCCCGCCGTTGGCGCTGGAGTTTGCTTCCCCGCGGTTCCGCAGCTTCTCGGAATCCAACACGCTCTGCGGGATGTCCTTGCATGGATCGAATCCGGCCGGAACGTCGGGCGAGAGAGACGTCTGAGCCGTAGATGGATCGCTCGTCTTCCCTGGCCCATCCTCCGACGGTCCGCATCCTCCCGCGACAAGTACCGCGCCCAGTGCGAGGATCCCCACCGTCCAAGACTTCGACCTGCGTGTCATCGGGTCCTTCGCCTGCCGGTGCCGATTCGGATCATGCGGGGTCGGACCGGCTTCTCCGCCCCCTGTCAGCTCACCCTGACGCTACCGACTGCGTCTACCTGGGTGCAAGCGTTGCAGTCCAGGTCGGCAGCCTTTTGGCACCCGCCGGTAGGGTGGGCGGCGGGAGCCCGGTGGTTGGTACCGTGACGTTCCCGTCCGGTTGGATGTCGCTGCCGATCAGTACTTCTCGGCCTGATTGATCGCATCGGTGGTGTTGAGCGGATCGAAAGCGTCCTTGATCTCCGGGTGATCCCAACTGTCAGTATGCTCGCCGCCTCCGGGAATCTGCGTGGGTTCATAACCGCTTATCGGCCCGTCCCATCTGGCAGGAGGTAGGGCCCGGCCGGAAGCTGGACCGGCGGACGCTCCGGCAGTGTCTCGTTCTTATGATTGAAGTCGGCGGCCCAGGCGCTGTCAGCCTGCATCATGCGTTCCCGGATGGCTCGATGAACTGCCTGAATATCTTCCACAATTCGAAAGTGCTGTTCCATCAGTTCCCACACGGAGTTGCCATCACCGGCGCCTCTCGCCTTGCTCTTGAAACGGTCTACGAGAGTGCGTGCGGACACCATCGGAGCGTTGTTTTCCCCTAGGCCCCAGTGCTTTTGGTCCGACACCTCAGCCATGATTCGCTGTATCTGCCGTATGACGCCTTTGAAGTACTCACAATCGCGGTCGATATAGACGAAGTCCTCGGCCGTCAGGGTGACCGTCAGGTTCCCCTCACGTGCAGCACTGATCATGTTGGCCATTGGCCGCGGCGTGTTGTCGTCGCCCATGCGATTCCTCCCTGCAGGTGCGCCCGCTCGTTAGTCGCGCAGTCATGCAGTGGCGGGTATTGACGGCACAACTTTCTCGGCCAAGGATCGGGCCAAGTCGCACGTATCGAGATGGCCGGTCATCTTATTCGATGCCGGATTGGTCAGGCCGAACTCTAGGCTTCCGCCCTGCATTTCAACGTCGAGGGTGCACTCGGATTCGGCGTGATCGTCGGACTGGCGTGTTGAGATTGCTCGTCGACCGTTGATAGTGAATTCACGAGTATCAGCAAACTTCTTGTCGCGCACCATGTCCACGGTTATGTTGGTGGTCCTGATACTGCCCGCATAGCCATCTGGCTGTACCCAGAGACAGCCACGCCACTTGATGCCGCCCGACGCATTTGAGTCGTCGGTGATCTTCTGTCGCAGCTTCTCGGAATCCAACACGGCCTGCGGGATGTCCTTGCATGGATCGAATCCGGCCGGAACCTCGGGCGAGAGAGATGTCTGAGCCGTGGACGGATCGCTCGTCTTCCCTGGCTCATCCTTCGAAGGCCCGCATCCTCCCGCGACAAGTACCGCGCCCAGTGCGAGGATCCCCACCGTCCAGGACTTCGACCTGCGCGTCATCGGGTCCTTCGCCTGCCGGTGCCGATTCGGATCATGCGGGGTCGGACCGGCTTCTCCGCCCCCCTGTCAGCTCACCTGACGCTACCCACTGCGTCTACCTGGGTGCAAGCGTTGCAGCCCAGGTCGGCAGCCTTTTGGCACCCGCCGATCGGGGCGAGCGGCGGGAGCCCGGAACCCGCGGTGGTATGGATTCGGGGCTCCGGCTCGGATCACGGCGGCGGCGCGATCGGGTCTTTCAGTTCGTGTACTCCGCCACGATGGATTCGATGAGGGCGCGGCTTCGGGGTTCGTCTAGTGCGGCGCGGCGTAGGTCGTCGTAGATTTGCTGGTAATGGCGCACGTCGTCGGCTTTGTCGAGATATTGCGCGTCGAGGTGCCCGTCCAGGTAGACGATGGGCGGCTCGGTGAGGTGCGCCGTTGGATGCGTGGGGAATTCGAGGATCACGAACGCGCCCGCCGTCAGCCCGCCGTAGGCCGCGGAGTCGAGCGGAATCACGCGGATGGAGACGTTGCGCAGGTGTCCGACCTGGGCGAGATGCCGCAGCTGAGCCGACATCACCGCCCGGCCGCCGATCGGGTGTCGCAGGCTGCCCTCGTCGACGATCACCTCGATGCGCAACAACCTTTCGGGGGTCGTCAGTCGGAACTTCCGGCGGTCGAGCAGTTCGATTCGTCGTTCGATCTCCGCTGCGGACATGTTCGGCGCGCCGGCCTCGAGTAGCGCACGGTGGTATTCCGAGATTTGCAGCAGGCCGGGGACCAGCGTCGCGTGATAGGAAATCGTTCGCCGCGCCGCCTCTTCCAGGCCGAGGAACAGGGCGAAATGCTTCGGGACGATGTCACCGTAGGCCTGCCACCATCCGGTGCGCTGCGTTTCACCGGTGAGCGCGAGCAGCATCCCGGTGACGTCGTCGCGTGCTCCATACACCTGGCACAGTCGCTCGACGAACAATGGATTGAACCGCACCGGTTGCCCGGTCTCCATGCGCCACAGCGTTTGCTTTCCGACACCGATCGCAGTTCGTGCGAATTCGGCGGTGACTCCTGCTTTTTCGCGGAGTTCGCGCAATTGACGCGCCAGAATGCGCCGGGACAGGGTGGATCCGGTGGGGGTCACGACAGTTCCCTTCGTAAGGCTCGCTATCGGCCAGGTTTGCAACTGGAACCTCAGGGACGGGAATCCTGGAACCCTGTGAATTTTCGCTGTGCCTCGGTGTCGAGGCGTTCCCGCCGATCAATCCCCGGTGCTCTACTGAACGTGCGCCCCGGTCCGTGTCATCGAAGTCCTGAAACCTTATCGGCGACCACGGGTCCAGGTCCACACCGACCGGGCGCACCAAGCGACCGATCGGGGGAGTTCACGTTGACCACGCATGACCTGGCGGCTGCCCGCTGTCGTTGTGTCCGCGTCACGACGAGTGTAGTCCGGTGAGCGAGGCGGGGGCCGCCGCGTCCGAGGCACTCGCAGCGCAACTGGGGAACCAACTGGGGAAGTGCCCGCTACCGACGAGAAGTGAAGTGCTGCAAGCCTGTCGGGATGCGGTGCGTGACGGCCATCCGCTGCTGCGCGCCGCGGGGGAGCTGACGGCGCTGCATCGGCGTAGATTGATCTTGGCGCGCCGAATCACCGGGGAGATCGATGAATACCGTGCTCAGCAGGTCCACGCCATCGATCGGTGGGTCGCGCCCCGGCTACCGGTCGCGCACGGCGGCGCCTATCTGCACACCGAGACAGTCGGCGCGGTGCTCGACCGGCTGGCCCGGCTCACCGCCCGCGCCGAAGCCGCGCTGGCCGCCGAGTCCGACTGGGACATCTGGTTCGCGTGGGAGCGTCTGGCCGAACTCTCGGTCGGGTACGAGGATCTCGTCGCGGAACTCGCGACCGGTCGTCGTCGCCTACCGACCGGATCGTGATCATGAAATGTATTCCTACGGTAACGATTCGAGCAGTGATTCGAGTTGGCAGTGCCGGGTATTCGGGAACCGATAGAGCGGCGTCTTCCGGTCGGTTAACCTGCCGGAGATCGTTCGACAAGCCGAGGGAGTTGCCGGTGATCGTGGGCGGCAGACGGCAATGGTCGACCGTGGCGGCGATAGGCATGGTTGTCACCGCGTTGTGCGGCTGCGGGACCATCACCACGGGAGACACCGTACAAACAAGTGTGGAAGTCAGTGCGCCGCAAGCGGCGAAGGCTTCTAGGGGTATTCCAGGATCGGCCGAATTGGCCGCTATCGCACCGGGTACCGGCGATCTCATGGCGCGAATCCGGGGCACCGACCCGTGCGCGCTGTTGAATCGCGATATCGCCCAACGCCTCGGCGCATTCCAGAATTTCGATCGGGCCCCCGGCTTCGAGCGCGGCAGCAGCTGGACCGGGTGCGGCATGTCGATCACCGCCGCCGACGATCCGGACGCGAACTACTACTTCAACATCGAACTCGACAAGCTCTACACCGCGGACAAACAGGCGCTCGACAAGCCCGAACAGATCAACGGCCGCACCGTCTATCGCGCCGCGGTCAGCGACGACAGCAGGTCCGACGCGTACCGCTGCGACTACCGAATCCCGGCCGGCGACACCGGTTTCGCGCACACGATCTCCGTCGCCAAGGTGACCAGCCCGAAAAAGACGCCCGTGCCGTGGTCGCAACCCTGCCAGTTCACGAGGGGCTACCTCGCCGCCACCCTCGACGACCTTCTTGCGCTACCGCCACACCACCTCGACGGACCGACCGGAAAGTCGCTGGCGCAACGTGATCCGTGCGCCGCCGAACCGCAGATCAGCGCGCAGTTCCTCGGCTGGAAGATGACCTCGGTCGGGTGGAGCCGGGCTTATAAGTGCGCGATCACCATCGTCCAGCCCGGTGGTTCGCACCGCGCGACCGTCGAGGTGTCGTTCGAGCGCAACAACGAGCGGATGGTCAAAACCGGCGAGGTCCTGCGGGTGCCCTCCGGCGTCGACGGCGGCCAGGCCATCCAGTACGGCCGCCACCTCACCCTCGACGGACTGACCGGCACCGAACTGCGCACCGTGCAATCCACCGACCCCACCCGCCAGAACACCAGCTGCGCCATCACCCTCAACTACCGTCGCGCCGACCCACCCACTGCCAACAACGCCCACCTCATCCACGTGGCAGTGAACATCGCCCCCGCCAGCCCACCTTTCCCCTTCGACGCCTGCACCCAAACCACCCAGATAGTCCCCGTGGTCCTGCGCTCCCTGCCGTGAGGCGGTGCGTCCTAGTGCCCCGTCCAGGAACTAGCTGCAGACCATCATTCGGTCCGGTGTCGACCCGTTCACCCAAGCCGAAGCGATCTTGCGTGCGACGGCGCGATAGAGCATGCTCTCGGAACCGGTTTCGGGTGAGATCGTCTCGGCTGCCTTGTCCAAGATCACCGTCTGCTCGGAACCTTGCCCATCGGTGTATGCATAGCGAACAAACTTGTTGTCCTCGTTGACTTTTCGGATCTCCGCATACAGCGCCATAATTTCCCCTGAATCGATATCGACCGTAGACGGTAACCCGCCCGCTGCTCAGTCTGCCAGGCCCACAAGCCATCCGGTGGTAACCAAATCGAGGTGCATGATCGCCGCCAGGTTGGTCAACCGCTGTGTTCTCCGTATCAGCCCAACGCAGCTCAGGAAACGCCCCATCCACCCGCGCGGTCGGTTCGCCGATCGCCGTGACGAGGGTGGTGCTCATCCGGTCGAAAGCGTCGTCGATCCCTTTCCTCCCTGCCGCATCATCGGGGAGCAACGTAGCCACCGCCACCTCGATCCGCTCCGCGTCCCCGCCCCGCTCGATCACATCCCAAGTACCGGAACGCAGGCAGGCATTGAACCGAATCCAGTATCGGGACAAAGAGATTGGATCGCGCCAGCCGAACACAGCCAGTAGCACGCCGAAGTCGTCCATCCGCCACGACCACACCCAGCGCACGTAGTTTGTTCGCCAGTTCGATGAGGGCGTGCCGACCTGCAATGTCGCGAGATGTTCGACGAGCTCAGCGATGAACTCGACCCAGTCGGTTATGTCAACCCACGATCCTGCACCCCAACGGCTTCAGATCGTTTCCCGCGATCACTTCGGGGCGACGATGGCGTACAGCATGAGGAGCACGAGTACTGCGGACAACGTCCACACGAAGTAGGCCCAGAGCATGCCTCGTGGCTGTTGGGGAGCGGGGCCGATCGTGCCGACGAACCGGTTGATAATGGGGGTGCGATAGAAGACGGGAGTGCTGCAACCTTCGGCAACGGGTACGACAGCTTCGGCTTCTCCGATCGTGGGTGTGCCAGCGCTGCCCAGAAAGCCGGTGAACGGCCACCATTTCGGGAAGGGGCCGGTGTCGATCCGCACGTGGTGCTGACCGGGCCCGACTGGTATGTGCGTTGCCCCCCATTTTGTTTCAGGGACGAGCTGTCCGTTCACGCGGATCACGGGGCGTGTCAGGATCTGCACTCCGAGCCTTGGTTTGCATGAGGTGTTGACTGCTATCCCGGTCGGTCCTGGCTCGGGCACGAACGTGCCGGGATCAGGCATCGGCGGTGGTGTGTAACCGGCAGGCATACGGTCGGCGTTGGCGAACTGTTGCCACGCCGACTGCGGGGGATTGTGCGCTTGTGCAGGTAGGTACGGCTGGTATCGGTGGTCGGCCCGTGCACCCGCATGCGGCGGAGACGGCTGAGGATGATGTCCGAGGAGTGGTTGTCCGGTCGGCCCGGGCGGCGGCCCGCTGCGCTGTGGCGGAACCACGGGCCGTGGCTGTCCATGCCATTGCTGTTGTCCCCCAAAAGGATTGCTCATCACTTCCCTTGTAATCGATTGCCAACCAGACCGAGTTCTACGCTGGGGCTTCTTCTTTCGGCTCGAGTAACTTCAAAATCACACCGCCGATCTGCTGCACGTACGGCATCAGATCAGCCAGAGCCTTGCGCAGTTTGACCAGCAGAGCGGTGATCTTCACGCCGTCACGGCCGATGCGCTGCAATACCGCGGCGGCGACGTATGGCCCCGCTGCGCCGGCGCTGAGTGCGAGTTCAAGCGTGTACGCAACCAGCGCACCCGCGAGGCTGGCGCAGATATCGCCGATCAGACCGCGGATCGCACCGACGATCTCTTTCGCTTTCGCTAGGAGTTCGGACATACTCGCCGCGACACCGCCTGCGGCGTTGATGTGGTCGGTCATCTCGGTGGCCCGCCGACGGTAGGCGTCTGCCGCGGCGCCGGACCAGTCCGCAGTGTCCGCTCGCAGCGCTTTCTGCCAGTCGTCGGCAACTCCCGTCATAGCTTTGGAGATCTCACCCCAGGAGTTCGCGTAAGCCTCGACCATGTCTGGATTGCCGGCCAGGCCGTCC
Source organism: Nocardia brasiliensis (assembly GCF_011801125.1). NCBI lineage: Bacteria > Bacillati > Actinomycetota > Actinomycetes > Mycobacteriales > Nocardiaceae > Nocardia > Nocardia brasiliensis. The sequence goes on from NZ_CP046171.1 coordinate 2,128,434, forward strand.
AGCACTTTGCGGTAGGGCTCTATGTGTTCGAACATCCAGCTGGCGATCTGGCTACCGACGTACCCGAAGGGATCGGTGACTGCCTCATGGACGTCGAGGCCGAGCCCTAGGCCGCCCAGTGCGGCATCGAGGGGCTTGGCGCCTTTGAGATCGACATACGCCTGCCAAGCATCACCGGCAGTCGTTCCTTTCAGGATCTCCAGGATCCCATTTTCGTCCTTGGACAAGCCGACATTGTGGTAGGGGAATAGCGTTTCTTGGAAGTACTCGTCGCGATAGTCGGTATTGCCGACGATGAGTGGATTGTCCTTCGGCTTCGGCGCGTCGTTCAGGCCGACCGTGAGCACATTTTCATTGATGTAGTTGCCGATTCGAGTGCTCATCAGCGCCCCTGCTGGGCGCGTTGCATGGCGTCGCGCAGTTCATCCAGCGTGCGTGCCCATGACTCGTCCCACTCGTCGAACTTGTCGGAGACGGTGCCGAGCTTGCTGGGGATCTCGGCGGTCTCGCCTGCGGCCTTGGTGATTGCTTCGACTGTGCCGCGGTTGTTGTCTTCCAACAGCGAATTGACGATCGAGCGGACCATCCACCCGTAGCCGTCGTCTGCATTCCCAAGGTACGCAGCGGCTTCGACGGCGTTGGTCAACGTACCCATGAATCCCTGGACAGTTGATGCGTGGGTACGTAGTTGGTCGGTGATGACTTGAAGTTGCTCGTTGCCCATCGCTACTCCGTCCAGCGCTTGTTGCGGTAGTACTCGTCCTCGTCGGCGGGGTCCATGGTTGCCGCTGGCGCTGACTGAGGTTCGGTTGTGGCCGTATAGGACTCCTCGTCGGGAAAGCGGTCGGCGTACCGGGACAACACGCTGGCACCGATCGCGTCGGTACCGACCATGTCGTGTACCAGGTCGGTCATGACGCGGCGCAGTCTTGCCTGCGCCCTACGCAACGTCGCCATCACCTCGGCCGATACCGCCGAAGGATCCATTCCCTTTGTGGCCGAAGACAGTTGGATATCGGTAGGGACGCCGTGACTGTCGACGGTTACGCTGACGCGGTTGCCATCGGAACTCTCGGTCACCCTCGTCGCATCCATCCGGACTTGCAGGCTCTGATAGCGCTGCGCCTTACGCTCCAGGTCTTCCGACCATTGGGTGAGGTCGCTGATGGTTTGGCCCAAAGCGTCGGTCATCCATTCCCCTTCGCGCAGAACAATTTCGTGAGCAGTAGTAGAGCACGGTATCCAAAGTGGCGTACGTCGATCGTTGTCCGGTGGCGCACGTACCGGGATTCGATCGGTTACTCACTTCGACGCGGGGCGCCCGGCTTCGGTTCCATCAACTTCCGTCCATGCCGTGTGAAACCGGCGCGGCGGTCGCGACACGCGGTCGTCGGGAGGCGGCTCTCACGGTGTGCGAGCGGGGCGAATCGGGTATGGGCAATTAGACTGGTTAACCAGACGGACCGGGATGCACAGGGTGTTGTGCGATGGGATCGGGTTGTCGGTGGCGTGCCCGAGGACGAAGCGAGGAGGTGGGGCCGATGTCGAGCACCGAGGACAGGCGCTTCGAGGTCCTGCGCGCGATCGTCGCGGACTATGTCGCGACGAAGGAGCCGATCGGCTCGAAGAGCCTGGTCGAGCGGCATAATCTGGGTGTTTCCAGTGCGACGGTGCGCAACGATATGGCGGTGCTGGAGGCGGAGGGCTACATCACGCAGCCGCACACCAGTTCGGGCCGGATCCCCACGGACAAGGGCTATCGGCAGTTCGTGGATCGGATCGCCGAGGTGAAGCCGCTCTCGGGTGCGGAGCGCCGGGCGATCATGGAGTTCTTGGAGTCCGGCGTCGATCTGGACGATGTGCTGCGCCGCGGGGTGCGGCTGCTGGCCCAGCTGACCAGGCAGGTCGCGGTGGTGCAGTATCCGTCGGTCTCGGTGTCGACGGTGCGCCACATCGAGGTGGTCGCGTTGAATCCGGCGCGGCTGTTGCTCGTGGTGATCACCGACACGGGGCGTGTCGATCAGCGCCTGGTGGAGTTGGGCGCGCTGATCGATGACGAGGATTTGGCGGCGCTGCGCGGCATGCTCGGCGGCGCGATGGACGGCAAGCGGCTCGCCGCGGCGTCGGCGGCGGTGGCGGAGCTGCCGGAACGGGCGCCGCTGCGGCTGCGGGACGTGCTGATCCGGGTGTCGACGGTGCTGGTGGAGACGCTGGTGGAGCATCCGGAGGAACGCCTGGTGCTCGGCGGGACGGCGAACCTGACCCGCAACGCGGCCGACTTCGGGTTCCCCGGTTCGCTGCGTGACGTGCTCGAGGCGCTCGAGGAGCAGGTCATCGTGCTCAAGCTGCTCGCGGCCGCGCAGCAGCCGGGCACCGTGACCGTGCGGATCGGCGAGGAGACTCAGGTCGAGCAGATGCGCGGCACCTCGGTGGTGTCGACCGGTTACGGCACGGCGAGCACGATCCTGGGCGGCATGGGTGTGCTCGGTCCGACGCGAATGGACTACCCGGGCACCATCGCCTCGGTCGCTGCGGTCGCTCGCTATATCGGCGAGGTCCTCGCCGAACGCTGACAGCTCCGATGCCGCTGCTACCCTCGAACTTCCGGCCGGATAAAGTTGAGTGCATCCGACTAATGCCGGGCATGCGGTTGGAACGGTGACGGCACCGTCGGGCACTGTCGAGAACGACCAAGGACTAGAGAACTCAAGTGGCACGGGACTACTACGGACTGCTCGGCGTCGCGAAGAACGCGACCGACCAGGAGATCAAGCGCGCCTATCGCAAGCTGGCTCGTGAGCTCCACCCCGACGTCAACCCCGACGAGGTGGCGCAGGCCAAGTTCAAGGAAGTGTCGGCCGCCTACGAGGTGCTGTCGGATCCGGAGAAGCGGCGCGTCGTCGACATGGGCGGCGATCCGCTGGAATCCGGCGGCGGTGGCGCGGGCTTCTCCGGTGCCGGCTTCGGCGGGCTCGGCGACGTGTTCGAGGCGTTCTTCGGCGGCATGAGCGGTGCCTCCGGCGGCACGCGCAAGGCGCGCGGACGGGTGCAGCCCGGCGCGGACTCGCTGCTGCGCACCCGTCTGAGCCTGGCCGAGTGCGCGGTCGGCGTGACCAAGCACCTGACCGTCGACACCGCGATCCTCTGTGACGTGTGTACCGGCGCGGGCACCAACGGCAAGTCGAAGCCGGTGCGTTGCGAAACCTGCGGCGGCGCGGGTGAAGTGCAGTCCGTGCAGCGCTCCTTCCTGGGCCAGGTGCTCACCTCGCGGCCCTGCCCGACCTGCCGTGGCGCCGGTGAGACCATCCCCGACCCCTGCCACAAGTGCGGCGGCGACGGCCGGGTGCGCGCGCGGCGTGAGATCGCGGCGCCGATCCCCGCGGGCGTGGCGAACGGCATGCGGGTACGACTGGCCGCGCAGGGCGAGGTCGGCCCCGGCGGCGGCCATGCGGGCGACCTGTACGTGGAGATCGTCGAGCAGCCGCACGACGTGTTCGTCCGCGACGGTGACGACCTGCACTGCACGATCCGCGTGCCGATGGTCGACGCCGCGCTGGGCACCACCGTGGTGATCGACACCATCCTCGACGGTCCGACCGAGCTGACGATCGCGCCCGGCACCCAGCCCGGTGAGGTTTCGGTGCTGCGCGGCCACGGCATGCCGCGGCTGCGTTCCGGTGCGCGCGGCGACCTGCTCGCGCACCTGGACATCGTCATCCCGAGCAAGCTGGACAGCAAGCAGACCGACCTGCTGCGCAAGTACAAGGGCACCCGCTCCAGCGAGCGCGCCGAGGTCATGTCTACCCAGTCCGAGCACAACAGCGGTCTGTTCGCCCGGTTGCGGGCCTCGTTCAGCGGGCGCTGATTGGCTGCGACGGTCTTCTACCTCGACGAGGTGCCCGAGCCGGGCGCCATCGCCGTGCTCGACGGCCCGGAGGGCAGGCACGCCGCGACGGTGCGCCGGATCCGGGTCGGTGAGCCGATCACGCTTTCGGACGGACGCGGTGTTCTCGCCGAATCGGAAGTGGTTGCGGCGCAACGCGACCGGCTGGAGCTTCGGGTCCGCGACCGGGCGGTGGCACAACCGGTTTCGCCCAGGGTGACTGTGGTACAGGCGCTGCCCAAGTCCGATCGTTCGGAGCTGGCGGTCGAATTGATGACCGAGGCCGGCGCCGACGCGATCGTTCCGTGGCAGGCCGCGCGCTGCATCGCGAACTGGGAAGGCAAGGCGGGCAAGGCCGTCGACAAGTGGCGGGCCGCCGCCCGCTCGGCCGCACGGCAGTCTCGCCGCGCCTACATCCCCGAGGTCGCCGATCTGCACCGCACCCGTGACGTGCTCGACCTGGTCCGAAAAGCCAAGGCGGACGGCGCGATCGTCGCGGCGCTGCACGAATCGGGTACCGGCCGCTTCACCGAGCTGGCGTTCGGCGCGGCGCCCGGCGTGATCCTGATCGTCGGCCCGGAGGGCGGCCTGGACGATGCCGAACTGGGTGCGCTGGCCGAGGCGGGCGCCGATATCACCCTGCTCGGCCCCACCGTGCTGCGTACGTCGACGGCTGCCGCGGTGGCGCTTGGTGCGCTGGGAGCGCTCACCACACGCTGGTAACTCGCGTCAGCCCGCGGCGGAAGGGCTGCTCGCGGACCAGAATTCGACCAGATCCGCGCAGACCTGCTGCGGGCGTTCCTCGTTCGGCAGATGGCCGACGCCCGGATAGACGACCGTGCGGGCGCCGAGTTCCGCGGCGAACCGCTCGTGCACCTGCGGGGTCCACAGGTCGCCGGTGTCGCCATAGGCGACCAGCATCGGCACGCCGCTGGCCCGTAGTGCGGCGGCATCGTCGGCCGGTGTCTGCATGGTGCGCAGGATGCCGACGATGTTCGCCTTCTTGGTCGCCATGATCCGGCGATGGAGGAAGTCGTACTTGGCCGGGGAGATGGCTGCGACCCCGGCCATGGCCCCGCTCATCTGATCCCAGATCGCCTGCTGGCCACCGGCTTCGACCATCTCCTCCACCAAACGCGGTGGCGGGAAGTCGATATCGCGGACCGACGACGGGCCGGACGCGAGCAGGGTGAGACTGTGGAACCGGCCGGGATCGCGCAGCACCGCACGCCGGGCGACATAGCCGCCGAACGAATGCCCGACCAGGTGGACCGGCGCGTCACCGGAAACCTGTGCGACGACCTCGAGCAGATCGCCCGCGAAGTCGTCGATGCTGTACTCGTCCGGGTCGTCGGGGCCTGCCGACTGCCACTGACCACGCTGGTCGTAGGTGACGCAGCGGAATCCCGCCGCGGCCAGCGGCGCGGGCATGGCCGCGAAATCCTCTTTGGAGCCGGTGAATCCGGGAACCAGCACGGCCGTGCCGCGCGGGGCGCCGGTCGGTGGGGTGCATTCCCATGCGGCCAGCGGTCCGGCCGCTCCGTGCAGGGTGCGGGAAATGATGTCGGCGGTGTCGGGCATAGGCCCAGTGTGTCCCCGATTCCATGCTTGCCGAGTGATCGCTCGGTAAAGTTATCAATTCGAGATAAATTACGGGGTCGGCGGGGCGCAGGCGGGTGCGGCCGAACGCTGGCGAATCGCCAAGGCGCACACCAGCAGTGCGGCGATCACGAGCAGGCAGGCCACCGCGACGACGAGTCCCGGCCAGCCGTGGTGGGTGTAGGCGATGCCGGCCGCGCCGCCGACGACTCCGCTGCCGACGTAGAACGAGAACAGATACAGCGACGAGGCGGCGCCGCGATTGCCCGAAGCGAGCACGCCGACCCACGCGCTCGCCACCGTGTGCGCACCGAAAAAGCCCGCGGTGCACAGGGACATGCCGAGAATGAGCGCGATCAGGTTGTCCGGAATGGTCAGCGCCAGTCCGACGCCCATGAGCACCACCGTCGCGGCGAGCACGCGGTGGCGCCCGATGCGATCGGCGAGTCGGCCCGCGACGGTCGCCACCGCGGTGCCCGCGAGGTAGAGCAGGAATACCAAACCCGCTACCGCGTCGGGCAATTCGAAGGGTGGCTGGGTCAGTCGATAGCCGAGGAAGTTGTACAGCGAGACGAAGGTGCCGACCAGGACCAGGGCCAGTCCGAACAGCGCGAGCAAGCCGCGGTGGCGGAGCTGGCTCGCGAGATCGCCCAGTACCGTGCGGATTCCGGCGGGCCGCGCGACGAAACCGCGGGAGGGCGGCAGGCTGCGGACGAACCAGATCGTGCACACCGCGGCCGCCACCGAGATGGTGGCCTCGGCCCAGCGCCACGAACCCAGGCCGAGCGTGAACGCCGGAATCACGCGTCCGGCCAGTCCGCCCATGCTGGTACCCGCGATATAGACACCCATCGCCGCGCCGAGCCCCGCGCTGCCGATCTCCTCCGCGAGATAGGCCATCGCCACGGCGGGCACGCCGGCCAGGGTCAGTCCTTGCAGTGCCCGGCCCGCCAGGAGCACCTCCAGCGACGGGCTGAACGGCAGCAGCAGTCCGATCGCCGCCGAGGTCACCGCGGACATCGTCATCACCCTGGTGCGGCCGATCCGGGAGGACAGCGCGCTCACCGGGATGATGGCCAGCGCGAGCATCCCGGTGGTGAGCGAAACCGCAAGCGCCGCATGGGCGGGCGTGGCGTCGAACGCCTCGGACAGGCTGGGTAGCAAGGCCTGCGCGCTGTACATGGTGGCGAAGGTGGCCAGCCCCGCCGCGAACAGCGCGGCCGCGATCCGGCGTTCGTGCGTGCTGCGACCCCCGGCGGCGGGCCGGGTCTTCGTCAGGGTCATGGGTTTCAGGATCGCGCTCGGCCCTTCCGAAGGGAAATGAATAATAATGGTGAAATCCATGCGCCATGTGCATATAGCGAGCACAGTTTGCGCAGGTAGTGGTCTTGCGACGGGTTGTGACACTCGTCACCTCTGGAGGTGGGTCTGGTGCTGAGCGAGGATCTGGAGTGGTTCGTCACGCTCGCCGAGCTGGAGCGGGTCGGCGCGGCGGCCGAACGCCTGCACGTCGCGCAGCCGACCCTGTCCCGCATGCTCGGCAGGCTGGAACGCAGACTCGGGGTGGAACTGTTCGATCGCCGCGGAAAACGCATCGTGCTCAACGAGTTCGGCCGCATCTATTACGAGCAGGCCCGCCGCGCGCAATCCGAACTCGATACCGCGGCCAAGTCCATCGCGGACCTGAACAATCCCGCCAACGGGGTTGTGCGCCTGTCGTTTCTGCATTCGTTCGGCGGCTGGCTGGTGCCGCAACTAGTCGGTGAATTCCGGCGGCGTTCGGCCAGAATAGGTTTCGCGCTGCGGCAGGGACCGGCGGAAATGGTGGCCACCGATGTACTCGGCGGAACCTCGGACCTCGGCATCGTCTCGCCGCGCCCGACCATGTCCGGCATCGGCTGGCGCGGCCTGCTGCGCCAGCGGCTCGCGCTGGCGGTGCCCGCCGACCATCGGCTCGCGGGTCGTAAACAGGTGCGCCTCGACGAGGTGGCCGACGAGGACTTCATCGCGATGCACCCCGGTTTCGGCATGCGCCGCATCGTCGATCAGCTGTGTGCCGCCGCCGACCTGCGCCCGCGGATCGCCTTCGAGGCCAGCGACCTGGTCACTGTCGCGGGCCTGGTCGCGGCGGGTCTCGGGGTCGGGGTGCTGCCCGAGGAGGATCCGGGGCCCGCGAGTTCGCCACGGGTGGCGGGCGTGCAGCCGCAGGTGCGGTTGACCGGGCCGATGCTGATACCGCTTGCCGACGCGGGCGCGACCAGGGAGGTCGGGCTGGTGTGGTCGGCCGCGACACCGACGTCGGGAGCAGCGCGACGCTTTCGTGATTTCACCGAGGATTGGGCGCAGCGGCGGCGGGGAATCCAGTGATCACTGGTCCCTCCGTTAGCGGCTTATTCACTGGGCGGTGTCGGTGGGGCGCGTTAAACTTTCCTCAACACAGCAGCACGTCGAGACCGGAAAGCAGGCTGTAGCCACTTTTGAGAACACAAGGCGAGATCGGCGACCCGACTACCTCCGCAACCGGAATCGGTGCCGAAGACAGCGGCTCGGGGCCCGCAGCACGTACCGTGCGTTCAAGTATCGAACTCGCCCCCGAATCCGTGTTCCCGTTCCTCGGTTCGGCAGATCAGAATCTGCGTGAACTCGAAGAGTTGCTCGACGCGGACATCCATGTCCGTGGCAATTCCGTCACCCTGACCGGCAAGGCGGCCGACGTCGCGCTCGCCGAGCGGGTGATCGAACAGCTCGTCGCGCTCACCGGCCGCAACCGAGTGGTGACCCCGGAGGCGGTGCGGCACACCGTATCGATGCTCACGGAAGGTTCCTCGGACTCCCCGGCCGAGGTGCTCAGCCTGGACATCCTGTCCCGGCGCGGCAAGACCGTCCGGCCCAAGACACTCAACCAGAAGCGCTATGTCGACGCGATCGACGCCAACACCATCGTGTTCGGCATCGGTCCGGCCGGTACCGGTAAGACGTACCTGGCGATGGCCAAGGCCGTGCAGGCGTTGCAGACCAAGCAGGTCACCCGGATCATCCTGACCCGTCCCGCGGTGGAGGCGGGGGAGCGGCTCGGCTTCCTGCCCGGCACGCTCAACGAGAAGATCGATCCGTACCTGCGCCCGCTCTACGACGCGCTGCACGACATGATGGACCCCGAGGCCATCCCGAAGCTGATGGCGGCCGGAGTCATCGAGGTCGCGCCGCTGGCCTACATGCGCGGTCGCACGCTGAACGACTCGTTCATCGTGCTCGACGAGGCGCAGAACACCACGGCCGAGCAGATGAAGATGTTCCTCACCCGGCTCGGCTTCGGCTCGAAGATCGTGGTGACCGGCGACGTCAGCCAGGTCGACTTGCCGACCGGCGCCCGCTCCGGGCTGCGGGCGGCCAGCGAGATCCTCACCGATATCGAGGACATCCACTTCGCCCAGCTCACCAGCAGCGACGTGGTCCGGCACCGGCTGGTCGCCGATATCGTCGACGCCTACGACCGGGCCGAGGCGGAGGCCAGGCCGCAGGTCGGCCCGCACTACCCGGGCAACCGGGCCCAGCGCAGGGCGGCGAGTCGGAGCGATCGGCGCTGAATTGCGTCACATGTCGGTCGTTCGGTCGACACCCAACGGCATCGGGTGTCGACCTGCGGCATTAGGCTGACCGGGTGAGCATCGAGATCGCCAACGAGTCGGGTATCGACGTACCCGAAGAAGATCTGGTCAGTGTCGCGCGCTTCGTGATCACCCGGATGGACGTGCACCCGGCCGCGGAACTGTCGATGGTCCTGGTCGATCTCGACACCATGGCCGACCTGCACATGCGCTGGATGGACCTGCCCGGCCCCACCGACGTGATGTCGTTCCCGATGGACGAGCTCGAGCCGGGCGGACGTCCGGACAGCCCCGAGCCCGGTCCGTCGATGCTCGGCGACATCGTGCTGTGCCCCGAATTCGCCGCGGGCCAGGCGCGCAAGGCAGGCCACTCGCTCGACCACGAGCTCGCGTTGCTCACCGTGCACGGCGTGCTCCACCTGCTCGGCTACGACCACGCCGAGCCGGAGGAGGAGAAGGAGATGTTCGCGCTGCAGGCCCGGCTGCTCGAGGAGTGGTACGAGAGCCTGCGCGAAGCGCAGCGCCGCGCCGAACTCGCCGCCCGCGACGCCAGGCTGCTGGGGAAGGCGGGCTTCACCACACCGGGTGACGCACTGGGCCCCGCGTGAGTTCGCTGACCCTGATACTGCTCGCGGTCCTGCTCGTTCCGGTGGGCGGCGTGTTCGCGGGCGTCGATTCGGCGCTGAACACCATCTCGCCCGCCCGGGTCGACGACATGGTGCGCGCCGATCGCCCCGGCGCGGTCCGGTTGAGCCGCATCGTCGCCGACCGCGCCCGCTACGTGAATCTCATGGTGCTGCTGCGCATCCTGTGCGAGATCGGCGCCACCGTGCTGCTTGCCGCCGCGTTGATCGCGGTCTGGGTCGACGACTGGGGATTGCTGGTCACCGCGATCGTCATGGTGCTGGTGTCGTACGTGGTGATCGGCGTCGGTCCGCGCACCCTCGGTAGGCAGCACGCCTATTCGATCGCGTTGGCGGCCGCGCTGCCGCTGCAGTTCATCGGCGCGTTGCTCGGCCCGCTCAGCCGCCTGCTCATCCTGCTCGGTAACGCGATCACCCCGGGTAAGGGTTTTCGCAACGGTCCGTTCGCGTCGGAGATCGAGCTGCGCGAGGTGGTCGAGATGGCCGGTGAGCGCGGCGTGGTGGCCGACGACGAACGTCGCATGATCCAGTCCGTCTTCGAACTCGGCGACACCGCCGCCCGCGCGGTGATGGTGCCGCGCACCGAGATGGTGTGGATCGAGGCGGACAAGACCGCGGCACAGGCGATGTCGCTCGCGGTGCGCTCGGGGCACTCCCGGATCCCGGTGATCGGCGAGAACGTGGACGACATCCTCGGCGTCGTGTATCTGAAAGACCTTGTGCCGTATGCCGAACGCGGCCGCCAGGTGCTGGTGCGCGAGGTGATGCGGCCCGCGGTGTTCATGCCGGACTCCAAGCCGCTGGACAGCCTGCTCGACGAGATGCAGCGCAGGCGCAACCACATGGCGCTGCTGGTGGACGAATACGGCGGTATCGCGGGCCTGGTGACCATCGAGGACGTGCTCGAGGAGATCGTCGGCGAGATCGCCGACGAATACGACATCGATGAGACCCCGCCCATCGAGGACCTGGGGGACGGCCGCTACCGCGTGTCCGCGCGGCTGCCGGTCGAGGACCTCGGCGAGCTGTACGGGCTCGACATCGAGGAAGAGGACGTCGACACCGTCGGCGGGCTGATGGCGCACGAGCTGGGCCGCGTCCCGCTGCCCGGCGCCGAGATCGTGGTGCACGGCCTGGTACTGCGCGGTGAGGGTGGCGCCGATACCCGCGGCCGGGTCCGGGTGCACACCGTGGTGGTACGCGAGGCGACCGACGAGCCGCAGGACGCGGACGGCGAGAAGTCGAACGGCAAACGCAATGGCAACGGATCGGATCGGGACACCCCGGTCGGCCGACATGAGGACGGAGACTCCGAATGACCGAATTGGATCCCGAGGACAACAAGCTGCTCGTCCTGGCGCGCGGTGCGATGGGACGCACCGGCGGCGCCAGCGGCGCGGCGATCCGCGACACCGACGGCCGCACCTACGCCGCGGGCGAGGTGGGGCTGAGCGCCCTGCGGCTGACCGCGCTGCAGGCGGCGGTGGCGGCCGCGATCTCCAGTGGCGCCGAGGGATTCGAGGCGGCCGTGGTGGTCAGCGGTCGGTTGTCCGACTACGGGGTCACGGCGGTGCGTGAGGTGTCGCCGGCGGCCAAGATCATCTTCACCGACCGGGACGGCGCGGTCTTCGAGATCGTCGACGACGCCCAGCTCGCGGTCGACGCCCAGCCCGCAGGCGAGGTGCGCGGTGGCTGAGGGCCGGGGCGACGCCGAATTCCGTTCCGGGTTTGTCTGTTTCGTCGGCAGGCCGAACACCGGCAAGTCGACCTTGACCAATGCGCTGGTCGGGCAGAAGATCGCGATCACCTCCTCGCGTCCGCAGACCACCAGGCACACCATTCGCGGCATCGTGCATCGCGACCATGCGCAACTGATCCTGGTCGACACACCCGGTCTGCACCGGCCCCGCACCCTGCTCGGCCAGCGACTGAACGACCTTGTGCGCGATACGTATTCGGAAGTCGACGTGATCGCGCTCTGCGTGCCCGCGGACGAGAAGATCGGGCCGGGCGATCGCTGGATCGTGCAGCAGATCAAGCAGATGGCGCCGAAGACGACCGTGCTCGGCGTGGTCACCAAGATCGACAAGGTGGGCCGGGACCAGATTGCCGAGCAACTGCTTGCCCTGTCCCAGCTGCTCGGTCCGGAAGCCGACGTGGTTCCGGTGTCGGCGGTCAAGAACGAGCAGGTCGAAGTGCTCGTCGACGTCATCGCGGGGAAGATGCCCGAGGGGCCGGCGTTCTACCCCGACGGTGAGCTCACCGACGAGCCGGAGGAAACCCTCATGGCCGAGCTCATCCGCGAGGCGGCCCTCGAGGGTGTGCGCGACGAGCTTCCGCACTCGCTCGCCGTGGTGATCGAGGAAGTCCTGCCGTACGAGGAGCGCGAAGACATGCTCGACGTGCACGCGATCCTGTATGTCGAACGACCGAGCCAGAAGTCGATCATCATCGGCAAGGGTGGGGCTCGGCTCAAGGAGGTCGGCACCAACGCGCGCAAGCAGATCGAGCACATCCTTGGCACTCGCATCTATCTCAACCTGCATGTGAAGGTCGCCAAGGATTGGCAGCGCGACCCGAAACAGCTGGGCAGGCTGGGTTTCTAGGCGCGCCGATCAGCCGTTGGCGATCGCCTGCAACTGCGACAGGTCACCGTTGAAGCGGTTCTTGTCCAGCGGTGTCGAGGTGTACTGCCAGAAGCTGTACACCCGCCAGTTGTACGGCAGCGCGCCGACAGTCGAGTTGTAGCGGGCCACCCACAGCGGGCTGTCGGCACTGAAATCGCCCGCGGTGCCGACGCAGAGGCTCCACCAGCTGGTGGAGGTGTAGATCACCGGCCAGCGACCGGTCGTGCCGTGGTATCGATTGCTGAAATCGTGGATCCACGAGGCCATTTGGCTCTGCGACTTGCCGTAGCACTGGTTGTTCTTGTCGTACGGGTTGTATTCGAGGTCGAGCGCGCCCGGCAGCGTCTTGCCGTCGCGGGACCAGCCGCCGCCGTGCGCGATGAAGTAATCGGCCTGGCTCGCTCCGCTCGAACTGCTCGGTATGGCGAAATGGTATGCGCCGCGGATCAAACCCTGTTTGTACGATCCGTTGTACTGGGAGGCGAAGTATGGGTTGGTCACGTTGGTGCTCTCGGTCGCCTTGATAAAGGCGAAGCGAACTCCGTTGTCCCAATAGCTTTTCCAATTGACATCGCCCTGATACCGGGACACGTCGATGCCCTCCACCGAGCCCGCGGCCAACGACCGTTCCTGGCTGGGGTCGCCTGCGCCCGCGCCCTCGTGCACCACGATCTGCGAGCCAAGCGTATGGTCGTCGCCCTGCTCGGTGGGTGCCGGATCCGCGACGCCCGGGGCGGTCACGAGCAGGGTGGCCAGGCTCGCGAACAATGTGGCGGACAATATGCGTCTTTTGTTGAGAATCACCGATATCCCCTCTGGAGTTCACCGATTCGACATGGAGGTGGCGCGGCCTCGGATGAAAATGGTTGCGGTGCTGCTCAATCGCGGAGGCGGACGTGACGCTAATTCGGGTCGATAGAGGGTCACTGGAACGAATCTGGAGCTCGCGCGACCTTCGACGTACAGTCGACGATTTAAGGCAGGGTTAACACGCTATTAGTCGAATCGGTCGGCTTCGGCAATACGCGCCGTGTCAGGTAACCGGCATGAGGATCCGTGATGTGGCTCTCGTCTGTCTCACCGTTCCCGCCGCGTTGCTCCTGACCGTCGGCTACGCGGCCGCGACCCCGACGCCGGAATATCCGCTCGATCCCGCAGCCGAGGCGGCGTCCAAGGTGTACCCGGGCGACCCGGTCCCGCGGTCACGTTCGATGGCGACGGCGTTCGTCGGCGTGCCGAGCGACTACGTGTACAACACGAAGCTCAAACCCGTTGCCCGGCATGACTACTGCACCTCGGCCCCCGACAGCTATTTCGCCGCCGACTTCCGCGGCCCCTGCGCCCGCCACGACATGTGCTACGACCGCGCCGACGCCGCGGGCACCGACTACACCGCCTGCAACAGTGCCCTACGCGCCGACATGATCACCAACTGCGTCTACGCCTACGGCACCTCCGGCACCGCCCTACAGACCTGCAAGGCCACCGCTGAGATCTACTGGGCCGCCGTGACTGTCACACACCTGGACTGACCCGCCGGCGCGCACCGGGCGGCGTCAGGCCGCCGTCCACCATGGCGCCGGTCGGTCCCGTTCCCAGTGCAGCTCCGACTCCAGTTGGGCGGCAACGGAAATCAGGAGCGGTTCGGCGGCCTCGGTGCCCATCAGCTGGGCGCCGACGGGGAGGCCCGCGTCGGTGAAGCCCGCGGGGACGTTCACGCTCGGCCAGCCGAGAACGTTCCACGGCCAGGTGTAGGGGCAGGCGGCGGTGATCAGGTTGTTGGTGGCGTGCACGCCGATGCCGTCGATGTCTTCGGCGTGCGGTGGCGGTGTCGCGGTGGTCGGCGCGAGCACCAGGTCGTAGTCTCGGAAGAAGCCGCCGATCCGCTTGTGCAGCAGCGGTTCCGCCTGCCGCGCGGCGAACAGTGCCGGACCGTCGAGCAGCCTGCCGAGGCGGGTATTGGCGATGGTGCGCGGATCCACCTCGGCGCCGGGCATGTTCCGGTGCACCGCGCGGATGCCCGCCATCGAGCGCGGCAGGAAGGACGCGCCGATCAGCAGTCCGTAGTGCAGATCGGCGACCGTGACGGTGTGGCCGAGCGCGCGCAACGTGTCGCCGACCCGGCGGACCGCGGCCGCGACCTGCGGGTCGAGCGTGGTGCGGGTGGCGGTGAACGGAATGCGCAGGGAGAGGGCGATGCGCAGTCGTCCCGGGTCGCGCCCGACGGCGTCGGTGGCCGCGATCGGTGCAGGCGTGTGCCGGTCGCCGGGATGGGCGCCCGCGGCGAGGTCGAGCAGCAGCGCGGCGTCGGCGACGGTCCTGGCCAGCGGGCCGTTCACGGTGAGACCGTAGAAGGCCTCGGCGTGCGGCCAGGTGGAGATGCGGCCGCGTTGCGGTTTGATGCCGACGAGGTTGGTCCACGCGGCGGGGATGCGGATGGAGCCCGCACCGTCGGAACCCAGTGCGGCGGGCACCAATCCGGCCGCGACGGCGGCCGCCGAGCCGCCGGAGGAACCGCCGGGCGTGCGGTCGGCGGCCCACGGGTTGCGGGTGTGTCCGAAGGCGGCCGCGCTGGTGAACGGCAACTGTCCGAGTTCGCAGGTGTTGGTCTTGCCGACGATCACCGCGCCTGCCGCGCGCAGCCGCCGAACCGATTCGGCGTCTTCGGTTTTCGGCGGGAAGGTACCGCCGCACCCGAACGCGGTCGGCTCGCCCGCGATGTCGGTGTCGTCCTTCACCGCGACCGGCACGCCGAGCAGGGGGAGTCGTTCGCCCGCCGCGAGCCGGGCGTCGGCGTCGGCGGCCTCGGCCAGCGCGCGCTCGCGCCGCACGATCCGGAACGCGTTGAGCGTCGGTTGGGCGGCCTCGATGCGATCGAGCGCGGCGCCCACCGCGGCGACGGAGCTGAGCGTGCCGCGGGCGATCGCGGCCGCGAGGTCGGTCAGTCCGAGCTCGCCAGTCTGCGGTGCGGTCGGCGGCCGGGTGGGATCGGTGGCGGTCATGTGAGCTCCGTCTCGTCGGCTGTGGCAGAAACCGTAGCGCGAACCTGGACAAGCGACTAGTCCGCCTCTGTTCCGGGTCCGCGCCACTCCCGCATGTGAATGAGTTCCCTTGGTGCCCTTGATGACTGCGTGCGAACCGCGCGACCCGGTGGCGCCGCCCTCTAGACATACATACGGTATGTATGTAATTGTTGGGTATCGCGACACGAGGAGGACACGATGGGAACCAGCACCGCACTCGGGCCGACACGCGAGGTCGAGCTGCCCGGCGGCCGCGTCCGGTACCACGAGACAGGGGAGGGGCCGCCCGTCGTCTTCGTGCACGGTCTGCTCGTCAACGCGGACCTGTGGCGCAATGTGGTGCCCGGCGTCGCCGCCGCGGGCTACCGCTGCCTGGCTCCCGATTGGCCGCTCGGCGCGCACTCGATTCCGGTGCCCGACGCGGACCTGACCCCGACCGGGGTGGCCGACCTCATCGCGGCCTTCCTGGAGCGGCTCGAGCTGACCGACGTCACGATTGTCGCCAACGACACCGGCGGCGCGATCACCCAGATACTGATGACCCGGCATCCGACCCGGATCGGGCGGGTGGTGCTGGCCGCGGTGGACAGCTACGAGAGCTTCCTGCCCGCGCCGTTCACCGCGTTGGGCTGGCTGGGGTGGGTGCCGGGTTCGCTGCGTCCACTGCTGGAGGCGATGCGGATTCGGGCGCTGCACCGCACACCGCTGGTGTTCGGCCTGGTGGTCAAGCGACTGCCGCCGCGCGCGATCGTCGACTCGTACGTGCTGCCGAGCCGCAGGTCCGCCGGGGTGCGCAAAGACCTGCGGTTGTTCCTGAAGACCGCGCGCCGCGAATACACCCTCGACGCCGCGAAACAGTTCGCCACGGTGCGCTTCCCGGTGTTGCTGGTCTGGGCCCGCGAGGATCGGGTCTTCCCGATGTCGTTCGCCGAACGGCTGGCCCGCGACCTGCCGCAGGCGACCCTGAAGGTCGTCGACGACGCGTACACGCTGCTCCCGGAGGATCAGCCCGAGTTGCTCACCGCGGCGATCTTGGAGTTCACTCAGCTGCATGCCACGCCGTAGCCAGGAGGATCGCTCCCGCACCACCAAGGCCGCGCTCGAACAGGCCGGACGTCGCCTGTTCACCGAGCGCGGCTTCGCGGCGACCTCGGCGGAAGAGCTCGTGACCGAGGCCGGGGTCACCCGCGGCGCGCTGCACCACCATTACGGCGACAAACGCGGTCTGTTCCTCGCGGTGCTGGAACAGATCGAGATCGAGACCACCGCGGAGATCGAATCCGCCATCGGCGCAGTCGATTCCGACGACGTGCTGGCCGCGATGACGGCCGGCCTCGGGCTCTTCCTCGAGATCTGCCAGCGCCCGCCGATGCTGCGGATCGCGCTCACCGACGCGCCCGCGGTGCTGGGCTGGCAGGCCTGGCGCGAATTCGAGAGCAGGCACGGCCTCGGCCTGATCACCGCACAGCTCGAGCGCGCCCGTGCCGCCGGGCTGATCGCGGACGCCCCGGTCCAGGTGCTCGGTCAACTCGTGCTCAGCGCGTTGAGCGAGGCGGCGCTGATCATCGCGCACGCGGCGGACCCCGAGGCCGCCCGTGCGCAGGCGCAGCAGTCGGTGCTGCTGTTGATCTCCGGCCTGCTGCGGAACTGACCGATCAGCTCGAGCGCAATAGTCGTGCCGCGGCGCTCGCGCGAACAGAATCGGCCGCATGAAGCTCGTAGCGATAGGTGTCGGCCTCGCGGTCGGCTTCGGTCTGGTCGGTGCGGCGCAGGCTCAGCCCCTGACGCCCGACTATGCGCAGGCCCCGAACGGCACCGGTGAACTCGGCGATCCGGTGCTCACGCCGGGGTTTTCGCCGATCCAGGTGCCCGCGCCGGAGGTCGAGCGCGGGCCGGACACGACGACCGTCCGAGCGCACCCCTACCTCGCGCCCTGGGCGCACGACCTGATTCCGGTCGCGCCGAACACCGCGTTCGAGATCCAGGGCGCGGCTCGCGTCACGGTGCCCGGCACAGACGGTCGCACGCTGGTGCTCAACCCGAACGGACACTGCCTGTTCGAAGGGGCGGGCGCGCGACCCGCCGAACTCGACGCGACCGCGTTGCGGCCGATACAGGTGCGGACGCCGGTGTTCGAACTGGTCGTCGAACCCACGCTGTATCGCTGAGCTACTCCACGAACTGCAGCTCGACCTGCGGTAACTCCACCATGACCCGGGCGCAGACGGCGCGGTGCCAGGTGGCCGGGTAGCGGGTGCCCGGCTCGTGCCTGCAGTAGTCGTCGTTGGTCCGGTAGGTATGTAAGCGCGGGGAGATCTCGCCCGCGCCGATCGCGTCGACCATCGCGTCGATGACCTGCTCGGTTTCGTCGGCGATTTCGGCGAGCTCACGCGCCGCCGTGTCGGGGATCTGGAACGCGCCCTTCTCCCAACGCTCCACGGTGCGCTCGGCCACGGCGAACAGCCGCGCGCACCATGGCACCGGCAGGCCGAGTAACTCTCTGGTGGCCCGGAAACCGGCGGCGGTTCCGGTGCCAAGTAGGTCGTCCAACTGTGAAAACCCCTCCCCAACAGTGCGGTAGAGGAAAAGAATAGGACAGGGCATCGGGCGGTAATGGTGGATTCGCCGGGACTGGTCGATCAACCCCTACTGGCGCCGGACCGGCATAGGGGGTGCGCGCCTGCCGAGGGCTGTCGGGTGTTCATGGGAGGATGAGGCGTGCGTTTGTATCGGGATGTGGCGGTGGTGGTACGCCAGCACAAGCTGGGCGAGGCGGACCGCATCGTCACGTTGCTGACCCGGCAGCACGGTCTGGTGCGTGCCGTGGCCAAGGGGGTGCGCCGGACCAAGTCGAAGTTCGGGGCCAGGCTGGAGCCGTTCGCCTACATCGACGTGCAGTTGCATCCCGGTCGCACGTTGGACGTGGTCACCCAGGTACACACCGTGGAGGCCTTCGCCGCCGACATCATCGACGACTACGGCCGCTACACCACCGCCTGTGCGGTGCTGGAAACCGCCGAGCGGCTGGCCGGTGAGGAGCGCGCGCCCGCGCCGCGGCTGCACGCGCTCACCGCGAGCGCGCTGCGGGCCATCGCGGCCAAGCAGCGCCCGCACGAGCTGATCCTGGACGCGTTCCTGTTGCGCGCCATGGGATTCGCGGGCTGGGCGCCCGCGCTGGACGAGTGCGCCAAGTGCGCGACCCCCGGCCCGCATCGGGCGTTCCATGTCGCGGCGGGCGGCGCGGTGTGTGTGCACTGCCGTCCGCCCGGTGCGGCCACGCCGGCACCGGGCGTGCTTGATCTGCTGGTCGCCTTGCTGCGCGGTGAATGGGAGTACGTCGAGGCGGTGCCGGAGGGGGTGCGCAGGCAGGCCAGCGGCTTGGTCGCCGCGCATCTGCAATGGCATCTGGAGCGGCAGTTGCGCACGTTGCCGCTGATCGAGCGGTCCAGGGCGGTCGGCTCGCCTGCCTGATCAGGGGGCTGGACGGAGACCGACACAGGGTCTCCACAACCATCAGGCAGGATAGGGGCCGTGATCCTGCGCCGAGACTCCTCCACCGCGACCAGGCCGAACCCCGCACGGTCGGTCGCGACCAGCACCGTTCGCCCGCCCTCGCCGCATCCTTCGGGGGCTCGTCCGCCCGCTATCCCGGCCGAGCTGGTACCGAACCATGTCGCGCTGGTGATGGACGGCAACGGCCGGTGGGCGCAGGAGCGCGGTCTGCCGCGCACGGCCGGACACGAGCGCGGCGAAGCGGTGCTGATGGACACCGTCGAGGGCTGCATCGAGATGGGCGTGAAGTGGCTCTCGGCCTACGCCTTCTCCACCGAGAACTGGCGGCGCAGTCCCGACGAGGTGCGCTTTCTCATGGGCTTCAACCGGGACGTGATCCGGCGCCGCCGCGACGAGATGCACGAGATGGGAGTGCGGGTGCGCTGGGCGGGCCGCAGGCCCCGGCTGTGGCGCAGCGTGATCAACGAGCTCGAGATCGCCGAGGAGATGACCAAGCACAATACGGTGATGACCCTCACCATGTGCGTCAACTACGGTGGCCGCGCCGAAATAGCCGATGCGGCAAGGGAAATCGCGCGCCGGGTGGCCGCGGGGGAACTCGATCCGGAGAAGGTCACCGAGGCGACGGTCGCGCGATTCCTCGACGAGCCGGACATGCCCGATGTCGACCTGTTCCTGCGCCCGTCCGGTGAGTTCCGTAGCTCGAACTTCCTCATCTGGCAGTCCGCCTACGCCGAATTCGTCTACCAGGACACCCTTTTCCCCGATTTCGACCGGCGCAACCTGTGGGACGCCTGCCTCGAGTACGCTTCGCGTGACCGACGCTTCGGCGGTACCAAGTGAACGGCGGCACAGACATGGAATCATCGGTGACTCCGGAACAGGAACTGCAGGCGCGCGCGGGCGCCTCCCTCTCGTACTACGACATCGACGTGCGCGTCGACCCCGAGGGTTCGATCGGCTTCGAGTACGAGGGCGCGCTGTGCTCGCTGCGGGCGGTCAACCTCGCGCCCGGCCTCGACGTGCTGACGCTCACCTGCGTGCTGGCCTGGGATCGGCCGATGAACGCGCAACTGCACAAGCGCGTCGCCGAACGGAACAACGCGCTGCAGTTCGGCTCGCTCACCGTGATCGGTCACGACAAGCTCGCCGACATCATCCTGCGCTACACCTTCCCGGCCGCGGGCCTGGACGATCAGGCCCTCGCCACCATGCTGGTGCTCGTGCTCTCCGGTGCGGGGAAGGCCCGCCAGGGTCTGGTGCCCTGAGTTCGCGCCCGGTCCGTCCGGAATGCGAGCAATCGGCGCACCCATGACAACTGTCATGCGCGACACGTGACAGTCATGTGGGGTGCGGCGCGCCCCGGTGCGCGAGTGTTGAGTCATGACATCAGCACTGACATCGCGCTCGGCCGCGCCCGCGATCGAACTGCGCGACCTGCGTAAGAGCTTCGCGCTGCCCGGCGGCGGCGCGGTGCGGGCCGTGGACGGGCTGGATCTGGTGATCGAGCCCGGCGAGATCGTCGCCTTTCTCGGGCCGAACGGGGCGGGCAAGACCACCACGCTCGACATGGTGCTCGGCCTGACGACACCGGACGCGGGCAGTGTCGCGCTCTTCGGCGGCACCCCGGCGCAAGCGCTTGCGGTGGGCCGCATTTCGGCGGTGCTGCAATCCGGTGGGCTGCTACCCGACCTCACCGTCGCCGAGACCGTGCGGCTGGTCGCCACCCTGTACGCGAGCCCGCGGCCGGTCGCGGAGGTGCTCGCGCGCGCGGGTATCGGCGAGATCGCAGGCCGACTCGTCGGCAAGTGCTCGGGCGGGCAACGTCAGCGGTTGCGGTTCGCGCTCGCGCTGCTGCCGAACCCGGATCTGATCGTGCTCGACGAACCCACCACCGGCATGGATGTCGAAGGGCGCCGGGACTTCTGGAACGCGATGCGCGAGGATTCCGCGCGCGGGCGCACCGTCGTGTTCGCTACCCACTACCTGGACGAGGCCGACGCCTACGCGGACCGGATCGTGCTGGTCCGTGCCGGCAGAGTGGTGGCCGACGGCAGCGCCGCCGAGATCAAGAATCTGGCTTCGGGCCGGGCGGTGCGCGCCACCTTGCCCGCCGTGCCGCCGGGTCTGCGCGCGCTTCCCGGCGTCGACGAGGTGGAGTTGCGCGGCGACCGAATCCTCGTGCACACCAGCGACTCCGACGCGGTGGCCCGCTACCTGCTCACCGAGACCGCGGCCGTCGATCTCGAAATCACCTCGCACAACCTCGAATCCGCGTTCCTCGCGCTGACGACCGGAGAGAACTGACATGACTACCCTTGCCGCAGAGCCCGCTTCCGACCGCCGACCGACGCCACTCGGCGGTTTCAGCTTCGGTTTCCTGCGCGTCGAGCTGCGTCGCATGCTGCGCAACCGGCGCACGATGATCTTCACCCTGCTCATTCCGCCGCTGTTCTTCGTCATCTTCGGCCTGCAATCCGACTTCCGGACCCAGCCGTACGGCTCGGGCAATGTGACCGGCTACGTGATGGTGTCGATGGCCGTGTACGGCGCGATGCTCGCGACCACCAGCGGCGGCGCCATGGTGGCGATCGAACGGGCACAGGGGTGGAGTCGCCAATTGCGGCTCACGCCACTGCATCCCGTCGCCTACATCGCCACCAAGGTGGCGGTGGCGATGGTGCTCGGGCTGGTGTCGGTGACCGCGGTCTTCGTGGTCGGCGGGGTACTCGGCGCGCGGCTCACCCCGGCCGCCTGGGTGAGCTGCTTCCTGCTCGCCTGGCTCACCTCGCTGGTCTTCGCCGCGTTCGGGTTGTTCGTCGGCTACCTGCTGCCCTCGGAGAATGTGATGCAGCTGCTCGGTCCGGTGCTCGCTGTGCTGTCGTTCGCGGGTGGGTTGTTCGTCCCGCTGCACGGCTGGTTCGACACCGTCTCCCGGGTGTTCCCGACCAACGGTGTCGCGACGCTGGCGCGAATTCCCTTCGGCGACACCGACGCCGGATCGATCGCCGTGGGCGCGCTGAATGTGGTGGTGTGGGCGGCGCTGTTCATCGGCGGGTCGGCGTTGCTGTTCCGCCGGGATACGGCGCGCTGAGGTCGGTGCTTGCCGTGCGGAGTGCGCCGGGTCGTCGTGAAAGGAGAGAACGCGAATGAAGGGGACGAGTGGATCGGTGCTCGAGCGTCGGCGCAGGCAGTGGACGGAGCCGGATTCGGTACCGTCAGTCCTCGTGATCGCTCACCATGCCCGCAGCGCGCTCGTCGACCCGGCCCATACCGGAGGCGCGGCATGAGACTGACGAACCGGCTCCGCGCGGTCCGGACGGCGGGGGTGTCCGGGCTCATCGATCGCGCCCTCGACGACCCGTCGTACGCGGCGGGTGCCCGGCGGCGCGGCTGGTTCGGGCTGTTCATCGCCATGATCTGGCTGACCTGGCTGATTCCGCCGATCGTGCGGCGCTGGACGCGCGGCGAGGAAGGCGACGCCGTGCTCGCGGGGCTGATCCTGATCGGCTTCGCCGCGCTCGTCGCGGGCTCGTTCCTGGTGTTCCGCCGTGGCGGGCCCCGCGATCTCGTGCTGGACCAGCCGATCGACCGGCGGATCTGGGTGGTGTTGGCCCTGCTGGTCGGCCTGCACATCGCCCTGGTGACGACGCTCGGCGCGACCGCGCTGCCGACCGCGATCTACGTCGCGGTGGTCGCGATCTTCCATCTGCCGCTGCGCGAATCCGGCTACGTCGTGCTCGTGGTGCTGGTCGCGCTGCTGCTGGTGCCGATCCTCGCCCCGCGCACGGAGCTGGCCGACGTGCCGTTCTATCTCGCCTTCGTCCCGGTGGGGATCTGGCTGGCTCGTCAGCTCGGCGTGCGCGGGGAACGGCTTGCCGAGTTGAATCGCAGGCAGCGCGCCGAGCTCGAACTGGTCGAGGAGCGTAATCGGGTGGCCCGCGACGTGCACGACATCCTCGGTCATTCGCTCACCGTGATCACGGTGAAAACCGAACTGGCGCAACGGCTAGCCGAGGTGGATCTAGCGCGGGCGAAGGCCGAGATGGCCGATGTCGAGCGGCTCGCGCGGGAGGCTCTGGCCGGGGTGCGCGAGACCGTCGGCGGCTTGCGCGAGGTGACGTTGCGCGGCGAACTCGCCAATGCGAGAACGGCATTGGCGGCCGCCGATATTGCCGCTGATCTGCCGGCGGAGGTGCCCGATCCGGCACATGGCGAGCTGTTCGGCTGGGTGCTGCGCGAGGCGGTGACCAACGTGATCCGGCACAGCGCCGCGCGGCACTGCACCGTGCGGGTGAGCGCCACCAGCATCGAGGTGGTCGACGACGGCCGCGGTATCGACGCGGTCGCGGGTTCGGGCTCGGGGCTGACCGGCCTGCGGGAGCGGGTGCGTGCGGCGGGCGGCACGTTGACCCTCGCCACACCGGAGGGAGGGGGTCTGCGTGTCTGCGCGAGTGTGCCCGGCTGAGGACGCGGCCCGCCGGGCCAGTAATCGCGGTGTGATGTCCACCGCAGCTACCCGAAACAGGAAGTGGGACCGATGATCCGGCTGCTACTGGCCGACGACCAGGCGCTCGTGCGCGGCGCGCTGGCCGCGCTGCTCGGACTGGAGTTCGACCTCGAGGTGGTGGGCGAGGTGGGCCGCGGTGACGAGGTGCTCGAGGCCGTCGGCCGCACGAATCCCGACGTGGTGCTGCTGGACGTGGAAATGCCCGGCCTGGACGGGATCGCCGTCGCCGCACAGGTTCACGCCGCGCATCCCGGTGTACGCATCCTTATGGTGACCACCTTCGGCCGGCCGGGCTACCTGCGCCGCGCGATCGATGCGGGTGCGGACGGATTCGTCGTAAAGGACACTCCGGCAAGGGAACTCGCCGATGCCGTGCGGCGGGTGCAGCTGGGTTTGCGGGTGGTCGATCCGGCGCTCGCGGCCGAGACGCTCACCGCCGGTACGTCACCGCTCACCGAACGGGAGCGCGAAGTGCTCGCCGCCGCGGCCGACGGCGCCACTGCGGGGGCCATCGCGAAACGGCTGCATCTGTCCGAAGGCACTGTCCGCAACCATCTTTCGGCGGCCATCGGAAAAACCGGAACCAGCACCCGCGCCGAAGCCGTCCGTGCCGCCGAACGTCTCGGCTGGCTCTGAATGTCGGACGGCTTCGCCGCGGGTAGCAGGGCCTAGCCCAGCACGACGCAGGCGGGGCCCGCCCCGATGCCCGAGCCTGCGACGGTCACCGTGGTGAGGGTGTAGGTCTCGCCCTGCACGTACTCGGCGGCCCAGATCTTGTGTTCGCCCTTTTTGGCGGGCGTCCACACGGTGCTCGCCTTGCCCGACGCGTCCGCGACCGGGCCGACCGGCTTGAACGTGGTGTCGGTGCGCGCACCGTCGACCTCGTCGAGGAACACGACCGTCGCGCCCGGCTTCGCGGTGGCGGTGACCGTGTAGGAGCAACCCGCGCCTAGCGACGCGCCCGAGCTACCGAAGCTCAGCCCGGGCGAGACCTCGATCCGGGACACCGAGGCGCTCGCACTGGGCGCGGTCAGCGCGAGCGCGGCCGTCACCGCGCCGAACGCCGTGACCGCGGCGGCGGTTTTGGTCGAGAAGATCACGACAAATTCTTCCTTCCGACAACGAATTCCCCTGGCTGGGGCACGCCCGACACTTGCACAGGCGCTGGCCGAGATCAATGGGCGGTGCGGCGGGGACCGGCCCATGCGGCGTAGTCGTCGCCCGTGACCAGCGCACTTCGCGCACCATGCGGGCCTGATAGCCCACTGAGAATCTGGCAAAGCGGACACTTTTGCCGGGTGCCCGGCGTTGATCCGGGTAGACGGCCAACCCGGCCACCACGAAGGAGTTCGGTATGAGTCTCATCGGGACGCTGCTCGGCTACGCCTTGACGGTGTTCATCCTGCTGATGCTGGCCAGGCTCGTGCTCGACTGGATCGGCGTGCTCGGCGGCGGTCCGGCATGGGCGGGCAAGGCGCGGCAGGTCACGCACGCGGCGACCGAGCCGGTGCTCGCGCCGGTGCGCAAGGTGCTGCCGCCGATCCGCGCGGGCGGACTCGCGATCGACCTGGCGTTCACCGTGGTGTTCGTCGCCGCGTTGATCCTGCGCTCGGTCGCGTTCGGTCTCTGATCGGCGCCGCACCGGTCATCGGGGTCGCTACCCGCCGTAGGGGAGTAGCGCGCGCACGCCGCGCGCCAGCGTTTCCGGATCGACGTCGCCGATGATCAAGTGCTGCAAGATGAATCCGGGCAGGATGCCCATGATGGCCACGGACACCGCCCGCAGGTCGGCATCGTCGGCGAGCCAGCCCGCGTCGTGCATCAACTCGGTGTACTCGTACATGCGGTCGCGGATGCCGAGGACCGCCTCCCTGACGTACACCGCGGCCTCGGGATGCACGAGTGCCAGCGCCCACGCCTGCGGCGCCAAGCGCAGGGGACCGTCGGGCCCGCTCTGCGCGACCATGTGCTCGGCGATCGCGCCGACCAATCGATCCGGGGTCGGCAGCGGCTCGGCGTGGATCAACTGGCCCATCACCGCGCGCAGGCCGACCGAGGTCTGCCCGGCGAGCGCGGCGATGAGCTCGTCCTTGCTCTTGAAGTAGCGGTAGACCGCGCCGGCCGACAGTCCTGATTCGGTGAAGACGTCCTGCATGGACGTCTCGTGGAAGCCCTTGCGCGCGAAACACAGCTGTGCCGCGTCGAGGATCTGCTGCCTGCGGCGTTCCAGGTGTTCTTCGCTGACCTTCGGCATGCCTCCAAAGTAAAACGAACATCCGTTCTTGACAAGTTTCGGGGTGCGTGCGACGCTCGATCCATCGAAAAAGAACGGTCATTCGATTTACGGGAGAACGTCATGAACACTACGCAGCGAGCGTTGGCCGTCGGCGTCGGCGCCGCTCTGCTCCAAGCGCTGATGCTGGTCGCTTTCGCCTGGCCCGCAGCCAATATCGCGCCGCGCGACCTGCCGATCGCGGTCACCGGCCCGCAGGCCGAGATGGTGGTCGGCAAGCTCACGGCGCACAGTCCGGACGCGTTCGAGATCTCCCGTCCCGGTGACGAGGCCGCGGCCCGTGCGGCGATCGAGAACCGCGAGGTGTACGGCGCGATCATCACCGGCGAAGGACCGCCGCGTGTGCTGGTCGCCTCGGCCGCGAGTCCCGCTGTGGCCCAGCAGCTCACTCAGATCGGCCAGCAGATGTCCGCGGGCGCGGGCGCGCCCGTCGAGGACGTGGTCGCCGCCGACTCCGATGATCCGCGCGGTGCCGCCTTCGGTGCGATGGTGTTGCCGCTGGTGATGGCGGGCATCGCCGCGGGCGTGCTGCTCAGCCTGCTCATCCCGACGGTCTCCGCGAAAGCCCTGGGGCTGTGCGCATTCGGTGTGGTCGGCGGGCTGCTCAGCATGGAGATCATCCACGGCTGGATGTCGGTGATCCCCGGCTCCTACCTGACGCTGTCCGCGGTGGCCGGACTCGTCTCGTTCACGGTCGCAGGCGCGGTCGTCGGTCTGTCCTCGGTCATCGGTCGCGCGGGCATCGGTATCTCCGCGCTGACCCTGCTGCTCATCGGTAACCCGTTCTCCGCCGCCACCTCGGCGCCCGAACTCCTGCCGCAGCCGTGGGGCGCCATCGGCCAGCTCCTCCCGCCCGGTGCCGCGGCCTCCCTGCTCCGCTCGGTCGCGTTCTTCGACGGGGCGCGTGCCGCCGGACCCCTTGTCGTGCTGTTGATCTGGGCCGTCGCCGGACTGGCACTGCTCGCCGTGGCCGCCTTCCGGCCCGGGGTGGCCGAGCCTGCCCACGCGGCTCCGGTACCCGCCTGACCCGCCGGAACGGGGCATGAGGGCGCATCACTGCGCCCTCATGCCCCGTTGGTCGTCGGTGGCCGGATCAGTGGACGGTGAACGCCAAAGTCGGTGCGGTGGTGGCGGCTTCGGCCTTCTGGTTGCTGTAGGAGAGGACGTACTCGCCGGTCGCGGGGGCGGGGACGACGAAGACGACGTAGTTCTTCGGGTTGTCGATGGTCTTGCCCGCGTCGAGCAGTTCGTTGATCTGGCCACGGTCGTCGGCCACCACGGTCTGGCCGTCGGGGGTCCGCACCGAGAAGTACTCGGTGAAGATGTTGGTGCCGCCCGCCGCGATCCCCGGGCCGCCGCTGATTCTAATCCGCAGCGCGAGTTCGTATTTGCCGTGCTCGTTCCTGGCGTAGCTGGGGGCGAGCTTGCCGCCGGTCACCTCGATGGTGGTCTGATCCTGTACCAGGGTGCCGGTGACCGGCAGCGTCTTCGGCGCCACGCTCTCGACCTGCCCCGCGGCGGCGAGCGGAATCTTGGTCTGGTTGTCCGCGGCCTGGCCGTAGACCACGGTCATCGTGTCGAGCAGACGCTCGGCCTCCTTGGCGGACTTGACCGGCGTCGTCACCGTGCCCTTGGCCGAGCCGTTGCCGGGCACCGTCGGGTTGTCCCAGCTCGCGCCGCCGTCGACCTCGCTGCCGACCAGCAGGGAGGTGTTGTTGCTCATCGTCTTGTTGTCGAGCGTGGTGTTCTTGTACGTGATGTCGATCAGCACCTTCGCGCCGCCGTATGCGTCCGGCGCCACGGTGGCCTTGTCGACGGTGATCTCGAATCCCTCGAACCAGCCGGTCTTGCCGACCGTGCGCACCGTCGCCTGCGCCGCGCTGCCCGGTGCGCCGGTGGCGGTCACGCTGGTGGCCGGTGCGCCGGAAACCGGTGTCGCCGTGCCGTCTTCGTCGTTGCACGCCGCCGTGGCCAGGACGGTCGCGCCGAGCAGTGCTGTCACCGCGGCGGCGCGGCGCGCCCGCGTGGTGGATGGAATCAGGGTCGAGCGCACGATGCCTCCAGAAGATGTGCGAAACCCTAAGGCGGGACGCCGGATCGGCCGGACGTCGCTGGGTTCGCGTTGAAATCTGCTGGGGCGAGCGCGGTGTTAACCAGAGGTCGATTCGCAGCGCGAACCGGCGGGCGGAATCCGTGCCGCGTCCAGGAACTTCGGCGCGATTCTCGACGGGGCGCTAGTGCGCGCCGTTGTTCGCCGACTTGCACGAGCGGCAGGTGCCGAACACCTCCATGGTGTGGCTGACCTCGGTGAAGCCGTGCTCGCTCGCGATCGCGTCGGCCCACGACTCCACGGTCGGGCCCTTCACCTCGACGGTGCGGCCGCAGTGCCGGCAGACCAGGTGATGGTGGTGTCCGGTGGAGCACTGCCGATAGACGGATTCCCCGGTGTCGGTGCGCAGTACGTCGACCATGCCCGCGTCGGCCAGCGACTGCAGGGTGCGATACACCGTGGTCAGGCCGATGCCCTCGCCGCGCTTGCGCAACTCGTCGTGCAGTTCCTGGGCCGAACGGAACTCTTCGATATCACCCAGCAGCGCGGCGATCGCGCTGCGCTGGCGGGTACTGCGGATGCCGACCGGCTTCTGCGGTACGACCGTGTTGTCTGGCACGAATCACCCTTCCTCGGCGTGCGCGACGGCGTCGACGACGATATGCGCGAGATGGTCGTCGACGAGTTCGTAGAGCACCTCGCGACCGGACCGCTCACCGTGCACGACGCCCGCGGACTTGAGGATGCGTAGGTGCTGGCTCACCAGCGGCTGAGTGACGCCGAGCGCGTCGACCAGTTCGTGCACGCAGCGCGGCGACTCCCGCAGCTGCAGCACAATGGCGATGCGGACCGGTGCGGCGAGGGCGCGGAGCAATTCGCCCGCGTCCTCGAGGACGTTGCGCGCCGGTACCGGCGCCGGTGCGGGCGAGCGGTACGGGTTGTGCGGATGCGCGGCTGCCGTCTCGGTGGTCATGTCACCAACTCCTTATTGGAAAGCGATTCCATTTTGATATGCATGGTTGCGCATGTCAAACGGACGCGCCGAACAGTGCTGGTGTGGCTGCGATGCCCGTGCGGTGGAAACTCGGTTGGGCAGGGCCGATAGGCTGTGTGCGAGGTCTGATCGGACCCGAATGAATCCGACTCGTAGTGGATGGAGAATTCTCGAGTGGCACCCAAGTCGAAGGTGGACACCGTTGCCAACCTCGCCAAGCGCCGGGGTCTGGTGTACCCGAGCGGTGAGATCTACGGAGGCACCAAATCGGCATGGGACTACGGTCCCCTGGGTGTCGAGCTCAAGGAGAACATCAAACGTCAGTGGTGGCGTTCGATGGTCACCAGCCGCGAGGACATCGTCGGCCTCGACTCGTCGGTGATCTTGCCGCGCCAGGTGTGGGTGGCCTCGGGCCACGTCGGCGTCTTCAACGACCCACTGGTGGAGTGCCTCAACTGCCACCACCGCTTCCGGCAGGACCACCTGCAGGAGGCCTATGCGCTGAAGAACAAGATCGACGACCCGGACACGGTGTCGATGGACGTGCTCGCGTGCCCGAACTGCGGCACCGTCGGCAAGTGGACCGAGCCGCGCGACTTCAACATGATGCTCAAGACCTACCTCGGCCCGATCGAGTCCGAGGACGGCCTGTACTACCTGCGGCCGGAGACCGCGCAGGGCATCTTCGTCAACTTCGCGAACGTGATGACCACCGCGCGCAAGAAGCCGCCGTTCGGTATCGCCCAGATCGGCAAGAGCTTCCGCAACGAGATCACCCCCGGCAACTTCATCTTCCGCACCCGCGAGTTCGAGCAGATGGAGATGGAGTTCTTCGTCAAGCCCGGCGAAGACGCCGAATGGCACAAGTACTGGATCGAGACCCGCTTCTCCTGGTACACCGACCTCGGCATCAACCCGGACAACCTGCGGCTCTACGAGCACCCCAAGGAAAAGCTGTCGCACTACTCGGCGGGCACCACCGACATCGAGTACCGCTTCGGCTTCCAGGGCAACGAGTGGGGTGAGCTGGAAGGCATCGCCAACCGCACCGACTTCGACCTGAAGACGCACTCCGAGCACTCGGGTACCGAGCTCAGCTTCTTCGACCAGACCACCAACGAGCGCTACATCCCGTACGTGATCGAGCCCGCGGCCGGTCTGACCCGCTCGCTGATGGCCTTCCTGGTCGACGCCTACGCCGAGGACGAGGCGCCGAACGCCAAGGGCGGCGTGGACACTCGCACCGTGCTCCGCCTCGACCGCAGGCTTGCCCCGGTCAAGGCGGCGGTATTGCCGTTGTCGCGCAACGCGGATCTGACGCCCAAGGCGAAAGACCTTGCCGCGCAGCTGCGGCGGAACTGGAACGTGGAGTTCGACGACGCGGGCGCGATCGGCCGCCGTTACCGTCGCCAGGACGAGATCGGCACCCCGTTCTGCATCACCGTCGACTTCGACACCCTCGAGGACCAGGCCGTGACCATCCGGGAACGGGATTCGATGACCCAGGAGCGGATCGCGCTGGACAAGGTCGAGGGCTACCTGGCCCAGCACCTGCTGGGTTCCTGACCCTTTCGCACCACGAGAACGACCCGCGCCGAGGATTCGGTGCGGGTCGTTCGTCGTTCAGTGACTCGGTGGTAGCGGTGGGGCAGGCGGCGAAGGCGGCATCGAGGGCCGCTCCGATTCGGAGCCGTTGCCGCGCACGGTGATTCCGATCGCCGTCGGAATGAGCAGCGCGCAACCCCACGGGACCGCCACCCAGAACGGCCAGAAATACCCCAAACCGGTGGCCGCCCAGATCAACAGGCAGAGCATGTTCACGAAGACCCATGGCGTCCACATGATGACCACCCACTGCGGTATTCGCTTCGACACCGCTTCGCGGGTACCGCGTTGCGCCGGCAGATCGGCCAGCAGCGGGGTCAGCTCGCCATAGGTCTTCGCGGCGTACACCTGCTGCAACCGTTCGTCGAATTCGTGCAGGCTCAACCTGCCCTCGTTCATCGCCAGCCGCAGCTGTTCGACGATCTTCTCGCGGTCCGCATCGGATGCCCGCACGTGCTCAACTCCCACGGCAGTCAGCGTATGACGTGGCGTGCCACCTGCGCACCACTTGTTTCTGGTAGCAGCTCGTCAGCGGGGGACATCCCAGAACGCGAGTTCGTGGCGCATCCCCTCCAGGAACAGCGCCTCGGCGCGGCCCGGGTCGGCGCCCGCCTCGTCGATCATCTGGGCGCAGCGGCGGGTGAGATCGGCGAAGCCGGGGTCGGCGTAGGTGTGCACCCAGCGGCGGTAGCGCGGTTCCGCGGGCGGGTTCTCGGCCAGCCGCGCACCCAGCGTGGAATAGCCCCACATACAGGGGTACAGCGCGGCCAGCCCCTCGGCGTAGTCGGCCGCCGAGTCGAGCAGGAAGGCCGTATACGCCGCGCAGGCAACGCCTTTGGTCGCGCCGTCGAGGTCAGCGCCGAACTCGGTGGCCAGCGAACGGTGCAGCGCCAACTCGTCGTGGTAGGTGGCGTGCGCCAGATCCACCAGGTCGGCGAGGTGGGCCGCGGGCGCCTGCCAGGCCAGTCGGCTGAACACCCGCACGTAGTCGAGCAGGAACAGATAGTCCTGCTCGAGCCAGGAGCGGAAAATCGGCTCGGGCAGGTCACCCTTGGCGATCCCGGCCACCGTGGGATGGCTGAGCTGATGCTCGACCAGCGGACGGCCGAGTTCTTCCAGATGCGCGGAAAGACTCATGCGACCAGTCTCGCGTACCCGGCGGTTTGCACCCGCGCCGGTGTTGCCGCACGCTTGCGAGGTGTTGCGGGATGAGGACGCGGTGGTGCGGGTGCTGGCACCATCGGAACAGCGGTTCGTACGGCACGGCACGTACACGGGCCGCTCGGTCACGGCGACGGGACCGCTGGACATCGAGGCGGTGCGGGAGGCGTTCGCCGCGCTACAGGCGACGTACCCGGTGGTGACCTGCCGGATCGGCGAAGACGCCGAAGGGACCGGATTCCTCCTGCGCCCGGGGGATTCACGGGTCGGCGCGACAGTGACCGAAGGTGATATCGAGCCGATCGGCCTGCCCGCGACGCCGGTACACCCGGGAACTCAGCTCGCCTACCTGGATGTCGTCGCGTCCGGCGAAAAATGTTGGCGCCTAACCCTCTTCGCACACCACAGCATCGCCGACGCCGGCCACTGCGTAGCACTGCTGTCCCACTTCTGGGACCACTACACCGGTCTCGTGGAAGGGACACCGGTGGACGTGACGCCCCACGAGTATCCGCGGTCGCTGGAATGGCATGTGGGACAACGGGGAATCGTGGCGGGCCAGACGTCCGGCTTCGAAGCCGTGATGCGTCCGCTGCCGTCGGAGCCTGACTTGCCGCCGTCAGCATCGGCGCAGTCGGTCTCGTCACAGTCCGGCTTGGCGCGGTCTGTCTCGTCGCGGCCTGCTCCGTCGCAGTCGCCCCTGTCGCACCCGGACTCGCCGCAGTCCGGCTTGTCGGTTCCTGCGCTGTCGGAGTCTGGTTTGCCGCAGTCCGTTTCGTCGCAGCCGCGCTTGTCGGATCCTGCCCCGTCGGGGTTTGGTTTGCCGCAGTCCGTCTCGTTGCAGTCCGCTGTGTCGCGGCCCGTTTCGTCGGAGCCGAGCCTGTCGGAGCCTGCCCCGTTGCAGTCGGCCTTGCCGCAGTCGTCCTTGTCGGGGCCCGTTCCGTTGCAGTCGGCTTTGTCGGAGTCTGGCTCGCCGCAATCTGTCCCGCCGCGGTCCGTCACGCCGGCGGTGAGTGTGCTGGCCAGGCCGCGGCGGGTGCGGCTGGATCGGGCGGCGACCGAACGGATCGTCGCGCTCGGTCGTCAGGGCGGAGTGAGCATGAACGGGTTGGTGACCGCGGCGCTGCTGCGGGCGTTCGCGTCCGAAACTGCCGGTGCCGCAAGCGGTTCGGTGCGGCTCGGCTGCCTGTACCCGGTCGACATGCGGTCTCGGCTGGTGCCTGAGGTCGCCCCAGGCGACGGTACCAACATGGCGGGTCTGGCATCGTTCGCCGCCGACATCGATCGGTCGGTGAGTGTCCTCGATCTCGGCGGGCGCATCGTGCGGCAGTTGAGCGCCGATCTGGCGGACGGAACCGTGCAGCAGTCGGTGCTGCATTTCCCGGATTTCTTCGGAGACAAGCGGACCCACTCGATCGCAGGTCATATCGCGGTGACGAACACCGGCGCGGTACCGCGATTCCGAACACCGGCCGACTTGACCCTGACCGACTACGAGATCGTCTACCTCTCCGCCCACCCCCGCCCCTCCACCGGCGCCTCCGCCGCGGTCACCTTCCTGGCCTACACCTTCGACACCCACCTGACCATCGGCCAACTGGGCGGCACCCCCCAACTACTCGAAACAGTGCACAGGGAACTACTAACCCTCTCCACCAAGACCATCACCGACAATCAACCACCCACCAACACCAACCCTTGACCCAGACCCACCCCGATCACCCGCGGTGCAGGGGAGAAATGGGGTGGGGGTGTGGGTGGTCGGGCAGAATGCTGGGGGACAGCGGAGGATCGGGTTGGAAGCGGGTGCCGGCGGTGCTGACGAACGGAGACGGTGCGGGACTGGGGGCGGCCGCAGTCGGGGTGGCGGCGCTCGGGGTCGGCGAGGCGATCGCCGCGACCAGGGGCGGCTCGCTGATCGACACCCTCGGACGGGCGGTGATCGATGTGACGCCGACACCGGTGGTGGAGACCACGGTCGCACTGTCGGGTAGGCACGACAAGGCGGTGACCCGGCTGGGTGTCGGTGCGGGCGCGGTGGCGGCGACGGTCGGACTCGGCGCGCTGCCCGAGCGGTGGCGCACCCCCGCAGCGGTGGCGTTCGGGGCCGGTGCCGCGGCGCTGTCGACCAGGCTGCCTACCCGTTCCACCACCACCCTCGGCGGCGCTGTCGCCGCGGCGGGCGTGCTGGCCACCGGCCTGCGCAGGCGACCGCGCGGGCTGCTGCGCACGCTGGCATGGGCGGCGGCAGGCGGCGGGTTGTTCGCCGCCGCGCACACCCTGCAACACGACCTGGACCGTAAGCAGGACAACGATATTCGCCGGATCGGCCCGATGGGCGCGCTCGGCGTCGTGCCCGAGGACGGCTTGGAGGGCGAGCCGGGCCTGTCACCCTTGGTCACCGCGGCCCGGCGGATGTACGTCGCCGACGTCAATCTGCGCCCGCCCCGGATCGATCCGAGGCACTGGCGGCTGTCGGTCACCGGCAAGGTGGCCCATCCACTGCGCCTGTCGCTGGCCGAATTGGCCGACGACGCGGTCGAATTCGACGCGGTCATGGTGTGCGTGCACAACCGTCCCGGCGAGGGCAGGGCGGCCAACGGTCGCTGGTACGGAGTTCCGCTGGCCGGCCTGCTGAAGCACGCGATCCCCGAGACCGGCGCCACCCGCCTGATCACCAGGGCCGTCGACGGTTTCACGATCTCGCTGCCGCTCGAGCCGCTGCGTTCCGGCGAATGGCCGGGCTACGTGGTGATCGGCATGAACGGCGAACCGCTCACGCCCGCACACGGTTTCCCCGCCCGCATCTTCGTGCCCGGCCTGTACGGCCAATACACCGGTGTGAAGTGGCTCGGTGAGCTGGAACTCGCCGACGACACCCCGGTCGACTACTGGTGGCGCCGGGGCTGGCCAGCCGGGCCGCTGTGGATCACCCCGCAGGCCCGCATCGACGTCACCGCCCCTGGCCGCACGGCGGCGGGCACCACCACCCTCGCCGGTGTCGCGTGGGCCCCGCCGCACGGCGTGGCAGGCGTAGAAGTGCGAGTCGGCCAAGGCGATTGGCTCCCAGCCGAACTCGGCACCGAACTCGCCCCGGCCGCATGGCGCCGCTGGCGCACCACGGTGGAGCTGCCGCCGGGCGAGCACACCGTGCAGGCCCGCGCGCTCGGCCGCGCCGGGGACGTGCAGGAAGGCAAGCATCGCGCGCCGTTCCCCACGGGCCCCTCGGGCTTCCATACGGTCACCGTCCAGGTCTAACCAAGATCAGGGGGAACTGGTGGCGGCATCGCCCGAGAGCCGTCCGCCACCAGTTCCCCTTGATCTTGGTCGCGCTACTTCGCGACGATCGGCTCCTGGAGTTCGGTCACCCAGCCGCTTTCGTCCTCGGTGTAGACGAGCGTGACCTCGCGGCTGGGGCCTACGGTGCGATAACCGTTTTCGTCGATCCAGCGGCCGAGCGCCTGCCACGGTTCGAGCACCTGTTGCATGCTGCCGCGGTGCACCACGGTGGCCGCCTTGTCGATCGCCGGTAGGTCGACGATCGCGAAGTCGTAGGCGTCGTCCGGTTCGACATCGACCGGCATGGCGGCATGCGCGAGAACCGAACCGTCTTCGCGCTGCTCGTAGTACGCGATGCCGCACCCGACGATCGGCACGCCCGCCAGCTCCAATCGGCGGCAGACGTCCTCGAACAGCGGCCCGATCACCGGGCCGATCGAGCCGGGCTCGAAATCGACTGCGACACCGGATACTACGGCCGCGCGCACGGCGGGCAGGGACTTGACGATCACATCATGGACGGGCATCGTGCCCTCCTTCTCGATGATGCGGAGCCTCGATTCGACCTGGGCGAGCCGGGCACTGTCGCTCGCGATGCGCTGCTCCAGTTCGCCGCGCCGCAGCATCAGCATGCCGCGCAGTTCCGCGGCGGTGACCTTGTCGTCCAGGATCCGGCCGACCTGATCGAGCGTGAAGCCGAGATCCTTGAGCGCGACAACACGGTTCAACCGAGCGAGCTGGCCACCCGAGTAGTAGCGGTAGCCGCTGGACGGATCGACCCGATCCGGGCGCAATAGTCCGATGGCGTCGTAGTGGCGCAGCATGCGTACCGACACCCGTCCGTGTCTGGCGAAGTCTCCGATGGTGAACATGACGACTCCCGGTCTATGGCCTCACACGGTGTCAGGGTCAAGCCGCTCAGAAGCGACCGCCGCGGCTGATCCGTCGCGACCCGGACGAGCCGCCGTAAGAACCCGCGCCCCAGCCGCCGGAGCCGGACCGGCGCCCACCGCTCGCCGCGCCGCGCAGCAGCCCGTCGATCAGGATGCCGCCGAGTACCGCGCCCGCCTGTGCGGTGCCCGACGGTGGTTGGCTCGCCTCCCAGGCGCGCACGCTCGCCTGCGCGGTCTGCAATGCGCGTCCGCCTAGGTCGGCGGCGGCTTGGGCATGCGTCATGGCCTGCGGTGGATCGGTGGGGCTCAGCTGTCGAGCCGCGTCGAGATTGCGTTGCGCCTCCGACAACCGGGTGCGGGCCTCGGCGTCGATCCCGCCGCGGCGGGTGGCGATGTAGTCGGACGCCGCGCGGACCCGAGCGCCCGCGTCGGTGATCGCCCGGTCGAGCCTGCGCCGCAGATCCTCGGCGGCGAGCTTGCGATCGGTGGCCGCGGCGATGGCGCGGTCGAGGTCGGTGTCGGCGGCCACCGCGTCGTGGAAGGCGTCGAGCGGGTCGGTCGTCGCGGCGGCCTCGGACTTGGCCAGGGCCGATCGCGCCGCGGTGGTCGCCGCGGCCAGCTCCGCACCGCCGTACTCGGAAAGTTCGGTGGCGGAGGCGATATCGCGACGCAACTCGTCCAGCACCGCGGGCAGGCCGTCGCGCGCCTGCTGGATGTCGGTCGCGGCGTTCTCGACGGCCGTGAGCAGCGTGCCCGCCTGTCCGAGGGCCGCTTCGGCCGAACGGATCGCGGCGACCGCGCCACCCTGCTTGCCGACCGGCTGCGACAGCGCGCTGCGGCCGGTATCGATGTTCTGCTCCGCGAACGTGATTCGCTGCGTCGCCATCGTCACGTTGTCGCTGATCGGGGCGAGCACGCTCGCCGGATGCGCGGTGGTGAGCCGCGCCAGCTCCGCCGCCGCGGTGGGCACACGACTCTTCAGTTCGACGAGATCCCTGGTGAGCCCGGCCAATCGGTCTTCGGCATTGATCAGCAGGTTGCGCATCGAGTCGAATTCGGCGACCTGGGCGTCGAGCTCGCGGTCGGCGCGCCCCACCGTGCCGATCAGATCGACCAGTAGCGTGCGCCGCTCGTCCGGGGTCTCGGGAATATCGTCGTCCAGTCGTTGCCGGATCGAGAAGGCTTTGGCCGCCGCGCTTTTCGCGTGTTCGAGCGCGGTGGTGAAGGGCAGGGTCGCGGTCGCGCCGAACTCGCCGGTGGCCAGCTCCAGTTCCTCGCCGCTGGTGCGGATCGCGTTGTCGATCTCGACGAGGGCCTCGCGGGAGCGGGCATCCAGGGCCTCGACCGGCAGGGCCGCCAGCGCGGCGGTGTCGTTCGGGTCGAGCTGCCGGGCCGCCGCCAGTTCGGCGCGGGCGCGGGTGTGACTTCGCCTGCGGGAGTAGAGGATCAGCCCACCGATGACGAGCACGAGCACCCCGCCGAGGAGCAGCAGCACGCGAATGTCGGTGCCGCCGCGCATCGCCGAGCTCAAGCCGTCCGCGGTGGCCACGCCGGCGTCGGCCCAACGGCCGTCGCGCAGTGCGGGTTCGACCTCCCGGGTGAGCAGGCTGTCCAGTTCGGCGTCGCTGACTCCGCTCGGCGCGTTGCCGTCGAGCGCGTAGGCGCGGTCCCCGGTCGCGACCGCGAGCAACAGGTCGCGCTCGCCGAAACCCGATTTCCCCGCGGTCTGCTCCGCCCACCGCTGTGGTCCGAGGCCGTCGAAATCGTGCACGTAGACCACCCACAGCCGCACCTGGTGGTCCGCGTACAGCTGGTCCACGGCCGAGCGGACCCGATCGAGCTGTCCCTTGTCGAGCGTTTTCGCCGTATCGACGACGTAGGTGTCGAGTCGGGTCGGCGGTTGCGCGGCGGCCACCGGTGCCAGCGTGACGACGAGACAGGCCGCCACCGCGGCGGTCCAGCGCACAGCGCGACTAGGTAGCGACATGCCAAGAATCTAGCGCGGTGGGTCGGGCCGGTGGTCGCTGTCGGCGCCTGTCACTAGCATCGTGGGCGTGATCACCATCGATCGCCCGTACACCGGGCATGTTGCGGCGGATTCGAATCCGCAACAGCGTGATGTCGCGGGCGCGCGAATAGTCAAGATGTCCGTCGGCGGTATGGACAACAACTGCTATCTGGTGCAATGCACGGCCACCGGTGCCACGCTGCTCATCGACGCCGCCAACGAGCCGGACCGCATCGCGGCGCTCGTCGACCAGGTCGCGCCGGGCCAGATCGCGTTGATCGTCACCACGCACCAGCACCCGGACCACTGGTTCGCGTTGAAGGAGACGGCCGCGGCGACGGGTGCGCCGACGGCGGCACACCAGCTCGATGCCGACCCGTTGCCGGTGCGCCCCGATCGGCTGCTGGCCGATGGCGAGCGCTTCGCCATCGGCGAGCTCTCGTTCGAGGTCATCCACCTGAGCGGCCACACACCCGGCTCGGTGGCACTCGCGGTCACCGACGGCGACGGCCTGGTGCACCTGTTCACCGGCGACTCGCTGTTCCCCGGCGGTGTCGGCCGCACCACCAACCCGGCCGAGTTCGATTCGCTCTACCAGGACGTGACCACCAAGATCTTCGCGCGCTACCCCGACGACACCGTCGTCTATCCCGGCCACGGCGACGACACCACCCTCGGCGCCGAGCGTCCCCAACTCGGTGAATGGCGCGAACGCGGCTGGTAGACCGGGACGGTAGCCTCACCCCGTCGAGCCGCGCCGAACCACCCGCGCGTGGCACACCACCTGGCAGACTTGGGGAGTGGATTTGCCATCGATGCGCGCTCGAGCCGGTTCGGCGCCCGACCCTGCCCGGCAGGCGGGGTCATCGCGCGGCTTCGCCGCCGGGTTGCTGCGCTGGTCGCGGCGGCTCGTCGTCGGATCGGTGCTGATGGGAATGGCGCTGGTCGCCGGGACAGCCTTCCGGGTCTGGCAGGTCGCGCGGATCGACGACTACGCGCCCGCCGACGCCATCGTCGTGCTGGGCGCCGCGCAGTACTCCGGCACACCGTCCTCGGTGTTCGAGGCGCGACTCGACCAGGCCTACAAGCTGTTCCAGCTCGGCGTGGCACCGCGGGTGATCACCGTCGGCGGCAAGCAGGAGGGCGATCTCTACACCGAGGCGGCCTCGGGCAAGAACTATCTGCAATCGCGGGGGATCCCCAGCGACCGGATCCTCGCGGTGGAAACCGGCTCGGACACGCTGCGCAGCGTCGAGGCCGTCGCCAACGCCATGCAGGCGCGCGACATGTCCGCCGCCGTGCTGGTCAGCGATCCGTGGCATTCGCTGCGCACCCGCACCATGGCCCGCGACGAAGGGCTGGACGCGTGGACCGCGCCGACCAGGACCGGGCCCGCCGTCTACACCCGCGAGTCGCAGGCGCACGGAATCGCCAGGGAGACAGGCGCGCTGCTCTGGTATCAGCTCACCCATTTCGCGGCGGACTTCCGATACACGGCGGGACAGTGAGCGCGTGGCCGATTACAGCGAATTGGATTACGAGCGCCTGGTCGTCGAGCGACCCAAGACCGCGGGCCTCGGCGCGCCGGGCAGCGAATTCGAGATAGGCCACCGCACCGAGTTCGCCCGCGACCGGGCCAGGGTGCTGCACTCCGCGGCGCTGCGCCGCCTCGCCGACAAGACGCAGGTGATGGGCCCCCGCGACGGGGACACCCCACGCACCAGGCTCACCCATTCACTCGAGGTGGCCCAGATCGGCCGCAGCATCGGGGAGGGCCTCGGCTGCGATCCGGACCTGGTCGACCTGGCCGGGCTGGCGCACGACATCGGCCATCCGCCCTACGGGCACAACGGGGAGAAGGCGCTCGACCACTTCGCCGACGCACACGGCGGTTTCGAGGGCAACGCGCAGAACCTGCGCATCCTCACCCGCCTCGAACCGAAAGTGCTCGACCCCGCCGGGGTGAGCGCGGGCCTGAATCTCACGCGCGCCTCGCTCGACGCCGCGCTCAAGTATCCCTGGGGCAGAACCGGTCCCGGCACCAAGTTCGGCGCCTACGACATCGACGCCGAACGGCTCGCCTGGATTCGTAAGGGCGCGCCCGAACGCCGCCGCAGCCTCGAATGCCAGATCATGGACTGGTCCGACGACGTCGCCTATTCGGTGCACGACGTGGAGGACGGCGTCATCGCGGGCCGCATCGACCTGCGCGCACTCGCCGACCCGTGGGAGCAGGAGGCGCTGGCCAGTCTCGGCAGGCACAAGCACTACTCGCTGTCCGCGGAAGAACTGGTCGCCGCGGCGCAACGGCTCTCGGAGCTGCCCGTGGTGGCCGCGGTGTCCGCCTATGACGGCACCCTCGCCAGTTCGGTCGCGCTCAAACGGCTCACCAGCGAACTCGTCGGCCGCTTCGCCACCGCCGCGATCACCGCGACGCGCGAGACAGCGGGCACCGCACCGCTGTCGCGCTACCGCGCGGACCTCGAGGTACCGATCATCGCCGCCGCCGAGGTCGCGGTGCTCAAGACCGTCGCGCTGCATTACGTCATGTCCGACCGGGATCACAAACTGCGCCAGGCGGGTCAGCGCGATCTGATCCAAGCGGTCGCGACCCGGCTGCTCGCGACCGCGCCGAACGGGCTCGATCCGCTGCTGCTGCCGTGGTGGCACGCCGCCGCCGACGACACGGCGCGGGTGCGCGTCATCGTCGATCAGATCGCCTCCTACACCGAGAGCAGGCTCGAACGGGTGGCCGCGCTGCTCGGCGTCTGAGCGTGTGAACAGCCACCGGTGAACAACGTCGGTCGCGCCGGGTACGCTCACTGCCGTGGCCGGACGACTCCCTGATCGCGATATCGCGGCGATACGTGACCATGTCCGGATCGAAGACATCGTGGGCGAGTACGTCGCGTTGAAGCGCGCGGGCGCCGACTCCATGAAGGGGTTGTGCCCGTTCCACGACGAGAAGTCGCCGTCGTTCCACGTCCGACCGAATCACGGCCTGTTCCACTGCTTCGGCTGCGGCGAGGGCGGTGACGTCTTCGCCTTCCTGCAGAAGATCGAGCACGTCGGCTTCGTCGAAGCGGTCGAGCAGCTGGCCGACCGGGTCAATTACCAGATCAATTACGAGGGCGGCGGCACCTCGGTGCAGCGCGATCGCGGCACCCGCTCCCGGCTGGTCGCGGCCAACGCCGCCGCGCACGAGTACTACATGGCCCAGCTGCGCGAGCCGGAGGCCGAGACCGCGCGCAAGTTCCTCACCGACCGCAATTTCGATGCCGCCGCCGCGCAGCATTTCGGCTGCGGTTACGCCCCCGCGGGCTGGGACACGCTCACAAAGCATCTGCTGCGCAAGGGTTTCGAGTTCAAGGAGCTGGAGGCCGCCGGACTGTCCAGGCAGGGCCAGCGCGGGCCGATCGACCGATTCCACCGGCGGCTGCTCTGGCCGATCCGCAATCTCGGTGGCGACGTCATCGGGTTCGGCGCGCGCAAGCTCTTCGACGACGACACCATGCCGGGTAAATACATAAACACCCCGGAAACCATCCTGTACAAGAAGTCTCAGGTGCTGTTCGGCCTCGATCTGGCCAAGCGTGAGATCGCCAAGGGGCATCAGGCCGTGGTCGTCGAGGGCTACACCGACGTGATGGCCATGCACCTGGCCGGCGTGAAGACCGCCGTCGCCTCCTGCGGTACCGCCTTCGGCGACGAGCATCTCGCACTGCTGCGCAGGCTGCTGCTCGACGACAACTTCTGGCGCGGCGAGATCATCTACACCTTCGACGGCGACGCGGCGGGCCAGGCGGCCGCGCTGAAAGCCTTTGCGGGCGACCAGAAGCTGGCGGGCCAGACCTACATCGCGGTCGCGCCCGACGGCCAGGACCCGTGCGAGCTGCGTCAGCATTCCGGCGACGGCGCCGTGCGCGACCTGGTGGCACGGCGAACCCCGTTGTATGAGTTCGTGGTTCGCGGCCTACTCGCCGACCACAATCTGGACACCGCCGAAGGGCAGGTCGAGGCGCTGC
Source organism: Nocardia brasiliensis (assembly GCF_011801125.1). Classification (NCBI taxonomy): domain Bacteria; kingdom Bacillati; phylum Actinomycetota; class Actinomycetes; order Mycobacteriales; family Nocardiaceae; genus Nocardia; species Nocardia brasiliensis. The sequence goes on from NZ_CP046171.1 coordinate 2,170,149, forward strand.
GCCGAGCCATCCCGGTGGTCGCGCAGATCAAGGACAACGCGCTGCGCAAGGCGTACGCCACGAAGCTGGCCGGCTGGGTCGGCTGGGACGACATCCAGACCGTGGTCCGCCGGGTCGGCGACGAAGCCAAGCGCCATCGCACCGGCGGCGCGCGTCCCGCCGCCGGTGGCCGCGCGGCCCCCGCACCCGCGCCGCAGGCCGAGGTGGTCGCCGAGCATCCGGCGGCCCGGCCGAAGCCGAACGACCCGACCCTGCTGCCGCAGCGTCAGGCGCTCGCCGCGGCGCTGCAGTATCCGGCCATGGCGGGCTCGGGGTTCGACGCGCTGGAAACCGACGCGTTCACCCACCCCGCCTACGTGGCGATCCGTCAGTTGATCACCGAGGCGGGCGGCACCGCGGCCGGGCTCGGCGGTGCGGAATGGCTCAACGCGGTCGCCGACCGCACCGACGACCTCACCATGCGCGCGTTGCTCTCCGAGCTCGCCAGCGAGCCACTACCGGTGAAGAACGAGGCCGGTATTCCGCGCTTCGTCGCCGGCGTGCTCGCGCGCACCCAGGAGGCGTGGGTCGGCCGTCAGATCGCCGAGCTGAAATCGAAACTGCAGCGGGTGTCCTCCACCGAACAGCCCGACGCCTACATGGCCCTGTTCGGTGACCTCGTGGCCTTGGAGCAGTACCGCAAGAGCCTGCTCACCCAGGCGATGGGCAACCACGACGATTTCGCCACCGGCGCCTAGGTTCTGCCTCGAAGGCCGGCCAGAGACGCCGGATGGGACCTAGGGCCGCTCGCGCCCTCAGCGGCGCAGCTGATCCTGCGGGACCAGCACGGTGGTGCGCTCGTCCAGGGGCTCCATGGGTTCCAGCTTCGGGCGGGTGCTCAGCTTGTCGGAGAGCCGCTGCCTGCCCACCAGCACGAGCTTGCGGGTCACCGGGCTCTCGGTCAGCGCACGGGTCGCGGCGCTGATCTGCTCGTAGCGAGCCCGCCCGGCCTTGCTGCCGAGTACATACCCGGCCGCCACGCCGATGATCAACCGCAGCATCTCGATGTGCTCCTCCCAGTTGCCTGTTCGCGGGTCTATCCTGCCCGACGCCGGACAGGCCTGTCGATCCGGATAGGCTCCCGTGTTTCCCGTACGTGGGCCGGAATTCGTCATCCGATCTCGAAACCGGCAGGTACCAGCGAGAATAGCTCGAATGACCGCCCTCGCGCTGACCGCCGAGCGACGCACCGAACTCGCGGCGCTGCTGTCCGACGAACAACGACTTCGTGCGGAGTACCCCCAGGTCGCGGCCTATCTGACGACCGCGCCGATGCTCGCAGGCACCGCGGACTCGGCCGCCGACGCGGCATTCGACCTGCGCCTCGTGCATTTCATGACCGGTGGTGCGTCGGACAATCCGTACTGGGACATCGTCGGGCCGTCGGTGCGGGGCCGGGTGGTGAACGGGGGCGCGACGTCCGGGAGCGCCCGGCTCGGCTACGCACAGACGATCCTCCAGTCGGCCTTCGCCTACGCCGTGCCATCACCCGAAACACTGCGCTGGACAACGAAGTTCACGGCGGGGCGGCGCGTCACCGAACTGGGTGCCGGCCGCGGCTACTGGGCACGGCAGCTGGCACTGCTCGGCGTCGAGGTCGCCGCGTTCGACGTGGCACCGCCCGATCTCGCCGGGAACGTGTCGTTTCCGGGCGCGGCGGGGCAGCGGGACGTCTTTCATCCGGTCGCGGATATCTCCGCGTACGCGCCGGATCCGGACAGCGTGCTGCTGCTCTGCTGGCCGCCCGGCTGGGGCGATCCCATGGCGTCCACGGCCCTGCGCGACTTCGCGGACGCCGGGGGAGACCGTCTGGTCTTCATCGGCGAACCCGAAGGCGGCAAGACCGCGGACGACCCCTTCTTCCATCAGCTCGCCGCCGAATGGGAACTGCAAACCCAAGACCCACACCATGTTTCGTGGTGGAACCTCGCGGATGTCGCGCAAGGCTGGGTCCGGCGCTAGATCGGCAGTCCTCGGCTCGCTTCGGGCACACGGCGGATCGGCTATCGGTCATCCTCGATCGATGACCGGGTTCGAGGCGAACCAGTGTCAGGCGGCGAGCTCTTCTCGCTTGGCCCGGTGCTCCTCGCACAGGTAGAAACGGCTGCTGCGGCGGATGTGCGCCGGATCCAGTCGTTGTGCGAAGGTGAGGTTCTCGCGGCGCCAGCAATCGCCGCAGGCGAAGTCGCTCATGTCTGTGCCTCGCTGGCGCTCACCACAGACATGCGCGAGGCGCGCTGTGACATGATTCTCTCGCTTCGCTCGCTCATGTCGGCCTCCTCGTTCCGTTGCTCAGCGGGTCGCTGAGGAGTTCCCGCTCCGCGCCGCGCTCAGCCCTCTGTTTTCATAGTCTCTCCCGATGGTGGCCGTACTGTTACCGCTTGTTACCGGTGGATGAGGCATTCGGCGGATTTCATCAACCTCTCATCGACCGCGGGCACCGTGGCTCGCATGCTGAACCAGACCGACCTCGCGCGCGACCTCACGCTCGCCTCGTCCGCGCTGACGTTGAGCGCGCTACTCATCGCCCGTCGCTGGCTGCCCGAGATCATCGCTCAGCCGGTACAGAGCTTCCTGCCGTGGTTGCTGGCCCCCACGCTGCTGCTGGCGGCCGTGGCCCTCGCGACGGGCTCCCGGGTCGGCCTGGCCACCGTTGTGCTGCCCATCGCGGCGTGGGCGGTCCTTTTCGTGCCCCAGTTGGTCGCCGCGCCCGACGGCGTGCACTCCGTCGACGAATTCCGCGTCGCCACACAGAATCTCGGCACCGGCGGCCCCGCCCCAGAACTGGCCGACGTCGCCGTCGTCGCGGTCCAGGAACTCACCGACCGCAACCGGCGCGCCGTCACAACAACTTTGGACCCCGACCACCCCTACGCCGCCACCGTCGGCACCGTAGGCCTGTGGAGCCGCTACCCCCTCACCGACATCCAACGCCTCGACCTCGGCCAAGGCTGGGCCCGCGCCCTGCGCGCCCGAATGCACACGCCCACAGCGACAGTCACCGTCTACACCGTCCACCTCGGCAGCGTCCGCTTCGGCGACACCGACTCCCGCAACCGCACCCTGCGCACCCTCAGCGACCTCGTCCACCAAGACCCAGCCGACCGCCTCCTCGTCCTCGGCGACCTCAACACCGCCTCCACCGACCCCCACCTCGCCACCCTCACCGACACCCTGCAAGACGCCCGCAGCGGCTTCGGCTTCACCTGGCCCTCCCCATTCCCCCTCACCCGCCCCGACCACATCCTCACCCGCGGCTTCACCACCCACGCCGCCACCGTCCTCCCACCCACCGCAGGCGACCACCGCGCCACCACCGCCACCCTCACCCCCCAACCCCCACAAGACCGCAGGTAGCGACGCGATTTGGGCCCCCGCCCGCCCATACGCTAAAGTTTCTCCTCGGCCCGCCCAGCACGGCGAGCCGGGATAGTCCCCTATAGCTCAATTGGCAGAGCAGCCGACTGTTAATCGGCAGGTTTCTGGTTCGAGTCCAGATGGGGGAGCAGTGACCAGGGCGAACGGTAACGTTCGACCCTGGTTTTTTGCTTTTCGGGGTCAGAACGACACGGAAACGACACGCTTTCAGCGTGCGAGGCCCTCTAGAGCGGCAGTGAAGTCGGGTGCTTCGGCGGGTTGGTCGATGTAGTGGCGTTTGGTGACCGAGTCGTTGGCGTGGCCGAGCTGTTGAGCTGCGGCTTGGGGGCCGTATTGCTCGGCGATGAGTGAGGCGACGGTCTTGCGGAAGGTCTTGGGGGTGACCCAGGCGAACTTTTCGCCGCGTGCCTGGCGCCACAGGCGGTTGAAGTTGTGTGGATCCCAGATGCCCCCATCGCGGTTGGGGAAGACCAGGTCCAAGTCGTTGTCGACTGCTTCGGCTTTGAGCCGCTGGAGGGTATCGACGACGAACTGAGGCAGGACCACTGTCCGGTATCCGGAGTCTGTCTTGGTCCACTCCTGGCGGATCAGTCCCTTGCCTTTGATCCGGATGATGGTGCCGGAGAAGGTCATCCGTGCGGGGGTGCTGTCGAGGTGGATATCGGACCAGCGCAGGGCGAGTGCTTCGCCGGGGCGTGGACCGGTGCCGAGTTCGACGTCGGCGACGTCGAGCACCCTGCGGTTGCGTTTGGGGCCGTGGGTGTAGGCCGGGGATCCCTCGAACGGCTCTCCGTTCACCCATGCCTGGATTTGGGCTCGGAGCTCTGTGAGGGTTTCGAGGTCGGCGGCGCGGGGCTTCTGGCGTTTGCGGGGGAGGTCGGCGACTTCGCGGACGGGATTGCTGCCGATGGCGTCGTGGCGCACGGCCATGCTCATCATTTCGGAGAGGATGACGCGCTGGCGCCGCGCTTTCTCCCGGTGGCCGTTGAGCACTATGCGTTTGAGGTAGGCGTCGATGCGGGAGGTGGTGGCCTCCCATATCCGCAGGTTACCGAGCGCTGGTTTGATTTTGACGGTGTCCTTGCCGGCCCGGTGGTCGGTGGAGACGTTGATCTCCATCCGGTACAGGTCCAGGGTCTGCTCGGTGATGCCGTCTTGCAGGATCTTTTCCGCCAGCCACAGATCGGCCAGCTCGGTGAGTTTGGTGTCACGGGTGATGAGACGGCCGCGGCCTCCGGCGCGTTTGGTGAGTGATTCGCGGAGGATGTCTCCGGCTCGGCCTTTGGTGGGACCGAATTTGTGCACGGTGCGGGTGACGCCGTCGTCATCGCGGTAGCGCGTGGTCGCGCGCCAGCTGCCGTTCGGCTGCCGTTTCGCGGTGATCCGGCCGTAGGTGCCGATCGGCAGCGATTGTCTGGGCATCACTGTCCTTTCCTGGGTGGGTCGATGGCCTATGTGTCCGGGTGCGGGACGCAGGAGGGGGAGCCGATGGGCTGCCTGCGGGATTGCTGTCTATGCCCGGGGCAAGTTCTATTCAGGGAAAACTGCCTAATCCCAGCCAGCTACGCAAGGCCAAAATGATTGCTATCAGATAGCTGATGAGGTCTGGATGTGCTCAGCTACGACCGGCCGAAGGCTGGGTAGGCGGTCGGCTGCAAGAATCGGGGTCTCAGCTGTCGCTGCTAGAAGGCGCACTCTTGTCGATTTGATCCTGCTCCCAGAGCAGTAGATCGCTCAGACGATAACGGCGGTATCGACCGATGCGTGCAAATCTCGGTCCCCGCCCGGCCGATGCCCAGACCGCAAGTGTCTTCTTCGGAACCTTCAGACGCGCGGCCAGCTCGTCGGTGCTGAGCCACACGTCATCGGGGTTCATTTCGATGCCCCAGATGTGAAGTGCGTTGTTGGGCAGGGACTCCGTGGTGGGCGGAGGGCGAAGGGTGTTGATGCCCAGCCGATTACGGGCGCGAAGACAGTCGGATAGGTTTGGCGGGCCTGAACGGGCCGGTTCCGCCGTAATCGAGCTTCTCGGTCGCTCGTCAGCTGAGCAGATCGTTGGGAGGCGGTCATGGGCATGGGAAGTCACTTTCTAGCCCGTCATCTGATTCTCCCAAGTTCCATGAAACCTGATCTTCGGCCTGTGTGCCACAACAAGTCCTGTGCGTTGCATCTTCGTGTATGGCAGCTGATAAGTCGGCAGAGTCGCTTGACTTCGCCGCCAGCATGTCCCGAGTTGCTCCAGGTACCTGATCCCATGACCGGTGCGGTCGTGTTCGAAGTCGGTGAAACTCCCGTCGACGAGACGTGCGCGTGCGGGACTTGGGTGGATTGGCTTGGCGTGCCGCGACATACGTTCGTGTCGGTGTTGGGCGCGACGGTCGCTGGGCCGCGATTAGGTAAACAGCGGCCGGATCTTAGCGAACCAGTCGTAGCTTTCACGGAGCTTTCTCGCCACCGGCAGTAGATCCCACTGTGGAGCGTTCCCGGTTCGGTGGACACGGAGGAGATAGCCGCCTGGTAGCACGGGAGTTTGGTGTTGGGTTCGACGCGGCGTAGTTTCACCGAGGAGTACAAGGCCCAGGCGGTAGGTTTCGTCCTGGATCAGGGTCGGCCGGTGGCCGAGGTGGCGCGCAATATCGGCGTGCACGAGATGACGTTGAGGAAATGGGTGAAGAGGGCGAAGGAATCCGGGGTTTCCGGTGACCGGGAGAAGGGACTGACCGACTCGGAACAGGCCGAGTTGGAACGGTTGCGTGCGGAGAACGCGGAGTTGAAGATGCAGGTCGCGTTCGCAAAAAAAGTTGCGACCTGGTTCGCGAAAGACCAGCGGTGAAATTCGCCGCGATCGCGGACTGGGCTGCGTCGGGGGAATTCGACATCGAGTTCATGTGCCGGGAACTGGACGTGTCTCGGTCGGGCTACTACAAGTGGAAAGGCCGCGGTCGCAGCGACCGGGAGCGCGACGATCGCATGCTGACGCTGCTGATCGAGGCGATCCACGCGAAACTGCGTGGCAATCCGGGTGTTCGGCGTGTGCACGCGGCGCTGGCGGCGGCCGGGCGGCGGGTCTCGCGTAAGCGGGTGTGGCGGTTGATGCGGGCGGCCGGTCTGCAAGGCCGGTTTCCGAAACCGTTCCGGCGCACCACGATCCGGGGATCCAAGCCGGTGGACGCCGCGGATCGGATCGGGCGTGATTTCACTGCCGCGCAGCCGAACCAACGCTGGTGCGGTGACATCACCTACGTCAAGACCTGGACCGGGTGGGCGTATCTGGCCACCGTGATCGATCTGCACGATCGGGCCGTGGTCGGCTGGGCGATCGCTGATCACATGCGCACGTCGCTGGTCACCGACGCCCTCGATATGGCCATCGCGCGCCGACGCCCGGCGAAAGGTGTTGTTTTCCATAGCGATCGCGGAACCCAGTACACCTCGAAGGAATTCGCGAAATATTGTGCAAAGAATGGTGTCCTACGGTCCCTCGGCCGGACGGGATCGTGCTTCGACAACGCGGTCGCGGAATCGTTCTTCGCGACCTACAAAAAGGAGCTGGTACACGCTCGTCCGTGGCCGACGGTGAAGTCGCTGCAGAAGGAGACGTTCGACTGGATTGAGTTCTACTACAACACCGTTCGTCCGCATTCGGCGCTCGGCTATTTGACACCACGGCAATACGAGTTAGGGTACAGAGAAATCAGTCAGATCGCGGCTTGATCCCGAGTCCACAAAACCGGGAACACTCCACTGGCGCCGAGCCGTCCGCTCGCCCCGGCAGCGGCGAGTCAGCCCATCGTCGCACGCCGCTCACCTGTGACGGTTGGCAGATCGGGATCGCTGGCCGGGTCCGTTGACGCTGAGTGGGGTAGTTGTGCGCGGTATCGGCGGATGCAGGAGGCCTACCGGGCCGGAACGGTACAACGCAGCGGGGCGACCTCCGTGGCGGTTGGTTTGTTTGCCAGTGGGGATCAAGGCACCTTCCGCGGCAGTGATCTTGCGGTGAAAATTACGCTGATCGAGAGGCTGTCCCCAGACGGCCTCGTATATTCTGCGCAGCTCTCTGACGGTGAACTCCGCTGGGCAGAATCGGGTGGCGAGTGTGGTGTATTCGAGCTTGCTTCGGGTTCGCTCGACGGCGTCGGCGATGATCCGCTTGTGGTCGAAGGCGACCTCTGTGTGAGCGTTCAATACTGCTTCGACGGGCGTCCAGGCTGCCGCTTGTGCGTCACCCCCTGCTACCGGTGGTGGTAGGTCGGGAATGAAAGCGACATAGCAGACGGTCACTACGCGCCGACGGGGATCTCGGTTCGGTGAGCCGTAGGTCCGTAGCTGCTCGAGGTGTGCGCGATCGAGACTCAGGCCCGTCTCCTCGGCTAGTTCACGTTCGGCTGCGGCGTCCAAGTCTTCGCGGCCGTCGTCGAGGAAACCTCCAGGCAGGGCGAGTGAACCCCGCCACGGGTCGGTCCCACGTTCCACCATCAAGATGTGCAGGGCATCATCCCGCACAGTCAATACTGCAAGATCCACGGCGATGGCGACTTCGGTGGTTCGCCAGTTGCGTTCGTTCACTAGGCATCTCCTTCCTTGCGCTAGTTTACGTCTTATTGACGTAAATGCGTTCGCCGGATACCGTCATTCGTCGGGGGTCTTGATTGAGGCTCCAATCACGTTGGGGAGAAACAATGATCGTGATTCTGACCGCTCTGGGCATCGAGCAGGATGCCGTGCTCGAGCATCTGGTCGACACCACCGTGTACGAGCACAACATGGGCACGTTGTTCGATGTAGGCACCATCGTGGGGCATCCGGGACATCGTGTGGCTGTGGGGGTCACTGGCGCCGGGACCACCACGGCGGCGGCACTCACCGAACGCGCACAAGCTGAATTCTCGCCTGCTGCAATGATGTTCGTCGGCATTGCCGGCGGTCTACGGGACAAGCTGGAGCTAGGTGACGTGGTTGTCGCGACCAAGGTCCACTCCTATCAGGGTGGACGCAGCGAAAATGATGAGTTCTTGGTGCGGCCTCGGTCGTGGGAGCTATCGCACCGGCTCGACCAGAAGGCGCGACGGCTATGCCGCAAGAACGGTTGGTATGACTGGTTGTCCGAGCACGCGCGAGCGGCCGGACCGAAGGTGTCCTTCTCGCCTATCGCAGTGGGGGATGTGGTGTTGGACTCCACCACCTCCGAACTCGCGCGCCGCATCCGCACGTCGTTCAACGATGCGGTTGCAGTGGAGATGGAGGGTTCGGGATTCGCGCATGCAGCGGCCCTGGCCGATCAGGTTCCGGCGGTGGTCGTTCGTGGCATCAGCGACCACGCGAACGGGAGGAAAGCGCAGGCCGACCGGGCCGGTAGTCAGCTCATCGCTGCACGGAATGCTGCCGCGTTCGCTATTGCTCTGGCAGTTTCTCTTGACCCCCAACCGAATTCAGCGTCGGATACCGCTGCGCCGGTAGTGCCGTCATTGCCGCCGATCCACAATACGATGGTCGCCCGCGACCATGCGACAGTCGGTGAGCAGGTAGGCGTGCAGATCAACTGGGGGCAGCGATGATCGCAGATCCCGCCGCAGCCGATATGTCGGTGAACAACCAGTTTTTCGCCGCCGACCACGCGCATGTTGGTCAGCAGATCGGTACCCAGCACAACTTCGTGGAGCACAAGGAGACGATCTATCACACATCGCCCGACGACTCACCGGACCAGATGCACATAGTGGCCAGAGCGCATCTCGACGGCGGCAACCCTCGCGCAGCCGAGGACATTCTGCGTACCCTGCATCACAAGGGGCATGCCACTCCTGAACGCGCATATCTATACGTCTTGTCGATACTGAGCGACCGTTCGTATGGGGACGTCACGGCCGAGCAGACCAACGAGATCGAAAACGCCACCCGCGTGGTGGCAGGGGAGGGCCCGGGTGAGTGGCAAGATGCGCTGGATGTGGTCAACAGACTGCTGCGTTACGCCCATGCTGAGTACAGCGAAGGGGCCGTTGATGACGAATTCGCGACCGCGCTAACGATGTTCGGTGCGTTGAGTGTGGGTCGGCAAGACGAAATCGACACTCACCTCAGCCGGATTGTTAGCGGTGCCGTGCACGAGAAGCTTGCCGCAAAACGCAAATATCAGGTCGCAGAACAGCGGATGAGCGCCGATCGAATCGGACGAGCCTGGAAGTTCTTCGAAGCCGATCCTCTACCGCCCGGACTGTGGGTGACAGCGCCGATGCCGGCCACCACTGTCGACTGGCGCGACGCAATACTCGGCTCGATGGCAACGGTTGCCGCGATGACGGTCATGCTGACGGGGGAGATTACGGCAGTCCTGGTGCTCGTGCTGCCGCTCGTCGTGGCGGGATTCTTCGTTGCGGTGCGCTGCATGACGGTCTGGCAGACACATTCACGGTACGTCCGCAGTGTGCTGGCACATCGCGAGCCCCAGCCCGATCAGCTAGAAGGCAGGTTCGACAGACTCATTGACCAGTGCTTCCGAGAGGGCAATCACGTTCACCTATGGGAAAGTAGCGAGGGCTATCGCGGATATCTCAAGCGCAGATTGCAGTGCCAGTACGGCCCGTACCAATGCCACCCGTTCGAGCTGCAATGGTTGATCCGTTGGCATGCTTCACGGATCGGCCGAGGATATGACTATCCGACGGCACGACCTGCTGACGCACAGCGGGCAGCGAATAGCCGGATTTTCGGTGCGATGGCGTGGTTGGTCGCGTTAGTTGCGTCAGCGCTTGCTGGTGGATTCTGGGCGTTCGTTGGAGCGTTCCCGGTTCGGTGGACACGGAGGAGATAGCCGCCTGGTAGCACGGGAGTTTGGTGTTGGGTTCGACGCGGCGTAGTTTCACCGAGGAGTACAAGGCCCAGGCGGTAGGTTTCGTCCTGGATCAGGGTCGGCCGGTGGCCGAGGTGGCGCGCAATATCGGCGTGCACGAGATGACGTTGAGGAAATGGGTGAAGAGGGCGAAGGAATCCGGGGTTTCCGGTGACCGGGAGAAGGGACTGACCGACTCGGAACAGGCCGAGTTGGAACGGTTGCGTGCGGAGAACGCGGAGTTGAAGATGCAGGTCGCGTTCGCAAAAAAAGTTGCGACCTGGTTCGCGAAAGACCAGCGGTGAAATTCGCCGCGATCGCGGACTGGGCTGCGTCGGGGGAATTCGACATCGAGTTCATGTGCCGGGAACTGGACGTGTCTCGGTCGGGCTACTACAAGTGGAAAGGCCGCGGTCGCAGCGACCGGGAGCGCGACGATCGCATGCTGACGCTGCTGATCGAGGCGATCCACGCGAAACTGCGTGGCAATCCGGGTGTTCGGCGTGTGCACGCGGCGCTGGCGGCGGCCGGGCGGCGGGTCTCGCGTAAGCGGGTGTGGCGGTTGATGCGGGCGGCCGGTCTGCAAGGCCGGTTTCCGAAACCGTTCCGGCGCACCACGATCCGGGGATCCAAGCCGGTGGACGCCGCGGATCGGATCGGGCGTGATTTCACTGCCGCGCAGCCGAACCAACGCTGGTGCGGTGACATCACCTACGTCAAGACCTGGACCGGGTGGGCGTATCTGGCCACCGTGATCGATCTGCACGATCGGGCCGTGGTCGGCTGGGCGATCGCTGATCACATGCGCACGTCGCTGGTCACCGACGCCCTCGATATGGCCATCGCGCGCCGACGCCCGGCGAAAGGTGTTGTTTTCCATAGCGATCGCGGAACCCAGTACACCTCGAAGGAATTCGCGAAATATTGTGCAAAGAATGGTGTCCTACGGTCCCTCGGCCGGACGGGATCGTGCTTCGACAACGCGGTCGCGGAATCGTTCTTCGCGACCTACAAAAAGGAGCTGGTACACGCTCGTCCGTGGCCGACGGTGAAGTCGCTGCAGAAGGAGACGTTCGACTGGATTGAGTTCTACTACAACACCGTTCGTCCGCATTCGGCGCTCGGCTATTTGACACCACGGCAATACGAGTTAGGGTACAGAGAAATCAGTCAGATCGCGGCTTGATCCCGAGTCCACAAAACCGGGAACACTCCAGTCCTGGATGGCCTTGAGCTGTGCCGTCGTACCCCATCATGCAGCGGCGTCATGCACGAACTCCGAGCCCCGGCGTCGAACTTGCGTCATGAGCATACCCCGAGGCGGGCCGAGCGCATCGAGCATGATGTGCGCGGCTGCGTCGAAGTCGCCCTCCGGTGACACGATGTGTGCACGAGCCCAGTCGATTAGGACGAGCGATCGCCCCCACGGCGAGTTCGAATCGTTCATCTCCGGAAGCGCTTGCTGCACATACTCTTCTACTCGGGCCGGCATGCCCAAGGACAGGTAAGCGGTGGCTGCGTTGCCTGCTACTTGGGCTGCGCTGTAGCCCTCGAGTGAGATGCTCGAGGGACGCCGGTCGGCGCGCCGGTTCGGGCCAGCATCGTGTATGCCGCGTCGACCGCGTGATGTACGCCGTCGATGTCGCCCAGCTTGCCTTTGGCCCGTGCGACGCCGTTGATGGCTAGACGCACGCTCTGAGGTCCGGCCGCGGCACGGGCCAGGCCGTCTTCGGCGTACGCGAGTGCCTGGTCGAACTGCCCGGCGTAGTACTCGCAGAAACTCTGCATCCCGCGTGCCCACGCCATGAGATTGCTGTCCTGGGCGTGACTTCCGAGGAGGAAGGATTCGAGGCAATAGGCTCGTGCGGTCGAGAAGTTGCCAGTCCCCACCGCGATGTAGCCGAGTAAGCCGGATGTCTCGCTGGCAGTTTCGAAGAGTTGACGACGTTGTGCAGGGTCGCCGCACTGGTCGACGAGTTCGTCGAGCCAATTGCGCTGCTTCCGCAGTGCTGGAACGAGCGCAGCCGGATCGATCGTCTCGTATTCAGCGATGCTCGAAAGTGTGCTCCCTTGCAACTGTTGAACCACATCCGGGCTGATCGACCGACTCAGCTTATGGACGCGGGTCAGCACCCCGATGAGTTCTTCGCTGCTTCCCTGGTCCGCCGGGGATTGCGCATCGACTTCGTTTGGTCGCCCACCGGCAATCACTGAGGGTGGCAGTGGCTGGTGCCGGGCACGCCACGCATTCTCGCCCTCGGCGACGATCTGATCGAAACGGGCGCGATCATCAGGTGTGGCTCGCTGCTGGTAAGTCGTGTCGAGGATTGCCTGGGTCGCCGGCCGCGGCGTGACCGAACTCAGCCCGCTGCGCCAGTTGGTGATCGTGGTGGTTTCGACGCCCAGCACGGCTGCATATTCACGGATCGAGTGCCGCATTGCTTCTTGCAGTGCAGCGGCCTCGAACCCGGTCCACCGTCGCGCTCGTACCATCGGCTACACCTAATTTCTAGGGCCTGAACTGGGTGAATGCCTACGCTACGCCCACACTACCCCGACGGTGTGCGGTTACGGCCGTAAGCGCCTATAGGCGAAAGTCGAATGCGGTACCCGGTACCGCGCTGACGCCGTAACTCCTCACGGCGCACCGGCACTCACTGGGCAGGGCCAGTGGCGAGAGCCCGCGGCGCCGGGTACCGCCTGCTGCTGTCAATCCGGCCGAAATGGAGACCGCGGTGACCATTACGACTTCACCCGAGCTAGTGGATGCGCGAGTTCCGCGCGACAGGGTGGCCGCCGAGACCACCTCGGATCAACATTCGCTGCCTGACTGGCATCAACTCCTAGCGGCCTTCCGCGGCGAGATCGGCCGGTTGCCGGGTGACAATCTCGTCACGCGTTGGGCGAGCGACTTCGCGAGTTTGCATCGAGTGCGGCATCTGAACCCGAATCGGTCTGCCGAAATCGACTGCCGCCGTAGGCAGATCGTCATCCTGGTCGACAGCTGGACCGAAACGTACGTGACGACAACAAGTCACGGAGGCTCTTCGAGGCGATCTTTCGGGGCCGCCGCTGATCTACTGGCGGCGGCGTATGTTGCTGCGGAGTACTGCCTGATGGCTGCGGAGGATGCCTCGGCGGCGCCGGTCCACGCCGCCTGGGAACGGGTGGCCGAGCTGGCGTGTCGCTGGAACGACTTGGTTGCGGAGAACCCCGGGCGGTGGCAACCCTCCGGTGTCGCCGATCAGGACCGGCGATGACACTCGCTCTGCTGGTTGCCCTGTCGGTGTTCCTGGGCGGAATCGCATTGGCGTCTGGGCTATTTGGCGTCTTCTGGGCCTTCTTCAAGATGCTGGACCGCTCGGGCGAGGTCACGGTGTTCGACATTCAGCGTCGCCTCTCGCACGAGAGGCCGATCCAGCCGCTGACTGTTGAGGACGCGTTGACCGAAGAGCCGAACCACCGCGAGTGCAGCGTCGCTCGATGTCACAAGAAGCGTGCGATCAATCGAGCACTCGCAGCGCAGCGGCGGGACGCGAGGAGTTCGGCCGGCCGGATACCTCCTACTCATGTTTCCCCGATCGAAAGGTGGTCAGAATGGCCGAGCAAGAGCAGTTAGGTCGTCGGCAACTGCCGCTACTCACGGCCTCTCAGCGACAGGCGCTGCGTCCTGAGTTGCTGGATGTGATCGAGTACCGGAAGTCCGGTCTGAGCGTGAATCATGTCGTGGGGTGCCCGCTCGATTGCGGATATTGCATCCGGCATGTGTTCGACAATTTCGGGATGAAGGTGCCTCGTGCGCTGGTCAAGGATGCGGAGGCGGTGTCGATGCTGTTGGGGCACCGCTATTTTCAGCCGCACATCACGCCGATCCAGCTGTTGAATCGGGCGACCGATCCGATGTTGCCACCGGTGAAGCCGCACACCTTCGAGGTGTTGGGGTTGCTCGATCAGCGAGGTCTGACCAATCACGTTCTGGTCATCACCCGGTGGCGTATCGAGCCGCAAGATTGTGCGATCCTCAACGGCTTCACCAACATTCGCCTCACCGTATTGGTCACGCATTCCGGTATCGATGACGACCGGATCGAGCCGGTCGACTCGACCATCGCCGCCACTTCGTTGCGCACGGCCTTCGCGCAGGCGAACCGATATCGAGTCATCCTGTATTGGCGGCCGATCGTCCCGGCGCTCAACGACACCGACGAACACCTCGAGCGGGCGTTCGAGCTCAGCCATCACGCCCATGCGACAGTGTTCACCGGCTTGTTCTACAAGAACCAGATCCGCGACTACTACCAGGCACACGGGTTGCCCGAGCCCTATCTAGAGGGAGCGCGGCGCAAGGTGTTTCCCGAGGACCTCGAAGCGCGCATCCTGACTGCGGCAACCGAGTACGGGACGGGTTCGCCGTTGTTCCGCAAGACCAGCTGCGCGGTCACCTACGCTCATGGCGTCGCGGACTACAACGGCCATTACGGTATTCGCGAACTGTGCGACATCTGCCCTTCCATGCAGCTCGACCGCTGCGCGAAAACCTGGACACGTCCCGATATCGCGCAGGTCGCTGAACTCGCTGAACGGCTCGGCGGCAGTCTGGTGGAGATCAACGACCGCGCAGTCGTCGTCGACGGCTTGAGCGAGCAGCCGAGGTATCTGATGCAACACAGCCTGGGCTACCAGGTGCACGACACGGCTCACCCACACCACCGCAACCGGCACGGCCGCGCCGACCTCGGCTGGCCGACGACCAAGGAGACGTTGTGAACGAGATCCCGAAAACGCTGCGTGGCAACGACATCGCGGTCGTCGATGTCGAAGGCAACGGGCGGATACCGCCCGAGATCATCGAGATCGCCGTCCTGTCGATCTCCGGTGAGACGGCCGGGATCGGCGATATGCGGTCGTGGCTGGTAAAACCACAGCACGAGATCGACCCGATCGTCACCCGTAAGGTGCACGGCATCAAGAACTCCGACGTCGAGGACTGCCCGCGGTGGTTCGAGATCGCCGCCGACGTCGGCACTGCTCTGACCGGGCGAACTCTGGTGGCCCACAACGCCGCAGTCGAACAGCGAGTACTCGCCGCGCACCTGCCGTATTGGAATCCGCCGATGGTGCTCGATACGTTGCGATTGGCGAAAGCAGTGTGGCCAGGCCTGCCCAGCTACAGCCTCGGCAAACTCATCGAGCACGCCCGACTCGACCTTTCGACGGTCTCCGAGCAGGGATACCACCGTGCTGGCTACGACGCGTGGGCTGCCTGGCAGCTGCTTGTGCAGGCTGGTCGCCGACGGCGGGTTGGACTGGACCGGCCTAGTGAACTCGGCGGCACCGAAACAGTTCGCGCCCAAGGTGGAACCAGAAGGGGGTTTGTGGTGAGCCAGTCCCGTCCCGAAGTCGTACGCCCGGTCACGATCGCGCTGACCGGCACCCATTCGACCGGCAAGACGACCTGGATCAAGCGGCTCGCGAACGAGTTGCGCCGCAACAGGATCGAGGTCGCCAAGGTCGCCGACCTCGGACTGCACGCACAACAGGTCGGGCTGCCGATCCTGGCGGACCACACGTGGGCTTCGACCCTGTGGATCATCACGCGCGGGATCAGCAATGAAATCGAGGCCTGGACCAACGCCGACGTGGTCTTGATCGACCGCAGCGTGCCGGACGCGCTCGCATATTACGAAGCAGCGCTGGAGTATCGCGGTCAACCGGCCGACCCACACCGCATCGAACACCTCGAAGACTTGGTCGCCAACCACTGTTTCAACTACGACCTGACCTTGCGAACCGTTCTCGATCCGCGGCTACCCCTCGGTGTGTGCAAGCCGAGAGATACTGATATCGAGTTCCGTGCGCTCGCCGATCGACATGTGGAGAAGGTGCTCAACCGGTTGGATATTGCCCACGACACCCTCCCCGTCGATGGACACGCGCGGGCGCTCGTCGAGACGGTGGCCTACATCAAAGGGCGGCTGGCTGCTCCAATGATGCCGTGACGCACGGGTGTGAAATCACAGTCCCAGGTCGATGTCTGGTTGCCGTGTGTTCCTGTCATCGTCGATGTCGAAATCAACGTCGTCCTCAGGATTCCAGTCGTCCGGTTGGTGTGAGACGGCTGCCTCTACTGCTGCGCGGAGGTCGGCGCCAGCACCGTTGTCGGTAGCAGTGAGCGATGCTTCGGCTGCGATGTCGTGAGGGATTCTTGCGCTGTCCACCGGCGCGGTGGGTGGCTCTGGTGGTCCGAATGGAGCGGGGACGTGCGCTGGCAGGGTGTCGGATGCGGGGTTAGCGGTCTGCTCGCGGGCGGGTGCGGTGTCGAGTTCGATGCGGGACCAGAGTGCGGCGGCGGGCATCTCGTCGGGGAGGGGTCGTGTTCGGGCGGCGGCTGCGAGGTGGGTTTTGATGTCGATTCCGGTGTGGTGAGCGGCGTCGATTTTGGCGGCGATGCTGGGCCACCACGGGTCGGTGACGACCCGCGGTGTGATGGCTTGTACGAGAGGAGCCCACTTGCTGGTGGGCAGGTTCGCGTCGCCGAGGGCGTCGGCGACACGAATCTCGAGCAGTTGTCGGTGTTCTCGTTCGAGCGTGACGTGTCGTGGTGGTCCGGTGGGGTGAAGTTCTTGATCGTCGATGTGTAGCGCGGCGCGCCATACGGCGAGATCCTGGACGAGTTGTCGGTCGGCGTCGAGGAGTGGTTGAGCCCATCGTGGTGCCGATGCGGGTGTCCATGTTGCGGCGTCGGTGCGGATTTGGTGGGCGAGGTCGGTGATGATGCGTGCGCGGGCGGTGAGTTGCGTGGTGTCGTGTTGTGCGTCGAGGCCGTGCGGGATTCCGGTGGCCCATGGAAGTGGCCCGGGTCCGGCGGAGTGGGCGCCGGTCGAATCGAGACGCCAGTCCAACACGGCGGCAATGTCGTTGGCGGTGTCGAGTTCGCGTGCGTTCTTCGCGTTGTGTAGGGCGGCGATCGGGTCCTGTCCGGTGAACGAGATGAGGGTGAGATGTTGGCGTAGGACTGGGTAGGCAGGGCAGTCGGTGAGGTGAGGTAGGAGTGTTTCGGCGGCGGTGTCGAGGCGATCGAGACCTTCGGGGCCGAGGGTGTTTTCGGCGGCGACGCCGAGGGAATCGAGGTAGATATCGAGCGCGCGGCCGATGCGGCGGTGTGGGTCGAGGGCGTCTCGCAGGGTGGTGGTCGCAGATTTCTGTGCGCCGTCGCGGGCGATTACGCGCAAAAGAATCTCTACGGCTGTGCGTGGATTGGCGGCGGGTTCGGACCAGAACGAGCCCTCTGTGCCGTCTAGTGCGGTCGGTAGGTAGAGGTGGTTGGCGTGGCTTCCGCGGGTGAGTGCGACGTACAACTGTGGCCGGGATTCGCTTCCGGTGAGCGCGACGTGGCAAGTGTGGGTGGTGATTCCCTGCGCGGAATCGATCGTTGTCGCGTACCCGAGCCGCACATGTTCGGCGACATAGTCCGCCGGTAGCCGCACGCTGTGGAGCGTTCCCGGTTCGGTGGACACGGAGGAGATAGCCGCCTGGTAGCACGGGAGTTTGGTGTTGGGTTCGACGCGGCGTAGTTTCACCGAGGAGTACAAGGCCCAGGCGGTAGGTTTCGTCCTGGATCAGGGTCGGCCGGTGGCCGAGGTGGCGCGCAATATCGGCGTGCACGAGATGACGTTGAGGAAATGGGTGAAGAGGGCGAAGGAATCCGGGGTTTCCGGTGACCGGGAGAAGGGACTGACCGACTCGGAACAGGCCGAGTTGGAACGGTTGCGTGCGGAGAACGCGGAGTTGAAGATGCAGGTCGCGTTCGCAAAAAAAGTTGCGACCTGGTTCGCGAAAGACCAGCGGTGAAATTCGCCGCGATCGCGGACTGGGCTGCGTCGGGGGAATTCGACATCGAGTTCATGTGCCGGGAACTGGACGTGTCTCGGTCGGGCTACTACAAGTGGAAAGGCCGCGGTCGCAGCGACCGGGAGCGCGACGATCGCATGCTGACGCTGCTGATCGAGGCGATCCACGCGAAACTGCGTGGCAATCCGGGTGTTCGGCGTGTGCACGCGGCGCTGGCGGCGGCCGGGCGGCGGGTCTCGCGTAAGCGGGTGTGGCGGTTGATGCGGGCGGCCGGTCTGCAAGGCCGGTTTCCGAAACCGTTCCGGCGCACCACGATCCGGGGATCCAAGCCGGTGGACGCCGCGGATCGGATCGGGCGTGATTTCACTGCCGCGCAGCCGAACCAACGCTGGTGCGGTGACATCACCTACGTCAAGACCTGGACCGGGTGGGCGTATCTGGCCACCGTGATCGATCTGCACGATCGGGCCGTGGTCGGCTGGGCGATCGCTGATCACATGCGCACGTCGCTGGTCACCGACGCCCTCGATATGGCCATCGCGCGCCGACGCCCGGCGAAAGGTGTTGTTTTCCATAGCGATCGCGGAACCCAGTACACCTCGAAGGAATTCGCGAAATATTGTGCAAAGAATGGTGTCCTACGGTCCCTCGGCCGGACGGGATCGTGCTTCGACAACGCGGTCGCGGAATCGTTCTTCGCGACCTACAAAAAGGAGCTGGTACACGCTCGTCCGTGGCCGACGGTGAAGTCGCTGCAGAAGGAGACGTTCGACTGGATTGAGTTCTACTACAACACCGTTCGTCCGCATTCGGCGCTCGGCTATTTGACACCACGGCAATACGAGTTAGGGTACAGAGAAATCAGTCAGATCGCGGCTTGATCCCGAGTCCACAAAACCGGGAACACTCCACTGTGGCCCAGTGCTCGGCCGGGGGTTCGGTGGGTTGCGGTGAGAGTTCCGTCGGCGTGGACGGCGGTGATGGTCCAGGTGTAGCCGTTGCGGACCCAGTCACGTTCGCCCAGTCGGAGTCTCGGATTGTTGCGGCGGGTGCGGATGATGTCCCCGACCGAGGCCGCGAGTCCGTCGCCGAGCATCACTTGCGCGCCCACCGGAGTGCAGGTGCGGGCGAGGCGATCGGCGCGGGCACGTGTGTTCAGTTCGGTCACTACTGCGTGGGTGGCGGCGAGCATGATGGTGTCGCGCCCTGCGAGATGATCGGCGGTCCAGGCGATGAACGCGTCGTTGTGGACGGCGCCGTGGTGTCCGGCGTGGATGCGGCCGTTGTCCAGATACCAACCCAGCGCGGTCGGATCGCCGTCGCGCAGTTGCATACTGGCGGTCGCTTCGCCGGTGGCGGCGAACCGGACGACGTGTGTGAGGGTCAGTGTGGCTTCGGGAGCCGCGGCGGTCATGTCGAGATCGGCGCCGCCGGCCTCGATCGGCGAGAGCTGCTGCGGGTCGCCGATGCAGCGGATCGTCGCGCCGCGACCGGCGAGATAGTGCAGGAGGCGCAGTCGTTTTCGGTTGCCGATTTTGACGTGTTCGTCGACGATCACCAACGTCTCGGGGCCGATATCGAGAACCCATTGCGGCAACGACGGCGGATATTCGCGGTCGAGATACGGGTTGTCCGGCCGGGGTGTGTGGCGGTGCAGGACGTCGAGGAGCTTGTCGACGGTTTCGACGCGATGCCCGATCGAGTCACCGAGGACTGCTGCCGCTGCGGCGGTCGGGGCGAGTCCGAGGACTTGGCCGCCACTGGCCGTCCAGGCATTGGCGAGCACCGTCATTGCGGTGGTTTTACCGGATCCGGCGGGCGCGTTGGTCGTTCGGACGCGCAGGTTCGAGGTGGCGAAGCCTGCGACCACCGCGATCTGTCCGGCGTTGAGCGGCCGATCGGGATGGGCGTTGTTGTAGGTGTCGATCGCGGCGGTGATGGTTTCGGTGGGCAGTTGGCGGGCGCCGGGCTGGATCGAGAGATCGACGAGCTGCTGCTCGACCGACAGAACGCGCGCTGAGGTGTAGAGCTGTTGGTTCGCGGGGGTGTAGACGCTGGTGCCGTCGCGACGCCGCAGCACGACCGGGACCGTGCGGAGTTCGGGCTCGTCGGTCAGATCTGGATCTTGTTGAGCGACAGAGTTTGTGGGAGAGATGGTTTCGGCGAGTACCGCCTCGGCGACGTGTTCCCAGTCCTGGCCGGCCACCTGTCCGCGGAGTTGGCGTTCGGTCTCGGCCCGCAAATTGGTGGCCCGCCAGGTGGATCGGTGCTCGGAAACGACCTCGATGACCCGCTGCGCGGTGCGGGCGATCCACTGTTCGGTGATCTGCAGGCGAGCAGTACGCAGCGGGGTAAGCGCCGCGCTCACCATCTGTGACAACGCTTCTCGGCCACCGAGAACCGCGACGGCTTCAGCTCGCCATGTGGCGCGTTGCTCGGCCAATGACCGCAGCCCGTATTTGGCGGGGCGGGTTTCGAGGGTGGCGCGCTCGGCCAGATCGAAGATTTCCCCGGGTGTCGGTTCGCGTCCGTGCTGGGTTTGGAAGGCCGCGGCGAGCTCGTCGAGGCGGCTGGTGATCGCGGCATCGCGGCGCGACCAGGCGGTGATCAATGGTGGTGGGACACCGACGATTTCCCGGATCGGGCGCTTTGCCGGGTTTAGGGCGGGGCGCTCGGCGAACTCGACACCGATCAACTCTTCGCAGTGGTGTTCGAGGCGCGTGTTGTAGATCTCCGAGACCGTCACCAGGGCGCGGTAGATCGCGGTTCCGTCGAGGGTGCGCCACTTGCCATCGAGGGTGCGGACGCGGTTGGCGATGAGGACGTGGGTATGCAGGTCCGGGTCGCCGGCGCGGCTGTCGCGGTGAGTGAAGGCGGCGGCGACGATCCCTTCGACCTCGACCTGGCGGATCCCGTTGCGGCCCAACCGGGTGAAGACCGCGTGCCGCTCGAGCCACCCCAACGCGTCGGTGATGGCTGCGGAATGTGCGGCCTCGATCCGCTCCGATACCGACCGCGGCGCTACAGCCCAGAGCGCCGAGACGGACTTGACCGGTGAGAATGTGATGTCGAAGCCGGCGACCGCGCTGGTGTGGGGGCGGGAGTTCTTGGCCACCCACCCCGACAGTTCCCGTGCATCGATCGGTGGCCGGTCGTAGGTTTCGGTGAACATTTCTGACGCGATCCGGGTGCGGATTCGTGTTCGATCCGCGTCGGGAATTGGGGTGTGAGGGTCTAATTCGTGGTCGGTGTTGTGTTGCTCGAACGCTTTCGCGCAGCGTTTTCGGAACTCGGAAACGTCGGCGTAGAGCCGGTAGGGGTGACCCAACCGACTCGCTTTATCGGCGGCACGGACGGCCTCCTTGTGTTTGGCACCGAGGTCGATTTGCTCGTTGTAGACGCGGTCTTCGATCGTCTCGGTGTTCGGATGACGGCCCAGTCCGAACAGGGAGTTCATCTGTTCTTCGCGGACTTCGTCACCAGCGCGGATGTCTAGGCTGTCCAGGCCGGAGCCGTGCCAGTGACCGGGTGCTTCCCCCTGGGCGGAGTAGTAGTCGGCGAGGCTGGAGCGGCCTCTGGAGGTGACATCGTTCGCGGCGACATTGCGCAGATAATATTGACACCCATTGCCTGCCACGACTTTATGGATCGTCGCGGTCATACCTCCAGTGAGCATCCGTTCGACCGTGAAGTCCAGGGATCTGTTTCACCGAAAAAGTATCAAATAGGCGAAAGTCCCTGGTCGTAATCGGATTGTTACACCGAGATGCAAAAGGTCTGCTTGTTGAAAGTTGAGAAGGCGAGTGTGAGGTGGCGATGGCCAGAGAAGTGACTATGAGCGGAGCGGTGCGGGAGATGAGGGAGGCAGGCTGGCATGCAGTGGTTTGTGGGCACTGGAGTCTTCGAGTTCAAGAGCAGGGAAAAGTGACGAGGAAGTGGGCGCTTGGCGGATACTGGGGAGCCGTCGACCTCGCGCCGTCTGGGACGACAAGAACCCTTACAGGGTGGTGAGTGGTCGAAATGCGGCGAGCCGACCGGAAGGGCGGCTCATCGACGGCCCTAGTCAGGTCTGCTGCGCAGTTCTGCGTAACTGAGTGGTGTCGTGCGCGGCGCGCGGTGCGGCGCCTGGGGCAAGACTCTCTCGCGCCGGGCGCGGGCTTATAGTGCAAAGGGCTCTGGTAGGTCGGTGGCCGGAAGGGGAGGCGAGGTGGGCGATCTTCGGGTGGAGGTGGATCGACTCCGTGAGACGGCGCGGTTTGTCTCGGAGAAGGCCCGGCTCATCAGGGATGGTGTCGGCAAGCTCGATGGCACGGTCGGGCGGGAGTTGCTCGTCGACGGGTGGCTGGGCAAGGCGGCGTCTGCCTATGACGAGTCGTGGGTCGAGTGGAAGCAGGGCGCCGAGCAGATCGTTGCTGCTCTCGAGGATTCAGCGGCGAACCTGTTAACGGCGGCGAATGAGTACGAGCTGCGCGACACTGCTTTCCGGGACGCCATCGATCAAGCCGGTGGGCAGGTGTAGGCCGGTGGCAGACGACTATCGAGTCAATCTGAGCCAGCTCGACGAAGCGGTCGCGGCGATGGCTGCCTTCGGTGCCGAGGTCGAGGGGTTGCTGCGCGAAGTCGACGTCAAGGTCGCCGAGCTACATCTGTCGTGGGAAAGTCCTGCCGCCCAAGCGCAGCGTGCCGCGCACGGCCGATGGATGGCGGGCGCGGCGGAGATGCGCGAGAACCTCGACGAACTGCGTGAGGTCGCCCGCCGCGCGCATACGAGCTACGGCCACGCTGTGCAAACCAACGTGGAGATGTGGCCGCAGTGACGACACCGACTGTGCCGTTGATCGTGCACCGCGCCGAGGAGTACACCTCGGCCGGCGAGGTCTTCGGTCAGATGTCGACCGATACGGTGACAACTCATTCCGCGCTGGTCGCGGTGCTGACTGCATACAAGGGGATGGCGGGCAGCGACAGCGTCGGCACCGAGTGGGCCGCGGGCTATGACGAGGCCGCGCAGCTGGCGATCTCGACGTCATCGACACTGGCTACCGCGTGTGGCCAGACCCGAGACCTGATCGTGGTCAGTGCCTACAACCATCAGGTCGCCGAAGCGGCAGCAGACCTGCGGGAGTTGCCCGCACCACCGATGCCGTCATTGTTGAGCGATCCGTGTCTGCCCGAGACCGCGCCTTCTGCGGCCGGGGATGGCATACCTGAGCCGTTCGGGTGGTCGCTCATCAAAGATCTCGTCGGGTGGGCTTGGCCCAACGGCCATCAGGATCAGCTCAACGGCGCCAAAGCAGCGTGGCATACCGCGTCCTCGGACTTTCGTACTGTGGCCGGTGCCGTGCCGAGCGCAGTCGGTCTGCTCGCGAACCAGCAGTCGCCCGAGATCGAGATCGGGATACAAACCTGCAATACCCGCCAGTCGGACCTGAACGCGCTCGCCGACGTCTGCCAGGCGCTCGGCGACGCGTGCGGCGAATACGCTCACCACCTCGACGAGGCGCACAGCAAAATCCTCGACGAGCTCAAAGACATCGCGATCGAAACTGTAGCCGCCGAAACGGCTTTCGCGATCCTGGCACCGGTCACCGCCACCCTGTCCGAGTGGGTCGGCAACGTGGCTTTGGTCGCCCGCATCACCACCAAGGCGCGACGCATCGCGACGATCATTGCCGAGCTCGCTGCCAAGGCAGCGAAAATTGTGGCCGACGTCGTGCGGCCGCTCGTGCAACGGTTGAAGCCGCTGGTCGAGAAGATCCGCACCTGGGTCCAAGCGGCCCGCACTAAATTCCTCGGCCGTAGCGGACCCACCGCTTTGTACTCCCGCGGTGGTGCCCTGACCAACCGAGAAGTCCTGGAAGGCAACATCGGCCTGACCCGGGACATGGACACGATCGAGCACTACGCCCAGCTGGCCGGCATCGATCTACGCGGTGCCAAGATCGAGATCCTCGACGACGCCGACACGATCTCCTATTTGGACTTCCAAGGTGCCATCGCACGAACCGATGCTCTCGGTGTCCAACTCGGCCCGGCCGCCTTCCAGGATGCGGAAACGTTGGTGCGTACGCTGGCGCACGAGAATGTGCACGTCCGCCAGTACGCGGAGGGCAAGATCAACTCGATGACACGGGCACTGGAGGACGAGGCGTACGCAGCCGAGGACGGCTTCGTCGACACCTGGCGGAGGAACACGCAATGACCGACGGGAACTCACAACTGATCGTCGAGCGGGTCGACTACCTCCCGAGCCGACCTGATTGGATCTTCGTCACCGGCACCCTCTCTGGCGAACCGGTTAGCGTCGGCGACGAGGTGTCGATCCGCCACGGTGACCAAGCAACGAGCACGACTATCAAATCGATCGAGGTACACACAAGACCTGGGAAAACGACCATCCTTCTGGATGTTGGGCTTCGGTCGATCGTCACCTCTGGAACCGTAATCAACCGTCAGGGGTGACAGGTGGCTGACATCGAAGCGTGGGAGCGGGAGCTGGAGCACGAGCTCGACGAGATCCGCCGTAGCGGTGCACAACTTGCGAACGCGATCGCGGCGGTGCGAGGGCGCGGGGAAGGACGTGGCGT
Source organism: Nocardia brasiliensis (assembly GCF_011801125.1). Taxonomy (NCBI): domain Bacteria; kingdom Bacillati; phylum Actinomycetota; class Actinomycetes; order Mycobacteriales; family Nocardiaceae; genus Nocardia; species Nocardia brasiliensis. Next base: position 2,194,830 of record NZ_CP046171.1, read on the forward strand.
TCTTGTCGAGGTTGACGCTGAGGGCGACATCGCCATGATGCAGATTGCCCCGGCCGCGATGCAATGGAGCGGTACTCAGCTCGCCAGCGTCTTGGTCGACTGCCATCGGAAGGCTCGGGCCGAGGCCAACGCTGGGGTCGAACGCCTTCTCACCAAGGCCGACCCGCGCCTGCGCAGACAACTCCCACAAGAACACCGTCAGACTGACCCATCGGCCCGAACTAAGCTGACCGAGGAAGAGATCCAGCGCGCCGACGACGAGTACTTCGAGCGGATGAATAGGACTGGCTGGTCCAATACTCGCTGACGACAATGCCATTCGGTCAGCGGCTCATGATGGTGTCTTGTTGTCAAAGAGCGGTCGGCGCAACGGGAGAGACGCTGTGTCTGCGGGAAGCTTTGCGGACCGCCGAGTCTCTTCTATCCTCCACTGCTAAGCGTTGGTTCGCATGCTCGCGCTATCGTTCGGCTGCCACTGTCGTGCAAACTTGCCTCATGCCGGGAAATGCAGTCGAAATGAACCGCCACGGTTTGGGCCGATTTCCTTCTTGAGAAAAATGGTCACCCTGCCGAAGCGTTTACCCGCCCGAGGTTTTTGAGAACGCCGTTCGCTTGGCGCTGGATCACCCTGACGAGCACCGTCCTTGTATGCCGCGGCGCAGGCGATCAGGCCGACTGCCGATGTGCATCCGGAGACGTTGCGGGTGTGGCTTTTGAAGCGCAGAACGGTCGTGCCCCGCACCCGATAGTTGTGCCTTCGTCCGAAGCCGAGGAACTCGCGGCCTTTAGCTTGGCGACGAGGCGAACTGCCGAGTTGCAGCAGTCGCCAAGGAGCAGGCTCTAGCGAACCCGATCGATTAGGCGCAATCCGACGGAAGCCGCGTCGGAAGTTCGCGGCCTCGATCGAAACCGGATGAGTACTCAACGACCTAAGGTCATTATCGGAGCAGGTAGCGATGAAGTGCAGCGTTCCGCCGGAGCAGAGCCGGTCGTCAACGTCGCCGCAGGCATCCGACGCCGGAAGCAGCCGCCTCGTCGGTCTGACCGGTGGCGGTCAATCCCTCTGAACGGACGGGTTATGCCGCATCTCGGGTTCAGCGTTGTTCGATGTCACGGCTGCATGAAATCTGAAGCGGGCCCGCGTTGTTCGGCCGCTCTTGTCGGAGAGCCTTGCTACTGTCGTCCTCGCACCGCCCGAGCGTCAGGCGGCAGCATGCGAAGCAGGTGGGAGTCGCTGGGCATGGAAGAGAAGGCACACGTTGTAGCAGTGGTTTGCTGTCCCAGGACCGAGTCGGCAGAGGGGCAGTCGAACGATGTGCCAGATCCGGTATCGCGTATCAGTGCAACTTTTGCGCGACTCTCTCCCACACACCTGCAGAAATTGTGCGGTCCGATCGCGGCGAGTTTGGCCGTCTCCGGGCCCGATGAATCGTCCATCTCGATGTTCGGAGTAGCCAAGCATGACCAGTCCTGCGTCCCTCGTGGAGAACTTGACGGCCGCGCGCAAGCCGCTGACCGCGCTGATCAATAAGAACTGCCAGCCGGTCGGTGGCATCTACCGCCTGGACTACGATTCGGCAATTGTTCTGACCGACGACTTCAAGAAGAAGCAGGCTGGAGGCGTTCCGCGTGGCGGCTTTCTCCTAGCCGCGGCTGGCCGGGCAGCCGATACCGCGTTCGTGTTGGACGAGCAGGAGGTCATTCTGCTGCGTGTGCGTGGCACAGCGGGACTGCCTCACGAGGCCGAGTTGGTGCAGACGCGGATGGCTGTGGTCCGAGACGCAGGTGCAGCGGGCGTGAGCTACGACGACGTGCAGGACCCGTTGACACGTATTGAGCTCGAACAATCGGCCTTTGATTGCGAGGTACTGGGCACCTTCTACACCGAGACCGATGATCGGGCGGCGGAGATCCTGTTCGGGGCAGACATCGATAATGTAATGGCATCGGCAAAATACCAGGTGTTTTTGCCTTCGCCGGAGGTGTTGTCGTGGTTGGCGTCCTACCCCGTGCCGGGCAATGAGGCGGATCGACTGACGATCGGGACGGTGCGATTCGCAGCGACCCGCCGTAAGGCGATGCTTGCCGGCACCGATCAGGCTTCGGTTCGGATCCATGTGTCAGATTTTGTCGGTCGCAAGACCGCGGTGTTCGGAATGACTCGGACCGGTAAGTCGAACACCATCAAGACTTTGGTGACCGCTGTGCATCAGTACGGCTCCGAGCATGGAGAAAAGATCGGCCAGGTGATCTTCGACCCCCAGGGCGAGTACGCGAATGTGCAGGACCAGGACAAGACCGGCCTGCGGTTGTTGGGTGACGACGACAGCACGGTACGTATATACAAGATTTCTCCCGATAGGTCGGACCCTCGGGAAATGCCGTTGCGGATCAACTTCTTCGACACCGCTGTATTGGACCTTGTGTGGTCGTTGGTGCAGAACCAGGTACTGAAGGGGGTTTCGGCGAGCGCGCAGTACCTTGCCGGGTTCCGGACAGTACCCATGGAGAGGCCCCCCGCCAACGATCCTCGGGCAATGGCGTACCACGAGCGCTATCGGCTCGCGGCGTATGCGCTGCTGCACAAGGCGGGAATCAAGGGACCGCTTACCGACGGAACCAGCAAGTCGATCTCGGTGACGCTCAACAATGTCGCCGCGGAGCAGGCCATCGCGGCGATCGATACCCTGAAGAAGGGTTACAAAGCTCACATCGTAGAGGTCTTGGACTCTCAGACCGCGGCTGACCTGCTCGATTGGGTGAGCACGCACCAAGCAGACAAGTGGCCCGAGGGGCCGGGCATCTCAAAGCCGAAGAAGGCTGGCGACAAACTGCTCCAGTCATGGGTGGACGACGCTCCTTTCAACGACCTGCTGACGGGAATTTACGGTGGTCGCGGTGCCGCCGCCGCTGTTAAGGGAATCCGAGAGTTCCACTCCAGCGATGCATCTGGAAACGTGATGAATCAAGTCTGGGACGACATGATTCAAGGACGGCTGTCGATCATCGACCTCTCCGCCGGCAACGACGAGGTCGCGAAGGTCATGTCGGAGCGAATCGTACTCAACTTGCTGAACGAGGCCAGCGACAGGTTCCGTCGCGGGCTCCTGCCGGTCAAGATGCAGGTCATCGTCGAGGAGGCACACAACCTTTTCGAACGAGGGGGCAAGGCGGTGTCCGAAGATCCGTGGGTGCGGCTGTCGAAGGAAGCCGCGAAGTACAAAATGGGACTTATCTATGCGACTCAGGAAGTGAGTTCGGTCGACAAGCGCATCCTGTCCAACACGTCCAATTGGCTTATCGCCCACTTGAATTCCGATGTTGAAACGAAAGAACTCTCGCACTACTACGACTTCGCAGCGTGGGCGCCGACCATCATAAAGGTCGAAGATGTCGGCTTCGTTCGTATGAAGACGTATAGCGGCAAGTACATCGTTCCTGTTCAGGTGCGTATGTTCGACCATGCGATGGTGAACGCGGCCCGACAGGCGGCGGGACTCGCCTCGGTCAGTCTGCCCGGCACGGCGGAGGGGAGTCTCTTTTAACCATGCCGTACCAGAACGAGCGTGCATCGCGACTGGGCCATGTGCCGACTGTAAACAACCAAGCGGTGCGTGACGCACTTCAACGATGGACGATCACGTCAGGCAAGCCCAGCAGTAAGTCGCGCGTGAAGCCCCACTGCCACGCGCTGGACAGTCTTGAGACACACGGATCGTTCAATGAGATCGAGTTCTCCATTACCGTCGACGGCTCAGACTCCGAGGTCGAGACCACGCGTGATCACCCAACGGTCAAAGTTGGGTACGTGCGGGTCGCAGCGTCGGTCATCTTCCTTGACACCTACCGACAGCTTGGTAACGAGCAATACATCGACCCAAAGGTTTTCCGCAAGATCCACCAGGAGTGCGCTTTCGACGTGGCGCTGCCAGGTGCGCAGCTGCAACTGCCTGGCCTGAGTGGTGTCGACACCTGGCGGAGCGAGCTCGACCGGTTCTTCGCGGACTCGCGTTTCGATTCCAACACGACCATGACCCTGGCCGACGGGCTGCTCACTGTTTACGGAGCCACAGGTGCCCCGGCTGCCGAGATCGAACTGCGGGTGTGCCCGTCATGTAGATACCGAAGCGGTGGCCGTAGTGGAAGGCTGGCAGTCACTTCTCGCGGCGGCACTTGCCCTGAGTGCGGGAATACACTGTATCTCACTGACGTGCTGCGGACCCACGAAGAATACAACGTCGAGGGCTCAAACTTCTCACCCCTGACGCGGGTCATGAACATCACCGAACGGCTTATGACTCTGTGCTATCTGGAGCACTTCGCCCGAACCTCGCCGGACGCCCTCAGGCACACACTGTTTATCACCGACGGCCCGCTTGCTCTGCACGGTACTGTGGCACCGATACACACTCAGTTCCAGCGGTATTTGGCCAGCATCCCCTATTCCGATCGACATCCCGGGCCGCTGATGGTCGGCATTGAGAAGAGCAAGACGTTCGTAGAACACGCCGAGCTGATCAAGGAGTTCATCGAACCTGGTCACGTAATGATGCTGACAAACGACTACATCAACAAGATTACGGGACGGCCGTCGACCAATCAGTACGGTACTGACGAATTCTACGGTCGCCGATTTATCTACCGCACTCGAGCCGGCGACCCCCTTGTCATCACGGTGCTTCCTCGACCGGGGATCGAACCCTACGGACACCCGGAGTCGGAGAAGCTGTCCTCCTACCCCACACTCCGGGTGATCTGCGAGGTGCTCGACTCACTTCGGACCAGGATGTATCAGCATGCGGTAGTGCCTGTAGCGCTGGCTCACTCAGCGGCGTCCTTCCCCCTGGGCGTCGGCCACTCGGTGCTTACGACGATGGCGCAACAGAACATCGCCGGGCTCAAGGTAGACAACCAGGCGGTGAAGCAGCCGACATACCCAAGGTAGGGCTGAGGAGAGAAGGTGCCCTCCGATCGAGACTCGACTTCCCGTGGCGAAAACCAACGACACATTTCACCGGATTGCGCGGACGATGCACTCGAACGTCCGCTGGTCCGGCATGATACAGCTATGCCGTCGTTGATCTTGCCGTCCGCAAACCTGGCCGTTCGCGAACTTGCCCGAGGCGCACAACTTTTCGGCTCCGGTGAATCGATCAACGGTGCGGTGCGTCCGCTAGTGGCAGAGTTGGAGCCAGTCGCGCATGACCTTGCCCGCGGCCGTTACCAATCGCCCCTGCGCTACCCCGGGGCAAAATCGTCGCTCGCCCCGGTCATCGGACGAGTGATCATATCGGCGAAGCAATCGCGGGAGGTGCCGGAAGTCAACCTCCTCGTGGAGCCGTTCGCAGGCGGTGCGTCAGCCTCTTTGCGGATGATCGGAGACGGCACGGCCGAACGCATTCTTCTCGCCGATGCAGACCCCCTGGTAACCGCTTTCTGGCAGGCCGCAGCCGATGACACGGAGCGGCTAATAGATCGAATGCACGACGAGTGGAAGCGCTACGTCCGTCACGGCGGCCAGAAGGCCGTCGACCGGTGGGACTACTGGCGCTCCTGGGCACCTGGGGCGAGGGTGACCGCCCGCAACCGGCGGCTGGCCATGGCCACGCGATGCCTGTTTCTCAATCGCACAACCTTTTCGGGCATTTTGCACGGCAAAGCGGGGCCTATTGGAGGGCGAGCTCAGACGAGTGCGTACCCGATCAGTTGTCGATGGAATCCTGAAGCACTTGAGGACCGACTCCGGTATACCGGCCACCTATACCACACCGGTCGCCTTGTAGACGTATGGTGCAAAGATTGGCGTCGGACCCTGGACGACGTTCCCGAGTATTACCCCCAGCTCCTGCCTTCGCGTGTGGTTGCCTACCTGGACCCGCCCTACGTCGAGAAGGCATCACACCTGTACCGAGCCTCATTTGATCCCCTCGGAGGATACGGCAGCGAAGGTCAGCGCAACGATTACACTCTGCATCTCAATCTTGCTAACTACTTGAGGACGAAAGCACAGTTCCGATGGTTGCTGAGTTACGACAACCACCCAATGCTCACCGAGAACGCGTGGCTTTACGCCGACGACCGGATGACACCGTCGCGCTCGGACCGCGAACTGCTCGGTGTTCGCTGCTGGCGTATCAGCAAGCGCCTAGTAAGCACTCGATACTCTGCGGCAGGCCGAGTCGGAAAGCGATCGGCAGAGGAGTTGCTAATTACAACTCTCCCGCCGGCCACTGTTCCGGTCGATGACGAACTCAGAGGTCTCGAGTGGCGCCCGTCGTAAGCCAGCGTCAGGACGACGGCTACCCATGTCAGCTCTGGTCGCGACGGCTGCCCTCCAATCGTTCAACCGCCGCTCGCGCGATGAACGCCTCTGACACCAATATCTGGTAGTTATACCGTTGTTCTTACAATCCAACGTGCGTGCCTGCTGCGTACTGCGGCTCGGCCGTCGTCGGTCGTTGAAGCGGACCCTTCACGATCTCGGCTGAGCCTTGGACTGGAGGAGTGCCGTCCACATGCGACCTGGCGGCCGGCGTATGTCGTGCAACCAGCCACTAACTCCCAGGACTCGAATCTTCGAGTTTCCGCGCGTCACACACGGTGCTCGCCTATGCATGTAGGTTGTGCGAACTCGGAATGTTTGGTGCCGAGCATCACGTACGGTCCCAAACTGGTCCCAAGCGAGTGCGCGCCTTTGAGCAATCTGGCGTGCTTGTGGGAGGGAGGTGAGGCACTGGAGCGTTCCCGGTTCGGTGGACACGGAGGAGATAGCCGCCTGGTAGCACGGGAGTTTGGTGTTGGGTTCGACGCGGCGTAGTTTCACCGAGGAGTACAAGGCCCAGGCGGTAGGTTTCGTCCTGGATCAGGGTCGGCCGGTGGCCGAGGTGGCGCGCAATATCGGCGTGCACGAGATGACGTTGAGGAAATGGGTGAAGAGGGCGAAGGAATCCGGGGTTTCCGGTGACCGGGAGAAGGGACTGACCGACTCGGAACAGGCCGAGTTGGAACGGTTGCGTGCGGAGAACGCGGAGTTGAAGATGCAGGTCGCGTTCGCAAAAAAAGTTGCGACCTGGTTCGCGAAAGACCAGCGGTGAAATTCGCCGCGATCGCGGACTGGGCTGCGTCGGGGGAATTCGACATCGAGTTCATGTGCCGGGAACTGGACGTGTCTCGGTCGGGCTACTACAAGTGGAAAGGCCGCGGTCGCAGCGACCGGGAGCGCGACGATCGCATGCTGACGCTGCTGATCGAGGCGATCCACGCGAAACTGCGTGGCAATCCGGGTGTTCGGCGTGTGCACGCGGCGCTGGCGGCGGCCGGGCGGCGGGTCTCGCGTAAGCGGGTGTGGCGGTTGATGCGGGCGGCCGGTCTGCAAGGCCGGTTTCCGAAACCGTTCCGGCGCACCACGATCCGGGGATCCAAGCCGGTGGACGCCGCGGATCGGATCGGGCGTGATTTCACTGCCGCGCAGCCGAACCAACGCTGGTGCGGTGACATCACCTACGTCAAGACCTGGACCGGGTGGGCGTATCTGGCCACCGTGATCGATCTGCACGATCGGGCCGTGGTCGGCTGGGCGATCGCTGATCACATGCGCACGTCGCTGGTCACCGACGCCCTCGATATGGCCATCGCGCGCCGACGCCCGGCGAAAGGTGTTGTTTTCCATAGCGATCGCGGAACCCAGTACACCTCGAAGGAATTCGCGAAATATTGTGCAAAGAATGGTGTCCTACGGTCCCTCGGCCGGACGGGATCGTGCTTCGACAACGCGGTCGCGGAATCGTTCTTCGCGACCTACAAAAAGGAGCTGGTACACGCTCGTCCGTGGCCGACGGTGAAGTCGCTGCAGAAGGAGACGTTCGACTGGATTGAGTTCTACTACAACACCGTTCGTCCGCATTCGGCGCTCGGCTATTTGACACCACGGCAATACGAGTTAGGGTACAGAGAAATCAGTCAGATCGCGGCTTGATCCCGAGTCCACAAAACCGGGAACACTCCACACAGAGGGCATCGGATAGGTCGACTATGGGCAGAGGGATCGGCATAACAAGCCAGACAAGGGAGATGGCGTTGGGCGGCTGGGAGGTAGGGCTCGGTTACGTCACAGAATTGCGTTGGCCCGTTGTAGCGGGCTGCGGAATCTTCGTATTCCGGAACAAGATCGGCGATCTGATCGGTCGGATTCAAGATCTAAAAGCCACCGTCGCTGGAATGACATTCGAAATGAAGGTGCGGGCAGCGAAAGACTGGGTCGATGAAATTCGAGCACCTGAGACGATCTTGGCAACGGACAATTTCAACGTGCAGGACACCGCAAAGCGAATCATCCGCGAGCCTGGCAATGCTGTGCGAGCCTTCGAGGCCCTCACTGCCGAGCGCCAGCAGTGCATCCGGATGGCGGTCGATGACATCCGTACGGCCGCGGACGCAGCACCGCATCAAGCGCTGTTGTTGAAGCCCGCTGACGGTTTTCGTCAGGCGGCTGCTCTGCTCGATTCATGGGTGCGTCCATTCGTGGTGCCGCCGAGCGTCTTTCAACAGTTCGCGACCGGTGCCGGCGAACACATACCCGACTTATGGCCAGCCACTCCGGATCCAATCGTATTCGGATATCGAAACATTAGGGACCTGGAGAGTCTGGCGGCGAGCGAGCCGGAGTCGCTGACGACGAATGCGGCGATGGTGTTCGAGTCGACCATTTACGAGTGGGCGTCGAAGTATGTCGCCTTCTTAGCGGACATAATCGATCAGTACGACGATTGGATCGCGGGAGGAAGCGATTGATCGCTGCGTGGCGGCTGGCCTCCGGTATGCAGCTCCTACCGACACACGATCGACTTGACCTTCTTGATCACGGCCGTTGGATCAGGAGCGAGCGAATATACGGTGATCTCATGGTAGGAGGGATCATTGATGCCGAGGGTCGGTAGCGGCGCCTCGCGCAGCCGTACCACAGTCAGCCCAGTGGCGAGTAGGTCGCGGCTCTTGTCGGCATCCAGCTCGGCCTTGTCGGCATGCCAGTACGCACCGTCGTACTCGATGGCCAGCTGCGGGCCTGCTGGTAGGTCGACGAGAATATCGACGGTCCATGCTCCGCGGCGGGTGAACGTGTCGGAGCTAATACGCTTGCCAGAGGCTGCGTTGCCGAATATGCGTTGTGCTTCGGTTAGGTGGGCAAGTTCGATCATCGACTTTCCGCTTTGCTGGCACTCGGGGCAGGTCGAGCCAGCGATGCGCGAAGCTGGTGACGATTGCCAGCGGTGCTCAGAATTGTTGGGGCACACCCATACCGGTTGTTCTCCAAGCACCGTCCCGGTCGGGCGGACGTGCCACGGGGTTACGCTATTTTCTGGTGCCCACTGAGCTGCCAGTTCGGGGTAGTGGAATGCCAGGGAGTCGAGCACCGTGCCGCATTCTGGGCACCGAAGTCGAGCATACTTGTCCCTTTCACGTGGGGTTGCTTCCCATTCGTGACCACACGCGGGGTCCTTCCACCACGCAAGGCGACGTGACTCCGGGGAGACCTCGGCTAGTTGCCAACGACCGTTGCGGGTTGGGTGCCACTGGGAGCTGATCTCCGGACTCAGGCGTGAAATGGTTGGGTCCGCCGTAGAAGCGGCGGCGTTCGCCTTACGGGTGGCATTTCCGCGGCAGGAAGGACATCCCTCCTCCAGCCACCGCTCCGGGCGGCTGCGAGGCTGGTGCCCTTGGGGACACCGGAACTTGAACAGGCCGAACTCCAGAACCGGCACTTGGTCAGCCGGCGTCGGGTCGATCCACTGCGCAGCCAGCTGGGGGATGTCCGCGACGGTTTTGGTGCTGAGTTCCGCCTGACGAAGTGCGTACTCGCGCTCCCATTCGGCCTTGCAGGACGGACACGACCTTTGCCATGTGTGGTCTGTCATGTCCCGGATGACGGCGGTGAATCGCGTGCCGCACACCGGACACCGCCACCGGGCTTCTTTCGGTGATCGGAGTTTGGCTGTCTGCCACAGTGATTCGGGGTTGGCGTCGTGGTCCCACCACGAGACTGCCTTGTTGTCAGAGCTCCGCAGGAGGTTCTGTGCGCTCGGGTCGGCTCCGCTGACGGGTGTTTGGCGTTTGGGGTTGCGGTGGCAGCTACTGCAGCCCCAGCCCATGTCGCCCGTCCGCTCGGCTCTGATCTTGCCGCAACTCTTGCACCGTGTCCGGTGTGGGTCGTCCTCCAGTGATGGGTTAGTAAGTGGGCCAAGGTATTCAAGCCCGTTCAGTTCGGCGTGCTGGCGCACCGCTTCCAAGTCCACCGGTACTACCGCGCGGTTTGAACGCTGCCGAACACCGGCTGCCCATTGCCGCCAGTAGCAAGCGCGGCAGACCGGTTCATTGATTGCGTTCTTGCCGAGGACGTAGTCGAACTTGTAGTGCGCCTCGCAGCCGCAGGTCGTGCACCGTGTGAGACGGTAGGCGTCGCGTTTCGTGAAAGGTTCTAGTGGGGTAAGCCCGCCCTGCAACAGAATCGCGGTGATGTGCTGGTCGCACCAAGCCGGCCGAGTCCTCGACTTGAACGCAGCTTCGTTATGGCACTCATCGACAGCACATGTGTTCATCCCGCTGGTGAAATATACCCGGAGTTAGGCAACACCGGAATGCTGCAGCGTGTCATCCGTGGCTCACGGGGCCGCCACATCACTGGTCCGGGTGCGAACCTGTTCCGTGTCTCCCTTGTCAAGTCGCTGAGCTCGCGGTGGTTCAGAGGCGATCCAAGCTGTGAGCGCGGGTCCTTCGACTACGTGCAGTGCGGACGATCTAGTCAAACCAGTCTCGTCAACGATATTTTCGCAGCATTCCGGCGCCGTGGGTTCGACCGAAGTCACCACGCGGACTTCGGGAGATTGCGTGCTTGTTGCTAGATGTCCAAGGATCTCAGCGTGTCGCTCTGAAACACGCTGAAGGTTGCGGTGGGGGAGTTGGACAACGTTGGTCGACGTCGTGCCGCCGCCTCGCGTAACGCCAGGCGAGCTTCGCGCTGCAGGTGCTGCCAAGCTGTGGGCGCAGCAGGCCCTCGTCAGTCACTCGACTAGCGACACGGAAACGACACGTTTTCAGCGGGAATCGACCGGTTTCAACGGGATTTGTTGGGGGTCAAGTTCTTCCTATCGACGCAGCTCACGGGCGGTAATGAGAACTCTTGAGAACTCGGAAACGCCTCCTGCTCACAATCGGCAGGTTTCTGGTTCGAGTCCAGATGGGGGAGCAGTGACCAGGGTGAACGGTACCGTTCGACCCTGGTTTTTTGCTTTTCGGGGTCAGAACGACACGCTTTCAGCGTCACATCGTTCGTCAGCGGGTTGCCGTGCCGAATCCCTGCTCCAGCATCGCCGACGAGTCCGGCGCCTGCTGGAGTGACGCGATTGAGTGTCGCTCAGTGACCTCTCGCGGGAGTGCCCCAGCTCGCCAGTGGCGGTGTGGTTTGATCAACTCGGTCCGGTGAGGACCGTTGATCGTCTCGGCGAGGGCGTTGTCAGGGCAGGAGCCGACCGCCCAACCGAGAGCTAGATGTATGAGGCCATGACGTTGGTGACGCCGGTTCGGAGGCGGCTCGCTGGTGGCCGGTTTCCAGCGGCCGAGTGTGGTCGATGATAGTTGTAGTGGATGTTCCAGATCTGCAGCGCCTGCTGGCGCTGCAGATCTGAAGTCCACTCGCGGGCGTAGAGGAATTCCTCGGCCAGGATCCGGTTGTAACGCTCGACCTTGCCGTTGTGCCGCGGTGTGTAGGGCGTGATCCGCTGATGGCGGGCACCGAGGAGCACCTTCGCGAAGTCGCGGGCTTTGTAGCAGGCACCGTTGTCGGTGACGATCCGTTCGATGCTGGTGATGCCGTGAGCGGCGAAAAATGCCCGGGCCCGGAACACGAAACCGATTGCCGTGACTGCTTTCTCGTCCGGCAAGGCTTCTGTGTAGGCCAGCCTCGAGTAGCCGTCGACAGCGGTGTGAAGGAACACGTAACCGGGCCTGCAACGTTTGTTCGCCGCGCGGGCGGCTTTGTCCTGGGCCGATCCTCGACCGTGGATGCGCCAGCCGCCGCCGTCGGGGATCTTTCCGACCTTCTTGATATCGATGTGGACCATATGGCCTGGTCGGCGGGCGATGATCCGGCGCGGGGCCCGGTTCGGTTCACCGTTGGGGTCCAGAAACCGGCGTCGGTTCAGCCCGAGCCGGACCAGGTGCCGGCCCACGGTCCGCACCGAGATCCGGGTGCCTTCGGCTGCCAGTTCAAGTGAGATCCGGCGAGCGGACCATTTCCTGGTCCGGCGCAACAGTTCGATCCGGGCCACCACCTGCACTGGCGTGGCCGATGGTGACAGATGCGGGGCGCTGGACCGGTCGAGGAGCCCGAGCTCGCCGTGCTGACGAAATCTGTTGACCCACTTCGACGCACATCGGCGGGAGATGCCCATCTCGGCGGCGACATGGGCGATCGGGCGGGTCCGGCAGCGGTCCACGAGCCGGTGGCGGCCCTCGACAGTCAACGGGGCATTACGGTGAGACACGGCGGTTCTTTCGGTCGCGTGGCGGATGTGTGAGTTGGCGCTTCACATCCTGCCGCCGGAAGAACCGCCCCCTTTCAGCCCACCCCACGCCCCGCGTCACCAACGTCACGACCCACAACACCTAGAGCCCGACCCCGTTTACCATCTCGACGTCCGTGAAACGCTCACGCTCAAACCCGCCGGTCTCCGGCTCAGAATGCACCGCCGGCACCCGTAAGACACAAACTTCGGATTACCGGTCGGTGGGTCTATGGCAGATTCTTCGGCGCCGACTGGCCTGCGGTCCCGGCCACCATAGCGATCCTGCTCGGCAGGATGGGAAGAGACGCTTTTCGGCCCGCTCACAGGACTATTCGCCCTTGTCGCGACGATCCTGATCGTTTTGGCGCGCGGCTTCCTGACGTCGGGCTTCGGCTCGTTGCTGTTCGGCGCGCTCACGGAGGCCGCGTAGGAAGGCTTCGTCTGCGGCGGGGTCTTGGGCGACGTAGCGACCGGGCCGGTCGTATTCGGCGTATCCGGTTGTCGAGCGCGGGCGGGTTTCGTGGACGGGACGGCCGGCGAAGAGCCAGAGCAGTGCGCCGACGGTCGGGATGAGGATGACCACGATCAGCCAGCCCATTTTGGGCAGGTGGCGGATGCCCGCGTCGGGGCAGGTGATGATGTCGATCAGGCAGTAGACCCACAGCGCCAGCGTCAATAAGCCAACGATCGCGTAAGGCATCAGTACCTCCCAGTGCAGGGGCCAGCCCGGTCCGTGCGGTGATTCAGGCGAATCCCCCCGACCGGCCCGGGCCTGCGCCCGAAGCTGGCAGATCTTATTCGAATAGGCGGCAGGAACAACCCCCGACTGCCGCTCCGGCAGAGGCTATCGGACAACCGTGTGGTTCTCCACTCGGTATCCGATCTATTGGACTCGGAGGGTGGTCCGGTGCCCGGCCGGTAGGCGTTCATTCCGGAGGGGCCGATGCATCCGGGCAGGGTGTCGTCGAGGTTGTCCCGGATGGTCGCGCCGAGTTGTTCAGGGGGAATCGTGTTCGAGCGCTGGATGCCGAAGGAGACGAAGTTGATCGAGGGTTTCTGCCCGGGGCTCAGCTTCCGGTTCGCCGCCTCTTCGCCGAGTGTTTGGACACGGAAGCACGCTGCGACCACGGTCCAGGCGTCGGTGTCTTCGGGGATCGGGATCAGGGTGCGAGAGGGGGCGGCACCAAGGTAGACGACCCACACGTCGCCGAGGTGGTCGTTGAGCACCGATTGCGGGTAGACGATTTTGGTGAGTGCATTCTGCAAAGTTTGCCCGCGCAGGTCGGTCTTGGTGTGTTCGAAGATCGGCAGGCTGCGCTCGGCGTACACCTTCGGCGGTGCCGCGGGTTTGAGCCAGAAGTAGCCCAATCCGGCGGCCACCCCGACTATGACCGCGGTGATCGCGCCGCCGAGGTAACGCCGGCGTCCCGCGGGCGGCGCCTACGGTATGGGGCCGGGTGTCTCGGTCATCGCGACTCCTGGGCTCGATGTGGATCGGGCACCGATGTCATCCGCGCTGGACGTTCAGTTTCCTCCCACCGGGCGCGGGAGGAATGGCTGGATCCCGCGGGCCCCGCGTAGGTCGCATCGAGGCACCGATTGGACCCACCCGCCAACCGTTCACTCGAACGAAATACCAGCCGTGTCGATCTCGCCGGTCAGGTAGCGCTGGAGGGTGGGGGCGATGGCGGTGATGAGGGTTTCGGGTGGGGCGGAGGCCATCGGTTCGATGCCGACGATCTTGCGGGCCATGAGGAGGCCGATCATTTGGGAACCGACCAGGGCGACGCGCAGGCGTCCGTCGTCGTCCGGGGTGGCGATTCTCAGGCGGACCCGTTCCAGCACGACCTCGAGGATGAAGGAACGTGCCAGGGAGGTGTCGCCGCCTGCGATGATGCTGCGCACCATGGCGACGACGCCTGCGCCCGCGGGGGAATCCCAGACTGTGAGGACGGCGCGGAGGATGGTTTCGCCGAGTCGGTCGAGCGGGGCCGCGTCGACGGCTGTCAGCGTGTGTTCGGGGTTCACGGGCAGCTGTACGACGGCGCCGAACAGTTCTTGTTTGGTGCCGAAGTAGTGATGTACCAACGCCGGATCGACCCCGGCGTCGGCGGCGACGGCGCGGATGGATGTCTTGTCGAAGCCTGCCTCCGCGAACCGGGCGCGGGCCGCGGCCAGGATCGCCTCGCGGGCACCGGACTGTCCTGGGCGGCGGCCGGATCTGGCGGGGCGATCGCCGGGGGCGGACCGGTTCGCCATCACTGTGTGCGCCGCCGTAGGGTCGCGGCGCCGAGGCACAGCGCGACGACGGAGAATCCGGCGACAACCGCGAGGTCGCGCCACATGGTGCCCGTCGCATTCGGATGCGTCGAAACCTCTTGCAGCGCATCGACCGCATAGCTCATCGGCATCACGTTACTGATCGCCTCGAGCCAGCCGGGCAGCTCCCCGCGCGGAACGAGCAAGCCGCACAGGAAGATCTGCGGCGCGACCACCACCGGCATGAACTGCACCGCCTGGAATTCGGTGCGCGCGAACGCACTTGCCAGCAGGCCGAGGGCGACACCGCAGACGGCGTCGACCACCGCGATCAGCACCACCCAGCCGGGGCTGCCCGCCGAGTGCAGGCCGAGGAATCCGAACGACACCAGGCAGGCCACCCCGGCCTGCGCGGCGGCGGCCAGCGAGAACGCGGTGCCGTAGCCACCGAGCAGGTCGAGCTTGGCCAACGGCGTGGTGAGCAGCCGTTCCAATGTGCCCGAGGTGCGTTCGCGCTGCATGGCGATGGCGGTGATCAGGAACATCACGATGAACGGCAGGATGCCGAGCATGCTGATGCCGACCCGGTCGAACAGCGGCACCGGATTGAACGGGTTGGTCGGGGTGTCTTTGTAGATGAAGTACAGCAGCGTCATCAGCAACGCGGGCACCACCACGATCATGGCGACGGTGCGATGGTCGTTGCGCAGTTGGCGCAGAATGCGGGTGGTGGTCGCGAGATAGGGGCGCAGGGTGGGTGTGCGTCGCGTCGCCGAGTTGTCGTACGTCATGCCGCTCGTCCCATCGTGATCAGCGCGAGAAACGCGCGTTCGAGGTTCTCTTCACCGGTTTCGGCCCGCAATTCGGCCGGGCTCAACTGGGCGAGCAGGTGCCCTTCGCGCATGAGTAGTAGCCGGTCGCAATGTTCGGCCTCGTCCATCACGTGACTGGACACGACCAATGTGGTTCCGGCGGCGGCGAGTTCGTGGAACTGCTGCCAAAGATCCACGCGCAGTACCGGATCCAGCCCGACGGTTGGTTCGTCCAGCACCAGCAGCTCCGGCTTGGCGACCAGGGCGCAGGCCAGTGACGCGCGGGTCTTCTGCCCGCCGGAGAGCTCGTCGCCGCGCTGGCCCGCGTGTTCGTCGAGACCGACGGCGTGGATCGCCTCGTCGACGGCCGCGCGTTCACGGCCGTACAGTGCCGCGAAGTAGGCGACGTTCTCTCGCACGCTGATGTCGGAGTAGATGCTGGGCGCCTGCGTGACGTAGCCGATGCGGTGGCGCAGCGCCGCGGATCCGGCGGGCAGGCCGAGCGCCGAGATCTCGCCGGATTCGACGATCTGAGTGCCCACGATGCTGCGCATCAGCGTCGTCTTTCCGCATCCCGATGGCCCGAGCAGCCCGGTGATCGACCCGCGCGGGATGGTCAGCGAAATGTCGTGCAGGACTTGCCGTCCACCCCGCCGAACAGCGAGGTTCCGAACATCCACGGCCGCGGATGGAATGGTTTGCGACATGGTCGACTCAATTCATCAAGTGTTGAATTCACTGTGTGATGAATTTAGCGCGACTTGCCTGCACTGGCAAGACCCTGCGCCTGACGGCGGCGTGTCGCGCCAGTGCCGGAATTGGACGACTGATCACCAGGTAGTGGTGGCGGCATCGCCCGAGAGCCCGCCGCCACCATTACCTGGTGATCAGCCGTCCAGGAGGATTCGGCGTCAGTGCCCGTGGTGCGGTGGTGGGGGAACGGCCGAACCGCCCGGCTCGACCACTGCGAATTGGCCCATCATGCCCAGGTCCTCGTGCCAGAGCAGGTGGCAGTGGTACATGTACGGTGCGGCAGGGTCGGCGGGGCCGTCGAACCGCACGGCCAGTCGCACGGTGGTGTTCGGCGGTAGGAAGACGGTGTCTTTCGGGCCGTTGAGCGCTGCGGGTGGTGGGCCGTCGTTCCTGCGCAGCACGCGGAATTGCACGTCGTGGATGTGGAAGTTGTGCGGCATGCCGTCGTTGTTGCGGACGGTCCAGATTTCGGTGGTGCCGCGGGTGACGGTGAAATCGATGCGGTCCATCGCCATCGGTTTCCCGTTGATACCGGACAGATTCAACTCGAAGCGCCGCTCGACGACCGAATCGGAACCGTCCGGGGTAGACGGTCGCGCCAGCGTCGCGGGCAGGGCGGGCGACGGACGCAACGTGTCGGCGGCACGCAACTCCAGCACGTCGAAGGTGTCGTCGCCGCCGGCGAAGCGCTGGGTCCAGAAGTCGAGTCCGGCGTCGAGCTCGTTGCTGCGCAGCACGGTTCGTTCACCCGCGCGCATCCGCACGACGATTTCGGCTCGCTCACCGGGCGAGAGCGGCAGCCGGTCCAGTGTGAGCGGTTGTTCGATCAGGCCGCCATCGGTCGCGACGAGGGAGAAGCCGCGTCCGTCGGCGAAGCCGAAGGTGTAGGTGCGGGCGGTCGACGCGTTGAGCAGCCGGAGTCGGACCAGCTCGTCGCAGACGGTGCGGTAGGGCGCCAGGGTGCCGTTCACCATGGTCTGATCGCCGAGGAACCCGACGTCGCGGAAGATCGCGTGGGACGAATCCAGCTCGTTCTCACGGAACTTCACGTCCTGGACGATGACCGGCAGATCGTCGACGCCGTAATTCCTTGGTAGCGGCAGTGTTTCGGAGAACTCGTCGTCGAGCAGGAACATGCCCGCGAGGCCGCGCCGGACATGGTCCTCGGTCGCGCCGTGTGGATGCGGGTGGTACCAGAGCGTGGCGGCCGGTTGATCGATCGTCCATCGCGGCTGCCAGGTGGCGCCTGCCTGGACCATCTGGTGGGGCCCGCCGTCCATCGCCGCCGGGAGGTGCATGCCGTGCCAGTGCACGGTCGATGCCTCGGGTAGGTGATTGCGGACGGTCACCGCGACCTGCTCACCGCGCCGCGCCCGTAGCGTCGGCCCGAGGTAGGCGCCGTTGAAACCCCACGTCTCGGTCGCCTGGCCGGGCCGGAATTCGGTTCGCCCCGAACGCATGTCGAGTTCGAACTCGCGCGTGCCGTCGGGCAGCAGGCGTGCGGGCGCCAGCGGTGGGATGGCGAGTTCGTTCCGAAATTCGGTGCGGCCCACCGTGGATACGTCCGCGTTCAGGTACACCGCGGTGACGCCGCCGCCGACGGCGAGCGCGAGGAGCACCACCATGGCGCCGAGAATCAGAAGGAACCGCCGCCATCTACGCGGCCGGGAAACCGAAGGCATTGTTCGACGGTAGAAAGCCGAGGTGCTCGGGCACATCAGGGAGCGCCCCCCATCCGTCCCTGATTGCAGAGGCCACGTGTAGGCCTCTGAACTGCGGAACAAGATGTGTTCCAGGTCACATTGATGAGGTGTCACGTTCTCGGGGGCAGGTCTGTCCCATGGACGTCAGCAAGCACCCGAGCATCGGAGAATCCCATGGACACCGCACATCGCATCGTCATCCTCGGCGGCGGTTACACCGGCATGGTGGCGGCCGCGCGATTGGCTCGGCGCACCCGTAAGCAGAACGTCCGGATCACGCTCGTGAACCCGTCGGCCCGCTTCACCGAGCGGCTGCGGATGCACCAGATCGCCGCCGGTCATGAACTTGCCGACCATCGCATCGCCGATCTCCTGAGCGGCACCGGCGTCGAATTCGTCCAGGGCTGGGCCACTTCCCTCGATCCGGTCTCGGGCCAGGTCCTGGTCGACGGCACCCGGACGCTGGCTTACGACGAGTTGATCTACGCGCTGGGCAGCAGTACCGATACCGACACCGTGCCGGGTGCGGCCGACCACGCGTGGACGCTCAACGATCCCCGGGTCGCGCACCGGTTCGCGGAACGCTTGAATATGGTTGCGGCGCAAGGAGGTGCGGTCGCTGTCTGCGGTGGCGGCCTGACCGGTATCGAGGCGGCGGCCGAAATCGCCGAGAATCACCCGGGATTGCGGGTCACGCTGATCAGCAGCGGCGAGCCCGGCGCGATGATGGGTGCAAAGGCGCGTGCCTACCTGAACCGTGCGTTCGATCGTCTCGGTGTCGCGCGCGAGATCGGCGCCGCGGTCACGAAGGTGCTGCCCGATGGAGTCGAATTGGCCGGTGGCACTGTGATTCCCGCCGATCTCACGCTGTGGACCACCGGTGTGCGGGTCGCGCCGCTGGCGGCAGCGGCCGGCATCGCGACCGACGAGCGCGGGTTGATCGTGGTCGACGAGACACTGCGTTCGGTCTCGCACCCGAACATTCACGCGGTGGGGGACGCGGCCGCGATCCGGATGCCATGGGGGCAGATCCACGGCACCTGCCAGAGCGGCATACCGACCGCGGCCTACGCCGCCGACACCATCGCCCGCGCGCTTCGGGGAAAGGCGACGAAGCCGTTCCGCTTCGGTTACTTCCACCAGCCGGTCAGCCTGGGCCGCCGGGACGCGATCATCCAGTTCACCAAGTCGGACGACACGCCGGGCCGCTGCTATCTGACCGGTCGGGCCGCGGTTGCCTACAAGGAGTCGGTCAGCGCCAGCCCGGTCCCGATCGTCCGGTTCAGCAGGCGGATGAACGTTCCGGTCAAGCTGCGGACCGGCCGGCGCGCGGCGGCGCCGATCGCGTGACGCGGTTTTCGGACATGTCGGACAGGTCTGGGAGCATGGCGCGATGATCGACGTTGTGCCTGCGCAGGACCCTTTCCTCGAACATCGGCGGCTGCTGTTCGCCACCGCGTATCGGATGCTGGGCACCGTCACCGACGCGGAAGACATCCTGCAGGACGCGTGGTTGAAATGGCACGAGACCGATCAGGCGACGGTGCGCCACCCGAAGGCCTATCTGGTGCGCACCGTCACCAACCTGTCCCTCAACCGACTCACGTCCGCCCAGGCGACCCGCGAGAACTACGTCGGTCCCTGGCTGCCCGAACCATTGCTCACCGCTCCGAACGTCGCCGAGGAGACCGAATTGGCCGACACCGTCTCCACCGCGATGCTCGTGATCCTGGAAACCCTGACACCGGTGGAACGCGCCGTGTTCGTATTGCGCGAGGTGTTCGGTTACACGCACGCCGAGATCGCGGACACCCTCGACCGCCCCGAGGCGACCATCCGTCAGATCGCGCATCGCGCCCGCGGACACGTGCAGTCCCGGCGGCCGCGCGTCGACACCGACAAAGCCGAACGTGACCACATCACCGCGCGGTTCATGGCCGCCTGCGCGGGCGGCGACCTCAACGCCCTGATGGATCTGCTCGCACCCGACGTGACGCTCTGGTCCGACGGCGGCGGCATCGTGACCGCGGCGCGCCGCCCGCTGCACGGCCCGGATCATGTGGCCCGGTGGATCCTCGGCGTGCTGGCGAAGCCGGTCTCCGCGGGCATCGAGTTGACCTCGGCCTACGTCAACGGCGAACTGGGCGCGCTGGCCTGTCTGGACGGGAATCCGGGTGGCGCGTTCACCTACGACATCGTCGACGGCCGCATCCAGAACCTGCGTTTCCAAGTGAACCCGACCAAATTGAAGGGTCTCTACCTGGACCATGACTCGCTCGGCTAGCCGCGTGTAGATCACACAACCGATACCGCGGCACCGGCAGCGCGCGCTATGTTGTGGCAATCCAGCGAATGTGCTGGGCGTATTGCTGAATACTGCTCTGTCGCAAGGAATTTCGTTATGACATCGAAGCCGTTGCTCGGCTTGTTCGCGGCCGTCGTCGGGCTGGCTGCCCTGGTCTCGGCGCCCGCGTCGGCCACCCCGGTACTGCACACCGCGTGCCCGGCGGGTCAGTACGAGAACGTGGACAACCACTGCGTGCCCCGCCCGCAGCAGTCGGTGACACCGCCGGACGGCGCGACCGCCCGCTGCAAAGACGGCACCTACAGCTTCAGCCAGCACCGCAGCGGCACCTGCTCCGGGCACAAGGGTGTCGCCCAATGGCTGTGAATCTGCCGGAGTAGCCATCTGGACAATGGTGGCGTGTGTGCCGATGAGTTAGCCGTCGAACCGCCCACCGCCGCCCGCCGCTTGTTGGGCTCGACACTGTGGTCCGGGCCGGTCGGTGTGCGGATCGTCGAGGTCGAGGCCTACGGCGGCGATCCGGCAGGACCGTGGCACGACCCGGCATCGCATTCCGGGCGCGGGCGTACCAAGCGCAACGCGGTGATGTTCGGTCCGGCGGGGGTGCTGTACGTCTACCTCAGCTACGGGATGCACATGTGCATCAATGTGACCAGTGGACCGGACGGCACCGCCAGCGCGGCGCTGATCAGGTCGGGTGAGGTGATCGCAGGCCTCGACGAGGCCAGGGCCCGCCGACCGGCCGCGCGGACCGGTGCCGGTTTGGCGCGGGGACCGGGCAATCTCGGCAGCGCACTGGGAATCACGTTGAGCGACTACGGCACGCCATTGTTGGACCCCGCTTCGCCGATCCGGCTGGAACTCGGCACTCCGGTAGACCCGAAGGACATCGCGAGTGGCCCGCGCGTCGGTGTCAGCACCGCGGCGGATCTGCCCTGGCGATTCTGGTTGCCCGGTTCCGCGGCGGTGTCCGCGTACCGGCGCAGTCCGCGCGCACCGCGCGCCGAAGCGTCCTGACTCGAGGTCGTGCCCATGCGGCGATGAGTTTTCCGCGGGGCGGCCGTCCTAACAGGTGAACGCGCGAACATCCGGCGCGACCGACCTGAAGGAAGACATCATGACCGCCATTCCCGCCGCCGCCCGTCCCGGCAAGGTGAAGAACCGCGTCCTGTGGACCCTGCAGATTCTGCTCGGCCTGTTCTTCATCATCGCCTCGGCACTGCCCAAGCTGTTCGGCCAGGCAGATGCCGTGAAATCGTTCGACACGATCGGCTGGGGTGACTGGTTCCGCTACTTCACCGGGGTGGTCGAGCTCGCGGGCGGTATCGGCCTGCTGGTGCCGCTGCTGGGCGGGTTGGCCGCCGCGGGCTTGTCGATCCTGACGGTGCTCGCCGCCGCTACCCAGGTCTTTTTGCTGGATGCGCCGGAACTCGTGCTGTTCCCGCTGGTGCTGGCCGTGCTGTTCGCCTGGATCGCCTACGAGCGTCGCGACACCGTCGTCGCGCTGCGGAAGCGGTTGTCGAGCTGATCGACTCGGTACCGGCGCTCGACGGCCGTCGAGCCGTCGAGCGTCTGTCGCCGCACGTCGCGCACGCGGTGTCATGCGGGGTATCTGGTGGTCGGAGTTCGGGCCCGCAGGCACTCCGGGTGCGCACCGTCGCCGGTCAGTGCCCGGAAAATCGCTCGACCTGCGAGTGTCGTGGTCGACAGACTGAGGCGCACTCGAGGCACGGACCACCCGTGCGGAAAGATGGGACACCGTGAGCGGCGACATCATCGACGAACTGACCTGGCGCGGACTGATCGCGCAATCCACCGACCTGGACGCGTTGCGCGCTTCCCTGGACGCTGGCCGGTTGACCGTCTATGCCGGCTTCGATCCCACCGGGCCCAGCCTGCACGCCGGGCACCTCGTCCCGCTGCTGGCGCTCAAGCGCTTCCAGCGCGCGGGCAACCGCCCGATCGTGCTGGCCGGCGGCGCCACCGGTCTGATCGGCGACCCGCGTGACGTCGGCGAGCGCACCATGAATTCCAACGACACCGTCCGGGACTGGTCGGAACGGATCCGTTCCCAGCTGGAACGGTTCGTCGACCTCGACGATTCGTCGACCGGTGCGGTGGTCGTCAACAACATGGAGTGGACCGGCCAACTGTCCGCGGTCGACTTCCTGCGGGATATCGGCAAGCACTTCTCCGTGAACGTCATGCTGGCCCGCGACACCATCAAGCGCCGCCTGGACGGCGACGGCATCTCCTACACCGAATTCAGCTACATGCTCCTGCAGGCGAACGACTACCTGCAGCTGCGTCGCAACTACGACTGCACGTTGCAGGTCGGCGGTTCCGACCAGTGGGGCAACATCATCGCCGGCGTCGAGCTGAACCGGCGCGTCGACGGCGCCTCGGTGCACGCGCTCACCGTTCCCCTGGTGACCTCGGCCGACGGCAAGAAGTTCGGCAAGTCGACCGGTGGCGGCAGCCTGTGGCTCGACCCCGAGATGACCAGCCCGTACGCCTGGTACCAGTACTTCGTGAACACGGCCGACGCCGACGTCATCCGGAACCTGCGCTGGTTCACTTTCCTGTCCCGTGAGGAACTGGCCGAACTGGAACAGGCCACGGCGGAACGTCCGCACGCGCGGGAGGCGCAGCGCAGGCTGGCCGCCGAGATGACCACGCTGGTGCACGGCGAGGCGAACACCCGCGCTGTGCAACTGGCCAGCCAAGCGCTGTTCGGTCGCGGCGAACTCCGGGAGTTGGACGAGCCGACCCTCGGCGCCGCGCTGCGCGAAGCCTCCGTCGCGGAACTGCGGGCGGGGGAGCCGACCACCATCGTGGACCTGCTCGTCGCCACCGGACTGAGCGAAAGCCGCGGCGCGGCCCGGCGCGCGGTGAACGAGGGGGGCGCCTCGGTGAACAACGAGCGGATCTCGGACCTCGAGTGGACCCCCGCCGACAGCGACTACCTGCACGGACGCTGGCTGGTGCTGCGCCGCGGCAAGAAGAACCTCGCCGGGGTGCTGCGGGCAGGCGCATGAAGATCGTCGTGGCTTGAGTCACATCTGTGTGATTCAAGCCGTCGGCTGGCCCGATCGCGACGCTCTGACCTGCGGAAACGCGAGCCTGAACAGCGGATTTGACGTAGCGTTATCCGCCGCGTAACTTATTCCAGGTCAGAGCGACACGGACACCGACCCGGAGCCGAGAAGCCAGCGGAAACGCTGCGCGGATGGACCGGGAAACGAGGTAGTACGGGGAGCGCCTGGCCAACCAAGTAGGACGCCTAAGGTGATCACGCGGACTTGACTCTGCGGGAGAAGCCACTTAGGCTGGAACAGTTGCCTCACGGAAGATCCGGTTATTGCCGGGGACGAAGTGTGTGCGTGTGTTCTTTGAGAACTCAATAGTGTGTCGATGAATGTCAGTGCCAATTATTTATTGGTTCCGGCCTCTCTGGACCCCCGTCTGGGTGAGGTTGGACATTTAGTCAGCAAATACTTTTGCTGGCGTTTTGTTTTGCTGGGTTTTCGGACTCTAGTTTAGATACTTCTGATTCGCCCTTTTGGGGGTGTTTCGAGAGTCTTCAACGGAGAGTTTGATCCTGGCTCAGGACGAACGCTGGCGGCGTGCTTAACACATGCAAGTCGAGCGGTAAGGCCCTTCGGGGTACACGAGCGGCGAACGGGTGAGTAACACGTGGGTGATCTGCCTCGCACTTCGGGATAAGCCTGGGAAACTGGGTCTAATACCGGATATGACCTTTCAGTGCATGCTGTTTGGTGGAAAGATTTATCGGTGCGAGATGGGCCCGCGGCCTATCAGCTTGTTGGCGGGGTAACGGCCCACCAAGGCGACGACGGGTAGCCGACCTGAGAGGGTGACCGGCCACACTGGGACTGAGACACGGCCCAGACTCCTACGGGAGGCAGCAGTGGGGAATATTGCACAATGGGCGAAAGCCTGATGCAGCGACGCCGCGTGAGGGATGACGGCCTTCGGGTTGTAAACCTCTTTCGACAGGGACGAAGCGAGAGTGACGGTACCTGTAGAAGAAGCACCGGCCAACTACGTGCCAGCAGCCGCGGTAATACGTAGGGTGCGAGCGTTGTCCGGAATTACTGGGCGTAAAGAGCTTGTAGGCGGTTTGTCGCGTCGTCCGTGAAAACTTGGGGCTCAACCCCAAGCTTGCGGGCGATACGGGCAGACTTGAGTACTTCAGGGGAGACTGGAATTCCTGGTGTAGCGGTGAAATGCGCAGATATCAGGAGGAACACCGGTGGCGAAGGCGGGTCTCTGGGAAGTAACTGACGCTGAGAAGCGAAAGCGTGGGTAGCGAACAGGATTAGATACCCTGGTAGTCCACGCCGTAAACGGTGGGTACTAGGTGTGGGTTTCCTTCCACGGGATCCGTGCCGTAGCTAACGCATTAAGTACCCCGCCTGGGGAGTACGGCCGCAAGGCTAAAACTCAAAGGAATTGACGGGGGCCCGCACAAGCGGCGGAGCATGTGGATTAATTCGATGCAACGCGAAGAACCTTACCTGGGTTTGACATACACCGGAAACCTGCAGAGATGTAGGCCCCCTTGTGGTCGGTGTACAGGTGGTGCATGGCTGTCGTCAGCTCGTGTCGTGAGATGTTGGGTTAAGTCCCGCAACGAGCGCAACCCTTGTCCTGTGTTGCCAGCGGATTATGCCGGGGACTCGCAGGAGACTGCCGGGGTCAACTCGGAGGAAGGTGGGGACGACGTCAAGTCATCATGCCCCTTATGTCCAGGGCTTCACACATGCTACAATGGCCGGTACAGAGGGCTGCGATACCGTGAGGTGGAGCGAATCCCTTAAAGCCGGTCTCAGTTCGGATCGGGGTCTGCAACTCGACCCCGTGAAGTTGGAGTCGCTAGTAATCGCAGATCAGCAACGCTGCGGTGAATACGTTCCCGGGCCTTGTACACACCGCCCGTCACGTCATGAAAGTCGGTAACACCCGAAGCCGGTGGCCTAACCCTTGTGGAGGGAGCCGTCGAAGGTGGGATTGGCGATTGGGACGAAGTCGTAACAAGGTAGCCGTACCGGAAGGTGCGGCTGGATCACCTCCTTTCTAAGGAGCACTTCTACGCTGGTCGGTTCGAAGAGTCGTCCTCGACCGCGTCAGAGACCGTTTAGTCCCCGTCTGTGGGACTGCGGACGCTCATGGGTGGAACGCTGACAAGTTTCATCGCACTCGATCGGGACTGTGTTCCTGGTCGCGGTGGATATACCGACACACTATTGGGTCCTGAAAGAACAGACGTTCTTTCCAGGCAAGATAACGATCCGCTCGGATCTCCTTGATACCGCAGGGTTTTGGTTCTGTTGGTCTTGGATGAGGGTTTGAGTGGGTGTGTTGTTTGAGAACTGCACAGTGGACGCGAGCATCTTTGTTAGTAAGTGTTTAAGAGCGTACGGTGGATGCCTTGGCACCAGGAGCCGATGAAGGACGTAGGAGGCTGCGATAAGCCTCGGGGAGCTGTCAACCGAGCTGAGATCCGAGGATTTCCGAATGGGGAAACCCAGCACGAGTGATGTCGTGTTACCCGCATCTGAATATATAGGGTGTGTGGAGGGAACGTGGGGAAGTGAAACATCTCAGTACCCACAGGAAGAGAAAACAATAGTGATTCCGTGAGTAGTGGCGAGCGAAAGCGGATGAGGCTAAACCGTTTAGATGTGATACCCGGCAGGGGTTGTCTAGACGGTGTTGTGGGGTCTTTCTTCTCAATTCTGCCGGATTGGGCGTGAGTCAGAAACCGTTGGGTTAGTCGAAGTGGTCTGGAACGGCCTGTCGTAGAGGGTGAGAGTCCCGTAGACGAAAACTCAACGGCTTGCGTGGAAGATACCCGAGTAGCAGCGGGCCCGTGAAATCTGCTGTGAATCTGCCGGGACCACCCGGTAAGCCTGAATACTCCCTGGTGACCGATAGCGGACTAGTACCGTGAGGGAAAGGTGAAAAGTACCCCGGGAGGGGAGTGAAATAGTACCTGAAACCGTGCGCTTACAATCCGTCAGGGCCTGCGAGTGACTTGTCACTGTGGGTGATGGCGTGCCTTTTGAAGAATGAGCCTGCGAGTTAGTGGCATGTGGCGAGGTTAACCCGTGTGGGGTAGCCGTAGCGAAAGCGAGTCCGAATAGGG
Organism: Nocardia brasiliensis; assembly: GCF_011801125.1. Classification (NCBI taxonomy): domain Bacteria; kingdom Bacillati; phylum Actinomycetota; class Actinomycetes; order Mycobacteriales; family Nocardiaceae; genus Nocardia; species Nocardia brasiliensis. The sequence goes on from NZ_CP046171.1 coordinate 2,221,391, forward strand.
CGTTGGAGTCGCATGTTCTAGACCCGAAGCGGAGTGATCTACCCATGGCCAGGGTGAAGCGACGGTAAGACGTCGTGGAGGCCCGAACCCACTTAGGTTGAAAACTGAGGGGATGAGCTGTGGGTAGGGGTGAAAGGCCAATCAAACTCCGTGATAGCTGGTTCTCCCCGAAATGCATTTAGGTGCAGCGTCACGTGTTTCACGCCGGAGGTAGAGCTACTGGATGGTCTAGGGGGCCTACAAGCTTACCGAAATCAGCCAAACTCCGAATGCCGGTGTGTGAGAGCGTGGCAGTGAGACTGCGGGGGATAAGCTTCGTAGTCGAGAGGGAAACAGCCCAGATCGCCGGCTAAGGCCCCTAAGCGTGTACTAAGTGGAAAAGGATGTGGGGTCGCGAAGACAACCAGGAGGTTGGCTTAGAAGCAGCCACCCTTGAAAGAGTGCGTAATAGCTCACTGGTCAAGTGATCCTGCGCCGACAATGTAGCGGGGCTCAAGTACACCGCCGAAGCCGCGGCATTCACACAATACATCCGTCATTCTCTACGGAGGGTGGTGCAGTGGTGTGGATGGGTAGGGGAGCGTCGTGCAGCCATGGAAGCAGCAGTGTGAACTAGTTGTGGAGGCTGTGCGAGTGAGAATGCAGGCATGAGTAGCGAAAGACGAGTGAGAAACTCGTCCGCCGAATGACCAAGGGTTCCTGGGCCAGGTTAATCCGCCCAGGGTGAGTCGGGACCTAAGGCGAGGCCGACAGGCGTAGTCGATGGACAACGGGTTGATATTCCCGTACCCGTGTATCCGCGCCCAATGGCGAATCAGTTGTGCTAAGTATCCAAATGTGGACGGATCTCCTTCGGGAGACTGGAAGCGGCTGCATATGACCCTGGCTGTAGTAGTCAAGCGATGGGGTGACGCAGGAAGGTAGCTGGGCCAGTCAGTGGTTGTACTGGTGTAAGCCTGTAGGGCGTTTGGTAGGCAAATCCGCCAGACATGTGGCCTGAGAGGTGATGCGTAGCCGATTGAGGCGAATTCAGTGATCCTATGCTGCCGAGAAAAGCCTCTAGTGAGTTGGTACACGGCCCGTACCCCAAACCGACACAGGTGGTCAGGTAGAGAATACTAAGGCGATCGAGAGAACTGTGGTTAAGGAACTCGGCAAAATGCCCCCGTAACTTCGGGAGAAGGGGGACCCGGTCTGGTGATGGAACGTGCTTCCTGAGCTGGGTTGGGTCGCAGAGACCAGAGAGAAGCGACTGTTTACTAAAAACACAGGTCCGTGCGAAGTCGTAAGACGATGTATACGGACTGACGCCTGCCCGGTGCCGGAAGGTTAAGAGGACCGGTTAGCGACTTCGGTTGCGAAGCTGAGAATTTAAGCCCCGGTAAACGGCGGTGGTAACTATAACCATCCTAAGGTAGCGAAATTCCTTGTCGGGTAAGTTCCGACCTGCACGAATGGCGTAACGACTTCTCTGCTGTCTCAACCACAGACTCGGCGAAATTGCATTACGAGTAAAGATGCTCGTTACGCGCGGCAGGACGAAAAGACCCCGGGACCTTCACTATAGCTTGGTATTGGTGTTCGGTACGGTTTGTGTAGGATAGGTGGGAGACTGTGAAATCGGCACGCCAGTGTCGAGGGAGTCATCGTTGAAATACCACTCTGATCGTATTGGACTTCTAACCTCGGACCATGATCTGGTTCAGGGACAGTGCCTGGTGGGTAGTTTAACTGGGGCGGTTGCCTCCTAAAATGTAACGGAGGCGCCCAAAGGTTCCCTCAGCCTGGTTGGCAATCAGGTGTCGAGTGCAAGTGCACAAGGGAGCTTGACTGTGAGAGCGACAGCTCGAGCAGGGACGAAAGTCGGGACTAGTGATCCGGCACCGGCAAGTGGAAGCGGTGTCGCTCAACGGATAAAAGGTACCCCGGGGATAACAGGCTGATCTTCCCCAAGAGTCCATATCGACGGGATGGTTTGGCACCTCGATGTCGGCTCGTCGCATCCTGGGGCTGGAGTAGGTCCCAAGGGTTGGGCTGTTCGCCCATTAAAGCGGCACGCGAGCTGGGTTTAGAACGTCGTGAGACAGTTCGGTCTCTATCCGCCGCGCGCGTCAGAAACTTGAGGAAGGCTGTCCCTAGTACGAGAGGACCGGGACGGACGAACCTCTGGTGTGCCAGTTGTTCCGCCAGGAGCACCGCTGGTTAGCTACGTTCGGAAGGGATAACCGCTGAAAGCATCTAAGCGGGAAGCCTGTTCCAAGATGAGGTTTCTCACCACCTTCGAGTGGTTAAGGCCCCCCACAGACCATGGGGTTGATAGGCCAGAACTGGAAGTCCGGTAACGGGTGTAGGTGACTGGTACTAATCGGCCGAGGACTTACCAACAAAGAAGCTACGCGTCCACTGTGCAGTATCTGAAACAACACACGGCACTGCAGCAGGCATGAACTCTACTGCGCCCCGCTCGGGGTTTGGTGGGTGGGTGTCAGCGCTGTTGTGTGGATAGTTTCATAGAGTTACGGCGGCCATAGCGGCAGGGAAACGCCCGGTCCCATTCCGAACCCGGAAGCTAAGCCTGCCAGCGCCGATGGTACTGCACTCGACAGGGTGTGGGAGAGTAGGACACCGCCGGAACATCCTTCACGATAGGGGACCCAGATTCTGGGTCCCCTATCGTCGTTTCAGCACCTTGACGTGCCATGACGACATCGCCGTGTCAGGCCCCCTCTAGGACACGTGATTCAATTTGTGGGGCCCCCGACCAACTCTTGCGGACCTCAGAAAGGGATCATCGTGTCGGAACAGAACGACGACCGGAACTCGTTCCGGCGCGGCGAGGGATCCGATCGACCCTCTCAGAGCAGCGGGGCCGGCGACTCGTCGAGGAACCGTCCCGACCGTGCGGACGGCCAGCGCGGCGGATTCAGACGCAACAGCGACTCCGGCCAGCGTGGCTCCGGCGACCGAGCCAACTCGGGTGAGCGCGGTGGATACCAGCGCCGCGAGGGTTCCGGCGGTTTCCAGCGTGACTCGGGAAGTCGCAACGACCGTTCAGGTGACCGCGGCGGATTCAACCGTTCCAGCGAGCGCGGTGGTTTCGACCGCGGCGGCTCCGGCGAGCGGGGCGGATTCAACCGTTCCAGCGAGCGCGGTGGTTTCGACCGCGGCGGCTCCGGCGAGCGGGGCGGATTCAATCGCTCCGGCGAACGGGGTGGTTTCAACCGCGGCGATTCCGGTAGCCGAGGCGGCTTCAATCGTGGCGCGGACTCAGACCGGAGTGGTTTCGATCGGAACCGCGATGCCGAGCAGCGCGGCGGGTCGGGCGGCTTCAACCGTCGTTCGGACGATCGCGGCGGATTTAATCGCGGCAGCGACTCCGGCGCCCGCGGCGGCTTCAAGCGCAGCGGTGATTCCAACGATCGCAGTGGCTCCAACCGTTCCGGCGAACGTGGCGGATTCGACCGCGACTCCGACCGTGGCGGGAGCTCCGGCGACCGCGGGTCCAACCGTTCCAGTGAGCGCGGCGGTTTCAACCGCGGCGGCGACTCCGGTGGCCGCGGTGGTTTCAAGCGCGGTGGCGATTCCAATGATCGCGGCGGCTACAAGCGCAGTGGTGACTCGAATGACCGTGGCGGCTACAACCGCGGTGGCGACTCCAATGATCGCGGCGGCTTCAAGCGTGGCGGTGATTCGAACGATCGCGGCGGCTACAACCGCGGTGGCGATTCCAACGACCGGGGCGGCTACGGCCGTAGCGACTCCGACCGCGGTGGTAACTCCGGCGACCGGGGCGGTTTCAACCGTCGTGGCGGCTCGAGCGATCGCGGTGGATTCAACCGGGGCGATTCCAGCGATCGCGGCAATTTCCGCCGTGGCGGCGATTCCGGCGGTCGCGGTTTCGAGCGTGGCAGCGAGTCGCGCGGTAGCGGGCCGGACGACCGGCGGCGTGGCGGGGAAGGCGCCCGGGTCGGTGGCGACCGGTCGCAGGATCGCCGTGCGCCGCGCCCCGAAGAACCTGATCTTCCCGATGACGTGCAGGCCTCTGATCTGGAGTCCGCGGTCCGGCGGGATCTGCTGAGTCTCGACAAGTCGAATGCCGAGGCGGTGGCCCGGCATCTGGTGATGGCGGCTCGGCTCATCGACGACGATCCCCGTCTGGCGCTGGCCCATGCGCGGGCCGCACGTCAGCGTGCGGGGCGGATCGCAGTGGTCCGGGAGACCGCGGGCGTCACGGCATATCACGCGGGTGAGTGGGCGGAGGCGCTCGCCGAGCTGCGGACCGCACGCCGGATGTCCGGTGGTTCCGGGCTGCTCGCCGTGATGGCGGACTGCGAACGCGGGCTCGGCCGGCCCGAGCGTGCGATCGAGCTCGGGCGCAGCGACGAGGCACGCGCCCTCAGCGGCGACGAGGCCACCGAGCTGCGGATCGTGGTCGCCGGTGCGCGCATGGATCTCGGTGAGTACGACCAGGCCGTGGTCACCTTGCAGACCTCGGACCTGGATCCGGCCCGCACCGGTTCTGCCGCGGCCCGCCTGTTCTATGCCTACGCCGACGCGCTGGTCGCCGCCGGCCGCACCGACGAGGGCCTCACCTGGTTCCTGAACGCGGCCTCCGCCGACCTCGACGGCGAGACCGACGCCGAAGAACGCGCCGACGAACTCACCGGCAACGACCTGGAGCAGTGACCGCTCCACGCTGAACGCGTACCGCTCGGGTCGGTGCGCAGCCGAAGCATCGAGGGCGGCAACGTAACCGATGAGGGGCCGTATTCGGTTCCGCAATGCGGCCGCCGCAGACTTCGACGGGAAGTGGATGCGACGAACTCGCCGGCATCGCCTGGACGAGTGACCCGCACTGACGCGTAACTCGCTCGGGTCGGCGCGCAACCGAAGAGGCCTCGAGGGCAGGAACCTAACGAGAAGGGCGTTCTCGTGTCCTCCGACAGCGAGACCGCCGCGGACGTACTCCATGGCGACGGCTTCGACGAATGCGACGACGCCGTAACCGAACCGCGCGGGGCGACCCTGCGCCGAACTGCCCGACCCTCGGCGTGGCCGCCGACGCCCACCGGATCGGCTCGTCTGCACGCAGTGGCCGACTCACACTGAACGCATCGCCCGCCCGGATCAGCGCGCAACCGAGGGTGGCAGGACCCAACCGAGAACTCGGCGACCAGGTCAGCTCCCGCATGCCTCCCACCCGATATGGTGACCGTGCGGTCTGTTTGACTCACTCGGTCTGCTGAACAGGGGTGTCGATGTCCGGAGCGCGGTTGCCGAAGGCTATCGAGGTGGTTGGGGCGCGCACGCACAACCTCCGCAATGTCGACGTGAACGTCCCGCTGTGGTCGCTGGTGATGTTGACGGGGTTGTCCGGCTCGGGGAAGTCGTCGTTGGCGATGGGGGTGTTGTACGGGGAAGGCTCGCGGCGGTACTTGGACGGGTTGTCGGCGTATACGCGGCGGCGGATCGGGCAGGTGGCTCGCCCGGACGTGGATCGGGTCGATTTCCTGCCGTCGGCACTGGCGTTGCGGCAGCGTCCGCCGGTGCCGGGGCGGCGCAGCACGGTCGGGACGATGACCGAGGTGCTTAACGTGGTTCGGTTGATGTTCTCCCGGCTGGGCCGGCATGTGTGCCCGAACGGGCATCGGATCGAGCCGAACTTGGCTCGCAGCGCGCAGCTGTGGCTCGACTGCCCGGTGTGCGGCGCGCATTTCGAACATCCGAGCGCGGAATCGTTCTCGTTCAACACCCTTGGCCGCTGTCCCGGCTGTGACGGTCTCGGGGTGCGCGATGAGATCGACACGGCGACACTGATTCCCGATGACAGCCTGACCGTGCTGGAGGGCGCGGTGGCGCCGTGGAATCTGGCGGGCCGCAGCTATATGCCGCAGGTGGCGGCGGATCTCGGGGTGCGGATCGACGTGCCGGTGGCGGACTTGACCGACGCGGAACGAGCCATTCTGCTCGACGGTCCGCCCGAGCCGCGCGCCGTCACCTTGACGAGCAAAGCGGGCCGCGCGGTGAGCGCGAACATGACCTACGAAAGTGCCCGTCGCGCAGTGCAGAACGCGGCGACGAAGACCACGAGCGAGACCACCCGGCAGCGATTGAGCAGATTCTTCACCACCCATGTCTGTCCGGTCTGCCAGGGCAGCAGGTTGCGGCCCGAGGCGTTGACCACGACCCTGTCGGGCCGTGACATCGCCGAGGTCAGTGCCGAAAGCCTGGACGCACTGGCGGATTTCGCGACGTCGGTGACGGCGACCCTGCCTGGGGAGATGCGACCCCTGGCGGAGCGGCTCGCCGAGGAACTGACGGCGGCGGTGGAACCGTTGCGCCGGTTGGGCATCGGATATCTGAGCGTGGACCGAGCCGGGGCGACGTTGTCGACGGGGGAGCGGCAGCGGATCGAGTTGTCCTCGACGTTGCAGGCGCGGTCGACCGGCATGCTCTACGTGCTCGACGAACCGTCGGTGGGCCTGCACCCGGCGAACGTGGACGGGCTGCGTGCGGTGCTGCGTGGCCTTGTCGCGGCGGGCAATTCGGTGGTGGCCGTCGATCACGACGTCGCGCTGCTCCGCGAGGCCGATCATTTGATCGAGATGGGGCCGGGTGCGGGCAGGCAGGGCGGCACGGTGGTCGCGCAGGGCACGGCTGCGGAGCTGGCGGCCTGCGCGCAGTCGGTGACCGGACCGTACCTTTCCGGCAGTGCCGGAACACGATTCCGCGACCCGCGCCCGGTCACCGCTGCCGCCTTGGCGATCACCGTCGACGAGCTGTACACCCTCCGCGATGTCGAGGCGCGAATCCCGCTGCACTGCTTGACCGTGGTGACCGGCGTTTCGGGATCGGGCAAGACGGCGCTGGTGCTGGACAGTCTCGTCCCCGCGCTCACCGCGGCATCACCGCCCGCGCATGTGCGCGGGCTCGAGCGCGCGGGCATCCGCACCGTGGTCGAGGTGGACGCGACGCCGATCGGCAACAACTCCCGATCGACCCCGGTCACCTACAGTGGTGCGCTCGACGCGATCCGGCGCTGGTTCGCCGCGGAATCCGGGCTCAGCGCGGCGCATTTCTCGTACAACACGGCGGCGGGTCAGTGCGCGACCTGCCTGGGGCTCGGTGAGTTGGATCTCGACATCCAGTACCTGCCCGACCTCACCGTCAGCTGCCCCGACTGTCACGGGGCTCGGTACAATCCGGAGGTCCGCGCGGTCACCGTCGACGGACTGACCATCGCCGACGTGCTCTCGCTGACAGTGGCAGAGGCCGTCGAACGGTTTGCCGCACAGCCGAAAATCGTTGCGCCGCTTCGCTCGGTCCGTGATGTCGGCCTCGGCTACCTGTGCCTCGGTGAGCCGACGCCGAGCCTGTCCGGCGGTGAGGCGCAACGGCTGCGTCTGGCTACCGCCTTGCGCGCCGAGCAGACCGACACTTTGTACATCTTCGACGAACCCTCGATCGGGTTGCACCCCAACGACGTTCGCACCCTGCTGGCGGTACTGGATCGGCTGATCGACGCGGGCGCAACGGTTCTGCTCATCGATCACGATCTGGATGTGATCGCCAACGCCGACCACATCATCGATCTCGGCCCCGGTGGTGGTCCGGACGGCGGCCGCATCGTCGCGACGGGCACCCCGGCCGAGGTAGCCGCGGTGGCCGCCAGCCGGACCGGCTACTGGCTCGGACGGCATCTCGCGGGGCAATGATCTCGGCGCTGTGCGCGCGATCGAGTTGCGATCCGCCCGGTGGTGCATGTGGACAGTATTCATCCGGAACTCACCACCTCGCACCGGTCGCTTCCTACTCTGGTGTCGCTCGGCTCGATCGCTAGAAGTCCATCGGCAGAAGAGGAATCATGAGCCTGATCCGTACCGCCCGAGACGGCGCCGTTCTCACCGTGTGGCTGGACAACCCGCCTTACAACTTCTTGACCGGCGAAATCATGGCCGAGCTCGCGGCGCTGCTCACCGAGCTCGACAGCGACGCCGAGATTCGTGCCGTGGTGCTGACCAGTGCGGTCGAGGGCGTGTTCGTCAGCCATTACGACGTGGCCGAGATCCTGGCGGGCGCCGAGGCCGCGCCGGTCACACTCACGCAACGCACGGCCTCGGCAGCACTGCACGCGAGTCGTGCCGCCGATCGGATCCCGGGCGGGCAGGCGGTGTTGGCGCGAGCGGGTGCGGGCGGTGTCGCCGACCTGCGGCAGTACCACGAGGTCTGTCGTCGGATGCGCGACTCGGACAAGGTATTCCTCGCCGCGCTCAACGGACGCACCCTCGGTGGCGGCTGTGAGCTGGCTTTGTCCTGTGATCTACGGCTGATGGCCGACGGCCCGTTCGAGATCGGCCAGCCGGAGATCCTGGTCGGCATCATCCCCGGCGGTGGCGGCACCCAAATGCTGACCAGGGTGCTCGGTGCGGGCCGGGCGATGGAACTGTGCCTGGAGGGCGCGCCCATCACTCCGGCCCGCGCGCTCGAGATCGGCCTGGTACACCGGCTGGTCGAGCCGTCCGGCCTGCTGGCCGAAGCGCAGGCGAGCGCCGCCCGGCTCGCTCGTCGCGCGCCGGTGGCGGTCGGTGCGCTGAAACGCGCCATCTACGAGGGTGGTTCGCAGCCGCTGGAAAAGGGGCTGCACTGTGAGCGCGCCGGTTTTCTCGAGGCGAGTTCGACCCCGGCGGCTAAACACGCGATGCAGGTCTACCTCGACGAGATCCGCGAGGTGACGGCGGGCGGCCGGGATCTGGCGAGTTTCGTGGCCGAGCGGCTGCCGCGCTGGATCGAGGGCAGCGTGGTCGACTTCACGAATTCGGTGGTGAAGCAACAGGATCGATAGCTGTACCGCCAGCCCGTACCGGTGGGAGCAATAGGCTCAGCCCGACCGCGGCGAGTGGCACGAAGCATAGGGTGGTCAGGACCGCCTGCGGCCCTTGCTGGTCCGCGAGTAGACCGAGCAGCGGCACGAACAGCCCGCCGACGCTCACCGCGAGCCCGAGGGTGACTCCCGCCGCGGTGCCCGGTCGGCTGGGCAGGTAGTCCTGGCCCAGCTTCACCAGCACCGCGAACGGGATGTTCACGATGACCCCGGTGAGGGCGGCCACGGCAAGCGCCACTTCGGGGTTCGGCACCAGGCGTAGTGCGGCGATCGCGGGAATCGCCGCGACGCTGCCGATCTGGAGCGTCCGCGTCATACCGATGCGGTCCGCGATGCGCCCACCGAGCAGCGTGCCCGCGACGCCGCCGATCATGAAGGCGGCCAAGGCGATACCGCCGAGCGTCGGCGAGCTGCCTAGCGCGTTGATCCAATACAGCGCGAGGAAGGTGTTCAGGCCGAAGGCGGTGACCGAGCGCACCACGGCGACGGCGGTGAGCACGAAGAACGGCCGCCACCGGTCCTGTCCGGATGCGGTGACCGAGCCGCGCGCACCAGACGAGCGCCGTAATTGGTAGCGCCACAGCAGGAATCCCGTCAGCACCGCGGGCGGGATGAACAGCGCCGTCGCGCCGACTCCGCAGGCCACCAACGCCGGCGTCGCCAGCGCGGGCGCGAGAAAGAACCCGACACTGCCCCCTGCCGCGAACAAGCTCATCGCCGAGGCACTGTCGCCCGCGTCGCGGCGGGCGTCCCGACCCGCCGCGGGATGGAACGCGGCGATGCCGATGCCGGACACCAGCAGCAGCGTCCACACCATCCAGTACGCCGGCGCCAACCCGGCGAATCCGGCCCCGATACCGGCCAGGGCCAGCCCCGCCGGGGCCAACCACAGCAGCCGCCATCGGTCGGCCAGTATCCCGAGGATCGGCTGCGGCAGCGAGCTGCCCAACGTCGCGGCGAGCGCGAGACCCGATGCGGCCACATAGCTGTAGTGCCGTTCCAGCACGAAGAACGGGATGCTGGCGGGCACGAGGCCCTGGTAGAAGTCGTCGACCGCATGCGCGACCATCCAGTACCGCATCCGTTTCCACGGCGACAGCCGCTCGGTCACCTCGGTCTGTTCGAGCTCGGCGCTCACCATCGAAGTCCTCCTCATCCGTACCGAACAGCAGCCTATGGACGGAACGGGGTTGCCGACTTCCGATAAAATGCCCAGCTGTGTCGATATTCAGCCAGGATTCGACGGTGGCGAAGACGCTGAGCGGCGGCGCCCGAATCGAGCGGCATCGGCATGACGATCACCAGGTGGTGTATCCGAGTTCGGGGGTGGCCGAGGTCCGTACCGAGGCGGGGAGCTGGATCGCTCCGGCGGACCGGGCGATCTGGATTCCGGCCGGGTGCGCGCACGAGCATCATTTCTACGGGCCGACGCGATTCCACACTGTCGGCTTTCCGTTCGATCTGGCGCCCGACTGGACGACGCCGTCGGTGCTCGCGGCGGTGCCGCTGGTGCGTGAACTCATCATCACGTGTTCAACCTCGACCGACCTGCCCGACGCCGAACTCGTTCCGCTGCGCCGAGTACTGCTCGATCAGTTGCGCCGCAGCCCGGAACAGTCGTTGCGGCTACCCGCCGCCCGTGACGGGCGACTCCGAAAGGCTTGCGCGCTGGTCGAATCCGATCTGACCGAGGTGTGGACGCTGGCCGAACTCGGTCGCCGGGTCGGTGCCGCCGAACGCACCTTGACCCGGCTGTTCCGCACCGAACTCGCGATGACCTACCCGCAGTGGCGCACACAGTTACGGCTGCATCACGCGGTGCAGCTGCTGGCCGAGCGGGTTCCGGTGACCGTCGTCGCGCATCGCTGCGGTTGGTCGTCGGCGAGCGCGTTCATCGAGGTGTATCGGCGTTCGCTCGGCCACACGCCGGGCGCGTACCGCTCGGATTGAGCGCGTCTACTTCTCGAACTGCGTCCGCTTCCAATCGCCGTACGGTTCGTCGCGCTCGCGGACTGCTTCGCGGAAACCCGCTGTGGCCGACCGTAATTGGAAGGCATAGCCCTCGCGGGTGTGCCGGGAGATGCCGTCGAAGACCGTGCTGATCATGCCGGAGTTGGCCACGCCCTGGGCCAGCAGCGCGCTGTTGAGTGCCAGCTTCGCCATGACCAGCTGGTTGATCGGCATCCGCGCGATCCGCTCGAGCAGCGCCTCGGTGCGCGCGTCGAGTTCGTCGGCCGGCGGCGCCTCGACCGCGAGACCCCACTCCTCGGCCTGCTTGCCGGACAGGCAGTCGCCGGTGAACAACAGCCGCTTCGCGCGCTGGTCGCCGAGGCGGTGGGCCCACATGCCCGCGGCCGGGATGCCCCAGACCCGGGTGGGTGGGTAGCCGATCTTGGTGTCATCGGCACAGATGATCTGGTCGGCATAGAGCGCGATGTCGGTGCCGCCCGCGACCGCGAAGCCGTGCAGCTTCGCGACGGTCGGCTTGTTGGCGTACAGCAGGCTGGCGAAGCCGCGGTTGAACCGGCTCATCATCGCGTAGTCGACCATGGGATCCCATGTGCCCCAAGGGTTATGGTTTCTGGCCTGCACCACGGGATCGAGCACGGTGCCGGTCGGCGAGTCCGCCGCCTCGGCCGGGCCGAAGGAGTTCTCGGCGAAGATCGACAGGTCGTACCCGCCGCAGAACCCTTTGCCGCGTCCGGACACCACCATCACGTGCACCCGGGGATCGAGGTCGGCGCGTTCGACCGCGTGCGCCAGCTCGACGGGGGTGTCGGAGGTGATCGCGTTGCCGTGTTCGGGGCGGTTGAACGTGATCCGGGCGATCCGGCCGGTGACCTCGTAGGTCAGCGTGCGGTAGGTGGCCTCGGTGGGCGGGAGCGCACGGTCCGACCAGGGGGAGTCGGGAGCCTCGGTCAGGCCCTCGTACCAGGCGGCCGGGCGGGTACCGGAGTGATCGTCGAAGTCGGGCAACGGATTTCCTGACTGTTTCGGGGTAGATGGCGCGAGCGTACCGCTCACTCATGTTACATAGTTGTCTCAACTGGCGATAGACTGTAATACTGACGAGTATTCGGAGCCTGCGAAAGGACCTCCCATGCCAACCCACCTGGTGACCAACCAAGTACCCCCACTCGTCGATTACGACGCCGCCGAACAGCCGGTGCTGCTCGAGGCGCTGCGCCGGGCCGGAGCCGACCACGCGCTGGACGAACTGCACGTGATCGGACGGCTCGCGGGCAGCGCCGAGGCCATCGAACTCGGCGACCTCGCCGAAGCGCACCCGCCCACGTTGCGGACCCACGACCGCTACGGCAATCGCGTAGACGAGGTCGTCTACGACCCGAGCTACCACAGGCTGATGGCCCATGCGATCGAATTCGGCCTGCACGGTGCGGTATGGGCCGACTCGCGGCCGCATCCGCATCTGACCCGCGCGGCGAAGTTGAGCGTGTGGGGGCCGGTCGATGCCGGGCACGGCTGCCCCATCTCGATGACCTACGCGGTGGTGCCCGCGCTGCGAGCGGCTCCCGATCTCGCCGCACAGTACGAACCACTGCTGTGCGCAAAGGAATACGACCCCGGTCTGCGTGCCCCGCTGACCAAACGCGGCCTGATCGCGGGCATGTCGATGACCGAGAAGCAGGGCGGTTCCGATGTGCGGGCCAACACGAGCGCCGCCACCCCGATGCCCGACGGCACCTACCGGATCACCGGACACAAGTGGTTCACCTCCGCACCGATGTCGGATGTGTTCCTCGTCCTCGCCCAGGCGCCGGCCGGTCTCTCCTGTTTCCTGGTGCCAAGGGTGCTGCCCGACGGCACCCGCAATCCCTTTGCGCTGCAACGCCTCAAGGACAAACTGGGCAACCGCTCGAACGCGAGCAGCGAGGTCGAATACGACGACACGGTCGGCTGGCTGGTCGGCGACGAGGGACGCGGCGTGCGCACGATCATCGAGATGGTCAATCTGACCCGGCTCGACTGCACCCTGGGCACCGCGACCATGATGCGTAGCGGCGTCGCCGCCGCGGCGCATCACGCGGCCTACCGCAGCGCGTTCGGCGCGACATTGGCCGATCAGCCGTTGATGCGCAACGTGCTCGCCGATCTCGCGATCGAGGCGGAGGCGGCGACCACGGTCGCGCTGTGGCTCGCCGAGCTCACCGACCAGGCGACGGCCGGGGTGGACGGCGCCGACGTGCTGCGCCGCATCTCGCTCGCGGTGAGCAAGTACTACGTGTGCAAGCGCGGCCCGATCCACGCCGCCGAGGCGCTGGAATGCCTGGGCGGCAACGGGTATGTCGAGGAATCGCGGATGCCGCGGCTCTACCGGGAGGCGCCGCTGCTGTCGATCTGGGAGGGATCGGGCAATGTCGCGGCGCTCGACACGTTGCGTGCCATGGCGAAACAACCGGAAACGCTCGGCGCATTCTTCGCCGAAGTCGAACGTGCCGCGGGCGCGGATCGCCACCTCGATGCGGCGATCGCCCGGCTGAAAACACAATTCGCGGACTTCGACACGATTCAGCACCGGGCCCGCCGGATCGTCGGTGAGATGGCGCAGGTTCTGCAGGCATCGCTACTGGTCCGCTACGGCCATCCCGCGGTCGCGGACGCTTTCACGGTCAGCAGGCTCGGCGGCGAACACGGCGATGTGTTCGGCACACTACCGACCGGTATCGATAGCGCCGCGATCATTCAGCGCGTCACCCCGAAGGCGGCGCACTGACGCGGCGGATCGGACTCACGCATCGGACGGGACGAGCAGCTGTTCGGCGAATGTCATGAATTCCGTACGGAACGCGGCATATTCGGCGCGCAGCTGCGTACCCGGCCAGTCGGCGGGCAGCAGCGGTTCCGGCAGCAAAGGATCGTCGAGAATATGCCGCACCGCCGCCGCGGCCACCTCGAACCGCTCCCGCAGCGACGTCGAATCCGCGAACGCGCGCAGCAGCCGCCGCGCGTCGCGCGCCCAGAGCTGTGGTGCGAAAAGCGTTTCCGCGAGCTCTATCGGTGCATCGTCCGGCGCCGCGGTGAACACGCGAACACGCCTGCTCGCGTCCGGCCCGAGCGCGATCTCGAGATTCGCGGGCCGTGTCCAGACGCCTTCACGCAATTCGGCGAGTTTGCGCGCGCGCATCGTGTCGCGGAACGCGGTGCGGGCCGACGCGTCGTCGCCGACGGCGGTCACCACGGCCAAATACCATTCCCCGTCCCAGTCTTTCAGTATCGGACTCACCGCGGCGTCCTGCCTGCGCTGGCGTTCGATCAGCCGGTCGGAGAGCCGGTAGACACCCTGGGCGCGTTCCAGGTCGCCCATGGCGACCATCCTGGTCAGCGCGACGCGCACGGCCGACTGTTGCAGCCCGAGCTCCTCGGCGACCGAAACGATCCAACTGACCGGCGCCTGCGCCGGATGGGTGCCGAGCAACGCGCTCAGAATCGCCGACCGCGCGGTCAGCTTCCGCATGCGCATCGCCACACCCCATCCCACCGAGTTACCGTCGGCCGATTCGGCCATCCGAAACCGGAATACTACCGACGAGTCCGTCGCGTCCAGCATGCGACAGCACCCGCGCGGAGTCCATGCGGCGCGGTCGCGACGCAGGTCGAGCGGATGGGACGCTAGTTCGCGTTGTTATATGCCGCGACAATGTCGGCGGGGATCCGGCCACGGGTGGATACGTTGTGGCCGTTCTTCCTGGCCCATTCCCGGATCGCGGCGGTTTGCTCACGATCGGTCGCGGAAGTGGTTTTCCCGGCACCTTTGCGCTTGGTCCGGCCGATCTTACGCGCCTTTTCCGCCCAGGGCTCCAGGGTCACCCGCAGCTTACCCGCGTTCTTGGTCGACAGATCGATCTCGTAGGCCACCCCATCTATCGAAAACTGAACTGTTTCATTCGCTTTCGACTTGCCGTCGTAGTCGTCGACGAGGGTGACGGTGACTTTCTTGGCCATCGGGTGCGTCCTTTGCGTAGTCGCGGGTATCGCTACGAAATACTAATACCGTATCGCATGGAACTCGTTATGAGAAATAGTGCTGCATTCAGCGGGTATCGAGCACGGCATTCAGCGCAGTGAATCGGCCGCTGCCGCCGCAATCGCCGCGGCTACCGCACTCAATGCCGGCGAGTCCAGCCGCCATTGCTGCCAGTACAGCGGCACATCGATGAATGACTCGCCGTCGATCGGAACGAGTTCGGAACGCCCGAAATTCCGGGATTGCAGATCGGGCAACATGCCCCAGCCCAGTCCCAGTCGGACGGCTTCGGCGAAACCGGAGGAGGACGGGACGTAATGGCGCGGCGGGTCGAGCGGCCTGCGCGCGCGCCTGCGCAACTGCCGGTCTTGCAGATCGTCTTTGCGGTCGAACAGCACCACCGGCGCCGCCGCATAGGCTTTCGCGGTGGCGCCGTCGGGAAACCACGTGCGGGCGAAGCGGGGTTGCGCCATCGGCCGGTAACGCATCGCGCCGAGCCGCTCCACCCGGCAGCCCTGCACCGGCGTTGCCGTGGAGGTGATGGCGGCCATGACGGTGCCGTCGCGCAACAGCCTGGTCGTGTGTTCCTCGTCCTCCCGATGGATTTCGAAGCAGACGCCAGGCGGCGCGGCGGTCAGCGCGGGCAGCACCCAGGTCTCGAGCGAGTCCGCGTTGACCGCGATCGGCAGCCGCAGCGGCCGATCGGTGCGCTGGTGTGCGTCACCGAGTTCGCGCGCGGTGTCGCGGGCCAGCAGCTCGATCTGGCGGGCCAGTCGCAGCACAGCGATCCCGGATTCGGTGGGGCGCACCGGTTTTGTGCGTTGCAGCAGGACTCGGCCCGCGGCGTCCTCCAGCGCTTTGATGCGTTGGCTGATCGCCGACGGGGTGATCCGCAGGCTTTTCGCGGCGGCGTCGAAGGTGCCCTCGGTGACCGCCGCGTGCAACGCGCGGAGCTGATCGAGCTGCAGGTCCATATTAAGGAATCGTAATGGTAGTGCAGAAACTTTAGTTTGCCAGCGGATAATGTCGTGCTTAGCGTCGTTGGCGTGACAATTTCCTCGGCGGCGCTCGCGGCCCTTTCCGGTCTCGGTTTCGGACTTTCGTTGATCGTGGCGATCGGTGCGCAGAACGCGTTCGTCCTGCGCCAGGGCGTGCGTGGGCAGCACACCTTCGCGGTGGTCGCGGTGTGCGCGCTGTCGGACATCGTATTGATCGCCGCCGGCATCGGTGGTTTCGGTGTGGCGGTCGAATCGGCGCCCGCCGTGGTCACCGTGGTGCGGTACGCGGGCGCGGCCTTTCTGCTCGGTTACGCCTTCCTCGCGGCCCGCCGGGCCTTCGCTTCGGCGGCGCTGACACCCGACACCGCGGGCGCGACCGTGGCGCTCGGCGCCACCATCCTCACCTGCCTGGCGCTGACCTGGCTCAACCCGCATGTGTATCTCGACACCGTGGTGTTGCTCGGTTCGTTCGCCAATACCTATGCCACGCCGGATCGTTGGTTCCTGGGTGCGGGCGCGATGCTCGGCAGCGTGGTCTGGTTCGTCGCGCTCGGCTATGGCGCGCGCCTGCTCGGGCCGCTCTTCGCGCGGCCGCTCGCCTGGCGGGTTCTCGACTCCGGTATCGCGGTGATGATGACCCTGCTCGCCGTTGGACTGGTGTTCTCCGGGTAAGGGGACGACGCGGGGTGACGGGAGACACAGCCGTCGAGCCGTACCGTGCCGATTGGGCCCCGAAGTGCCGGGTATGCGGCGAATGACAGCCCATACCTACCTGGAGGAGTTGCCATGACCAAGCACGACAGTGGACCGCGCGAAGCCGTCGAGGGCCTCGTCGAGGACGTCAAGGGCAAGGCCAAGGAAGCCGCGGGCATCGTCACCGGAGACGAAAGCCTGAAGAGCGAGGGCCGCGCTCAGCAGGACAAGGCCGAATCGGAGCGCGAAGCCGCGAAGAAGGAAGCCGAAGCCGAAAAGGCCCGAGCCGAGGCGACACTCGACGAGGCTCGCCAGAGCGCGTACCAGAGTGGTAAGGAAGCCGAGGACTCCTGATCGCGTAGTCGTGGCGGCGCGGGGACGAGTTCTGTTCCCGCGCCGCCGCTACGTTGCGGTGCGCGATATCTGGGCGACGCGCTCGCGTTCACCGAGAATCCGGCGCCGCCGTTCGGTCATCGCCGCGGCCGGTGTGCCGTCGGAAACGATCGCGGCGTACAGCGCGGCCGCGTCCTCGATGGCATCGCGAGCGCCGACGCCCGCGGCCGGGGTGATGGCGTGATCGGCGTCGCCGCAGAGGATCACCGGGTCTCGTGGGGCACGCGCACCGGCGAGTGGCACCGTGCGCGCGTTCGAGACATGCACGGAATCGGTGTTCGCGAGCAATGGTTCGATGGTGTCGCGCACTGCGGGTGAGCCCGCCAGTACGGCCTCGGTCCACTGGCCCATCGGCTGAGCACCCTTGTGCTGCCGGTCCAATGGCGGCCGGGTCAACCGGGTGAACCATACCGCGACCGTGTCGTTCCACAGGTGCCCGAAGGTGCTCACCGCCCTGCCATCGGCACCGAGGGTGCGGTCGAAGTGCAGTACCGACGGGTCGGTGCCGGGCCGGGTGGGCTGCCGGGTGATGCCGTAAACGACGATCTGCCCGGCATATTCGGCCGCCCGCCCCGGTTCCATCGCCCGGCGCGCGACCGAGTCGATGCCGTCCGCGGCGATGATCAGGTCGTCGGCAGGCACCGGGCGCGCGCCGCTGACGAGTGTTCCGGCGGCGCAGTCGACTTCGGTGATGGGGGTGCCGAACCGCATGTCCGCGGGACTGTCCGTGGCGAATTCGGTGAGCACCCGCATCAGTTCGGCGCGCAGGTACAGCCGCCGTTCCGGGGCCGGGTTGCCGCGGGCCGGCCCCGGAACCCCGTCCGCGCGTAGCGCTTCCACCGGGTGTGACGCCTCGTGCAACCGGTCTGCCGAGACACCGAGGCGCACCAGGGCCTCGTGCGCCCTTCGGTCGAGCACCAGGAACGCACCGGCGCCACCGGTGGGCTGACTCTCGTACACCGTGACGGGTCGTCGCGCACGGCCGAGCGCCCCGGCGAGCACCGCTCCGGCTATGCCACCACCGATGATCGTGACCATGAATCCACCCTACGGGCCGCCGATTCCACCGCGACGGGAATTCGGCGGCGGCGCTGGGTCAGCAGTTGCGTGGTGCGGTTTCGCCGCGGAAGCGGGCGTCGATCCAGCCCATCGCCTCCGGCGCGCCGAGCACTGCGGTGCTGAGGTGATCGGGGCTCGGGAACAGCCTCGATTGAACGCGCACCCCCGCCGCGCAGTAGCGCCGCATCGTATTGTCGATCGCGGCAACGGGTATCAGCGCGTCATCGTGGGAACGCCACTGGTAGATAGGCATTTTCGGCACGCCTTCGAAGAGCTCGAGGCTGTTTTCCTCCAGGACGCCACGCGCGGTGGGGTCCTCGGCCAGCGCGGTGGAGGAGGCGACGTCCAGGACGCTGTGCCCCGCTCCGGCGGCCAGGATCTCGTTGGTGCAGCCGTTGGCCATCCGGTCGCGGATGGCCAGACCGGTCGCGTTCAGGCTGTCGCTGATCGGCAGCCGGGTGGGGTATTCGCGTTCGAGACCGATGGCCGCCGCCATGGCCAAGCCGAATGCAGGATGCCGGTTGTAGCCCAGGCCCTCGGTCATCTTGACCAGATTCATCGGAACCCCGCCCTCGGCCGCGCCCACGATGTCGAGTTCCGGCGCGTAGGTCGAGGCCAGCGCGGCCGCCCAGCCGGTCGCCATGCCGCCGCCGGAGTATCCGAACATCGCGACCGGGCTCGTGCCCAATCCCAGCCGGGCGACCTTGCGGGCCGCCCTGATCCCGTCCAGGGTGATCATGCCGCCGAGCTTGGCCGCCCCGTAGGCGCTGGTCGGGCCGAGATGGTCGGGCAGTGCCACCGACCACCCCCGGATCAGCACCGCGTTGAGCGCGGGCGCCTCGCGCACCGCCAGATTCGGGTCACCGGTGTAGAGCACGCGGGAGACGGCGCACTTGGTGCCGAGTCCGTTGATGATGTGCTGATAGGACAGCAGCGGGCCGCCTGGCACGTGATTGGCCGGGGTCAGCACGGTGGTCGTCGCCGCGATCGGTGCGCCCGCCGAATTGGTGGAGCGGAACTTGATCATCGTCACCTTCGTGCCGGGGAAGGCGAGCAATCCGGGCATCGTGCGGGTGTCGAGCACGTCGCCCGGCTCGGTCCGATCCAGGTCCGCGGGCGCCGCGTAGAACGGGTCGGGGTCCGGGATGGGGTAGAGCGGTTGTGCCGCAGCGGTTCCCGGTGTCGCGGCCAGTTGGGTGGCCACGATCAGCAGGGCGACCGCGGTGAGCGCGGTATTGATTCGGCAGAACATGGCGAAGATCGGCTCCCATTCATCACGACATCGTCAGGGACGTTGGGCACGCTGAAAGTCGAATATTCCGAAACTGACCGGCACAAGTGGTTGGTTAATATTCCGACTTACGCAAGATTAGGGGAGAAACGGAAAAGCCCGAAGGTGCCGCGCCGAGCGAGGGCGCCGATCGGTTGCCGGGGCGCCGCCCGCGGCGCCCGCGGGCCCGTTACGGTGGGCGGATGATCATGCTCGTGATCGGCCTCGTCCTGCTCGCGGTCTTTCTTGTGCGTTTCCGGCAGGACCGGCGACGGCTCGGCAACGGGGTGTTTCTGCTGCTAGGACTGATTTTCGTCGGCGTATGGACGCTCGGGTCCGGCGTCGAGGGCGACCTGCCGATGATCTTGGCGGGCCTGCTCGTGCTGCTGTCGCCGCTGCTGATTCTGGTGCTCGCCGCGCTGCTGATCGTCAACGGCAGGCAGGTGGTCCGCCGCGAGGGACTGCGTATGGCGAACCTGCTGCCGCTCGGACTCGGCCTGGGATTGCTCGTCCCGTATGTGTTGCTGGCGCTGGCCGTATTCACCGGTGATATCTGGATCGTGGTGATTTTGGCGTCGTTGACCATGGCGGTGAGCTACATCGGATTTCTGTTCGCCAGTTTCCTGCTTTATTCGCTGTTGTACGGGGCATTGCCGTATCGGCCCGCGATGGACGCGATCGTCGTGCACGGCGCCGGGCTGAAAGGGGACCGGGTACCGCCGCTGCTCGCGGGCAGGCTGGACCGGGCGATCGAGATCTACCGCGCGGAGCGCGCGGCAGGGCGCGCTCCGTTGCTGATCGCCAGTGGCGGCAAAGGGTCCGACGAGCTGCGCTCGGAGGCCGATGCCATGGCCGACTATCTCGTCGAGCGGGATGTCCCCGCCGAAAGCGTGCTGCGGGAGGACCGTTCGGCGACCACGTGGGAGAACCTGCTGTTCACCAAGCGATTACTGGGCGAGCGGGGCGAATCGACCCGAATGGTCTTGGTGACGAGCGATTTCCACACCCTGCGCACCGCGATGCTGGCCCGGCGCCTCGGCCTGGATGCCGAGGTCACCGGGGCGCGCACCGCGTTCTACTACCTGCCGGCGGCGACCTTGCGCGAGTTCGCCGCGGTCGTGGTGGCCTACAAGTGGATCAACCTGATCGCCTGTGTCGCCCTGGTTTCGCTGCCGATACTGGCGTTGCTGCTCACCCGCGACATGCCCCACCACTACGGGAACTGACTCAGCTGTCGAACGTCTTGTGCGGGACGCCGACGGTGAGCCCGCCGTCGATGACGAACTCCGCACCGGTCGAGTACGAGGACTCGTCACTGGCCAAGAAGGTGATCAAGGCGGCGACCTCGCTCGCCTCGGCGGCCCGGCCCAGCGGGATCTGCAGGAACTCGGCCGGAATGCCCTCGGTCATCGGCGTGGTGATGAGCCCGGGGTGCACCGAGTTGACCCGAATCTTGTACTGCGCCAGCTCGAGTGCGGTCGATTTGGTCAGGCCGCGCACCGCGAACTTGGATGCCACGTAGCCGTGCAGCCCCGGGCTGCCGCGCATGCCTTCCACCGACGAGATGTTGATGATCGAGCCACCACCCGCCTCGATCATGGCGGGGGTGGCGGCACGCATGCCGAGGAAGGTGCCGGTGAGGTTGATGTCGATGATTCGCTGCCATTCCGCGAGATCGAAGTCGACCAGGAGGTTCCCGTTGGCGATACCGGCGTTGTTCACCAGCACGTTCAGCGCGCCGTAGCGCTGCACCGCCTCGGCGACCGCGCTCTGCCACTCGTCCGGTTCGCGCACGTCGAGGTGCACGTAGGTCGCGGCGTCGCCGAGCTCCTTGGCGACCGCGGTGCCTTCCTCGTCGAGCACGTCGCCGAGTACAACGCGCGCGTCCTCGGCCACCAGCGCCCTGGCGTGCGCGGCACCCATCCCGCGGGCACCGCCGCTGATCAATGCCACCTTGCCGCTCAACCGCCCCATCGCGGCACCTCCGTTTTCGATCGCGTGAGCTTACCTGGAACACGTTACAGAATCACGCGCTTCCGGTGGGGCGGTCGCAAGCGAGTTCCGCGGGGGATGGCCGACCGCTCTAGGGTTCGTCGCATGAGTGAACCAACCACCTTCACGATGGCGACATTGCGGGATGCCGCAGGAACCGAACTCGGTGTGAGCGACTGGATTGTCGTCGACCAGGACCGGATCACCGCCTTCGCCGAGGCCACCGAGGATCGGCAGTGGATCCACGTCGACCGGGCTCGGGCGGCGAAGGGGCCGTTCGGCGCCACCATCGCGCACGGTTTCCTGACGCTGTCGTTGCTGCCGTGGATCAACGGGCAGCTCTTCCGGCTCGACGGCGCTCGGATGCGTATCAACTACGGCCTCAACAAGGTTCGGTTCCCGGCTCCGGTGCCCGCCGGCTCGCGCGTGCGCGGCCGGACTCGCATCGTCGGAGTCGATGCGGTGCCGGGCGGCCTGCAGGTGGTGCTCGCGACGACGGTCGAGTGTGAGGGTGTCGACAAGCCGGTCTGTGTCGCCGAATCCATCCTCCGCGCGCTGGAATGACCTGCCCTGGCTGAACAGCGGTGTGGCATGATCTAGTGGAACTCGTTCTAGTTATTGCCGCCGGCGCGGGAGGCTCACGATGACGAACCCACGGTCGGCCGCGGTGCTGCGACGGTTCGCCAGGCGGGTACCGGACATCGCCGAGGTGCCGGGCGGACGGCTGCAAGAGCTGCCAGGACGGGGCCGGACCTACGTGGTCGACATCGCCGGACCGGCGGGCGCTCCCACGCTGGTGCTGTTGCACGGCACGGCCTGCACCGCCTATCTCGGCTGGTTCCCGTCGCTGGCCGCGCTCTCGGCGCACTACCGGGTGATCCTGTTCGACCAGCGCTGGCATGGTCGCGGGATTCGCTCGGAGCACTTCGCGGTGGACGACTGTGCCGACGACGTGATCGCGGTGCTCGACGCGCTCGGCGTGGCGGGCGCGGTGTGCGTGGGATTCTCGTTGGGTGGAGTGGTGAGTCTCGCGGCCGCGCACCGGCATCCGGAGCGGGTGCGCGGGCTGGTGTTGTGCGCGACGCCGTATCGGTTCCAGGAAAAGTGGCGCGAGCGGGCCTTTCATCGTGGCTTCGGCGCGTTCGCCGCTGCCGTGCGGCCGTTCGCGTCCCGGCGGGTCGAGGAGTTCGCGGGCAAGCTGCCCGAGCTTCCGGAAATCGCCTGGGCGGCAGGAGGAATGGAGCGCTGGGCGTTCGGTGAATTCCGCAGCACCAGTGCGTGGGCGGTGGCTCAGGTGGTCGCGGAGGTGGCCCGGTTCGATGCGAGCGCCTGGCTGCCGGAGCTGACCATGCCGACCGCGGTCGTCATCACGACCCAGGATCGGGCCATTCCGGTCTATCGGCAGTTGGAGCTGGCGACCATGATTCCGCGGGCGAGCGTTCACCTGGTGAAAGCCGGGCATGCGGCCTGCGTGCTGCATGCGGATCGGTTCGTTCCGGTGCTGCTCGACGCTTGCGCGGCGGTCGCCGCGAGAATGTAGGCGGGGCTACCCTGTTCGGCGTCGATGGCGAACAGGTGCTATTCGGGAATCAGCCCAGTGCCCGTGCCGCGGTGAGCAATTCGTCGACGACCTCGGGCACCGCGTCGGCGAGCTCGGCGACATCGGGTACCAGTTCCTTGCAGGCGATGAAGCCGAAGTCCAGGTCATCGTTGTTCGACAGGACGGTCACTGTCAGTCCGGCGCCGTGAAAGACCGGCCCGAACGGGTACATACCGTGCACGCGCACACCGAGGAAGTACAGCGGCATCGGCGGGCCCGGCACATTCGACACCACCAGGTTGTGCACCACCGGGTGCCGCTCGGCCAGCTTCAGCGACGAGTACACCCGAGCCGCGAGCTGAAAGGTGTTCGGCGGCGCGTACTTCGACCAGTCCTGCAGGAAGTCGGCGCCGATGAGATCGTGCTCTGCCTTGGCGCCGCGGTTCTCCTCGGCGACCTGCAGCAGGCGTTGCACCGGGTCCGCGATATCGGTGCCCAGCCGCGCGAACAGTGTTGACACCTTGTTGATTCCCGCGGTGTGGCGCGAGGATTCGTGCACCGAGACCGGTACCGAGGCGACCAGCGAGCGGTCCGGTAGTTCGTCGTGCTTGTCCAGGTACGTGCGCAACACGCCCGCGACGATCGTCAGCACCACATCGTTGATCTTCACGCCGAACGCGGACTTGATCTCTTTGACCGCGCCGAGTTCGGCCTCGGTGAACGCGACCGCGCGGTGCGGGGTGATGGCGAGGTTGAACGGCGTGCGCGGCGCCGAGAACGGTAAGGCCATGCCCGCCTTGTCATTTCGTCGTCGCTGCGCGAAACCGGCCACCATGCCGACGGTTTTCGGCACCATGCCGACGATGCCCGCCTTGGTCGGGAACTTGACCACCGCCTTGGCCAGCAGTTGCCAGTCGCTGGGGCTCGGCTCCGGCTGCCACGGTTCGGCGGGCGGCGTCTTGGCCGCGTTCGGCTCCAGATCGCACAGGTGCATCATCATGTTGGTACCGGTGATGCCGTCCACGGCGGCGTGGTGGTATTTGCAGATCACCGCGACCTTGCCGTCGTCGAGGCCCTCGACCACCGACATCTCCCACAGCGGCCGGTCTCGATCCATCGGGCGGCTGGCGATGTCGCCGATCAGTTCGGCCAATTCGCGGCGACCCGCCGGCGCGGCGATGCCGATGCGCCGGATGTGGTAGTCCAGATCGAAGTTCTGATCCTCGACCCACACCGGATGGTCCAGGTTGAACGGCACCTCGTACACGCGTCGGCGCATCTGCGGGATCAGTGGTAGTCGCCTGCCGAGTTCGGCCTTGAATCTGTCGAAGGAATAGTCCCCTGACGTGGGGTCGAGGAGGATCAGCGCACAGACGTGCAGGTGCTGCGTCCCGGTTTCCAAATAGAGAAAACTGGCATCCAATCCGGTGAGTCGTTCCATAGCCGAAGCCTACTAGAACGCGTTCTAATATTGCCTCGTACGAAAGAGTGCTTCTATATGTAACCCGAAGTTCTACTTATGTGTATGATGATTGCTACGGCCATGCAGGAAGGTGTGCGGCGAAGCGGCCGGGCCTCGCCGCTGGAAGCGTGAGTGACGAGGAGTATCGATGAAGCTACTTCGCAGGGGAGAGCGGCGCCCGGACATCGATCCGGGTGAGGTCGCGCTCCAGGCGCGCAATGTGCAATTCGACTGGGCTGACACCCCACTGCACTGGATGCCTGGCGAGCCGATCGCCTCGCACCTGATCAACTCGCTGAACCTGCTCCTGCCCGAGGGGGAGCGCATGTTCTGCGCCGCCTACGGCGAGGCGCTGCCGTTCGTGAAGGACGAGAAGCTGCGCGAGGCCATGCTCGGCTTCATCGGCCAGGAATCCATGCACGCCGAAACGCACGACAAGGTGCTGCACGAGGTGCTCACCGCGCACGGCGTCGATCCGCAGCCCTATGTGCGGCAAGCCGAATACCTCTTCCGTAAGACGTTGGGGCCCAGGGGCAACGAGGGAATCGCGGCCCGTCAGACGCTGGTCGAGCGGCTCACGGTGATCGCCTGCCTCGAGCACTTCTTCGCCTACCTCGGCGACTGGGTGCTCAATGCCGATCTGGAGAAGTTCGACGCCGAGCCGCGCATCGCGGACCTGTTCCGCTGGCACGGGGCCGAGGAAGTCGAACACCGGCACGTCGCCCACGATGTCGCCGTCTACTTCGGCGCGGGCTATCTGCGGCGCGCGGCGATCATGATGTTCATCTTCCCCACCTTCATCGCCCTGGTGGCGCGCGGTACGAAATACATGGTGCATCAGGATCCGGCGCTGCCCGACCTCGGCTACCCGCGGTTGCTCAAACGAGTGCTCGGCGCGATGTGGCGCGGCGCGCTGCCCGGGGTGCCCTCACTGCTGTGGAGCGCGGTGACCACCTTCAAGCCGGGTTATAACCCTGGCTCGGTCGGGTCTACCGCGCAGGCTGTCGCCTACCTGGCGAAATCGCCAGCCGCGCAAGCGATCGCGTCATGACGGGTGCGGTGGTGAGCCATCGGCCCATCCCCGGGCAGTTGCCCGCCGATCTGTTCGGCAAGCCCGTTCAGGATCGTGCGGTGCGGGTGCTCGACGCGGTCGCCTCGGCGCGACTGCGCTGGACCACGCTGATCAACCGGCGCGATCTCACGCCCCGGGTGGATGATCGGCGCATGTCGCTGGTGGTCACCGAACGCCGGATCGAGGCGCACGACCAGGATGTGGTGAGCCTGCGCCTGGCGGCGCCGGATCAGCGTGAGCTGCCGCCGTGGCGGCCGGGCGCGCATCTGGATCTCGAGCTGCCCTCCGGCCGGCTGCGCCAGTATTCGCTGTGCGGCGATCCGGCCGACACCCGCGCGTATCGCGTTGCGGTGCGGCGGATTCCGGACGGTCTCGGCGGCTCGATGGAGGTGCACGACGCGCTGCCGGTCGGCGCGCGGATCACCGTGCGTGGCCCGCGCAATGCCTTTCCGTTCGCCGTGCCCGGCTACGGATCGCCCGCCGGGCGTTTGCATTTCGTCGCGGGCGGCATCGGCATCACGCCGATCCTGCCGATGGCGCGGCTGGCGCATCGGCTCGGTATCGACTGGTCGATGGTGTACACCGGCCGCAGCCGCGACACCATTCCGTTCCTCGACGAGATCGCCGGATTCGGTGACCGTGTCACCGTGCGCACCGACGACGAGCACGGCCTGCCCGACGCGGCCGCGCTGCTGCCCGGCGTCGGCCCGGAGACCGCGGTCTACTGCTGCGGTCCCGTTCCGATGACCACCGCGGTGGCCGCCGCGGCGCGCGAAATGCCCGGCGTGGAACTGCATTCCGAACGCTTCTCGCCGCCGCCGATCATCGACGGCGTGCCCTTCGAGATCGAGCTCGCCTCGACCGGCGAGGTGGTCGAGGTGGCCGCGGATCGCTCGGCCCTGGACACCATCCTGGCAGCCAGGCCGGACCGGCCGTATTCGTGTCGCCAGGGCTTCTGCCGCACCTGCAAGGTGCGGGTACTCGCAGGCACACCGGAGCATCGCGAAACCGTCCTCACCGCGGCCGAACACGAGGCGGGCGAGATGCTCGTCTGTGTATCCCGTTCCGCCGGTGGGCGACTGGTGCTCGATCTGTAACCACGACCTCTGGTCACCAAGGAGAAACCCCGATGACGACCATCGATCAGCCGGAGCTGGTAGCCGCCGAGCGCACCGTGCGCAGCGGTGAATTCGAGCTCGCTGTCTACGAATACGGCGACCCGGCCGCCGACACCGTGCTCCTCGTACACGGTTGGCCCGACACCAATCACCTGTGGGACGCGGTGGTGCCGCTGCTCGCGCGTCGCTTCCACGTCGTCACCTACGACACCAGGGGCCACGGCCGCTCCACCCGCACCAGGCGCACCCAGGACTTCCGGCTCGACCACCTCGCCGCCGACTTCTACGCGGTCGCCGACGCGGTCAGCCCGGACCGGCCGGTGCATGTGCTCGCCCACGACTGGGGTTCGGTGCAGGTGTGGGAGGCGGTGTGCGAACCGCAGGCCAGCGTGCGCGTGGCCTCGTTCACCTCGGTGTCGGGGCCGAATCTCGACCATATCGGGCACTGGATGCGCGACCGGCTGTCCAAGCCGACACCGCGCAACATCTGGCAGCCGTTCACCCAGCTGCTGTCCTCGGCCTACACCTTCTTCTTTATGACGCCGGGCCTGCCGCGGGCGGTGTTCGGTCTGCTCGGCACCGAACAGCGCTGGCAGCGGGTGGTCGCGATCATGAACGAGACCGCGCCGTCGAAGGTGAAGCTGGGGCCGACGTTCCGGCAGGACTCCGTCGACGGCCTGCTGATCTACCGCGCGAACATCGTGCAGCGCATGCTTTCTCCCCGCGAGCGGCGCACCGAGGTGCCGGTGCAGCTGATCGTCGCGGGTCGCGACGTGGCGGTCCGGCCCGCGGGCTTCGACGACGAGAACAAGTGGGTGCGCAAGCTGTGGCGGCGTGACGTGCCCGCCGGGCACTGGATGCCGTTCTCACACCCGGAATTGCTGGCCACCGCGGCGACCGAGCTGATCGACACGGTCAACGGCGCCACTGCGCCGCGCGGGCTCCGGCGGGCCGAAGTCGGCCGCAGCGCAATGCCGTTCGAGGATCAACTGGTGGTCATCACCGGCGGCGGCAGCGGCATCGGACGCGAGACCGCGCTCGCGCTCGCCCGGCGTGGTGCCGAGATCGTGCTTTCGGACATCAATCTCGTCGCCGCCAAGGAGACCGCGGCGCTGATCGCCGCGGAAAACGGTGTGGCGCATGCCTATCAGCTCGACGTCTCCGATCAGGACGCCGTGCAGGAGCACGCCACGGCCGTGCTGGAAACCCATGGCGTGCCGGACATCCTGATCAACAATGCCGGAGTCGGCCAGGCGGGCGGGTTCTTCGACACCTCGGCGGCGGAGTTCGATCGCGTCATGCGGATCAACCTCGGCGGTGTGGTGAACGGGTGCCGCGCCTTCGGTTCCGCGATGGCCGAACGCGGTCTCGGCGGGCACATCGTCAACCTGTCCAGCATGGCGGCCTACAGCCCGCAGCAGAACTTCAGTGCCTACTCCACCAGCAAGTCGGCCGTCTTCATGTTCTCCGACTGCCTGCGTGCGGAGCTGGCCGGCCGCGGCATCTCCGTGCACACCATCTGCCCGGGCATCGTGCACACCAATATCGTTGCCAACACCAGGTTTTCGGGTCTCAGTGTGGAAGAGGAGCGGCGCAAGCAGGAGAAGTACGACAACCTCTACCGCAGGCGCAGTTACGGACCGGAGAAGGTGGCCGAGCAGATCGTGCGCGCCGTCGAGAAGGACCGCAGCATCGTCCCGGTCACGCCGGAGGCGCGGTTGCAGTACCACTTCAGCAGGCTCGCGCCCGCTGTCGGCCGGTTCGTCGCGGCGCGGGTGAAGCTCACCTGACCCGCCGCACTCAGGGCAGGGTGCGCAGCTGCGCCTCGATGGCCGCGACGCGCTCGGCGTCGACACCCCACGGGTGCTCGACGCCGACCCTGCGGTCCAGGTCCCACAGCACGCACTCCTCGCCGGGCGCGGCCACCAGTGCCCAGGCCACCACGGTGCGGCCGAGCTGCTGACCCATCGTGCCGTGTGCGGGGTTCGGCGGCCCGGCGCCCTCCGGGAAATGGTGCAGGAAACGGCCGTAGGCGGCCGCGCAGAACGCGGCATAGCGTTCGGTGCAGAGAATGAGTCCGTGCCACGCCTCGTCCACCGCGTGTGAGGACATACCGATCACCTGTCCGTCCCGCATCGCCGCTCCACAGCAGCGCAGCCACTGCCGCAATCCGGTCGCCACCAATTCGCGTGGCTGCCACGGACAGGTCTTGAAAACGGCATCGGGCAATTCCAGCGCGGCGACCGCGGCATCGACCTCGGTCAGGTCGACTTTTCGCGGTCGCGCTCCGCGCAAACCGAAAGACAGCACAGTTCACTGTACGCAGCAGGCCGGGAACGCTACCGTTCATGAATGAGTGTGCTTGTCGGCCTGATTCTCCTCATGGCGATCCTCATGCTGGTGGCGATCATTGTGGTGCCGCTGGTCATCCTCGGCGTGGTTCGCAATTCGACGCGCAATGCGCGCATTCCGCCGTTCGGGGTGCAGCCAGGTGGCCATCCCCGTAGGCACAGCGGGGGATACGAGAATTCGGATCCGTACTGGGCCGCCGGCGCTGCCGGATTCGGCAGCGATTCCGGCCCGGACAGCAGTTGCGCCGGCGGGTGGGATTCCGGGCCCGGCGGCCATCATCACGGCGGGCATCACGACAGCGGCAACGGGGGCAGTGGCAGTAGCTGCGGTGGTGGCAGTAGCTGTGGCGGGGGCAGTGGTAGTAGCTGTGGCGGGGGCAGTAGTTGTGGTGGGGGTAGCTCCTGACGGTTACGCGCTGAGCGGAATCGCGACCGACGGCTTGACCTCAACAAAACTAGAGGTTCCATGCTGGCTTTGTCGAAGCTCGGCAGATCAGCGATGGAGGATGTCATGCGGGCCGTACACGCAGTGGAATTCGGTGGGCCGGAAGTACTCACGGTGCGTGAGGTGCCCGAGCCTGTCGCCGGGCCGGGACAGGTGGTCGTCACGGTGGCTGCCGCCGATGTGATGTTCCTCGACACCAGGCTGCGCGGCGGCTGGGGTGGCGACTTCTTCCGGCTGGAGCCGCCGTATGTGCCGGGTGGCGCGGTGTCGGGTGTCGTCACCGAGGTCGGCGCCGACGTCGACTCGTCGTGGCTCGGGCGGCGGGTCGCCACCTCGACCGCGGCCAGCCGGGTCGGCGGCGGCCGGCCGATCGGTGGGTATGCCGAGAAGGCGCTGGCCGGCGTCGAGACGCTCACCGCGGTACCCGAGGGGCTCAGTGCCGCCCAAGCCGTCGCGCTCGTCCATGACGGCACCACCGCGCTCGCGGTATTCGACCGCGCCGCCATCCGCCCCGGCGAATGGGTGTTGATCACCGCGGCCGGTGGCGGACTCGGCACCTTGCTGATCCAGCTGGCGCGGGCCGCGGGCGCGCACGTGATCGCCGCCGCGCGCGGCGGCGCCAAACTCGAACTGGCCCAACGACTCGGTGCCGAGATTGTGCTCGACTACACCGAATCCGGCTGGGCGGCCACGGCGCGCGCGGCCACCGGTGGCGGCGGCGTGCAGGTTGTTCTGGACGGTGCCGGTGGTGCGCTGGGCGAGGCGGCTCTCGACGCCGTCGCGGACCACGGCCGGTTCCTCGGATACGGCGTTTCGGCAGGCGAATTCGCCGAGCCCGACGCCGATGTTGTGGCGGCGCACGACATCACCGTCTACGGCTTGTTCGATCTCACGAACGGCGACACCGACTGGCAGGGGCTAGCCCAGCGTTCGCTCGCCGAGGCAGCCGCCGGACGTCTGGAAGTCGTGGTAGGACAGACGTTTTCGCTTGAGGAGGCCGCGCACGCACACGCTGCCATCGAATCGCGGACCGCGCTCGGACGCACCTTGCTGACCGTCGAATCCGCTGTCTGAGACCGATCGGTTCGACGGTCTGGCGGGCACCCTGGCTCGGCGCTAGGGTGCCCTGCGTGGAGACTCTGATCGTTGTGGGTGTAGTCGTTCTTGTGCTCGTTGTCGTCGTCGCTGTCGTGCAAATCGCCAGCAGACCCCCGTCCGACGGGAACCGTTGGGAGCGGGAGGATCCCGACGACTACGACGAAGAATGGGACGACCGGCGCGACGGCTACGGCGAGGACGACGACTACGACGAATACCGCCGCGACTGAGCTTGCTCAGCCGACCGGCGTCAGCACCACCACAGCAATGGGCCGCTTCGTCTGCTTCTGGTATTCCGTGTAGCGACCCTGGTTCACCTTGTCGACCAAGGCGAACCGGCGGGCATACTCCGAATCCTCGGGATACGTGGCCCGCGCGGTCACCCGCGTCGTGCGTCGCCCCACCTGGATCTCGCACTCCGGACGCGCCTTCAGATTCGCCAGCCACCCCGGCGGGCGCGGCGAACCGCCGTTGGACGCCGTGACCAGATAGTCCGCCCCATCGCGCGCATAGGTCAGCGCCGACGTCCGCGCCTGCCCCGTCTTGCGCCCCACCGTCCGCAGCAGCAACGTCGGATTCCCGAACAGGATTCGATGGCCGACCAGCCCGCCACTGTTCTCGTACACCCACTGATGCACCTTCAGCACATTCGCGAACACACTGGCCATGGTCCAAACCCTCCATACGGTTGCGGGACACCTCACCCTAACCGCCACCCCCAGCACCTCCACCCGCCCCGCGGGTCCAAGTGGTGTCCGCCCCACCCGAGCCGGTACCATCCCCGAAGCTGCGGAACCTCCCCGCAGCCCCGGGGCGGTAGCTCAGTCGGTTAGAGCCGTGGACTCATAATCCATTGGTCGTGGGTTCGAGCCCCACCCGCCCCACAAACCCCCTCTGAACTCCTGGAGTACGGGTCACTCGCCACCCAGGCCTGCGAGAGCACCCCACGCGGTCATGGTTTCGGCTCGTTCTGGTCGCGTATCTGGAAACCGCCCGGGCCAGGGGTGCTGAGGAGGAATCGGGTGCGCATACGGTCGAAGAGTTCGGGGTAATCCGGTCCGAATGTGAATGCGGCACAGCGCTCGGCTTCGTAGGCTTCGGGCTACTCGTTGGTTCTTTCGGCGGTCGAGTCCGTGCCGGTCGTGGCAGGACCGAGATCTGTGGGAGGGCCGTTGTGCGAACTGCCCTTGCGGGAGTCGTCGATGAAGTCGTGCCAGGTCGACGGTGTGCCGTCCTCGATGACGGGTTCCTCGGTCGGTGGTTGCTGGTCGGGTGTGCTGGGGGTCTGGTCTGGGGGTTTGGACCCGGCGCTGGATTGCGCGAGAACACCGGCTCCGATAGCCGCCAGCACGATGCCGAGCAAAACGGGCTTGCGTTTCATGATTCCCGCTGGACATCGTCCGGACCGAAGTTGCTTAGGAATTCGGTTCGGATGCGGTCGAAGAGTTGCCGATAGTCGGGTCCGTAGGTTTCGGCAGTAAACCGGACGGCGTCGAAGGCGGCTTTGACGGGGTCGGGTTGATCAACGGCGACGATGTAGGAGCCGGTCGCGGTGTGCTGGGGGATTCTTTCGCTGTTGCCGGCGAAGCCTGGCACGACGGTCAGGGTGATGGCGGGGTCGGTGTCGATGCGGTGGCGCAGTAATGAGGCGTTGGCGAAGTCCGGTGGCGGAGTGATGTCGTGGTCCATTGCGTCGAGGGCAGCCCGGAAGTCGGCGTGGGCGGTGAGTCCGGCGCGTTCGAACGCGCGGTGTGCACACCAGCGGGCCAGGTCGTGCTGGCGGCGCGGGGGGATCGCGTCGATGTCGTCGACGAGGTCGCGGTCCCAGTCGGCAACCACCGACGCTGAGTAGTAGCGGATGTGGTCGGCGGTCACGTCCGGGCTGGGTGGACGTCCGCTCCAGGTACCCCGTTGGGCATAGACGGCGTGGGCCTGGGGACTGTCGTGGTGGACCTTGACTTGCTGGTTGTCGGGGCCGGTGATGTAGACGTGGTCGTAGTCGAGCACGGGAATGGTTTTGGCCGGTGGCCTGCCGGGGCCGCTGGCGGTGTGCAGGCTGGTGATCACGCCCATCCCGCCGTCATCGCGGGCAGGTATGAGCTGAATCTGGATCAGGTAGGTCTCGCTGGGTTCGGTGACGTCGATGTCGTAGTTGAGGTCGCGTCCGCGGGCATGCACGCGGACTCGGTAGCGTCCGGGCGGGACGGGGGCGAATTGTTCGGCGACGTGTCCATCGAGGCTGATCACCAGCAGTTCCTCGGCGGACTCGATCACTGTTTCCTCGACGATGTCCCAGTCGGTGAGCTCGACGCCGCTTTCGGCGGTGGTGTCGAGGGTGAGAGTGACTGGGCCGTAGGCGATCCCGGCCTGGACGGCGACGAATCCGGGGCCGGTCCAGATCAGGTCGGATTCGGCGGTGATATCGGTGGGGTCGGTCGCGGCGGCGGTGAGCAGGAACTGGTGGTGATCGACACTCACCGCACCGGTTGGGGCCATGGTCAACGGAACCTCTTTCTGGCTGGTGTGGTCAGGAGTCCGTGGCGTAGAAACGGTCGCCGTCGAGGACCCGGTTCTTGGCGTAGAACCAGGCTAGATCCCGCCACCCCGCCTGTTATCGTTACTGGACATCAAACACATACTGATTGAGGTTCCCCCGCTGATCCGGAGAGCGGATTAGCTGGTTCCGGCCAGAACTCGTTGATGGTAGCTGGCTTCGTGCTCGTCGGGTGATCGCCAATCCAGCTTCTTCTGGATGCGTTGGGTGTTGTACCAGCCGTAATAGGAGAACAAGGCGTTCTCTGCGTCTTGCCTTGTGCGCCAAGAGTTCCGGTAGACCAGCTCGGTCTTCAGTGTGGAGAAGAAGTTCTCCATGAGCGCATTGTCGTAGCTGTCCCCGACCGAACCCATCGACTGAGCGATCCTGTTGTCGGACAACCTGTTCGCGAACCGAATCGCCGTGTAGGTCGAGCCGGCGGGCGGCCGTGGCGCACCTGATGCGCGTGCTCGAAGTGAGCGAGTGGTTCGCCTGCCGGGTGACCGGGCAACACCGAAGTCGGTACGGAAAGCCGTGCCGACTGCCGGCCACCGATGCCACCGGCCCTGGGCCGCATCGCCGATCAGACCGCGAACGTGCAGATCAATGAGAAAACCGTCGCGCGCACGAGCGCCGGTACCGTGCGATACTCGGTGCTCGAAGCGATCGCGCACGGGCCTCGAGGACGAGTCCCGGCGTGCTGATCGCGACCGGGTACTTCCCGGTGGCAGTGGCATGGAATTGGCACAGTGGCTGCAACCGGGCGACCGGCTGCGCCTGGAGATCGATGAGGTCGGCATGAGCGAACATCACATCGGAGAGGCGAACCACTGACATGCGCATCACCCAGGTAGCCGACTCCGTGTATGTCGTGGCGGGCACGAACGTCAATTGGTCGCTGGTCACCGACGGGTCCGGTGTCACCCTGGTCGACGCCGGTTATCCGAGGGACACCGAGGCGGTGCTCGATTCCATCCGGCAGATCGGCCACGAACTCGATGATCTGGCAGCGGTATTGGTGACGCACGCGCACCTCGACCACATCGGCGCCATCCCAACCCTGGTGCGCCGCACCGGAGTTCCGGTTTATACCGGTGCCGAAGAGGCGGCGCACGCTCGTCGCGAATATCTGCAGCAGGTCACTCCGGTCGAGATGGTCGGGTTGTTGCGCACGCCGGGCGGGCCGCGCTGGGTCGCCCAGACGGTGCGTGCGGTGGTGGGACACATCAAGATGAAAGTGCCCAGCGCTACCACCTACGACGATGACGCCCTTCGCGCGTTGCCGGGCGGGTTCACCGCGATACCGGCGCCGGGGCACACCTCGGGGCACACCGCCTACTTTCTGCCGGATCAGCAGATCCTGTTCAGCGGCGACGCGCTCGTCACCGGTCATCCGCTGCTGGCCACCTGCGGCCCGCAGCTGCTGCCGACGGTGTTCAATCACGACGAAGACCTCACCCGCCGCACCGCGGACGCCCTGCTCGGTTCCGCGCCACGCTTGATCGTCCCGGGGCATGGGGAGCCCGAGAAGCCAAGCGCCGCTTAGGTAATCGCGGAAGACCGCGTGCGGTCGACGGCTGCGGCGTCGACGTATTCCAGGTAGCCGCGCGAGGTGAAGCCGCGGCCTTGGAAGGTGCCGTGGCAGTGGTAGCCGATGATGTAGCCGCGTCCGACGCCGAAGCGCGGTGGTGAGTCGACGACGCCGTGCAGGATCAGGTCGGTGCCTGCCGTCCAGGTGAAACGGACGGGGAGGCGCATCGGTTTGCCGTAAGGGTCCACGGTGTCCTCCGCGGCGTACTCGGTGACCTCGAACCGGACCCGGTCGTGCGTGACCCAGGTGGGACCGCCCACCGAGCGGTGATAGGCCAGTGTCGCCAGCGGTTCACCCATGGCGTGGACATCGCACAGCAGTAGCTGCGTGCGGGCGTCGATGCCGACGACGTGGTAGGTGAAGAAATCGACCGGAACCTTTGCGGCCGGGCCGAACCGGCGGTCGAGCAGTCCGTGCGGGCCCAGGCACGCGGCGTATTCGAAGGTGCCGACGCCCGACACCGCGGTGGTGTCGCCCGCGGCGGTGATCTGGCCGTCGTATTCGACGAGCAGACTCACGTGGTCATAGAGCGGGGTGCGGGCGAACCACGCGACCTGCCCGGTCGCGCGTAGTCGCAGTTCCGCGGTGAGGTGCTCGGTGCGGACCGAAACCCGGAAGTCCGGGTAGGCGCCGCTGATGCTGAGTTCGGTACCGAAATCCAAGCGGGACCCATCGGGCTCGAGCCGGCACTGCTCGGTCATCGAATAGGCGCGATAGAACGCGGCATCGGGCGCCGCGGTCGAAGTCGATACTGTCACGGTGTCGCGCGGGGTGGTCGTGACGGACTCGTCGTTGTCGAACGCGGTCGCGCCGAGCAGTCCCGCGAGCACCATCGTGCTGAAGTAGCGGTGCGGTTCGGGCAGGTCGGGGAGCATCACGCCGTAGTGCGTCCATCCGTAGCGGTGCCCGCCGACGTGCGGTCGCAGCATCTCCGGCCGGGTGAACGGCCGGCCGGTGGCGCGAATCGCCGACTTCGACAGGTACGGCATCGCGTGGAAGATCGCCGGTTTCACCGTCCGCCAGAAAAGGTTCGGTCGCATGGGTCGAACCCTACCCAGTCGACGGGGCGTTGCCTAGCGAAAATCGGTTCGAATTTCGAACCGCTTGGTAGGGGTGGCCGACCTCCGCTGTGCGGTATTGGTTCAACGGGTGACGGAGTTCGGTGCTACGAGGACTGCTTGTCGGGGATGGCTTGCCGCGTCTCGAGGTGGTTCGCCCAACTGGCGGACCAGAGCTTCAACGGTGCAAGTGCCAGTAGCAGGTCCGCGCCGAGCGGCGTGAGTGTGTATCGCCCGTCTTCGTCGGTCGCCGCCACGTCTACCTCGACGAACTCGCGCAATCGCGTGCTGAGCACGCTCGTGGAGATTCCCTCCAGTGCCCGGCGGAGATCGCGAAACCCGATCGCGTCACCGCGCAGTTCCCACAGAACTCGGATCGCCCACCGCCGCCCCAGTAGATCGAACGCCGCCATCAACGGTTGCCCCGTGGTCGACCCACGGACCGCCGCGCCCGGCCTGGGAACTCGCGCCTCACCCATCCGCCCAGCCTACTGGCTCCATAGTGGTTCGGTTTTCAAACCGATGAGCCGATACTCAGCACTGCGGCGGGGGTGGGGCCGACCCTTCGGCGAGCTGGCGATGACGGCGGCCGCCGGGGACCGTGCGAGGTGCACGATCTATGACGAGCGGGTCTCTTATGCGCAGGCGCACGCGAAGTTTTAGGTCGCGCTGCAGGGCGTCGGACACCGTTGATCCCTGAACCGGGCTGGCGGGATGCGTTTGTGCTGGTGAGGGTGGTGGGCGGTAGTCTGGCCGTTCATCGGAGCAGAGGAGCGTGGGTGTTCAAGGTCAACGAGTACTTCGACGGGACGGTCAAGTCGCTGGCGTTCGAGACGGCGGACGGACCGGCGACCGTCGGGGTGATGGCGCCGGGGACGTACCAGTTCGGGACCTCGCAGCTGGAGATCATGCAGGTGGTTTCGGGCGCGCTGACCGTCAAACTGCCCGGCTCCGACGAGTTCGTGACCTACTCGGCCGGCGAGAAGTTCGAGGTGCCCGCGGACAGCAAGTTCGACGTCGAGGTGGCCGTCGCCACGGCGTACCTGTGCGAGTACCGCTGAGGTAGTTGTTCGATCAGGTCAGTGGGGACGCCGGTTGCCTTGCGGTGCAGGGGAGTCGGGTCGATTGATGTCGCTGACCTGAATCGGATCCGGGGCGTCCTGGTTGAACTGGTGTGTCGTGCGCCCGTTGTGTTTACGCCCCGTGTACTACGGTGACCCATTCGAGGGGATGGATCTCGCCGGGAGGTTCAGCGGTGCGTTGGGCAGATGCGGTGCCGACGTTGCCTATTCGTCCAGGAGCCCCTGTTCGCGAAGGTGGCTGAAAATCAATCGATCAACGGGCGACACGTGTT
Organism: Nocardia brasiliensis; assembly: GCF_011801125.1. Classification (NCBI taxonomy): domain Bacteria; kingdom Bacillati; phylum Actinomycetota; class Actinomycetes; order Mycobacteriales; family Nocardiaceae; genus Nocardia; species Nocardia brasiliensis. The sequence goes on from NZ_CP046171.1 coordinate 2,258,285, forward strand.
CGCGGTCGGAATCGACCGACCACACGACCTCGGCAATCTCACTTGCGGCTTGGATATCTCCGGTGAACTCCGCTGTGTAGCAAGTCATTCGAACGGTAACGCCTTCGGGATGGCCATGGGCTCGAGCTTCGAATGTGCCGACGTGGCGCGCGGTTGCGGGATCGATGCGAACGGTCAACTCCTCCCGCACCTCGCGTGCCAGCGTTTCGGTGTCGGATTCGCCGGGCTCCCGCTTCCCACCGGGCAGGTAGTAGACATCTTTGCCGTGGGATCGGGTGCTCAGCACTTTGCCGTTGACCAGATGTATCCAGGCCACCTTGTCGATCATGTCGCTGTTCCTCCTGGAGGGTGCGGTGCTGTCGGCAACGCTACTGCCGATTGCTGTCGACAATTGAGCGAGGCGACCAGATTCGTGGCTCCGTGACGAACATTGTCGTGGGTGCGTTTCTCGGTGTCACCGAAGTCGGCCGGCGGCAGCGGCTGAGTGCGGGCTAAGCCTCGAGCGGCGTGAGTGCCTGGCTCGGACCATGCGCCAGCATGTCGCACACGCGCTGCACCCACCGCGCCGTGGGCTGCCGCGCGCGTTCCGATCACTGTTGGCCGCGTTCCCGTTCACCCGTCGGTCGCGCTTTTCTCTCTGGCGAGCCCGGGGCAATCATCCCCTGACCAGCCCGTTCAGGAACCGTTCAGCGGCTGGTGAGCCCGCTCGCACATCATCGTTCGTGGGTGCCGGAAGCCCTGCGTCACAAACGCGTAAGGGGTCGTCGTGCCGAAACCCGCACTGGCCGCGACGGAGTCGCAGGCCCTGATGCCTCGACCCCGGCGCCCACTCATCGGATTCACCAGAAAGGCCCTGCTCGACCATGAATACCTCCCGCAAGCGGCTCGGTTTCGGACGCACCGTGCTGATCACCTCGACAGTCGTGTTGGGGCTGGCGGCTACGGCATGCTCGGCCAATGCCGACGACAAGACCCCGGTGGCGGCACCGGCGGTCAAGCCTGCGGTGCTGCTCGTGCACGGCGCGTTCGCCGATGCCTCGAGTTGGAGCAAGGTGGCTGATCGGCTGCAGCGTGACGGCTATCTGGTGCGTTCGGCCGCGGTTCCGTTGCGCGGACTCACCTACGACGCGGCTTATGTCCGCGGCATTTTGGATGGGATGCCCGATAAGACCCTCGTGGTCGGGCACTCCTACGGCGGTGCCGTGATCACCAATGCCGCAACGGGTTCGCCGAAGGCGGCCGGTCTGGTCTACATCGCCGCGTTCGCCCCGGACCAGGGCGAGAGTCTCGGTGAACTCGACGGCCGGTTCGGCGGGCCCGCCACCAAAATCACTGTGCCGCACGAGTACCCGCTGACGGACGGGCAGGGCAGCGCGCCCGAGCTGAGCATCGCCGCGGACAAGTTCGGCGAGTTCTTCGCGCAGGATCTGCCCGCGGGGGAGTCGGCGGTGCTTGCCGCCGGGCAGCGCCCGATCGCGGTCGCGTCGTTCACCGACAAGACCGCTGAGCCCGCCTGGAAATCGCTGCCGAGCTGGACCCTGGTCGCCGCGGACGATCGGATGATTCCACCCGCGGGACAGCGTGAGATGGCGGCCAGGATCAAGGCGACCGTCGTCGAAAGCCCCGGCAGCCACGCGATCGCGTTGTCCCAGCCGCAGGCCGTCGTCGACCTCATCGAAACCGCCGCCGCAGCGGTCGGCTGAGCTCAGCCGGTGACCGTGCCGCGCGCCGGACCAGCGGCGGGCGGCACGGCGCGACGTGCGCAATCGGCTGACGGACAAGGCAATTGACCCCTCCGCTGGTCCGGTCGACGGTTCGGTACGGTGGTTGTGATGGGGCAGCCGGGCGCCTCATGGCTCGACCGGGCGGTTCGCGGAGTGGGGAGACAGCATGGCCGATATCGAGGCGCAGGATCGGATCGAGGACATCGGCGCGGACTTCTACACCGATCCGCACACTTACTACCGGCGCTGGCGGGAGCACGGCCCGGTGGTCAGGGTGCGCTTCCCGACCGGAATGCCGGTGTGGTTGATCGTCAGGTATGCCGAGGCGCGGGCCGCGCTGGCCGACGCGCGGTTGCACAAGAGCCTGGCGGGAGTCGTGGAGGTGCAACGCCGCAAGACACCCGACCTGACGCTGAACGGCGATCTGCTGATGCTGGCTTCGCACATGCTGAACTCCGATCCGCCCGACCACACGCGGCTGCGCAAGATGGTGAACAAGACCTTCACCACGCGCCGGGTGGCGGCGATGCGGCCCCGGCTCGAGCAGATCACCGCCGCGCTGCTGGACGACATGGCGGGCCACGACGAGGTCGACCTGCTGGAGGTGTTCGCGACGCCGCTGCCGGTCACGGTGATCTGCGAGCTGCTCGGCGTGCCGTTCGCGGACCGCGACACCTTCCAATACTGGACGAAAGTGCTGGTCGGGGCGGTTGGCGGGGTGGAGGAACGGCGTCGTTGCGGTGCCGAGATCGCGCCGTACCTGCGTGCGCTGGCGCAGGCCAAGCGGGTCGAACCGGGCGAGGACCTGCTCTCCGGTCTGGTGCAGACCAGGGCCGATGGCGACCAGCTGTCCGACGAGGAGGTGGTCTCCATGGTCTTCCTGCTGCTGATCGCAGGCCATGAGACCACCGTCAACCTCATCAGCAATGGCACCTATTCGTTGCTGCGCAACGAATCCCAGTTCCAAGCCCTGCGCACGGACCCGGCGGCGATCCCGGCGGCGATCGAGGAGTTCCTGCGTTTCGAGGGCCCGGTCGATTGGGCGACCGTGCGCTACACCGCCGAGCCGATGGTGGTCGGCGAAACCGAGATCCCCGCAGGCGAATTCGTGTATGTCTCGCTCAATGCCGCGAACCGGGATCCGGCCAGGTGGGCCGATCCCGAAAAGGTCGACGTGACCGGCGAGACGGCCGGGCACCTGGCGTTCGGTCACGGCATCCACTTCTGCGTCGGCGCGCCGCTGGCCCGGCTCGAAGCCGAGATCGCGTTCACCGCTCTGCTGCAACGATTCCCGGACATGCGACTGGCCGTCGACGAGTCCGAGCTGCGCTGGCAGCCGAGCTTGCTCATTCGCGGCCTCGAAGCCCTCCCGGTCCGACTACATGGCTAGTGCCCTGAGCTTCCGGTCGGCCGCGCGCTGCGCGCGGTGGGCGAGGTCGGCCCCCCGTTCGAAGCCCTGCGCGGCGAGTTCCTGATGGGTCTGCGGGTCGTCGGTTTCACTGCCGTAGAGGAATCGCAGTGTGGACGTGGCGATCTGCGAGTATCCCGCGATGCCGTGGCGCAGTTGCAGCTCCATCGCCTCCCGGTAGCCACGGCGCTCATAGGTGCCCTCGCCGACGCCGGCGATCGCGATGAAGTGCAATTCGTCGACGGCACTGCCGCTTTCGGTCGCGGGATTCTCATAAGCCCAGCGGCGGCTGAACACCCGATCGATCCAGCCCTTCGCGAGGGCGGGCACGGACCACCAATACACCGGGAACAGCAGCGCGACGACGTCGGCGGATTCGATCAGCTCCTGTTCGCGGCGCACGTCGTCCGGGACCTCGCCGCGGAGCCGGTGCACCGCGAGGTCGGCCGCCGTGAAGACCGGGTCGAAGCCGGTCGCGGTCAAGTCATGCGTGCGAGCGTCGGTGGTGCCGCTCGACTGGATACCCTGCTCGACCGCGCGGGTGATGGTCCAGGTGGCCGAATCGTGGTCGGGGTGCGCGACCACGAGCAGGACGTTCGGTCGGCTCGATTCGTTCGTCATACGGCGAAGGTAAAGTATGACATCAACGTCAATGTCAAGGAGCGAGTCGGGTGCGGATCAGTGATCTGGCCGAAGCCACCGGTGCGAGTCCGCGCATGTTGCGGCACTACGAGAACGCGGGCGTGCTGACGCCCGAGCGCGATCCGAACGGCTATCGGCACTATCGGCCCGAGGACATCAAGACGGTGCACGATATCCGCTGTCTACTCGGCTCGGGGTTGTCGTTGGCCGAGGCCGCCGAGCTGATCCACATCGCCTGCACCGCGCCGCAGACCGCGACCGACGCCGATCGTGCGGCGGTGCTGGCCCAGCTCGACGAACGCCGCAAGCAGCTGGACATGGGCATCGAGCGGCTCCTCGTCGAACGCGCCAGCCTCGGCCAGCTCCGTGCGGATATCGCGGCCGGCCGGTAACCCACACGCCCTACACTGACGGCGTGTCTGTACGACAGCTGATCGCTGTGTCAATGTTCGCTCTGCTCGCTCCGTTCGGCGCGACCGGCTGCACCGCGGAGGGCCAGGGCGCCAAGACCGAATGCAACTTCGGCGGCTGCACCGTGACCTTCGCGCGCGGCGTGGACGCCAAGGCCAGCATCCTCGGTGTCGACGCGGAACTGGTTGCCGTCAACGGGAATACGGTCAGCCTGCGGGTCGCGGGTCAGGAGGTGAGCGTGCCGCTCGGTGAGACCCAGCCCGCCGACGGCGTCAACGCCACGGTGCAGGAGGTCACCAATGACAAAGTCGTGGTGAAGTTCTCGACCGGGATCACCACGGGCTGACGAGCACAGTGGGCAGGCCAGAGCGGGAAACTCCCACTCTGGCCTGCCTTTTCGGGGTTGGCGTGACCGCCGGCGGTTAGGGCGGTGTCACCTCCGGTCCCCGAGTCCGAAGGGCCAATCCCCGGCAGGATCGGGCACTTCGGGGCTCTGTTGCAGACCTTGGCTGCCGAGGCTGCCCGGGTAGAGATACTTGGAGGCGGGCCGCCGCCTACCGTTCAGCCAGGCGTCGAAGAACCCGGTCAGGTCCTCCTTGGTCCGGGACTGGACGAACTGGCGCAACTCCGGGATCGAGGCGTTGCCGTGCCGATGGCTCTGCGCGAAATCGCGGACGGCGGTGAAGAAGACGTCATCACCGATGGCGCGGCGCAGCGCGTGCAGGAACAGCGGACCGCGGGAGTACACGGTGGTGAACTCCCTGCCCTTGCCCGGGTCGTACAGCGGTGTCGCCCAAACATTTTGCTGGTCGGCGCGGGCAAGGGCGCTGCGATAGATCTGGTCTGCGTTGCGGTGGTCGATCCGTTCCGGCCACAGGATGTCGGCGGTGTAGCTGGCGAAGCACTCGTTGAGGCAGACGTCGCGCCAATCCTTGATCGACACCGAGTCACCCCACCACTGATGGGCGTTCTCGTGGATGACCGTGTTCAGGTCGGTCCACGGCGCGTAGATCGGCCGGGTCTGGGTCTCCAGCGAGAACTGCAGGTTGGTGTCCACGTAGATGCCGCCGCCGGATTCGAACGGGTACGGCCCGTAGAGCTGTTCGGCGAGGCCTAGCACGGCGGGCAGCTTCTTCTCCAGCTCCTGCTTGTTCCTCGCCGACGGCGCGAAGAAGCTCTCCAAAGGCGTTTTGCCCGAGAGGTTCTGGTTGAGGCGGGTGAATTTGTCGATGGCGACCGTGGTCAGGTAGCCGACGATCGGGTCCTTCGCCTGCCAGGTGACGGTGTGCTTGCCCGAACCCGCGGGCGTGTCGGAGGTGCGCACTCCGTTCGACGCGACGTCCCAGCCGGTCGGCACGGTGGCGCGCACGGTTATGGTGGACTTGTCCAGCGGTGTGTCGTTCAGCGGGAACCACGTGGTGGCCGAATGCGGTTCGCCCGCGGCGAAGGCGCCGCCGCTCGGCGAGTAGGTCCAGCCGTTGCCCTTGGTGTCCGGTGCGGTGCCCGCGTAGTCGACGACGACCTTGAACGGCTGCCCGGTCGGCAGCGCGGCACTCGGGGTCACCACCAGTTCGTGCTCGCCTTCGCGGGTGAAGCGGGCGGTTTGACCGTTGACGGTGACGGAGCCGACCGCGGGACCGGCGAAATCGAGATTGAACCTGGAAAGGTCCTGTGTCGCTTTCGCGGTGATCGTGGTCTTGCCCGTCAACCGGTGGCTCGACGGGTTGTAGTCGATGGCGACGTCGTAGTCGAGCGCGTCGTACCCGCCGTTGCCGTCCTTCGGGTAGTACGGATCACCCAGGCCGTCGGATCCCGGAGTTCCTGCGGCGGAGACCGATTCGCCGGGCGCCCGCGGCGCGGGGTCGGCCAGTACCGGCGCGCCCGTCGCCACGAGGGTGGCCGCGACGGCCGCAACGGAGATGACCGCGGGTCGGGACCGCAGTAACGCGGGGATCGGCAGGTACCTGCCCGATGGTTTTCTGATTCGCATGGGACACAACCATTTCGGTAGAGGGCGTAGTGCTGGACGCGACGGTTCAGCGGTGGTCGAGGTGCTTGGTCTCGTTCCAGCTGTCGAGCACCCGGTCGGTGTCGCCCGCGTCGACGAATACCGACCACAGCTCGGGCTGCCTGCCGTGCCCGTCGCCGGTCACCTCGACCAGGTAGGCGGGAACGGCCACGCTCTGCGCATCGTCACGGGCGGCCAGCTTCGGGTCGTACCAGACGGGAAGCGCGGTGGCGGCGTGGAATTCGTCGATCGGCGCGTGCGTGCGGCTCGCCATCGCCCGGCGTGCCGTGATCGCTGCCGCGGGTGGTGCGGCGGTGCCGGGCGCGAACGCGCCGCGCGAGTGCTGCGCCAATGCGCCGGTGACCGAGAGCAGCGCACCGGCGGGATCGAGCGCCGCGGCGACCGACGCGCCGTAGACCCGAATCGAGTCGATCTCCTGCCGCATTCGGACCGTGGCGCCCTCGCCGATCGCGAACACCGCGTCGACCACGAGTGCCCCTACCGACCCGGCACCGAAGAGCTGCCGGATGCCCTCCGCCCACGCGGCCGCGACGGCGGTGGCTTCAGCGGGTACCCCGGAGGGCGGCGGAACCGGGGTATCCGGCACCACCTGCGTGACGATGCCCTGGTGGTCGGTCAGCACCGTCATGGGCACGGTGGTGAGCTCGCCGCCTTCGGGATGCCGGGAATTCATACTCAAGTAGAACCACATTCGAGGTGGTCATTCGAGTGGGGAAGGACTGGGGAAGCCATTCGACAAATCGCTCGGCCGAGAATTCCGGGAATTGTGAAAAGAAATGGTGGCGCAGGAGTACGCCGGCTGGTTGCGGTGCGCCGGACTCCGGTGCCGCAATCCCATCTGCCGAAGCGTGTGGCATTCGCTTGCGCGACAACGCCACTCGCCTCGGCAACGACGAGATCACGGTACCGAAGCGCCGACACCGCGAGACCGCGGGATGCAAGGTTCGATTCGCATGTCCCACCCGGGATTACGTGATCGAGTCGCGCTTCACTTGCACTGCAACCGATCGTTGATCCGGGTCGCGAAATCCTGCCAATTCGCGGCATTCTGCCTGGCCATGTCGTGGATGAGATTCAGGCAGTGCTCCGGGATCCGGTCGGCCAGATCGACGGACTGGGTCGGCGTGCGCGGGCTGGCGTCGAGCCAGCGCAGCAGGGTTCGCCCGGTCTCGGTGAGCCGCAACGACGGGTCGCGGCGCAAGCTCTGCAACACCGAGGCGGGGCACACCCGCGGCGCGGCGGCCGGCTCGGCGGGCCGGTGCGTCCCGGCGGGGCTGTCACAGGGTTCGGTGCGGCGCTGGCGATTTCCGTCGGCTCGGCGCACCCGGCGCATCCGGCCGTCGCGGCCTAGTCGCTGGCCGGTCTGGGGAACATCCCCAGATGATTGTCTGCGCACCGCGCCGACCGTCTTGTGGTCGAGGCCGGCCACCTCGGCGACTTTGCGATCCGACCACAGCGGATACATCCGCATGATCCGCAGCGAGGCGGCTTTGCGGTCGATCACCGACAGCGGCAGGCCGTGCGCGATGTTGGCCTGCACCGCGAGCACGAAGGCCTCCTCCTCCGTGCCGTCGAAGAAGCGCACCCGGATGACCCTGGCCCCCTTCAGTTTTGCCGCCTGCAGACGATGTGCGCCGTCGATGAGCCGCATCGTGCCGCGATGCACCAGAATCGGCGGCAGCTCGGTCTCCGTTGCCGCGAGCACCTGCGTATGCGCGGAGTCTTCGGCACGTACCCGGAGCGCGCCGCCGATGTCTATGGACTCGATGGGGATCTCGACGACTACGTCGGTGACCCCCACTCTCGTATCGTCGTTGTCCACGTTCAACCTGTGTTCACTCACGGCGGTACTCCTGCGTCGAAGCCGAGATCACATTCCGTAGCAATTCCGCACCGCCACTGTCGATCCGAAGCGCTGATGGCGGGACGAATCGGTGCAGGAGCCACGGCGCGGTGCCGGGGCAGACGGTGACTTTGTAGCGCGGACAGCAATATTTCACATTCGCAGCAAGACGGCAACGATACGGTGTCCAAACGTTCATACAATCGCGATGTTCGGGCGCGTCACGGAATGGCGCACTTGCGCTATTCAGTGAATGGTGTTCATCCGGCCGACAAGGGCCCTGATCGCCGGAAACCGCCAGTTCCGACCGTCCGTCCCCGCTGGGCGGACACGCCGCCGGACCATAGGTCCATCTATCGAAAGTGTCATGTCCGGGCGATTCCGATGTGCTTGTCTGCCAGTTGATCTGCGGTGGCGCGGCAGATCGCCTATCATCGGATGACCTACTCATCCGTGTGACGGACGGAGGGCTCTTTGGCCGCATTTTCCGACGATTGCCCTCATCAGCAACGATTTCCGTGAGGCGGCTCGTTGCGGTGTCCCCGTATAAGCGGTAGCGCGGCAAACCTCCAGCGCTACAACCACACTACTGCTCGACCGTCGGCCAAAGCTTCGCATGTCCTCCGGCGCGAATCAACCGCGCGGAATCGTGGCCCACGGTAAAATGTGCGGTGCGTCGGGTCCGCGTGGTCGGATCGGATTCCGTCACTCGGACAATTCTTCCACAATATGTCGGCAACCAACTCGGGTGTCGGCGACTACATTCTTTCCTCCGCTCATTCGCTGCGTGTAACGGTGCGTTCACGAGCCATTCTTTCGTGGCTGACACCGTTCCGATCGGCTCAACAGCAGGCGAACTTCCTTTGTCTGTGCACCGGTCCCGCGTTTGATCGAGAGGAATGTTGTGTCACAGTCGGATTCAGGTTTTGCCAGACGCCGTTTCCTCGGCGCGACGCTGGGTGCCGCCGCGTTGGCCGGCGGTTTGCAGGCATTTCCGCCCGACATGATGGAAGCGCTCGCCGCGCCCAATCGGAAGGGCACGATCGGTGACGTCGAGCACGTCGTGATCCTGATGCAGGAGAACCGCTCCTTCGATCATTATTTCGGCACGATGCGCGGGGTGCGCGGACTCGGTGACGCCTCGGTGGTGGCGAGACCGGACGGTCGCGACGTCTATCACCAGCCCGCCGACGGGCGCGCCGACGGGGGCTATCTGCTGCCGTTCCATGTGGACACCAAGGTGGTCGACGGCCAAGATCTCGGCGATCTGCCGCACGGCTGGGACGATCAGCATCGCGCGGTCCACGGTGGCTGGAGCGACGGCTGGACCGCGGCGAAGGGGGAGATGGCGATGGGCTACTTCACCGCCGCGGACATCCCGTTCCACCGCGCGCTCGCCGACGCGTACACGGTCTGCGACCACTACCACTGCTCGGTGCTCGGGCCTACCACACCCAACCGGCTCTATCACTGGACCGGAACCATCGATCCGGACGGGCAGCACGGCGGGCCCGCGATCAGCAATCCGTCCGACTACCGGCCCGTCTATCGGTGGACAACCTATCCGGAACGGCTGCTGGACAAGGGGATCAGCTGGAAGGTCTACGCCAACGACGAGGTGGGCGACGATTCCGGGCACCCGTTCGTCGGCGACTACGGGGACAACCCGCTGTGGCTCTTCGACGCCTACCATGACTCGAACAACTCCGAACTCGCCGCGCGGGCAAAGGTATTCGGCGCGCACAACTGGAAGCCGGACTCCGGGCGCGGCAAGGATGTCGAGCACGTGCTCGCCGAGTTCCTCGGCGACTGTAAGGCGAACAGGCTTCCGCAGGTGTCCTGGATCGTCGCGCCCTACGGCTATTCCGAGCATCCCGCGGCGCGTCCGGTCGACGGCGCGGCCTACACCTCCGCGGTGTTGAAAGCCCTGTGGGCCAACCAGAATCTGTGGAACTCGACCGCCGTGCTGATCAACTTCGATGAGAACGACGGCTTTTTCGACCATGTGCCGCCGCCGATGGCGCCGCCCGGCACCCCGGGCGAGTACGTCGACGGCAGGCCCATCGGCCTCGGCCCCCGGGTGCCGATGCTGGTCATCTCGCCGTGGAGCCGCGGCGGCTGGGTGAATTCGCAGGTGTACGACCACACTTCGGTGATTCGCTTCCTGGAGAAATGGACGGGGGTTAACGAGCCGAACATCTCCGCGTGGCGGCGCTCGATCTGCGGCGACCTCACCGGCTGCTTCGATTTCGGCAAGACCGACACGACCGTTCCAATGCTGCCCGACGCCAACGCGCTGCGGGCACAGGCCGACGCCACCCAGCGCACGTTGCCCGCACCCGCACCGCCGCCTACCGGTGCGCAACGCCCGCCGGTGCAGGAATCCGGCACCCGCCCGGCCCGCCCGCTGCCTTACGCGCCGGCGGTCAACGCGACCTTGACCCCGGAGGGCTTGCTCGTCACCGCGTTCCGCAACACCGGTACCGCCGATCTGCAACTGGCCGCCTACCGGGCCGACGGACATACCGACGGGCCATGGCACTACGATGTGATAGCGGGGACGACGGTCACCGACACCTGGAATATCCCGACCTACCCCGGCAAGAAGTACGGCATCGCGGTGCACGGCCCCAACCGGTTCCTCTGGCGGCTGGCAGGCACCTCGACGGGTCCGCTCGAGGTCACCGCCGCCTACACCCCCGACTACAAGCTGCAGCTGTCGATGACGAACAAGGGCTCCACCGAAGCGACCGTCACCGTCAAAGCGAACAGCTACCGCACCGACGGCCCGTGGACCTACCGCCTCGCGCCCGGAAAGACCACGGTCGACACCTGGAACGCCCTGAGCCACGGCAAGGGCTGGTACGACCTGTCCCTAACCGTCGACATCGACCCGACCTACGAACGCCACTTCCGTGGCCACATCGAGAACGGTCAGCCAAGCGTGACCGGCTGACCGGGCCCGGACACCTCGTAGCGCGCCCCGCTCACCGTCGTTCGGGCCGCGCCGGTTATGGCTTGTCCAGGTCGGGGATGTCCGCTGGTCGGGTGGCTGGACTGGTCGGGGAGGTGAGTGGGCTGACCTGGGGGCGGGGGTCTCGTAGGGTGGGTCTTGGATTGCCCACTTGCCGTGGTTCGGGCTGTGCTGGTTGTGGCATGGTTCGGGGCGGCCGATGCGAGCGTGAGGACCATGTCGGAGAACGCCAGTGCTGATCGGAGCGCTTTCGATGCGGTGATCGCGGCCGCGGACTACCCGGTGTTCGTCGTGACCACGCATGCGGGCGGGCGTAATGCCGGGTGTCTGGTCGGGTTCACCTCGCAGGTGAGCATCGATCCGCGGCGGTTTCTGGTCGGGATCTCCAAGACGAACTTCACCTACGGGGTCGCGATGGCGGCCGAGCGCCTCGCCGTGCATCTGCTGAGCCGTGAACAGTCTTCGCTGGCCGCGCTTTTCGGGGCGGAGACCGGCGACGACATCAACAAGTTCGGACACTGCAAGTGGCATCCCGGCCCGGGCGATGTGCCGATCCTGGATGCTGCCGCGGGGTGGTTCACCGGCCGCATCCTGGCCCGCCACGACCTGGGCGATCATGTCGGCCTGGTGGTCGAGCCGACTTCGGCCGCCGGGCCGCCGACCGGGCAGGAAGCGTTACGCTACCGCGCCGTCGCCGACCTGAAACCCGGCCACGTCGCCTGAGCGAGTCAGGCCACCGCCATCGCCTGTTCCGGCTCCAGCGCCTGTTCACGCAGGGTATCCAGGGTTTTGGCGAGGATGCGGGACACCTGCATCTGCGAGACGCCGAGCCGTTCGGCGATCTGAGCCTGAGTCATCGACTCGAAGAAGCGCATGATCAGCACCCGGCGTTCCCGCTCGGGCAGCGCGGCGATCAGCGGCCGTACCGTCATAGATTCCTCCAGCAGCCGGTAGCACGGTTCGTCCGCGCCGAGCCCGGCGGCGACGGGCAGCGGTGTGTTCTCGCTGTCCTCGCGCATGACGGTGTCCAGGGACCTGGTCTGATAGCCGTTGCTCGCGATCAACGCCTGCGTCACCGTGCCGACGTCGACCGACAGTTCGGCGGCGAGCTCGTGTGCGGTCGGCACCCGCCCGAGCCGGTTCGACAGCAGCTCGGTCGCCGGGCCGATCAGCTGCTGAATCTCCTTGAGCCGCCGAGGTACTCGCACCGCCCAGGTGTTGTCCCGGAAGTGCCTGCGCACCTCGCCCATGATCGTCGGGACGGCGAAGGACAGGAACGAACTGCCGCGCGCGACATCGAACCGGTCCACCGAGAGCACCAGCCCGACCCGGGCGATCTGGTGCAGATCATCGAATGTCTCACCGCGCCCGGCGAATCGGCGCGCGATGTGTTCGGCCAGCGGCAGGCAGCGCCGCATGATCTCTTCGCGCAGTTCGCCGCGGTGCGGGTCGTCGGCCTCTAGCGCGGTCATCTTCTCGAACCAGGGCTCGATGTTGTCGTAGCTGTCGCCGCGGGAGTGCGTGCGTGCCGCGGCGTCGGCGTCGTCCTTCGTGAACTTACGTTCCATCGGATGTTCCTCGCTCCCAACTGAATTCGATGACGGTCGGATACCCACCGGCGACCGGATCAAAAGGGCCACGGCTGGATTCGGCCGAATCGGTGAGCAACTGGACCAACTGCCAGCTCAAGGGATCTCGCCGATCCTCGGCGTCACGCGTCGCCGTCGCGGCGATCCGCGCGGTGAATCTACGTCTGGTGTAATCGAACTCACAGCGCAGTGTGGTGCCGGGAACCGCATCCAGCATCATCGCGGTCGCCGCCTCGCTGACGACCAAGCGGATGTCGGGAATGGCATCGAGGGTGATGTCGGCCATCATGCACACCGTGTCGGTGAGCGCACGCAACATCCCCAATTCGTGCAGATCAGCAGCCAATTCGAGCGACACCCGGTGCGTGAGCACCGCGGTGTGCCATGGTGTCGCCTGCTCGGAAGCCACCTTCATCTGTTCACCGCCTCCCATCGCGTCACTGATGGCCATACCCGCGCCACAGCAACCCAATCGACGAGATCGGTGCTCAGGACTCCGGACGTCTACCGGTGTCGCCGGTGCGGCTGACCTCGTAGCCGAGCAGCCGCTCGGCCTCCTCGATCCCACCCTGGAGGTCGCCGACCGCGTTCATCTTCGACAGGTCCAAACCGATTGTCACCAGCGTCAACGCGATCTCCGAGGACAGACCGGTGATGATCACGTTGGCGCCCATGAGGCCCGAGGCGTCGACGGTTTGCACCAGGTGGTTGGCCACGGTGGAGTCGATCTGCGGCACACCGGTGATGTCGATCACGACGACCTTGGCGCGGTTGGAGCGAATCGCGCGCAGCAACTGTTCGGTGAGCTGGCGGGCGCGCTGGCTGTCGAGCACGCCGATGATCGGCAGGATGAGTAGTTGTTCGCGGACCTGCAGCACCGGGGTGGACAGCTCGCGGATGGCTTCCTGCTGCTGGCGGATGATGCGTTCGCGCTCTTCGACGAAGGAGACGCCGACCGTGTTGGCGATGCGGTTGGCGGCGGGCTCGTAGGCGTCGAGGACGGCGTTGAGCAGCTGGAAGTCAGTCTGGTACTTCTCGAACAGCGAGCGTGCGAGCACGTCGCGCAGCAGCAGCACGATGCCGAGCACCTCGTCGGTTTCGACGCCTCTCGGAATGATGCGCTCGGACAGGTCACGGGCATAGTCCTGCAGGGCCTCGACCGAGCCGGTTTCGAGGACGGCGACGTAGTTGTCGTAGACGGAGGTCGCCTCGGAGAACATCTCGTCGGGCGTCATCGCGGTGAGCAGTTGTGCGTCGGTGATGCGGCGCGCCCATTCCTCGCGCAGCACGGTGCGGTTCTGGCGCAGGTGTTCGACCAGCTCGGAGAGTAGGCCCTCGCTCACTCCGTTGGAATTGCTGTCCGCCGCCAACATGCCGATCGACACTTCGGACACTGCCGCCTCCGGTCCGTCCCCACGCGAGTCGACTCACGTGCTCTGAGAAGCGGTGGCCAGCACGTACGTTGGACTGTTCCACCGACCGCAGAATCGTATACCCATCGGGGGTCTCGGCCAGGAACTTCGGCACGTTTCCGGGCTGCCGCCGTGGACGTGACATTCGCGCCGTGGAGCGGCCGAAATACAGCTAATCGACAGCGTGTCGTTATGTCGTGGTGCCGCGTCCGGCCTCGTGGTTTCGTGGACCCATCCGGGGCGAGGCGGTGTCGCCGCGGAGCAGACCGTCCACCTCGGTATCGGTGAGCGTGTCGAAACGCTGGTAGGCCTGCCCGATCGTGCGAATCTGCGCTGGCGTTTCCAGGCACACCACCTTGTCGGCGTAGTAGGACAGGGTGCGCGCGATGCGGTGCGGCGCGACCGGGACGGCGAGCACGACGCGGACCGCGCCGCGCCGATACGCCGCCTGACAGGCGGTGCGCGCGGTAATGCCGGTGCGCACGCCGTCGTCGATCACCAGCGCGGTGCGGCCGTGCAGCTCCGCCCGCCTGCCGTGCGGGTGGAACCGCTGGCACCGTCGGCGTAGTCGGTCGCTACCGTGCCGTTCGGCGGCGGTGATCTCCGCGGCCGTCAACATGGCGCCGCGCACGACCACCTCATCGATCAGCTTGGTGTCGTGCTCGGCGACCGCGCCGAAGGTGAGATCGGGCCGGTAGGGGACGCGCAGTTTGTTCACCACGACCGTGTCGAGCGGAACGCGCAGCGCCGCCGCTACCTCGTACGCCACCGCCAAGCCGCCGCGCGGGACGCCGAGCGTGACTACATCGGGGCCACGGAACGCTTGCAATTGGTAGGCGAGTCGACGGCCCGCGTCACGCCGATCGAGAAACAGCGAACGTTGATGTGTGCGGCGACCGCTGTGGTCCCCGGATCGTGCTGTGCGGTCCATCCTTCCCCCGTGCGTCGAGTGGCTGATCCGGAGCCGCGCTTCAGGACTCGGGTGGGCGGTCCAATTATACTCGGCGGTAGTGCTTCAGGCGATGGATCGACGCATGCGCTCAGCGACGAAATATGTTGGGACAGTGACGCAATCGGCGACAGTAGGCTGCTGCTACAGCTGCGGTTCGGCGAAGTGCACCGGCCCTGGCGCGCTGCCGCTTACCGCTTCGATGATGTCGGCGGCCAGCTCCGCGATGCGGATGTTGTGCCGCTGGGACCGGTCGCGCAACGCCGCGAACGCCGAGTCACGGGTGCAGCGTCGTTCGGCCATGACGATGCCGAGCGCTTGGTCGATGGTGGAGCGTGACGCGAGTGCCGCGCGCAGCTGTTCGGTCAGCGCGGTCTGCCGGGCGGAATCGATGTCCACAGCGAGCAATACGCCGATGTGCTCGGCGATCAACGCGGCGTCCTGGCACAGCTGCGTGGTGAACGTGTGCGCCTGATTCGAATACAGGGACAGGGCCCCGAGTGCCGCGCCGGCCGCCGAAACAGGCTGGATATGTACCGATTTCACGCCGCGGGCCAGCATGCGGCGTTGGTAGGCGCCCCAGCGGTGCTCCTGTGCCACGTCCGGTATCGAAACCTCTTGCGCCGTAGTCATTGCCTGCGTGGCCGGGTCGTGGCCGTCGCTGAGCCGCGACTCTTCGAGCACCATCGGATGCGCCTCGGCCGAGCCGCCGACGACGCTTCCTTGCACCTGCGTGAGCGTGACACCGACCAGTAGGGAGCCGGGCAACATTCGGGCGACGATATCCGCGACGGCACAGGGTGATTCGGCGACATCGCCGCGGGACAGCAGCAGTGTGGTCAATTCCGACAGGCCGATCGCGAGCGGGTCAGCCATGCCGGCCCCCGGCGTCCGGTCTGACCGATACTCGTCCGGTCGAGGTGGTCGTGTGGTCCGCGGGTGTCCGCTCTGTCTGATGCGCCCGCCGCACCCGGGCGGATTCGCGAGAGGTCGTCGAATGAGACCGCACGGGACCAGCCTACGTGGCTGCGTCGATCGTGGCGTCAATGGTGGCTGACATGCCCGGTGATGGACCCCGGCCGTGCTGAGCCGACGTCGCGGGCGGGTTCGGCGAGCGCAGCCCCGCTCATCGCGGTGAACCTCGGGCGTGCGGCAGATCACTGCCAAGAGTGGTGTTTGTGTCGGCGCGCAACGGTTATCCGCCAACCGTCCGGCCGAAAACAGCGGGCCGGTCGAACCCGACGAAAGGGGTTAGACAGTGAGTGCAGCTGACAAGGCCAAGAACAAGGCTGAGGATCTCGCCGGTCAGGCGAAGGAGAAGTTCGGTCAGGCCACCGATGACCGCGACCTGGAGAACGAGGGCAAGGGCGATCAGATCAAGTCCAACCTCAAGGACGCGGGCGAGAAGGTCAAGGACGCCTTCCGCAACTAACCGTGCATCGCGTCGAGCGGGCGTGCGCCGTACCGGGCGCCGCCCGTTCGACGTGTTCCTGTGCGCGAACCGATCTCGGCCGCTCTCGTCATCGACGACCGAGAATGGTGGTGCGCCTAGGGCTTCCCCGCGCGGGTCAGTGCTCGATCTTGCGCAGGATCTCGTGCAGGGTGCGCAGGTCGTCCTCGTCCAGCGCGGCGACCGCGCTCGGCGCGGGGTCGGGGGTGGCGAGTGCCTCGGCCAGGATCGCGCGCCCTGCCGCGGTGAGCGAGACCAGTTTCCGGCGCCGATGGGTGGGGTCCACCTCGCGGACCACGAGGCCCCGCTCTTCGAGGTCGTTGACCGCCACCGTGGCGGCGGGGGCGTCGATCGCCGCGGCGTGCGCCAGCTCCTTCACCGTCAGCGGCGCCGCCTGTAGTCGGCGCAGGACCCGGATTCGACTGAACGGCAAGCCGGTTCGCGCGACGGCCGCGCGCCGCCACGGGTCGCGGCCGTAGAGCACGAGCCGGGTGAGTTGGGCCCACACCTGGTCGGCGGTGGGGTTGTCATCCGACATGTGCGGGCACTTTCTGCTCGAGCAACGGGGCGACGCGATCGCTGGACCGCTTGGCCCACGGCGTATTCGCGACCACGCCGAGTATGGCGACCGCGGCGGTCAGCACCGCGATCACCCACCACAGACCCGCTCCCGTCAGCGCACCGCAGAGGGCGACGCCGATGCTCACGCCCACTTGGCGGCTCGTCGATGCCACCGAGGCCGCGGCACCGGCCCGGTCCAGCGGCATCCCGCTGACCGCGGTGTTCGTGATCGGCGCGTTCACCATGCCGAACCCGACACCGAAGATCGCGAACATCCCCACGAGCGCCCAGACCGGAGTGTCCGGGGTGAGCGTGCTGAGCAGGACGGCGGCGGCGGTCATCATCACTCCGGCCACGAGCAGAGAGGGCCGGGTGCCGTGCTTGCCGACCAGCCGGCCCGACAGCGGCGAGAAGATCACCATCGCGATCGCCATGGCCAGGTACAGCAGCCCGGTGTCCACGGCCGAATAGTGCCGGACCGTCTGCAGATACAGCGAACAGGTGAACAGGAACGCGCCGAGGGTGGCGAAGCTGCAGATGGCGATGATCGTCGCCGCCGAGAACGGCACGCTGCGGAAGAAGCGCAGGTCGATGAACGGGTCGGCGCGCCGCGACTCGTAATAGACAAACGCCGCCAGCGCACCGACCGCGATCACGAAGATCCACGGCTGCCGTTCGATCAGGCCGAACACCGTGGCGAAGAGGAATACGACGGCGAGCAGCTGGCCGATCGGGTCGATCCCGCGCACCGTCGCCGACTTGGACTCCGGCACGAACACAGTGGTGAGCACAAGGGCGAGCGCGCAAACCGGCAGGTTGATCCAGAACACCGACTGCCAGCCGAGGGAATCGATCAGCACGCCACCGACGGTGGGCCCCAACGCCATCGAGATGCCGACGACCGCGCCCCACACGCCGATCGCCCGCGCCCGTTCCACCCGCCCGGTGAACACCGTGGTGATGATCGACATCGCCACCGGGTTGAGCATCGAACCGCCGAGCGCTTGCAGGAAGCGCGCCCCGATCAACACCTCGATGGTCGGCGCGAGGCTGCACAGCAGCGAGCCGAGGGCGAAGGTGGTCAGGCCGATGCGGAACACCCTGCGGCGGCCGAACCGGTCGGCCGCGGCGCCCGCGAGCATCAGGAAGCTGGCGAGGGTGAGGGTGTAGGCGTCGACGATCCATTGCAGCCGCGACAGCGGCGCGTGCAGATCGACCTGGATGGTCGGGATCGCGACGTTCACGATGGTCGCGTCCATCGACACGATGAGCAGGCTCAGGCAGCAGGTCGCCAGCACGATTGCTTTGCGGCGGGCGGAGAGCCTCTCGACAGTTGTAGGCACACAATTATTGTGTTCTTACAACTATTCCATTTGCAAGAGCTGTGATCCGGGTCGCACCGGGTCGGTCTGTCGCCGCCGGGTTGGCATCCTGTATGGGTGATCGACCAATCGGAAGCGCTGTTCCTCGGCGGCCGCTCAGGCGTCGGTAAGAGCCGGGTCGGGCTCGCGGTGCACGCGGCGCTGGCCGCGGCGCAGGTGCGGCACGCGCTGATCGAAGGGGACACCCTCGATCTGGCATATCCACCCACCTGGGAGCACGGCCTCGCCGAGCAGAACCTGGCGGCGATGTGGGGCAACTACCGCGCCCTCGGCTACCGGCGGTTGATCTACACCAACACCGCGAGCGTGTTTCCCGAGGTCATCGCGGAGCTCACCGCGGCGATGGGGGATACGCCGACGGTCACGGCGGTGCTGCTGACCTGTGACGACCAGACCGCCTCGGCGCGGCTCGCGTTGCGCGAGAACGGTATCGGTCTGCGACGACATATCGAGCGCAGCATCGCGACCGCGCGGGAACTGGACGACGCGGTGCCGAGTTGGGTGCGGGTGGTCGACACCACCGACCGCGGCCCGGAGGCGATCGCCGCGGAGGTGCTCGCGCTCACCGGCTGGCAGACCGATCCCTCCGTACTCGCCTGAGCGGCCCGCGGCGCTGTCATACTCGGGCGACGATTCGGTTCGTGGTAAGGAGTCTCGGTGGGTGTTGCACTTGTCAAGGGGCAGAACGGAGTACTGACCGAGCCTCGGGTGGTGTTGTCGGTGCGTACCGAGGCGGACATCGATGTGTCGGCCTTGCTGGTGACCGAGGCCGGTGTCGTGCGCTCCGACGCCGATTTCGTCTTCTTCAACCAGCCGAGCGGTCCCGGTGTGCGGCTGCGCACCGAAGCCGGTGCCGAGCTGGAGATTTCGCCCGCCGCGGTGCCCGCCGAGATCGCGCAGGTGCGCGCGGTCCTGACCCTCGCGGACCCGGCCACGACGTTCGGGCAGTTCGCCGCGCCGGTGGCGACGCTGGCCGACGGTGCGGGAAACCCGTTGTACGAGTATCGGATCGAGGGTTTGGCGAGCGAATCGGTGGTGATCGCGCTGGAGCTGTACCGGCGCGCGTCGGCGTGGAAGGTACGGGCCGTTGGCCAGGGGTACGCGGGCGGCTTCGCGGCGCTGGTCACCGATCACGGTGTGCGCGTGGACGATGCGCCTGCCCCGCCGCCGCAACAGGTGCGCACGGTGCCCGGCGAGGCGGCGCTGTCGTTCGAGAAGCGCGAGAAGCTCGATCTGCGCAAGCGCGCCGTCGCGAAGGTGCTGATCGACAAGGACGCCTTCGGGATTCGCGCCCGGGTGGTGCTGGTGCTCGACAAGACCGGCAGCATGGTCGCGCAATACCGCGAACACGTGGTGCATCGAGTCGTGCAGCGCATGGTGCCGATCGCGACCCAGCTCGACGACAACGGCAGACTGGAGGCCTATCTGTACGCGCGCTCGTTCGCCAAGCTGCCCGACATCACCGTCGAGCACAGCGACGAATGGGCGCAGACCTACCTGCACCTGCGCGGAAACCACGGCGACATCGATTACGACCGGATCGGCGGGCGCAACGACGAACTTCCGATCATGCGCGACATCCTGTCCTCGGTGCGTCCCGGCGACGGGCCCACCCTGGTTCTGTTCTTCACCGATGGCGGCTTCGCGAACAAGCGTGAGATCAGCGCGCTCATGCGCGAAGCGGCACGGCTGCCCGTGTTCTGGCAGTTCATCGGATTGGGCATGGCGAACTACGGACTGCTCCGCACGCTCGACGAGCTGACCGGCCGATTGGTCGACAACGCGGGCTTTTTCGCCCTCGACGACATCGATCGCGTCGACGACGGTGAGCTGTACACCCGCCTGCTCGGCGAATTCCCGGACTGGCTACGCGCCGCCCGCGCCGTCGGCGTGCTGCCCTGAGACTTGCGCAGCGCCCGATCGTGCTCGGGCGCCGGGGACTCGCCCCGGCGCCCGACCATTATCAGCGCCTAGGGGACTCGGCCGGCGCCCGAAATCTGCTCAGTGCCTGGGGATCTGCGCATCGGCCCAGCGAGCCCACTCCTCGTTCATCGCATGGAACCGCTTACCCCATTCCAAAGCGATCCGGCCGTAGCGGACGAATTCGTCATCGTCGGCCCAGTTGATCGCTTCCTCCAACGCGCGCAGCGCCGCGTGCGATTCGGCGGCTCGCGTGGCGATGTCGCTCAGATAGGCGGCGGCCTGGGCCGGTTCGAGCACGCCGAGGAAGAACACGCGCAACGTTGTCTCGTTGCGCGCCAGCTGTTTCGGCTTCGTCTCGGTGAGCCAGTGCCGTAGCTCGGTGAGGCCGGGTTCGGTGATCGTGTATTCCTTGCGGCCGCGCGGGCCCTCGTCCGAGACCGAGATCAGTCCGGCGTCGGCGAGCGTGGCGAGCTCGGTGTAGATCTGGCTCTGGGTTGCCGTCCAGACATTGGCCAGCGACGCCTTGAAGCGCTGGATCAGGTCGTATCCGCTGGCTGGGCGGTCGGCGAGCAGCCCGAGCACGGCGAAGCGGAGGCTCATGCGGCTCACTCTACTTCCACTCTTGACAGGTCGATTTCTCAAACTCTAGTTTCGACATGTCTAAATAGGAATATCGTGGTGACGTCCTGTCCTTCGCTCAGATCGGTTGTTCCGCATGACTACTCCCGCTCCGCATCTCGTCGGCAACTACGCCCCGGTCACCGAGGAGTTGACCGCTCATGACCTTCCGGTGACCGGGCAGATTCCGCCCGAACTCACCGGCTGGTACCTGCGCAACGGTCCCAATCCGCACGCCGCCGCCTCCCGGCACTGGTTCGTCGGCGACGGCATGGTGCACGGCATCCGCATCGAAGGCGGACGTGCCGTCTCGTACCGCAATCGCTGGGTGCGCACCAAGACGTTCACCGACGGCGCCCGGGTGTTCGACGACGCGGGCAACCGGGATCTGGCCGCGGGTGTGGCCAATACCCACGTCATCAGGCACGCGGGCCGCACGTTGGCGTTGGTCGAATCGTCCTATCCGTACGAGTTGACCTGCGAGCTGGATACGGTCGGCCCCTATGATTTCGACGGCGCGCTGCGCACGCCGATGACCGCGCACCCCAAGACCTGCCCCGTCACCGGTGAGCTGCACTTTTTCGGATACGAACTGCTCGACGAGCCCTATCTCACCTACCACCGCGCCGATGCCGGCGGCACGCTGCTGCTCAGCAGGCCCATCGAGGTGCCGGCCCCGACCATGCAGCACGACTTCAACCTCACCGCCCAGCATGTCGTATTCATGGATCTACCTGTGGTTTTCGACCTGCCCACCGCGCTGGCCGGCGAGGGGATGCCGTTCCGCTGGAGCGACAGCTATGCGGCTCGTCTCGGCGTGCTGCGCCGCGACGATCCGCACGGCGCGGTGCGCTGGTTCGCCATCGACCCGTGCTATGTGTTCCACACGCTCAACGCGCACGACGAGCCGGGGCGGATCGTGCTGTACGTGATGCGCTATCCGCAGCTGTGGCAGCGCGACTCGCACGGCTTCGACAAGTCCACCCTGTGGCGCTGGACCATTGATCTGGTCGCGGGCACCGTGGCCGAAGAACAGCTCGACGATCGCAGCGCGGAATTCCCGCGGCTCGACGATCGGCAGCTCGGCCTGGACGCGCGCTTCGGGCACGTGGCGGCCGCCGGTAACGCGGGTGCGCTGATCCGCTACGACCTGCGCACCGGCAACCAGGCCGCGCACGAGTTCGGGCCGGGTCGGATACCGGCGGAAGCGGTTTTCGCGCCCGCCGACGAACGCCCCGGCGGCGCCGGTTATCTCATGTCTTTTGTCTATAACGCCACGTCGGATCGCAGCGACCTGGTCATTCTCGATGCCGACGACCTCGCTGCGGCCCCGGTGGCCACTGTGCACCTGCCGCAACGTGTTCCGTTCGGTTTCCACGGCAGCTGGCTTCCGGACGCGTAACGGCGCGACGGACCAGGACTCAGGAGCGGCGATCAGCCGATGACGGCGTTCATGATGGTGCCCGCGCTGGTCGCGACGACACCGCCGATCATGGCGCCCGCCACCATCTTCGGCGATTCCAGGCCGCCGCCGGTCCATTTCTCCCAGGCGAACCGGCCGCCCGCGTAGATGATGGCCACGATGCCGGCCAGTAGCACGAACCAGGTGAAGTAGCGAACCAGTTGGAGGATCTTGTCGGAGACCGGCGGAGCTTCGGGGCTGGGATTGCCGATCTGCGCGAGCAGGGTGTCGTAAGCGGCGGCCAGGATCATCGTCGTCAGCTCATTCTGGGTTCGGGACAGGGCAGGAAAGTCGCTGCCTGTGATGGTATCGGTTTGTTCGCTGCGATGCGGCTTTCCGTTCGTGCCGATGCGAGTCGGCGCCGCAAGGAAGTTCGGTGTCCTGCGCACCTTGCCGGGGTTGCCGATGGCCGGGATGATGGAGGGGCGCGGTGACCGGGTAGCCCGATGACCGCGCGCCGCCGGCGCCGCCGACGGGTTGCTACTACCGCTTGGGGGAGACTGCGCGGAACACGGCGTGCGACTCGGCGCGAGGCGTGTGCACTGTTGCCTACCGGGTACCCACGGGAGTGTCGATGAGCCCGTATCCTCGTCTGAGATCGAATTCATCGGCGGTTTAACAGCTTTCGTGTGGCGGTTCGGCGGCGACACGGTTGTAGTGGAGCGTAGGGAGTAGATGGTGAGCATCATTCTGGCGTCGGTCGGCGATACCCTCACGACACTGGCGCAGGTCGGAAACCCCACGCCGGAGGCGCCGCCGCTGTCGGACAAGATCCTGCAGATGGTTCGTTACCTGACCTGGTTCGCGCTGCTGTCGGGCATCCTCGCGATCGTCTTCGCGGGCGGCAAGTTCGCGTGGGAGAAGTGGCAGGGCGGCGCGTTGCAGTCGCCGAAGATGATCGCGGGCGCCATGGTCGGCGGTGTCGTGGCGACAAGCGCGGGCACCATCATGAACGCGGTGCTCGGCACCTGAGCCGTCTCGGCGATCGGTGGGCAACCGCGCGGATCGCCGTGTCGGCGCGTGTGGTCCGCGATGTGCTCGTCAGATGCGGTTCGATCGCTGTGTCGGCTGACTCCGGCCCCGGTATCTCCGCTGGTCGGGAGCATGGGCTAACGCTTGGCTATACTTCGTGGCGCGTGTGTGGCCATGTCCGATCGGATCGGAAGCGGGAGCACCCATGGAGGAACCGGTCGGCGGCCTGTCCCGCCGGAGCATGTTCGGCGTAGCGGCGACCCTGGCCGCGGCGGCGGTCGCAGTGCCTGCCTGTGGCGAGTCCGAGATCGAACAGCCCGCGGCGCCGACCATGCGACGGCTCAGCAATACCGCGGCGATCGCCAAAGACGCCTACATCTTCGGCTTCCCGCTCGTGCTCATGGACGTCACTCGAGTCGCGGCGGGCGCGAGCACGCCGGCCAACCGATTCCGGCACGCCAGGGCGTTGCCGACGCCCGCGCGGCGGGATGTGGTGCGCCTCAATCAGGACACGCTGTACTCGGCCGCGTGGCTGGATCTCCGGGACGGGCCGATCCTGCTGCGGGTGCCCGCCATCGAGGACGACCGGTACTGGTTGATGCAACTGCTCGACGCGTGGACGAACACCGTGCACAGCCCGAGCAGCGTTCGGCCGCAGACGAACTCCGCCGCGCCGTACACCTATGCGGTGGTCGGCCCCGGATGGTCGGGCACATTGCCTGACGACGTCATGCCGCTGCCGATGCCGACATCGACCGTATGGCTGCTCGGCCGGATCCAGGTGAACGGCGCGGCGGATCTGCCCGCCGTGCACGCGATTCAGCAGGAGCTGACCTTGACGCCGCTCGGCGGCGACCCGGTGCCGGACGCGGCCGACCCTGCGCCGCAGGCGGATTCGACCCCACCCGCGAAACAGGTCGCCGCCATGGACGCGGGCACCTTCTTCGCTCGTTTGTGTGCGGTCATGGCGACCACGCCGCCCGCTGCGGCCGACGAACCCGCGATGAAACGTTTTGCCACGCTGGGGATCACGCCCGGCGGCAAGGTGACCGGCATCTCCGACGCCGAACTCGCCGCTGCGGTCACCACCGCGCGGCAGCAGATTCCGGTCTATCTCGATCCGCAAGCCGTGCACGAGAACGGCTGGACCTTCGACCCGGCCATCGGTACCTACGGCACCAATTACCTGCAGCGGGCGGCGATCGCGTGGAAGGGGCTCGGTGCGAACCTGGCCCAGGACGCGATCTATCCGACCATGTTCGCCACCGCGGGGGCGGGCGGCAGCCGCTTCCGGCTGCACTTCCCGCCCGGTCAGACCCCGCCGGTCTCGGCCTTCTGGTCCTTGACCGCCTACGACGCGGACAGCTACCTGCTCGACAACCCCGCCGGGATCTACGCGGTCGGCCACCAGCTCCCGGTGGTCCCCAATCCGGACGGGTCGGTGGATCTCGCGCTCCAGCACGATGATCCGGGTCCGGATGTCCCGCAGGGCAATTGGCTGCCCATCCCGGAATCGGGACAGTTCTCCCTGACCCTGCGGCTCTACGCGCCCAAAGACGAAGCCATCCACGGCGGTTGGCAGCCGCCACCGTTGACGCCGGTGTCCTGACCGGCGTGCGCGTCCGCGCGCACGATGGCACCGTGCGGCGCCGCGCCGAGTGCGATCACCGCATCGTGCACTGCATCGAACTCGGCCGTGGCGGGCACTTCCTGGCGACCGATGAGCCGCGGGCGGTGGCCGACGATCTGCGCGCTTTCCGGCAAGCCGACGCGATCGGGACGGAAAGTAAAAGTAAACGGGTTTTACTAAACGCTGTTCACAAACCCCTGTCCTGTGCTTCTATCGATGGCGAACGTGTTCCGCACAGTGTCGTGAGGTCTGCAGCCCAGACCGGTAGGAGTTAGCAGTGACCGTGACCACGCCCTCGATTCCCGCAGGATTCGATTTCACCGATCCGGACGTGCTCGCCGCCCGGCTGCCGGTTCAGGAGTTCGCCGAACTGCGTCGCACCGCCCCGGTCTGGTGGTGCGCGCAGTCGGGCCGGGCGAGCGGCTTCGACGACGGCGGCTACTGGGTGGTCTCCAAGCTCGACCACATCAAGGAGATCTCGAAGCATCCGGAACTGTTCTCCTCGCACCAGAACGGCTCGATCATCCGGTTCAACGAGGACGTCACCGCCGAGCAGATCGACATGCTCAGCGACATGCTGCTGATCAACCTGGACCCGCCCAAGCACACCAAGGTGCGCCGCATCATCTCCAAGGGCTTCACCCCGCGCGCGATCGAGAGCCTGCGCGCCGCGCTCACCGAGCGGGCGGCCCGGATCGTGCACGAGGCCAAGAAGAACGGCAGCGGTGACTTCGTCGAGCAGGTCGCCTGTGAGCTGCCGTTGCAGGCCATCGCGGAGCTGATCGGCATTCCGCAGGAGGACCGCAAGAAGATCTTCGACTGGTCCAATCAGATGATCTCCTACGACGATCCGGAGTTCGAGGGCGATCACCAGGTCGCCACCGCCGAGGTCATGGGCTACGCGTGGAACATGGCCGAGGACCGCCGCAAGTGTCCCGCCGACGACATCGTGACCCAACTGGTCAACGCCGACATCGACGGGGAGGGCCTGGCCTCCGACGAGTTCGCCTTCTTCGTCATCCTGCTCTCGGTCGCGGGCAACGAGACCACCCGCAACTCGATCACGCACGGCATGAAGGCGTTCGTGGACAACCCGGAGCAGTGGGAGCTCTACAAAGAGCAGCGCCCGCGCACCGCGCCCGACGAGATCGTCCGCTGGGCCACCCCGGTGAACGCCTTCCAGCGCACCGCGACCCAGGACCTCGAGCTCGGCGGGCAGCAGATCAAGCAGGGGCAACGGGTCGGATTGTTCTACGGCTCGGCCAATTTCGACGAGGAGGCGTTCCGGGATCCGTTCCGCTTCGACGTACTGCGCAACCCGAACCCGCACGTCGGCTTCGGCGGTACCGGCACGCACTACTGCGTCGGCGCGAACCTGGCCCGGCTGCAGATCGATCTGATGTTCAACGCGATCGCCGACGCGATGCCGAACCTGCGCCAGGTGTCCGAGCCGGTGCGGCTGCGTTCGGGCTGGCTGAACGGCATCAAGCGGTGGGATGTCGAATACGCGTGAGCCATACCGCGGGCGCGACCACGCGGGGCTTCGATGACGCCTAATCTACACAGCATGAGTAACCCCAGACCCCGGGGCCGCTCACCGCTCGTGACCGATGCCGAGATCCGGCGGGTGGCCAGGACGCTGTTGGTCGAGCAAGGGCCCGACGCGGTGAGTTTGCGTGCGATCGCGCGCACCCTCGGTATCACCGCGCCCGCGCTGTATCGGTACCACCGCTCGCTCGACGAGCTGATGGAACGGCTGCGCCTGGAGTTCTGCGCCGATCTCGCCGCCGAACTGTCGGCCGAGATCGCCACCCTGCCCGACGACGGGGTGGTGCAGTTCTTCGCCATCTGCAAGGGGTTTCGGCGCTGGGCGCTGGCGCACACCAGGGAGTTCACCCTGGTGTTCGCCTCGCCCGGCGGCGATGAGACCAGGGCGCTGCGTCGCTTCGACGAGCCGTTCGGCCGGATCTTCCTCGCCGCGGCGGGCAGGCTGCTGGCCAACTACGACATCGTCACCCCGCCGACCGACGTGATCCCGCCGGAGTTGCACGAGGACCTGGTGCACTTCCAGACCGAGTTGCTCGCCGCGCTCTCGGAGTCCGGTCAGAAGTTCCCGGCCGAGAAGCTCGACCTGGGCGTGATGTATCTGATGATCCAGATCTGGGCACGGCTCTACGGGCACGTCACGCTGGAGGTGTTCGGCAACTACCCGATTCCGCTGTCGAATCCCGAGGTGCTCTTCGACGCGATGCTCGCCGATCTGGGGCGCACGGCGGGCCTGACCTAGGCAACGGCAGTCGGCGGAGCAGCTACGACGGCTCAGATGCGGGCTCCCTTGGCGCGGTTGCAGGCGCGGCACAGGATCTGCAGATTGGCCGCGCTGGTGGCGCCGCCGCGGCTGAGCGGGATGATGTGGTCGAACTCGAGGTAGTGGCTGTCACCGCACTCGACGCACTTGCCGCCGTCGCGTTGCCATACTTCGGCTTTCACCTCCTGCGGGATGCTGCGGGTGTCGCGCTGTCCCGGCGTGAGGATGAGGCGCTTGGCCACCCGCAGCGCGCCCTCCAGCGCGGCGGCGACGTGGTCGGGGTCGTTCACCGTGAAGCTGGCGCCGCCGCGCGCCGAGGTCGCCGCGAGCACCACCGTGTTCTGCTCGGTGTGCACCGAAACCACACGCGACCACGGCAATTCGACGCCGGTGCCGTCGCCGACGAAACGCAGCTTCTTGTTGCTGACGATCAGTCTGCCCTCGGTCAGCCGTGGCCCGCGGGCCAGCTGACGCACGTGGATCGCGGGCAGGTCGAGATGTACCTTCTCCTCCGGGTCCAGGTGCAGGCGCGGCGTGCGCACCACCGGCAGCTCGCCGGCGCGCAGCCGGGACAGGCTGCGGCCCCGGTGCATTCGCCTGCGCAGGTCCTCGATCAGCGGGCCGGACAGCAGCAACTCCTCGACGGCGTGCTCGAAGGCGGCCAGCTCGCCCTGTTCGACCTCGCCGTCGGCGAAGGTGAAGGCGACCAGTCGTTCGACATAGCCGAGTGCCGCGTCGTGCAACGCCGCGCGGCCGGCGTTCTCGTCGATGCGCTGATACCGCAGTGACGCCCACAGCGCCGCCCATTCCGGCCCGCGCGGTCCGTGCGTGGTGAGTACCCGCCACGCCTGACTGTGCCAGTGCAGGAGGAACTCCTCGATCTCGGCCGCGCACCGCTCACACGGCGCCGGGCCGCGGAACAGCCTGCGCCGCCGGGGGTTTGCGCAGCGCGCGCAATGCCGTTCGTCGGGCGGGCGGCGCGGGTGCGTGGCCGAGGTCCACTCGGCGCCGTCCCACCAGCGCAGTCGCGCGGAGTTCTCCGGGTCCGGATGCCATTCGGCCCGTTCGGGATTCGGTGGTGGGGCAGGCGGGGCGGTCTCGACCGGGCGACGGGCGAGATCGACCGGCCGACCGTTACGCGCGCGGACGGCGCTGTCCGGCACGGAAGGAAGGGACTCGGTGGTCTCGCGGCCGGCCTGCTCGGGTGCGTCGAGCAGACCGGCGCGCGCCGGGTCGCGGTCGGTTCGCGCCGAGTCGCGGGGAAGCTGTTCCGGCGCCGGGAAAACGGCGGGTTCGCGCGGCGGGCGACGGCCCGCGGCGGACCCCGTCCCGCGCGATCCGTCGGCCGGTTCGTCGACGGCGACGCCGAATTCGGTGACCAGGCCGGACAATCCGGTGGACCAGCCTTGCGCGATGGCACGGAAGCGCCACTGCTCGTCCCTGCGGTAGAACTCGCCGAACATCAGCGCGGTGACCGGATCGGCGTCCTCGATGGCGAATTCGGTCATCGGACCGCTCGCGTCGTGAATGGTCAGCCGCAGCCCGGTGAGGTCGGCGAAAGTGCCCTCGTCGACCGAGCCGCCGATCACGATCCGCTGCACCGCCGCCTCGGTGCGCGGCAGCGAGACACTCAGCCGTGCCGTGCCCGGCGCGGGCTCCTGATCGATGGTCACGGCCTGCGAGATGTGCCGCGGCGCGTTGTAGAAGACCAGATCCCGGTCGCTGCGCACCGTCCCCGTCGCGTCGAGCAACAGGGCATGCCCGTCCACGGCGTGTGCCGACTGCCACGAAACAACCACGGCAAGAAGGGATGTCGGTACCGGTGCGTTGGCGCCTTTGCTGAGTTTCATCGTCCCCGAACTATGCCACGACCCTCCGACACGCCGAGCTCGCCGGTGGTCCGGTTCGGCGGGGCGGGGCCGCGTACGACGCGTTTTTCCAGGCCGCGACGGTAGTCGGTTCAGTGCACGGCGCGGTCGGCGGCGGCCCGCAGCGTGGCGGCGGCCTTCAAGGTCATCTCGTGGTACTCGTCCTCGGCGGTGGAATCGAGCACGATGGCGCCGCCCGCGCCGATTCGCCAGCGGCCGTCGTAGCGGACGGCGGTGCGGATGACGATATTGAGGTCGGCGGTGCCGCCGAGTCCGAGGAAGCCGATGGTGCCCGAATAGACGCCGCGTGCTTCGGTTTCCAGCTCGTCGATGATCTCCATGGTGCGCAGCTTCGGCGCGCCGGTCATCGAGCCGCCGGGGAAACACGCGCGCAGGCAGTCGATCACATCGACATCCGGCCGCAGCGTGCCGCGCACGGTGGAAACCAGTTGATGCATGGTCATGTACGACTCGATGGCCATCAACTTCGGCACGTGCACGCTGCCGATCTCGCAGACCCGGCCCAGATCGTTGCGCAGCAGGTCGACGATCATCAGGTTCTCGGCCCTGGTCTTCGGGCTGTCGGCCAGTTCCCTGGCCAGCCGCGCGTCCTCGGCGGGGGTCGCGCCGCGCGGCGCGGTGCCCTTGATCGGCTTGCTCTCCACCGTGCGGCTGCGGTCGATCTTCAGGAAGCGTTCCGGTGAGGAGCAGGCGATCTCGAGATCGTCGAAGCGCAGGTAGGCCGCGTAGGGCGCCGGATTGCAGCGCCGCAGTGTGCGATAGAAGTCGAGGCCGTCGTCGTCGGCCGCGGGAATCGCCACGCCGTCGGTGAGGCAGATCTCGTAGGACTCACCCGCCAGCAGTCGCTCCTGGCAGACCTCGATGTCGGCGAGGTAGCGCGCGCGGCCGCGGATCAGCAGCGGTTCGACGGCGTCGCCGTCGGAGGGGATCTCGAGCGTGGGCGGATTCGCCCACGTGGGCAAGGCCGCCAGGGCCTCGGCGGTATCGCGCAGCCAGTCGGCGCCCGCCCGCAGCGTCTCCGGCGTCGAATCCGTCAGCGACAGCAGGTGGGTGCGCCCGCCGACGTGATCCACGACCACGATACGATCGGCGAACAGCCACTGCGCGTCCGGGGTCGGTGCCCGGTGCGCTGCCGCGCCGCCGCAGTCGGCCTTCACCTCATAGCCGAGGTAGCCGACGTACCCGCCGACGAAATCGAAAGGCAGCGTGGGTAGTTCGAGTCGGCGCCGCCGCAGTTCGGCGGCGAGATAGTCGAGCACGCCACCGGCCAGCACCCGGCGATTCCCGTCGGCGGACTCCACGGTCACCTCGCCGCTGCCGACCCGGTACCGCACCACCTCGGCCAGCGGTCCGCTCGCGTCACACAGGAACGAGAAGCGGTCGAGTCCCGGCTCGACGTGCTCGCTGTCCAGCCAGACGGCGGTGGGGGAGTTGCCGTACAGCCGGACGAACGCGCTCTCGGTGTCGATGGCCCGATCGATCACGGTGTGCTGTAACTGCCACTGCCGTGGCGGTTCGCCGAAGCGATCCGGCGGGGTAGGTCTGTCGTCCACGGGTGGCGAACCGTCGCCGACCCCGAATTGCTCGGCGCCGGCGGGGAATTGCTCCGGGGCGAGCGCTGCGACGGCCGAGGGCGGCTCGGGCGGTGGCGCACTCGGCGTGACCGGCCGCAGCCGCATCGTCACCGGATCGACGCGGCGCTCGCGGTCGCGACCGGAGGCGCTCGGCTTGCGATGCGCCGCAGTCAATTCCGCGAAATTGCGCAGCAGGGTGGCGCCGAACTCGCCCGCGATCGACTCGGGGTGGAACTGCACGCCCCACTGCGGCCGGTCGCGGTGCCGCACGCCCATGATCACGCCGTCGGCGGACAGTGCGGTGATCTCCAGGGTGTCCGGCAGCGGCCGCTGCGCGCACAGCGAGTGGTAGCGGACCGCGGTGAAGCCCTGCGGTATCCCCGTGAACAGGTCGCGGTCGTCGTGTTCGATCCGGTCCAGATAGCCGTGCCTGGCCGCGGGGGCCGGGGCGACGATGCCGCCCGCCGCGACCACGATGCCCTGATGTCCCAGGCATACGCCGAGCAACGGCAACTCGGCCTCGCGGATCACCGCGGCCGAGATGCCGACGTCGCGGGGCACGTCCGGGCGGCCAGGTCCGGGGGAGATCACGATGTTGTCGAACCTGCTCAGTTCGAGCTCGCCGGCCTCGTCATTGCGCACGACAGTCGGCTCGAGGCCGTTCACCTCGCTGATCAGCTGATACAGGTTGTAGGTGAACGAGTCGTAATTGTCGATGAGCAACGTGCGCATGGTGCTCGAAACCCTACGCCGCGCAGATGACGGCTAACTGTTGTCATGTGCCTTCAGTTTGCCGGGCCGGGTGGTGCACAATGTGGGGCATGGCTGATGCGCAACCGAGCGGCGTGGATCGCGATCTCGTCGACTTCGCCCTCGTCGGCAAGTGGATGGATGAGCAGGGTTTGCCCACAGGCGAATTCGAGGAGGTGACCGCGCTCGGCGGCGGCACGCAGAACGTCATGCTGCGGTTCGCGCGCGGCGGCCACGCCTACGTGCTGCGGCGTGGCCCGAAACACCTGCGGGCCAAGAGCAACGAGGTGATCCGCCGCGAGGCACGGCTGCTCGGCGCGTTGAACGACACCGAGGTGCGCGCGCCGCAGGTCATCGCGGCCTGTCCGGACGAGTCGATGATCGGGGCGGTGTTCTACCTGATGGAGCCGATCGACGGCTTCAATCCCGCCAACGAGCTGCCCGAGCTGCACGCGGGCGATCCGGCGATCCGCAAGGCGATGGGCCTGTCCGCGGTGGAGGCCATCGCCCGGCTCGGCGCGCTCGACTATCAGGCGCTCGGTCTGTCCGACTACGGCAAGCCCGACGGATTCCTGGAACGTCAGGTGCCGCGCTGGCTCGGTGAACTGGAGTCCTACGCGGCCAACGAGGGGTATCCCGGTCCGCGGATTCCCGGCGTGGAGCGGACCGGCGAATGGCTGGAACGGCACCGGCCCGCGGACTGGACCCCGGGCATCCTGCACGGCGACTGTCACCTGGCGAACATGATGTTCGCCTACGACGGCCCGCAGGTGGCGGCGATGGTCGACTGGGAGATGTCCACCATCGGCGATCCGCTGCTCGATCTCGGCTGGCAGATCGCGACCCGTCCGGTGCCCGGCACCACGGGCGCGGCGCTGGTCGGCAAGCTCGGCGCGGCGGGCGGGCTGCCGACGCCGGAGGAGATGGTCGCGCACTACGGGCGGTTCTCCGATCGCGACCTCAGCGCGGTCAACTGGTACACCGTGCTCGCCTGCTTCAAGCTCGGCATCGTGCTGGAGGGCACGCATGCGCGCGCGTTCGCGGGTAAGGCGCCCAAGCAGGTCGGCGACTTCCTGCACGCGATCACGCTGGAACTGTTCGAGCGCGCGCAGAGCTTGATGGAGTAGTTGTCGGGATGTTGCCGAGGGTTGGCGGAATATCTATCGAAGTTGATATTCCGCCAGGTTAGGTTGGGCGCATGCCGATCGTTCCCGATGTGAAGAATTGGACCTGGGTCGTCGAACGGGCTTGTGCCGATTGCGGTTTCGACCCGAACGGTACCGCGTTCGAGGCCGTGCCCGCACTGACCCGCGATACCGCTGTCCGGTTCGCCGAAGTGCTGAAGCGGCCGGACGCACGCGTGCGTCCGGACGACGCCACGTGGTCGGCGCTCGAGTACGGCGCGCACGTGCGCGACGTGTGCCGGCTGTTCGATTCCCGGCTGGCCCTGATGCTGGCCGGTGCGCCGGATGGTTCGGTGCCGCGCTTCGCGAACTGGGATCAGGACGAGACCGCGATCGCGGATCGCTACGACCAGCAGGACCCGGCGCGGGTGTCGGTGGAACTCGCGGACGCCGCGGAGCGGGTGGCCCGCGCCTTCGAATCCGTCCCGGTCGCGCAGCGGCGCCTGCGCGGTGAGCGCAGTGACGGGTCGGCCTTCACGGTGGACTCGTTCGCCCGGTACTTCATTCACGATCTCGTGCATCACGTGCATGACGTGCGGGGCTGATACTAGAACGTGTTCGTGTAGCACGATCGCCTGTGCCGCTGAATTTTCGAAGCAGTACTAGAACGCGTTCCACTTTTCTCGTAGTGTGGGTGCAGTCACATATAAGCACGTGCATGCGAGAGGGTCGACAGGAATGAAGACGAAGGGCGCGATCCTGTGGGGGATCGACCAACCGTGGTCGGTAGAAGAGATCGAGGTCGGCGATCCGGTCTCCGGTGAGGTGCAGATCCGGCTGGAGACCGCGGGCATGTGCCATTCCGACCATCACATCGTGACCGGCGCGACGCCGATGCCCGCCTTCCCGGTGATGGGCGGCCACGAGGGCGCGGGCGTGATCACCAAGCTCGGGCCGAACTGCCCGGCCGACCTCGCCGTCGGCGATCACGTGATCCTGTCCTTCATTCCCGCCTGCGGCCGCTGTCCGGCGTGCGTGAGCGGCCACATGGCGCTGTGCGATCTGGGCGCGGGCCTGCTGATGGGTCAGGCGATCAGCGACGGCACCTACCGGATCCAGGCGCGCGGCGAGAACGTCATCCCGATGTGCCTGCTCGGCACCTTCTCGCCCTACATGACGGTGCACCACACTTCAGTGGTGAAGATCGATCCGAGCATTCCGTTCGAGGTGGCCTGCCTGGTCGGTTGTGGGGTGCCCACCGGATTCGGATCGTCCACCCACGTGGCCAAGGTCGAGCCCGGCGAGACCGTGGTGATCGCGGGCGTCGGCGGTGTCGGCATGAGCGCGTTGCAGGGCGCGGTGCTCTCCGGCGCGTCGAAAGTCGTGGCGATCGACCCGAATCCGTGGAAGCGGGAGCAGGCGCAGAAGTTCGGCGCCACGCACACCTACGAGAGCATGGCCGCCGCGATCATGCCGCTGATGGACGCCACCGAGGGGCGGATGGCCGAGAAGGTCATCCTCACCATGGGTGAGATGCACGGCGACTACATCGAGGAGGGCCTGATCCTCACCGCGAAGGCGGGCACCCTGGTCGTCACCTCGATGGGCCGGATGGACGCCGGCGAGGTGAAGATGAACAGCTTCCTGCTCTCGATGTTGCAGAAGACGGTGAAGGGCTGCATCTTCGGCGGCGGCAACGCCAGACAGGACGCCCCGAACCTGCTGCGCCTCTACAAGGCGGGCCAGCTCAACCTCGACGACATGGTCACCCGCAGCTACTCCCTCGAGGAGATCAACCAGGGCTACCAGGACATGCTCGACGGCAAGAATATCCGCGGCATCATCAAGTACACCGAGGCCGACTGGTAGTCCCCGGCGGTCAGCGGCGGGCGGCCAGCTTGGCCGCGATATCGGCGATCAGGTCGTAGGGGATCGGCTTGGTGAGCGGGAACTTCAGGGTTCCCCGACCGGCCCGATACGGCTCGACGGCCCGCTCGAAGGCTTTGTCGCCCGCCGGGATCGGATAGACGCTGACATGGTTCTTCCAGCCGGCGAAGTGGACGACGCTGTGTCCGTCCACCTTGAAGGTCGGGATGTCATAACTGATCGCCTCGGTCGCTTCGGGCAGCACGCGTTTGATGCGGTCCCGGATCTCCTCGAGGATGCTGCGCACGTCTTCGGGGAACGACGCGATATAGGTGTCGACGGTTGCGGTCTGCTTTGCCACGAGTTCCCTCGATTCCCTGAGCGGCTATCGATTGCGTCGTTGCGAGGGTGGAACACCGTCAGTCTAAGCAGACTTCGCTAGAGCTTCTTGCGATACCAGCACTGCGCGTACTTCTCCTCGTTGTGCGGCGCCGACTCCTGGTAGCCGACTCCTGGTAGCCGAGTCGCGCGTGGAGCGCCCGCGCCTCCACCAGATCCAGTCGGGTGTCCAGCACGATCTCCTCGGCGCCCAGCCCGCGCGCCGCCTGCTCGGCCGTCGTGACGAGCAGCGCGGCACCGCCACGGCCGCGCGCCCGCGGGTGGACGAAGACGCGATTCAGTTCCGCGGTCGACGAGTCGAGCAGCTGCACGCCCGCGGTACCGACCGCCTCGCCGTCGAGCCGCGCCACCAGTACCACGGGGCGGCGCGAATTCGGCCCCGCTGCGCGCCGCGATCTCGCGCTCCAGTTCCACCGGATCGGTCGTGCGCCCCTCGTGCAGCCGATACCACCGGTCGCTGACCTCGGTGTAGTACGCGCGCCACAGCCGCGCCGCCGCGGGGGAGTCGAACGGTTCCGCCGCGACGGACCAGGTGTTCGTCCGCACCGAAATGCCTCAGCGCGTGCAGCGCAGCAAAGCCCGGCGTAGATTGCGGCTGCGCACGTCGTCGAGGACGGCGAGGCCGAGCCGGTTCATCGTGTATCCGAAGCCCAGACCCGTTGTGGGGTCGGCGAATCCGAAGGAGCCGCCGAGGCCGGTGGTGCCGTAGGCGCGCTTGTCCGAACCGAACCGGAACTCGCAGGCGGACTTGCGGAAGCCGAGGTGGTAGCGGGTTTTGAGGTGCAACACCAGATCACCGGGCGGCACGTCCTCGGCGGTGTCCGGGGCCGCCAATCTGTCGAGCAGCGCGTCCTCGATGGGCAGCGCGCCGGTGCGGCCGGCCGCGGCGCCGTAGATCTTGGCCAGCGCCCTGGCATTGCCGACACCGTTGGAGCCCGGCATCTCCACCTCGAGGAATTCGCGGCGCGTCGCACGCGCCGGAGCGCCGACACGGGGGTTGCTGAGCGCCGAGTAGGCGAGTCCGCGTTTGGCGGCCAGTTGCGCCCCGATCCGCAGCGGGATGTCGCGTTCGTAGCGCAGCGCGTCCAGTCCGCGGGTCGCGGCCATGGTGGCGACGCGCTCGAGCCCGTGCTCGGCGGGCAGGCCGATGAAGAAGTCCAGGCCGAGCGGCTTCGCGAGGTCCTCGGCGAAGATCTGCCCGAGGGTGCGCCCGCGCGGGTCGACCCGGCGCAGCAACTCGCCCTGATACAACCCGAGCGTGATCGCGTGGTAGCCGTGCCTGGTACCCGGCCGCCACGCCGGCTTCTGCGCGGCCAGGATCGTGGCGAGCCTGTCGAGATCCGCGAGCTGCGGCAGCCGCACGATCGGATCCAGTCCGGACAGCCCGGCCTGATGATCGATCAGCTGACGGACTGTCACCGCCGCCTTGCCGTGTGCCGCGAACTCGGGCCAGTACGTCGCCACCGGCTCTTCGTAGTCGAGCAGTCCTTTCGAGACCGCGGTCGCGACCGTGAACGCGGCCAGGCCCTTGGTCGAGGAAAACACCGGGACGATCGTGTCGCGCTCCCACGGCAGTGTTCGACAGCGGTCTCGGTGGCCCGCCCACAGGTCGACCACGGGACGATCGCCCGCGTATACCGCGACCGCCGCTCCGATCTCACCGTGCTGGGCGAAGTTGCGGCGGAATGCGTCGGCGACGGGTCCGAAGCCGGACGCCACCTCGCCGTGGATCGTGGGCGTTTCACTCATAGTCGTTCGATGGTATCGGCGGTCGTCTCGTAGGCTCGCGGGGTGCGTGCACTCGAGCAGATCAGGGATTGGCCGGTCCGGCATGCGGCGGCCGCGGTCGTCGGCGCGGACGGCGCATCGGCGAGCGAGGGCGAGGTCGATCGGGTGTTCCCGCTCGCCTCGGTGACCAAGCCGCTGGTCGCCTACGCGGTGCTGGTCGCGGTGGAAGAGGGCGCGATCGAGTTGGATCAGCCCGCGGGCCCGGCGGGGTCGACGGTGCGGCACCTGCTTGCGCACACCTCCGGCCTCGCCTTCGACACCGATGACATCCAGGCCGCGCCCGGTACCCGCCGGATCTACTCCAGCGCAGGCTTCGAGGTGCTGGCCCGTTTCGTCGCAGAGCAGACCGGCATCGCCTTCGCGGAGTACCTGCGCGACGCGGTCTTCGCGCCCTTACAGATGAGCGCCTCGGTGCTGACCGGCTCGGCCGGGCACGCGGCGCGCTCGACTGTCGCCGATCTCACGCGTTTCGCGGCGGAATTGCTGAATCCACAGTTGATCTCCGCGGCTACTCATGCCGAAGCGACATCAGTCCAATTCCCCGGCCTGAATGGCGTGCTGCCCGGTTATGGTTCGCAGCGTCCGAATGATTGGGGACTCGGCTTCGAGATCCGCGACGGTAAGTCGCCGCACTGGACCGGAAGCTCGAATTCCTCGGCGACGTTCGGCCATTTCGGGCAGTCCGGCACATTTCTCTGGGTGGACCCCGCGTCGCGGTTGGCGTGTCTGGCATTGGCCGACCAGAATTTCGGCGACTGGGCCAGGGCGGCCTGGCCGCCACTCAGCGATGCGGTCATTGCCGAAGCCACACACGCAACACGGGGCTGAAGTAACACATGTAACATCGGGCACTCCAGTACACTCAGGCAACACCAGCAGGACGGGTCGTTGGGGAAGACGTCCCCCGTCGACGCTGGAGGTGTTAGTGGTGCGCGCATCGAGTCAGTTCGCGGACGTGACGGCGGGTGTGGTGTACATCCACTCGTCGCCCGCCGCGCTGTGCCCGCACGTCGAGTGGGCACTCACCTCGGCCTTGAGTTCGCCCGCGAAATTGCGCTGGACCGCGCAACCGGCGGACGGCCAATTGCGCGCGACCAGTGAATGGCTCGGACCCGTCGGCACCGCGTCCCGTATCGCGCAATCGCTGCGCTCCTGGCCGGTGCTCCGATTCGAAGTGACCGAAGACCCCAGCGAAGGCGTCGATGGTGAACGCTATTGTTTTGTGCCCGGATTAGGACTCTGGCACGGATCGACCAGTGCCAACGGCGACGTGACCCTCGGTGAGATGCGCTTGCGCGCCATGCTGCAAGCCGCGGGCGAACTCGGCAAATACAACAGCTATGACCTGGCCGCCGAAATCGACCGCGCACTCGGCACCCCGTGGGACGAGGACCTGGAGGTATACCGCTACGGCACCGAATCCGGCGCGGAGGTCACCTGGTTGCGGCGCGACGTGGGGTAGGCGCTGAACGCCCGCGTCGCCGAGGTCGGTTGCACTACACTGCATTTCGACTTGGCGGCGCAGGGTGGGGGATGGATGCCCGGCGAATTCTGCGCGGATACCGATCTCGGTTGGGTCGACGGTGTCCGATATTCGGTGGTGCGCACCAGTGTGCCGTGGGAACTGGCTATCGACACCATTGTCGTCTCGCTCGGCAGCAGCCTGGGCACCCTGGGGCGGTCGAAGGGGTGGCCAAAGCATGGAACGGCAGCGTGGATCGGGTTCTCGACCATGTGGTCGTCCTCTGCCGAAAAGTGGCACATGAGATAGTCATCCGTCGCGAGCTCCAGTGGTGTATGGAAACGACCGGAATAACCCTGTCCGGCGGTATGGCCAGCGATCTCGTCGACCCGAATGACGGACTTCCGCTGCCGAGTGACCAACTGGGCTTCGCGCCCTATGTCAGCATGCTCGCCACGGTTATCGCGGATCGGACCACGTCGTTGCCGCTCTCGATCGGGGTGTTCGGGGAATGGGGTTCGGGCAAAAGCACATTCATGGCGATGCCGCATGAGCGAATTCGCCTGCTCGCCGGTTCCGACGCGACGTACTGTGCACACATTGCACAAATCGGGTTCAACTCCTGGCATTACGCGGACACCAATCTATGGGCGAGCTTCGGCGACGAGATCTTCCGCCGGCTCGCGGGCCCGGACATCGACCCGAAGGAGCAGGCGAAGCAAATTCGCCGGGAAATCGCCGCGCATCTCGGTCAACGAGACCAACTGACCCTCGCCACACAGCAGGCAACGGCGACCCGACTACGCGCCGCAGTGGACCGCGCCACCGCCAACCGAGAAACCACCTCCAGCTGTATCAGGGGCTGATCGGGCTCTCCGCGAATATGGAGTTCACCGATCCGGCGGTGCTGCGAACGTGGCTGCCGCGGGTTCGGCGGTTCTCCTACACCCTGGCGGCGGGGGAGTGGGCCGCGGCGGCGGTGCTACCCTCCGTGAGTGTCGAACGCGGTTGATCGAAAACAGAGAATAGTCAATGCCATTCAGCGGCGGATCGCCAATCCGATCAGAACTCGGATGCCCAATCAGGAACTGCTGGAGACCATCGGCCGGGTGAGCGGCGAGCCGCGGCTCACGCCCATCGGCGGACGGTTGATCGACGGCTCCTTCTGGCTCGTCTCCGAGTTCGGCGACCGGTCGCAGTACGTCCGCAACATCATGGCGAACCCCCAGGTCCGCGTGCGCCTGCGGGGCGAGTGGCATGCGGGCACGGCCCACCTGCTCCCCGACCACGACCCGATCGCCCTGCTCGAGAAGCTGCCGAAGGGCAACAGTGCGGGCGTGCGGCTGCTCGGCAACAACCTGCTGAGCATTCGCATCGATCTCACCCCGACGAGCTAGGGCATCTGCCTTCCGCTCTCGTGCTCCCGGCGGTCCACCACGGTGTTGCGGAGGGTGCCGACGGTGGCGATGTCGACCTCCACGACATCGCCGGGCTCCATCGGGCCGACGCCTGCGGGGCTGCCGGTGAGCAGAATGTCGCCGGGGCTCAGGGTGATCCAGCGGGTGGCGAAGGCCAGTAGCGCGCCGACGCCGAAGACCATGTCGGCGACCGCGGCCTGCTGGACCACCCGGCCGTTGCGGCGGGTGGTGAGGTGCAGGGCCGAGGGATCGGGGATATCGGTCTCGATCCACGGCCCCAACGGGCAGAAGGTGTCCGCGCTTTTGGCGCGTGCCCATTGGCCGTCGGAGCGCCAGTCGTCGGCGGTGACATCGTTGGCACAGGTGTAGCCGAGGATGTAGTCCGCGGCCCGATCCGCAGGCACATCGCGTGCCGTGCGTCCGATGACGACGGCGAGTTCGCCTTCGTACTCCAGCCGCCGCACCTCGGCGGGCCGCAGGATCGCCGCGTCCGGATCGGCAATCGCGTTGGGGGCCTTGAGAAACAGCGACGGACGCTGCGGCCGGGGCCGCCCCTTCTCGATGATCTGGCCCGGGTAGTTGCTTCCGGCGCAGACGATCGTGCGCGGTTCGCAGGGCGCCAACAGGGTCAGCTCGGCCAGGTCGCCTGCCTTCGTGCCGGGTTCGTTCTCGGGTGAAAGACTGTGCACCACATCGTCTATGACGACGCCGCGCGCCACCTGACCATCGCGGGCAAAGCGGACGATACGCATGCTGTCTCCTAGTTCGGTCCGGCCAGTGCCGCGCGCACCAATTCGACCGGATGCCACGCTGTGCGGCCCGCACCGTGAAAGATCTGCTGCCTACAGGAAACCCCGGTTGCCGCCACGATCGTGTCCGCCGGTTCCGCGGCCAGCGCGGGGAAGAGTCGATCGCCGCCGACCGTCATCGAAGTCTCGTAGTGCTCGGACTCGAAGCCGAACGAGCCCGCCATGCCGCAGCATCCGGAGTTGATCTCCTCGACCCGCACACCCGGAATGCGGCGCAGTAGCGCCATGGTCGCGGCGGTGCCGACCTCGGCTTTCTGATGGCAATGCCCGTGGAAGACGATCCGGCGTCCGGCGAAGCCGGTATCCAGGGTCAGCCTGCCCGCGTCGATCGCCTCGACCAGCAGCTCCTCCACTTGTTTGACCCGGGCCGCGACCGCGCGCACCGCGTCCACGTCGGGCACCAGCGCCGCGTGCTCGTCGCGCAGCATGAACAGGCACGACGGCTCGCACCCGACGATCGGGGGTCCCGGCTCGGTACGCGAGGTGAGCGAATCAATCAGTCCCATAGCCTTTTTCCGTGCGTCGTCCAGCAACCCCTTCGACATGCTGGAACGGCCGCAGCAGCCGCCGCTCGCGAGTTCGACCCGCCACCCCGCCAGCTCCAGCAGTTCGATGGCGGCCATGCCGATGTGTGGTTCGGTGTAGGTGGTGAACGAGTCGGCGAGCCAGTTGACGGTGCCGAGCGCCGCGGGCGCCGCGGGTGTGCTCCGCCGATACTTGCGGAAGCAGCGAATCAGGTTGGCCCGCTGGAAGGTCGGTAGTGGCCGCGCGACGGTGATGCCGAGCGCGCGGTCCAGCAGCAGCCGCGCGAAGCCGCTCCGTCCCGGCAGATTCGACAGCGGCGCGGTCGCCGAGCCGATTCGGTTGAGTGTGCGGATCGAGCCGAAAATCCGGGAGCGCAACGGAGTTCCGTGGATATCGTGATGGTGTGCCAGGGACTCGGCCTTGAGTGAGGCCATGTCCACGCTCATCGGGCACTCGTTCTTGCACGCTTTGCACATCAGGCACAGGTCGAGGATCTCGTGCAGCCGTTCGTCGCCGAGCGCGGCATGTGGGTCCGGCTCCGAGAGCGCCTTCACCAGTGCGTTGGCCCGGCCGCGGGTGGCGTGCTCCTCGTTCTTGGTCGCGATGTAGGACGGGCACATCACGCCGGTGGTCGCTTTGCGGCACAGGCCGATGTTCATGCAGCGATCCGCCGCGCCGCGCATGCCGCCGACGACCTCGAACTTCAGGGCGGTGGTCAGCGGCGGCGCGGGCGGCAGCGCGTCCCGGTCGCGCAGATTGTCGGTCATCGATGGCGCGTCGACGATCTTGCCGGGATTCATGATGTTGCCGGGATCGAAGAGCCGCTTGACCTTTCGCATCGCCTCGTACAGTTCGTCGCCGAAGATCTCCCGATTGAACTCGCTGCGGGCCAGCCCGTCGCCGTGTTCGCTGGAGTTCACCCCGCCGTATTCGGCGACGAGGTCCTTGACCGCCTCGGCGACGGCGCGCATCTTGGCCACCTCATCGGGCTCGGTGAGATCGACGAACGGCCGGATGTGCAGACAGCCGACCGAGCAGTGCCCGTAGAACCCCGCCTCCATGTGGTGCTCGTCGAGAATCGCCTTGAACCGCCTGGTGTATTCGGCCAGGTGCACCGGATCCACGGCGGTGTCCTCGACGAAGGCGAGCGGGCGGCGGGTGCCCTCGCCCGCGGCCATCAGCAGGCCGAGGCTGGACTTGCGGACCTTCAGCAGGGCCGTCTGGTCGGCGGGGGTGACCGCACGCAGCGTGTGATAGCCGTGGCCGTTGCGCCGCCAGAGTGCTTCCAGCCGGTCCAGATCGGCGATCAAGCGCGCCTCGTCGTCACCGCTGAACGAGACGAACAACAGCGCACCGGGATCGCCGACCAGGATGGTGCCGAGGTCGGCGTATTCGAGTTTCTGCCTGGACAATTCGAGAATGGTGCGGTCCATCAGCTCTACCTGGGCGGGGTCGCAGCCGAGCGCGTCGGTGGTGGCCGCGATGGCGCGCGCGGTATCGGTGAAGTGCCCGACGGCATATACCGTGCGCGCCGGCTTGGGCACCAGGTCCACCAGGGCGTGGGTGACGATCACCAGGGTGCCTTCGGCGCCGACCACGAACTTGGCCAGATCGAACGGCCGATCGGCGCCGAAGCCGACCAACCGGTCGAGCCGATACCCGCCCGCCCGGCGCCAGAAGGTGGGCATCCCGGCCTTGATGGCGTCCTCCTCGGCCACGACGAGGTCCGAAAGTTCCTGGTATATCCGTCCTTCGAGGGTCCGCGCGGCGGCGCGGCGCTCG
This sequence comes from Nocardia brasiliensis, assembly GCF_011801125.1. Taxonomy (NCBI): domain Bacteria; kingdom Bacillati; phylum Actinomycetota; class Actinomycetes; order Mycobacteriales; family Nocardiaceae; genus Nocardia; species Nocardia brasiliensis. The sequence continues at coordinate 2,300,958 of NZ_CP046171.1, forward strand.
CGCTCCGGCTCGTCGACCGGTTCCAGTCGGGCGCGCGAGCCATCGGCGAGTATCACGTCGAGCGCCCGCACGTGATCGATCGTCATGCCGTAGTTCAGCGAACCGCTGCCCGCGGAGTTGTTACCGATCATGCCGCCGATGGTGGCGCGGTTGCTGGTCGAGGTGTCGGGTCCGAACATCAACCCGTGGGCGGCGGCGGCCTGGTTGAGCTGGTCCTGCACCACGCCGACCTCGACCAGCGCGGTGCGGGCCACCGGGTCCAGCCGCACGATTCGATTCATGTGCCTGGACAGGTCGAGCACCAGGCCGGGGCCGATGGTCTGCCCGGCCAGGCTGGTACCCGCGCCACGCGCCACGATCGGCACCCCGAGTGCGCCGGCCGCCCGCACCGCCGCGGCGACGTCGTCGGCGTCGCGGGGAAAGGCAACGCCCACAGGCGCTATCGAGTACATGCTGGCATCGCGGGCGAAGATGTGGCGGGTGTAATCGTCGAAAGCCACCTCGCCGGACATGGTTTCGCGCAGGCTGCGCTCCAGCCGGGTCGATAGATCGGCGGTGATGTCGCCGATAGTGGAGGGATTCATCGAGATTCCTTCTGATCTGTGGAGGTTCGCCGGAGGGCGGCCGACCCGGTCTCGGGCCGGCCGCCGCGAGCTCAGCCCAGCGACGCTCGATCCGGCGCCGGTTGCTGGGCGGGTTCGATCCGGGCCGTCGGTATCGGGTCCGGTTCGATCGGCGCCGATCGCGTTGCCGCACGCAACTTCTTGCGCAAGGTCAGCACAAGCAGTGCGGCCGTGCCGAATACCCCGCCGAAGAAGGCCTGGGTGAGCGCGTATCCGCCGCCGCTGAGATCGCTGAGCCAGCCGCCGATATAGGGCCCGAAGAAGCTGCCGAGATTGCCGACGCCGTTGATCAGACCCAGGCCCGCGCCCGCCGCCGCGACCGGAACCAGCTTGGTGACCGTCGCCCAGAACGGCCCGTACCAGGCGATCGATGCGGCGGTGCCGAGGATCATGGCCCCGAGCACCAACCACTTCTGTTGCGGGGAAATCAAACTCGCGCCACCGAGAATGATCGCCGCCGAACCGAGTACCAGCGACATGTGCGCGATGTGCCCACCGCGCTTGTCCGCGGACCGGCCGATGAGAATGATGGCGAGGCCCGCCGCGAGCTGCGGCAGTATCGCGACCAGGCCCACCTTCATGTCGGTGTGGAACGCCTTCTTCAGCACGCTCGGCAGCCACAGCGTGAGCCCGAGCAAGCCCATCTGCGTGAGCGTGTAGATCAGCGCGAAGTGCCAGACGATCCGGCTCGTGAACGCGGCCTTGAAGGTGCCGCGGTGTTGCAGCGGTTCGCCTTCCTCGAGCCGGGATCGCTCGATGTGGTCGCGTTCGGCGCTCGACAACCAGCCCGCTTTGGCTGGCGTATCACGGATCACCGCGAGCCACGCGATGAGCCCCACGACCAGCGGCGCGCCGCCCTGGATGAGGAACATCCAGCGCCAGTCGGTGTAGGTCAGCAGGATGCCGGAGAACGGCGCGGCGACGATCGCCGCGATTGGTGTGTACAGCTTGAAAATCGCGTAGGCCCTACCGCGCTCGGCGAACGGGAACCACGACCGGATGGTGGCCATCAGCGCGGGCTGCACGCCGCCTTCGGCCACCCCGAGCAGGAATCGGGCCAGCAGCAGCTGGCCGACGGAGTTGGTGAAGCCCTGCGCCATCGCCGCGACGCTCCACAGCACCATCAGGATCGCGATCCACTTTCTGGCACTCCACCTTTCGGCCATGTACCCGCCGGGGATCTGCAACAGCAGATAACCCCAGAAGAAGATGCCGCTGGCGAGGCCCTGTTGTGCCTTGGTGAGTCCCATATCGGTTTCGAGATGGGGGAGCGCGAAGCTGATGTTGGTCCGGTCGATGTAGCAGATGACGTAGATGAAGACGACGACCGGCAAAATATAGGTCCAGCGCTTCATTTCGGAGAGACGCCGGATGGGAGAGGTCCGCTCGGACAACGACCTACCTCCTCGTAGGTGACCGGCGCGATCGGCGCCGGTGGAATTCGGATCCCGGATCGCGCAGGAGCCGGGCGGAGTCGCTCGTGGCGGAGCATCGAGAGTCGAGCAGGAGGCTGTCGAAGCGGGGGGCCCAGCTGGGAGCGAAAAAGAGGTGACGAGAACGGTTTCGGTGCAGGCCGCGCTATGCGGCGCGGAGCACCGCTAGCGCGTCGGAGAGTCCGGCGGGGTCGACGGCGACGCCCGCCAGTTCCAGACCCATCTGCACGCCGCACAGTGTGCCCGCGAGCATCAGATCGTTGAAGTGGCCGAGGTGGCCGATCCGGAAGACCCGGCCCGAGAGCTTGCCGAGCCCCGTGCCGAGCGACATGTCGAAGCGCTCCAGGATGATTCGGCGCACCTTGTCCGCGTCGTGCTCGGCGCCGAGCAGCACGGCGGTCAACGCGCCGGAGTGCTCCCGCTCGTCGGCGCACAGCACCTCCAACCCCCAGCCGCGCACGGCGGCTCTGGTGGCCGCGGCGTGCCGGTGGTGCCGCGCGAAGACGTTCGGCAGGCCTTCCTCCTCGAGCATGGTCAGGGCTTCGCGCAAGCCGTAGAGCAGGTTGGTCGCGGGGGTGTAGGGATAGAAGCCGCGCTCGTTGTTGTCGAGGATCGGCGTCCAGTCCCAGAACGATTTCGGCAGGCGCGCTTTCGTCGCCGCCGCGAGTGCCTTGTCGCTGATCGCGTTGAAGCTCAGTCCGGGCGGCAGCATCAGTCCCTTCTGTGAGCAGGCGACCGTCACGTCGACGCCCCAGTCGTCATGCCGGTAGTCGATGGAACCCAGCGACGAGATGGTGTCGACCAGCAGCAGCGCCGGATGGTCGGCCTCGTCGATGGCTGCGCGGATCTGCGGTATCCGGCTGGTGACGCCGGTCGAGGTCTCGTTGTGCACGACCATCACCGCGGCGATCTCGTGCCCGGTGTCGGCGGCGAGCCGTTCGGCCAGGGCCGCCGGGTCGGCGCCGCGGCGCCAGTCGCCCGGCACGAAATCGACGATCAGGCCGAGGCGTTCGGCCATGTCCCGCCACAGGGTCGCGAAATGGCCGGTCTCGAAGGCGATTACGCGATCGCCCGGCGAGAGGGTGTTGACCAGCGCCGCCTCCCATGCGCCGGTGCCGGAGGCGGGATAGACGACGACCGGATTGCCGGTACCGAAGACCGGTTTCAGCCGGTGCAGCAGGTCGAGGGCGAGTTCGGCGAAGTCGGGCCCGCGATGGTCGATGGTCGGTTGCGCGATGGCGTGCAGTACCCGATCGGGGACGTTGGTAGGTCCGGGGATCTGCAGGAAATGCCGTCCGCTGTGCACGGTCATCACATCTATTTCCAATCTGTGCCGTGATATGGCACACTGTGCCGTGAGAAGGTTCAGCAAGGGTAGGGATGTGAGATAGGGGAGTCAAGGCTTTGCGCAATGTCCTCAACACGCTGCGGGTATTGGAGGAGGTCGCGGCTCGGCAGCCGATCGGCGTCGGCGAACTGTCGAGGGTGCTGCAGATGCCCAAGAGTTCGGTGCAGCGGGTGCTGGTCACTCTGGATGCCGCCGGATGGATTCGGCCCGCGTCGGGGGAGATCACCCGCTGGGTGCTGACCACGAAGGCGCTGGCGGTGGGCAGCCGCGCCGGCGGCGATCTCGGGCTGCGCGGTGTGGCGCTGCCGATCATGGAGGACCTGCGCAGGCATACCGAGGAGACGATCCACCTGACCATCCCCGAAGACGGCAAGATGGTCCTGATCGAGCGGCTCGAGACCGACAAACCGGTGCGCACCAATATGGCGCTGGGACACTCGTTGCCGCTGCACGCCTCCGCGAACGGCAAGGCTCTACTCGCGCACAGTGATCCCGACGTCGTGCGCAAGCTGGTGACCGGCGAGCTGCCGAGCTACACCGCCACCACGATCACCGACCCTGACGCGCTGCACACCGAATTGGCCGAGATCAGGACGCGTGGATTCGCGGTGAACCGCGGCGAATGGCGCTCCGATGTGGGCGCGGTGGCCGCAGTGGTGCTGGACGGGGCCGGTCGGCCGGTCGCTAGCTTGAGCGTCAACGTGCCGATCAGCAGACTGACGGCCGAGTCCGAGCCCGAGTGGGGCGCGGCGGTGCGCGCGGCGGCGAATACGATCGGTGCGCGCCTGAGCAAGTGAACCGTGCTGTGCCCCTGCGGATCTGCCCAACTCACTCCGGCGGGGTCGAGAGAGTTGGGCAGATCCGCGCCTAGATCAGGTGCTCGGTGGCGATCCGCGCGCCGAGCTGCCGCAGCAGGACCTCGCCCTCGGTGAGGCAGCGCCGCACGTCGGGTTCGATTGACAGCAGTGAGTAGGCGGCGGCGAACCCGGACTCGTGTAACCGCCACTGCGGCAGCGTGTTCCGCCCGCACACCGCGACCACCGGCACCCCGGCGGCAACGGCGGCGGCCGCGACCCCCGCGGGCGCCTTGCCGTGCAGGGTTTGCTCGTCGAGGGTGCCCTCGCCCGTCACGACCAGGTCCGCCACGGCCAACTCGCTGTCGAAATCGACCAGGTCCATGACCAATTCGATGCCGGGTGCCAGGCGGGCGTCGAGCACCGCGATGGCCGCGAAACCGACGCCCCCGGCCGCGCCCGCACCGGGGGCGCCGCGTAGGTCGTGGCCGGTCGTCGCCGCGACTACGTCGGCCCAATGGTCCAGCGCCGCATCGAGGGTGGCCACCTGCGTCTCGTCGGTGCCCTTCTGCGGACCGTAAACCGCTGCCGCGCCGCGCGGTCCGGTCAGCGGGTTGTCCACGTCGCAGGCGACGGTGAACGCGACCGCGGCCGTTCGTTCCCGCAACCCGGCGAGATCCAGGGTGTGTATCTGTGCGAGAGCCGCACCGCCGTCACCGATTTCGGCGCCGGTCGCATCGAGCAGGCGGGCGCCGAGGGCACGCAGCAGTCCCGCGCCGCCGTCGGTGCCCGCACTGCCGCCTATGCCGAGTACGACGTGCCGGCAGCCCGCCGCGATCGCCGCGGCGATCACCTCGCCCGCGCCGCGGCTGGTCGCGGTCATCGGCGCGAAAGCGCCGCTGGGCAGCCGGACCAGCCCGGACACGTCGGCCAGCTCCACCACGGCCAGGTCACCGCGGCGGGCGTAGGCGGTGTCGACCGGTGTTCCGGTCGGCCCGGTCGCGGTCACCGGCACTGCGGTGAACCCCGCGGCCAGCGCGGCGGCGACGGTCCCGTCGCCGCCGTCGGCGACCGGGACGATCGATATCGCCGCGTCCGGCAACACCTCTCGGATACCGGCCGCCGTGGCCTGTCCGACCGCCGCGGCGGTCAACGAGCCCTTGAACTTGTCGGAGGCGATCAGCACGCGTGGCATCGGGGCGTCAGTACAGCAATGCCGTGGCGGTGGGTGCGTCGGCGGTGGTGACGGCGAGTTCTTCGTATTCGACGATGTTGTCGATCTCCAACCCCATCGACACATTCGTGACGCGTTCGAGGATGACCTCGACCACCACCGGCACCCGATGCTCGGCCATCAACTTCTTCGCCTCTTCCAACGCGGGACCGATGTTGTCGGGCTCGAAGACACGGATCGCCTTGCAACCGAGCCCTTCGGCGACCTTCACATGATCGACACCATAGCCACCGACCTCGGGACTGTTGATGTTGTCGAAATCGAGCCGCACATAATAGTCCATATCGAACTGGCGTTGCGCTTGGCGGATCAACCCCAGATACGAATTGTTCACCACCACATGGATATACGGGATATTGAACTGCGCACCCACGGCCAACTCCTCGATCAGGAACTGGAAATCGTAGTCCCCGGACAAAGCGACCACCATCGCGTCCGGCACCGCGGTCGCCACCCCCAGCGCCGCGGGCAACGTCCACCCCAACGGACCCGCCTGACCCGCATTGATCCAATGCCGCGGCCGATACACATGCAACAACTGCGCGGCCTGGATCTGGGACAACCCGATCGTGCTCACATACCGCGTCTGCGGCCCGAACGCCCGATTCATCTCCTCATACACCCGCTGCGGTTTGATCGGCACCGCATCGAAATGCGTCTTGCGCAACCCCCGCCGCTTCCGCGCCCGGACCTGCTCAGCCCACTCCCGACGATCCGGCAACTCCCCCGCCGCCTGCAACTCCCGCGCCACCTCCACGAACACCGCCAACGCCGCCCCCGCATCCGAGGTGATCCCCAAATCCGGAGCGAACACCCGCCCGATCTGCGTCGGCTCGATATCGACATGCACAAACCGCCGACCCCGCGTATAGGTCTCCACCCCACCGGTATGCCTGTTCGCCCACCGATTCCCGATCCCCAACACGAAATCCGACGCCAGCAACGTCTCGTTCCCATACCGATGCGACGTCTGCAACCCCACCATCCCCGCATGCAACCGATGATCATCACCGATCACACCCCACCCCATCAACGTCGGCACCACCGGAACACCGGTCAACTCCGCGAACTCCACCAACAACCCCGCCGCGTCCGCGTTCACCACCCCACCACCAGCCACGATCACCGGCCGCTGCGCCGACCCCAACATCGACAACACCTTCACCGCCTGCGCCCGCGACGCCGCAGGCCGCGACACCACCAACGGCTCATACGCCTCGATATCGAACTCGATCTCAGCCAACTGCACATCAATCGGCAAATCAATCAACACCGGACCCGGACGACCCTCCCGCATCACCCGAAACGCCTTCTGAAACGTCCCCGGCACCTGCGCCGGCTCCAACACCGTCACCGCCCACTTCGCCACCGGCCCCGCCACCGCCGCGATATCAACCGCCTGAAAATCCTCCTTATGCAACCTCGACACCGGCGCCTGACCCGTAATACACAACATCGGCACCGAATCCGCACTCGCCGAATACAACCCCGTAATCATGTCCGTCCCCGCCGGACCCGACGTCCCCACACACACCCCGATATTCCCCACCCCAGCCCGCGAGAACCCCTCCGCCATATGCGACGCCGCCTCCACATGCCGCGCCAACACATGCCGCACCCCACCATGAGCCCGCAACGCCGAATAAAACGGATTAATCGCCGCCCCAGGCAAACCAAACGCCTGCACCGCCCCCTCCCGCGCCAAAATCAACACCGCGGCATCAACCGCACGCATCCGAGCCATTTCAGTTCTCCTTGTCCGCGCGGCCGCTGAGGCGTTCCACCCCGCGCAGCAGGGCGCTGTGATCGAGTCCGCCGTCGCCGTTCGCCTTGGCGGCGGCCACCAGTTGAGCGACCAAGGCGCCCAACGGAACAACGACGCCTGCTTCGCGGGCCGCGGCCGTGACGATGCCCATGTCCTTGTGGTGCAGGTCGATTCGGAACCCGGGCTGGAAGGTGCGCGAGAGCATGTTGTCCTTCTTCTGCTCGAGCACCTTCGACCCGGCCAGGCCGCCGCCGAGCACACGCAGCGCCGCCTCGGTGTCCACGCCGTACGCCTCCAGGAAGAGGACGGCCTCGGCGAGAGCCTGGATATTCGCGGCGACGATCAGCTGATTGGCCGCCTTGACGGTCTGGCCGGAGCCACTGGGGCCCACGTGCACGACGGTCTTGCCGACCACGTCGAAGATCGGTTGGGCCGCCGCGAAATCCGCCGCGTCGCCGCCGACCATGATGGACAGCGTGGCGCCGATCGCGCCCGCCTCACCGCCGGAGACCGGCGCGTCCAGCAGCCGGAAGCCGCGCTCCGCGGCCTGTTTCGCGAGTTCGACGGTGACATCGGGCCGGATGCTGGAGAAGTCGATGATCAGCGCGCCGGCCTTGGCGCTGTCGAAAACGCCCTTCTCCCCGGCGAGTACGTCTTGTACGTCGGGGGAGTCGGGCACCATCACGCAGATCACCTCGGCGCCGTCCACCGCGTCGGTGATCGAGGTGGTGGCGCGCCCGCCCGCCGCGACGAGCGGAGCGGCCTTGTTGGTGCTGTGGTCGTAGCCGGTCACCGAGTGCCCGGCCTTCGCGAGGTGGATGGCCATCGGGCTGCCCATGATGCCGAGTCCGATGAAAGCTATTGCGGTCATGCGATATCCCTGAAGTTGTTGCGTACGAATGGTTATGCGGTGGCACCGCGACGTTCGCGGGGCAGCCGGCCGAAGCTGTCGGCGGACGCGCCCGATGGCTTGTACTCGAGGCCGACCCAGCCGCGGTAGCCGCCCGCTTCCAGCGCGGCGAGTTGCTCGGCGAGCGGCAGGTCCCCGGTGCCGGGCTCGTGCCTGCCGTTGTTGTCCGCGATCTGCACGTGCGCGATGCGGGCGGTGTGCGCGGCGATCACCTTGTCCACGTCGTCGCCGTTGACGGCCAGGTGGTAGAGGTCCGCGAGCAGCGCGATATTCGGTGCGCCGGTGGCGGTTTGCACACGATCGAGCACCGCGAGCGCGTCGGCGGCTGTGCGCAGCGGGTAGCGGGTCGCACCGCTGACCGGCTCGATCAGCACGGTGCCGCCGATCCGGGCGGCCGCCGCGGCGGCCAGCGCGAGGTTCTCGGTCGCCACCGCGTCCTGCTCCTCGTCGGTGGCCTCGTCGACGCGATTTCCATAGAGCGCGTTGAACATCCGGCAGCCGAGTCGCTCGCCGATCGCGAGGGTGGCGTCGATGTTGTCGCGGAACTCCGCGGCTCTGGCCGGCCAGGACACCAGGCCGCGATCGCCGAGCGGCATGTTGCCCGCCGCGAAGTTCAAGCCGACGAGCGCCACGCCTGCGTCGGTGATCGCTCCGACGAACGCGTCGACTTCCCGGTCTGCCGGTACTGGGCTGGTGAACGGCCACCAGAACTCGACCGCGTCGAACCCGGCCGCGCGGACTGCCGCGGGCCGTTCGAGCAGGGGCAGTTCGGTGAACAGGAGTGAGCAGTTGACGGCGTAGCGCAGTGAATGACCCACGAATGCCTCCAGGTAAATTCCACTATGCGGAAAAGAACTTCTGTTATGTGGAATATGCTAGAAGTCGCGTTCCGGCCTCGTCAAGGGAAACGGGCTGCATTCGGCGGTTCTCGAGCGACTGTTCGGCATCGGTAGACTTCCGCCATACGGAAACATGGAGGTGGCCTGGTGGTGGCAACGAGCGAAGCCAAGGGACGCGGCGGCAGCGTTCAATCGATCGAGCGTGCGTTCGGCCTGCTCGAGACCATGGCCGACGAGGGCGGGATGATGGGTCTGTCCCAACTGGCGACGGCGTCGGGTCTGCCGCTGCCCACCATTCATCGGCTGGTCCGCACGCTCGTCGACCTGGGGTACCTGCGGCAGGAACCGTCTCGGCAATACGTCCTGGGCCCGAAGCTGATCAAGCTCGGCGAGAGCTCGGCGCACATGCTGAGCGTGCGGGCCCGCCCGCAGTTGGCCCGGCTCGTGGACGAACTCGGCGAATCCGCCAATATGGCGATGCTCGACGGTGATCAGATCGTGTACGTCGCGCAGGTGCCCTCGCGGCATTCGATGCGCATGTTCACCGAGGTGGGACGCCGGGTGCTGCCGCACTGCACTGCGGTCGGCAAGGCGCTGCTGGCGGGTATGGCGCCGGAGCAGACGCGAAATCTCTTGCAGCGCACCGGTATGCCGCGCTACACCGAGCACACCGTCACCGATCCGGACGAGTTCACCGCACAGCTGGCGACCGCCGCGGCGCAGGGTTACGCCATGGACGAAGGTGAACAGGAACTCGGTGTGCGCTGTGTCGCCGTCGCGGTCCCCGACGCGCCCGCACCGCTGGCCATCTCCATTTCCGGTCCGGTGGGCCGGATGTCGGAGGAACTGGTCGAGCGGGCGGTGCCGTTGCTCACCGAGGTCGGCCGGGCGCTCTCGGCCGACCTGAGCTGAATATCGGATGCCGTCCGGCGACGGTGGTTGTTAGCCTGCTTGCTTCATCTTTGCCTGTCCGCGTACGGAAACTAGGAGCCCCCGGTGGCCAACGACGATCGGCCCGCGACACCGTTCAGCGTCTTGCCGACGCGCATCGACCTGCCCGAGTCGGAGGCGGCGATCATCGAATGGTGGCGAGCCGAGGGTATTTTCGCGCGCAGTCTGGCCCGCACGGCGGACGGGCCGCGGTGGGGGTTCTATGAGGGACCGCCGACGGCCAACGGGTCGCCGGGCGTGCACCACGTCGAGGCGCGGGTGTTCAAGGATGTCTTCCCGCGGTTCAAGACCATGAAGGGCTATTCGGTGCCGCGGCAGGCGGGCTGGGATTGCCATGGGCTGCCGGTCGAGCTCGCGGTGGAGAAGGAACTGGGCCTCAACGGCAAACCGGAGATCGAGAAGTTCGGTGTCGCCGAATTCAACGCACGCTGCCGCGAGTCGGTGATGCGCCACGTCGGTGAGTTCGAGCAGTTGACCGAGCGCATGGGCTATTGGATCGATCTCGCGCATCCGTACACCACCATGTCGCCGGAGTACATCGACAGCGTGTGGTGGTCGTTGCGGCGGATCTTCGACAGCGGCCTGCTCACCGAGGACTTCCGGGTGGCGCCGTACTGCCCCCGCTGCGGTACCACCCTCTCGGATCACGAACTGGCGCAAGGCTATGAGACCGTCACCGATCCATCGGTCTATGTGCGCCTGCCACTGCTGGACCAGGTGGCAGGCGTCGACGATGTCGATCTGCTGATCTGGACAACGACGCCGTGGACGCTGCCTGCCAACACCGCGGTCGCGGTGCATCCATCGGTGACCTACCTGGTCGTGCGCACCGACGCCGGGACCTTCGTTGTCGCCGAGGCACTTTCGGAGGCGGTGCTCGGTGCCGGTGCGCAGCGGCTCGCCGAGTTGTCCGGCGCGGAGCTGGCGGGTCTGCGCTACCGGCCCGCGTTCGATCTGGTGGATATCCCGAACGCGCACCGGATCGTGCAGGCCGAGTACGTGACGACCGCGGACGGCACCGGCCTGGTCCATCAGGCCCCGGCCTTCGGCGCCGACGACCTCGTCGTCTGTCAGGCCAACGGGCTGCCGCTGGTCAATCCGATCGAATCCGACGGCCGGTTCGCCGGAGAGCTGCAGTTGATCGGCGGGATGTTCTTCAAAGATGCCGACGCGGTGTTGATCGGTGAACTGGAGCGACGGGGATTGCTGCTGCGCCGAACGGATTTCGAGCACAGCTACCCGCACTGCTGGCGCTGCCACACCCGGCTGATGTACTACGCGCAGCCGTCCTGGTACATCCGTACCACCGTGGTCCGCGAGCAGCTGCGGCGCGAGAACGAGCGGACCAACTGGTTCCCCGAGACCGTCAAGCACGGGCGCTTCGGCAACTGGCTCGACAACAACATCGACTGGGCACTCTCACGCAGTCGCTACTGGGGGACGCCACTTCCGTTGTGGCGCTGCGGCAACGGGCACGTGAGCGCCGTCGGGTCGCGTGCCGAACTCGCCGAACTGGCCGGCGCCGACGTCGCGGGCATCGATCCGCATCGCCCCTATATCGATGCGGTGACCTTCGACTGCCCGCAGTGCGCGAGCACCGCGACGCGGGTGCCGGAGGTGATCGACGCGTGGTACGACTCGGGCTCGATGCCATTCGCCGCCTTGGGATATCCGCATCTCGATGGCAGCGTCGCCGCCTTCGAACGCAACTATCCGGCCCAGTACATCTGCGAGGCCATCGATCAGACCCGCGGCTGGTTCTACACCATGATGGCGGTGGGCACGGTGGTGTTCGATCGGTCCGCCTACGAGAACGTGGTGTGCCTCGGGCACATCCTGGCCGAAGACGGCCGCAAGATGAGCAAGCATCTCGGCAACGTGCTCGCGCCGATCCCGTTGATGGACGCGCACGGCGCCGACGCACTGCGCTGGTTCATGGCGTGTTCGGGCTCGCCGTGGGCGGCGCGCCGGGTCGGCCCCGGCCCGCTCGACGAGATCACGCGGCGCCTGCTGATGACCTACTGGAGTACCGCGTCGTTCTTCGCCCTGTACGCGAGCAATGCGGCCTGGCAACCGGATTCGGCACGTCCGGTCACCGAACGGCACGTGCTGGACCGGTGGATCCTCGGTGAGCTGCATGCGCTCACGGCCGCGGTCGATGCCCGCCTCGATGCATACGACACCGCCGGCGCCGGTCGACTGCTCGCGGAATTCATCGACGCACTGTCGAATTGGTACGTGCGCCGCTCGCGGCAGCGATTCTGGGACGGTGAGCAGGACGCGCTGGCCACCCTGTTCGAATGCCTCGAGGTCGGCACCCGACTGCTGGCTCCCTTCATCCCGTTCCTCACCGAGCGGGTGTGGCAGGACGTGGTGCGGCCCGGTCTGCCGTCCGCGCCGGATTCAGTGCACCTCGCCGAATGGCCCGGTGCCGACCAGACTCTGATCGATCCGGCGCTGGCCGAGCAGGTGCGCACCGCACAGGCACTGACGGAGGCGGGCCGGGCCGCGCGGAAGGCGAGCAAAGTGCGGGTGCGCCAGCCGCTGGCGCGAGCGTTCGTCGGATTGCCGCCGGGCACCGAGCTGCCGCCCGAGTTGCTCGACGACGTGGCCGACGAACTCAACGTCAAGAGTCTCGAGCCCCTGCGGTCCGCGGCGGCGGTGCTCGACATCGCGGTGAAGGCGAACTTCCGGGCGCTGGGCAAGCGTTTCGGCAAGCAGACCCAGGCGGTCGCCGACGTGATCCACCGCGCCGACCCCGCCGAACTGGTCGCGCGGCTGCGTGACGAGGGCACCGTGGCAGTGGATTTCGACGGCACACCGATCACCTTGACGGCCGAGGATGTGCTGGTCTCCGAATTGCCGCGCAGCGGTTGGGTGGTCGAGGCCCAGCGTGGTGTCACCATCGCGCTGGACACCGCCATCACGCCGGAACTCGCGGCGGAGGGGTGTGCCCGGGACGTGCTGCGTGCCGTCCAGAATGCCCGCCGCGCGGCGGGATTGGCGGTGTCGGACCGCATCGTGCTCACCGTCGCGGCGAACGCCGACGTAGTGGACGTGGTGCGGCGCCACGAAGGCTTCATCGCGGGGGAGGCGCTCGCTACCAGCGTGGTCTACGCGGATTCGGTCGAGGACGGTTTCGCCGCAACGGTGGGCGATGCCGTCGAGCTCGTGGTGCGAGTCGTGCGAGCCTGAGGCGGTGCCGCGGTGGGCCACGAAACCCGCGCGGCCCCAGCAGCATTCCCCTCGATCGCTGCTGGGGCCCGCGCGAACTCCCGTTCGGCGTCGGCGGTCTCACCCAACTCCAGGCACGCCAACCCGATGATGTAGGAGCACGCGTCGGCGCGTGTCCGCTCGCCCGTGCGCTCATAAAGCTCTCGGGCACAGCGGTATTCGTCGCGGGCCAGGCGGGCCGCACCGATCGCCAGCGCCGCCGCACCGCAGGATTCGCGGCACTCGGCGGCCTCGGCTACCCGGTCGACGGCGAGGTAACGTCGCGCCGCGCGCCGCAGCACGATCATCGCCTCTGGGTGCTGCGCGGTGGCCGCGAGCGCGCCGCCGAGGATGGCGTCACATTCGGCCTGTTGCACACGTCCGCCGAAGCGTTCGAGTCCGACGGCGGCGCGCCGCAGGTAGGGGAGTACGCGCTCGGGCTGTTCGAGCAGAGCGAACCCGCGGCCCGCCATTTCGGCGCATTCGACGGAGAATTCGGTGTGCGGCCCGTCGGCGAGCAGGTCCGCGGCCTGTGCGTAGGCCGCCGTCGCCTGCTCGATTTGTTCGGATTCCGCGTGTGCGGCGCCGATACCGTAGTGGCACTCGGCGATTCGCTCGCGGTGGTCGGTGTTATCGAGGCGCCCGGCGCCGTCGGCCCGTGCAGTGTCGTCGGCCTGCGCGGTGCCCTCGCATTCGGCCAGTGCGGCGGTGAACGCGTCGATCGCGGCGGCGGCGTTTCCGTTCTCCAGGAGTGTCAGGCCGTCCAGGAAAAGGCGGCTCGGCCAAGGCGATTCGGGCGGTGGCGGCGTCATAGCTGCTCGGTGGCGCCGGGGAGCGCGCAGGCTGTCCAGCAATCAGGTGCCGGGCTGTTCTCGCGCTGCATGGCGGTGTCTTTCTCGTCGCTTCGACCGAGTTCGGCCGCTAGCGGGAACGATACGGAGCCGCGGTGGCGGGCACTATCGGCCGAACAGATGAATCCGCCCGTGCCGCCGACAGATCCGGTGCTCGAGCTATCCGTAGGGGCGCACCACATCGGCGTTGCCGTGCCGACGGCACCAGCTGACGATGTATCGCATGTGCAGCCCGCACCAGCGGGCGACCGCGGGCAGTGTCATCGCCACGAGCGGATCGTGTTCGGCTCGTTCCCGAATGATCGGTCCCAGATAGTGATTGGTGACCTTGTTGGCGGTGTTGAGGCCGACCCCGGCGGCGTCGGCGAGCGAGGTGAGGTCGACCGCGCCGCCCGCGGCGATCGCGCCCGCGAGGCGGGCCGCGGTGTTGCCGCGCTTGCCCTCGAACAGTTCGCACAGCGGGCGCGGGAGGCTCGTCGGGCCCGGCGGTGGCGGGCGGCGACCGAGCGCGGCCGTGCGGATCGCGGCGAGCAGCGGCTCGACCCCGGCCGACTTCTGGCACACCGCAGCCACTTCCGGGCGCCTGCGCGCCTCTTCGAGGTGCTCGCGCTCCATGCTGTGCCCTTGGGCGGCCAGGATCACCGGCGCGACCCGGTCGGCCGTGTGCATCATGCTGAGCACGTCGAGACCGTCGAAAGAGAGTTCGTCGGCCAGGTCGGGGCGGTTCCACACCAGGTCGGTGAGCACCACATCGAAGCGGACGTTGTCCATGATGTGGCGCCGGACATCGTCCTTGTCGACCGCGACCGCGACGGTCGCGCGGGGGAACACCGACGCGAAAGCCGATGCCACCACCCGCCCCAACGGCGAGGCCACCAGGATGCGGTTGTCCGAACCGCTCGGCGACCCGCCCCGCGTACGCCCGGCCCTGAGCCCGCGCGAAACCCAGGTGCTGCTGGTCTGGTTGCACCGCGACTCCAAAGCCGCCACCGCCCGCACCCTCTCCCTCTCGGTAGCCACGGTCACCACCCACCTCGCCCGCATCCGAGCCAAATACGCCGCCGCCGCCCGCCCCGCCCCCACCAAAGCCGCCCTCTTCGCCCGCGCCATCCAAGACAACCTCGTCACCCTCGACGATTGGTGACCCCCAGCCGAATCGGCTTCGCTCAGTCGCGGTAGGGCTCGCGGAGCGTGGTGGGTGTCGCGGCGACCTCGAGCACGTTTGTCGGAAAGTCAGGCATGTAACGCGCTGACGGTCCTCTCGTCCAATCGGAGCCCGGCGACGTAATCGTCGAGCATCGCCCATACGTTCCCGGAACGAATCCAGCGAGCGTGCACGGTCTGAGCCTGTTGGTGATAGGCAGTCAAGTTGAACCGAATCCATTCGGAGACATCCTGGTTCGGTCGATAGGCACCGCCTCGGCGGCCGAGCGCCTGGTGGTACTCCCAGGTGTTTCCAGGTCGGCCCAGCCACGCCTCGATGGACGAAAACTCCGGTGCGAGAACACCTTCCCTGGCGATCATCAGTGTTTGCAGGGATCTGGACATACGTCCGTTGCCGTCGGCCCATGGGTGGACGGACGCTAGTTGCAGGTGCGCCATCGCCGCACGCACCAATGGATGTGAGCCGTCGTCGGCGTTGAGCCAATCGACGAGTTCTGTCATCAAGGCCGGAACAGTGTCGACATCAGGTCCGGTGTAGGCGGCGATGCTCGGGTCGCGGGCATCTGTCACGTATACGGGGCCGTGCCGCCATCGGCCTGCCGGGCGTCGGTCACTGTGCCGGTGTCCCTGCAACATCCAATGCAGCGCATTGAGAAACCCCTTGCTGTAAGCAAAGTCGTCCGCCGAGTGCAGTGACTGTATGTAGGTCATCATCTGCTGTTTCAAATAGAAACCAGTTTCCAGATGGAAACCTGTGCAGGTATGGTTGATCGATGCAAGACGCTCAGACCCCACAACAGGCATTAGATATCGCGGCCGCCGCGACCAGGCACGCCCATGCGGCTGCCGCGGTGCCCAGGTGGGGACCTGTTACGGCTGGTGTACTCACGGCGCTGACCATGCTGCTGATCGAGACGGTGATCGAGGACAATCTGTCACTGGTGGTCAGAGCGACACTGGTGGTCGCCGGAATCGCCGTCATCGGTGCGGATTTCAAAGTTCTGTGGTGGATGCGGGATCTTCGGCGTGCACGCGGGGTCATTCCGCGTGAGCCATCGCCGTGGAAGGACGAGGCTGTCTGGTGGCTGGCGCTCGTCATCGTGCCTTGCCTGGTCTGGGTGAACTCCGAGTATCGATTGTGGCCGCGGCTGCTGACCAGTCTGATTCTGGGCGGATGGATTTGGTATGTGGCGGCACGCCCGTCGTGGAAGTCTCGATTGCGGTCCGCGCCATGGAAGAACTGAATGAGCTGTTCGCGTCTGTGCCACGCCTCAAGCTCGTGGCATTCCTCGACGGTTGCGCCGAGGCCGAATTCCTCGTCATCGCCGAGATGTGCGATCTCAACAAATCCACCCTGTCCAAAGCGATGACCACACTCGAGGGCGCCGGCTACCTCGACGTCACCAAGGGCTACGTCGGCCGCAAACCCAGAACCTGGCTGGCCCTGAACCCCAAGGGCCGCACCGCCTACCACGCTCATCTGGCCGCCCTGGCCGCCCTCACCCGCAAAGCTGGACAGACTGCGTCTGAACCATGATGCTCATGCCGTTGGGCGCCCGGCCGGCAGGCTCGGACCTGCGCGGCGGCGCATGCATGCTCGTGGCGATTCGAGTGTATTCGGCTGTGCTGTCGCTGATTCCGATCGGCGGCGCGGTTGGTGTTCAGGTGGGGTTGTTCGTTTGGTTCGGGGTGATGCCGAGGAGTTGGCGAGCGTTGCGGGTGGTGAGTTGGCGCCAGGCAGGATCGGTTTCGGTCCAGCTGGTGTCGAGTGTGGTGAGGGCGTGCAGGACTTGAGGGTGGCGGGTCCAGACGTAGTCGCTGCCGTAGAGCAGGTGTGTGGGTGTGCTGATGGAGGACAGGGCGGTGATCTGGGGTGCGGTGGGGGTGCCTGCCAAGTCGTAGTAGAAGCGGTGCAGCTGTTCGGAAACCGAAGGGCCGTGGGTGTCCTCGGCCAGGGCGCGGAACAGTTCCAGCCGGTCGGTCAAGAGTGGCAGCACGCCCCCGGCGTGGGGGACGATCAGACGTAGCTGGGGGTAGCGGTGCGCGGCTCCACTGAGGATGAAGTCGATGACGGTGCGGGCCGTGTCGAACAGGAACTCGACCATGGGCCGGGGGCGGCCGAGCGCGAGTGCTTCGTGCCCCGCGCAGCTGGTGGGATGCAGAAACACGACGGCGGCGCGGCGCTCTAGTTCGGCGAGGACCGGGGCCACCTTCGGGTCGCCGAGGTAGTGCCCGGCGGCGTTGGTCATCCAGATCACTCCGTCGGCGCCGTCGGCGAAGGAGTGGTCGATCTCGTCGAGTGCGCCGTCGACATCGGGTAGTGGCAGCGAGGCGAAGTAGCCGAATCGGTCCGGGTGTGCTCGTTTGATCTGGGCGGCGGCCTGGTTCACCTGGCGTGCCAGTTGCCGGGCGGCGGCAGCATCGCCGAAGTACACCCCGGGTGAGGAGATCGACAGGAGTGCGCGGTCGATTCCGGCGTCGGTCATCAAAGCGAGGTGATCCTCGACGGTCCAGTGCGGACTACTCGAACGCCACAACGGCCGCGGCAAATCGATCCTGCACCGGGCCACCGTCACCGGCACCGCGCTGCTCGCCGATTGCGATCGGGCGATCGCACGGACCATGCGCGCCAGTCTGTCCGGCCTCGACGACGACGAGATCCACACCCTGCGTGACCTTCTCGGCCGCTTCGCCTGAACGCCGGCTATGCACGCCGAAGTGCACCGACCGGCTCGCTCTAACGCACTCTCATGCCGCCACCGGTCGCGTGTTCAGCGGGTGGGTTGGGGTTGGGGATCGGTCCAGATGGGGGTGCGGGACTCGTGGACGGTGCCGTCGGAGCGGAAGAGGAGGAAGCGGTCGAATCCGCGGGCGAACCAGCGGTCGTGGGTGACCGTGATGACGGTGCCGGAGAAGTCGGCGATGCCTTGCTCCAGGGCTTCGGCGGAGTGCAGGTCGAGGTTGTCGGTGGGTTCGTCGAGCAGCAGCATGGTGGCGCCGGACAGTTCGAGCAGCAGGATCTGCAGCCGCGCCTGCTGGCCACCGGACAGGTCGTCGAAGCGTTGCTCGGCGGCCCGGACCAGACCGTAGCGGTCGAGCACCCGGCCGGCGGCCTCGCGGCCCATCCCGTCGCGCTGGGCATCGCCGGTGTGCAGGATGTCGAGCAGGGTGCGCCCGGCCAGGTCCGGCCGGGCGTGGGTCTGCGCGAAATAGCCGGGCCGGACCCTGGCGCCGAGCGCTGCGACCCCGGTGTGCGCGACCGGCGCGAGGTCGAGCTCGCTGATCGGACGATGCTCCAGATCGGGATCGGTCCCGCCGGTCGCGAGCAGCCGCAGGAAGTGTGATTTGCCGGAGCCGTTGGCGCCGAGCACCGCGACGCGGTCGCCGTACCAGATCTCGGCGTCGAACGGCCGCATCAATCCGGTGAGTTCCAGCCCCGCGCACACCAGGGCGCGCTTGCCCGTCCGACCGCCGCGTAGACGCACGGATACGTTCTGCCGCAACGGAATAGCTTCCGGCGGCCCGGCCGCCTCGAACTTCGCCAACCGAGTCTGCGCCGCGTGGTAGCGGGCCGCGACACCGTCGTTGTATTTCGCCTTCTCCCACAACCGCAGCACCAGCGCGCGCAACTTCGCGTGGTCTTCGTCCCAGCGCCTGCGTAGTTCCGCCAGCCGCGCCGTACGGTCCTCGCGCGCTTGGTCATAGCTGGCGAAGCCGCCGCCGTGTATCCACGCGCTCGCCCCGTTGACCCCGGGTTCGAGGGTGACGATGCGGGTGGCCGCGTTCGCGATGAGCTCGCGGTCGTGGCTGATGAACAGCACGGATTTCGCCGAGGCGGCGATCGTGCGTTCCAACCACTGCTTGCCGGGCACGTCGAGATAGTTGTCCGGCTCGTCGAGCAGCAGGACCTCGTCCGGACCCGCGAACAACGCTTCCAGCACAAGGCGCTTCTGCTGGCCGCCGCTCAGCGTGCGCACCGCCCGCCACTTGGCGCGGTCGAAACCGATGCCGAGCGCGGTCATGGTCACGTTGTCCCAGAACGCCTCGATCTCGTAGCCGCCGACGTCGCCCCACCCGGTCAACGCGTGCGCGTACGCCAATTGCGTTGCCTCGTTGTCGGTTTCGATCAACGTGTCCTCGGCGGTGTCCAGCGCCCGCGCGGCGTCGCGCACCGCGGGGGCGGCGACCGAGAGGAGCAGGTCGCGTACCGTTGATTCGTCCTCGATCTGCCCGATGAACTGTCGCATGACGCCGAGCGATCCCGACCGCGTCACCGCGCCTTCGTCGGCCACGAGATCGCCGGCGATGATCCGCACCAGTGTCGTCTTGCCGGTGCCGTTCGGCCCGATCAGCGCGGCCTTCGCGCCCGCACCGATGCGAAAGTTCACCCCGTCCAGCAGCTGTCGTCCGTCCGGGAGGAAATAGTCGACATCGGATACGTCTACGTGGCCCACGGGTCCAGGCAACCCGTTGCGCCGCTTCGTCGCAATGGAATTTCCCAATGCGCGCCGGTGCCGGGCGTCTTGTGACACCGTCTGAAGATGGGATCGAAAATGCGGGTGCTCGCGGTGGCGGTGAGCGTCGGTTTGTCCTTCACGGGGGTGACGGCCTGCGGGTCCGATGGCGGTGGCGAGTCGCTGACGATCACCGCGAACGCGATCAATTCGGCGGGCGGGAAGAACGCGGCCGAGGCCGAGTGGATCGAAGACTGGGGCATCCCGAAATTCGTGGCCCAGCAGCAGGCAAAGGGCGTCACCGTGCGGGTGCGGTTCCAGGCCACGGGTGTGCCGGACGAGGACTACAAGAGCCGGATCGCCAAGGATCTGAAGACCGGCACCGGCGCGGATGTCGTTTCGCTGGACGGAATCTGGGTCGGTGAGTTCGCCGAGGGCAAGCAGATCGCGCCGCTGGACGAGCTGGTCGGGGCGGAGCAGGTCCAGGCGTGGGACGGCTGGCGGCAGATGCCGGAGTCGGTGCAGCGGTTGCTGTCCTACAACGGTACGCGCTACGGCATCCCGCAGGAGACCGACGGGCGGGTGCTGTTCTTCAACCGAAAGCTGTTCGAGCAGGCCGGTTTGCCGGCGGACTGGCAGCCGGTCAGCTGGGCGGACGTGCTCGCCGCGGCGCGCAAGCTCGAAGCGGTGCCCGGTGTGATACCGGTGCAGCTCAACGCGGGCACCAGTTTCGGCGAGGCGACGACGACCCAGGGCGTGCTGCCGCTGCTGGCCGGTGCGGGCAGTCTGCTCTACGAAGACGGCAAGTGGGTGGGCGACACCGCGAAATTCCGTCAGGTGCTGGAGTTCTATCGCACGCTGTACGGCGAGCAACTGGGTGACGCGCAGCTACAACAGGATGCGAAGGGACGCGAGAAGAGTTTCGAGAAATTCTCGGCGGGCCAGGTCGGCATCCTGTTGGAGAGCGACTATTTCTGGCGCGGTGTGCTGAACCCTTCCGGTGGCAGCGTGCCCATGGCGGACCGGGACGCCACGGTCGGGTGGGCGCGAATTCCGGCGATCACGCCCGGCGCCGGGGTGCACGGACAGGACTTCGTGAGCATGTCCGGTGGCGGCGGGCGGGTGATCAATCCGAAGAGCAAGAATGTCGAGCTCGCTTGGGAACTCCTGCAATTCATGAACTCACCGGAGGCGCTCACGCAACTGCTCACCGCGGGCGGCCCACGGATCACCGCGCGCCAGGACGTGAATGCCGAAGCGTTGCGCGCGGATCCGCTGCTGAGCTTCGTGGCCCAGCAGATCCTGCCGACCACATCGCTGCGCCCCGCCCTGCCGGAATACAACCGGGTGTCCAAGGCGATGCAGCAGGCGGCGTTGGATGTGGTCACCGGAACGAGTCCCGCCGACGCCGCCGCCGAGTACGGCGCCGCGGTAGCCGAGGCGGTGGGCGAGGACAAGGTGGCCGGTGGCTGACACCGCCGCAACCGATTCCGACGTCGCGGGACTGGGCCGGTGGAAGGCCAGCGCGTTCGTCACTCCGGCGCTGCTGCTGATCGCGACGTTCCTGGTGTTCCCGGCGCTGTGGCTGCTGTGGATCGGGCTCACCGATCTCACCGTGTCCGGGCGGACCTCGGTGCACGTGTCGGTGGTCGGCCTGGACAACTACGGCAAGGCGCTGCGCGACCCGCTGTTCGGCAACAGCGTATGGATCACAATGCTTTTCGTGTTCGGCTCGGCGATCATCGGGCAGAACTTCCTCGGTTTCACCCTGGCCTGGTCGATGCGGGATGCGGCCCGCTGGCTGCGTGCCGTGGTGGAAAGCCTTGTGCTGCTGGCCTGGATCCTGCCCGCGAGTGTGGTCGCGGTGCTGTGGATCGCGATGCTGGACCGCGACGCGGGCACCGTCAACCGGCTGCTGGATACTCCCGGGTACGCCTGGATGATCCAGCATCCGCTGGCCGTGCTCATCGTGTTCAACATCTGGCGTGGCACGGCGTTTTCCATGCTGCTGTACTCGGCCGCGCTGTCGACGGTGCCGCCGTCGCAGCTGGAGACCGCACGCCTGGCCGGCGCCTCTGGTCCACAACTGTTGCGGGACGCGGTGTTTCCGCACGTGCGCGGGCACGTCCTGACCAACACGCTGCTGATCAGCCTGTGGACGTTCAACGACTTCACGCCATACCTGCTGACCCGCGGCGAACCGAACCACCGCAGCGAGACCTTGCCGATCTTCCTGTACCGGCAGGGAATCGACGACGGCGCACTGGGCTACGGCGCGGCCGCGTCGGTGCTGATGCTGCTGATCAACCTGGTACTCGCGCTGTTCTACCTGCGACTGCTGCGGCGGAGGCCGGCATGAGTCCGCGGCAGGTCTTTGCCCGGATCGGGTTCTATACCTTCGTCGCGGTGGTCACCGGGTTCTTCGCGGTGCCGATGCTGTGGCTGGCGTCGGCGCCGTTCGACAGCAACCCCGGCTACGCACCTCGAATCCCGGAAAAGCCTACGCTGAGGCACTTTTCGGCATTGCTCGAGAACGATCTGACCATCGGTTCGCTGTGGAATTCGGCACTGCTTTCCGGTGCCTGCATGGTGTTGGTCGGGTCCAGCGCGGCACTGGCGGCCTACGCGCTCTCGCGCGTCCGGATTCCGGGGCGCGACGCGCTGCTGTATCTGCTGCTACTGCTGTCGAGCGTGGTGACCGGCACCGCCGCGATGGTGCCGATCTTCCTGATGATCTGGAAACTGGGGCTGCTGGACCGCCAGTTCGGCGTGGTGCTGGTGTTGTCCGGTGGTCTGCTGCCCGCGGCGATCTTCATCCTGAAGGACTTCATGGATTCGGTACCCCGGTCCTACGAGGAGTCGGCGCGGGTGTACGGGGCGGGTCCGCTGCGGATACTGCGCGACATCGTGGTGCCGCTGGCCCGGCCCGGTCTGGCCACGATCGCGGTGTGGACCGTGGTGAACGTGTGGGGGAGCTACCTGGTGCCGTTCCTGCTGCTTCGTGATCAGGACAAGCAACCCGCCGCCGTGGTGGTGCGCACCTTCTACGACGAGGGCGGTGCGGCACAGCTCGGGCCGATATCGGCCTTTTCGCTGCTGTATTCGATTCCGGTTGTGCTGATGTATCTGTTCGTCAACCGGCGCTACGGCTTTCGGCTGCACGGAGGGATCAAGGCTTAGATGGCGCGGATCGAACTGGTAGAGCTGACCAAGGAATTCCCCGGCGGCGTGCGGGCGCTCGACGGACTGTCCTGCACGATCCACGACGGTGAATTCTTCGCGCTGCTCGGCCCTTCCGGATGTGGCAAGACCACCTTGCTGCGCACGATCGCCGGACTGGAAACCCCGACCAGTGGCCGAATTCGGATCGGCGAGCGCGATGTCACCCGGCTCGCGCCCGGCCGTCGCGACGTCGCGATGGTGTTCCAGGATTACGCGCTGTTCCCGCATATGTCGGTGGCGGACAACATCGCCTACCCGTTGAAGGTACGCGGCACCGATCGACGCACGCGGGCCGGGAAGGCCTCCGAGACCGCGGATCAGCTGTCGCTGCAAGGCTTGCTGGCGCGGCGGCCCGCCGAACTGTCCGGCGGCCAGCAGCAAAGGGTCGCACTGGCCCGCGCGATGGCCTGTCACCCGCAGGTGTTCCTGTTCGACGAACCGCTGTCCAACCTGGATGCTCGGCTGCGGCTGGAGGCGCGCACCTTCCTCAAGAAGCTGCAACTCGAGCTCGGGGTGACCACGGTGTTCGTCACCCACGACCAGGCCGAGGCGCTCGCGCTGGCCGATCGGATCGCGGTGCTCTCTGCGGGCCGGATTCGGCAGCTCGGCACGGCTCGTGAGGTATTCCGCAGGCCCGCGGACACTTTCGTGGCCAACTTCATCGGGTCGACGCCGATGAACCTGATCCCGGGCGAGCTGGTCGGCCTGTCCCCGGCGGTCATCTGGGGCGCGCGACCCGAGTATCTCGGCTTCTCCGATACCGCGGTGCCGGGCGCACTGCCCGGGGAGGTGTCGACGGTGCAGCATCTCGGCGCGACCTCGCTGGTCACCCTGGCCGCGGATGGTTACACCGTTGGCGTGACGGTGCCGGAGGCGCAGGAGCCGGAACTGGGCAGCGCAGGCTGGGTGGTTCCCCAGGCCGATCGAGTTCTGCTCTACGACGCGGAATCGGGTCGACTGCTTTCCTGACGCGGAAATTCCTTGGGGTGAACGGTGATCGGGCCGTTAGTCTCGGGCCATTATGACAACGCAAGCCCCGATCGGCGCCGGGCCGCCGATCGACGACCGGTACGACGAATTCCTCGACGGAGTGCGGCGCACATTCGACGCGCGCACCGTCGAAAGTCCTACGCTGTTCACTGTCGACACCGGGGGTCTGTTCGACGAATTCCTCGGCGCGCTCACACCGGAACTCGCCGCGGCGAACGACTGCGGCACCTGCCGGACGTTCATGCGCCGCTACGGCGGGCTGGTGCTGGTCGGCGCCGACGGAACCACGAAATCCGCGCTGTGGTCGGCGCCCGGCATACCGCCGAGCTACGCGCACGCGGTGGCCGTGCTCGCCGACGCGGTCGAAAGCAGGCCTATCGCTTCGGTGTTCCGGTCCAGCGCGACGAAATGGGGCTGGGCCCAGTGGGGTCCGTGGCCGCACCTGGCCCTCGATCCCGCCGCGCACCTGGTGCATCAGCCCACCGCACTCGCCTCGACCTCGCAGTACGTCGCGACGAAGAACGCCGACCGGGAAACCCTCGAGCGCGCCATCGCCGAATTCCCCGCTGCGATCGCGCAGCGCGCGGTGGCGCTGCTGCGCACCGAGACGCTGTACCGCTCGGACGCGATACTCGGTGCCGGGCAATGGTTCTTGGCACTGCATCAGCAACTGGCCGGCATGCGCGGGCGTGGTGCGGCCGCGCAGCGGCGCCGGGACAACCTCGTCTGGCTGGCCGCCGCGACCGCACCGGCCGGGTTCTGTCACGTCAAGAGCGGCATGATCGGCACGTTGCTCAGCGACCTCGCGGACGAATTGCCCTACGACAGCGTCAAGCGGCGCTTCGCGGAAAAGATGAACCCGCTGCAGTACCGCAGGCCCACCGCCGCGCCGACCGCGACGATGATCGCGCGCGCCGAACAGGTCATCGCCGAACTACAGGCCGCGGGATCGCTGGCGCGGCGCTTCGCGACACTCGCCGATGTGCGGCCGATGTGGGCGCGCAAGGTCGAGTCCCGCAGCGTCGGTGGAGTTTTCGGGCACCTCGTACCGGCCGAAAAGCACCGGGGTGGTGGCGATCTCGATATCGGCCCGGTGACGATCACCTGGACGAAGTTCGCGCGCACCGTGCTACCGGAGGTGGATCGGATCGAACACGCGGTACCCACCGCGGCGACCAGCTACGGCGCGATGGTGACCGCGGCGGATCCCACGGCACCGCCGATCGTGCAATGGGATTCGCCGACGCGCCGTAACCCGGTGACCTGGTACGTGTACGTCGACGGTTCCCCGCCGACGCAGTGGGGGCTGCGTCCCGGCGAGCACCGCGACGTGACCGCGGTGGTCCCGCACCCAGCCACCTGGTATGTCGCGGACGACCGCACCGCCCGCGAACAGTCGGTGCTGTTCGCGCTCGCCGGTTCGACCGACACGACCTACACCAAGGGCGGGGGCTTCTTCCCCGAGTTCCTCGCGAGTGAACTGCACGAGATCCGCAAAACCCTGGAGGGATACGCCGGCGAGGCCGTTATCGCGGGCAAGCACGAAGCCGAGGTCTGCGGCCTGCTGATGTCGAAGAGCCGTAGCATCGGCCACACCTTCCGTGTCACCAGCGCCGGAATCCGCACCCGCTACACGATCGATCGGTGGGACTGAGCCGCGGCGAGACCCGACCCATATCCGCCTGTCCAACAAACAGTGGGCGTGGCCTGCGCCTGACCTCTGTGAGCCTGCTGAGCAGGATCGATGGCTGGGGCCTGGTCTGGCTGGACAGAATTGGCTACTGTTCAGTAACCATCTGGACCGGCGAGCGGCGAGGTGTCTGTGATCCTGTTTCTGCTACCAGAGCGCGACTACGACCCGACCGAGGCGGCGGTGCCGTGGGCGGCGCTGCACGATGCGGGGATCCCGGTGCGCTTCGCGACACCGCTCGGGGCGCCCGCCGCGGCGGATGACCGTTTGGTCGAGCGCGGGTTCTCGGCGTTGTCTCCGGTTCTGATGACCCGCGCCGATGGGTTGGCCGCGTACGCGCGGCTACGCGAGGATCCGCATTTTCAGGCTCCGCTCGCGTACGCGGAGGTGGACGACAGCGCGGTTACGGGTGTCTTCGTTCCCGGCGGTCACGCGCCGGGGATGAAATCGATGATCGAATCCCCGTTGGCGCAGCGCATTTTCGGCCGGGCGATGATTTCGGGCCTGCCGGTCGGAGCGGTCTGCCACGGCGTTCTGCTCGCGGCACGGTCCATCGATCCGGAGACCGGCCGATCGGTGCTTTACGACCGGCAGACCACCGCGGTCACCGCCCTGCTCGAACTGTCCGCGTGGAACCTGACCCGCTGGTGGCTCGGCTCCTACTACCGGACCTACCCGCAGACGGTGCAGCAGGAGGTAACCGCCGCGCTCGCCCATCCGGGCCAATTCCGGCGCGGACCGCTGCTGCCGCTGCGTGATTCGGCGAAACACCCGAAGCGCGGCTTCACGGTCCGCGACCGCAATTACGTTTCGGCCCGTTGGCCCGGCGACTGCCATCGCCTCGCCGTCGAGTTCCGCGACCTGGTCCTGGAATATCGCACGGCGAACGGAGAAGTTCGGCCCGAGTGAAGCTAGTCGGCCGACGCAAAGCTCGACCGCTGCCAGCACAACATCACTGTCGTCGCACGGCGCCAGTCATCACGGTGCGCACTCGGCACGGGACAGCTTGGCGCTACGGCAGAGCGCGATACGGCTCGCCGAGGACGAGATAGCCGAATTCGCGCAACGCCTCGGACCTGGGCGGATTGATGTTCGCACAACTTATCTTTTCAATCTTGCGAGGGTATTTCGGGCACGTTCGCCGCCAATACGGTGTGCCGCAGGGATATTGTTGCGGGAGTTCACCTTCGGGCACGCCTGCCGGTTGGGATCAGTACTGGGGGCACCTGATTCGAAATACGCGGACCTCAGAAGGGGAAACCTTGTCATGACTCGCGCGGTGGAAAGTACCTCTGTCCTCTCGACCAGGCGCGGCAAGCTGGTACTCGCGCTGCTCTGCTCGATCGGCTTCCTGGACTTCATGGACGCCGTGATCGTCAATGTGGCGCTGCCCTCGATGCAGCATCAGCTCGGGTTCTCCGAGCAGGGCCTGCAGTGGGTGGCCACCGGCTACCTGTTGACCTACGGCGGTTTCATGCTGCTCGGCGGGCGCGCGGCGGACCTGATCGGGCGCAGGCGAGTGCTCGTCGTCGGCGTGGTCGTGTTCGCGCTGGCCTCCTTGGTCGGCGGGGTCGCCAACTCCGCGGGCCTGCTCGTCGGCGCGCGCATCGTCCAGGGCGCCGGTGCGGCGCTGATGATGCCCGCGGCGCTGTCGTTGGTGACGACATCCTTCAAGGAGGGCACGGATCGCCATCGCGCACTGGGGGTTTGGGGTGGCATGATCGGCGCGGCCTCGGCGGCCGGTGTGCTGCTCGGTGGCGTGCTGACCGAGTCGTTCGGCTGGCGTTCGGTGCTGCTGATCAACCCGATCGTCTGTGTGTTACTGCTCGCCGCGATCTACCGCCTGCTGCCCGACGACCGTCGCCGCGCGCCGTTGGCCAGCTTCGACATGCTCGGCGCCACGCTCGGCACCGGAGGCATGCTGCTGCTGGTCTACGCCGTGGTCGAGGCGCCGGACGCGGGCTGGGATGCGCTGGGCACGATCGCGCGCTTCGTGGGCGCGGCGGTGCTGCTGGTCGCGTTCCTGGTGAACGAACATCGCCGCCCGAATCCGTTGATGCCGTTGTCCATCTTCCGGATCCGCGGTCTCGCCGCCGCCGACGCGACCCAGTTGATCGCGCTCGCCGGATTCATGTCGATGTTCTTCTTCCTCTCCCTGTACATGCAGAACGTGCTCGAATACTCTGCGCTGAAGACCGGCCTGGTCTATCTGCCCGTCACTTTCGGCATCGGGATCGGTGCGGGCCTGTCGACGAAACTCATTCCGCTGGTGGGCACCCGGCCCCTGATCGTGGGCGGCTCGGTGGTCGCGGCCATCGGGGTCTTCCTGCTGTCCGGGCTGCCGGTCGACGGCGACTACGTGCGCGACCTGCTGCCCGGCATGATGGTGATGTCGATCGGCCTCGGCTTCGTCATGGTCTCGGTCACCAACGCGGCCAACGCGGGTGTGCCCGCCGACAAGGCGGGTCTGGCGGCCTCGTTGTTGAACAGCTCGCAGCAACTCGGCGGCGCGCTCGGCCTCGCGGTGCTGACCACCGTCGCGACCTCGCACACCGCCGACCTGATGTCGGCCGGTTCGGCGCCGCCGGACGCGATGGCGTCCGGGTTCAGCCGCGCGCTCTTGGCCAGTAGCATCGCCATCCTTGTCGCGGCGGTGATCGGCCTGCGGACGTACAACACCCGCAGCAACGACGCACCCATGTGATCGTGCGGCGGCGGGTTCGGCCGCACCCCGGCAAGCGCCCCCTTGGAGTATGTGATTGCTCAGTGGGCGTGGTCGAATGCGGGCGCGTCGGCGTGGTCGAGCAGCCAGTCGAGGCGGCGGCGGTTCTCGTCGTCGACCGGGGTCCACACGGTGATGAAGGTTTCCGGGACGGCGGGCAGGTCCAATCTCGTCAGCGACAACGACAGGCGTCCGGCCGAGGCATGCTGATAGGTCATGGTCTGGCTCGGCGGTGCGGCGACATCGTGTGCCGCCCACAGGCGGGCGAATTCTTCACTGGCGGTGGAGAGTTCACGGATCATCCGGATCCACTCCGGGGCGTCGAGATGCTGTCCGAACGCCGCGCGGAACGAGGCCACCATGTGCGGCAGGCCCGCGTCGCGGTTGACGAAGCAGCGGCAGCACTCCGGGGTCGTGAACAGTTCCCACAACACGTTGCGTGAGCCGCCGGGCGCGACCAGCCGCGGCCACACCGCGGCGGCCGGCGCATTCCAGCCGAGCAGGTCCCACCGGCTGTTTAGCGCGGCGGCCGGTACTGCGGTCATGGCGTCGAGTACAGCCTGCACGGCCGGGGTGATCTGCTCGGCGCCGGTGCTCACCTCCGGAATCGGCACGTCCGCAAGCCGATACAGATGATCCCGCTCGGCGTCGTCGAGCCGCAGCGTGCGCGCGATGGCGTCGAGCACCTGCCCACTGACGTTGATCGGACGCCCCTGCTCGAG
This sequence comes from Nocardia brasiliensis, assembly GCF_011801125.1. Classification (NCBI taxonomy): domain Bacteria; kingdom Bacillati; phylum Actinomycetota; class Actinomycetes; order Mycobacteriales; family Nocardiaceae; genus Nocardia; species Nocardia brasiliensis. The sequence goes on from NZ_CP046171.1 coordinate 2,329,883, forward strand.
CCAGGTATACCAAGTGATGCTCACCCCCGCCAGCTGCGCGACCTCCTCCCGCCGCAACCCCGGTGTCCGGCGGCGCAACCCAGGCGCCATCCCGACCTCAGCCGGGGAAATGCGATCCCGGCGGCTGCGCAGAAAGGAGGCGAGTTCGGTTCGCCGGCTCGAGAGGGTGGCTGTCACGCCGTCCATGATCGAGCATCCCGGCTTCCGGTGCCAGGTGGTGTCGGCACCAGTGTCATCAGTGTCTAGGTATCGGGGTTGGGGTGGCGGCACGCTGGCGGTTCGATGTCGATCCTCGAATGTCAGGAGCTTTGTTGAGTGCCACGCCGTTCACTATCCGATTCACCGTGCGCAGTTACGAACTGGATACCAATCACCATCTCGCGAGCACGGTGTATCTGCAGTACGCCGAGCATTCCCGGTTCGCCTGCGGGCAGGCGGCGGGACTGTCGCCGCAGCGGTTGCTCGCCGACGGATTCGGGCCGGTCAACCTGGAAACCACGCTGCGTCACCATGCGGAGCTGCGCGCCGACGACGCGGTCGATGTGTCGTGTGCGTTCGTCTGGGGGCCGGGGAAGACGCACCGCGTCGAGCATGTGTTGCGTAAGCCCGACGGTACGTTGGTTGCCGAGGTGAGCAGCGTCAGCGGGTTGTTGGACCTGCGGACCCGGCGGTTGGTCGCGGATCCGGGGGAGGAGCTGCGGGTGCGCGCCGCCGATCCGGCGTTGCTGGGTCTCGCGTGATCAGCGCACCCGTGCGGGTGGCCGGTGGCGTGGAAATCCGGCTGGGGCGAATCGATCACGGCTTTGTGCCGCGCAAGCTGACGGTGAGCTATGTGACGGTCTGCGTGGGTGCGGTCGATATCGCCTTGCTGCGCAGGGCGTTCGGCTTGCTGTGCCGGAAGTATCCGATGCTTTGCGGGACAATCGAAGTCGCCGGAGATGTCTGTTCACTGCGAGTGCCGGAGGATGGTTGCGCGGCGACGGCCTTCGTCGAAGGCGGTGTCGGCGACTGGCTAGCGCCCCTGGACCCTGCGTGCGGCCTCGCCGAATTGACGATCGTGCGACGAGGCGTGAGAACCGAGGTGGTCCTGCGGGTCAGCCATGCCATCAACGACGCGACGATGGGTTTCGCACTGCTCGAACACTTTTGGCGCACCGTCACCGCGCTGAGCACCGGGGGACCGCATCCCGACCCGACCGTGATCCACCCGCACAGCCTCGAAGCCGCCTTTCGCGCGCGAAGCATGCGCCTGCCGGAACTCGCCATGGCCGCAATGGGTCCGGCGCACAGCGTCGCGGCGAGCGATACCGGAGTCGACGCGGTTTTCGCGCCGCGGCCGGAGCAGCGGATCACTCTGTCGCAGGGGGACACCGGCGCGCTGCTCGCGCGGGCGCGTGCGTCCGGGACGACCTTGCACGCGCTGCTCAGCGCCGCGATCGTCGGTGCCGAGCGGGCGATGAGTGCCGAAACTGTCGGCGGCACAGCAGCACTGCCGATGATCATGTTCCATCTCGCGGACCTGCGGGCACAACTGCGCCCGCCTGCCTCGCCGGACGAGATCACCAACGCCCTTGGCTTCGCGCCGACCGTCACCGCCTGCGAGCGCACCTGCGACCTGTCGGTGCTCGCGAAGCAGGTGAAGGCTCAGATCGTGGCAGGTGTCGCCGACGGGACCGCGCTCGCGGTCATGCTCGCCGCGGCCACCGCCGCTGCGCAGGGGCGTCCGCGCACGGGTGCGGGGAACTTCATCACGAACTGGGGCGTGGTACCCGAACTGCCCGTGCCGCCGGGGATCGAGGTCGTCGACTTCCGTGGCTTCGCCACCTCGGAATCGGTCGGCTGGATCGGCTATTTCGTCTCGACCTTCGCCGGGCGGCTGAGTATCGAGCTGGCGTTCTCGGCGCGTTTCCACCGTCTCGCGCAGATCGTCGAGCTCCGCGAGAACGTCGTCGCCAATCTCGCGCGACTGGCCCATCGCTGACCCTTAAGTCCCTGCTGAACAGGTGGTTTCGGGCACTTTCGCAGTGCTGTGATCGCCTCGATGTCGGTAGCGGTTGGCAGAATCTACTAGTTACGTTACAGTCACTTGCTGTAACGAAACATCGAAGAGCGGGATACTCCCGTCAGAAGGAGAAGCATCATGAACAAGCACAGCGTCACCTCGGCACTGGCCGCTCTGGTGTCGGGCGCGCACGAGCGGGACGGCGGGGAGCCGAAACCGACCGTCGTGCTGGTCCACGGCGCGTTCGCCGACGCCTCGGGCTGGTCGGCGGTCGCGGCGCGGCTGCATCGGCGGGGCTTCCCGGTCGTCGCGGTGCCCAATCCGTTGCGGGGTCTGGCCTACGACAGCGCCTACCTGCAGGGCCTGCTCGCCGGCGTCGCAGGGCCGAAGATTCTGGTCGGCCACTCTTATGCGGGCGCGGTCATCACGAATGCTGCCCCGGCCATCGCCGACGTGAAAGCCCTTGTGTACGTAGCGGCTTTCGTTCCCGACGCGGGGGAGACGCTGGGTGGTCTGCTCGAGGCGCACGTCGACGCTTCGGTGCCGCCGCTGCCGCAACGGGTCTTCCAATACGCCCGCCCCGACGGGTCGACCGGCACCGAGGTGTGGTTGGACCACGCGCAGTTCGCGGCCGCGTTCGCCGCCGACGTCGACGCCGCCACCGCCGCGTTCATGGCGATCGCGCAGCGGCCCGTCGCCGCCGAGGCGTTCGGCGAACCGGCGACCGCGGCCGGATGGAAGTCCATCCCCTCGTGGGCGTTGATCGCGACCAAAGATCACGCGATCGCGCCGAGCCTCGAACGGTTCATGGCAGAACGGGCAGGTGCTCGAATCAGCGAGGTCGATGCGGCGCACGCGGTGATGGTCAGCCACCCCGACGCGGTCGTCGACGTGATCGAGCAGGCCGATCAGGGCACTCGCTGACGGGCGGTCGCCGTCTTCGACCGGTCCCGCTCGGCACATCCCTTCGCACAGTCAGGAGCATCCCCATGTCCGATCTGCGGTTCCTCGCGCTGTCCGGCAGTCTGCGCCGCGACTCCCACAACACCGGCCTACTGCGTACCCTCCCCGCGCTGGCGCCCGCTGGTGTTGTCCTCGACCTGTACGAAAGTCTCGGTGCTCTACCGTATTTCGATCAGGACCTGGAAGCGGACCCGCCCGCGGTGGTCGACGAACTACGCCGGCGCGTGACCGAGGCGGACGGCGTCGTCATCGCGACTCCCGAATACAACTCGGCGATTCCCGGTGTGCTGATGAACGCGCTGGACTGGCTGTCCCGCCCGGTCGCCGCATCGAGTCTGCGGGGCAAGCCGGTGGCCATTCTCGGTGCCTCGCCGTCTCAATTCGGCACCGCCCGTGCGCAATTGGTGCTGCGTCAGATCCTGCACCGGATCGGCGCGCCGGTGGTCGCCGACCCGGAGGTGACGGTCTTCCAATCGCATCTGCGGGTCGATGCCGGGGGTGCCTTCGTCCCGGACGAGTTCACGCAGTCGTTGTTGCGCAGGCTCTTGACAGGCTTGGTTGATCTGGCCGATCGGTCCGTGCCCGCGCACAGTGCCTAAGCCGGTCCGCCGGCAGGGTTACAGTCTTGCTGTGTAACGCAACCGCGAACGGGGAGGTCATGACGCCGCAGCGCACAGAATCCACCGAACACCCGCAGCCGCCCAAGTCCGGGCCTCGGGGTGGTCGTCCCCGTGACCCCGCCGTGGATGAGGCGATCATCCTCGCCACCCGTCGTCGGCTGGTCACCAGCGGATATTCCCAGATGGCGCTCGGCGATATCGCCGCCGACGCCGGGGTCACCCGCCCAACCCTCTACCGGCGGTGGCCCGGCAAGCTCGAGCTCGTCATCGACGCGCTCGACTACGGTTTTCGCGTCCAATCCGCCGCCACGCCACCGTTTCCGCTCGACGAGATGACGCCCCGCGAGGCATTCACCGAGGCAATTCGCCGCGTCGATCCCTGCTACTACAACCCCGACGCCATCATCCTGCAGGGTGGGTTCATCAGCGAAGCCGAGCGCGTGCCCGAATTGCTCGCCCACGTCGTCGAACGTGCCGTCGAGCCTCGGGTTTCGCAGGTCGAACACGTCCTGCGGCAGCTCATCGAGCGCGGGGCGGTGCGTCCCGGGGTGGACACCCGCACCATCGCCACCATGGTTTTCGGCGCGTACTTCGGCGCGTTTCTGCGGGGCGACGACGCCGACACCCGCGGCGGCCTCGCCGAACAGCTCACCGCCACGCTTTGGCCCGCGCTCAGCACCGAGACCGATCCGGTCGCGGACCGCTGAGCAGCGGCGGCGGTCACCAGATTCTCGAGTCCAGATCCCTTGCACTCTCCTGTCGAGAGTGCTAAAACAAATCTATGCCACATGGCATAGGTTATCTGGTCTGATAAAAGAAGAACGGAGTGTTTGGAGGTGGCGACCATGCTGATGCGTACCGATCCATTCCTTGATCTGGACCGTCTTGCGCAGCAGGTGTTCGGCACAGTGGCGCGGCCCGCGACCATGCCGATCGATGCCTGGCGTGAGGGTGAGCACTTTCTGGCGGAGTTGGACCTGCCCGGGGTCGATCCGGATTCGCTGGATCTCGACATCGAACGCAACGTATTGACCGTGAAAGCGGAACGGCCGGAACTGGATTCGGATAAGTCCATGATCGCCGCGGAACGTCCGCGCGGGACGTTCAGGCGTCAGCTGTTCCTCGGTGAGGGGCTGGACGCCGAGCGCATTCGCGCCGACTACGCCAATGGTGTACTCCGGCTGGTGATTCCGCTGCGGGAGTCCGCCAAGCCGCGCAAGATCGAAATCGAACACCGCAACGGTGAGCGCCAGGCCATCAGCGCCTGACCGCACTCGGCTCGGCGCTTCTTCCGGGAGGTGGCGTCATGTTCCGAAATCGTACCGGCGCAGCGTTATTCGACACGGTGGAGGCGCCACCGCTGGTGCTCGATCCCGACGTGGAGCTGCTGTTCGCCGAACTCGAGCAGCTGCTCCGCGATGTCGGTACCCTGCGGCTCGCCTCGGCGTGCGCGCCGACACCGGGCGGAGCGCGTGCCGAGCCGGATCGTCGACGGTGGTCGGGGCGGCGTCCGCCGGCCGCTCGCCCCACCCAGCGCAGCCCTCCGCCGCTGCGATGACCCGAATAGTGTTGCAGTTCAATCGAAGTGAGGTGATGCCCCGATCAGAGACGACTCGAATGTCACATCACTCTTCCAAGGCCGCGGGGTGAGCCGTCGGGCTCACCCCGCCCGACCCGCCGGTCCGCCGGACCGCGAAATGTCTGGAGGCTGATCATGACTGTGATTCCCACCCACGACGACGCCGACCACGCCGAACAACTCGTCTCCGCCTACCCGGACCCGGCGGAGGAACTCGACCTGGACGCCGCGGCGCTCGCCCCACTCGCCGAATCCGCCCGCGCCGCGCTCGACAGCGCCGACATCGCCGACCGATACGAACAATCCGTGCTCACCCCGATACCCGATGACGACTACCCCCTCGCCTACTGACACCCCGGCCGCCGAGCATCCAGTGTGGCGCCACGGCGTGGTGGTCTGGTTCAACGCCGAGAAAGGGTTCGGCTTCATCCAACCCGACGACCACAGCGCCCCCGTCTTCACCGAGTACTCCAGCATCGACGTCACCGGCTACAAAACCCTGGCACCCGACCAACCTGTCGTATTCACCACCCAAGACGGTCCACGCGGACCCGAAGCCACCCGCGTGCGCCCCTACCTGCGCGCCACCACCCGCCGGCCCCCAACCGACCCCGAGGAATCCGATGGCGCTACACCACGCACACCACTACGTACTGGCCCTACTCGCGTGCCTGGTCCTGCTCGCCTACCTGGGCACCCCACCCGTCTTCCTCCTCGTGCTGCCGATCCTCACCGCCGGCGCGATCCTGAGCGCGCTCCTGCGTCCGCCTCCCCATAGGCCGTGTTGAGCGGAGTGAGACCTGCGGTCACGTCGCGCATTTCGCACGGCCGGTCGGCACCCGGCAGACTGAGGGAATGGGTTCTGGTTCGTCGACACGGCCGTCACCCGCGGATCTGGCCGCGGCGCAGGACAGGACGATTCCCGATCTGATCGGGCCCGACTTGCGTGTGCTGTTCTGCGGGATCAATCCGGGCCTGTGGTCCGGGGCCACCGGCCATCACTTCGCTCGTCCGGGAAATCGGTTCTGGCCCGCCCTGCACCGGTCCGGGTTCACCCCGCGTCTGATGCAGCCCGGCGAACAGCGCGAACTGCTCGACTTGGGCTTGGGCATCACCAACGTGGCCGCACGCACCACCGCCAAGGCCGACCACCTGACCGCCGACGAACTGCGCGCCGGGGGACAGGCTCTGGTCGGCAGGGTCGAGCAGTATCAACCCCGAATCCTGGCGATACTCGGCATCGGCGCCTACCGCACCGCATTCGGCCGCCCGCGCACCGCAATCGGCCCCCAACCCGAGCGCATCGCTGACACCGCCATCTGGGTCCTGCCCAACCCCAGCGGACTCAACGCCCACTACACCCTCGACGCCCTCGCCGCAGAATTCCGTGCGCTGCGCGAGGTGGTCGAAAACGTTTAGCAGGGATGGACTGGCGGCTGATCATCGCTATAGTCTGCGTGTCTGCGAGACCGACGCGGCCACATGGAACTGGGTTGCGTCCATCAGGATGGTGTAGCAGCTCGCTGATCGCAGCGGCCGGTTCCGAATCCCGGACATGAGGGTGGTCATCGCGTGATCCTTCAAGAGACCGACCAAAGTCACTGAAGGAAGAGAACCACGCGATGACCAGTGTTCAGCCTATCGACCCGAGAAAACCCTTCGCCGAACAATTCGCCACCACCAGTCCGGATCTGCTGCGGGAGATGGTCTCGGCGTTCGTACAGACCTTGATGAGCGCCGAGGCCGACGCCGCCTGTGGCGCCGGCTACGGCGAACGCAGCGACGAGCGAGTCAACCACCCCAACGGCTACTGCCACCGCGACTTCGACACCCGTGTCGGCACGATCGATGTCGCGATCCCGAAACTGCGGTCGGGCAGCTATTTCCCGGACTGGCTGCTCGAACGCCGCAAACGCGCCGAACGGGCGCTGACCAGCGTGGTCGCGACCTGCTACCTACTCGGTGTCTCGACGCGGCGAATGGAGAAACTCGTCGAATCCCTCGGTGTGACAAAGCTTTCCAAGTCGCAGGTATCGATGATGGCCCGCGACCTCGACGCCCAGGTGGAAGCGTTCCGCACCCGGCTCTTGGATCAGGGCCCCTATACGTTCGTCGCCGCGGACGCGCTCGTGCTGAAGGTCCGCGAGAACGGTCGCGTGGTCAATGTCCACGCCCTGATCGCCACCGGCGTCAACGCCGATGGCTACCGGGAAATCCTTGGGCTGCAAGTGACTTCGGCCGAGGACGGCGCAGGCTGTCTGGCGTTCTTCCGAGACCTGGTCGCCCGCGGCCTGGCCGGGGTGAAGTTGGTGACCTCCGACGCCCACGCCGGTCTGGTCGCCGCGATCGGCGCGACCCTGCCCGGCGCGGCCTGGCAACGCTGCCGCACCCACTACACAGTCAACCTGATGAGCGTCTGCCCGAAATCGTCCTGGCCGTGGGTCCGCACCCTGTTGCATTCGGTGTTCGATCAAGCAGACCCGGAATCTGTTGCCGCTCAATATGATCGGATGCTCGACGCGCTGGCCGAGAAACTGCCCAAGGTCGCCGACCACCTCGACGCCGCTCGCGCGGACCTACTGGCGTTCACCGCGTTCCCGAAACAGATCTGGCGTCAGATCTGGTCGAACAACCCGCAGGAACGGCTCAACAAGGAGATCCGCCGCCGCACCGACGTCGTCGGGATCTTCCCCGACCGCGGCTCGATCATCCGCCTCGTCGGCGCGGTCCTGGCCGAACAACACGACGAGTGGATCGAGGGCCGCCGCTACCTCGGCCTCGACGTCCTGGCCCGCTCCCGCGGGCTCACCACCGACGAACAGGAGGACACCACCCCGGCAGAACTCACCGCCTGACCGACAATTCGGATCATGCGGTGACCACCCGAGTTACACCACGCCCCGGGACTTGACCGACTGGACAGCTGCGGTGACAGTGCTGTGTGCGGTCCTGGGCTTGTTCGCTGCCCAGCACCGCGGCGGCTCGGCAAGCTGATCCCGCTGAGAAGGCCAGGCCGGGCACCACGACCCGGCCGGCCACACAGGCGGCGTGTACAACAGTCGGTAGTCGGTCAGCGAGAGATCCCGCGGTCACGTCCTCGATGCGGGAGCCTCCAGTTGGGCTCGGCGCCGGACTCAAGTGCTGGTACCGGGGCCGAACCGGCGCCACCAATTCGCGACAAAAACCCCGTCACTCCAAACGTCTAAACATGCTGGTAACCGTGCAGATCGAGCCGTGTGAACCCAGCTGTGGACGTTGCGTCTGGAGTTGCTGCACCCACGGTGGCGTGTTTACGCGTCAGGACGCGCTCTGGGCGGTGCTGAAGTTGGATGCGGGTCCTGTCAAGAGCGCCTTGTCCCGACCTGAACCATGCCCGTGAGGCAATCTCGCCAGTCTGGCCGGTACGCGACGTGATCGAATATGTGTCGCAGACGACGAGATCCGCGCCGCACGACGACGGAGAGGGAGTCGTTCAGCAGGTCCGCGGCTTCAGCAGCCGCCGCCAGCGGGAAACCGGCTGGGCCGCAGTCGCGACCGAGTCGCTGACTTCGTCTGTGTGGTGTTCGGCGGCCGGCCGTTCGGCCCAGGACCCGGTCCTGGTGGCACGGGCGGATCCTTCGCCCAGTACGCGGGTCGCGATCGCCCAAACCGCCGGCAAATCTTCCAGTGCGGTCTCGTCGACCTCGCCGCAGGCCTGCGCGGCGGTGTCGATGTCGGTGTGGAGCGACAGGTGCAGCACGGCGCCGGTCGCGGAGGTGATGGCCAGGACGCCGACCGCGGTGTTGGCCTTATCGCGCCCCAGCCGGGCTTGGTATGCCAGATCACCACCGAGTTCGGCGCCGAGGTGATCGACGACCTCAACCCGTGTCTGCGCCAGTTCGAGCGCGATGCAGCGCCGCGCGATGTCCTGCTCGCCCACGCCGAACTCCTCGACCAGGGCGGCCATGGTCGGCGCCGGATTCCGCGCCCACGCGAGGATCAGCCGCTCGTCGGTGCTCGCATCCCAATACGGTTTGTACGCGAAGGCGTGCGCCTCGCGGGCGAGGGTCTCCCAGTCGAACTCCGGCGCCGAGGCCATCTGCCGCAGCTTGCGCAGCGCCACCGCAGACGAATAGCTGTCCTGAAGCAGGAACTTCGCCCTGCCGCGCAGACCATCAAGCGATCGGCCAAGCTGTGCCGCGATCTCGCTATCGGGAGCGGATGTCGTCAACGCGGCGAACAAATCCCGGTAGTCGTCTCCGGTCCACAAACTGCCGCGCCGATCCTGTGCCCCCGTCGTCATGCTTCGAATATGCCAGATACGACTGGCACCAACAGGTTTCGTTCATTGCGCTCACGACCGCAACGCAACGACCCGGTGCTCGGGGCGGTGCTGGCGCGCCTGTCCAACGTACACGGTCAGGCTGACCATGGGTGCCGGCCGCGACCATCGACCCACACGCTTGATCTGCGCACTCACGGCGCGCACTCGCCTGGACATGCCCAAATTCTGCGCGAGATGACCACTCGGGGCGACCCGAATCCACAACGGAGAGTCTCGTTTCACGACACGTCATTCGAGACTTGGTTCAGCAACTGCTGATCTCAGGTCCCTACCCCCAGCCGGTCGTCCGTCTTCACATCTTGGTAACGAGTCGCGCTCTACAGCGAAGTACCCCCATGAAAGGCCGTGCGGCCATGGCTCGAAAGTGGCAGCTTGTAAGCGCCTTTGCCGTGCGTGCGATCGGAGGGATGGTTCATGGGTAAGAGGGGCGACAAGAAGCGCGCCAAGCAACGAGCCAAGCAGCTCGCGCAGTCGCAGCGTGATCATGCTGGTGATCCCGCGCCTAAGCGGAGTCCGAAGTCAGCCCCGAGCGCCGATCGCCGTGTGCGCGGCGAGGACATCAAGCGCAGGTCCAAGCAGATGACCCTGGTTGACCCGGAGAGCCCTGAGGGGCCTTTGACGCCGCAGAAGGTGTCCGAATCCAAATATATGTCGGTTGAGTGGCCACCAGCGGATGACGCACCCGAGAACGCCCCATCGATCCAGTTCTTGCTGACGATCACCGAACGGACCGTGAACCTCAGCCGCAATACGGTCGAGGTGAACGCGACGCCTGTCGAGGACACGATTCATCCGCGGCCGTTGGGGTTCGATCCGCCGTTGCAGCAGTACGGCAAGGGTGATGCCAAGGGGTTTCGCCATTACTTGGAGTGTTCCCGGTTTTGTGGACTCGGGATCAAGCCGCGATCTGACTGATTTCTCTGTACCCTAACTCGTATTGCCGTGGTGTCAAATAGCCGAGCGCCGAATGCGGACGAACGGTGTTGTAGTAGAACTCAATCCAGTCGAACGTCTCCTTCTGCAGCGACTTCACCGTCGGCCACGGACGAGCGTGTACCAGCTCCTTTTTGTAGGTCGCGAAGAACGATTCCGCGACCGCGTTGTCGAAGCACGATCCCGTCCGGCCGAGGGACCGTAGGACACCATTCTTTGCACAATATTTCGCGAATTCCTTCGAGGTGTACTGGGTTCCGCGATCGCTATGGAAAACAACACCTTTCGCCGGGCGTCGGCGCGCGATGGCCATATCGAGGGCGTCGGTGACCAGCGACGTGCGCATGTGATCAGCGATCGCCCAGCCGACCACGGCCCGATCGTGCAGATCGATCACGGTGGCCAGATACGCCCACCCGGTCCAGGTCTTGACGTAGGTGATGTCACCGCACCAGCGTTGGTTCGGCTGCGCGGCAGTGAAATCACGCCCGATCCGATCCGCGGCGTCCACCGGCTTGGATCCCCGGATCGTGGTGCGCCGGAACGGTTTCGGAAACCGGCCTTGCAGACCGGCCGCCCGCATCAACCGCCACACCCGCTTACGCGAGACCCGCCGCCCGGCCGCCGCCAGCGCCGCGTGCACACGCCGAACACCCGGATTGCCACGCAGTTTCGCGTGGATCGCCTCGATCAGCAGCGTCAGCATGCGATCGTCGCGCTCCCGGTCGCTGCGACCGCGGCCTTTCCACTTGTAGTAGCCCGACCGAGACACGTCCAGTTCCCGGCACATGAACTCGATGTCGAATTCCCCCGACGCAGCCCAGTCCGCGATCGCGGCGAATTTCACCGCTGGTCTTTCGCGAACCAGGTCGCAACTTTTTTTGCGAACGCGACCTGCATCTTCAACTCCGCGTTCTCCGCACGCAACCGTTCCAACTCGGCCTGTTCCGAGTCGGTCAGTCCCTTCTCCCGGTCACCGGAAACCCCGGATTCCTTCGCCCTCTTCACCCATTTCCTCAACGTCATCTCGTGCACGCCGATATTGCGCGCCACCTCGGCCACCGGCCGACCCTGATCCAGGACGAAACCTACCGCCTGGGCCTTGTACTCCTCGGTGAAACTACGCCGCGTCGAACCCAACACCAAACTCCCGTGCTACCAGGCGGCTATCTCCTCCGTGTCCACCGAACCGGGAACGCTCCAACTGGGAGATGCTGGACTACGTGTTCGGTCTGCCCGACCCCTACGTATTCCCACAGATACCGCTGCAAGGTGACGACCGGGCGCTCATCCAGCGGTACATCACGATGAGCCGCCGATTGGCGGGGTTCAGCCTCATCAACGACGACACCACGCTGTCAGTAGGTCGGTATCCGGGTGGGGATGAATGGTACGTCCGGGTGCTAGGTTTCCCGGCCGACGAGAGCTTCCTGGGTGCGTCCGCTGCGTTCAGGCAGCTGCACAACGACGGCGAGCCAGCCTCTTTCTCCAACGCTCACAACGCACTGTTCAAGGTGATGAAGAGCCTGCCCGAGGAGCAGCAGGTGACCATCCGGGAGACAGTGCCGCTGTGGCGTTCGGCGCGGGGCAAGTTGATGAACCACACTATCCAGACGCTCACCGCGCTCAAGGCCAGCAATGCCACGCTCGATAACCCGGTGAGCTTTGGAAATATCAACCCCGACGAGCTGATCCGGACCTTCAACTACGGCGACTCTTTGCACTTCGGGGATGGAAGAGGTCAGCTGGACAACCTACTGGCAGATCCCTTCCATGAGGCGTACTACAAGTACAGCGCTCTGATCTCGATCGTGGGGCTGAGCCACTTCTACTTTGGTTTCGCCGTTCTGCTCGACAGTGCTCTTAGCGGCGTGTCATGAGGCTGAGGCCGCCCAGAGGGGCATGGATGGACACGCGGAAGTCGGTTGGTCTACCGCAGCTTTGAACGCAGGCGGACCAGTGCGAGCCACTGAGTCGGGCAGCCCAGCAGCAACTTTGCAGCATAGGAGATAGCTATCTGGCGGCAACGATAGCGGTGGTCCGTGAGGGCTGGTCGCGGAGCCCGATTCGACACCAGGCGCGAGTGTTGGTACCTCGGACCGAGCGGGCGACTAATTCGCGACCAAAACTCCGTCACTCGCGATGCCCAAACATGCTGGTAGGTATGCAGATCGAACCGTACCGGCCGCCGCGGTGTGCTATGCGATCGGGGCTGCCTCGGAAATCCAAGGCCGGATTATCGGTTTGCGTCAGGGGGCGCTGCCTATTGTGTGCGCCGTGGAGAACGAAACGCACGCAGAGCGGATGAAGCGCATCCGCCGAGAAATCGAGGATCGGGAGAAGAAGGAGGAAGCCGCGTGGCATCCCGCCAAGAGCCTCGAGCGAACCGCATGGAACGTGCTCGGTTGCTGGCAGATGCTGGTGTCTCAGGTGAACTTCACCTACTTCCATTCTGCAGGGCCCGGGGCGCCGCCACTGGACAAGGAGACTTTGCCTGTCAAGATCCGGAAGGCTGCGGAAAACTTCGGCGTTCGCTGGCCGCATGAGGACTGGTCGACTGCCGCCGATCGACCCAAGAAGGTGCGACACAAGCTCGCCCATCTGCTCTACATCGACTCGGTTACCGGCACCGCGCCGCACCGCACCATGAACATCGTGCGCATGGGCGAGCCAGGGGAGCCGAGGACCACGGCGGACGGGCACCCACGCGGACTCAGCTGGCGCTATGTGCCGGACCCCGCCACGGATCCCGATGGCGCGCCGTGGTCGCAGATGACGATGCACCTCGACACGATCACTGAAGATGAACTGTCCCACGCGCTTGAGGCGATGAGATGGATGAGGGACTGCTGTTTCATCCTGGAGCGCCTCGGCTCAATCGCCGCCGAGATTAAGCCAAGGCGATCGCTGATTCTTCCCCAACATGAGCAAGACCTGCTGGAGTGGTGGTTCCCAGACTGGGGCGAGCGTGCCACAACCACACTCAAGTGGGGCGACATTCTACTTCCCGAGACCACCACCCCGTCGGCCCGAAATGACGGCTCCTGATCGCCGGTAACGATCGGTTCTCTGCCGGGCTGCATTGAGGCGGCCCGCCGCATTGGTCGACCGACTGTCGCACAACTTTCGCGTCAAGGCATTGCGTCGACCCGGACATCGGGCGACAGCGCTGTGAGCAATCCGCCCCGGTTGGTCGTCACCGGCCAGTCGCGCCGGACAGCCTCGGAGACCGCGTGTGCCGCGGCAATCTGACTGAGGTGATCGGGAGCCGCCGCCAGCAGGCGGGCGAAACGTCGTGCGGCTGGCTGGTCGAGGACTGGTACCACCGTGTTGGGCAGGCCGAGCAGCACGTCGAGGATGTCCAGACCGTTCGGCGGGATGTGGGCTTCGGCTTCGGTGAGGATGGCGGCCGGTATCGCGATCACGTTGCCAAGGTCGATGCCCGACCACACCACAGCTTCCGGGTATGGATCACGCAGGCAGGCACCTACGACCGCGGCTACATCGAGTACCACGCCGCCGATCACGCGGCGGAATCATCGATACGCGGCGGAAGACCGTGCGAGGCGCGGACGCGGTCGATCAGCTCAGCTGACGGCCGCCCGCCGATGGCCTTCTCCCATCGGGTCAGCGACTCTGTGCGGCTGGCTCGACGGGTCACCGTGTCCGCGACGAACTGCGACACCGACTCGATCACACCGGTTTGCACCCACTGGTCGAGTGTCGCTGCGACATCCTCTGGAACGGTCACAGTGACCGTCCGTGTCTTCTTTGCCACACGGAAAGGGTAGCGCGCGGTCGCTGGCAGCGGAGGTGGAGAGCCGTGGCCAAGAATGTGGGGACGGACCGCCTGCCCCACGTTTGCCCTACGAAATCGGTGTGGGGCAAGAGAGAGTACTCATCAACAGCTCTCTAGCTGGACTAACTTGTGGGCGCAGAGGGGATCGAACCCCCGACCGCTGGTGTGTAAAACCAGAGCTCTACCGCTGAGCTATACGCCCTCGACCTTGTCGGCCGGGTTATGAATCTAGCGCGGCGAGCGCTTTCTCCCAAGCCGCCTGGTCACGGGGCTCGCCGGGGGCGTTCATCTCGGCGAAGCGGATGTGTCCTTCGCGGTCTACGACGAAGGTGCCGCGGTTGGGGTAGCCGGATTTCTGGTTGAAGACGTCGTAGGCCTGGGCTACGGCGCCGTGCGGCCAGAAGTCGGACAGCAGGGGGAAGGTGTAGCCCTGCTCGGCGGCCCAGATCTTGTGGGTGGGCGGGGGGCCGACGGAGATCGCGAGGATCTCCGCGTTGTCATTCTGGAACTTCGGCAGTTCGTCACGCACCTTGCACAGTTCACCTTGGCAGATGCCGGTGAAGGCGAGCGGGTAGAAGACGATGAGCACGTTCTTCTTGCCGCGGTAGTCGGACAGGCTGACGTCCTGGTTGTTCTGGTCTTTCAGCGTGAAATCCGGCGCGACAGTGCCAACTTCGAGCGGCATCGCAAATCCTCCATCGTGTCGGTTTTCCGCCGGGCGGCGCGTTCACCGCCCGGCGACACCATAGCGAAAGGTGGGTCAGCGCTGCTTCGAGGGCGCCTTCGGTTGCACCAGGCGGCTACCCGCCCAGGTTCCCAAGCTGATCGCCGAAGTCTGAGTCAGACCGGCGGTCGGTGCGGATTCAGCGATTTCGCTCGGTTCCACATGGCCCGGATGTCCGGTCTTGGGCGTGAGTACCCAGACGAAGCCTTCGTCGGCGAGTGGTCCAATCGCATCCATCAGGGCGTCGACCAGGTCACCGTCGCCATCGCGCCACCACAGCAGCACGACGTCGATTACTTCGTCGGAATCCTCATCGACGAGCTCGCTGCCGATCGATTCCTCGACGTCGGCCCGCAGGTCGTCGTCGACGTCATCGTCCCAGCCCAATTCCTGGACAACCATGCCGTGTGTAATGCCAAGCTTCTGAGCGTAGTTCTGCGCGTCCGCCGCGGCGACCACGGTGGTGTCCTCCTCAACTCCCGACAATAGGTAGTTGCAAGCGAACATGGTTATGGCTCTCAGCGCAAGCCGATCGACAGAAATAGGCCCGGAATGTCGCGAGAAGATGCGGGCTTCAGCGTTTCGGGCAGGCGTCGCGTACGGCGTTTCGCGCGTCGTTGACCCGCCTGCTTGCGTCGTTGAGCGGGCCGACCGGCGCGGTGTAGGTCATCTTGCGGGTCTCGGCGGACAACGCGCGCGCCGCTGTGACGTAGTCGGTGAATTTCGCGGCCAGATCCTCGGGCATGGCGTCCTTGGCGGTGCTGATTCCGGTCTCCACCTTGTTCGCGGCGTCATCCAGGGTTGACGCGGCGAGTTCGCGTTTGGCGGCGTAGTCCGGGGCGTTGGCGTCGTGCGCGTCGATGAACTCGTTGTATTTGGACACGCCGACGCCGGTGGTGGTGGGGAACTGGGTGCAGTTGTCGTTGATCGCCTTGGACTGCGCGGCAGCCCGTTTGGATGAGGTCGCGGCGGCCGAGGAGGCGGCCGCCTCGGTCTTGTAGGCCGCTAGATCGGCGGTGTTTGGACCGGCCGTGCCCTGGACCCGGTTGCCGCAGCCCGCGATGACCAGCCCGACCGCGAGTGCTCCGGCGGCGCAGATCAATCCGAATCGGCGTGGGTCCAGCGTTCTCACTCGTCCTCCCGGTCAGGTCTGATCAGGTCGAAAACTTCGGCGGCCTCGGCTCATCGGTGAGCGCAGCGAGCGAATCCAAGACGCGGCGCCCACGGCATATGACGGAGCCGAGCGGCAGCGCGGCGCAGTCGTGAGTGAGCGTAGCGAGTGAATCGAGGACGCAGCGCCCCTGGGCGGCATGGAGCCGAGCGTCAGCGAGGCGCAATGTTGCCCAGCGCACGGTACTGGAGTTCCTGCTGACATGATGACCTGGGGCACACCATCGGCAAGGATGGAGGGTGCGCCCGAACCTTTCGTAGATCGAGTGGTACGCAGACCCACGCGACGCCACTCAGGGATACCGACGCCATCCGCATGTCCACCCCTGTACGAGGAGCAGATTTGACCGACCTGATCCACTCTTCCGCTCCAGCGCAATCCGCTGGATCCGATACTGCCCCCGCTCCCGCCGCAGGCCGCGATCCGAACGGATCGTCAGCTCCGGCTGGACGGGTGCGGGTAATCCGCGAAGGGGTGGCGTCCTACCTACCGGACATCGACCCGGAGGAAACCAGCGAATGGCTCGAGTCGTTCGATGAGATGCTCGACCGGGAGGGCCCGGGCCGAGCGCGTTACCTCATGCTCCGCCTGTTGGAGCGGGCCGGTGAACGGCGAGTCGCCATCCCCGCCTTGACTTCCACCGACTACGTCAACACCATCCCGACCGAGAACGAGCCGTGGTTCCCCGGCGACGAAGAGGTGGAGCGGCGCTTCCGCGCCTGGATCCGCTGGAACGCCGCGATCATGGTGCATCGCGCGCAGCGGCCCGGAATCGGTGTCGGCGGCCATATTTCGACCTACGCGTCCTCGGCGGCGCTCTACGAGGTGGGCTTCAACCACTTCTTCCGCGGCAAGGATCACCCGGGCGGCGGCGACTCGATCTTCATCCAGGGCCACGCCTCGCCTGGCATCTACGCGCGCGCGTTTCTCGAGGGCCGGCTTGGCACCGATCGGCTCGACGGCTTCCGGCAGGAGTACAGCCACGGCGGCCCCGGCCACGGGCTGCCCTCGTACCCGCATCCGCGACTGATGTCGGACTTCTGGGAGTTCCCGACCGTGTCGATGGGCCTGGGCCCGATGAACGCCATCTACCAGGCCCGGTTCAACCACTACCTGCACGACCGCGGCATCAAGGACACCTCCGATCAGCACGTGTGGGCGTTCCTCGGCGACGGCGAGATGGACGAGCCGGAGTCGCGCGGTCTCGCGCACGTCGCGGCGCTGGAGGGCCTGGACAACCTGACCTTCGTGGTCAACTGCAACCTGCAGCGGCTCGACGGCCCGGTGCGCGGCAACGGCAAGATCATCCAGGAGCTGGAGTCGTTCTTCCGCGGCGCGGGCTGGAACGTCATCAAGGTGATCTGGGGCCGGGAGTGGGACGCGCTGCTCGGCGCGGATCGCGATGGCGCACTGGTGAATCTGATGAACACGACCGCCGACGGCGACTACCAGACCTACAAGGCCAACGACGGCGCCTACGTGCGCGATCACTTCTTCGGCCGGGATCCGCGGACCAAGGCGCTGGTGCAGGATCTGTCCGATCAGGACATCTGGAATCTCAAGCGCGGCGGCCACGACTACCGCAAGGTGTATGCCGCCTACGCGGCCGCGATGGCGCACAAGGGTCAGCCGACGGTGATCCTGGCCAAGACCATCAAGGGCTACACCCTCGGCAAGCACTTCGAGGGCCGCAACGCCACGCACCAGATGAAGAAGCTGACGCTGCAGGACCTCAAGGACTTCCGCGATCTGCAGCGGATTCCGATCAGTGACGCGGAATTGGAGAAGGATCCGTACCTGCCCCCGTACTATCACCCGGGCATGGAAGCGCGCGAGATCCAGTACATGCTGGATCGCCGCAAGGCACTCGGCGGCTTCCTGCCCGAGCGCCGCACCACAGCAAAGCCGCTGCAACTTCCGGGCGACGAGGCGTACAAGTCTGTGCGCAAGGGCTCGGGCAAGCAGAACGTGGCGACCACGATGGCGCTCGTGCGGCTGATGAAGGAGCTGCTGCGGGACAAGGAGATCGGCAAGCGGATCGTGCCGATCATCCCCGACGAGGCTCGTACCTTCGGTATGGACTCGTGGTTCCCTTCGTTGAAGATCTACAACCGCAACGGGCAGTTGTACACGTCGGTCGACGCGGAATTGATGCTTGCCTACAAAGAGAGCTCGGTCGGGCAGATCCTGCACGAGGGCATCAACGAGGCCGGATCGACCGCGTCGTTCACCGCCGCGGGCACCGCGTACGCGACGCACGGCGAGCCGATGATCCCGCTCTACATCTTCTACTCGATGTTCGGTTTCCAGCGCACCGGCGACGGACTGTGGGCCGCGGCCGATCAGCTCGCGCGCGGATTCGTGCTCGGGGCAACCGCCGGGCGAACCACACTGACCGGTGAGGGCCTGCAGCACAACGACGGCCACTCGCTGCTGCTCGCCTCCACCAATCCCGCTGTGGTGACCTACGATCCGGCGTTCGCGTACGAGATCGCGCACATCGTGCGCGACGGCCTGCGCCGGATGTACGGCGGCGGCGCACCGGAAGCGCTCCCGTACGCGGTGCCCGGCACCGATGCCCGCAAGGCCGACGGCGGCTTCGGCGGCGAGGACGTCTTCTACTACATCACCCTCTACAACGAGCCGTACCAGCAGCCGGCCGAGCCGGCCGAGCTCGACGTCGAGGGTCTGCTCAAGGGCCTCTACCTGTACCAGCGCGGGGGAGCGGGCGACGTGCGCGCCCAGATCCTGGTTTCGGGCGTGACGGTCCCGGACGGCCTGCGGGCGCAGGCGCTGCTCGCCGAGGACTGGGGTGTGCAGGCCGACGTCTGGTCCGCCACCTCGTGGGGCGAGCTGCGCAAGGAGGCGTTGCAGAAGGAGATCGCCGCGCTGCGCTTCCCGGACGAAGATCACGGTGTGCCATATATCACCGAGGCGCTCTCGCGGGCCGAGGGTCCGTACGTGGCCGCGACCGACTGGATGCGTGCGGTGCCTGATCAGGTCCGCAAGTGGGTGCCGGGCGAATTCGTCACCCTGGGCACCGACGGCTTCGGGTTCTCCGACACCAGGGCCGCGGCGCGCCGGGTGTTCAACGTCGACGCGCAGTCGATCGTGGTGGCCGCGCTGTCCGGGCTGGCCAAGGCCGGAAAGATCGACCAGGCCAAGGTGATCGAGGCGGCGGCAAAATACCGCATCGATGACGTCGACGCCGCGCCGAAGAACGCGTCGAGTTCCGACGGGGACGGCGAGTAGCGGACGATTGAATGGTGGACCGTAAACCGCCGCGGCCGCGCCGGATCTCCGAGGGCTCGTCCGAGCACGAGGTGTATCTGCCGACGGGCGCACTCTCCCCGAACCGGCAAACCCGCGACCCGCTGCCGGACACGCTGCTCAAACGCGTGAAGCAGTTCTCGGGCCGCCTCTCCACCGAGGCGGTCGGGTCGATGCAGGATCGGTTGCCGTTCTTCGCCGATCTGGACGCCGCGCAGCGCGCGGGCGTCCAGATGCTGGTGCAGACCGCGGTGGTGAACTTCCTGGAATGGCTGCAGGATCCGGACAGCGATATCCGGTTCAGCCTCGACGCGTTCCAGGTGATCCCGCAGGATCTGGCGCGGCGGCTCACGCTGCGCCAGACCGTGGACATGGTCCGGGTGGCCATGGAGTTCTTCGAACAGTGGCTGCCCGCGCTCGCGCGCAACGACCGGCAGCTGGTCGCGTTGACCGAGGCGGTGCTGCGATACGGGCGTGAGCTCGGCTTCGCGGCCGCCTCGGTGTACGCCAGTGCCGCCGAGTCCCGGGGCGCGTGGGACACCAGGCTGGAGGCGCTGGTGGTCGACGCGGTGGTCCGCGGCGACACCGGCCCGGACATGCTGTCGCGGGCGGCCACGCTGAACTGGGACGCGACCGCGCCCGCGACGGTGCTGGTCGGCACGCCACCACCGGAGCACGGCATGTCGTCGGTGGGCTCGGTGCACGCGATCGCGGCCAGGCACGGGCGCGCGGCGCTGGCCGTGGTGCAGGGCACCCGCCTGGTGATGGTGGTGAGCGGGCACCTGGGCGAGTCCTCCTATATCTCCCCGTTCCTCGCGGATCTGCTCGCCGAGGTCTTCTCCGACGGTCCCGTGGTGATCGGCCCGACCACCCGCACGCTGGGCGCCGCCCACGCGAGCGCGGTCGAGGCGCTGGCCGGAATGGAGGCCGTGGTGGGCTGGCGCGGGGCGCCACGCCCGGTGCATGCGACCGAATTGCTGCCCGAACGCGCCCTGCTCGGCGATCGAGCTGCGGTCGACGCGTTGAACGAGTATCTTGTCCTTCCGTTGGCCGCGGCGGGATCGGCGCTGGCGGACACCCTCGAGGCCTATCTGGATTGCGGTGGCGCTGTCGAGACTTGTGCCCGTCAGTTGTACGTCCATCCAAATACCGTTCGCTATCGCCTCAAACGGATTGCCGAAATCACGGGTCGTGACCCGATGAATCCGCGCGACGCGTACGTGCTCAGAATCGCCGCCACAGTGGGTCGTTTGACACGAACCCGTAACGAATCGTCAACACCTACCCCAGAGGCCACTCATCTCGCCCTGGGCAACGAGGGCCTGTAACGGAAATCGTGGGTTGTTCGATCCGAACAGCCCACATGCCGTTTTGTGGGAGTTCCACAAAACCCGGCGGCAAGCTTCATTCGCGTCGACATCTCCCACGGGGCGTCTCACAGTGTTCTCTTAGGGAGTGATCGCGTTGTTCGCCCCTGGACAGGGGTCCCAGACTCCCGGCATGCTCGCGCCTTGGCTCGACCTCCCTGGCGCGCATGACCGGCTCACTCTCTGGTCCATGGCCGCAGGCCTGGACCTGGTCCGCCTCGGCACCACGGCGACGGCCGAGGAAATTACGGATACCGCCGTGACACAGCCGTTGGTCGTGGCTGCCGCGTTGCTCGCGTACACGCAAATCCCCACGGATTCACTTCCTGCCGCTACGATCGTCGCCGGACACTCGGTCGGCGAACTCGCCGCCGCCGCGGTCGCCGGGGTCATCTCGCCCGACGACGCGGTGAAGTTGGCCGCCATCCGCGGTGCGGAGATGGCCAAGGCGTGCGCGTTGGAGCCGACCGGCATGTCCGCGGTGCTCGGTGGCGATGAGGCCACCGTGCTCGCACGACTCGCCGAACTCGATCTGATTCCGGCCAACCGCAATGCGGCCGGGCAGATCGTCGCCGCGGGTCGGCTGGACGCGCTGGCGGAACTGGCCGCGAACCCGCCGGAGAAGGCAAGGGTGCGCGCGCTGCCCGTCGCGGGCGCGTTCCACACCGAGTTCATGGCTTCGGCGCAGGACGCTGTGACCGATGCCATATCGCAGATCGTGCCGAACGAGCCGACGCGGCTGCTGCTGTCGAACTTCGACGGTCAGCCGGTCAGTTCGGGACGCGATGCGATCAACAAGCTCGCGGCCCAGGTCACCAGGCCCGTCCGTTGGGATCTGTGCACCGAAACCGTAAGGCAGGCAGAGGTTTCCATGGTGGCGGAGTTGCCACCGGCGGGCACCCTTGTCGGTATCGCGAAGCGGGAGCTGAAGGGCACCCGCGCACTGCCCCTGAAGACCCCCGAAGACCTCCCCGCGTTGGCCGGGGTGAGCATCTCCGGCTAGCTTTCTCCGGCAGCCATGCATCGGTATGCACGGCTGTGACCGAGCGGACGTAACCTTCGCCCGCCTCGGTCCGAAAAAACAGGTACGAGCCCTACAAAGAACAAGAAGGGAGCCACGAAGTGGCCGCTCTGACCCAGGAACAAATCGTCGAGGAACTCGGCAAGATCATCGAAGAGGTGACGGGTATCGAACCCTCCGAGGTGACGATCGAGAAGTCCTTCGTCGATGACCTGGACATCGACTCGCTGTCCATGGTCGAGATTGCGGTGCAGACCGAGGACAAGTACGGCGTGAAGATCCCGGACGAGGATCTGGCCAGCCTGAAGACGGTCGGCGACGCGGTCGCCTACATCCAGAAGCTCGAGGCCGAGAACGCTGACGCGGCCGCGGAGCTCAAGGCCAAGTTCGACGCCGAGTAGGGCCGACACTGTGACCACTCCTTCCACCTTGAACGGGAATTTCCCCAACGTCGTCGTCACTAGCCTGGCGGCGACCACGTCGATCGCGGGTGACGTCGATGCGACGTGGAAGGGACTCCTCAACGGCGAGAGCGGTATCGACGTTCTCGAGGATTCCTTCGTCGAGGAATACGACCTTCCGGTCCGCATCGGCGGTCACCTGAAGGTCCGGCCCGAGACCCTGCTCACCCGAGTCGAGTGCCGGCGCATGGCCTACGTCGAGCAGCTCGCGACCGTGCTCGGTCGCGAAGTCTGGCGCAACGCGGGCAGCCCGGAGGTCGACCCGGAGCGGCTGGGTGTGGCTATCGGAACCGGGTTGGGTGGCGGCGACGCCCTCATCGACTCGGTGGACAAGCTGAAGAACGGTGGCTATCGCAAGATTTCGCCGTTGGCTGTGCAGATGGTCATGCCGAACGGTCCTTCGGCCGTTGTCGGCCTCGAATTGAAGGCCAGGGCAGGAGTGGTCACTCCGGTCTCGGCATGCTCGTCTGGCTCCGAGGCCATCGCCAACGCATGGCGGATGATCGTCATGGGCGATGCGGACATGGTCGTCACCGGTGGCGTCGAGGGTTACATCGACTCGGTGCCGATCGCGGCGTTCAGCATGATGCGCGCCATGAGCACCCGCAACGACGACCCGAAGGGTGCCTCGCGTCCGTTCGACAAGGACCGCGACGGTTTCGTCTTCGGTGAGGCGGGCGCCCTGATGGTCATCGAGACCGAAGAGCACGCCAAGGCGCGTGGGGCCACCATCCACGCTCGCCTGCTCGGTGCCGGTATCACCTCGGACGGCTTCCACCTGGTTGCCCCCGCCCCGGACGGCGTCGGCGCCGCACGGGCCATGAAGCGGGCGATGCAGACCGCGGGTCTGTCCGCCAAGGACATCACCCACGTCAACGCGCACGCCACCGCGACACCGATCGGCGACACCGCCGAGGCCAATGCGATCACCCTGGCCGTCGGCAAGCACGCTTCGGTATACGCCCCGAAGTCCGCACTGGGCCACTCGATCGGCGCCGTCGGCGCACTCGAGTCCGTGCTGACCGTGCTCAGCATCCGGGACGGCATCGTCCCGCCGACGCTGAACCTGGAGAACCAGGATCCGGCCATCGATCTGGACGTGGTGCACGGCGAGGCGCGCCGCCAGGAGATCGAGTACGCGATCAACAACTCCTTCGGTTTCGGTGGGCACAATGTCGCGCTCGCCTTCGGTCGGGCATAGCCGCTTCGACTGAGACTGCTCGAACGATCCCGGCGGGATCTGCCGCTTCGACGGCCAGATCCCGCCGGGATCGCCATTTTGCAGCCGCTTCAGCGGCCTTCCTGAAGGTTGAGGGAAACGCGATGACATCCATGGCTTCCGCGTTGCACCAGCAGACATCGACCGACCCGCGTGATCCGCTGGGTCGCCTGCAGCGCTTCTTCGATCCCGGCACGCTGCTTCCGCTGCATCCGCGCGACAAATCCGGTGTGCTCGCCGCGATCGGTGAGGTCGACGGTGTGCGCACCGTGGCCTACTGCTCCGACGCCACCGTGATGGGCGGCGCGATGGGTGTGGACGGCTGCAAGCACATCGTCGACGCGATCGACACCGCCATCGACTCCGACGTTCCCGTCGTCGGCATCTGGCATTCCGGCGGCGCCCGGCTGGCCGAGGGCGTCGAGGCCCTGCACGCGGTCGGTCTGGTCTTCGAGGCCATGGTGCGCGCCTCCGGCCTGGTGCCGCAGATTTCGGTGGTGGTCGGTTTCGCCGCGGGCGGTGCCGCCTACGGCCCCGCGCTCACCGACGTCGTGATCATGGCGCCCGAGGGCCGGATCTTCGTGACCGGTCCCGACGTGGTGCGCAGTGTCACCGGTGAACAGGTGGACATGGCCACCCTCGGCGGCCCGCAGACGCACGGCAAGAAGTCCGGCGTCACCCATATCGTCGCCGACGACGAGGCCGACGCGTTGCATCGCGCGCGGCGACTGGTATCGATGTTCGCCGAGCAGGGCGAGTTCGATCTGGTGGCGGCCGCGCACGGCGACGTCGACCTCAAAGCGATGCTGCCGGAGTCGGCCAAGCGCGCCTACGACGTGAAGCCGATCATTCACGAACTGCTCGACAACGTCGACGGTGAGAGCTCGTTCGAGGAGCTGCAGGCCGGTTACGCGCGCAGCATCGTCACCGGGCTCGGCCGATTGAGTGGGCGCACCGTCGGCGTGCTCGCCAACAATCCGATCCGCCTCGGTGGCTGCCTCAACTCCGAAAGTGCCGAGAAGGCAGCGCGTTTCGTGCGGCTGTGCAACTCGTTCGGTATTCCGCTCATCGTGGTGACCGATGTGCCCGGCTACCTGCCCGGTGTCGGTCAGGAGTGGGAAGGCGTGGTGCGCCGCGGCGCCAAGCTGCTGCACGCGTTCGCCGAGGCGCGGGTGCCGCGCGTCACGCTGGTGACCCGCAAGATCTACGGCGGCGCCTACATCGCGATGAACGCCCGCGCGCTCGGCGCGACCGCCGTGTACGCCTGGCCCGGTTCCGAGGTCGCGGTGATGGGCGCCAAGGCCGCGGTCGGCATCCTGCACAAGAAGGCGCTGGCCGCCGCTCCCGACGACGAGCGAGAAGCGTTGCACGAGCGGCTCACCGCCGAACACGAGCGCATCGCGGGCGGCGTCGAGCGCGCCCTCGCGATCGGTGTGGTGGACGAGGTGATCGATCCGGCGAAGACGCGCAGCACCCTCGCCGCCGCACTCGCCGCCGCTCCGTCTCGACCGAGCAGGTTGAAGAACATCCCGCTGTGAACGCGACTGGGCCCCGGTTCATCCGGGGCTCGGTTTCGTTGTGCGGTCTCGGCGAGTAGCGCTCGCCGCGGTTCGGGTAGGCGTGGCGGGTCGCTCGGTAGCATCGAAAGGTGCGCTACGAAGAGCTTGCCGACGTGCCGTGCTCGATCACGCGTCCGCTCGTGATCTTCGGTGACCGCTGGACCCTGTTGATCCTGAAGTTCGCCTTCTCAGGGGTGCGGCGGTTCAACGCGTTCCAGAGCGCGCTCGGCATTTCCCGCAGCCGGCTACAGGATCGGCTCGATCGGCTGATCGAGCACGAGATCCTGGAGAAGCGCAAGGCCGCGGTCGGTGCGCACGAGGAGTATCGGCTCACCCGGAAGGGCCACGACATCTACCCGATCCTGATGGCCATCCGGGACTGGGGCGACACCTACATGGCGCCGGATGGCCCACCGGTGCGATACGCGCACCGCGACTGCACCGGTGAGGTGCACGCGCGACTCGACTGCGACGGGTGCGGCGGCGCGATGACCGCGCGCGACGTGATCCCCGAACCCGGGCCCGGACTGCTCGGGCACGAGGCGGGCACGGATCAGTCGGTGAACCAGGTCGCCACCTGATCGATGTCCGCGCGTGCGGTGCGAAATCCGTTGACCGGGTGCGCGTTGTCGGCGAAACCGAAGGAGATCCCGGCGACGACCCGGCGATGGTCCGGGATGCCGAAGTAGTCCCGGATGAACGGCGCGTACGAAGCCAGCGCGGCCTGCGGTGCCGCGCCGAGCCCGAGGCTCTGCGCGCCGAGCAGGAAGTTGCCGAGGTAGAGCCCGCAGTCGACGGCGCCGTAGACGCCGAGGTCCGCCTCGGTCGTCACGATCGCGACGTGCGGGGCGTCGAACAGTTCGAAGTTGCGCAGCGTCTGCCGCAGCGTCTTCTCGTGCTCGCCTTTTCGGATCCCGACGCTGTCGTAGAGCTGTAAGCCGCACGCGCGCCGGCGATCCCGGTACTCCCCGGTGTACTGCGCGGGAAACTCGAAATCCGGTGCGGGGGTGGCGGTTCGGACATGCTCGAGCAGCGCGGTACGGAAACGGTCGGTGCCGGCACCCTCGGTCACCACGACCTGCCACGGCTGGGTGTTGCACCAGGACGCGCTCCGCTGGGACAGGCGCAGGAGTTGTTCGATGACGGGGCGCGGCACCGGATCGGCCAGGAACTGCCTGCAGGTCCAGCGCTGGTCGAGCAGGCGCGTCAGCGTGGCGAATTCCTGCGTGTCGACCTCGGCTGCGGTCATGCCATCTCCTCGTTCGGTCCCATTATGAGACCAGACGCTAGCATCGCGGGGACGAACACGGAATGGCTTCGCTGCCGTGTGCCATCTCATCGCGACCGGTCAGGTGCTCGGATTACGGCGAATGAAGCGCGCGGAAAGGGCAGAATCCACGCATGGCGTCCGAGGCCCGCGCCGCGCGGGATCGCAAACGGCACGGCAGGCACTACACGCCGCCTGTGCTGGCGCGTTTCCTGGCCTCGCGGCTGCTCGCGCACGTCACGGCGCCGCGCTCCGGTGTGCTGCGGGTGCTCGACCCGGCCTGCGGGGACGGGGAACTGCTGTTCGCGCTATGGGCCGAGGCCACAGAGCGACTACCGGGCACCCGGATCGAGCTGATGGGCTATGACCTCGACCCGGTGGCGTTGCGGGTGGCCGGGGAGCGGGCCGCCGCCGCGGGGATCGCCGTCGACTGGCAGGTGGGCGACTTCTTGACGGTAGCGGCCGAGCTGGCGGCGGGGTCGTTCGACGCGGTGATCACGAATCCGCCGTATGTGCGCACCCAGCAGCTCGGTGGTGCGACCGCCCAGCTGCTGAGCAAGCAGTTCGGGCTGCGCGGGCGCATCGATCTGACGCATCCGTTCGTCGCGACGCTACCCAGGTTGCTGCGCCCCGGCGGTGTGCTCGGGTTGCTGAGTGCCAACCGGTTTTTGACGACCAAGGCCGGCGCGAACATCCGGCGGCTGCTGCTCGCCGAGCTGGCCCCGGTCGAGCTCTACGACCTGGGCGATACCAAACTGTTCGAGGCGGCGGTGCTGCCCGCGATCACCATCGCGACGCGCGGCGGGGACGCCGGAGCGTGCCGCTATGTGTCGGCATACGAGGTGGACGACGGTGCTATCGCCACGGAGACAGGGCTTTTCGAGGCGCTGGTCGCCGCGACCGGATCGCTGGTCGCCCACGACGGGCGGCGATTCGCGGTCGAGGTCGGCACCTTGGTCGCCGGTGCCTCCGCCCTGGATATCGGCTCGAAGATGAACCGCGACAGGGCGATTCGTCCGCAAGCGCTCGACAGTGGACCACCCGCCGAGACCGAATCCGCGGCCCGACATCGCGCGCCGCCGCACAGCGCGGCATCGGATGCCGTGTGGCGCATGTCGAACGCGCGGGTGGACGCCTGGCTCGCCGCCATCGGCGCCGCGACCTGGAAGACCTTCGGCGAGGTCGCGCGAATCCGGGTGGGTATCAAGACAACCGCGGATCGGGTCTTCATCTCGGACCGCTGGGCCGAGGCCGAGCCGGTCCCGGAAACCGAACTGCTGCTGGATCTGATCACGCACCACGATCTCGCGCCCTGGCGGATCACCCGCGCCAACGACACCCGCGTGCTCTACCCCTACGACCTGACGCGGCCGCGCCGCACCCCGATAGATCTCGACGAATATCCCCGCGCCGCCGAGTATCTGCGCAATCACAAGGAAACGCTCACGGCCCGGCGCTACGTCGGCGCGAACGGCCGGGAGTGGTTCGAGATCTGGGTGCCGCAGCGCCCGCGGCTGTGGCGGCAACCGAAGGTGGTGTTCCCGGATATCAGCGACCGCCCCCGCTTCGCGATCGATCGTTCCGGTGCGGTGGTCAACGGCGACTGCTATTGGTTGTCCCTCCCGGACCTGGCCGCCGCACCCGACGAGGCCGAGCAACTCGCGTATCTCCTGATGGGCGTGGCGAATTCCGCTCTCGGGCTGCGCTTCTACGACACCGTCTGCGGCAACCGCCTCTATTCAGGCCGGCGCCGGTGGATCACCCAGTACGTCTCGCGCCTGCCACTCCCGGACCCGGGTTCCCCGCACGCGGCCGCCATCATCGACCTCGCCCGCGACCTGGCCGAAGGCCGTCCCTCGGACCCGTCGACCCTGGCCACCCTGAACGATCGAGTGACCACCGCATTCCGCTGCCGTGGATAGCGGCCGCTCAGTCGGGGCGGTGGACGCCGACCATGGGGAGCAGGGTGCGCCGGGCGAACTGGCGGGCCGCGTCGCGGTCGGCGACCGGGATGAGGCCGTCTGGGGTGAGGGCGAGGGAGAGGGCGAGCCGCGCCATGATCTCGGCGACGAGGTCGGCGTCGAAGTCGTGGGTGCCCTCGGTGTCGCGCAGTTCGCGCAGCTTCTCGGCCAGGTAGCCGCGACCGACCGCGAGGATCGGGCCGGCCTCGGTGGTGAGGCGGGGCAGGATCAGGTCGGGTTCGGTGCGCAGCAGGCGGCGCAGCAGTTCGTTGTTCGCGATCGCGGTGATGAACGCGACGAAGATCTCCACCAGTTGGTCCTCGGTGCCCGATACGGCCCGTACCTGCCTGTCGATCATCTCGACGAAGTGCTGGGCTTCGCGCACGCTCACGGCCTCGACCAGGTCGTTCTTCGATTCGAAGCGGCGGTACAGGGTGGCCGGGCTGATGCCGGCGCGGCGGGCGATCTCGCCCATGCTGGTGCGCTTGATGCCGAAGTCCAGGAAGGCCGAGAGCGCGCTTTCCAGGAGCTTTTCGCCGTCTGAGACGGGCTTCTCCAGGATGCGCTGCAGCATGGGCGGGACAGTGGGCATCTGGTCTCCAGTCGATTCGCGCGGACGCCGGGGCGAGCGGTACGGCATCGCGACGGTGCGGGTGCGGACCATTCATTATTTCATCGGCCGGTCGCGGCGTGGTCTGGGATGGTCGAACCGGCCGGAAAGCTGTCTAGTCGGTCGCATGTCCACCTTCGACTGATTACCCTGTGGGTATCCATCTTGGATGTCGTTGGGCTCGGAAGAGGTTGCGCCGTGGCATATTTCGCGAACCGCGTGGTGGCGATCACCGGGGCGGGCGCGGGCATCGGCCGCGCCTTGGCGCTGGCGCTGGCCGGGGACGGCGCGTTGCTCGCACTGTCGGACCGGTCGGGGGAGGCGGTCGCCGAGACCGGAAAGCTGTGCGCCGCGCTGGGTTCCGAGCCGCTGGTGACCACGCTCGATGTCACCGACCGGCCCGCGGTGCTCGCGCACGCGGCGGCGACGGTCGCGCACTTCGGCCGGGTCGAGGCGCTGTTCAACAATGCCGGGATTCTGCACGTCGGCGGCGTCGCGGACTCGCCGTTCGCTGACTTCGAGCACGTGATGGATGTGGACTTCTGGGGAGTCGTCAACGGCACCAAGGCGTTCCTGCCGTATCTACAGGCCGTGCGGCGCGCGCACGTGGTGAACGTGTCCTCGGCGTTCGGGCTGGTCGGGGTGGCCGGGCATGGGCCGTACAACGCGGCGAAGTTCGCCGTGCGCGGGTTCACCGATTCGCTGCGGCAGGACATGCGGGCGGCGGGGGATGTGGTCCGGGTCACGGGCGTTTATCCCGGCGGGGTGCTGACCTCGATCGCCCGATCCGCGCGCGTCGCGCCGGGCATCGACGCGGCCGCGGTCGCCCGGCGCTTCGAGGAGCGGGTCGCGCGGACCGGTCCGGCGGCGGCCGCCCGGGAGATTCTGCGCGGAGCGGCGCGCGGACGGGCGAAGGTGCTCGTCGGACTGGACGCCCTTCTTGTGGATCTGGTCACACGGGCCACCGGCTCGTATCACGAACGGGTGTTGGACGTGGTATTTCGTTCCTGACCGCGCGCCCAGGCGTGGGCAGGAATGGATAGTTGAAATGCTAACTGGTCGAACAGATCTCGTGACGGAGAACGATCGGACGCGATTGATCGGACACGATTGATGGCGAAATGGCTTCTGGTCGAATGCTTCTCCGGTGTACCGGGCGCGGTGATCGCGCTCGGGGCGACGCCGAAGTCCTTCGTGCCGGTACGCAACATCTTGCGCAACCCGCTGTCGCTGGCCGACGCGCAGGACGCGCTCGCGCAGGCGGTGGCGACCTGTGCCGTGGTCGAGCGGGTCTCGGCGGATCGGCGGCGCCGGGTGCGCGCCGAACCGCTGCTCATCGCGCCGGACCGGGCGCATGCGGTGCGGCTGTGGGTCGGGCCGGTGCACGAACCGTTACCGGAGCGAGAACCGGTGGGCGCGTGGTATTTCAACCTGACCACCAATCGGTCGGTGCGCAGCATCGATCTGCTCGATCTCTACGGTGTCGCGCCCGAGGACCGCGCGGCGGAGCTGGCGATCGCGGGCGCTTTCGCGCGGCTGGTCACCAATCGGGACGAGCGCGAGGCGCTGGCGAAGCTGGTGAACTCGGCGCCGGACACCGAGCATCAGGCCGTGTGGACCATCCGGCGCGACGACAATGCCTTGCGGGCGGGGCATTTCGCGTGCCGAATCAATATCGAGACCGATGCCGACGGGCAGCGCTCTGTCCTGTTCCGCGGCGTGACCCAGGACATCGGCGCCGCGACCGCGGTGCCGTCCGCGCCGCCGCCGATGATTCTGGAATATCAACTGCTGGAGGCGGCCACGGCGCCGGGGGAGTATCGCGCGATCGTGAATCTGCGCTCGCTGCACCTGATTCGCTGGATCGGGCCGCCGATGCCGGGAATTGCCTGGGCCGACCTACCCGGTGAGCCTGCGCCCCAGATCCATCCGGAGGATCTTGCTGCGGCACAGGAGATGTCGCGCGAACTGGCACGGCATCGCACGGAGGGCGTGCTGCGCTTGCGACGGGTGGACGGTGGGTGGCAGGCGGTGTGGGTGCGGGGCGCGCTGATGGTGCTCGATCAGCACACCACGGCCGGACTTGCCACGGTCACCGCGGTGTCCTGAATTTCGCGGTGACCGTGGGCCGAGCTCATCGGCGGGGTAGGTCCAGTGCCGCCATTTCCTGTTCGATCGCGTTCGCGGCGAAATCGACTCCGCGAGAACGTAATTCGTGAACACGCTGGTGTAATGCCTCGACGCCACCCGGCTGGGCGGCGATGTCGGCCACACTGATCCGCCCCATCGGCCGGTGCATACTCGCCTGCATGTACGCAACCACCGTGATACCTCCTGCCTGCACGCTAGCTCACGTTCCCACCGACCCAGGGTGGGTTCACCACTGCGCTACAAGCCGCACGACAACCGTGTCGGCAGGAGACCCCGGGTCACCGGGCACGCTGGCAGAATGCTATCAGCGAATTCTACTGGACACTTGATCAGTGTGTGCTGTCTCACACCTCTTTCGCGGTGCGGTGATTGGCCGTGTTGTGTAGGTACACAGCCCCATTCAGACGAATGCCGTCCTGCTCGGCCGAGCTGAGCTCCCGGCGAACCTTGCCCGGCACGCCCGCGACGAGCGACCCCGGCGGGATCTGCGCGCCCTCCGGGATCAGCGCGTTGGCGGCGATCAGGCTACCCGCGCCGATCACCGCGCCGTTGAGCACGGTGGCGCCCATTCCGACCAGCACATCGTCGCCGATCGTGCAGCCGTGCAGAATCGCGTTGTGTCCCACCGAAACCCCGCTGCCGACGGTGAGCGGGAAGCCCGGATCGGCGTGCAGCACACAGCCGTCCTGAATATTGGTGCGTGCGCCGATGGTGATCTGCTCCAGGTCGGCGCGGATCACCGCGCCGTACCAGACGCTCACCTCGGCCGCGAGCCGCGCCTGCCCGATCACCGTCGCCGTCGGCGCGATCCAGGCGTCCTCGTCGATATCCGGAACGAACTCACCGATCTGAATCCTCATGTGCTGAACCTAGCGTCTCGTCTCGAGTAGTCAGGCCGTGGCGCACATGTCCCCTCCGTCGCCGACTCGCGGAGGCGCCTGACCGGGCTGATGAGGCGGGGTCTAGTGCGTCGGGGTCGCGAACAGCGCGCGGTGCGCCGCGGGGCTGGTGCCGAGGATGCGATGGAAGTGGTGCCGCAGGCTGACCGCGGTGCCGAAACCCGTCTCGGCGGCGATCCGGTCCATGGTGTCGTCGGTGGTCTCCAGCAGTAGGCGGGCGCGGTCGGCGCGCTGGTGCAGCAGCCATTGCTGCGGGCTGCTGCCGGTGCGGTCGCGGAAGCGGCGGGTGAAGGTGCGTCGCGACATCAGGGCCACCCGTGCCCAACCGTCCAGATCGATCGGATCGCCGAGATGTGTTCGGGCCCAGACCATCGCGCGTTCGATCGGGTCGTCGTCGGTTGCGTCGGGCACGGCGACCGGGATGTACTGCGCCTGCGAGCCGCTGCGGTGTGGCGCCGTCACGAGCTCTCTGGCCAGTTCGGTGGCCGCGCGGCTGCCCAGATCGTTGCGCACCAGGTGCAGGCAGCAGTCGAGGGCGGCGGCGACGCCCGCGGAGGTGACCACGTCGCCGAGATCGGACCACAGGGTGTCGGCCCGGACCCGGACCGCGGGGAAGGCGGCGGCCAATTCGGCGGCACCGGCCCAGTGGGTGGTGATCTCGCGGCCGTCGGCCAGTCCGCTGGCCGCCACCGCCCAGGAGCCGAGGCACAACCCGACGATCCTGGCCTGCGCGCCGTGCGCCTGCCACAGGGCCGCGCGCAACTGCGGCGACAGCGGCAGGTGTCGCTCCCAACTGGGAATCACCACGGTGTCCGCGCGGACCAGGGTGTCCAGGCCGTTGCGCACATCGATGTCGAAACCCGCTGGGGTGGGCAGGGTTCCGGGGCGCTCCGCGCACACGTCCACCCGGTACGGCGACTTGCCGCCGATGCCGACGCGGCCGAAGACCAGGCTGGCCACCGACAGGTGGAACGGGCTGATGTTGTCGTAGGCGAGCACGGCCACGGTATGCATGGCCCGATTTTAGCGGTAGGCGGCTCGCGGGCCACTGTCGGACGGTTTCGCAGCAGGACAGGATCATTGGCATGAGCGAAACGATCGAACAGACCACCCAGCTGGAAGTGCTGCACGTCGGCGGCCCCACCCTGCGCTTCCGTTACGCGGGCCGCACGTTCCTGACCGACCCCACCTTCGACGAGCCGGGCGAGTACGCGGGGCGGGTCACGCTGTACAAGCTCACCGGTCCCGCGGTGTCCGCGGCCGAGGTCGGGCCGGTGGACATCGTGCTGCTCTCCCACGACGAGCACGCCGACAACCTGGACAACTCGGGCCGGGAGTTCCTGCGGACGGTGCCGACCGTGCTGTCCACCCCCGGCGCCGGTGAGCGCATCAACGGTGTTCGGGGACTGGCGAACTGGGAGACCGTCACCATCGACGGCATCGAGGTGACCGCGGTGCCCGCCCTGCACGGGCCGGAGGGATGCGAATCGGTCACCGGCGTGGTCACCGGATTCGTACTGCGCGCCCCCGGCGAGCCGACCGTGTACGTCTCCGGCGACAACGCCTCGGTCGATCGGGTCCGCCAGATCGTCGAGCGGTTCGGCCGCATCGACATCGCCATCCTGTTCGTCGGCGCGGCGAATGTCGGGGCCTTCGGCGACGTCGATGTCACCCTGAACGCGCGCACCGCGGTGGAGGCGGCGCAGGTGCTCGGCGACGACACGGCGATCGTGCCGGTGCACGGGGACGGGTGGCTGCACTTCAGCGAGACGCTCGATCGGCTGGCCAAGGTTTTCGAGAACGCGGGCCGCGCCGGGCAACTGCGCACTCCGCCGCTCGGCAAAGCGGTCACTGTCTGAGGCTCACACACCGAGCCTGCTGCTCAACCTGCGCAGAAACGCGCCGTGGCCGGGCAGCCTCGTGATCATCGTGTGACGCCCGCGCGTCGTTCGTGGCGGGACCGGGGTGCGGGGTCCACGATGACCGTATGAGGATCGGAGTTCCACGGGAGGTCAAGGAGCAGGAGTTCCGGGTGGCGCTGACGCCGGCGGGTGCCGGGGAGCTGACCACGCAGGGGCACGAGGTGCTGATCCAAACCGGGGCGGGTGTCGGGTCGGGGTTCGCCGACGCCGACTACACCGCCGTCGGTGCGAGGTTGGTGCCGGAGGCAGATCAGGTGTGGTGGGAGGCCGACCTGGTCTTGAAGGTGAAAGAGCCGATCGCGCAAGAATATCCACGGCTACGGGCCGGGCAGGTGCTGTTCACCTACCTGCATCTGGCCGCGTCCCGGGAATGCACGGACGCGATTCTGCGCTCGGGAATCACCGCGATCGCCTACGAAACGGTGCGATCGACGGACGGGTCGCTGCCCTTGCTCGCGCCGATGAGCGAGGTCGCGGGCAAACTCGGCGGACAGGTGGGCGCCTATCACCTGATGGCGCCGCTGGGCGGTGCGGGCATGCTGCTCGGCGGCGTGCCCGGGGTCCCTCCTGCGGACGTGGTGGTGCTCGGCGGCGGCGTCGCGGGGACCAACGCGGCGTCGGTCGCCGCGGGCATGGGCGCGCGAGTCACCGTGCTGGATACCAACTTGCACCGACTGCGTGAGCTCGACGCGCGGTTCGACGGCCGGGTGGTGACCGTCGCGTCCAACGCGGCCGAGATCGAACGGGCCGTGCTCGCCGCCGATCTCGTCATCGGCTCGGTGCTGGTGCCGGGCGCGCGTGCGCCGAAACTCGTCACCGACGAGTTGGTCGCCGGGATGCGGCCGGGCTCGGTGCTCGTCGACATCGCCATCGACCAGGGTGGGTGCTTCGCGGGTTCACGGCCGACCACGCACGCGAATCCGACGTTCCGCGTCCATGATTCGTTGTTCTACTGTGTCGCGAACATGCCCGGTGCCGTGCCGCACACGGCCACCCTGGCCCTCACCAACGCCACCCTGCCCTACGTCCGCGCCATCGCGGGCCTCGGCTGGCAGCAGGCCTGCGCGAATTATCCCGAGCTCGCACAGGGCCTCACCGCCGACAGCGGCCGCCTGGTCTCGGTGGAAGTCGCCGCGGCACACGGGTATGCGGCACGCCAGCCGATGGGGTTGGTTGGTTGAGGTTGGCGGGCGGCTGATCGGCCGACGTGCGGGCTGCCCGAGGGCCGACTGAAGGGCCGGGCGGCTGAGGCGTGGGTGCCCGGTGGCAGTTGACGGGCCCTGGTCGGTTGCGGTGCTGGTGGTCCGAGCGCTCGGCTGAGCTCGGACCGTCGTGCGAGTGGCCGGGGTTCGCTCGGTGCTCGCGGGCGGTGGGGCGGGGTCGCGCAGCGCACCAGCCGGGGGTTGGTGCGCTGCGGGACAACGGATTCGGCGGGTTACTCGTCCGCGGACGAGGTCATGTTGAGGTACCAGTCCGGCTCGCCGGAGGTGGGCAGGTTGTGCAACTTGTCGGGGTTGCGCACGACATTGATGGCGACGATGCGGCCGTCGTCGATGGTGAAGGCGAACACGCCGATGTGGTTGCCGTCGAAGACCACCAGGCCCGGCGCGCCGTTCACCAGCACCGCGCGGCCCCAGCCACCCGCCGCGGATGGCGCGTGGTACCAGCCGAGCAGCATCTTCGCGATGAGTTCGGCGCCGCGCACCGCCTGCCGGATGGCGGGCACCTTGCCGCCGCCGTCGGCGATGAGGCTCACGTTGGCGTCGAGCACGCCGAGCAGCGCGCTGAGATCGCCGGAGCGCCACGCGACCGCGAACGCGGAAACCACCTTCTCCTGTTCGTCGGGTGAGGCGGGGAAGCGGGGCGTGCCGTCCTCGACGCGCTTGCGGGCACGGGAGGCGAGCTGGCGCACCGCCGCGGGCGTGCGGCCGACCACCTCGGCGACCTCCGGCCCGCTCATGCCGAACACGTCCTGCAGCACGAACGCGGTGCGCTCGGCGGGCGAGAGGGATTCGAGCACGACCAGTAGCGCGGTGGTGACCCGCTCGTCCTGGGTGACCCGGTCGGCCGGGTCGTCCCAGCTGGTGACCTCGGGCTCGGGCAGCCATTCGCCGACATACTGCTCGCGCCGGGCCCGCGCCGAACCGAGCTGGTCCAGCGCGAGCCTGCCGACCACGGTGCTCAACCAGGCCCGCAGGTTCTCGATCTGGCCCGCGGTGCCCGCCTCGAACTGGCGCTGCAACCGCAGCCACGCCTCCTGCACGACATCATCGGCGTCGGTGAGGGCGCCCAGCGTGCTGTAGGCGAGCCGGCGCAGGTAAGGCCGGTGCTCCTCGAACCGCCGGGCCAGCTCGGCCTGGTCGAGAGGTTCGGAAGGAGAAGACTGTTCGGAAGTCACTGCGGTTCGCCGTTCGATCGTCAAGCCCGGTGGGGCGGGTCCAAGGATGCGTCACCGGGTCGACGACGCAGGACCTCAGAGTGTGACATGCCAGAAAACCCCAGCTCACCCACCCGCTTTCCGGCGAGTCCCGCATCACTACGCGGCTCGCGTCGCATGAATGCCGTGCCGCGTGGAGTGATCGCGGGGTGATATGGGTGGCGGACGTGTGGCCCGGGTTGCGTGCGGCGTGGCTGTGGTGTGGCGGGGGCGTTAGTCTCGGCGGGTGCGTAAGGGGACCTCGGTGGCGTTGGGGCTGGTGCTCGGATTTGCGGTGGATCGGGTGGTGGGGGATCCGCGGCGGTGGCATCCGGTGGCCGGGTTCGGCACTGCGGCCGGTGCGCTCGAGTCGGTGACGTATGGCGATCGGCGTAGTGCCGGAGTGGTGCACGAGGCGGCGTTGGTCGGGGCAGCGGTCGGTCTGGGCTATGGCGTGCGCAGGGGCGGTGTGCCCGTGCTCGCGCTGGCGACGTGGACCGTGCTCGGTGGTCGCAGCCTGGCGCGCACCGGTGGCGAGATGGCCGACCGGCTCGAAGCGGGCGATCTGGCCGCGGCCCGCGCACTGCTGCCCGCGCTGTGCGGACGCGACCCCGAGGTGCTCGACGCCGACGGATTGGCCCGTGCCGCACTGGAATCCATCGCGGAGAACACCTCGGACGCGGCCGTCGCGCCGCTGGTGTGGGGCGCGCTGGCCGGGGTACCGGGTCTGCTCGGGTATCGCGCGATCAACACCCTCGATGCCATGATCGGCTACCGCAACGACCGCTACCGGAACTTCGGCTGGGCCGCCGCGCGCACCGACGACCTCGCCAATCTCCTGCCCGCCCGCGTCACCGGCGTGCTCGCCGCCGCCCTCGCCCCGCTGGTCGGTGGCCGCCCCGCCGCCGCGCTGCGTGCCTGGCGCCGCGACGCCGCCCAGCATCCAAGCCCGAACGCCGGAGTAGTGGAGGCATCGATGGCGGGCGCACTCGGCATCCGGCTCGGCGGCCGCACCGAGTACGCGCACGGTGTCGAACAGCGCCCCACCCTCGGCGACGGACCGCCGCCCACCGTCGCGGATCTACATCGCGCAGTACGCCTTTCGGAAGCAGTCCAGGCGGCGGCGTTGGTGCTGGCCGCGTGCACGGCCCTGGCTCGACGCTGACCCAACCCATTCCGCACTGTTCGTCGCGCTGTATTCGCTGTGCCGCAACCGATATCGCGCCGCGCGCGGGTCAGGCGGAATCGGCAGCGGCGCGGGATCAGTCGCGGCCGCGACCGTAACGATCGGCCAGGCGTGCTTCGGTGGTGACGGGTGGCGGTGCGGCAGGGGCGGATTCGGCCTCGGATGCGGGCTGGCTTGGGGCGCCGCCCTTTTCCTTGCGGCGCTCGCGGAGTTCGGCGTAGACGAAATAGCCGAGGCCGAGCGGGGCCATGATGCCGAAGGCCAGCCACTGCAGGCCGTAGGAGAGGTAGGGGCCTGCGTCGAGTTGGGGTAGCGGCGTGGGAGTGAAAGCGCCGGGCTGGTTTTCGTCGAGTTGCAGGTAGCCGCCGCGGTCGCCGCCGGTGGGGATGGCGGTCAGCGGCTGTTGCAGGACGGTGGTTTCCTGCGCGAGGTCGATCGAGTACACCTGACGGAAGCCGTCCTGCAACGACGGATCTTTACCCGGCGTGACGCCCTCGGACATCCGGATCCTGGCCTCTAGCCGCTGCGGGCCCGGCGGCGGGTCGGGGATCGGTGGCGGGCGCACCCCGTCCACCGCGGCGACCAGTCCTCGGTCGATCAGCAGCAGCCTGCCGTCGTCGAGCCGGAACGTGCCGAGCACCGCGTAACCGGGCGCGCCGTCGAGGTGACGCAGCCGGACCAGCACCGTGGAGTCTGGCAGATAGCTGCCCGACGCGGTGACTTTGCGCCATTCGCTGTGGGTTTCGTCGGTGGCCGGGGTGGCGAGGACGGTGGTGATGTCCACCGGGTCGGCGCGCACCGAGTCGGCGATCAGCTGGTTGCGGAGCGAGGTGGTGGTGTTTTTGCCGAGCTGCCACGGTGCGAGCACGGTGAAGCAGAGGTAGGCGAACGCGACGACGAGCACCGCGAGGATCACCCAGCTCGGGCGCAGCAGGAAGGTCAGCCGGCGGATCATGCGTGCCCGTCCAGTACCGGGTCGGGCGGGCCCGGCTCGACGCCGAGTGCGGTGCGCACCCAGTCGAGCAGGCCCGGCATCGCCGCCTCGATCTGATCGCGGACCAGTTCGAAATCCGCGGTGTCGCCGTAGTACGGGTCGGGCACGTCGGGACCGTCGGCGTCCGGGTCGAAACCGCGCAGCAGCCTGCGCCGGTCCGAGGGCACCCCGCGTCGCGCCAGTTCGCGCTCGTGCGAGGTGTCCAGCGCGATCAGCAGGTCCGCGTCGTAGTGATCGGCGCCGAGGGTGGCCGCCGCGTGCCCGGTGGCATAGCCGTATTTGCGCAGGGTGGCGTTGGTGCGGTGGTCGGCGTCGTCGCCGACGTGCCAGGAACCGGTGCCCGCGCTGCTGACCCGGACCCGGTCGGCGAGGCCCGCGCGGGACAGATGCGCCGCGAAGATCTTCTCCGCCATCGGAGAACGGCAGATATTGCCGGTACAGACGAACGACACGTGCAGCTCACCCACGACAGCCATTCTGGCCGGTCGCTCGCCGGTGCCGCCACGGAGGGTGCGCGGAGGGGCCGAAGGTGGTGCCGGTCACCCTGTCGGCGGGCGCGGTGACAGCGTGTCCGCGTCGCCGTCGAGCGGGGCCGCCGACGCCCCCACGTAGGGTGCTCTCGTGCCAGAGGACAGCGTCGACCATGCGAGCCTGCGCCACCACGGCGACGTGGACGCGCGGCCCGGCATGCTCGATTTCGCGGTGAACGTGCAGGGCAGCGCGCCGCCGGAGTGGTTGCGCGAGCGGTTGGCGGCGCGGCTCGGCGAACTCGGCCGATATCCGAGCGCCGAGTCGGAGCTGGCGGCCCGGCGCGCGGTCGCGCGGCGGCACGGACGTGACCCGGAGGAGGTGCTGCTGCTGGCTGGAGCCGCGGAGGGCTTCGCGATGCTGCCCCGGCTGGAGTCGCGGCTGGCCGCGGTGCTGCATCCGTCGTTCACCGAGCCCGAGCTCGCCCTGCGGGAGGCGGGCGTCCCCGTGACCCGGGTGCTGCTCGAACCGCCCTACACCCTCGACCCGGCCGCGGTGCCCGCCGCGGCCGACCTGGTGGTGCTGGGCAATCCGACCAACCCGACCTCCGTGCTGCACCCCGCCGAGGCCGTCGACGCACTGCGCAGGCCGGGCCGGATCGTCGTGGTGGACGAGGCGTTCGCCGACGCCGTCCCCGGCGAGCCGGAGTCACTGGCGGGGCTCGCCGCGCCCGATGTCCTGATCCTGCGCAGTCTCACCAAAACGTGGGCGCTCGCGGGACTTCGCTGCGGGTACCTCCTCGGCGCGCCGTCGCTGCTGGCCCGGCTGAACCACGGTCGCGCGCATTGGCCTTTGGGCACACTGCAATTGGAGGCGATCACCGCCACCGCCGCGCCTGACGCGGTCGCCCAGGAGCAGCGGCAAGCGGCGCGGATCGCCGCCGACCGCGCCTCGATGATCACCGAGCTGACCGAGCTCGGCGTGCATGTGCACACCCCGGCTGCCGCCCCGTTCCTGCTGATCCAGGTGCCGGACGGCGAGCTGCTCCGAAAGTATCTGTCGGACAAGGGTATCGCCGTGCGCCGGGCGGACACCTTTCCCGGCCTCGGGCCGAACCAGCTGCGCGTCGCCGTGCGGGACGCGGCCGCGGTGGATCAGCTGATCGACGCGATAAGGACGGCAAACCTGTGGTGAGCAACGGGTTTCGCGCATGCTGGGCGATCCGGGCGGCTGGATCTGGAGCCGGGCGGCCGGGCCGTTGCTGTGCTCGCCCGGAGGCAGGGCCGGTATGCCGGATTGGTTTGTGACAGTGCAGTATTCGATCGAGAAAGGTAGATGATGACCACGCTCGCGGATCTCATCGCAGTGCTCGACGCCGCGTACCCGCCGCGGCTCGCCGAATCGTGGGATTCGGTCGGGTTGGTCGCCGGTGATCCGGACGAGGAGGTCACCCGCGTGCTCTTCGCGGTCGACGCGACCGCCGCGGTCGTGGACGAGGCGATCGATTGGCGGGCACAGGCTTTGGTGGTGCATCATCCGCTGCTGCTGCGCGGGGTCGACACTGTCGCCGCGAACACGCCGAAAGGCGCACTGCTGCACCGGCTCATCCGCTCCGGCTGCGCACTGTTCACCGCGCACACCAACGCCGATTCCGCCGACCCCGGCGTCTCGGACGCGCTGGCCGCCGCGCTCGGGCTCACAGTGACCGGCCCACTGGACGCTAAACCCGAGGCCCCGGTGGATAACTGGGTGGTGCAGGTGCCCCGGCCGCACAGCGACGCGGTGCTGGCCGCGTTGTTCGCGGCGGGCGCGGGCGGTAGCGGTGATTACCGCGACTGTGCGCTGCGGGTGCCCGCGATCGGGCAGTTCCGGCCGATGTCGCAGGCGAATCCGGCCGTCGGAGCGCTCGGTGAACTTCAGCACGTCGAAGAGGAACGGTTGGAGGTGGTCGCGCCCCCGACTGCGCGCGCGGCGCTGCTGGCCGCGCTGCGCGCCGCGCATCCCTACGAGGACCCGGCCTATCACATCACCGAGCGCGCGTTGCTGCCCTCGACGCTCGGTATCGGCCGCGTCGGCACACTCGCGGCCCCGGAGACATTGCGCGCCTTCACCGATCGGGTGGCGGCCGCACTGCCGCCGACCGCGTGGGGCGTGCGAGCGGCCGGTGACCCGGACCGCAGCGTGTACACGGTCGCGGTGTGCGGCGGCGCGGGTGATTCCTACCTCGACGTCGTCGCCCGGTTGGGTGTCGACGCCTACGTCACCGCCGATCTGCGGCACCACCCGGTCGACGAGCAGCTGCGCCGCGGCGGTCCCGCGCTCGTCGACGCCGCGCACTGGGCCACCGAATTCCCATGGTGCGCCCAAGCGCAACGCATCGTCCTGGCCGAGCTGCCCGACCTGGAAACGCGCGTCTCCACGCTGCGCACCGACCCGTGGACGGTCAGCGCACCCAGCTGAACGCACCCGCCGACCTACCCGACTCGGGGCCGCGGGTCCACGCTGCGTATGGACCCGCGGACGGTCGGAGTGCTCGGCGCTCGCTGACTTGCCGCGCTCGACGGACGCGTGGGTCCACGCAACGCGCGGACCCATGGACGGTCGGCGTGCTCAGCTGAGCCGATATTCGCCGACCTGCGCGACTCGGGAGACGCGCGTGTGCGTCACGCGCATGGACCCGTGGGCGGTCGGCGTGCCCCGATCGAGTGTGGTGTTCGCTGAGCTGCCCGACGTGGCGGCGTGGGTGTCCAGGCTCGTGGATGGTCAGCAGGCCCGGCTGAGCGTGGTGCTTGCCGAACTGCCTGGGGAGGCGTGCTCGGTTGTGTGCGATCAGCATCACTTCGGCGTGTCGGGGCGTGTCCGGCGGATCGGCGTGTGCCGGAGGCGAATTGCACGGGTCGAGCGGTCGTTGAGGGGTACAACTACCGCATGAATTTCCCGGTGGACTTCGGCTTCATACAGGTCGGATTGATCTTGATCATCCTGATCGGGATCGCGCTGCTCATCTCCGGGCTCGTGCTGGTGCGCCGAGTCGGCCTGCGCGCGCTGATCACGCGCGGTGGCAGCGGGGTGGTGGTGCTGCTCGGCGCGGTGGTGCTGCTGTGGGTGTCGACCCTGATGCAGACCTACCTCGGGTTGACCGGGGAGATCAAGGCGGCACACGTGGTGGCCAAGCCGGTGGCCGGGCAGGAACACCGCCTCGACGTGGAGCTGACGCTGTTCGGCGACGACGACCACGAAGACCAGCACCTGCGCTATC
This sequence comes from Nocardia brasiliensis, assembly GCF_011801125.1. Classification (NCBI taxonomy): domain Bacteria; kingdom Bacillati; phylum Actinomycetota; class Actinomycetes; order Mycobacteriales; family Nocardiaceae; genus Nocardia; species Nocardia brasiliensis. The sequence continues at coordinate 2,372,028 of NZ_CP046171.1, forward strand.
AGATCGAGGGCGACATGTGGGTGCTGCAGGCGGGCATCGTCGAATTGGAGCCCTGGGTGAACGCCATGGGTTTCCACTCCGGATACAAGATCAGCAGGCTGTACGGCCAGCGGCTCGACGGCGTGGCCACCACGCAGAACCACATCTTCCTCAACGACGGCGACGCGGACTTCTTCAACGACATGACGAAGGGACGCTGGTGGACCGAGCCGTTCATCCGCTCCGCGTACGGCAACGCCGTGATCGCGGTGCCCGGTGAATACGACGTCTTCATCTCCCGCGACGCGATAAAAACCCGCGCCCCGGCCTAATGGTGCGCCGTCGGTCAAGCGGGCGGCCCCGGCGGGGTACGGTTGAGGGCCGACCCCGTCCATAGCGTTCAGGAGTTTGTCCGCGTTGAATGTCGAACCACCGATCCAGGCCAAGCTGCTACAGCTCGCCGCTGTCGACACCGAGCTGACGCGGATCGCGCATCGCCGCACCGTGCTGCCCGAACAGCAGGAGGTGGCCCGGCTGGAGGCCGAGCGAAACACGCACAAGGATGCCGCCGTCGCCGTGCAGATCATGCTCGACGACCTCGATCGCGACATCCGCAAGCTCGAGGGCGAGGTCGACGCGGTTCGCAAGCGCGAAGAGCGCGACAAGGGCATGCTCACCGCCGGAACGGTGAACGCCAAACAGCTTTCGGAGATCCAGCACGAATTGGGCAGCCTGGAGCGGCGCCGCTCGGTGCTCGAGGACGAGCTGCTCGAGGTGATGGAGAAGCGCGAGGCCTCCGCCGACGACTACCAGCACGCGGGCGCCCGGCTGGACAAGACCGAGCAGGAACTCGCGGACGCGCAGCGTCAGCGCGACGAGGCCCTCGCGGATCTCGAAGTGGCGCAGGGCCGTTGCGACGCCGACCGGGCGAACCTGGTCGCGCTGTTCCCGGCCGACCTGCTCGCGGTCTACGACCGCCAGCGCGCCCAGCACGGCGTCGGCGCCGCGCTGTTGCAGGCCCGTCGCTGCGGCGCCTGCCGGATCGAGCTGGACCGCGGTGAGATCGCCAGGATCGCCAAGACCGCGCCCGACGTGGTGGTGCGGTGCCCGGAGTGCGGTGCGATCCTGGTGCGCACCAAGGAATCGGGACTGTGACGGCGGTGGACCGCGCGAAGCGAGCGGCGCGGTGACCGAACGCGAGGTGATCGTCGAGGCCGACGGCGGTTCCCGGGGTAATCCGGGTCCGGCCGGCTACGGTGCCGTCGTCTACGCCGCCGATCATGTGCGGGTGCTGGCCGAGCGGCGCGAGTTCATCGGCGTCGCCACCAACAATGTCGCCGAATACCGCGGCCTGATCGCCGGTTTGGAGGCCGCGGTCGAGCTCGGCGCGCAGGTCGTTGCGGTCCGGATGGATTCCAAGCTGGTCGTCGAACAGATGTCGGGCCGCTGGAAGGTCAAGCACGCGGCGATGATTCCGCTCGCGGACCGGGCGCGCAGGCTGGTCGCGGATTTCGAGCGGGTGAGCTTCACCTGGATTCCGCGCAACGAGAACTCGCACGCCGACCGCTTGGCGAACGAGGCGATGGACGACGGCACGCTGGTCGACGAGGTGCGCGGCGCCCGTGCGGCCGAGCGGCCCACGGCGCCAACGTTTCCGGAGAGCACAGCGGTCGCCGCGCAACCCGCGCCGGGGTGGACCGGCGCCGTCGGGCGTCCCACCCGGCTGTTGCTGCTGCGGCACGGGCAGACCGAACTGTCGGTGCAGCGGCGCTATTCGGGCCGGGGCAATCCGCCGCTCACCGAGCTGGGCCGCGAGCAGGCCGCGCGCGCCGCGAAAATGCTTGCCGCCAAAGGCGATATCACCGCGGTGCTGAGCTCCCCGCTGAGCCGCGCCCGCGACACCGCACAGGCTGCGGCCGACGCGCTCGACGCGCCGCTGACCGTCCTCGACGGCCTCATCGAAACCGACTTCGGCGACTGGGAGGGCCTGACCTTCGTCGAGGCGGCCGAGCGCGACCCCGAACTGCATGCCCGCTGGCTCGGCGACCCTTCGGTGCCCGCACCCGGCGGCGAGAGCTTCGACCAGGTGCGTGCACGCGTCGACGGGGTGCGCCGCGACCTGGTCACCCAGTATCCGGGCGCGAACCTGGTGGTGGTCAGTCACGTGACCCCGATCAAGACGCTGCTGCAACTGGCGCTGGCCGCCGGACCGTCGCTGCTGTACCGGCTGCATCTGGATCTGGCTTCGCTGTCGATCGCGGAGTTCTATCCCGACGGCGGTTCGTCAGTACGGCTGTTCAACGACACCTCGTACCTCTGAGCCGAGCCCGGCCCCGCGTGATCGGCATCGACCGATGCCGGGCGCGTGGCGGCCGGGTCGGCGAGCGTTCGCAGGTCTGGCGGGGCACCCTGGGGATTTCCGCGCGGATTCGCGATGCGGTGGCGGGCGGCGTATAACCGTTGAATATCGTCGACCGCGGAGTTCGGCCGTACTCGGGGTGGGTGAAGGTGAAAGTCGGTTCGGGTAAGCACTTTTCGTGGTCGACGCGTGGCGATGTGGCGCGCACCGCACATCTCGGTGGACTGTGTCGCGGTACACACAGGTGTTGTGCGCCGCGCCGCTCCCCGGCCATGCTGAATTCGCCGACAAGTAGCCGATAGCGCTCGAGTTCCGCCGCGTCGGCCACTGCGCTGTCGACGGTGGCCGCAGCTGCCATCGGGGGTGGTTCGCTCCCCGATCCAGGTGTGCGCGGGTGGTTATGCCCGTTGTCCACCTTGTCTATTAGGAGAGAAGTGGCAAAGAAACTCAGATCCCTCGCGATCGCCGCGGCCGCCGTGGCGACCGCGGTGGCCGGCGGCGCGGGCAATGCCGCGGCCGCGCCGAATGCGGTGCTCGGCGGCGGCTCCGGGCTCATCTTCGAGAACAACGCGGCCTGCTCGCTGACCACGATCGGGCACGACAGCGCGGGCAGGCTCATCGGCCTCACCGCCGGTCATTGCGCGCCCACCGGTGCGCGGCTGATCTCCGAAGACACGCCGACCGCGGGCGTGATCGGCACGGTCGCGTTCTCCGACAACGGCGAGGGTCTGGATTACGCGGTGCTGCAACTCGATCCGGAGCGGGTCAGCCCCGTGCGCAGCGTCGGCGCGACCACCATAGCCGGCCTCGGTGCGCCGCCGGGGCCCGGCGGCACCGTGTGCGCGAGCGGGCGCAGCAGCGGCACCGACTGCGGCGTGGTGTGGGGCTGGCTGGACGGCACCAGCATCAACCAATACTGCTCTAAGCCAGGCGATTCCGGTGGGCCGGTGTTCGTCGGCGATCGACTGGTCGGGATGAACCAGGGGCGGCTGACCGGGATCGGCCCGATCGGTTTCGACGTGCCGTGCACCACGGCGGCCAACCCGCTGCACTCGCCCGCGTTCTTCCAGCCGATCGCGGTGATCCTCGCCGCCGTCGACGCGCAGAACGGCGTCGGCGCGGGCTTCCGGCCGCTCTGAGGTCGACCGATTCAGTGCGGTGCCGAGCTCGCCGCGGCCGCCAGCGCACGCAGCGCGGCCGCGGTGGGTTCGTCCAATGGGTAGAACAATTCGATGGCCAGCTCGGACAGCGTCACATCCGCGGGCGCGCCGAACGTGGCCATCGTGCTGAACATCGAGAGCTCGCCGAGCGGCGTGCGGATCCGGATCGGCACCTCGAACGGGCTGGGTTCGCCCGCACCGACTTTCGGTTCATCCGGCTCCGGTGGGGGCACGGGATAGCGACGTACTTCGTCGTGTAGCGCCGCCAACCGCGGATCACCGCTCGCACTCACCTGACGGGCGAGCCGCTCCAGGAACAACTCTCGGACCTGGCCCAGATTGGCCAGCCGCGCCGCCAGCCCCTCCGGATGCAGCACCAGGCGATACACATTCGGCTGCGGTAGCAGCAGATGATCCGGAATGCCTTGCAGCAGTACGCCCATCGCCGCGTTGCCGGTGACCACGTTCCACAACCGATCGACGACCACCGCCGGGTACGGCTCGTGCGCGGTCAGCATCGTCGTCAGCGCGGCACGGACCGAGGCCAGATTGGTGTCGTCCAGGCTGCTTTCCCGGTACGCGGGCGCGTAGTCGGCCGCCAGCAGCAGCGTATTGCGTTCGCGCAGTGGCACGTCCAGCGTCTCGGCGAGCCGCAGCACCATCGCTCGGCTCGGCTTGGCCCGGCCGTTCTCGACATAGGAGATGTGCCGGGCCGAGGTGTCCGCGGCCAGAGCGAGGTCCAACTGGCTCAGCCTGCGGCGCAGGCGCCACTCGCGGAGCAGCCCGCCTACTCGCGATCGGGTTTCCTGCTGCGTCGACACCACGCCAGCAGAGTAGCCAGCGCGCCCGCGGCGAGGCCATGACCTCGGAGGTTATTGAGACGCTCACCTCAGGTCGGCAAGGTGGGGGTGCCGGAGCCGCACGGCCCCGAATGGACCCGATCGAGGAGCACAAAAGATGAGCACGGTTCTCTCCCCCGACCAGACGAGCACCGGGTTGCTGCGCACCGCGTTGCGCGTGGACGGATGGGGGACCGGCATATTCGGCGTGGTCATGCTGGCAGGCGCGGCGGCTCTGCGCGGCCCGCTCGGCCTGCCTACCGCCTGGTCCGTGCCGTTCGGCGTCGCCATGCTAGGCGGTGCGCTGGCGCTGCTGCTGATCGCGGGCTATCCGGAGATCCCGTTCGGGCACGCGAGCGCGGTGGTTGTCGTCAACGCACTGTCGGCGGCGGGCATGGTGGCGGTCGCGCTCTCGGGCTTGATCGGCCTGACCGGGCTCGGGGTCGCGTTCCTGCTCGTCGGCGCGGCCGTGGTCGCGGGGTTCGCCGTTCTCGAATACACCGGTGTCCGCCGGGCCGGTTACTGATCGCGGATGGGTTTGCGTCGTCGCGTGCGGGACAGGTAGACAACGGGGATGGGGACATCGACGACCGGTATCCGGCTGCTCGCCGCTGATGAATGGCAGACGTTCCGGCGGCTCCGGCTGCGCTCGCTGGCCGACGCGCCCGAGTGCTTCGGGGCGACGCTCGCCGAGGCGCGAGCACGCCCCGAACAAGTGTGGCGCGAGATCCTGTCCAAGCGGGTGCAGTACGTGGCCGAGGCCGACGGCGTCGAGCTGGGCACAGTCGGCGCCATGCGCGACGTGGAACGCACTGGCGTGCACCTGATTTCGATGTGGGTGGCACCCGAGGCGCGTGGCACCGGCGTAGCGGATCTGCTGGTGGAAACGGTGCTCGACTGGGCCGACACCGCGGGCAGCCCTGCGGTGTGGCTCGCGGTCGCCGACGGGAACACCGCCGCCGAACGACTGTATCTGCGGCACGGATTCGTGCGAACGGGCGTGACAGGTCCGGTGGGACCGGATGATCCGCGCATCGAGCACGAGTGGGTGCGCCGGCGCTGACGTTCGCGTTTGCCCGGCCGGTCGCGGGGTATCCGCCCCTCGATCGGGAGGTGACGGACATGGCGAAGCGGCACGGACACCGGGTGGTGGACTGGTCGATGGGCCCGTCGGTGCTGCGTTGGCGTTCCTGGTGGGGCGTGCTCCGCCGCACCGTCACCGAATTCTTGGATGACAACCTCTCGGATTGGGCTGCGGCGCTTACCTATTACAGCGTGCTGTCGATCTTCCCCGGCTTGGTCGTGCTCACCGCGATCCTCGGCGCGCTCGGGCCGTCGGCGACCGAGTCGCTGATAGACACCATCCAGCAGATGGGGCCGAGCAGCGGCACCGCGTTGCTCGTCGACGCTCTGCATCAATTGCAAGGCGCCAGTCAGTTGTCCGGACCGCTGGCCGTCGTCGGCTTGGCGACGGCGCTGTGGACGGCCTCCGGATACATCGGCGCGTTCATGCGCGCGGCCAACGCCATCTACGACACCGAAGAAGGCCGCCCGATCTGGAAAACCGTTCCGGTGCAACTCGGTTTGACCGCCCTCATGGTGGTGCTGCTCGCGTGCTGTGCGCTCGGCGTCGTCCTGACCGGCCGGGTCGCCGAGCGGGTCGGGCAGTGGCTCGGGATCGGTTCGGCCGCGGTACTGGTGTGGGACATCGCGAAATGGCCGGTGCTGGCCGTGCTGGTGAGCGTGGCCTTCGCGCTGCTGTACTGGGCCGCGCCGAACGCGCGGCAGCCGGGGTTTCGTTGGCTGAGCCCCGGCGGGGTGCTCGCCGTGCTGCTCTGGATCGCGGCGTCTGCCGGGTTCGCGGTGTACGTCGCGAATTTCGGCTCCTACAACAAGGTTTACGGTTCACTCGGCGGCGTCGCGGTCTTTCTGATCTGGTTGTGGCTGTCCAATATCGCGGTGCTGCTCGGCGCGGAATTCGACGCCGAACTCGCGCGCGGGCGGCGCATCGAACAGGGGCTGTCGCCGGAGGAAGAACCGTTCCTGCCCCCGCGAGACACCCGAGCCATGTCCGACGACGCCGAGTCCGAGGAATGCGAAAGGCAGTCCGCCGACTCCACCATGACCTCAGCCGACCATCCCGCAGCAGAGAGGAGCCGATGATGGGCGAACCCAACCCCGCCGAGGCCGGGGCCGACAAGTTCCAGGAGAAGGCCGACGCGGTCCGCGAAAAGGCCGCGGTGGCAGCGCAACTCGCGGCCGAGCAGTCCGCGCAGGTGCGCGAGACGGCCGAGCGCAAGGCCGCCGAGGTGACCCGCGAGGCCGAAGCCGAGGCCGCCGAAGCCGCGCGCGCCGCCGCGGCCGCCGAAGCCGCGCGCGCCGCCGCGGCCGCCGCCGCAGCCAGGCAGCAGGAAGTCGAGCAGGACACCGCCGAAGCCCAACGCAAAGCCGCGGCGGCGATTCGTGGTGCGCAGGAACAGGCGAAGCAGAATGCGGCGCAAGCGATCGCCGACGGAAAGACCGCGGCGGCGCAGGTGTGCGAGGGTGCGGGCACAGCGGAGCCGGACATCGCCGCTGCTTCCGACGCCGATGGGCGCGCCAAAGCAGGCGATGCCGACCAGAGTGCCGCCGAGGCGGCCGGTGCGGTACAGGCCGGCCGCGTAGACCCCGCTGCGGCACCGGCCGAGGGGCTCGAAAAGATTGCGGCCGAGGGGAAGCAGGCCGCCGCCGATGCCATCGGCAAGCTCGAGGAGAAGGTCGGGGTCGAAAACCCGAACGCCGCCGCGGTGCTCGGCGCGGCGCACGCGAAGGCCGACGACGCGAAAGCGGCCGCGGCCGCCGCACTCGACTCGGCGGGTGAAAAGACCGAGGCGGCAAAGGACCAGGCCGCCGAGGCGATCCGAGCCGCCGGCGAGCGCACCGAGCAGGCGGCCGAGCGCGCCAAGGACGCCGCAGCACAGGTCACGGACGCGGTCCCGGAACCCGTTGTGGAACAGGGGCGTTCATTCACCGAGGCAATACGCAAGCAACCCGCGATCGCAGGCGCGTTCGTTGCCGGATTCGCCGTAGTGCTCTGGCGAGCTTTGCGCCGCCGCTGAACCAGCAGGGGTCGGGCGCACTCTGTGTTTGTTCAGCCAGCTGGGCGAGGTTGCGGCAGGCTGTCTACGTCGCCGACTGTTCTGCGTGCGGGTCGCTGCGCTCAGGTGTTGCCGCGCCTCGTTTTTGCATTGGGGTACCCGTTCCGTGTGCCGCAGGGACCGAGACTCCGGAAGGTACGGGGGTGGTACGGCGCGCGTCGGGGTCGACCAGCACGACGTAACTGACCAGGTGCCGCGGCGGGGTGTCCGGCTTCACCCGGCGGAGCACATCGTCGGTGGACGCCGGCCAGCTCAGCGTCTGGTCGATGTGTTCGCGCTCCGTCTCGTCGAAAGGCACGATCCCGCCCACGATCTCGATGATGACGGCGGCCGTCGCAGCGTTCATGGGCGGCGACTGTAGCGGCCGGGGACCGACAGCGCTGCAGGCCGAGCGACCCGAGCGGGCTCAACACAGGCCGGCGAGCTTGTAGAGGACGAGGGAGCCTGCCACAGCGACGTTGAGGCTGTGGCCGGTGCCGACCATCGGGATCTCGACGGCCACGTCGAGCAGTTCCAGGCCTTCCGGTGGGATGCCGGTGGATTCGTGGCCGAGCACGATGACGGTGCGTCGCCGGGCGGTGGGCAGGTCGGCGAGGCGGATCGATTCGTCGGTGAGTTCGACGCCGACGATGGCCGAGCCGCCGGCGCGCTGGCGCGCCAGCCAGCGATCGACCCGGCCGTCGATCCAGTGCACGCACTGATGTTTTCGCAGCGTGTTGCCGTGGGCGAGGGCGTCGGGCACCCAGGGCTTGCGCGGCACGGCGAGACAGGCGCCGACCGCGTCGCAGGTGCGCAGCAGGGTGCCGAGGTTGACGCCGTGCTTGGGCCACAGCGGCGCGATGATCAGGTGATTCCAGCAGCCATGGGCGCGCGGCCTGCGTTGCCTGCGCAGGTCGGGACGCGACTTCAGTCGCGCCGTCGTCATCGGTGAGTGGGAACAGCCTTCCCCCGGCAGAGCACAGAATTCATGGGAGTGGATGCTTCGCGGCGCATCGGGCCATCGTCGACAACAGGACGCAGCATCGAGCTGCGCCCTCCACGATACGGCACGACGGTGACCGTGCTGTCGCGCTGTCCGCTATGGGCGCAGCACCGACACCAGGAACTCGGTCTGGTCGTATACCGCCTTCTCGAAGGTGTCGTCGAAGTAGATGTCGAAGTGCCCCACCGGGTATCGCTTCACCACCGCGTGCTTGGTGCGCTCCGCCGCGCGCAGCGCGGGCTTGATCGGGGTGATCGAATCGTTGTCGGCGAGTGCGTACAGCACCGGCATCTTCAACGCCTTCGCGCGGCGGCCCGGCCTGTCGAACATGGCCGAAAAGGCGACGCGGGCAGCCACTTTCGGCTTGTAGCGCTCGCTCTCCTCGGCCAGCCTGCCGTTGCCCTCCGGGACGTCGGTCGCGCTCATCAACGCGGCGGAACGCTTGCGGCCCGCTAGTCGGATGCCGACGGGCTTGCGTCGTAACGGGCCGATCAACAGGTCGGTGGCGGCGATCGCGCTCACCTTGGTGAGGCTGATCGGACCTTTCGCCAGTGCGCTGGACCAGCCGCTGGTGAACGGGACCTGTGCCACGACCGCGGCCAGGTAGTCGTCCTCCGGTGCCACCGCGAGGACGTGCCCGGCGCCGAAGGAGGTGCCCCACAACGCGATCCGGGTCGCGTCGATGCCGCGGATGGTGCGCGCGAACGCGATGGCGGCGCGCCAGTCGTCGCGCTGCTTGCCGATCTTGATGAGCTGGCGTGGCTCACCCTGGCTCGCCCCGAAATTGCGGTAGTCGAACACCAGCACCGCCATGCCGGCTGCGGCGAAGCGCCGCGCGTACCGGTCGAGCCCCATCTCACGGTTCGCCCCCAGGCCGTGTCCCATGACAACGAGCGGGCGGGGCTTGGGCGCGCCGTCCGGGCGATAGAGCCAGGCGGCACACTGCTCGCTTCCGGAGGGGAAGCCGACCTCGACACGTTCCATGGCACACCACCGTACTGCGTCCGCGGCCCCCGCACCCTGGCGGAGTCTGCCATGCCGAGTACGCTGTCAGCGCGGACGAGTTGGCCGGGCGGCCGCGGCATCGGGAACGGGCACAGCTGTGTCGCCGCCCGAGGCCGAGGAAAGTCCGGACTCCACAGAGCAGGGCGGTTGCTAACGGCAACCCGGGGTGACCCGCGGGACAGTGCCACAGAGAACAGACCGCCCACGGCCTTTCGGGGTCGTGTGGTGAGGGTGAAACGGTGCGGTAAGAGCGCACCAGCGCCCCGGGTGACCGGGGCGGCTAGGTAAACCCCGCCCGGAGCAAGGTCGAAGGTCGCATCGCCCGCGGTGCGGCTGCGCAGGTGTTCGAGGGCTGCTCGCCCGAGCCTGCGGGTGGACCGCTCGAGGCACCCGGCAACGGTGTGTCCAGATGGATGGTCGCCCCCCGGTGCGAACCGGGGACAGGATCCGGCTTACAGGCCAACTCGCCCGCCCGTTCCGGCTCGGTGCCCACGAGGGCGCAGCCGCTCTCGGAACAGTCTGCCCTGCAACGGCTCCGACGGTGCGATGATGGAGGCAGCCGCGGGGCCGCAGCGTCCAGGCGCCCGCCTCTGCTGTACGCGGACGCGAGTCGGGTGGCGGGGCATGGACATTCTGGCGATCGTCGGCAGCATCTTCGGCGTGGGCGCGACGGCGGGCGCGATTGCCACGGCCATGAGCGCCAGGGTGGTCGCACAGTACGAGAAGGGGCTGATCTTCCGGTTCGGCCGGGTGATCGCGACGCGAGACCCCGGGCTGCGCCTGCTGATTCCGTTCGTCGACCGGATGCGGAAGGTGTCGACGCAGATCGTCACCATGCCGATTCCCGCGCAGGACGGCATCACCCGCGACAACGTCACGGTGCGGGTGGACGCGGTGGTGTACTTCCGGGTGTTCGATCCGGTGCTGGCGGTGGTGGAGGTGCAGAACTACCTGTTCGCCGTCGGTCAGGTGGCACAGACCTCGCTGCGGTCGATCATCGGCAAGAGCGACCTGGACAGCCTGCTGTCCAACCGCGAAGAGTTGAACAAGGGCCTGGAGATCATGATCGACAGCCCGGCGCTGGGCTGGGGCGTGCACATCGACCGAGTGGAGATCAAGGATGTGGCACTGCCCGACGCGTTGAAGCGGTCGATGTCGCGGCAGGCCGAGGCCGAACGCGAACGCCGGGCCCGCGTCATCTCCGCGCAGGGCGAGCTGCAGGCCGCACAGATGCTGGCGCAGGCGGGCGCACAGATGTCGGAGTCGCCCGCCTCGCTGCAGCTGCGCCTGCTCGAAACCGTGGTTCAGGTTGCGGCGGAAAAGAATTCGACCCTGGTCCTGCCGTTCCCGGTGGAACTGCTTCGTTTCTTGGAACGCACCACTCCACCCGCCGCGAACCAGGCACCCCCGTCCGAACCGGAGAAACTCCCCGCCACCCCGCGGCACAGCGAACTGGACCAGCCCGACGATCCGCCATCCGCGCAGCAAATCGACACCCAGGCGTGACGGTGGAGGCGTATACCGATACGGGTACGGTCGACGCCTTTCGGCACCGCCGTACGACCCGCATCGGTAGTACAACGTAAGGATCGGACCGATGTCCGTGCTCATTCCCGTCATCGCCATCGTCTGCATGATCGCGATCGGCTACGCGCTGAAATATCTGCCCGATCACCTGCCGTGGCTGAAATAGCCGCGGCTCAGCACATCATTTTGGCCATCTGGTAGATGGCCTTCGATTCCTCGGGCGTCGCCTCGGTGCTGCCGGAGGCGCGCTTGATGATGCTCTGGATTACCTCGTCCTCGGGTTTGCCCGCCTTGATGTCTTTGCAGCTGTCGCTGAGCACGGCGGAGAGCTTCGCGTCGTCCTTGCCTTCGGCGAGTTTCGGAAACGCGCCGCGGAAGCTGACGACGAACGCGCCGGCCTTGACGCTGTCGACGACCTGGGTGTCGCCGCTCGACTGCGCGGTGGTGGCGGAGGCGGCATCGGTGGTGGCCTTGTCGTTCCCGCAGCCGGTGAGCAGCAGGGCAAAGACGGTCGCGCTGGCCGCGAGAGCGGCGGTAGTTCTGATCACGGAGCGCGATGCTAGCGGTCCCGAACAAAAGCCGCCTCCCGTCCGGTGAACGGGAGGCGACAGGTTGCGTCAGTGGATTTGTCGGTCAGACCGGGGAGATGACGAAGACCTGGGCCCAATAGGCTGCCTGGTCCGCGCCGATCAGCGGGGCCAGGTAGTCGAACAAGATCGATGACATAGCTACGAAACTCCCAATTGTCGACGTACAGGACATTTCAGAATGTGCGGGCCGAATGTGAGCCACGCTACGGCGGCCACGTTAGCAGCCACGTCGACGGGCTGCTCGGCGTAGTGGAGCCGCCATGCCGATGCGCGAGTAACTAGCCGGACCGTGATCGACGTCATAAAGTAGGGACCGTTGGTTCGGCCCGTAGTCGGGGCCGCAACGTTCTCTTCACACTTCGAATGCGGGAAAGCAGGTCTCAACTCATATGCGGATTGTTCGCTCACTGGTCGCCGGCGCGTTGATCGCCGGTGCTGCTTCGGTTTTCGCCATGCTGGGGGCCGGTTCCGCCGGTGCCGTAGCGGTGACGCCGCTGCCGGGCGGGGTGCAGGTCGACCTCAGCCCTGCCGACACGGTCTGGGTCGCCCAGAACCGTTTCGGGCGGACCCTCGCGGGTCTGCCACATCCTTCGGCGCCTTCCTTCGGTGAGGCGCTGGACGCGGCCGCCGCGGTGTCGGCGGCGGTCCCGGGCGGACATGTCACCTTCACCGTGTACGGGCCGCTCGATTCGTTGAACGGCACCATGCTGGCGCTGCAGTAGTAGGTCGGGCACACCCAGCGTGGAATTACATCAGCGGATCGTCTCGGCGCCGGTCGATTTCGGCGCCATTCGTTCCGAATTCGGTTTGGCCTCGGCGTACCCGGCCGAGGCGACCGCGGAAGCCCGCGACGCGTCCGACGCGTTCGCGGGCGACCGGAACGATCGCACCGACATCGCGTTCGTGACGATCGACCCGCCGGGGGCCATGGATCTGGACCAGGCCCTGCACCTCGAGCGCACCAGCACCGGCTTCCTGCTGCACTACGCCATCGCCGATGTCGGCGCCGTGATCGAGCCCGACGGAGCACTCGCCAAGGAGTCGGGACTCAGGGGGCAGACCTTCTATCTTCCGGACGGCACGGTGCCGCTGCATCCGCCGGTGCTGTCCGAGGGCACCGCGAGCCTGCTGCCGCAGCAGCGGCGCCCGGCCGCGCTGTGGACCATCGAACTCGATGAAAACGCAGAGCCGCAACGTTTTTCGGTGGAGCGCGCGCTAGTGCGCTCGCATGCCCGGCTCGACTACGCCGGTGTGCAGGCCGACGCCGACGCGGGCCGACCGCACCCCTCGATCGCGGCCCTGCCGGAATTCGGCAAGCGGCGCATCGAGGCGGGACTGGCCCGCGGCGCGATCGGACTGCGACTGCCCGCGCAGAGCATCGTCCGCGACGATCGATCGCTGCGGCATTGGCGGCTGATCGTCGAGCCGCGCACCGCCGCCGACGACTGGAACGAGCAGGTCTCGCTGCTGACCGGGATGTGCGCGGCGCGCATCATGCTCGACGCGGGCGCGCCCGCGCTGCTGCGCACCATGCCACCGCCCGCCGATTCGGCGATCGCGTCCATGCGCCGCACCGCCGCCGCGCTGGGCGTCGCATGGCCGCAGGAGCAGCCGGTCGGGCAGATGCTCGCCGCGCTGGACCCGAACACCCCCGCCGCGCTGGTGCTGATGTCGGAGGCGACCAGCCTGCTGCGTGGCGCGTCCTACACCGTGCTGAACGGCGACCCGGCCCCGGCGGCCCCGGAAGCGTTGCAGCACAGCGCGATGCACGCGCCGTACGCGCACGTCACCGCGCCGCTGCGCAGGCTGGTCGACCGCTACGCCACCGAGATCTGTCTGGCCCGGTGCGCGGGAACCGCAGTGCCGCAGTGGGTTACCGACGGTCTCGCCGAAGCCGCCGACACCATGCGCCGCAGCGACGGGATCGCGAACAAGGTCGAACGCGCCTGCGTCGACCTGACCGAGGCGACGTTGCTCGCCGAGCGCGCGGGCGCCGAGTTCGACGCGGTCGTGGTGCGCGAGGCCAACGGCAACCGCGCCGCCGAGGTCTTCATCGCCGACCCGCCGGTACTCGGCCCCTGCACCGGCGAACCCCCGGAGGGCGAGCGGGTCCGCGTCCGGCTGACCGCCGCCGACCCGGCCACCCGCAAGATCGCCTTCGACTACACGCCCTGACTCTCGGATGCTGTTCCGCACCCGGGCTGCGGTAAACGGTTGCGCGGAATCGGTTCTCGGAGCGGAACTATTCGCCGTCGGCGCGCAACGCCGTGGCGGCTTCGGGGTAGCGGCTCAGTGCCCGGTGCGCCGCGACCTCTTCGGCGCCCGCGAGGGCGCGGTAGCGGGCCGGGTCTTCGCCTGCCGCACCGGCGTCGGCGGCGATGCCGTAGAGCGCGTGCTGGGATTCGACGGCGTCGCGGTGATCGCCGAGGACGGTCTGCAGCCGTTTGGCGCGGGCGCCGAGGCCGGTCGCCGCGGCGGCGAGCACCTGCTCGGCCGCCTCGCATGAGTAGCGTAATCGCTTGGCGCTCTTGCGGATATCGTGCAGCAGCTCGACCCGCTCGTCCGCCGTCACGGTGGGTTCGAGCCGGATCAGCCGCTCGACCCGCTCCCGATCACGTTGCAGCACGACGCCGAAGAACTCGGTGGCCGCCACGCCGGCGCGCGCAGTCCGCAGCGGCGGATCGGTGCGCCAGCGCGCGAGCTCGGCGCGCAGGTCGTGGTAGCGCGTGCTGTCCAGGGCGAGCAGGACCTCAGCGTGCGCGTCGGTGTAGCGCTGCTGCTGCGCGGTGACCAGCCTGGCGGTCATCGGCGCCAGTGCGGCCGCCGAATGTTCTTCCGGCCGAGCGTGTTCGGTCAACAGGTCGGCGAAACGTGCGGCGCGCACCTCGGCGTCGCGGGCCACGCCGAGCACCCCGGCCAGCCATTTGAGCTCGGCGCCAAGCGCGGCCGCCGGGGTGCGCTCGAAAAGGCCGCGGTAGGACCGCAATACGCTGCGCAGTCGGCGGGTCGCCACCCGCATCTGGTGCACCGAATCGGGCGCGTCGTCGCGGACTTCGGGCTCGGCGGCGAACAGCCGGTCGATATCGTCGCGGAGTGCCGCGATGATCGCGTTACCGGCTGTGGCCGTCATGGGGTTACCCCGCTTTCGCGAATCGGTCGGTGGCTTCGACCAGGTGGTGCGTGATGCCGGGCTCGTTCGCGGTATGGCCCGCGTCGTGCACGATGTGCAGCTCGGAACTCGGCAGTGCCTTGTGCAGGTCCCACGCGCTCACCGCGGGGCAGACGATGTCGTGGCGCCCCTGCACGATGACCGTCGGGATATGAGAAATGGTACCGGCGTCACGCAGTAACTGGCCGTCTTCGAGGAAGCCGTGGTTGCGGAAGTAGTGGTTCTCGATCCGCGCGAACGCCAGCGCGAAGCGCGGCTCCGCGGTCTCGGCGACCCGATCGGGTTGCGGCAGTAGCGCACTCGTCGCGCCCTCCCAGGTCGACCAGGCGATCGCCGCGTCGAGCGCGACCTGTTCGTCGGGGGAGTGCAGCAGCCGGTGGTAGACCTCGACGAGGTCCTGGCCGCGCTCGGCCGCGGGCACCGGCGCGAGGAACTTCTCCCACTCGTCGGGGTAGACGTAGCCGGCTGCGCCGTTGTAGTACCAGTCGATTTCCTTGCGGCGCAACAGGAATATGCCGCGCAGCACCAGCTCGGTGACCCGCTCGGGGTAGGTCTGGGCGTAGGCGAGCGCGAGCGTCGAACCCCACGAGCCGCCGAACACCTGCCAGCGCTCGATGCCGAGATGCGTACGCAGCGCCTCCAGGTCGGCGATCAGATGCTGAGTGGTGTTGGTGGTCAGGTCCGCGTTGTCGGCCAGGTGCGGGGTGGACCGTCCACAGCCGCGCTGATCGAGCAGCACGATCCGATAGGCCGCCGGGTCGAAGAACTGGCGCTGGTAGGGCGAGGTGCCACCGCCGGGCCCGCCGTGCAGGAACACCACCGGCTTGCCGTCGGGGTTGCCGCTGACCTCCCAGTAGATCGCCTGGCCGTCGCCGACATCGAGCAGTCCGGTGTCGTACGGCTCGATCTCGGGGTACAGCGTGCGCAACGTGGTGCCCGCCATCAGGGCACCAGACCCGAGGCCAGGTCGGGCAGTTGCAGTGCCTCGATCGCCTGCTTCTGCACGTCCGGGCAGCTCTTGATGGTGATCCGGTCGATGACCGGCTTGTCCGCCAGCACCGCGACGTTGATACCGCCGTTGCGCAGCGCCCACTCGTGCACCATCGCGTTGAGCCCGATCCGGCCCAGGGTCGGACCCTGCACCCGCCAGTTCGACAGTTCCGGGCGGATCATGTCGCACAGCTGGACCGCCGCGGCGTCGGAGATCTCCGGGGTGCCCGGCTTCGGGGCGGAGTTGCTCGGCGTGCTCGTCGCCGTCGCGGACGCCGTCGTCGAGCCGGAACTCCCGGTAGGGGCCGGGTTCGACTCGGTTCCGCAGGCGGTCAGTGCTGCGGCGGCGAAAACGCCTGCCAGCAGCAGCGTGCTGCGTGAGATCCAACGGCTGCGCATCAAATACCTCTGCTGTTGTCGACAATGTCCGCATCGAGTCTGCCATTGATTCGCCGGCAGGGCCCGGACCGCCGTTCTACCGGAAGCTGGTGCGCAGCTCGTCCAGCAGTGCCTCGACCGTACGGGCGAACGGTGGCGCGGAGACGTCGATGGTGCGCCAGGGATGCAGCGCGATCAACGGCGCCAGCCGCTCGGCGAGGGCGATCTCGGTGCGCGAGATCGGCCCGTCGCGCCGCCAGTGCGCGAGGTATTCGTCCCGATGCGGGGTGCGCAGGATCTTGTGCGACAGCAACGGGTGGGTGATCACCGCGTCAGCCCAGTCGAAGAGCAGGCCGGTGCCCGCGAACGCGTTGCCGGGGTGCACGTCGTTGTGTTCGATGCTGAGCCTGCGGTAGTCGCCCAGCTCCGCGGCGGCCTCCGCGATCCGGTCGCCGAGGCCGGGGATGCGCGGCTCGTAGTGCTGGTAGACGGTGACGAGCCGGGCGGGCGGCAGGTACGGCGTTCCGGTGCCGCGCAGCTCATCGATGTGCGCGGTGAGCGACTGCTGCAACCCGGCGTAGGCGCGGACCAGGCCAGTCCATTCGGCGGCGGTGTCCGGTGCGACGTCGCCGCCGTGCCTGCTGAGCAACCAGCCGCGATCCGGTTGCACCGCAACGGGTTCCAGCGCACTACCGGGATACAATCGGGCGAGCAGCGCCAGCAGGTGGCCCTCGTGCGCGAAGGCGCGGGCGTTGGCCTTCGCCCACATCGGGCCCGCGGTCGTGGGAATGCGCACCACCAGCGACCAGGCGCGCCGCCGGGTGCGCACCGGCTCGCCGGTGACGGCGTGCCCGTGCTCGGCGATGACCTCGAACGCCCAGTCGGTCAGCGGCTCGATCGACTGTCCGAGCAGTGCGGCGGGCGCCTGCACCACTCGGTCGGTCATCAACACTGTGCTGTTCGTTTCGAGCGAGCTAGAAGCTGTGCTCCGGGCCGGGGAAGCTGCCCCGGCGCACCTCGTCGGCGTAAGCCGCTGCGGCGGTACGCAATTCGTCACCGACATTGCCGAAGCGCTTGACGAACTTCGCGGTCTTGCCGCTGGTGTAGCCCGCCATGTCCTGCCAGACCAGCACCTGTGCGTCGGTGTCCGCGCCGGCGCCGATGCCGACAGTCGGGATGGTCAGCTTGCCGGTGACCTGCGCGGCCAGCTCGGCGGGCACCATCTCCATGACGACCGCGAACGCGCCCGCCTCCTGCACCGCGATGGCGTCAGCGATCAGCTGTTCGGCGCCGTCGCCGCGACCCTGCACCCGGAAGCCGCCGAGGGTGTTGACGCTCTGCGGGGTGAACCCGATGTGCGCCATGACGGGGATGCCCGCCGAGGTGATCAGCGCGATCTGCTCGGCGACGCGCTCACCGCCCTCGAACTTCACCGCGTGCGCCTGGCCCTCCTTCATGAACCGGGTCGCGGTGGCCAGGGCCTGCTGGGGCGAGGACTCGTAGGTGCCGAACGGCAGATCGGCCACCACCAGCGCGTGCGGCGCGCCCCGCACCACGCCGCGGACCAGCGGAAGGAGTTCTTCCACGGTGATCGGCACCGTGGTGTCGTAGCCGTAGACGACGTTGGCCGCGGAGTCGCCGACGAGCAGCACGGGAATGCCGGCTTCCTCGAACAGTCGCGCCGAGGAGTAGTCGTAGGCGGTGAGCATGGACCAGCGCTCGCCGTCTGCCTTCATCTGCTGCAGATGATGCACCCGGGTCTTACGCACGGCTTTCTTCGGCTGGCTGGGAGCCGCACCGTAGGCAGGGGTTTCCGAATCGGATACGGACATCATCGTCCCTTTCGTCGCTGTCTCCTCGGGGCCCGTCCGGGTCCCCGGGTTCGTCTGACAGCTTCAGTGTGCCAGCTGTGACCGGCCCCGATTAAGGCTTCGGGCCGATGCAATTGGTCACATCACACGAGGTTGCCGGGCGCGTCGCGGTCCGGCACGGGCGGGCTGTTCGCTGCCATGAGCCCGGTACTGCCACTATCAGTGCATGGCTTTGGTTCGGAGTGGGCGCGGTGCGCTGATCGTGGCGGTGCTGGGGTTGGTGGCGGCGGGGTGTACGACCGCGGGGCATCCGACGGGTCCGATGCCCGACGTGCCCGCCGAGCTGGGCAAGTTCTATACCCAGACCGTCGCGTGGGGCAGTTGCGAGGGATTCGGTTCGCCGGAGGACCGATTCGCGCCGAGCGCGGAGTGCGCGAAGGTCACCGTGCCGATCGACTACGCCGCCCCGGACGGGCCGACCGCGCAGATCGCGGTGTCGCGGATCAAGGCGTCCGGCAGGAAGATCGGTTCGCTGCTGATGAACCCGGGCGGTCCGGGGGAGTCGGGCTTGACCCTGTCGGTGCTCGGCAACAAGACGCCGCTGGCGCAGCGGTTCGACCGGGTCGGGTTCGATCCGCGCGGGGTGGGGTCCTCGACGCCGGCCATCGTCTGTGAGACCGCGCAGGAGCAGGACGCGGAGCGGGCCGAGCCGCAAAAGGACAACACGCCGGAAGGGATCGCCGCCGCCGAGGACGAGAACCGGCAGTACGCGGAGCGCTGCACGACCAGGACCGGCAAGGAGTTCCTGGCCCACGTCGGCACCCGCGAGGTGGTGCAGGACCTCGACGTGCTGCGCGCAGCGCTCGGCGACCCGAAGCTCAGCTACCTGGGCTACTCGTACGGCACCAAGATCGGTTCGGCCTACGCGGAGAAGTTCCCGGACCGGGTGCGCGCGCTCGTGCTCGACGGTGCGATCGACTCCTCACAGGACCCGGTGCAGGAATCCCTGCGTCAGGCGGCCGGATTCCAGAAGGTGTTCGACGCCTACGCCGCGGACTGCGTGACCAAGGCGGACTGTCCCCTCGGCACCGATCAGGCTCAGGCCGTTTCGCGCTTCCGCGCACTGGTCGACCCGCTGTGGGACAGGTCGGCGCCGACCACCGATCCGCGCGGCCTCAGCTACGGCGACGCGCTCACCGGGGTGCGGCAAGCGCTCTATACGACCGATCTGTGGTCGGTGTTGACGCTCGGGTTGTCCGAGCTGCGCGACGGGCGCGGCGACACCCTGCTGCAACTGGCCGACCTGTACGACGGCCGCCGCGAGGACGGCACGTACAGCAACACCACCGACGCGTTCAACGCCATTCGTTGCGTGGACGATCCGCGCATCACCGACCGCGAGGTCACCGGCAGGCAGGACATCGAATACCGCAAGGCCGCGCCGTTCCTCGACGACGGCCGCGGTACCGGCGCGGCGCCGCTGGACCAGTGCACGGTGTGGCCGGTGCCGAACACCAGTGAGCCGCATCGGATCACGGTGACCGGGCTGCCGAAGACCGTGGTCGTGTCGACCACAGAGGATCCGGCGACGCCGTATCAGGCCGGTGTCGACCTCGCCGCGCAGCTGGGCGCCTCGCTGCTGACCTATCAGGGCAGCAGGCACACGATCGCGCTGTCGGGTGGTTCGTCGTGCGTGGACCAGGCGGTGATCGACTATCTCGTCGACCTGAAGGACCCGGCGCCCGGCCTCACCTGCTGAGCCTGGTGCGCGCCCGGGAAGTCTATTTCCGGCAACAAGGACAGACACTCAGCGTGTATGTAACACGGATTTAACGCCGGGTGCTTACGCTCGCGGACATGGATCGCCAGAAGGAATTCGTGCTGCGGACGCTCGAAGAGCGGGATATCCGCTTCGTACGTCTCTGGTTCACCGACGTCTTGGGTTACCTGAAGTCCGTCGCCATCGCGCCCGCCGAGCTGGAGGGCGCGTTCGAGGAGGGGATCGGCTTCGACGGTTCCGCCGTCGAGGGTTTCGCCAGGGTGTCGGAGGCCGACATGGTCGCGCGGCCCGATCCGTCCACGTTCCAGGTGCTGCCCTGGTCGACGAGCAAGGGTCATCAGCACTCGGCCCGCATGTTCTGTGACATCACGATGCCCGACGGTTCGCCGTCCTGGGCCGACCCGCGCCACGTGCTGCGCCGCCAGCTGAACAAGGCGGGCGACGTCGGGTTCAGCTGCTACGTGCACCCGGAGATCGAGTTCTTCCTGCTGGAGAACGGCCCGCAGGACGGCTCGCAGCCGACCCCGGCCGATTCCGGCGGCTTCTTCGACCAGGCCGTGCACGATTCGGCGCCGAACTTCCGCCGCCACGCCATCGACGCGCTCGAGTCGATGGGCATCTCGGTGGAGTTCAGTCACCACGAGGGCGCGCCCGGTCAGCAGGAGATCGACCTGCGTTACGCCGACGCGCTGTCCATGGCCGACAACGTGATGACCTTCCGCTACCTGATCAAGGAGGTGGCGATCGACGAGGGCGTGCGCGCGACGTTCATGCCCAAGCCGTTCGCCCAGTACCCGGGTTCGGCGATGCACACGCACATGAGCCTGTTCGAGGGCGAGGCCAACGCCTTCCACGACCCCGACGATCCGATCAACCTCTCCAGCACCGCACGGGCGTTCATCGCGGGCATCCTCGAGCACGCGCCGGAGATCAGCGCGATCAGCAACCAGTGGGTCAACTCCTACAAGCGGCTCATCCACGGCGGTGAAGCGCCGACCGCCGCGTCCTGGGGCCGGTCGAACCGCTCCGCGCTGGTCCGGGTGCCGATGTACACGCCGAACAAGTCCTCCTCGCGACGCATCGAGATCCGCAGCCCCGATTCGGCCTGCAACCCCTACCTGACCTTCGCCGTGCTGCTCGCGGCCGGTCTGCGGGGCATCGAGAAGGGCTACACACTGCCGCCGGAGGCCGAGGACGACGTGTGGTCGCTGACCGCCGCCGAGCGGCGCGCGATGGGCTTCCGCGAGTTGCCCGGCACGCTGGACGAGGCGCTGCAGGCGATGGAGCGCTCGGAGCTGGTCGCCGAGACGCTCGGCGAGCACGTGTTCGACTTCTTCCTGCGCAACAAGCGCCGGGAGTGGGCCGACTACCGCAGCCAGGTGACGCCGTTCGAGCTGAAGGAATACCTCGGACTGTGAACCAGGGCGCGCACCCGCGCCGTTCTGGTACCGAAGATAGGTTCCGCGGTGGCCTGCCGTTAGCTTCGAGCCTGTAATTTGAGTGCTATGGTCCGGCCACCGTCTGCCCGCTCCGCTGTCCCCGGTGTCGGTCGGCTCGGATTGCTCGAGCCGTCCGCCGCTGCCACGTTGCGCGAATTGGGCTGGGACAACGTCGAAAGTATTCCCGTGCTGTGGGCGCTCTCGCGCGCGCCCGACGCCGACCTGGCGCTGAACACCCTGCTGAAGCTGTACGAGCAGCTCGGAACGGACTGGGCGGCACTGGATTCGGCGATCCGCTCGGAAACCGCGCTGCGCGGCAGGCTGTTCGCGCTGATCGGCGCGTCCAGCGCGTTCGCCGATCATCTCGTCGCCGATCCCGCGGCATGGGAGCTGCTGCGGCGCAAAGCGTTGCCCTCGCCCGAGGAAGTGCTCGCCGAGCTGCTCGACGTGGTGGACGCGGTGCCGGAGGAGGGCGAGAACGCCGGACCCATGCTGTTCCGGGCCGGGGAGCACGGTCCCGAAGTGGTGGCCCTGCTGCGCAAACGATATCGCGACCAGCTCATGCTGCTCGCCGCGCTCGACCTGGCCGCCACCGTGGAGAACGAACCGGTGCTGCCGTACCAGGTGGTCGGCAGGCACCTCACGGATCTGGCCGATGCCGCGCTGACCGCCGCGCTGTCGGTCGCGGTCGCCCGGGTCTGCAAGGACGGACCGGTGCCGGTGCGGCTCGCGGTGATCGCGATGGGCAAGAGCGGCGCCCGCGAGTTGAACTACGTCAGCGATGTCGACGTGGTCTTCGTCGCCGAGCCCGCCGACGCCACCGCCACCCGGCTGGCCGCCGAGATGATGAGCGTCGCGAGCGCGGCCTACTTCGAGGTCGACGCCGCGCTGCGGCCGGAGGGCAAGGCGGGCGCGCTGGTGCGCACGCTGGACTCCCACCTCGCCTACTACAAGCGCTGGGCCCGCACCTGGGAGTTCCAGGCATTGCTCAAGGCCCGGCCGGTGACCGGCGACCTCGAACTCGGTGAGCAGTACCGGGCGGCGCTGATGCCGATGGTGTGGAACGCCTCCGAGCGTCCCGACTTCGTGGCCGACGTGCAGGCGATGCGGCGCCGGGTGGAGGATCTGGTGCCCGCCGATCTGCGCGAGCGCGAACTGAAGCTCGGGCACGGCAGCCTGCGCGACGTCGAATTCGCGGTCCAGCTCTTGCAATTGGTGCACGGACGGGTCGACGAGTCGCTGCACGTCCAGGGGACCGTGGAGGCGCTGACCGCACTGGCCGCGGGCGGCTACGTCGGGCGCGACGACGCGGCCAATCTCACCGCGTCCTACGAATTCCTGCGGTTGCTCGAACATCGCCTGCAGTTGCAGCGGTTGCGGCGCACGCACACGCTGCCCGCCGCCGACGACGAGGAAGGCATGCGCTGGCTGGCGCGTGCCGCGCACATCCGGCCCGACGGCAGGCAGGACGCGGTCGGCGTGCTCGGTACCGAGATTCGGCGAAACGCGGTGCGGGTGAGGCGGTTACACGCCAAACTGTTCTATCGCCCGCTGCTCGAATCGGTGGTCAAGATGGACCCGGACGCGTTGCGCCTCAGCCCCGATGCCGCTATCCGGCAGTTGGCCGCGCTGGGCTACCAGGCGCCCGAACACGCCCTTGGACATCTGAAAGCACTCACCGGCGGCGTTTCCCGCAAGGGCCGGATCCAGGCGTTGCTGCTGCCGACCCTGCTCGAATGGCTCGGCGAGACACCGAATCCCGATGCGGGCCTGCTGGCCTACCGGCGGGTGTCGGAGGGCCTCGACGACCAGATCTGGTTCCTGCGCGAGCTGCGCGACGAGGGCGCGATCGCGCAGCGGTTGATGATCGTGCTCGGCTCCTCGGAGTACCTGCCGGACCTGCTGATCAACGCGCCCGACACGATCCGCATGTACGCCGACGGACCGGGCGGGCCACTGCTGCTCAGCCCGCAGCCCGAAGACGTCGCGCGCGGCATCATGACCGCCGCCTCGCGCTACGAGGACCCGAAACGCGCTGTCGCGGCCGCACGTTCGCTGCGCAGGCACGAACTCGCGCGGGTCGCCTCGGCCGACCTGCTCGGCATGCTCGACGTGCAACACGTGTGCCGGGCGCTGTCCTCGGTGTGGGTCGCGGTGCTCGAAGCCGCACTGGCGGCGGTGATCCGGGCCAGCGAGGCCGAACTGGGCACGCCCGCGCCCGCCGACTTCGCGGTGATCGGCATGGGCAGGCTCGGTGGCATGGAGCTCGGGTACGGGTCCGACGCCGACGTGCTGTTCGTCTGCGACCCCCGCCCCGGCGAAGACGAGACCAAGGCCGTGAAGTGGGCGATCGGCGTCGCCGACAAGGTGCAGCGCCTGCTCGGCGCGCCGAGCACCGACCCGCCGCTGCACGTTGATGCGGGCCTGCGCCCCGAAGGCCGCAACGGCGCACTGGTGCGTACCCTGGCCGCCTACGCCGCCTACTACCAGCAGTGGGCCCAGCCGTGGGAGGTACAGGCCCTGCTGCGGGCCCACCAGGTCGCCGGTGATCAGCAACTCGGACTGCGCTTCCTGCACATCATCGACAAGGTGCGCTACCCGGAGGGCGGTGTCTCGGCCGAGGCGGTGCGCGAGATCCGGCGGATCAAGGCCCGGGTCGACGCCGAACGGCTACCGCGCGGCGCGAACCCGGCCACCCACACCAAGCTCGGCCGCGGCGGTCTCGCGGACATCGAGTGGACCGTGCAGCTGATGCAGCTGCGCCACGCGCACGAGGTGCTCGGCCTGCACAACACCTCCACCCTGGAATCGCTCGACGTCATCGAGCAGACCAAGCTGCTCGACACCGCCGACGTCGAACTGCTCCGCGACGCCTGGCTCACCGCGACCAAGGCCCGCAACGCCCTGGTCCTGGTCCGCGGCAAACCCACCGACCAACTCCCCGGCCCCGGCAGGCTCCTCTCCGCCGTCGCCCGGGTTGCGGGCTGGCCCAACGACGACGGCAGCGAGTTCCTCGACCACTACATGCGGATAACCCGGCGCGCGAAAGCGGTAGTGGAGCGGGTCTTCGGGCAGTAGCGCGGGCCGGTCGGCCTACGGGCGCGAGCAGGCCCTCGGCCGCACCGGCCGCTCGCTCGCGTCGCGCAGGCGAGTCGGCCACGGCCGGCGGGGATCGCTGTCGTGGGTTCGTGGCAGCGGGGTGCACACGAAACCTGCACAGGCGGGCCACGGTTTGCTCCCTATCGGACGCTTAGGGTCGGGGTATGCGTGGATGGGTGGAGCGAGCACTGCTCGGCGTGGGGTGGTGCGCGGCGGCGGCCGGGCTCACCGGGCTGATGTTGCACTTCGTCGCCTGGCGGCAGCGGTGGTTGGTGCTGGCGGCGTCGGGTGCGTCGTATCTGATGGTCGGGGCGGTGATCGGGTTGGTGTGCTTCCTGATCGCCCGCGGCTGGCGTAGCGCGGGGGTGGCCGCGGTGCTGGTCGGCGTGGTGTTGTGGACGGCGGTGCCGGTGTTCGTCCCGGCAGGGCGCGCCGCGGGCGGGCCCGAAGTCAGTGTGATGCAGTCGAACCTGCTCTTCGGCGGCGCCGACCCGGACGCGGTGGTGCGGGCCGTGCGGGACGAGCGCATCGACGTGCTCACCGTGAACGAGCTGACGAACGCGGCGGTCGACCGGCTCGCCGCGGCGGGGCTCGACGCCGTGCTGCCGCACCGCTACGTCGAACCGACGGCCGACGGTGGCGGCGGCACCGGGATCTACAGTCGATATCCGTTGCGCGACACCAAGAAATACGCGGGCTTCATCCTCAACCAGGTCTCCGCGACAATGGTGCATCCGGATCGTGGCCCCGTCACGATCTTCGCCTTCCACCCGATTCCGCCGCCGATGAACTTCGCCGACTGGCTGACGGAGATGCGCCGCATCCGCGAAATCCTCGACGCTCACCAGGGCCCGGCGATCGTCGGCGCGGACTTCAACGCCACCCGCGACCACGCCGCCTACCGCGAATTGCTGCACGGCCGTTTCGAATCCGCCGCCGAGCAGACCGGCGCGGGCCTGCTGCTCACCTTCCCCGACGACAAGAGGTGGGGCCCGATCATCGGCATCGACCACGTGCTGCTCGCCGACGCCCGAGCCGAGGAGATCCGCACCGTCCGTGTCCCGAGATCAGACCACCGCGCCCTGGTAGCCCGAGTCCGCCTGACCTGATCGCAGTTTCGGTCCGGTGCTGAACAGCTGCCCTGGTCAAGTCGTAGAGCTACGTAGGCGTTCCTGCCGGGCGACGATCGGATCATCGGCACCGGATCGCGCGCGAGGAACCAGGGCCTTGCCCGCGGCCTCGGCCGCTTCCGGCCCAGCGCCGCGCATCGGCGTTGGGGCGGACCGGCGTCGCCCAGCCCGCTCGAGCGGATCGGCCCGCAGAATGCCGACCCGGCAACGGTTTTCGGTAGGGTCACCAGTCGGCTGCGCCCGTTGTCGTGCGCGGCGAACGCTGCGGACGGGCTCGTACAGGGTGCGTGCCTGTTCGGAGGTCGGTCGTGTTTGCGCGAGCTGGGTGTGTCACGGGTACGCGCCGAACTCCCGTCGGATCGGGAAGCGGTGGGGGCGTCCCTCGTGCGGCGGTGCTGGTCGGGGGTATGTCCGGCCGATTACCATCGATGGACCGGTGGGTGAGCGGGCGCGGTGGTCGGGAGGCGCGGCTATGGGTAGACGGTGGTGGGGGATCGGGGCGGTGGTGCTGGCGCTGCTCGGGGGATGCGGTGTGGCCGTGGAGAATCCGGTGGGACCGCAGGCGCCGGCCAGTACCGCGCCTTGGGAGATCGAAGGTTCGATGACCGCCACGGGGCCGAGCGGCCCGCGTCCTGGCGTGCCGGACGCGCCGCTGACGGCGCGCAACGGCGATGGTGGCAGGTTCGACCGGCTCGCCCTGAACTCGCTCGCCGACCTGCAGGAATTCTGGACGGCGGAGTACCACAGGGACTTTCCGGGGCCGTTCACCCCGGTGCAGGAGTTTTCCTCGTGGTCGGCGCAGGCGCCACGGGAGCAGGCGATCCGATTCTGCGACGAATCCACCTATCGCGTGGTGAATGCCGCGTACTGCGGCCTCGACCACACCATCGGCTGGGATCGCGGTGTCCTGCTGCCCCAGGTCGTCGCGAAGTTCGGTGAACTGGCGGTGGTGATGGTGCTCGCGCACGAATACGGGCACGCGATCCAGGGCCAGGCCAGATTGGCGGGGCTGCGCACCCCGACGCTGGTGCTCGAACAGCAGGCCGACTGTTTGGCCGGGGTATTCTTACGCCATGTGGCCGAAGGGAAGTCGGCGCACTTCACGGTCAACACCACTGACGGACTCAACGCCGTGCTCGGTGCGACGGTGGCGTTCCGTGATCAGGGTTTCGGCGATCCGGGTAACGCGCACGGGTCGGCGTTCGAGCGGGTCACCGCGGTGCAGATCGGCTATTCCGACGGCGCGAAGAGCTGTAAGTCGTTGACGCCGAAGGAGATCGCCCAGCGACGTGGTCAGCTGCCGGTGTCGTTCGGCTGGGCCGACGCGCTGCTGCAGCTTCCGGTGAACCGGCAGTCGTTGCAGCGGTTGAGTCAAACCCTGCTTGCCCGCTACCCGGCGGCCGATCCGCCGCGATTCGACTATTCAGGTGTGGGCGGCGACTGCGCGGACGTCGCTGTGACGATGCCGGTTTCGTACTGTCCGTCGGCGAACCGGATCGGCGTCGATGTGCCCGCCCTCATCGAAATGAGCGCTCCCGCACCGGGACAGGACGACCGGCTGTCGGCCATCGTGAACGGCGACTACTCCGCCTTCGTCCTGTTCGTCTCCCGCTACACCCTCGCCGTGCAACACGCGCGCGGGCTCCCGCTCACCGGCGCGGCATCGGCGGGACTGCGCACCGCGTGCCTGTCCGGGGTGGTGTCGACGCGATTGAGCGAACCCGGCGGGGACCTGCGTCTCTCGGCAGACGACCTGGACGAGGCCGTGTCCGCGTTGCTCACCAATGGATTGGCGGCGAGCGACGTGCACGGCGCGGTGGTACCGA
Organism: Nocardia brasiliensis; assembly: GCF_011801125.1. Classification (NCBI taxonomy): domain Bacteria; kingdom Bacillati; phylum Actinomycetota; class Actinomycetes; order Mycobacteriales; family Nocardiaceae; genus Nocardia; species Nocardia brasiliensis. Next base: position 2,399,228 of record NZ_CP046171.1, read on the forward strand.
GCGGCTATCAGCGGGTCGAGGCATTCCGCACGGGTGTGCTCGACGGCGAGGCGGCGTGCCTGTCGCGCTACCCCTGACGGGCGCGGTATCGCTAAACCGGCAGCGACTGTAGCGAAGTCAGCGTGGTCGCCAGCGCGCGAGCGGCCTCGGCGCCCTTGGTCACGAAATGCTCGGTGAAGTAGGTGACGTGCTCGCTGTGCTCGTGGAAGTGGTGCGGGGTGAGCACCACGGAGAACACCGGTACGTCGGTGTCGAGCTGCACCCGCATCAGACCGTCGATCACCGCGGACGCGACAAAATCGTGCCGATAGATGCCGCCGTCCACGACCAGCGCGGCGGCGACGACCGCCGCGTACTTGCCGGAGCGGGCGAGGCGCTGGGCGTGCAGCGGGATCTCGAACGCGCCCGGCACCTCGAACACCTCGATGGTGGCCGGGTCGTAGCCGAGCTCGGCGTATTCGGCCGCGAAGCCCTCGTAGGCCTTGCCGACGATCGAGCTGTGCCAGGCGGCGCGGACGAAGGCGATGGCTCCGGTAGTTCCCATGGCCGGAGCCTACTCGTCGGTAACGTGCGCCTCCAGCCAGTCCACCACGTTGCCGAGCACCTCGTCCTGCTCGGGTTCGTTGAAGATCTCGTGGTAGAGGCCCTCGTAGCGGATCGCGGTGAGGTCTTTCGAGCCCGCGTTCCGCTCGATCAGGTCGGTGCTGGACGGCGCGGCGATGGCATCGCCGGTGCCGTGCAGCACGAGCAGGGGCACGGTGAGCCGATCGAGGCGCTGCTTCACCAGCGCCGTGGTGTCCAGGATCTCGACCGCGGTGCGGGCGGGCAGGCTGCCGCGATAGACCAGCGGGTCGTTGTCGTAGGCGCGCACCACCTCGGGGTCGCGGCTGATCTGCGACGAATCCAGTTTCAGCACACCGAGATTCGGGGTGATCCTGGTTAGCAGCGGCGCGAGCAGGCGCTGCACCGGGTTGCCGAGCGGAATGTCGAGCGGCGGCGCGGAGAGCACGATGCCCGCGACGTCTACGGGGGCGCGGGTGGCCAGGTGCAACACGATGAGGCTGCCCATCGAGTGGCCGATCAGGAAGCGTGGTACCTGCGGGTGTTCCCGGCTCGCGATGTTCAGCATCGCGGCCACATTGTCGGCGGCACCGTCCATCGAGCCGATGTTGGCCTTGCCGCCCGCGGACTTGCCGTGGCCGATGTGGTCGAGCGCGTAGACGGCGAAACCCGCGCCGGCCAGGCGCTTGCCGACATGGGCGTAGCGGCCGGAATGCTCGGCGACGCCGTGCACCAGGACGATCACGCCGCGCGCCCGCACCTCGGGCAGCCAGGCGCGCCAGGCGATCTCGCTGCCGGTGCCGTCGAATCGGCCGGACTCGGTGCGGCTGCCCGCGCCGGTCGGCTCCGCGGTCACGACCGCGCCTCGCCGGTGCTCGGCTCGATCCCGCTGCGCTCAGTCATGCGTCGGCTCCTTGGGGCTCGCTGCTCGTCGAGTAGGCCAGCTCGATGAACAGCCGTCGGTTGAACTCGATGAGACGAGCGTAGTTCACCCGGGAAAGCCGCTCGTCGGTTCCGTGGATCGAGGCCAGATCGCGTTCGCCGAGCACGATCGGGGCGAAGTTGCAGCGCGTCTCGGCCAGGTCGTGATAGTGCCTGGAGTCGGTGGCGCCGGGCACGATGCCGGTGGTGATCACCGCGTCCGCGACGATGGCCCTGGTGATCGCCGCGATCATGTCGAACGCGGCGCCCGGGGTGGCGTTGACCGTCGGCTCCGAGCAGACCCCGGCCGGTTCGATCCGGACGCCGTTGTCGCGCACCACCTTCCGGCAGTGCGCGAGCACCGAGTCGACCGAGTCGCCGGGCAGGATGCGGAAATTGACGAACGCCTCGGCGTGCTGGGGCAGCACGTTGGACTTCACGCCGCCCCGGATCACGGTGGGGGCGGTGGTGGTGCGCACCAGTGCCTCGGTCTGCGGCCGCGCCGCCATCACCCGGGTGACCAGCGGGGCGACCAGGTCGGCGAGGCGCAGCAGCTGCCGCCGCGGCGTCGGCAGCACCGTGCGCAGCCGGGCGAGCATGTCGGCGGTCACCGGCGTCATGCGCAGCGGCATCGGATGATCCTGGATGCGGGCGACCGCGCGGGCGATCCGGCCCACCGCGGTCTGCCTGCCTGGCATGGACGAGTGCCCGCCCACCTCGGTGACCGAAAGCCGAACTGTCGCATACCCCTTCTCGCCGAGCATGATCGTGGCGACCGGCGGTTCGATGCGGTCGGCGACGCCGGTGGTGACCATGCCGCCCTCGTCGAGCAGCAGGTCGGCGAACACGCCCTGGTCGCGCAGGCGCTGTGCCATGTGCATCGCCCCGGTGTCGCCGAAGACCTCCTCGTCGTGGCCGAAGGCCAGAAAGATGGTGTGGCGCGGCCGGATTCCGGCGGCGAGGGCGGCCTCGACCGCCTCCAGGATCGCCAGTAGCCTGCTCTTGTCGTCGATCGCGCCACGGCCCCAGACGAATTCGTCGTCGACCACACCGGCGAAGGGCGGGTGCGTCCAGCGCTGCGGATCGTCGACCGGCACCACATCCTGGTGGGCGAGCAGGATCGCCGCGACGCGATCCTGCTCCACTCCCGGCCAGCGGTAGAGCCTGCTGTGCCCGAACCGCTCGCAGTCGAGCTCGGCGTGCACCCGGGGGAACGACTGCTCGAGGTGCGCGCCGAGTCGTTCGAAGGCGGCGTCGTCGATGTCGGCCGGGTCGTCGGTGGACACGGTGACACAGCGCAACGCGGCCGCGAGGCGCTCGGCGGTGCGATCGTCGACCGGTTCGGTCATCGTCGACCGCGGTCGGGCACATTCATGGACACCGTTGCATTGTTCAGCACGCCGGGCCCCAGTGCGACGGTCTTCTCGTTTCGCCACTTCACGATGCCCTCGGTGAGCCCGCCCGGCAGGTCTGCCGTGCGTGGGCCGGTGAGCAGCGGCAACTCGACCTGGGCCGCGGTCACGGTGACCGAGGCGAACGCCGGCGTGTGCGACCACACGTCGTCGACGACGTCGGTGACCCGCACGCCGATGCGATGACCGGCCGCGATCGGCCAATCCTGGCCGAGCAGACGGACTTCGACGGCGCCGTCGCCGACCGGCGCGATGCCCCGGGTGATCACGGTGGCCAGGTTGTCCGGCGCGATGTCGTACAGCTCGACGGTGACCGTGGCGGCGGCGGGGCCGTCGAGTCGCAGCGTCGCGGTCGCAATGCCGGAGAGGTGCTGGGTCTGCGTCAAAGGCTGTGAGACAGACCAGAGTTCACGGTCCGGTCCGGGAACGAGGCCGCGGTCGGTGTAACTGCCCGCACGCAGCTGCACCGGCACCCGGGCGGCATCGGCCGGGGGCCACGACGTTTCGCCGCGCCAGCCGCCGTCGAACTGACCAACGGTGATCCGCGGCCCGGGGATCTCGATATCGCGCTCTGCCACATGCTTGTCGAAGAAGGCGAGCAGTTCGGTGTCGAAATGCGGTGTGCCGCATTTCTCGTGGCAGGTGCGGTGACCCCATTGGCCGAACCAGGCGCGGTGCGCGCCGGGGCCGAGACCGTTCCACAGGTCGAAAACGCGATAGGCGCGGGTGTTGTAGTCGACGAAACCCTGGCCGAGGAACAACGGAATGGTGTTGCCGCGCAAGCGCCCGACCAGATCACGGTCACGCCAGAAGGCGGAATCGCCGTCGTGGTCGCTGGTTTCGGCGAGGTAATGCTGATAGCACTGCATCGGCAATTGCGCGGCCGCGGCCTGATATTCCGGAGAATCCGTCGGATGGGCGGGGGTGGAGGCGATCAGCAGATGCTCCAGGCCCGCGAGATCGGCTGGGCGGACGCCGTTCTCGGTGACCGGCTTACCGGAGAACTTCCACGACACGCCCTGCATGTACAGGTACGAGTACGGGTCGACCACCGGCTCGAACGAGGCGACCGCGGCGAGGCCCTTCGGTTTCGTCGCCAGACCCATCAAACCGGTCCAGCCCTCATACGAGGTGCCGAACATGCCGACCTTGCCGGTGGACCACGGCTGGCTCGCCGACCACTCCACCGCGGCCGCCACATCCGAGCGTTCGCCGGGGCCACCGAAATCGGGGCACCCCGAGGAGCCGCCGAAACCGCGCAGGTCGACGATGACGTAGGTGTAGCCGGCCCGCAGGAACATCTCCGCCTGCAGGTTCTCGACCGACGGTCCGCCGGCCGGCCGCGGTTCGCTCAGATAGGCCAGGTGCGCGCGATACGGGCTCACGGTGAGGACGACCGGGGTGCGGACATCGTCGGCGAGGCCGTCCGGCCGCAGGATGTCGGCGTGCAGGCGTGTGCCGTCGGGCGCATCGATGAACGCTTGCTTCCACTGGAACGGCACCCCGAGCGGTTTCGCCGCCGCGGTCGCCGGCGTCGCCGCGGCCAGCACCAGCAGCAGCCCGCACAGGGCGCGTAGCAGGACACTTCGTTCGGTCACCATAGGACTATCGAGTGTGCCCGGACAACCGTCCAGCCCCCGGAACCGGGGTGGCGGATCAGCGAATTGCCGAGCGAATGCCGCAGCTGTCGCCGACTCGCCGGGCGAATGCCACCCGATGTTCACCGCGACCCGCGAGCATGGGCGCCATGGCGGATGGCGTCGCGGCGTTGGGTGGGATGCCGATCGACGCGGCCGCGGTGGGGACGATCACCCTCGCGCTGGTGGCCGCGTTGTTGTTCGCGGTGTCGGCGGCGCTGCAGCAAGGCGCGGCGCGCGCGGCGGCGACCGAGGACGAACGTGGTCGGTTCCTGGTGATCGTCGGCATCGCCCGGCGGTTGCTCATCGATCGGCGCTGGCTGGCCGGACAGGGCGCGAACGTGGCGGGGTTCGCGGTGCACGCGGTGGCGTTGCGGCTGGGGGCGATCGCGGTGGTGCAGTCCCTGCTGGTGGTCCAACTGCTGTTCGCGTTGCCGTTCGCGGCGGCGCGGCGCGGGCGGGCGCTGCTGCGGCGGGACTGGGCGGGCACGGTTCTCGTGTGCGGTGGGTTGATCCTGCTGGTGGGGCAGAGCGCGTCGACCCACACCGAGTTGCGGCCCGGGTCGGTGCCGGTGGCCGGTGCCGGGGTGCTGCTGGTGATCGTCACGCTGACCGCGCTTTCCCGGCTGACCCGCGCCACCCAGGTGCGTTCGGCGCTGGTCGCGGTCGCGGCGGGCTGCTGCTTCGCCACCACGGCCGTGCTGGTCGTCATCGCCACCACCGCGTTGCCCGGCCTCAGTTGGGCCTTGCTCGGTATCCCGCTCTCCACCGGCCTCGGCGGACTGCTCACCCAAGAGGCGTACGCCCGCGGCTCGCTGCCCACCGCGCTCACCGCGATGACCATCACCGACCCCGTCCTCAGCTACGCAGCGGGCGTCACCCTCTTCGCCGCCGCCCACCCTCGACCCGCCCCCTTGCTCCTCGCTGCCACCCTCGTCCTCACCGGCATCACCCTGCTCGCCAATTCGCCCACCCTGCACGACGAACGAGATATCGCCGCCGCGACACCACCGAAACAGGCAGTGCCAGCCTCGATTCCGCTGCCCTGACCGTTCACCCCTGCACGCTGATCGCCCGCGAGGGTGCGGTAACGGTGGTCGGGGGCAGCGGCTGATGTGGCGGCACGGGGGTTTGTGAGCCGACGAGTCGCCGCTGGAGGGTCGGTGCGAAACATCGCTGACGCCAGCTACATACGGCGACACAGCGGTGTTGGCGGCACGTCGTCTGCTCGGCGCTTGGTGTTCATTCCTGCTCGCTGATCGCCGGCGCAGGCGTCGTGTCGGTGAAGTAGGTGGTGTCGGTGGCGGGTCGATTGCTCGTCGGCGATTGCTCGAGCGGAGGGTTAGGCGGGGGCGTAGTCGGTGTAGAGGGCGAGCATGGCTGTGACGGTGGCGGACCAGGGGTAGCGTTCGGCGGCGTTGCGGGCGGCGTGGCGGCGCTGGGAGGCGGGGATGGCCAGCAGGGTGCGGACTCCGTCGGCCAGGCCGTGCGGGGTGCCGTCGGAGACGATGCCGGAGCCGATGGCGCCGACGAGTTCGCGCGCGGCGCCTTCGTCGGGGACCACGACCGGGGTGCCGCAGGCCAGGGCTTCCAGCACCGCGAGGCCGAAAGTTTCGGCGGGGGAGGGGAATATGGCGATATCGGCCGCGGCGACCTGGCGGGCCATGGCGACGCGGTCGGTGAGGTGGCCGTGGAAGACCACCGGCAGTCCGGCCGCCGCACGTGCCAGGCGTTGGCGCAGCGGGCCGTCGCCGAGCACGGCCAGCTCGCACCGCACACCGGCGTGGACCAGCACGCGCACCGCTTCGATCGCGAGTTCGGCCCGCTTCTCCTTGGACAGCCTGCTCACCAGCACCAGACGCACCGGTTCGGCGCTCGTGCCGGAGGTTTCGGCCGCGGGACGAAAGGTGCTCAGGTCCACCCCGAGCGGTACCCGCCGCACGTTGGTCGCGCCGATCCTGGTGAACTCCGCCGTCGCGAAGCTAGAAGTGACAACGACCTTTTCGGCGCGGACGCAGAGGCGGCGGTTGGCCAGGTCGGCGGCCGTGGTCAACGGGAAGCCGGGTGGCACGCGGGTGCGCAGGATGGCGTCGATGCGTTCATGCGAGAACAGCACCAGCGGCACCCCGACGCCGCGCGCCCACGGCGCCAGCCACCGCACGCTCAGCTTGTCGCTGCATTCGAGCACGTCGGGACGTAGCAGATCGAGGATGGGCCGGGTCCGCCGGGCGGTCAGCACGTGGTACCCGCCCGCCCCGAACTTGGGGCTGCGCACCGTGATTCGCCGCCCCGAGGCGGTCTGCTCGTCTCCGTCGGCAGGTCCCGGCACCACGAGCACCCGTTCGTGCCCGCCCGCCAGGTATCCGCGCCCGATCTCGTCGAGGCACGTTCGGATCCCGCCGGAGGCCGGGGTGTAGAAGTTCGCGATCTGCACAATCCGCATCAGGGGCCTGCAGCTTCGATCAGATCGGCATAGGTGGTGGCGCGGGCGCCCGCGGTGAGGGCGGCCTCGATGGCGCGCAGGGTGGCCTCGCGCAAGCCCGGCTGGTGCAGGTCGTCGGGGTGCAGGGCGAGCCGGACGAGACCGCCGTTGCGGGCGTTGCGCGCGGCGAAGGTTTGCAGCATCGCGGTGCCGAAGCGTTCGGGCCAGCCGCCGCCGGGCCGATGCGAGAGGGCGAAGCCGCGCCTGCGGTGACCGGTGCGCAGATCACGCACGCCGAAGTGGTCGGTGGTGTGGGTGAAGCCCGCCGCGCGCAGCGCCCGTTCGGCGGCGGGCGAGGCCAGCCAGCCGGGCGGTGTGAACCCCGTTGTGGACAGCCCGGATTCGGCCATCACCGCGGTGGCGTCGCGCAGCTTGGCCGCCGCCTGCGCCTGGTCCAGCGCGGCGAACTCGGCGGCGCCGCGGGCCACCGCCCGCCCGAGCGTCCGCCGCGGCCACCCACCCTCGGGGCCCGCGCGATGCGACCACCCGTGCACCATGATCTCGTTCCCCCGCAACCGGCGTTCCCGCAGGAAACCCGCGTACTCCGGCTGCCGCGCCAGCGACGCGCCCCGCCAGGGGCCCGGTATCACCAGCAGCGACACCGGAATCCCGAACCCGTCGGCGTCCGCGCACCAGCGCGCCGTCTCCGCCGCACTCGCGGGCGCGACGTCATGGACGCTCACCACCAACCGCGCACACACGCAGCGCAAGCTAACACCGCGCGGTTGCCATCAGCTGAACAGCAGCGTGCCGCAGCCTGACGGATCGACACCACCGCTGTCGACAGGAATTCGGTACCTCTCGCGTGGCATCGCGATGAGTTCCACCCTCGGGCGCAGTCTGATATCCATGGGCACACTCATCTATGGCTTCAATGTCTCGGTCGACGGCTATATTGCCGACGCGCAGGGCAGCATCGACTGGTCCGATCCGAGCGACGAACTGCTCCAATATTGGAACGACGTCGAGCGGGAGACCGCCCTGTCGTTCTACGGGCGGCGGCTCTACGAACTGATGTCCGCGTTCTGGCCGACCGCCGATCAGGCCCCGGACGCCTCGCCCCGGACCGTCGACTTCGCGCGCATCTGGTGCGCCATGCCCAAGGTCGTGTTCTCCCACACGCTGGAGTCGGTCGACTGGAACTCCCGCCTGGAACGCGGCGACCCGGTCGAGGTCGTGCGGAAACTGAAAGCCGAAACCGACGGCAGGCTGGAAGTGGCCGGAGCGACGCTGGCCGCGTCGATCGTGCGGGCCGGATTGGTGGACGAGTACCGGATCGTGGTCACGCCCACCGCGGTGGGCGGCGGCACGCCGTTTTTCCCGACGCTGCCGTCCTGGATCTCGCTGCGACTGCTGAAGAACCGCACTTTTCCATGCGGCGCGGTCCTGCTGAGCTACGCGGCGAAACGCGACTGATCGTCAGCCATGACCGGGCACTTCGCGTGCGCATGCAAGGTCATTTGATTTTGCTATGGGTGGTCGAAGTATTCGGGCTCGCAAGACAATTCGCCTGGTGTCTCAGCCAGGTCGGCGTATGATCGGGCCAGTGTGAGCGCCCGGGGGAAGAATGAACGAGCCGGTGACCGCGGACTGGGAACAGTTCGTTCAAGCGCTGGCGCGATGTCTGTCCGAACTTCCTTCACGGGCGACATTGATCATCGCCGCACCGGGAAATCGGTACGTCCAGTTCATGCAATACGACATCAAATTGTCGGCGGAGCTGGCGGGTAACCACTATCTGACGCAACCCATTCCGGATGCCGCGGCCGCGGAATTGCGCGAACTCGGCTGGAACGAGCCGATCCTGCGGCGCGAGGTCGACAATTGGACCAAGACCATGTTCTGGCCCATATCGCCGGGCAGCCTGATCGAGTTCGCGCGCTCGGTCGCCATCGGATTCCGGGACGCGCTCGGCGTGGCGACGCCGGTGGAATTACGCGCCATGGGCTGGACCGAGGCCTCCGGTGATCTGGATCTCACGGTGCTCGGCTCGATGGCTCGCCGCGGCTGGAATTGAGTCGGTCCGCACCCGCGCCGCGACCGGAAACGGCGGCCGCGACCATGCGTGGCGAAACCGCCGCGACGTGGGCACTATCCTGAGTGACATGGCAGCAGGTAAGCCCACCAAAGAAGCGAAGGCCGCGGCGAAAGCGGCCCGCAAGCAGCAGTCGAAAGAGCGCAGGCAGCAGCTCTGGCAGGCGTTCCAGATGCAGCGCAAGGAAGACAAGCTGCTGCTGCCGTTGATGATCGGCGCGCTGGTCGGCAGCATCGTGGTCTTCCTGGTGATCGGTCTGATCTTCGGGCTGACCTGGCTGCTCGTCCCGTTCGGCGTGGTGCTGGGCGCGCTGGCCGCGTTCATCATCTTCGGCCGCCGGGTGCAGAAGAGCGTGTACGGCAAGGCGGAGGGCCAGGCGGGCGCCGCGGCCTGGGTGCTGGACAACCTGCAGGGCAAGTGGCGGGTGACCAACGGCATCGCCGCGACCACCCAGCTCGACGCGGTGCACCGGGTGATCGGCCTGCCCGGCGTGGTGCTGGTCGCCGAGGGCGCTCCGCAGCGGGTGAAATCGCTGTTGGCGCAGGAGAAGAAGCGCACCGCCCGGCTGATCGGCGACACCCCGATCTACGACGTCGTGATCGGCAACGACGAGGGCCAGGTGCCGCTCAAGGAGCTGCAGCGCTACCTGACCAAGCTGCCCCGCAACATCGACACCAAGCGAATGGACCTGATCGAGGGCAGGCTCTCGGCCCTCAGCTCGCGCACCGGCCCCGCCATGCCGAAGGGCCCGATGCCCGCAGGCGCCAAGATGCGCGGCGTACAGCGCACCATCCGCAGGCGCTGAACGCGAACACCGCGGGCCCGCACCTACCGCGAGGTGCGGGCCCGCGGTGTTTCAAGATCAAGGGGAACTGGTGGCGGCGGGCTCTCGGCCGATGCCGCCACCAGTTCCTCCTCGAAGTTCAGCGCGAGTGGACGAGCGCGGTCCCGGTCGCGCGATCGTGCATGCCGCGCCCGTCCGCGTCGGTGAAGAGGGCGGGGACGACGAAGACCAGGAGTGCCTGGCGGGCCAGGGCGCGCACGATGCCGACGGGGACGGGTGCGTCGATGCGGACGGTGCGCAGGCGCAGGAAGTACTGCCCGGGGGTGAATCCGAACAAGGTCACCGCCCCCACCCCGATCACGAACCAGACCAGCAGTGTGAGGCTCGACGCCGATCCGCCGCGCATGATGATCGCGGCGATGCCGAGGGCGATGAGCCAGTCGACGAACAGCGCGGCGATCCGGCGGGCCATGCCGGACAACGATCCGGCGCCGGACTGCGGCAGGCCCAATTCTTTGCCGGGGAACTCGGGGTTTGCCTGGTCGCCGGAACCCTCCGAGGGGCCGGAGAGCCACGATCCCGTGATGCGTGCCATGGCCCCCACAATATGCGCGGCCGGTCAGCCGGACGTCATCGCATAAGGGGAGTTCACGTCGTCGCGGCCCTGGTCGGGTGGCAGGATTACGATGCTGGTGGCGCCCGGGTGGGCCGGGTCACCGGGCCAGCGGCACGTGTAACACTGGCGAAACACAGCCTTGACTGCGGGGAAACACCGCGTCCATACCGTCTGGACGCGACGAACCCATGCAATCGACACTGGCTGGGAACCGATCCGTAAGGAGAACAAGTGACGTTCAGCACGGCCGACGAGGTCATCAAATTCCTTGCTGATGAAGAAGTCGAATACGTCGACATCCGATTCAGTGATCTGCCCGGTGTGCAGCAGCACTTCTCGATCCCGGCGAAGGCGTTCACGACCGACCTCGCAGAGGAAGGGCTGGCCTTCGACGGCTCGTCCGTCCGCGGTTTCCAGTCGATCGACGAGTCGGACATGCTGCTGCTGCCCGACTTCAGCACCGCGCGCCTCGACCCGTTCCGGGCGGCCAAGACGCTGAACCTCAACTTCTTCGTGCACGACCCGTTCACCCGCGAGGCCTACAGCCGCGACCCGCGCAACATCGCGCGCAAGGCCGAGGAGTACCTGCGCTCCACCGGTATCGCCGACACCGCGTACTTCGGTGCCGAGGCGGAGTTCTACATCTTCGACTCGATCCGGTACGACTCGGCGATGAACGGCGCGTTCTACGAGATCGAGTCGGTCTCGGGTTCCTGGAACACCGGCGCCGAGTTCAACCCGGACGGCACCCTGAACCGTGGTTACAAGGTGCGCAACAAGGGCGGTTACTTCCCCGTCGCGCCGTACGACCACTACGTCGACCTGCGCGACAAGATCTCGACCAACCTGCAGAACGCGGGCTTCGAGCTCGAGCGCGGCCACCACGAGGTCGGCACCGCCGGCCAGGCCGAGATCAACTACAAGTTCAACACCCTGCTCGGCGCGGCCGACGACCTGCAGCTGTTCAAGTACATCGTGAAGAACACCGCGTGGGCCGAGGGCAAGACCGTTACCTTCATGCCGAAGCCGCTCTTCGGTGACAACGGCTCGGGCATGCACGTGCACCAGTCGCTGTGGAAGGACGGCAAGCCGCTGTTCCACGACGAGGCCGGCTACGGCGGTCTGTCGGATCTGGCGCGCCACTACATCGGCGGCATCCTGCACCACGCGCCGTCGCTGCTGGCGTTCACCAACCCGACCGTGAACTCTTACCACCGCCTGGTGCCGGGCTACGAGGCCCCGATCAACCTGGTGTACTCGCAGCGCAACCGCTCCGCGGCCGTGCGTATCCCGGTGACCGGCAACAACCCGAAGGCCAAGCGCATCGAGTTCCGCGCGCCCGACTCCTCGGGTAACCCGTACCTGGCCTTCGCCGCCATGATGATGGCGGGCCTGGACGGCATCAAGAACAAGATCGAGCCGCTGGCCCCGGTCGACAAGGACCTCTACGAGCTCCCGCCGGAGGAGGCCAAGAACATCCCGCAGGCCCCCACCAGCCTCGCCACGGTCATCGACCGCCTCGAGCAGGATCACGACTACCTGACCGAAGGCAACGTCTTCACCGACGACCTGATCGAGACCTGGATCAACATCAAGCGCGAGCAGGAGATCGCCCCGGTGAACCTGCGCCCGCACCCCTACGAGTTCGAGCTCTACTTCGACGTGTAAGTCGTAGGACCCCAACTGGTTTCGAGCCCTCCCGCAACGGCGCGGGAGGGCTCGACTCGTTTGCGAGCCGGTGCTACCGCCGGGTGTAGGCGGGTCGGCCCATGAGGTAGGTGGCGAGGACCGAGCGTTCGTCGCCGAGGATCATCTGGGCGAACAGCCGCTCGTGGAAGTCACGGGCGCGATCGACGCGGCGGGCCAGGACCGGGGTGGCCGCCCAGTCCAGCACGACGAAATCGGCGTCCTTTCCGGTGCGGAAGTTGCCGATGCGGTCGTCGCAGTACATCGCCTCGGCGCCGCCGAGGGTGGCGAGGTAGAAGCCACGCAGCGCGTCCAGTGCGGTGCGCCGCGCCTCGGGTTTCGCCGATTCGCCGAGCATGACCACCTTGTAGGCCTCGTTGAGGGTGCGCAGCATCGAATAGCTGGTGCCCGCACCGCAATCGGTGCCGAGACCGACCCGGATGCCCGCCTGCCAGGCGGCGGGCAGGTCGAACAGCCCGCTGCCGAGGAACAGGTTCGAGGTGGGGCAGAAGGCGATCGCGGCACCGGCCTCGGCCATCCTGGACCGGTCCTGCGCGTCGATGTGCACACAGTGCGCGAAAAGCGCTCGGGGGCCGAGCATGCCGACGCGGTCGTAGACGTCGAGATAGGACCGCGCGTCGGCGAAGCGGGCGAGGACCTGTTCGGTTTCCTGGCGGCTCTCGGCCGCGTGCGTCTGCAGCGCGACCCCGGCAAGCTCCTGGAACAGTCGTCCCGCCATGGCCAGTTGCTCGTCGGTAGACGACGGCGCGAAGCGCGGGGTGATCGCGTAGGTCAGGCGACCGTTGCCGTGCCAGCGTGCGATGAGATCGCGCGTCTGCTCTTCGGCTTCGGACCGGCTCCGGTCGCGAAGGAACTCCGGCTCCCGGTCCATCAGCACCTTGCCGCACGTCATCCGCATACCGCGCGCCAGTGCCGCAGCGCAGAACGCGTCCACCGAGGCGGGATGCACCGTCGGGTGCACGCTCGCGGTGGTGGTGCCGCAGGCGAGCAGCGTGTCGAGGAAGAGCCCGGCGATCCGGCTCGCATGCTCGAGGTCCTCGAATTCGCGCTCGGTCGGGAAGACGTATTCCTGTAGCCAATCGGTCAGTCGCGCACCATAACTGGCGATCATGTCGTATTGGCTGTAGTGGAGGTGGGTGTCCACGAAGCCGGGCACGATCAATCGGCCCCGGTGGTCGACGACTCTGCCGCGGTGCCGCTGCGGCAATGCCGACCACGCGCCCGCCCAGGCGACGGTGCCGTCGGCCGCGACCGCGAGCGCGCCGTCCTCGAACATCTCCCAGGCGTCCGGCGCGCTGTCCGGGCCCGGATCGCGCAGGAAGTGCAGCAGGGTGCCGCGGAAGACGGCGGGCAGGTGCTCGCGTTCGGCCATGCCATCGACGCTAGCCCTCGGCTCTCGAGCGAGCCGGGAGCCGCGTGCGTTTGCGCGAGTGGCTCGCGGGCGGGATGATCGCGGGAGTGGGTGGGGCGCGGGGAATTCTGCACGGCGCGGCGACGAGTTCGGCTCGGGTGCGGTGGCCGGAGGGTTGTCCAGGCTGAATCCCGGTGTCCGGCGCGGTGATCCCGCTGGTCGGCGGGTGATTCCGGTGAGCGGGGCAACTGCGGCGGGATCGGGGGGAAACCCGGCAGCGGCCGCGTCCCGCGCCCTACTGTCCCGCGCCATGAAGTACTCAATTGTTTCGCTTTTCGCCGCGGTGCTGGCGAGTTTCGCGCTGACGGCGACCACCGCATCGCCGTTCGCGGCCGCGCAACCGGACGCGCAGGCGCAGTCCGCGTTCGGGTCGGGCGGCAAGATCGATCTGCAAGGCGCGGTCAATGTCCGTGATCTCGGCGGATATCGCACATACGACGGCGCGAAGGTGAAGTCGGGCAAGGCGGTTCGCGCCGACTCGCTGGAAAAGCTCACCGCCGCCGATATCCAGAAGCTCTCGGGTCTGAAGGTGCGGCAGGTGATCGACTTCCGCACCCCGGCCGAGGTGCAGTTCGCCGGCGCGGACAAGCCGATTCCGGGAGCGCAGGCGGTGGCCAGGCCGATCGATGACACCGGGCTGTTCCAGAAGCTGCTCTCGGTGATCCAGCTGCGTGATCCGGTGAAGCAGGAGGAGATGCTCGGCAACGGCAAGGCCGAGGAGATCATGAAGGGCGTCTACGCGAGCTTCTTCACTCAGCAGTCGCGGGCCGCGTTCGGGCAGACCATCAAGGACCTCGCCAACACCGACAAGATCACGCTGTACCACTGCACGGCGGGCAAGGACCGCACGGGTTGGCTGACCTATGTGACGTTGCGCGCGGTAGGCGTGCCGGAACAAACCGCGCGGCAAGACTATCTGCTGTCCAATCAGTACCGCGCCGCGGCGGACGCCGCCCTGCGGCAGCAGGTGAAGCAGGCCGGGCTGATGGAGAATCCGGATCTGCTGATCCCGCTGCAAGAGGTGCGCGCCGCCTACCTCGACGTCGCGGTGGCCAAGGCCGAGCACGACTACGGCGATTTCGGCAAGTTCCTCACCCAGGGACTCGGGCTGGACATCGGCACCATGCTGAAACTGCGCAAGAACCTTGTCAGCTGACCCCTCGAAAGCTGTTCGGGCCCATGCACTCGGCGGTGGATGGGCCCGAATTCCGTGCTCAGGACTTCTTTTTGCCCTGATCGCGCACGCTCGCGGCGAGCTGGTTCGGCATCGTCTCGTGCCGGGTATAGCCGCGGGTGAAATCGCCGGTGCCGTGCGAGAGGGAACGCAGGTCGATGGCGTAACGGCTGAGTTCGAGTTCGGGGACCTCGGCGTGAATCCTGGTGCGGCCGAGGCCATGCGGTTCGGTGCCGAGGACGCGGCCGCGGCGGCCGGACAGATCGCTCAACACCGGCCCCACGTAGTCGTCGGCGACCAGGACCCAGACGTCGGCGATCGGCTCCAACAGGGCGATACCCGCCGCGGTGGCGGCCTCGCGCAGCGCGAGCGCACCCGCGGTCTGGAAGGCGGCGTCGGAGGAGTCGACCGAGTGTGCCTTGCCGTCGAACAGCGTGACCCGCACGTCGACCAGTGGGTATCCGGTGGCGACACCGCGGGCGGCCTGGGCGCGCACACCCTTCTCGACCGACGGAATGAATTGGCGCGGAACGACTCCGCCGACCACCAGGTCCACGAACTCGATGCCGGACCCGCCGGGCAGCGGCTCGACCTCGATCTCGCACACCGCGTACTGCCCGTGCCCGCCGGACTGCTTCACGTGCCTGCCGCGCCCGGAAGCCTTGCCCGCGAACGTTTCGCGCAGCGCCACCTGGTACTCGACGATGTCGACCTGCACGCCGAACCTGGTGCGTAAGCGTTCCAGCGCGACATCGCGATGCGCCTCGCCGAGACACCACAGCACCAGCTGATGGGTTTGCACATTGTGCTCGAGTCGCATCGCGGGATCCTCGGCCGCCAGCCGGGCCAGGCTCTGCGAGAGCTTGTCCTCGTCGGCCTTGCTGTGGGCGGTGATGGCGATGGGCAGCAACGGATCCGGCATCTGCCACGGCTCGATGAGCAGGGGCTTGTCCACGCCGGAAAGGGTGTCGCCGGTCTCGGCGTGGCCGAGTTTGGTCACGTAGGCGATGTCGCCCGCGATGACCTGCCCGAGCGGGCGCTGCCCCTTGCCGAACGGCGCGGACACCGCGCCGACCCGCTCGTCGACGTCGTGGCTCTCGTGCCCGCGTTCCTCCAGCCCGTGCCCGCAGACGTGCACGGTGTCGTCTGCGCGCAGGGTGCCGGAGAAGACCCGCACCAGCGACACCCGGCCGACATACGGGTCGGAGGCGGTGCGGATCACCTCGGCCGCGAGCACGCCGTCGGGGTCGCAGTCGAGCCTGCGGCGGGTGTTGCTGCCGCCCGCGGCGGTGACCGCGGAAACGACGTGTTCGGCCGGGGTCGGGAAGCCGCCGGTGATCAGATCCAACAGCTCGACGGTGCCCAACCCCTGTTTGGCCCCCTCCGGGGCGGGCGCGCCGAACAGCACGGGATGAAAACTGCCACGGGCCACCGCGCGCTCCAGGTCGGCGACCAGGGTGTCGTGCTCGATGGGGGCACCGTCGAGGTAGCGCTCCATCAGCGACTCGTCTTCGCTCTCGGCGATGATGCCCTCGATGAGCCGGTTGCGGGCCTGCTCGAGCAGCGGTCGTTGCTCGGGTGTCGGTGTGGCCTGGACGCACTCGCCGGAGGAGTAGTCGACCGCGCAGTCGGGGAGCAGTTCGATGAGCCCGGTGACCGGGCGGTGACCGTCCGCGCTCTTCGGTCCGTATACCGGAAGATGCAGCGGCAGAATGTTTTCCGTCGCACCGCCGCCGAGCACCGTGCGACAGGTCTCGGTCATTTCCTCGTAGTCGGCGCGTGCGGTGTCCAGATGGGTGATCACGATCGCGCGCGGCATACCGACCGCCGCGCATTCCTCCCATAGCGCGCGTGTCGCGCCGCTGACGCCCTCCGCACCCTCGGCCGCCGAGATCACGAACAGCGCGGCGTCGGCGGCGCGCAGGCCGGCCCGTAGTTCGCCGACGAAATCCGCGTAACCGGGCGTGTCTATCAGGTTGATCTTCATGCCCGACCAGGCCAGCGGTACCACGGACAACTGCACCGACCGGTGCTGTCGATGCTCGATCTCGTCGTAGTCCGACAGCGAGGTTCCGTCCTCGACCCGGCCCGCTCGGTTCACCGTCCCTGTGGTCAGCGCCAACGCCTCGACCAGCGTGGTTTTGCCCGATCCACTATGTCCGACCAGGACCACATTGCGTATCTGTTCCGGCCGATCGGCCGAAAGTACTCTGCCGTTGCCTCCAGCGGCTCCGCTCGTCTTGTCCACTGTGCGTCTCGCTTCCCTCGCGCGCCCGACACCTGCGGTACTTCGAGCTTCCCACCGGCGGTCCCACTCCGTGCCGGGATCGCCATATCCGATCTCGCCGAGCACGAGGGGGAAAGCCCGCGGGACTATCGGCTGGTCGCGTGGAGCGTCTGCGCCTGCGTCGGGTATCGCGGTGAATCCTGTGTTCCCGCTGTCGCTTACCGCTCGGCGGACCAATTCGGCCGGATAGCGCACGGGCGCTCGTATCGGCTGAAACCTGGTGCCCGATATGGGACAGTGCGCGGATGGATGTCTCACCTGACGTTTCCCGTGCGACACTGCGCAAGGTCGTAATCCGGCTGGTGCCGTTCCTCGGGCTGCTCTACTTCGTCAATTATTTGGATCGGGTCAATATCGGCTTCGCCGGGCCCAGTGGTATGAAAGCCGACCTCGGGCTCACCGAGACGGCGTTCGGTCTCGCCTCCGGGATCTTCTTCATCGGCTACCTGCTGCTCGAGGTCCCGAGCAATGTCGCGCTGCACCGCTTCGGCGCGCGCCGCTGGATCGCCAGGATCCTGGCCAGCTGGGGGCTGATCGCGACCGCGATGGCGTTCGTGCCGAACGAAACCGTGCTCTACATCCTGCGTTTCGTGCTCGGCATCGCCGAGGCAGGCTTCTTTCCCGGCATCCTGCTCTACCTCACCTTCTGGTTCCCGCAGAACCAGCGGGCGAAGATCGTCGCGCTGTTCATGGTGGCGGTGCCCGTGTCCACCGCGCTCGGTTCCACGCTGTCCAGCCTGATCATCCAGTACGGGCACGGCGTGCTCGGGCTCAGCGGCTGGCGTTTCATGTTCCTCGTCGAGGGGCTGCCCGCCATCCTGCTCGCGGTGGTGACCTGGTTCTACCTCACCGACAGTCCCGCGCAGGCCCGGTGGTTGAGTCGCGAGGAACGGCAGTGGCTCAGCGGTGAACTCGCCGCGGAACAGGCCGCGGTGGAGCAGGCCGAACAGTGGACCTTGCGCAAGGCGCTCACCGATTCCCGCGTGCTCGGGCTGGCACTCGTCTACGGCGGCATCGTCTACGGTCTCTATGCGCTCGGGTTCTTCCTGCCGACCATCATCAACGGCTTCCAGGAGCAATACGGCACGCACTACTCGGTGGTGCAGCGCGGACTGATCAACGCGGTGCCCTACGTCATCGGCGCGGTCGTGATGGTGCTGTGGAGCAGGCACGGCGACCGGACGGGCGAGCGCGCCTGGCATGTCGCGCTGCCCGCGCTGCTCGGCGGGCTCGCGATTCCGATCGCGCTGTATCTCGGTAATCCGTTCGCCGCCATGGCCGCGGTGACCGTCTGCGCGGTCGGCGTGCTCGCCGCCCTGCCCACCTTCTGGGCGTTGCCGAGCACCTTCCTCTCCGGCGCGGCCGCGGCGGCGGGCATCGCGCTGATCAACTCCATCGGCAATATCAGCGGTTTCGCCGCGCCCTACATCACCGGTTGGTTGAAGGACTGGACCGGCACGGCGCGGGCGGGACTCTGGGTCGTCGGCGCCTGCATGATCGCCTCCGCCGTCGGCGTGCTGTACCTGTGGAAGCGGATTCTCGCGCGCACCCGCCCGCAGTCGGTCGCCGTGCCGAAACAGGCGTTGCCCGACTGAGTTCCGCTGGATTGCCCGCTTTCGACGTGCCCGGGGTTCCTCAGTGGTCGGAGCAGCAGGAGGTTTCGGGTTTCTCGGCGCTGCACGCGGTCGAAGTGGGTGTGGGGCAGCAGGTTTCGCCGTGCCAGGCGTTGCGGCCTTCGCGGACGGCAATGGCGGCGATGACGAGCGCGGCGATCGGGTCGGCCCAGGACCAGCCGAACAGTGCGTTGAGCACGAGACCGACGAGCAGCACCGCCGACAGGTAAGTGCACAGCAGTGTTTGCTTGGAATCGGCTACGGCGGAAGCGGATCCGAGTTCGCGACCGGCTCGGCGCTGTTGCCAGGAGAGCACCGGCATCACGAGCAGGCTTGCCGCGGCCAAACCGATGCCGAGCGCGGAATGACTGGCCGCATCGGCGCCGAGCAGCGCGCGCACGGCGTCGACGGTGACGTAGGCGGCGAGTGCGAAGAAGGAGAACGCGATGACGCGCAACGCCACCTTCTCCCGCGCTTGCGGATTCGGTCCGGCGAACTGCCAAGCGACCGCCGCCGCCGACGACACCTCGATCACCGAATCCAACCCGAACCCGATCAGCGCCGTCGAGGACACCCGAGCCCCCTCGCGCAACGCCACGACCGCCTCGATCACGTTGTAACTGATGGTCGCCGCGACGAACCATCGAATCCGCCGCGACAAGACGGCCCGCCTGGTGGGGGACAGCGCTGGTCGGGACAGGGGCATACCCAGTGGCGCGGACATCAGCAGCACCCTTCGTCCGCGGTGGGGCAGCAGGCGGGATCGACGGCCAGTACCAGTCCGAGCAGGTCGCCGAGGGCGTGGCCGATGCGTGCGTCGGCGAGTTCGTAGCGGCTGCGCCGACCCTCCGGAACGGCGACGACAAGTCCGCAACCCCGAAGGCAGGCAAGGTGATTGGACAGTATCTGCCGGGACACGCCGATTTGCTCCGCCAACTCGGACGGGTAGCTCGCGCCGGTGCGCAAACTCAACAGGATCCGAGTCCGCGTCGGATCGGATAGCGCGTGCCCGAATCGAGCGAGAGCGTCGCTGTGCCGCAAGGTCTCCACTCGGAGAATAGTACAGATTTATATGTATTCATAAAACTCTGAACTGTTTTGGCGTGCTGCCGGTGTGTGTCAGTGCAGGCAGATGGCCTGTGCGTCGGCTCGCCGGGCTGACTTCTCGGCTACGGGGGAACCTGGATTCACCGTTCAACGGCACCGTGAGTTAGCTGGTCGCGTGCGCGTGCGGTGATGGAGCCGCAGACGTCGCCGGGGCGCGGTCGGCAGCAAACGGCCGGAGCGTGCTGTAGCGCCACCTCCGTGCCCCGCGACCGGTTTGCCGCATTCACTGTCCCGCCCGAGTCGTGAACTGGCCGAGCTTCGGCACCAGATCGATACCCTGTGCGCCGCGCGAACCCACTGCGGGCGGCAGGTCGGGTAGTGGAGTACTCGTGCGATCCGATGGACGCCCAGCAGAATCGTGGCTCCGAAGAGAGGGAGACCATCGAGGGGGTAGGGGTGACCAGATCGGACCAGGCGTCGCCTGCGACAGCGAAGTCGCAGAGCCACCGATTGGAAGCGGATGTCGAGGGGCGTCCGATGGCGGGTCCGCGGGAGTGCGGATCGGGTGGGGAGCAGGAGTGTTGTCCGGACGGGGTTGCGGAGGAGCGTCCTTCACCCGGGTGTGTTGAGGAGGTGCGGTCGAGTGAGGGGGCGGGGGAGCGACCAGACGAGTCCGCACGAGAATGCCGTTCGGGTGGTGCGGAGTGCCGGGCCCGCGGGTGTGTGCAACAGTGCCGGTCGGGAGATGGGGCGGCGGGGCTCCGATCCCAGGCTGCACTGGGCCGTGAGGCGGGTGGGTGCCTGCTTGATGGCGCGCCGCGGGAGGGCTGTCGATCGGGAGGATGTGCGCAGGATTGTCGACCGGCTGGGGTTGCCGAGGGGTGCCGGTCGGACAGGAGTGTGCAGGAGCGTCGGCCGGATGAGACGGAGGGGTTCGAGTCGGGCGAGTGCGTAGAGGAAGCTCGCCCGTGTGCCCGTGACGACAAGCGACCGTTTGATCGGGTTGTGGCGGGTCGACCGGATGCGAGTGCGTCGGATTGTCCGTCGGGCGGCACCCGACAGCCTCAGCCGGAAGGAGGTACGGAGAAGGATCGGCCGGGCGACGGTGCGCAAGGGCAAGCGACGGAGGAGGGGCGTCGGCCGGGTGAGGTGGCGAAGGGCGATCGGTCGGGCGAGGGTGTGCGGAGGCGATGGTCGGATGGCGTCGTCGAGGCGGGGCACCCAGACGGGAGTGTGCCGGAGGGGCGGTCGGGTGGGGTGGAGCGTCCGCGGAGTCCGGTTGCGGCGAAGTGTCGTTCGGGCGGGTGTGTACAGGGGTGCAGATCGGGGAAGTGTGCGCCCGGGTGTCGGACGGAGGGGCGGGTAGCGGGTGGTTCGGGGGCGATGCGGTCTGCCGCGCGGCTGCGTTGTACGGCGGAGCCGGATCTGGAAGCGGTGTTGTCCGCCAAGGAATTTGCACAGTGGGTGGTTCGATTGGTCCTGGAGGTGCTGGATCACCGCAGGTTGGTCACCCACATGACCTCGGTCGCCGACGCCCGCATCGTCGCCGCGCTGCGCACGATGGTGAACGCCGATGTGGTGCCGGGCCGCGGTCTGGGCGTCGCAGTACCCCAACGGGTAACTATCCGCATGGTCGACGCACGCACCGCCGAGATCTGCGCCGGATACGACCGAGGCGCAAGACATTTCGCCTTGGCCGCCCGCATAACCCGCATCCGGGGCCAATGGCGACTGTCCGCACTGCGCCTACGCTGACCACCGAGCTCGAGGCCTAGCGAGGACTGGGTTCGCACCACCCGGTCCCACGCGTCGAGCCCGCGCCCCTCCTGTGTTCTCGCATCGCCTACGGAGTAGCGGGCCGGACAACGAGAGGTTGCCACAAGGGCGGGCTCGGCTCGGGCCACTCAGGTGTGTAGCGCACGGAACCTGCACCTGAAAGGGCTTGCGGGGAAACAGATACGAGTTCGATGAGCACCCTGCGATGAGTCGCTCCGCCGAAAGCAGTACGAGCCGGTGCAGCTGTCGCCGCAACCAGATGCCGCCGGTTCAGGCGTCATAGTGATGGGTCGTCGGGGGCGTTCTCGCTGCGGCGGTCCGTCCCGCTCACAGCAACCCGCGCCGAGCGCAGATACCGTGCCGTACGGTGGTTCGTGCTGTGACAGCGATGAATCCACGCTCGGTGCTGGAGCGGCTGGTTCGAGATTCTTGTCGGTCCGTCTCGCTAAAGTGTCGTCCGTGAAGCTAACCGAGCATCTGGCATCGCCCGACCGAGAGATGGTCGAGGCAAGGCTTCGATCGAACCTCATGGCTTGGCTGACAACCGTCGACCCTCGAGGCCGGCCGTCCAGTGTGCCGGTCTGGTTCCTGCTGCAGGAGGACGAGACCGTGCTCGTCTACAGTCGGGACGGCAAGAAGAAGCTGCGCAACCTGGCGGCGAATCCGCACGTCGCCTTCGGCCTGGACGTGACCGACATCGGTCGCAGCAAGGGGCTGCTGCAGGATTGGGTGACAGTGGTTAGGCAGCCTGTCGGGCTGCTGGGGACATGATGGTTTCGAATTCGATCGGGGTCAACCGGCCGAGCCGGGCCTGTCGGCGCCGACGGTGGTAGGTGCGCTCGATCCAGGTGACGATCGCAATCCGTAATTGTTCGCGAGTTTCCCAGCGCTGACGGTCCAGGACGTTGCGTTGCAGCAGGCTGAAGAAGCTTTCCATGGCGGCGTTGTCACCGGCCGCGCCGACTCTGCCCATGGATCCGACCATGCGGTGACGGTTGAGTGCGTGGACGAATCTCCTCGAGCGAAACTGACTTCCGCGGTCGCTGTGCAGGATGCAACCGGCCACATCGCCGCGCCGGGCGACAGCGTTGTTCACCGCGGTCACCGCCAGCCGTGACTTCATCCGCGAATCGATCGAGTAACCGATGATCCGGTTGGAGAACACGTCCTTGACCGCACACAAATACAGCTTGCCTTCAGTGGTGCAATGTTCGGTAATGTCGCTGAGCCACAAACGATTCGGAGCATCGGCAACGAAGTTTCGCTGCACCAGATCGTCGTGGACGGGCGGACCGGGTCTGCCGTTCTTACCGCGCCGCCGTTTGCCGAAGGCGCTCCACCACCGGTTGGTCGAGCAGATCCGCCACGCGGTCCGATCGGCCATCGATTCACCGGCCTCGCGGGCCTCATCGGCCAGAAACCGGTAGCCGAATTCAGGGTCGTCGCGGTGGGCATCGAACAAGGCGTCGGCCCGATACGCCTCGGCGAGTTCGCCGGCGGTCACCGGTTCGGCCAGCCACCGATAGTAGGGCTGGCGGGCGAGCTGCAGCACCCGGCACGTCACCGCCACAGGAATCCCTTCGGCGGCAAGCTCTTTCACGAGCGGGTAGAGCCTTTTCCCGGGATCTGCGCCTGCGACAGATACGCCGCGGCGCGGCGCAGGACCTCGTTCTCCTGCTCCAACAACCGGATCCGGCGACGGGCATCACGCAACTCGGCAGACTCGCTGCGCGTGGTCCCCGGTTTGTTTCCGTCGTCGATGTCGGATTGGCGCATCCACTTCGACAGCGTCATAGGGTGCACGCCGAAATCGGCCGCGACCTGCTCCAGGGTCACCCCGTCTTCGCGGTTTCGGGCGACTCGCACGACATCGTCGCGGAACTCTTTCGGATACGGCTTGGGCACTGCGACATCCTCTCAGGCCAGCCTCCCGGCAAGCCATCTTGGTTGTCACCCACCCCTGCAGCAGCCCCCAACGTCCGGATCGCGGGCGAAGCTCACGTCGGCGTGGACATACCGCCCGCCGACCAGAATCCCGCCTACATCGCGAAGTATCTCGAGCGCATCGGTGCATTGTTCGGTACCCCGCGTGCCTTCGCCGAGTTGTTCACGGTCCCGCTGGTGATCACGCCGAATCGACTCATGACGGGCCCGTGATCCTCGTACGGCCGACGAGACATCAACTGCGCCAACAGCTGTCCTGTGCGCAGCACGAGCGGTCGACGCGAGGAGGAATATAGGGACCGTGCGGCCGATTGTGCGCTCGGATGTCGACGGGCCGCCGGATCTGTTTCGGCTACCGCCAGCGCGAGTTCAATCTCGACTGGCTTGACGTCCGCATTGTCCGCGACGGGTCTCGGCCGTGGCTACGCCAGCCCGTCTTGAATCCAGCCTCGAGTAGCTGCGTTCGAGTGTGTTCGGCCGGCTTGCCCCATCGGGCTGATCTCCGGGGTTTGCCGATCCTCGTGCGGTGGTGGATTCGGTGTCACTGCTGGTTGGGGTTATGCCGAAGTCGGTCGTTCGAACGACTGTGGCGGGGCAGCGTCGTTCATAGGCTTGCTGTTGTCGCCTCGCGTTGGTCCCCAGCCCGTTCCGGTGGGTCATTTGTGGCGATACCGGCGTAGTAAGCAGTGCAGGAGTACCGAGATGACCGAGCCGTTCCCCGCCCTACAACCCAGCTATTTGTCGGCCGCGGCGGCGCCGAAGAAACAGAAGAAGTGGGTGTGGCTGGTCGGCGCGCCGGTAATGGCGCTCGCCCTGGCCGTACCCGCATGGAACAGTGCTCCGGCGGCGGCCGACATAGTTCAGCCTGCGATCGCGGCGCCCGTACTCACGGTCGAATTCTCCCTGGCCAAGCAGGACATCACCGCCAGCCAGCGCAACGCCATCCGGTCGGCCCGGCAGTATCTCAACGTGTCCGCCTTCTCCCGCAGCGGACTCATCCACCAGCTCGAGTACGAAGGCTTCGCCCCAGCAGACGCTACATTCGCGGTGGACAGCTTGAATGTGGACTGGAACGAGCAGGCGGCGAAGAGCGCCAAGCAGTACCTCGAGCTCACCTCGTTCTCTCGGTCCGGACTGATCGATCAGCTGATGTACGAAGGCTTCACGCGCGCCCAGGCCGAGCACGGCGTCAATGTCGCCTACTGACAACCTCTTTCGGCGGTAGGCGCCGAACCCTACCGCGGGATGTCCGCGATTGCCGAAGTCGCGCGGATGATCGTCCCGGGGACACCGGGGTGCGGCATCGAGTGTGGATATGCCGCATGGCTATCCGGCGGATAGGCTCGACGGTGTTCGCTTCTAGAGGAGGATCCCGCGTGACCGATGTGATGCCGCTGAATCCGGTGGAACAGCACGAGCGGCTGTCGGAGATCACCGCGCGAATTGTCGAGACGATGCCGGCGGGGTGGACGCGGGCCGTCATTCGTGGGTTGGTGGTCGGCGGGCATACGGAGTCTCGTTCCGGGGTCAAGATGCCCGACGGCTCGGTACAGGGCTGGTCGTTCCGCCCTGAGATCTGGCGTATGTTCATGGATTTGCGTGCCGGCATGTACGTCCCCGGCACCGGGACATGGGTTGGCTTCGAGTACGTCCTCGATCCCCCAGGGCGCTTCAAAATCCAGTTCACCCGCGACGAGGACCCAAAGT
The DNA here is from genome assembly GCF_011801125.1 of Nocardia brasiliensis. NCBI lineage: Bacteria > Bacillati > Actinomycetota > Actinomycetes > Mycobacteriales > Nocardiaceae > Nocardia > Nocardia brasiliensis. Next base: position 2,424,342 of record NZ_CP046171.1, read on the forward strand.
TCGAGACTGCGCCCTCCAGTGCGGATTTCGCGCTCGAGAACCGGCGCTACCCCCGGTCGGCGGACACCATGTCGGACTGGTTTCGCGCGGGGCTCGGAGCCGACTGACAGGACATCGGCTGCCCATCTACCCGGCGCCCGCTGATGCCGTGGCGCGTCGATCGTCGGCCCAGATCGGTTGCCCGCCCCAGCTTTTCAACGCGTGCTCATGCTGCTCAGCGGAGATCGCAAGAATGAGCGCGGGCTCGAGCCGAGGCGGCGTCGAGAATGCTCATGATCGTCGATCCTTCCGGGGATGTGCGGACCGGCAGTTGAACAGCGTCCACGCTAGTGGACTGGCTAACTGCTGGTGATCGTCTAGGTGAACCCACCGTAAGAATCAGCTATGGCACCTCTGGTCCTAGGGTTCCGGCGATCCGATATGGCGCTCGCTACAGAGCAACGCCCGCCACGCCGCATATCGCACCGACCGTATCGGCCGCAGCCTGATGCCGAGTTGAGCCGTGACCGTCGGATACCAGCGCGTTCAGGGTTTATCGATCAACCGCTGAGCGTCCACACATAGCGAAGGCCCGCACCCGGTTGTGCGGGTGCGGGCCTGGAGCTACGTGGTCAGCTGCCGAAGCGCGCCAGGACCGACGACGCTTCTTGCGACGCGGAGCCTTCCTGGGCGAGATGCGCCATGGCCGGGGCGATTTCGCGGCCATGGTGGGCCATCGCTTGGGCGTAGAGGCGGCCTGCGCGGTAGGAGGAGCGGACCAGGGGGCCCGCCATCACGCCGGCGAAGCCGATCTCTTCGGCCATCTTGGAATGGTCGACGAACTCCTGCGGCTTGACCCAGCGGTCGACCGGGTGGTGCCGGGGGGATGGGCGCAGGTACTGGGTGATGGTGAGGATGTCGCAGCCTGCCTCGTGCAGGTCGCGCATCGCCTGGGTGACCTCTTCCGGGGTCTCGCCCATGCCGAGGATCAGGTTGGACTTGGTGACGAGCCCGGCTTCGCGTGCGGCGGTGAGCACCGACAGGGACCGCTCGTAGCGGAACGCGGGACGGATGCGCTTGAAGATGCGCGGCACCGTCTCCAGGTTGTGCGCGAGCACCTCGGGACGCGAGGCGAACACCTCGTCGAGCTGCTCGGGCACGGCATTGAAGTCCGGGATGAGCAGTTCGACACCGGTGTTGGGGTTCAGCGCCTTGATGGCCCGCACGGTTTCGGCGTAGAGCCAGGCGCCGCCGTCGGCGAGGTCGTCGCGCGCGACACCGGTGATGGTCGAGTAGCGCAGGCCCATCGCCTGCACGCTCTCGGCGACCCGGCGCGGCTCGTCCCGATCGAGCGCGGCGGGTTTGCCGGTGTCGATCTGGCAGAAGTCGCAGCGACGGGTGCATTGCTCGCCGCCGATCAGGAAGGTGGCCTCGCGGTCTTCCCAGCATTCGAAGATGTTGGGACAGCCCGCCTCTTCGCACACCGTGTGCAGGCCTTCGCGTTTGACCAGGCCTTTGAGCTCGGAATACTCCGGGCCCATTTTCGCCTTGGTCCGAATCCACTGAGGCTTGCGCTCGATCGGGGTCTCCGCGTTGCGCGCCTCGATGCGTAGCAGTTTGCGTCCTGCCGGTGCTGAAGCTGAGGTCACGTGATCGACACTACGCCTACCGGATCGACCGCTCGCGACCCCTCCGGTGGGTGTGACGCGCGCGATAACCGCGGTCAGCGGATGTCGTGCGCGGTAACCGGAAGATCGCCGTTCAACGCCCGGGTGATGGCGTCGGCGACGAGCGGTTTGACCTCGGCGACGGTGACCTCCCTGGCGAGTTCGCGGCTCAGCGTGGTGACGCCGGCGTCGCGGATGCCGCAGGGGACGATCGCCTGGAATCCGTCCATGGCGGAGTTGCAGTTGAGTGAGATGCCGTGCAGTGCGACGCCGCGCTGCACGCGCACGCCGATCGCGGCGATCTTGCGTTCGGCGAAGACGTCGGTCGCGGGCAGCCACACCCCGGAGCGTCCCTCGACGCGGCCGCAGACCAGGCCCATGCCGGTGCAGACGGTGATGAGCGCCTCCTCGAGGCGGCGCACGTACTGCACGACATCGACCGGCTCGGCGAGCCGCACGATCGGGTAGCCGACCAACTGGCCAGGACCGTGCCAGGTGATCTTGCCGCCGCGGTCCACCTCGACCACCGGGCTGCCGTCGATCGGCAGATCCTCGGCCTCGGTCCGGCGGCCCGCGGTGTAGACGGAGGGGTGCTCGAGCAGCAGTAGGCGATCGGATCCGATGCCGTCGGCCCGCTCTGCCGCGATCTTGCGTTGCAGGTCCCAGGCGTCGAGGTAGTCGATGAGTCCGAGATCCTCGACCACGATCGGGGTCGTATCGAATCGGGCGGACCAGGTGGTGCGCGTGTCGTTCACAACCCAGACGGTACGCCTCCAGTGGGACGTGCTAGCCGAGGGGGAACTGGTGGCGGCATCGGCCGAGTGGGCGACGCCGCCAGTTCCTCCTGATCTTGATCAGCGCGCGTGCACGGGCAGCGTCAGCTGCATGAGGGTGAGGTCCATCCAGCGGCCGAACTTGTGGCCTACCTCGGGGAATTCGCCGACGGTGCGGAACCCGAAGCGCTCGTGCAGCTGGATGGAGCCGGTGTTGCTGGATTCGATGCCCGCGATGATGGCGTGCACCGCGCCGGTGCGGCGGGCGCGCTCGATCAACTCGGTGAGCAGCGCGGTGGCGATGCCGCGGCGCTGGAACCGGTCGTCGACGTAGACCGAATTCTCCACGGTGAAGCGGTAACCCGCCTTGGGCCGCCACGGACCGTAGCTCGCGTAACCGGCGACCTCGCCGTCGATCTCGGCGACCAGCACCGGCAGACCCGCGGTGGTGCGATCGGCGAACCAGGCCTCGCGCTCCTCGATGCCGACCTGCTCCAGATCCCAGATCGCCGTGGAGGTGGCGATATTCGCGTTGTGGATCGTCAGGATCGCGGGCAGGTCCGCGGGCCGCGCGTCCCGGATGAGGGCGGCGGGGCGGGTGTCGAGTTGGTCGGTCATCGATCGTCTCCGGGTCGACCCACCATGGCCGCGAGCGCGGCGCCGATGGTGGGGTGCTGGAACTCGTAGCCCGCCTCCTCGAGGGCCGTGGGAATCGCTCTGGGGCCGTGCAGGATCGCCTCCTGCGCGAACTCGCCGACCAGTGCGCGCACCGCGAACGCGGGCACCACCAGTGGCGTCGGCCGGTGCAGCGAACGGCCGAGCGCGCGGCTGAATTCGGCGTTGGTCACCGGCGCCGGACCGACCACGTTGACCGGCCCGCGCACCGTGTCGGTGCCGAGCGCGAACAGGATCGCGCCGATTTCGTCGGCCATCGAGATCCACGGCGTGTACTGGCGGCCGCTGCCGAGTCGTCCGCCGAGACCGAGCGAATACAGCGGCTGCAGCATGCCAAGCATGCCGCCGTGCCGGGACAGCACGACGGCGCTGCGCAGCAGCACCGTGCGCACCCCGGCGTCGGCGGCGGGCGCGGTGGCGGCCTCCCAGTCGCGGCACAGCGTGGCCAGGAAACCCGAACCGGCGCAAGAGGTCTCGTCGACCACCCGGTCACCGGTCGCGCCACCGTAGTAGTGCACGCCGCTGGCGTTGAGCAGGGTCGGCACGCCCGCGGCGACCACCGCGGCGGTGAGCACATCGGTCGGGGTGATCCGGCTGTCGCGCAGCTCCTGTTTGAAGCTGCCGTTCCAGCGGCGCCTGCCGAGGCTCGCTCCGCACAGGTTCACCACCGCGTCCGCGCCGCGCAGCGCGCGCTCGTCCACATCGGCGCGGATCGGATCCCAGGTGAACTCGTCCGGCCCCGCCGCCCGCCTGCGTACCAGGCGGGCGACGTCGTGCCCGTCGCGGCGCAGGGCCGCGACGAGCGCTGTCCCGATCAGCCCGGACGAGCCGGCGATCACGACCTTCATGCGTGCCTTCCCGTGGCGGTCGGCCTTACAGGCCGAGGTCCGCCTCGAACGCCGCCTCCTCGAGCCGGTGCCGGATCGTGGTCAGGAAGCGACCGGCGTCGGCACCGTCGATCAGGCGGTGGTCGTAGGTGAGCGGCAGGTAGCACATCGAACGCACGCCGATGGACTCGCTGCCCGTCTCGTCCTTCACCACGACCGGGCGCTTGACGATCGCGCCGGTGCCGAGCATGCCCGCCTGCGGCGGGAGCAGGATCGGGGTGTCGAACAGCGCGCCCTGGCTGCCGATGTTGGTGATGGTGAACGTGCCGCCGGAGAGCTCGTCCGGCTTCAGGCCGCCGTTGCGGGCGCGGTTGGCGATATCGGCGATGGCACGGGCCAGGCCGGCCAGCGACAGGTCGCTCGCGTTGTGGATCACCGGGGAGAGCAGGCCCTGCTCGGTGTCCACGGCGATGCCGAGGTGCACGGCCGCGTGGTAGGTGAGCTCCTTGGTGTCCTCGTTGTAGCTGGCGTTGACGTTCGGGTGCACGCCGAGCGCCTCGACGACCGCCTTGGCGAAGAACGGCAGGAACGTCAGGTTGACGCCCTCGCGCTCCTTGAACGCCGCCTTGGCCTGCGCCCGCAGCTGCGCGATCTTGGTGACGTCGGCCTCGTGCACCTGGGTGAGCTGGGCGGTGGTGCGCAGCGACTCCAGGGTCTTGGTCGCGGTGATCTGCCGGATGCGGCTGGCCTTCTGCACGGTGCCGCGCAGGTGTGCCAGCTGCGCGCTCGGCGCGGGCGCGGCCTTGGCGGCCGGGGCCTTCGCGGCGGGTGCGGCCCCGGCGGGGGCGGGCGCGGCGGGGGCGGGCGCCTTCTTGGCTTCCGCGGCTGCGAGCACGTCCTGCTTGCGGATGCGGCCGCCGACACCGGAACCGGTGAGCGCGGACAGGTCGACGCCGTTCTCGTCGGCCAGCTTGCGCACCAGCGGGGTGACGTACGGGGTGGCGCCGTTGCCGGAGGAGTCCGACGCGGTGGCGGTGGCGGCCGGTGCCTTGGCCGGCGCGGGCGCCGGTGCCGGTGCCGGTGCCGGGGCCGGGGCGGGCGCGGGTGCCGGGGCGGCGGCCGCTGGCTTGGGTTCCGGCTTCGGCTCGGGCTTGGGTTCCGGCTTCGGCGCGGGCGCGGGAGCCTTGGGCGCGGCGGCCGCGGGGGCACCGCTGCCGATCACGCCGAGCTGTCCACCCACAGCGACGACATCGTCTTCCTGCGCGGTGATCTCGAGCAGCGTGCCCGCGACCGGCGACGGGATCTCGGTGTCGACCTTGTCGGTGGAGACCTCGAGCAGCGGCTCGTCCACGGCGACCTCGTCACCGACGGCCTTCAGCCAGCGGGTGACGGTGCCTTCGGTGACCGACTCGCCCAGCTCGGGCATGTTGACCGGGGTGCCGTCACCGGCGGGCGCACTCGCGGCGGGCGCGGCCTGCTGCGCCGGCTCGGGCTCCGCGGCGGGGGCTTCCTCGGCGGGCGCTTCCTGCGCGGGCGCGGCAGCCGCTTCGGGTTCGGGTGCCGAGCTCGGTGCGGGCGCTTCACCGGCTTCGCTGATCACGCCGAGCTCACCGCCGACCTCGACCACATCATCTTCTTGGGCGACGATCTTCGACAGCACGCCCGCCGTGGGGGACGGGATTTCGGTGTCGACCTTGTCGGTGGAGACCTCGAGCAGCGGCTCGTCGACCTCGACCGTGTCTCCTTCCTGCTTCAGCCACCGGGTGACCGTTCCCTCGGTGACGCTCTCACCAAGAGCTGGCATCTGGACGGAGAAGGCCATGTCCTCTGACTCCTCTGACTGCTCGACGGGTTTCTACAACAGTTGATCTCGCTGCGGACCCCCGACGCGGGTTGCGGCGCGAGTCCGAACGCCACTGAACATTGTGCGTGGCACCGGAGATCCTTGTGGTTCTTGTACCGCGAACCATCCTTGCACTTGGCGGTGCGGCGTGTAGCACAGGGCAGCGAACTCGCTCGAGCTGGCAAGATGGAAACACCGGTGGGCAAGATGCTCCGGTGTGCGAAAGGAGGTGCGCGTCGTTGGGTTTGCTGGATCGTTTCCGAGGCGGCGCGACCAGGGGTGGTGGCGCGATACGTGGGGGTTCGGGGGGTACGTCCGACGCCCGCTATCTGTCCGACTGGGTGCGTACCCACGTCGGCGTCGAGGGCTACATAGAACCGAAAACGACCGTGACGGATGTCACTGTCGTGCTGGTCGCCGCCGATGGTGAATGGACCCGCCGGATCGTCGGCGAGCGCGGCGCGCAGCGGCTTGCCAAGGATTTGCGGATCCCCGTCTACGACGTCGGTAAGACCGGATATCCACAACGGATGCGCGACTATGACGCGCGCAAACGGATCGAGCGCCAGCGCGCGTTCGAGGCCGATCTCCGCGACCTATAGCCGTCCGCTACGGGCGGTCATAGCCGCTGGCTACCATCTGGCGACTGTCGATGTTCGCGGGGTCGGCGGCGGTGCCGCGCGGGCCGAACGATGCTGGCGCGCGGGTGTCCACGGCTCGGCACGGGCTGCGTGGACGTCGTCTGCTGGCGAACGGACTGGCGCATGGGTAGACCTGCCCGGGGCGCCCCGGATGCAGACGGAGCTTTCGCAGGTCTGGCAAGGCTGGCCGGGGTCGACAGCTGTCGCATGGTCTGGCAGGGCTGGTGTGGGAAGTCGCCTCGGTTGCTCGGCGGTTTCGATCAGTACGTGCTCGGGCCGGGCACCGGTGACACCGGGCAGAGCTGTCGCATGGTCTGGCAGGGCGGCTCACGTATGCCGTTCGCGGGGGAGTCCCGCAGGGCTTCCCGGTCGTTGACAGACCCCTCGCGTGGTCTGGCGTGCGGGCGGAGGGCCGGCGCAGGAGTTTGCTCGCGCGCACGTATTCGGTGACGAAGACGTGCGCGCGAGCGTGATCCGTGTGCGCCGTCGTGGGTAGGCGCGCGGGCGGCTAGCGCGGGTGCGCCGTCCGGGGCGGACGGCGCGGGCGCGTCTATTCGGCGCCGATTTCCTCGAGCACGGTGATGAGGGTGCGGACGGGGACACCGGTGCCGCCCTTGCCGATGTAGCCGAACGGCCCGCCGGTGTTGTAGGCCGGGCCCGCGACGTCGAGGTGGGCCCACTGCACGCCCTCCGGGACGAACTCCTTCAGGAACAGCCCGGCCGACAGCATGCCGCCCCAGCGGTGCGGTGCGACGTTGGCCAGGTCGGCGATCTTGGAGTTGATGTCGGCGCGCAACTCGGCGGGCAGCGGCATTGCCCAGCCGTTCTCGCCGACGGCGCGCGAGATGGCCGCGACGCGGTCACGGAACTCGTCGGTGCCCATCACGCCGGGGGTGCGGGTGCCGAGGGCGACCATCTGGGCGCCGGTCAGCGTGGCGACGTCGATGAGGTAGTCCGGGTCGTCCTCGCCGGCGCGCACGATGGCGTCGGCGAGGATCAGCCTGCCTTCGGCGTCGGTGTTGAGCACCTCGACGGTGGTGCCGCCGTACTGGGTGAGCACGTCGCCGGGCCGCTGTGCGGTCGCCGAGGGCATGTTCTCGGCCATCGGCACCGTCGCGGTGACGGTGACCGGCAGGCTCAGCCGCGCGGCGAGCAGCGTGGTGGCGATGACCGCGGCGGCGCCCGCCATGTCCGAGGTCATGTTGTCCATGTTCTGCGCGGGCTTGATGGAGATGCCGCCGGTGTCGAACGTGATGCCCTTACCGACCAGCGCGACCTTCTTCGGCCCGCCCGCGTAGGTGATGCGGATCAGCCGCGGCGGCCGCGACGAGCCCTTGCCGACGCCGAGCACGCCGCCGTAACCGGCTTCCTCCAGGGCCTTTTCGTCGAGCACCTCGACATCGAGCCCGGCGGCCTCGGCCAATTCCTGGGCGCGCGAGGCGAATTCGGCCGGGTAGAGGTGGCTCGGCGGGGTGTTCACGAAATCCCGTGCGGTGGCGACCGCTTCGGCGATCAGCTGGGCGCGCAACAGTTCCTGCTCGCCGAATTCCGGCGTGGGCACCAGCAATTCGATCCTCGCCACCGGGCGCTCGTCCGGCTTGGGCGCGGACTTGCCCGACTTGTACGGCGTGAAGGTGTAGGCGCCCAGGTAGAAGCCCTCGGCGGCGGCGCCGATGTCCAGGCCGGACAGGGTGCTCACCACGAGCTCGGTGCCCGACAGCGCGCGGGCGGCGGCTCCGGCCGACCGGCGGATCTGCTCGGCGTCGATCTTCTCCGCGGGCCCGAGGCCCACCGCGAGCACGCTGGTCACGCCGTCGAGCCCGGCCGGTGCGGGCACCCTGGTGAGTTCTTCGGCCTTGCCCTTGGCCCCGACCGCGCCGAGCTGGTCGAGCAGTTCGGCCCGGACCTGCGCGGTGAGCACGTCGCCGAACAGGTCCTCGGGCACGATGGCGGGCCCGTTCTCCGACGACGTCAAGCCCAGCACGAGCACGTCGGTGTCCGTGCCGATGGTCTGCGTGCGGGCGAGGTCCGGTCCTAGTGAGCGATCTGCAACAGCGGTCATGGGCTCAGGCTACTGGGCAGTCTGATCGCGATCCCGTCGAGGAGCAGTGCGAGCCCGGCCTCCAGGACGTGGTCCAAGTCCAGGTCGGGGCCGGGCGGGCCGGTGGCGAACAGCCGGTGCAGGACGGGCCGGACCGCCGGGTCGAGCAATTCGACGAGCTCGGGCGGCGGCTCCAGCGCCCGGCCCCGCAACCGATCGGCACGCTCGGAATTGGTGAGCAGCGCGAGCCCCTGGACCAAGCCGGAGAACGACAGATAGATCGCCAGTATCGCGTCGCGGTCGAGGCCGCGGTGATCGAGCGCGGCGAAGGACCGCTCGAGGATGTCGGCGAGTGCGGGGCCGACCGGCGGACGGATGCGCGCCAGGATCGGCAGCATCCACGGGTGGCGTTGATACAGCTGCCATTCCGCCCGTGCTTCGTACCCGAGGCGGGCCCGCCAGTCGGTGAGTTCGGTTGCGGGCGGCTGGATTTCGGCGAGCACCAGCTCGGCCATGCCCGCCAGCAGCGCTTCTCGGTCCGAAAAGTGCCGGTACAGGCCCGCCGTCGCCGCGCCGAGCTCGCTGGCGATGCGGCGCATGGAGACTCCGTCGATGCCGTCGCGATCGGCCAGCTCCACGGCGGTGCGCAGGATGGCGATGCCGGTCAGTCTGACAGGCCGTGCGGTGCGTGGTGTGGCGGGCACCGCGTCGCGGCGGGCACGGTACGCGCGGGCCTGGCAGGCGCGCGAACAGTAGCGCCGTTTGCGTCCTCGGGTGGGCTGCGCCAACGTCGCGCCACAGCTTCCACACGCCATGGCCGCCTCCATTTCGACACACGAACAGTTGTGACGAAATTGTAGTCAGACCGCCTTGACCTGCATACCTTGGCGAGAGCACACAGCGTTCACCAACGAAAGGAATGCGGCGATGGACATCACGGTTCGACAGGCGGCCCGGCAGGATCGCGACGCGGTCATCGAGGCGTTCAGTCTCGCCAGCCCGGACGAGGAAGTGACCGCCTGGGTGCTGGAGGGGTATCCGTTCGAGCAGTTCGGTGGGCAGTACGTGCCGAATCTGATCGACCGCGCCCTCGACACCGACGAGATCTGGCTCGCTGGAAGCGGTTCGGAGATCTGGGCGGTCTCCATCTGGCAGCACGCCGCCTCGATGGACCGGTTCGAGCGCGAAGCGGCCGAGGCGCGGGAGTTGGCCGCGAGCGCACCGGACCTCCGTCCGCTGCAACGCATGTCGCACGTCCTCGACCTGCTGACCCGTACCCACCCCCGCGCATTCCCGCACCGATACCTGCAGGTGATCGTCACGGTGCCGGAGCATCGCGGCAAAGGCGCGGGCGGTGCGATCCTGGCATCCCAAACGAAAGTCGCGTCCGCGGCGGGGGTCCCCGCCTACCTCGAGGCGAGCACGGAACGGTCGGCACGGTTGTATGAGCGAAACGGGTTCGCCCGCACCGGCATCGACCACGACTTGCCGGACGGCGGACCGACGTTGCGGCCCATGTGGTTTCAGGGTTAGCGATGTCGTCCGGGTGGATGCGGATTCGCCCGCATCCACCCGGTACCTGCCTGTGTTGCGTCCGTAGGGTTTCGGTGAATTGAGGCTCGTGAGATCGTGCGGGTGAGAACGGCGCTCGTGGATTGGGCTCGGCTAGGAGCGAGTACCTGGGCGGTCGGTTGTAGTCGGGCGGGCGATGAGGCGTGGGCGGGCGCGGCACGGCGGGTGGCGGTTAGTGCGTGGGTGGTGCTCGACGCATCGGTGGCAGGGACGGGGCCGACGTCTGGGTGGTCAGACGGTGGGGGCGAGGGAGCGGGTTCGCGGCGGGGATATGGCGGATAAGCTCGCCGGGTGACCGACTCGAACCTGCTGCAAGGCCCTATCCATGACGTACACGTCGAACTCGGTGCGAGCTTCGCTCCGTTCGGCGGGTGGGAAATGCCCGTCTCCTATGCGGGGACAGTGGCCGAACATCAGTCGGTCCGCACCACGGTCGGCCTGTTCGATGTGAGCCATCTCGGCAAGGCGACGGTGCGCGGTGCGGGCGCGGCCGATTTCGTGAACTCGGCGCTCACCAACGACCTGGGCCGCATTCGGCCGGGCAAGGCGCAGTACACCCTGTGCTGCACGCCCGAAGGCGGCGTGATCGACGACCTGATCGCCTACTACGTCAGCGACGACGAGATCTTCCTCGTGCCCAACGCCGCGAACACCGCGGCGGTCGTCGCCGAACTGCAGAAGGTGGCGCCGGAGGGCATCACCGTGACCGACGAGCACCGCGAATACGGCGTGTTCGCCGTCCAGGGCCCGCGCTCCGTCGAGGTGCTGACCGCGCTCGGCCTGCCCACCGACATGGAGTACATGGCCTACGCCGACGCGCAATGGGACGGCCGCCCGGTCCGCGTGTGCCGCACCGGGTACACCGGCGAGCACGGGTATGAGCTGCTGCCCCGTTGGGCCGACGCTGAGCCGCTGTTCCGCGCGCTCGTCGCACAGGTGCGCGCCGCCGGCGGTCAGGCCGCCGGCCTCGGCGCCCGCGACACCCTGCGCACCGAGATGGGTTACCCGCTGCACGGGCACGAACTGTCCCTGGAGATCTCGCCGGTGCAGGCCCGCACCGGCTGGGCCGTCGGCTGGAAGAAGCCGGAGTTCTGGGGCAAAGCCGCACTCGAGCAGGAGAAGTCGGCGGGCCCGCGCCGCACCCTGCTCGGGCTGAAGGCGCTCGACCGCGGCGTGCTGCGTCAGGGGCAGACGGTGCTGCGCGACGGTGCGCCGGTCGGCGAAACGACCTCGGGCACCTTCTCGCCGACCCTCAAGGTCGGCATCGCCCTCGCCCTCCTCGACACCGAAGCGGGCCTGGAGCCCGGCACCGAGGTCGAGGTCGACGTGCGTGGCCGCGCCCTGCGCTGCGAGGTCGTCCGGCCGCCGTTCGTGGAGACGAACACGAAGTAGGACGCTCACTGAAGGTGCGCCGCGGGGAGGCTCCCAGCGGCGCACCTTTTGCGTCGGCCCAGTGCGTCGTCGGGTGCGAGGTCGTCGTTGGGGTGAGGTAGCCGCTGGGTGTGCGGTCGCATGCGTCGCGGTTGCCGCGGTCTTGCGCGTAGCCGGGTGTCGCAGGCGGCTCGGCCCGCAGTGGCTTGGGCACCGTGTACCAGCGGTGGCAGCACGGCTGCTTCGATGCCCGGTGGCTCGCACCCGGACGCGAGGGGCGTCGCATGCGTCGCGGTCGGCGCGCGTAGCAGGTGCCGTATGTGGTTCGGCCCAAGCCCTCGGGCACCGTGTGCCATCGATAGCGCACAGCCGCGCGTTCCGGGGCGATGCCCGGATGGTTCGCAACCTGGGCGGAAGCAAACCTATCGGCGTGTCGCGCGGTATGGCGCGGCGGGGTCGGCGGTGCGCAGGATGCGAACTGACCGGTGTGGTTTCCTGGGGCGATTTGCGTCGCGGGGTGCAAAGTGGTGCGTGGGAGGTCTTGGTGGCGGGAACTTTTACGGTCGCAGGGGTGATCGGCCGCGAACCCGTGAACCGTCCCGGATAGGATCAGCGACATGACCGTTGCTGCACAGTTTGCCCGTGTTCCGCATCCCGCGCCCGCCCCGGCGCAGCGGCGACAAGAGGTACTGGCGGCGCCCGGGTTCGGGCGGTTCTTCACCGACCACATGGTCTCGATCGATTACACCGACGGCGAGTGGACCAATGCGCGCGTCGAGCCGTACGGTCCGCTCTCGCTCGATCCCGCCACGATGGTCTTCCACTACGGCCAGGCCATTTTCGAAGGGTTGAAGGCGTACCGGCAGAACGACGGCAGCGTCTCCTGCTTCCGCATCGACGCGAACGCCGCCCGGTTCCGCAGGTCCGCCCGCCGGATGGCGATGGCCGAGCTGCCCGAAGAACTGTTCATCGAATCCGTGCGTCAGCTGCTCGAAGTCGACCGCGACTGGGTGCCCGCCGCAGGCGGCGAAGATTCGCTGTACCTGCGCCCGTTCATGTTCTCCACCGAGGCAGGCCTCGGCGTGAAGCCGGCGTCCGGCTACAAGTACCTGCTGATGGCTTCCCCGGCGGGCGCCTACTTCCCGCGCGGCGTGAAGCCGGTGCGGGTGTGGCTGTCCACCGAGTACGTGCGTGCCGCGCCGGGCGGCACCGGTGAGGCGAAGGTCGCGGGCAATTACGCCGCGTCGCTGCTCGCCCAGGCCGAGGCGACGGAGAAGGGCTGCGATCAGGTCGTCTGGCTCGACGCCTGCGAGCGCCGCTACGTCGAGGAGATGGGCACCAACAACCTGTTCTTCGTCTTCGGCTCCGGTTCCGAGGCCCGCCTGGTCACCCCGGAACTGTCCGGTTCGCTGCTGCCCGGCATCACCCGTGACTCGCTGCTCACCCTGGCCGCCGACTCCGGTTTCCCGGTGGAGGAGCGCAAGGTTTCGGTCGAGGAGTGGCGTAAGGGCGCCGAATCCGGCGCCATCACCGAGACTTTCGCGTGCGGCACCGCGGCCGTGATCACCCCCGTCGGCTGGGTTCGTTCCGGCGACGGCGAATTCACCATCGGCGGCGGCGAGCCCGGCGAGGTCACCATGGCACTGCGCGACACCCTCACCGGAATCCAGCGCGGCACCTTCGCCGACATCCACGGGTGGATGCGCGGCATGTAGCGAGGATGGAGGCGTCCCGAGGGGGATGCCTCCACCACGGCGACCACACGCCGGTCGATCAGCCTGCCGTCGAGCCGGAAGGTGCCGAGCTCCGGTGTATTCGGGCGTGCTCTGGAGGACCGTGTATCCGGCTCGGTGTCGAGCACCGGTGTTCGGGCGTGTGCCGTCGAGCACCGGCTACTCGGGCGGTGTCGAGCACCGCGTATCCCGGTCTGCTGTGGAGCAGCGGATATCCCGGCGCGCCGTCGAGGTGCCCCCTCGTCAGCCCGGCATGAGCATGTGCCACTGCTCGAGGGTCTGCGGGCGCAGCACGTAGTTGTTGTCCCGGACAGTGGACAGCGGAGCGAACGGGTCCTGTGAATACCAGTGGCCCGGGTAGACCACCGGGTCACCGGATAAGCCGGCCAAATAGCGCAGGCTGCGGAACATTTCGTCGGAATCCCCGCCGGGGAAGTCGGTGCGGCCGCAACCGTCGACGAACAATGTGTCACCCGCGATGAGCCGACCGTCGAAAAGGAAGCATTGGCTGCCGGGCGTATGTCCCGGGGTGTGCAGCAGTTCGATGTCGAAAGCGCCGACGCTGACCTTGTCGCCGTGCTCGTGACCGGTGAGTTCGCTGGGCGCGATGCCGGTGACATTGGCCACCCAGGACAGCTCGTTCGCGTTGACATGCACTGGGACGCTTGTCTTTTCGAGCAGTTCCCGCACGCCGCGCAGGGTGAACCCGAGCATCGTGCCGCCCACGTGGTCCGGGTGATGGTGGGTGGCGAGCACCCCGGTCACGCGTAGCCCGTCACCTTCGGCGACATCGACCAGATCGGCCGCCGCGTACGCGGGATCGACGACCACCGCCTCCCCGCTCTCCCGATCGCCGATCAAATACGCGAAATTGCGCATCTGCGTCGCAATCGGATCGCCGACGGCGTAGTCCCTCCCCGACAACAGCTGGCGAAAATACAGGCGCTCAGAAGACATACAGCACACCTTATTGCCCGACCCAGACGCTTCGCGCGCCGCAACCGTAAATCCCCGGCGACCGCACCCCGTCACCTGGACATTCGCGTACCCAAGTCCTGAGCAAGATCAACAAGGTGGGGTGGCGGTGTCCTCTGGCGGACATCGAGAGGTCGATGGGGGCTGGTGCGGGGTCAGGGGTGGAGGGAGATGACGGCGGCGGTGAGGGCGACGGTGAGCTCGAGGGTGGCGCCCAGGGTGTCGCCGGAAAGGCCGGCGAAGCGGCGGACGGTGTGGCGAACGAGGACAGCCGCCGCGGCGAGGGCGAGCAGGACTGCGAGGGGGCCTTGCCAGCGGTGGTCCGGAGTGGCGAGCGTTGCCGCTGCCAACGTGGCGATCGCCCAGCCGATGGCGGTCAGCGGGGATTGGGTGCCTGCCACGAGCGCGCCGAAGTTGGTGTCCGGTGCGGCGTCGATTCCCTTGCGGCAGGCGAGAACCACGGCGACGCGGCCCGCCGCGACGGCGAGCGCCACCGCGAACCAGTGGCCGGCCTCGGCCAGCGCGGCGAATGAGAACGCCTGAACGCCAATCGAAAACACGATGGCCGCGACGCCGAACGGCCCGGCCCCACCGCTCTTCATGATCTGGCGTGCCCGCTCGGGGGTGCCGTAGCTGCCGAGGCCGTCCATGGTGTCGGCGAGCCCGTCCAGATGCATGCCGCGAGTGAGCAATGCCAGCGCCCCGATGACAGCCAGCCCCGCCAAAAGCGAACTCGCGCCCAGCCGATCCAGTGCCAACAACAGTCCCGCCGCTCCGGCTCCGAGCAGTGCACCGACCAACGGCGCCAATGCGATTGCCCGCCCCGCCACCACCCGATCCACCGTCTCCGGGCCGCGCACCGGCAACACCGTCAACCACGAAATCGCAAGCCGCACGGCGTTCACAGGCGCGGCTCCCGTCGAATGCGCTTCGCTGCCAGGGGGAGTCGCCGCGCGTCTGTGTCGCGACCGGAAGCGACCTGCCGTCGCTTCCATGACTGAAATGCCGTGGCGTTCAGCGAATTCCGACCCCGCTCGGTCGACGGGGGTTGCTCGATGGGCCGAAGCTGTTCGGTTGACGGGCGCTCCTCGATTGTCTGGGGCCGCTCAACTGATCGGCTCCACTCGATCGGCCGGCGCCGGCCTTTCCGCAGGCGATCGGAAGCGGCCCCAGGTGCGCGTTCCGATCGCTCCCCGTGACGGATCACTTGCGCAGGTTCGGCGGGTCAGCCGGCACGGAAAGCGCGGTGTTGTCGGCGGTTTCGGTGCCGGCGTTGCTGACGCCCGCCTCGGTGAACGTGGACATCTCCGCGAGCGTGGCGACGGCGGCGCGGAGCACCGGGAGTGCGGTGAGGGCGCCGGAACCCTCGCCGAGGCGCATGCCGAAGTCGAGCAGCGGCTCGAGGCGCAGACGTTGCAGGGCCAACTGGTGGGCCGGTTCGGTGGAACGGTGACTGGCCAGCCACCAGGCCGCGGAACCTGGCGCGAGATCTTCGGCGACCAACGCCGCGGCGGTGACGACCACGCCGTCGAGCAGCACCGGTGTCCGGCGCACGGCGGCCTGGGCCAGGAACGCGGCCATGGCGGCGAAGTCGGCGCCTGCGGCGACCCGGAGCAGTTCGACCGGGTCCTTCGCCACCGGACGAGCCCGGCGCATCGCGTCCCTGATCGCCGCGACCTTGCGCGACCAGCCCGCATCGTCGACACCGGTACCGCGCCCGACCGCGGCGACCGGTTCGGTGTCGGTACGGGTGGCGATGAGCACGGTGGCGGGGGTGGTGTTGCCGATACCCATATCGCCCGCGATGAGCAGGTCGGCGCCCGCGTCGATCTCCTCGTCGGCGATCGCTTTGCCCGCCGCGAGGGCGGCCCGCACCTCGTCCTCGGTGAGGGCGTCTTCGCGGTCGATCGCTCCGCTGGACCGGCGGACCTTGTGCGCGGCGACCGCCGGATCGGTCTCGGCGTCGACGGAGATGTCCGCGACCCGGACGGTGGCGTCGGCGACGGACGCGAGCGCGTTCACCGCTGCGCCCCCGGCAAGGAAATTCGCGACCATCTGCGCGGTGACTTCGCTCGGATACGCCGAGACCCCGTGCCGCGCCACACCGTGATCTCCGGCGAACACCACGACCCGCGCGCGCTCGAACTGTTTCGGCGGGCACCCGCCCTGGCAGGCCGCGACCCAGTTGCCCAGTTCCTCCAACCGGCCCAGCGCGCCACCGGGTTTGGTCAGTTGCGCCTGTCGCTGCTCGGCCGCCGCTCGAACCTGTGCGTCAGGCGGTGTCACCGGCCTGAATCCGTCTGTCACTATCCACCCTTCCGGTCGGAGCGGCCCAGACCACCGCACTCTTGCGCCCAATCTTGCCCGCCCGTCGATTCCCGCGCGCACCCCACCTCACCCACTTGGTCGGATGATCACGAGGAACTGGTGGCGGCATCGCGCGAGAGGCTCCCGCCACCATTTCCTCCTGATCGGTTGACCAGTGCGCGACCGGCCGCGCTCGGGGTCGAGCGGCTACTTGAGGCGGAGGGGGAGGCCTGCCACGACGAGGAAGGCCTCGTCGCAGGTGTGGGCCAGGCGCTGGTTGAGCGTGCCGATCTCGTCGCGGAACAGGCGGCCGGAGCGAGTGGCGGGTACGACGCCCATGCCGACCTCGGGGGAGACGATGATCAGGCGGTGCTGGTATGCGGCAACGGCGTCGATCAAGGCGTCGGCGTCGGGAGTGACGGTGCCGCGCGGGGCTTCCCAGGCGTCGCGGGCGTCGATGCGTGCGGTGAGCCAGGTGCCGATGTCGTCGACGAGGGTCGCGCCCTCCGGTGGGTGACCGCGGAGAACCGCTGCCGGATCGGCACTCTCGACCACCGACCAGTCGGCGGGCCGCCGGTCACGATGCTTGGCGATGCGCTCGGCGAAGTCGAGATCCGCCGGATCGGGCACCGAGGTCGCCAAATACCGCACCGCCCCACCCGCGGCCGCCGCCAGCCCCTCCGCAAAAGCCGACTTCCCCGACCGCGCCCCACCCAGAACAAGAGTCTTAAGCGGCTCCCCGGCCGAAACACTGTGCGACACGCCAGCACGCTACCAACCATCGACCCCGGCACCGCCGAGCCGCATCCTTGCCGTGCCTCGTGCCTCGTGCCTCGTGCCTCGTGCCTCGTGCCTCGTGCCTCGTGCCTCGTGCCTCGTGTCTTGTGTCTTGTGTCTTGTGTCTTGTGCTTCGTGCTTCGTGCTTCGTGCTTCGTGCCTCGCCGGGGTTCGTGCCTCGTGTGCCGTGCCTCGTGTGCCTCGCCGCGGTTCGTGCCCCGTGCCTCGCGCCTCGTGTCTTGTGGGTCGCGTTGTGTGCCTGTCCCGCGCCGTGCTTCGTGTCTCGTGCCTCGCGCCTCGTGTCTTGTGGGTCGCGTTGTGTGCCTGTCCCGCGCCGTGCTTCGTGTCTCGTGCGTCGCGCCGCGTGCCTACCCCCCGCGCCCCGCGCCGCGCTTCGTGTCTCGTGCCTCGCGGCTCGCTTCGTGCCTGCGTCTCGCGCCCGCGGTCATCGCACACGGCGGCCAGCGCTCTCACAGGTGGGACGTGGCGGGCGCGGGGTTTCCGGAGTTGGTTAGGCGGGGGATTCGATGGGGTCGGGGATGGCGCCGAAGCGGCGGCGGTATTCGGTGGGGGCGATGCCGACGAAGCGTTGGAAGTGGTGGCGGAGCAGGGCGCCGGAGCCGAAGCCGGCGCGGGCCGCGATCTGCTCGAGGCCGAGGTCGGTTTCCTCGAGGAGCTGCTTGGTGAGCAGGATGCGTTGGTTGGTGAGCCATTTCACCGGGGTGGTTCCGGTTTCGGCGGCGAAGCGGCGGGCGAAGGTGCGGGTGGACATGGTGGAGCGCGCGGCCAGGTCTTCGATGGTGTGCGCGAGGTCGAGGTTGGCGCTCATCCACTCCAGGGTCGGGATGAGGCTGTCGGAGGTGCAGGTGGCGACGGGACGTTCGATGAATTGACGTTGCCCCCCGTCGCGCTGTGGCGGCACGACCATGCGCCGGGCGATGGCGTTGGCGACGGCGCTGCCGAGTTCGCGGCGCACCAGATGCAGGCACGCGTCGATGCCCGCGGCGGTGCCCGCGCTGGTGATCAGGTTGCCTTCGTCGACGAAGAGCACGTCGGGGTCGACGGTCGCGTCCGGGTACATAGCGGCGAGTTCGTCGACGTACCCCCAGTGGGTGGTGCATTTTCGTCCGTCGAGCAGGCCTGCGGCGCCGGCCAGGAACGCGCCGGAGCACACGGTCAGGACGGTCGCGCCCGCGGCCGCCGCGTTGCGGACGGCGTCGACAACGCGCGGGTCGAAGTCCTTCTTCGAGGAGGCGGCCGGGATGGCGACGAGGTCGGCGTCCGCCAGTTCTTCCAGGCCGTACTCGGGAGTGAGGGTGATGCCGGGGGAGGTGGACTGCAGCGCTTGACCGGGCTCGGCACCACAGACCCGGAAGTCGAAGGAGGGCAACCCGTAGGAGCTGCGGTCGAGCCCGAAAACCTCGCAGAGGACGCCGAACTCGAACATGGCCATGCGATCGGACAGCACCACGGCGACCTTCGACAACATGGTGCAAGAATACTGGCTGAATCTTTGCGAAGTGTGTCAGTACCGCCACTTTCGGCGGTAACTAAACGGGCGCAAAATTACTGCCATGGTTACTTTCTTCCTCACCCTGGCAGTCATCGTCGCGTTCGCCGTTCTGGTCCGGACCTTCTCCGGCCCGGCAGGGTCGAGCGACGTCACCGATCGCGATGCCCAGCGCACGCACGCCGAACTGGCGGCGATGCTCGGCCGCACTGTCAACCACTGATCCCTATGTGTCCGCCGAAAGCGGCCCGGCTCGTATTCACGAGCCGGGCCGCTGTCATGTGCGGGTCGCGCCGTAAGCCCCCTATACGGCGGTGCCCGGGGTGACGCGCGGCTTCGGCGCGCGCATCTTGCGGATCTGGGACGCGCGCACGAAGGCGTACCAGCCGAGCTTGAAACCGGTGTCGGTGGTGTCGGGGAAGCGCTCCCTGACCCGGTTGTTGACGATGCGGCCGAGCACGAACCCTTCGGCGATCATGAAGAACATCATGACCAGCATCGCCAGCGTGACGATGGTCTGCAGCGTCGGCGCGACGAACATCGACAGGATCAGCACCAGCGCCATCGGCATGAACAGGCCGACCAGGTTGCGCCGGGCGTCGACGAGGTCGCGCACGAACCCGCGCACCGGTCCTTGGTCGCGCGGCAGCAGGTACTTGTCCTCGCCGGCGAGCATGCGGTTGCGCCGGTCGGCGACCGCGGCCTTGCGCTCGGCCGCGGCGGCCTTGCGCTCCTCCTTGGTGCCTCGGGTGGCCTTGCGCCGGGCGCGGGCCTCCTTCGCGGTCAGGGGTGCGGGAGCGACCGGACCGCGGCGCTTGCCTTGCGCGTCACGGCGTTTCGGAGTGGGACGGCCCTTGCCCGCAGTGGTGGTAACCGCTGTTCGGGTGGAGCCCGCGGTCGAGTTGCCGTCCGCGGTCGCCGTCTCATCGGCGGCCGCGTCGGTGCTGCTGGACTCGCCGCGACGGAACAATTTCACACCGACCAGGCTATTCGATGAGTTACGTCGCGGGAAATGCGGTCCGATTCGCGCAGGTGTGTGGGGTCACAGAGGTGACGTGTTCCTTCGCGCGCGGTGGTGGCAAGATGGGGAATAGCAGCCCGCCGAGTGGTGTTGACCGACACGACCCGTGCGCTGTTCACGGGTCGACGACAGGTTCCTCGAGGAGAGTTCATGACTGTGCAGAACGAGACCGCCACCGAAACCCACGGTGTGGTGCTGACCGATGCTGCCGCCAGCAAGGCGAAGGCACTGCTGGATCAGGAGGGTCGCGACGACCTGGCGCTGCGGATCGCGGTGCAGCCGGGTGGTTGCGCCGGCCTGCGATACCAGCTCTTCTTCGACGACCGTTCGCTCGACGGCGACCTGACCGTCGATTTCGGCGGCGTCAAGCTGGCTGTCGACCGGATGAGCGCGCCGTACGTGCAGGGTGCGTCCATCGACTTCGTCGACACCATCGAGAAGCAGGGCTTCACCATCGACAACCCGAACGCCACCGGCTCCTGCGCCTGCGGCGATTCTTTCAACTGAGAACACTCGTCGCCACCGCGTAATCAGCCCGCCCCACGTGAGAACCTCACGTGGGGTTGCGCGTTTCCTGGGTAAGCCCACTCCCCCCGACCGGGTGGTTTAGTCGCGCGGTGCCGGCACGGCGCGTGGCAGAACGCCGCGCCGCTCCTGGTGCGCCTATCGCGGCGGTCCCAGTGCGCTGGCCTGCGCAGGAGCGGCGAATTTCGTAAAGACGCGACGCGCCGCCGGGTGCGGGACGGACCCCAACTTCGGCTCCCTGCCGAGGATCTCGGGTCTGCGGGAGGCGCACTGAGGTCTCCGAGCCGGGCCCGAGGATTGGTACGGTGATGCCGGGATTGTTTTCCCGATCTTCACCGCCTGTCGCCTACCGTTGAAGGGCTCAGCCTCGTGTCCATCGCCGTTTCCGCGTCCATTGCCACCGACCACCTCATGCGTTTTCCCGGACGGTTCGCCGACGCACTGCTGGCCGATCAGCTCGACCACGTGTCGCTGAGCTTCCTCGTCGACGATCTGCAGATCCGCCGCGGCGGCGTCGCGGGCAACATCGCCTACGCGATGGGTCTGCTCAACCGCAAGCCGCTGCTCGTCGGTGCCGTGGGCGCCGACTTCGCCGAATACCGGCAGTGGCTCGAGTCGCACGGCGTCGACTGCTCCGGGGTGCTGATCTCCGAGAAATCGCACACCGCGCGCTTCGTCTGCACCACCGACGACGACATGGCGCAGATCGCGTCGTTCTACCCGGGCGCGATGAGCGAAGCCCGCGACATCGCCATCGGCGATCTCGCCGAGAAGCACGCCCTGGACCTGGTGCTGATCGGCGCCAACGACCCCGAGGCGATGCTGAAGCACACCGCCGAATGCCGCGCGCTCGGCATCCCGTTCGCCGCCGACCCGTCCCAGCAGCTGGCCCGTCTCGACGGCGACCAGGCCGTCCAGCTGATCGACGGCGCCGCATACCTTTTCACCAACAAGTACGAGTGGGCGCTGCTGCTGCAGAAGACCGGGCTCACCGAGGACGAGATCGCGCAGCGGGTCGGCATCCGGGTGACCACGCTCAGCGAGCACGGCGTGCAGATCGTGGACCAGGACGGCACCGAGCTCACCGTCGGCGTCGTCCCGGAAACCACCAAGGTCGAGCCGACCGGAGTCGGTGACGCGTTCCGCGCCGGATTCCTCACCGGCCACACCGCTGGCCTCAGCCTGGAGCGCTCCGCCCAGCTGGGTTCGCTGATCGCCGTGCTCGTCCTGGAAACCATGGGCACCCAGGAATGGAGCCTGAACCGGGAAGCTGCCCTGGACCGCCTCGCCGAGGCCTACGGCGCCGACGCCGCCGCGGAAATCAAGCCCCTCCTCTGAGCAACCCCCACCGCCCCAAGCCGTTGCGCCGCGCCCGATTTCGTCGACGAAGTAGTGCGCGGCGCACGTCATCGATGCACGTAGGGCCCCTCCATCGGAGGGGCCCTACGCGTTTTGGTTACAGGGAGACCGGGTAGGTCGGTTCTTGGATTTCGGGCTTGATGCGGTTCTCGACGAAGATGCCGTGCCAGACCATGAAGACGAGCAGGGTCCAGAGGCGGCGGCTGTGGTCGACGCCGCCCGCGCGGTGGGCGACGAGCATGTCGCTGATCGCGGCCTTGTTCAGCAGGTGGTCGGTTTGGGATTCGAGGATCTGCTGGTGGGCCCAGTCGTAGAGTTCGGTGCCGCGCAGCCAGTGGCGCAGCGGCACCGGGAAACCGAGCTTGGCGCGATGCAGCACGTGCGGCGGGACGATGCCCTCCAGTGCCTGGCGCAGCGCGTATTTCGTGGTTTCCTTGGTGATCTTCTGCTCGAACGGCAGCCCTTCAGCGACCCGCAGCACCTCCGCGTCCAGGAACGGCACCCGCAGTTCGAGCGAATTGGCCATCGTCATCTTGTCGGCCTTGACCAGGATGTCGCCGCGCAACCAGGTGAACAGGTCAAGATGCTGCATGCGCGCCACCGGATCCCAGCCGCGGGACTGCGCGTAGATCGGCGCGGTGACGTCCTGATGGGTCCATTCGGGCCGGAATTCACGCAGCACGGAACGCAATTGGGCGTCGTTGAAGCTGCGCGCGTTGCCGTAGTAGCGCTGTTCCAGGGTGAGCGACCCGCGGTGCAGCAGGCTCTTGCCCCTGGTGCCGTCCGGGATGCGATCGGACAGCTTGCCCGCCAACTTGCGCAGCGCGCCAGGCAGGTACTCGAAGGGCTTGAGCGACAACGGCTCCCGGTAGATCGTGTACCCGCCGAACAGCTCGTCGGCGCCCTCACCGGAGAGCACGACCTTGACGTGCTTGCGCGCTTCCTTCGCCACGAAGTACAGCGGCACCAGCGCCGGGTCGGCCACCGGATCGTCGAGGTACCAGACGATTTCGGGGATGGCGGCGGCGAACTCGGCGGGGGAGACCACCTTCACGATGTGCCGTGCGCCGATCGCCTCGGCGCTTTCGGCGGCGACGTCGACCTCGGAGTAGCCCTCGCGTTCGAATCCGGTGGTGAAGGTGATCAGCTTCGGGTTGTGCCGCATGGCCAGCGCCGCGACGGCGGTGGAGTCGATGCCGCCGGACAGGAACGACCCGACGGTGACGTCGGCGCGCATGTGCTTGGCGACCGAGTCCTCCAGGGCCGCGGCGATCTCGCGGTAGCGCGCCGCGGCCGCGCCCTCGGCGAAGGGCCGCACGGTGAACTGCGGGTGGAAGTACCGGGTGATCTCCGGCGCCGCGCCCGGCCGCACCGTCGCGTAGCTGCCGGATTCGAGCCTGCGGATGTCCTTGTGCAGGGTCTCGGCCTCCGGCACGTACTGCAGCACGGTGTAGTGCTCGAGCGCGCGCGGGTCGAGCGCGTCGGACAGGCGCAGCCGACCGAGCAGCTCGAGCAGGCTCTTCTTCTCGCTGCCGAACGCCGTGCCGCCCGGACCGGTGGCCAGGAACAGCGGCTTGATGCCGAACGGGTCGCGGGCCAGGAACAGCGTGTTGGTCTCGGTGTCCCAGATCGCGAACGCGAACATGCCGCGCAGCTTGCGCACCGCATCGGGGCCCCAGTAGTGGAACGCCGCGACGATGGCCTCACCGTCACCCTCGGTGCGGAAGATGGCGTCCTCGGTGTACTCCGCGCCGTGCGCCTCGGTCAGTTCCTTGCGCAGCTCGATGTAGTTGTAGATCTCACCGTTGAAGGTCAGCGCGTAGCGCTCCCGGTTCTCCGGCGGGCCCCAGCGCAGCGGCTGGTGCGAGTGCTCGATATCGATGATCGAGAGGCGGTTGAATCCGAAGATGAGGTGATCGTCGTGCCAGGTGCCGCGTTCGTCGGGGCCGCGGTGCCGCACGCAGTGCAGGGCGTCGTACACCTGCTCGACCACGCCAGGTGCTGCTTCGTCAGATGTCAGAAACCCGAGCAGTCCACACACGGCGTCGGCAACCTCGTTTCTCGTGCGGGGGCGCGGCCCGGACAGGGGCGCCCGAATGTCTTGCGGGGGCGGCGCGCGGTGTCTGCCGTGAGCGGGTCGTACCGGGATGTGCCGGAGTCTGCCCGCGCGATGAGCACAGCGGCCGAAATGTTGTGTCCGAGTATGCCGCACGGCGTCGCCGCGCGCGTCGTGCGCACCCTGTCCAGGGCTTTTGCCCACGCCCGCCGGAACGGACGCGCAGGTGACCGCGGCCGGTACGCCGGCCCGCGCGCGATCGGCGGAGTGTCGAATGCGACCCGACGACAAACGGGGCGCTCGTTTGGTCTACGCTGCGTAGTACTCAGGCCATTCTCAGGCGGCGCACGCGCTCGACCGGGGAAGGCCTGACATGTGCTTAGAACGTATCGCCGGGGCGGTCGCAGCCCCGGCGGTGCAAATGTCGGAATGTGTGGCGACCAGGAAGGCGTGAGCGTGGCGCACAAGGCGAGCGAAGAGATCGGGGCACGACCCTCCCGGGGCCGGATCCTTCGGCGGGCCGGGCTGGCGGTGTCCCTCGGGATCACCGCGCTGCTCGTCTCGGGCTGCTCGATCGACAATGTTTGGCTGCGGTTCGGCTGGCCCTCGGGTGTCACGCCGCAGGCCACCCGGATGCGGGAGCTGTGGACCTGGTCGATCCTCGCCGCCCTGGTGATGGGTGTGATCGTGTGGGGACTGACGTTCTGGACCGTCGTCTTCCACCGCAAGAAGCCCGACTCCCCGGAGTTCCCCCGGCAGACCGGTTACAACGTGCCGCTGGAGCTGACCTACACGGCCGTGCCGTTCGTCATCATCGCGGTGCTGTTCTACTTCACCGTGGTCGTGCAGAACTACGTGCACGAGAAGGTGGCCGACCCGGACGTCACCGTCGACGTGACCGCCTTCCAGTGGAACTGGAAGTTCGGCTACCGCGACGTGAACTTCAAGGACGGCTACCGGTTCGAGGGCATCGACACCACGCGTGAGGCCGCGAACCAGGAGCAGCTCGAGGAGTACAAGGAGCGGACCAAGGACGGTCACCCGCAGCCGGGCCCGGTGCACGGCAAGCCGGAGAACGACATCCTGTCCTACCTGCACTACGACAAGGTCGAGACCTACGGCTCCAGCTCCGAGGTCCCGGTGCTGGTGCTGCCGACCAACAAGATCATCGAGTTCCAGCTGGCCGCCGCCGACGTGGTGCACGCCTTCTGGGTGCCCGAGTTCCTGTTCAAGCGCGACGTGATGCCGAACCCGAAGGAAAACCACTCGGACAACGTCTTCCAGATCACCAAGATCGAGAAGGAAGGCGCGTTCGTCGGCCGCTGCGCCGAGATGTGCGGCACCTTCCACTCGATGATGAACTTCGAGGTCCGCGCGGTCTCGCCGGAGAAGTTCACCAAGTACCTGGATGCGCGCCGGGCGGGCAAGACCAACGCCGAGGCGTTGGAGTCCATCGGTGAATCGCCGGTCGCCACCTCGACCCGGCCGTTCAACACCGAGCGCACGACCAAGACCGCGGCCGAGGCAAAGTAAGGGACTG
Organism: Nocardia brasiliensis; assembly: GCF_011801125.1. NCBI lineage: Bacteria > Bacillati > Actinomycetota > Actinomycetes > Mycobacteriales > Nocardiaceae > Nocardia > Nocardia brasiliensis. Next base: position 2,449,534 of record NZ_CP046171.1, read on the forward strand.
ATCTGACATGAAGATCGAAGCGCGCATATTCGAGTTGCTGACGCTGTTCTTCGCGATCACCGCGGTGATCTACGGCTACTTCACCGGCCAGTCCCGTACCGGCGTGGAGTGGGCGGGTACCACCGCGATCGTGTTGACCGCGGGTCTTTCGCTGATCATCGGCACCTACTTCCGATTCGTCGCACGTCGCCTCGACCTGCGCCCGGAAGACTACGAGGATGCCGAGATCGTGGACGGCGCAGGCGATCTGGGCTTCTTCTCGCCCGGTAGCTTCTGGCCCATCCTGCTCGCCGCGGCCGGCTCCGTGACCGCGCTCGGCCTGGCCTTCTTCCAGTTCTGGTTGATCGGCCTCGGCGTGGTCTGCGTCCTCGCCGCCGCCGCGGGTCTGGTGTTCGAGTACTACCTGGGCCCCGAAAAGCACTGAGCCCGTTCGACGAAGGCCCCCTCGGTTCGCCCGAGGGGGCTTTCCTCGTTTTCCAGGCGACCGCTGCCACTGAATTCTGTTGGTCGGTTGATCACCAGGTAATGGTGGCGTTGGGCTCTCGGCCGATGCCGCCACCATTACCTGGTGATCAACCGACCAGGAGTGCGGGGGTCAGCTGGGGAGTTCGGGCCGTGGCGGCGGGCTGGTGGGTCAGATGCCGAAGGCGTGCATCAGGCGGGCGGTGGAGCGGGGGGCGACGCCGGCCAGGGCATAGAGGGTGCGGGTGAAGCGGGGTTCTGCTTGGGGGGCTCGGGTGTGGATGGCCGTGGCGATGCGGTGCGACGTGTGGTCCGGGTCGTCGACTCGGCCCGGGGTGTAGTGGACCGGGGTGACCTGGATGCCCTGCGGGGACAGTTCGGCGTCGGCGCAGTCGCCGAAGGTGGTCCAGGCGGCTTGGGCACTGGCATAGGACGCGAAATTCGGTGCGGCGCCGACCTGCGGGCTCCACGGGCCGACGTTGAGCACGTGCCCGGAGCCGGAGCGCAGCATGGCGGGTAGCAGGCCAAGAGTGAGCCGCAGCGGGCCGAAATAGTTCGCGGCCATCGTCTGTTGGTAGTCGCGAAAGCGGTGCAGCGACTGGACCACCGGGCGCCGCACCGGGCGGCCCGCGTTGTTGATCAGCACGTCGACCGTGCCGAACTCGCTGAGCACCCAGGTGACGAGCTGATCGACGTCGCCGAGCGCCGCGATATCGCAGCGGCACCAGTGCGCCTCCCCGCCGTCGGCGCGGATCTGCTCGCAGAGGGTAACCAGCTGGTCCCCGCGCTTGGCCACCAGAAGTAGTTGCGCGCCGCGAGCGGCCAGGAGCTGCGCGGTGGCGCGGCCGAGATCGGAGCACGCGTCGGTGATCAGAACGCGGCGTCCCGCAAGCGATTCCGGCGGATGAGCACGCTTGCGTTCGATGAAACGGACCGGGGCAGTACGGAATTCGGGCATCGGCACAGCAACCTTCACACGCGAACGGCTGAACACACGCACGGCACCCCGCCGACAGTGCCGAGTCGCACTCCCACCGCAAACTCCCGGCGACATGTGCGACCGGTCACAGTATAGGGTTGCCAGCCGTTTGATGGACCCGATCGCTAGATTGCCCGCCCACCCGGAGCCCGCCCCCGGACTCCCCCATACAGCAGCACGCAGGACCGCCGGGCCGGGCGATTCAGGACGGCTGGAGTGCGGGTGATTCGGGATGGCTGGGCCGTGTGTGATTCGGGATGGCTGGGCCGTGGGTGGTTCGGGATGGCTGGGGGCCTGGGTGATTGGGATGGCCGGGCCGCTCGGGAATGTCCCGCCTGGCTTGCGCCGGTGGGGCGCTGGGGTCTGGCTGACCTCGGTAGCGCCCCGGTCCGGCTGACTCCGGTTGTGTTCGGGCCCTACTCCGGGGATTCGTAGCGCAGCGCGTTTTCCGAGCGGCAGATCTCGTCTATGCCGGAGACGATGTCGCGGAGGAGTTCGGAGGGGAGGGCGGCGGGGCGTAGGCGGCTGGTGAAGGTGATGAGGCCGTGGTCTTCGGGGGACAGGCCGCGGGTGGCGGCTTCGGAACGCAGGTAGCGCGAGCGCACTCCGTAGGTCATCGCGGAGATGACGGTGAAGCAGCCGGTGCGTTCGCGGTGTCCGGCGAACAGATCGTGCAGGCGGTAGAACACCGACGTGTAGCTCGACAGCGGCGCGAAAACGCCCACCCGGTAGGCGGGTCCACGCTCGGACGAACTGAGCGCCGTATCGGCGAGATACTCGGCGTCGCGCAGGGTCTGCACCTTCGGTGCGAAGAGCACCGCGCCCGCGGCCGCGTTGCGCAGCGGCATGCCCGCGGGGCCGGTCGCGGCGGAGGCGATGACGCCCAACGACTTTCGTGCCCGCGAACCGACCTCGCGGCGGGCCCGCACGGACCGGGTCGGCGTGGTCGGATGCAGCGTGGACCACTGACCGAACCGCACCGTGCCCAGTTGCAGCTGGCCGACGCCGCCGGGCCTGGTCACCTTCAGCGGCGCGGTATCCACCCAGCGGCCCACCTGCAGTGCCGCGTTGCCGGGCCGGGTGATCTCGGCGTAGGCGTGCTCGACGAAGGAGTCGAAGTCGAGGAACCGGTCCGCGTTGGTGGTGAGCCAGGTGCGGTCCTTGTCGATGTCGATCACGTCGAGGGTGAGCGCGGTGATGATGCCAGCGCGCCCACCGGCACCGAGGATGCGGTGGAAGCGCTCGGTGTGATGGGTGCGCCCGCAGGTGCCGATCCGCCCGTCGTTGTCGACGTACTCCAGATCGACGACCTGGTCGATGAACATGCCGTACTTGTGCGAGGCCGCGCTGACGCCGCCGACCGAGGCGAAGCCGCCCGCGGTGATGTCGCGGTGGTCGCCGACGATCGGCAGGCCGAGCCCGTGCGCGCCGAGGCGCCGATCGATGTCGGACAGCTTGGCCCCGGCCTGCACGCGCACCGTCCGCCGTCCGAGGTTGATGTCGAGCACCTGGTTCATCCGGCGCAGCGACACCACCGTCGGCTGGGCGGGCAGCGCGATGCCGTCGTCGATCTGCTCGCCGCCGCGCACGGTCAGCCGCTCCGCGCGGCCGCGTGAATCCCGAACCGTGCGAACGACATCCGCGGTATCGCGGGGTAGATATTCCTCGGCGGAGACAAACTGCGGCGTGCTCATGGCACGAAAGCTACTACAGCGCGGCCGCGGCCGCTCGTCCGATCTCGGGTGCTACCGCGCGGTTGGTGTGAGTTGCTTGCTGAACAGTACCGATCCCGTCGCGTCGCACAAATCGACCGTCAGCTCCCTTGACCTGCCGTCGATGCGCACCTCGCCGAAATGCTGGTACTCGTCGAGCGGGGAACTGTTCTGCACCGGCGGCGCGTGCACGAAAACGGCCTCCGGCCCAAAGGTTCCGTCCAGTGTGTTCGGGCCGAACGCGCCCGCGTTGAGCGGTCCGGAGACGAACTCCCAGAACTCGTCGAAGTCGGTGAACGCCGCGCGCTCCGGGGCATAGTGGTGCGCCGCGGTGTAGTGCACGTCGGCGGTCAACCACACCACGTCGGTCACGTTGTTCGCCTTGATCGCCGAGAGCACCTGGGCGATCTCGGTTTCCCGGCCCGCGGGCGCGCCCGGATCGCCGTTGGCCGGACCCTCGTAGGCGGTGGTGTTCGGTTGTTCACCGTCCTTGACGACGAGGCCGAGCGGGAGATCGTTCGCGACGATCTTCCACACCGCCGTCGAGTCGCGCAGACCCTCGATCAACCACTTCGTCTGGGCCGCACCGAAGATGTGTCCCTCGGGGCCGTCGTTCGAGTCGTTGGCGTCCTTGTAGGTGCGCATGTCGAGCACGAACACGTCCAGCAGCGGCCCGTAGGAGATCTTGCGGTAGAGGCGGCCGTCCACCGCTTCCTTCGGCTCCACCGGCATCCATTCGTGGAACGCCTGCCAGGCGCGGGTGGCCAAGGTGTCCATGCTGCGTTCGTTGTAGCCCTTGGCAGCGGGGACGAGCCCGCCCGGGTACCAGTTGTTGACCGTCTCGTGGTCGTCCCACTGCACCACCTGCGCGACCGAGGCGTTGAAGCGTAGGTAGTTCTGGTCGGTCAGGTTGTAGGCGTAGTTGCCACGGAACTGCTGCAGGGTCTGGGCGGGCGCGCTCTTCGCCTCGGTCACCGTGTTGCGCCAGATTCGCCCGTCGGGCAGCGTGACGGACTCCTTGACCGGATTGTCGGCGTAGACGCAGTCGCCGGAGTGCAGGAACAGGTGCGGGTCGCGGGCGGCCATCGTGGCGAAGATCTTCATGCCGCCGAGCTCGGGGTTGATGCCGTAACCCTGGCCGACCACGTCGCCGGACCACTGCAACCTGATGTCGGATTCGCCGGTCGGCACGGTGCGGAACACGCCGGTGACGGGTTCGGAGACGGCGCCGCTCTCGTTCCGCAGCGTCACCCGGTAGTGCACCTGCTGACCGGCGGGCAGCCCGTTGACGCGCACCCGCCCGGTGCCGTCGCTGGCCGGGGTGAGCAGCGGGCCGGTGAACTTCTTTGCGTCGGTGAAGGATTCGGTGGCCGCGGTTTCCACGATCAGCTGCGCGGGCTGGTCGGATCTGGCCCAGATCAGTGCGCCGTCGGTGCGCGGGTCACCCACCGCCACCCCGTGGGTCAGCACCGGACGCTGCCGCACCAACGCGGGTCCGTCGTTGGCCGCGCACGCGGTCAGCGCGGGGGCGGCCACCAGGCCGAGGGCGGAGGTGCGCAACAGGGTGCGCCGGGAGAAACCGAAGGTCGAACCACTCATAGGAGCACCCTGACCCAGCTACCCCAACGCAATGTGAACTCCGGGGTAACGGGTTGGCGCGAGCAAACTGTCGGCGAGTGGCGCATCCGCCACAACCCTCTGGTGACCACCGTGCGCACAACCTCCCAGCCGAGCCGAACCCCGACTCTAAGCGAATCGACCCCGGCCGCACGCTCTTTCAGGCGCGGACCCGAAAACGAACGTCGCCGGCCGATATCGATCGGCCGGCGACGTCGAGGGTGCCGGGGGAGGAGGGCGGGAGTTCGCGCCCTCGCGTGGGTCAGCTGGCGGCGGTGTCCGGGATACGGGTGGTTTCCCGTGCGCTGCCGTTGGGGACGTTCTTCTTGAGGCTGGCCGCGTACACGTCGACGTACTCCTGGCCGCTGAGCCGCATGAGTTCGTACATGACCTCGTCGGTGACGGCGCGCTCGACGAAGCGGTTGCCGCCCATGCCTTCGTAGCGGGAGAAATCGATGGGGGCGCCGAACTTGACGGTCACCCTGCGGCGGCGCCAGCGGAACGGTCCGGGCGGGCTGACGTCGTCGGTGCCGATGACGGCGACCGGGATGACGGGGACGCCGGTCTCCAGCGCGAGGCGGGCCAGACCGGTCTTGCCCTTGTACAGGCGGCCGTCGGGGGAGCGGGTGCCCTCCGGGTACAGGCCGACCAACCGGCCCTGGTCGAGCAGGCGCCGGGCCGCGTTGAGCGCGTCCTCGGCGGCGTCGGCGCCGGTGCGGTCGATCGGGAACTGACCGGTGGTGGTGAAGAACCACTTCTGGAACGCGCCCTTGACGCCGGGCGTGTTGAAGTATTCGGCCTTCGCCAGGTAGTTGATCCGGCGTGGCGAGAGCAGCGGCGCGAACAGCCAGTCCGCGAAGGAGAGGTGGTTACCCGCCATGATTGCCGGACCATCGGCTGGAATGTTCTCCACACCCTCGACCGTGGGCCGATTGTAGAGATGCATGAACGGTCCCAGCAGCAAGTACTTCAGCAGCCAGTAGAACATGACGTCCTTCCCCCGGGACCGGGATCGAAGCGGGCACCTGCGTCAGTTGCCGACTTTACCGCTGGTTGCAGATCACATCCAAGCGCAGCGGCGAATCTCACCACACTCTGCCATGCGCGAGCGGGTGCACCGCGATCCGTGCCCGAAAGCGAGACTCCCGGCCACCGGAATCAGGTCATCGGCGACCGAGCGGATCTTCTGCTTTCCGGATACCACCGCGGCAGGCGCTGAAACCCGCACCGTCGCAGGAACAGCCGTGCCGCTCAGCGGGTACGCGCGACCCGGGAGTTCTTGCGCTCGCTCTCGATGAGGGCGGCCCGCGCCAGGTCGGCGGCGCCGATCATGCCCGCGGCCTCGCCCAGTTGGGTGGTGCGGATGCGCGCCAGCGGACGGTGACCCGCGCCGGTGACGGCGCGGGCGTACTCCTCGCGCGCCTCGTCCAGGAACAGCGGGGCCGAGCTGCTCACCCCGCCCGCGATGACGACCAGATCGGGGTCGAAGATATCGCTGACGAAGGCGAGCCCGAGGCCGAGCCAGCGCGCGAAGTCCGCCATCACCCGCACCGCGAGCGGGTCGCCGTCCTGGGCCGCGCCCGCGACCCGGCGCCCGGTCAGCGAGCCTGGATCGCGATAGACGTCCTTGGCGAGCACCGAGCGCACCGGATCGGTGGCCAGCATCTCGATCGCGGTGTCGGCCAATGCCGTTCCGCTGCAATACCGTTCCCAGCAGCCGCGTTTGCCGCACGGGCAGGCCCGGCCGTCCGGCACGACCTGCAGATGCCCGAGTTCCGGTGCGACGCCGTGCGTTCCGCGATACAGCCTGCCGTCGATCAGCAGCGCGGCGCCGATTCCGGTGCCGATCGCGACGAGCACCACGTTGTGGCCGCCCGCCGCCGCACCGAACCGGTACTCGGCCCACATCGCGGCGTTCGCGTCGTGTTCGAGAATGACCGGCAGTTCCAGTCGTTCGGTGAGCCGCTGCGCGACCGGGGTGTCCTGCCAGGGCAGGTGCGGGGCGAACCGGACGGTGGTGCGGTCGGCCGTGATGAACCCGGCGACCGCGAGACCGACCGCGCCGATCTCGTGGCGGTCGCACAGGTCGCGCACGGAACGGGCGAGTGCGTCCTCGAGCGCGCGGGCCGAATGCGGGGTCGGCGCCTGCACGGTGTCGAGCACCTCGCCGCTGTTGTCGATCACCGATGCGCGAATGTTGGTGCCGCCGACGTCGATTCCGACAGTCAGCGCTCGCGCACCTGCCAGCCGGTGCGTCATGCCTTGATCGTCACTGGGATCTCGACGTACCGGGCCCGCGCCGGGCGCTCTCCGGTTCGTCCCGCGGTCGAATCGTGGTGCGGCGTCGCGTGTTCGTGCTCGGGCATCACCGGATCGACCGGCACGCCGGCGAGCGCCTCGCGCAGCACCGTGACGATGGCGGTGCCGTGATCGGCCACGCTGCGCAGCACCTCGTGGTGTTCACCGCGGACCAGCGCGGCCGCGGCGCAGACCGGGCACCAGTCGCAGCTCGACCATTCCACCTGGCCGTCGGCGGCGCGGCGCAGCACCGGCTCCACCCGTTCGAGCACGGCTTCGGCGAGCAGCTTGAGTTCGGCGGCCAACTCGGCCAGGCCGTCGCCCGGATCATCCTGGTGGGAGCGGCTTTTCGCGTGATCGCCGTGGCCGGATGCGTGCTCGCCCGTGGCATTGTCGTGCTCTGCCGCGGTGTCGCGTTGGTCGTCGGCGGGCGGAACGCCGGGCTCGGGGGCAGTGGATCGCGGGTACTCGGTGGACCGGCCGAACTCGCCGGGCTGATCCGTGCTGTGGTCCGGTGCCTCGGTGCCTGCCCGCTGTTCGTCCGCGCGGCCCGCGCCCCGGCCGGTGACCCGGCCGAAGAAGCCGGTGCTGCGCTCACCGTTCATCGCCGTTGCTTTCCGGCCACACGCGCGGGTCGGGGCGAAAACGCACCACGAGTTGCCCGCCGTCGAGTTCGGCACCGTCGACCGTGCACCGCCGCAATACCGGCGCCAGACGTACCCGCCGCCGGACACCGTCCGCTCCCACGATCAAATCGTCCTCCACTCGGCCAAGTCGCAGCGTTGCCGCGTCGACAACGGGCAGGGGCATCCGCAGTGTGTATATCGCGTGCAGACCGCTGCCCGATTCACATCGAACCATCGGTGCGCCGGAACCCGCGTCAACCTCTGCCGGACTGTCGCTCAGCATAAGGGCTGCCTCCGGTGCGTCCCCGTTCGAGCCCACTGCGTACGACAACGTCGTGAGCGAGGTGAGGCCGATCGGTTCCGGCCCGGTGTGCTGCGCGATCAGCACCGGGATACCCGGCATCGCCCGCCGTAACTCGGCGATCGCGGTGAGTTGCTCGTCACGTCGGTCGGCGTACCAGCGGGCCGCCGGATGGCCGGTGTCGGGCTCGTGGTCGAGCCGGGGGAGCACCTTGTTGACCACGACGGCGTCCAGCCGCAGGCCGAGCAGGGTGGCGGCGGAGCGGACCCGCTCGGATTCGGCGAGTGTCACCCGTTCGGCGACGGTGACCAGGCGCGCCCCGGTGCGGCGATGGTCGGCGAGCAGGTCACGGACCTCGGTGACGGCTTCGACGATCCGTTCCACGGTCGCGGCGAGCACGGCGCGGCGCAGGTCGGTGCCGATCGAGCTCATCGCACGGGCGTGCCGCGGCCACACCCGCTCCAGATAGCCGAGCAGCGTGTCCGGTGCGGTGACGATGCGCAGCATGTCGGCCGAGGGCGGGCAGTCGATGACGACCACGTCCCAGTCGTCCTCCTGCACGAACTGGGTGATCTCCACCAGCATCAGCAGTTCCTGCACACCGGGCAGTCCGGTCAGCTCGGCCGGGTCGAGCGCGGCCAGGTCGACCCCGTGCTCGTGGCCGGTGCCGGTGGCCAGCATCCGCACCACCTCGCGGAACCGATCCTCCAGCAGCGCAAGCGAATCCACCTCGATCACATCGAGCCCGGGCATGACGGTGGCGATCCCCGCGACCGTGCCAGGATCGTGCGGAAAACGGAATCCGAGCGCGTCACCGAGCGAATGCGCCTGATCGAGCGAGGCGATCAGCACCCGCAGGCCCGCCCTGGCATGGGACACGGCGGCGGCACACGCCAGCGTCGTCTTGCCTACCCCGCCTTTGCCGATGAACAGCTCGACCCGGGTCGTGTGCGTCGTCAGCCTTCGACCCGTTTCTTCAGTTCCTTCAACGCGGTATCGGTGATCACCTTCTCGGCCTTGCGCTTGAACATGCCGATCATCGGGATGTTCAGGTCGACCGTCAGGGTGTAGACGACCTCGGTGCTGCCGTCGGGCTGATCGATGAGCTCGTAGGTGCCGTTCTGCGCCTTCTGCAGATCACCGCTGACCAGGGTCCAGCTGACCGCCTTGTTGTCCGGGCGCCAGGTGTAGGCGAGCACGTAGCTGTCCTTGACCACTCCCGCGTCGAGCACGAACCTGGCGGTGCGCGCCCGGCCGTCCGGGCCCTTCTCCTGCACCTCGACCGACTGTGCCGCCGAGACCCACTCCGGGTAAGACTCCAGGTCGGCGATGACGGACATCACCTGCTGCGACGGGGCCTCGATGATGATCGACCTCTGGGTCCTGTCGGCCATGGCGGACAGCGGTTCCTTTCAGCGTCGGTCGGGGATGTCGGTCGGCCCTCAGGAGGCGTGGGCGGGCGCGACACCCGCCGGGCGACCGGCCTCCAGCCGGGACTTCAGTTCGAAGGACATGTTCTTGCCCGCCACCCGGCGCGCGCGATTGGCGGCCGCCAGCTTGCTCGGCGCCGGCGCGGGCTGCGGTTCGGCGTGCAGGAAGTAGTGCAGGATGACCCCGTCCAGCGCGGGTTGCAGCCAGACCTCCATGGTTCCGGTCAGCGCGCCCGCCACGGTCCAGCGGATTCCCTTGTCGCCCCGGTCTTCCCGGACGGTCAAGGTCAGATCCGGCCACCAGCGGCGCCAATTGTTCGGTCCCGCCAGCACATCCGCGACGGCGGTGCCGGGTGCGGCGATGAACGTCTGGTCGGCGACCTGGACAGTGCTCATGACCGCACCTCGCCGATGCGGCCGACGGGCGCGACAGAGACAGTTCCTTCGCTCACAACCGTGAGCGTATCCGATTCGGGCAGTGGGGCCGCAGTAGCGCTCGTGCGCGCACCCCGGCCTGCGCTCGATTCGCTCATCGAAGCAGCTGACGCAGGCGGGCGCCGTGGCTGCCCCAGCGCCAGTGTTCCTCGACGAACGCGCGGCCCGCCGCGCCCATGCGGGCCGCGGCATCCGGGTCGGACAGGAGGTCGACCAGGGCGTCGGCGATCTGCTGGACCGAACGGCCGTCCACGACCCGCCCGGTTTCGCCTTCGACGACCGTTTCCGGCGCGCCGCCGGAGCGGCCCGCGACCACCGGCACGCCGGACGCCGACGCCTCCAGGTAGACGATGCCGAGACCCTCCACGTCCAACCCCGCGCCCCGGGTGCGGCACGGCATCGCGAAGACGTCGGCGAGGGTGTGGTGGGCGGCGAGTTCGCCGGAGGGCACTCGGCCGGTGAACACCACGTCGTCGGCGACACCGAGTGCGATGGCGTAGTGGCGCAGCTTCTCCTCGTACGGTCCGCCGCCGGCGATCACGAGGATCGCCCCCGGCACCCGATCGCGGATCTCGCGCATGGCCGTGATCAGCATGTCCTGGCCCTTGCGCGGCACCAGGCGCGACAGGCACAGGATGGTCGGCCGGTCGTCGAGGCCGTAGCGAGCCCGCAATTCGGCCCGCGCGGCCGGATCGGGTCGGAACGTGTCGGTGTCCACCCCCGGTGGCAGATACTCCAGCGCGGCATTAGGGCCGAACGCGGCGGCGAACCGGCGCCGGGTGTACTTGCTGACGTAGGTCACCACGTCGGTGTGCTCGCCGATCTGGCGCAGCGCCTGCCTGGCCCCGGGCAGCATCGACCAGCCGACCTCGTGCCCGTGCGTGCTGGCCAGAATCCGTTCCGCGCCCGCCCGGCGCAGCATCGGCGCCAGCAGGGCCAGCGGCGCGGCCGCACCGAACCACACGGTGTCGCACTGTTCGCTGCGCAGCAGCCGCGCGGCCCGGCGCAACACCAGCGGGGTCGGCAACATCAGCGTGGTGGGGTGGCGCACCACCTGGAATTTCTGCTTGGCGTCGAACCTCAGATGACTGTCCCCGCGCCAGCGTGGGGCGTAAACCACCAGATCATCGGGCGGCAGTTCACCGGCCAGGGCATGCAGATAGGACTGGATACCGCCCGGCCGCGGCGGGAAATCGTTGGTCACCAGCAGAGTTCGGGCCATGCGAACAACCTACTGGGTCGCGCGCCCGCGCCTGCGGCGCGGCGTGTCCGTGGCCGGAGTGCCCGCCTGCACGGAATCGGCCGCGAGTAGTTTCGGACGGCGCGACGATCCGCAAACCGGTCGCGTCGACCCGTCCGGTGACCCGAATCTCTTTTCCTGCCACTGCGCTTCGCGCATCGACATGACGCTCGAGGACGGCACGCACTACCGCTGCGAAGACCTCAGGGCCGGTTGCCCCTGAGTTCGCGCTGGACGGGTGATCACCAGGTAGTGGTGGCGTTGTGCTCTCGGCCGATGCTGCCAGGACTACCTGGTGATCGTCTGTCCGGTCGCCGGGGTCTCAGGGGACCTGGGCGGGCAGCCACGCCTGCCAGCCGGCGATGAACTCCTGACGGGTCACGCCGAGGACGGAGCGGAGGATCTCGTCCTCGGTGGCCGGGGTCTGGCGGGCGGCGGCCAGGCGGCGGTAGAGCTCGGCGAGGCGGGGTTGGTCGTACTTGTCGGCGACGAAAGCGCAGATCGACCAGGCCTGCTCATAGGTGGCGGCGGCTTTGGGGCCCGCGAAGTCGGCGTCGGCGGGCAGGTCCCCGGGCAGCGCGTGCAGGCGGACGCGCGCGGTGAGGCCGGGCGCGACGTCGGTGAAGGGGTGGCCTTGGTCGCGGTGGGCGACGTAGTCGGCGAAGCCCTCCAGCATCCACAGCGGGGCGCCGTCGCGAGTCTCGGCGCGGGTGGCGATGTGGGTCAGTTCGTGCCGCAGCAGTGTGCGCAGGCCCTCAGGGTCGAGGCGGCGGCCCGCGTCCGGGCTGAAGACGATGCGCTGACCCGTGGGCGGGGTGCCCGGAATGTACGGGTCGGCCACCGAAGCGGCCGCGACCTCGGCGGACATGATGGCGCCCCCGTGCACCAGCCCGGCGAACTCGGACGGCGACGAGGCGACGACGACCACGGTCGACTGCGGCCACCCCGGCCCCCACACCTCGGTGACCGCCGTGGTCGCCGCGCCGAGTGCCTGCTCGAGGACGTCCATTTCGATGCGCTGCGTCCGATGGCCCACGACCAAGGACTGTTGCCCGTCGCCGGTCGGCACCTGATGCGCGAGGATCGCGCCGAACGGTTCGATGTCGCGCCGGATCTCGGCCAAGCGCGGGTCGGTGGCGGTGGCCTGGCCGACCGCCTCGTGCTGGGCCGTGCCCTCAGGTTTCGGCAGCGCCGTGTTCGGCAGCAGCATCAGCGCGCCACAGAACCCGGTCAGCGCCACCACCATCGCGACGGTGAGACAGAACTCGAAGCGCCGCCGCGCCGACCACCACGCCCGCAATCCCCGCTCACCCCTCATGACCCACCCAGCCAGTGCCTAGTGCCCACTCATTGGTGTTCAGTATCGCCGAGCGGAGTGGTACGGCGTGGTGCTGATGGGTGCCACGGCGACCGGGACGCCGAAGGTGGAGGCGTGCACCATGAGTCCGTTGCCCGCGTAGATGCCGACATGGGAGATGTCGCTGTAGAAGAACACGACGTCGCCGGGCTGCAAATCGCTTTGCGCGACGGGCGTGCCGTAGGAGGCCTGCTGGGAACTCGTGCGCGGCACGTCCTTGCCGACCTGCTTGAACGCCCACTGCACGAGGCCGGAGCAGTCGAACTGGTGCGGTCCGGTCGCGCCCCAGACGTACGGGTCGCCGATGCGGGTGAGGCTCGCGGCCAGCGCGCTGGTGCCGCTGCCGGGCACCAGCCCCTGCAGCAGGGTGTCGCGGTCGAAGCCGGGCGGGAACGCCGGACCGGCGAGTGCGGCCTTGTCCTTGGTGGACAAGCCGGTCCACGCCTGCACCACCTGAACGATGGCGCCGCTGAGGTCGCTGCGCTTGCGTTCCAGCTCGCCGCGCACGGTTTCGGCCTTGGTCGCGGCCGCGTGCGCCTCGTCGGCGGCGCGGCGGGCGTCGGCTTCGGCGCTCTCGGCGGCGTCGGTGGCCTTCTTGTATCGCGCGAGTTGATCGGAGGTCTGCGCGGCGAGCACGTCCAGCGTGGACATCTGGTCGAGCAGTTGCTGCGGGGAATCGCTGACCAGCACGGCGAACAACCGGTTGGTGCGCGCGCCCTGATAGGCGGCGATCGCGGTGCGGTCGATCATCGGCTGGTACTTGCGTACTTCGTCGCGGGCCTGGTTCACCCGATCGGTGCTCTCGACCAGCTTGGCGTCGGCCTCGCGTTGCAGCCCGAGTTTGGTGTCCAGATCGGACTGGGCGTTGAGGGCCTGCTCGTTGAGCTGCTCGGACTGGCGGGACAGGTCGATCATCCGCTGCACGGCGTCGGCGGCGGTCGCGGGTAGGGCGACCGGATCGGCACCGACCGGGCCTGCGCCGTAGACGGTGGCGGTGGCCAGGATTCCGGCCGCCAACGCGCCGCCCACCAGACGTTTCGTGTCGAGCTTCAGCGTGCCCTGTCTCCGGTGTGCTGCCACAGGCTGCCGTGCCCCTGTTCTCTCGATCTGGTTGAACCGACGCAACGTCTTCCGGAAAACGGAGGTTTGCGGGGTGCGCGCCTCGGGTAGATCCAGAAGGTCTCGATTAGGTTACGGAACGGCCTGGGTCTGTGTCCAGTAAAGAACGAAACGATCACGGCCGCCATCCGGCGGTCGGGCCGCAACGTACGGCCCGACCAGCGGTTTCTCAGAAGCGACGGGCCCCGGCGATGGGCATCGATGAGATCGGCGCCACCTGCACGGGCGTGCCGGAGGTCGACGCGTGCACGACATTGCCGTCGCCTGCGTACAGGCCGGAGTGGCCGCCGCCGTAGAACGACACCAGGTCGCCCGGCTGCAGGTCGTCCATCGAGATCGGGCTGCCCGCGGCGAGCTGGGCGCCGCTGGTGCGCGGCAGCTCCAGGCCGGCCTGCGCGTAGGCCCACTTCACCAGGCCGGAGCAGTCGAAGGCGTTCGGGCCGGCGGCGCCGTACACGTACGGGGCGCCGATCTTGGTCATCGCGGCGTCGAGCGCCTCTTCGCCGATGGTCCTCTTCGGGGCGACGAACGGCAGCGGCTGCGCGGGCAGCTCGATGCCGGGGATGCCCTGCGGGATCTGAATCTCGTTCGGCACTTCGAAGGTTCCGACGCCGGGGATGGTCACCGGCTGAGCCGACGCGGGGGCGGCCGGAAGCAGGAACGCGCCGATGGTGGCAGCGCCGACGGCCCCGGCGGCGAAGGCACGCTGCGCCTGTCGCTTGACGGATTCGGTCGTCATGATGCGGTACTCCCAATCTGCCCCACGACGCCGCACCCTGACTGGTGCCGCGGACTTCGTGTCGTTCGCACCGGATGGGATGCGGCGGACTCCGTGAGGTCTCGAAAAGGTTACGAACACATCACGGTGGTTTGTAAAGTCGGACTCCGGCGAATTGTGTGCGCCTGTGTGAATTTCCGCTTAATCAATGTGAGATATGTCCCAGCAATCACGAAAAGATAACGACGCGGTGCCTCCGGTGGGCTTCCGGGTCGCGATCTCGGGCGCGTCCGGCGCGTCCTCGGGTGGGTCGAACGGGCCTCGACTGGGCATTCCCCCAGGTCGCCGGGCTCATTGCGGGGATATGTCCAGCTCCGATACCGGTCGGTCGGCCGCTCGGCTGTGATCGGTCACAGCGCACCGCCGACGGCGCGCCCGGACCGCTGGACACGCCAGGGCCGTTGATACGGTTTATGCAACAATGTGATCTACGCCACTTTTCGGAGTTCTAGATCGTTTCATGGGTAACGAAACGAAATCCCCACAGAGTAATTCGGACATTCTGTGTGGCTTTCGCGTGCGCGCGGGCGGTGCCGTCACCGGCCCGTCCTTGTCGGACCCACCGCCTACGCTCCAGCCCGTGTCCGTCCCCGCTCAGCGCAAGGCCGCAGCTCAGCAGTTGGTTTTCGACGACCTCGACACGCCCCTCTACGACACCACCTTCGTGGTGGTCGACCTGGAGACCACCGGAACCAGCCCCGGCGCGGACGCGATCACCGAGATCGGCGCGGTGAAGGTGCGCGGCGGCGAGGTGCTCGGTGAATTCGCGACCCTGGTCAATCCGGGACGGGCGGTGCCACCGGCGATCGTCCAGGTCACCGGCATCACCACCGCGATGGTGTACGCGGCACCGAGGATCGAGGCCGTGCTGCCCGGTTTCCTGGAGTTCGCCGCGGGCGCGGTGCTGGTGGCGCACAACGCACGCTTCGACATGGCGTTCCTGCGGGCCGCCGCGGCCCAGTGCGGGACAACCTGGCCCTCGGCGACGGTGCTGTGCACGGTGAAGCTGGCCCGGCGCGTGCTCGGCCGGGACGAGGCGCCGTCGGTCCGGTTGAGCGTGCTCGCCCAGCTGCTCGGCGCGAGCACCCAGCCGACGCACCGGGCACTCGACGACGCGCGCGCGACCGTCGACGTGTTGCACGCGTTGATCGGCCGGGTCGGTAACCAGGGCGTGCACAGCCTCACCGAGCTGGTCGACTACCTGCCCGACGTCACGCCCCGTCAGCGCGCCAAACGCTTCATGGCCGCGGACCTGCCCACCGCGCCGGGCGTCTACCTGTTCCGCGGTCCCTGCGACGAAGTCCTCTATATCGGCACTGCGGTGAATCTGCGTCGCCGCGTACGCAATTACTTCACCGGATCGGAAACCCGAGGGCGGATGAAGGAAATGGTCGCCCTCGCCACCCGGGTCGATCATGTGGTCTGCGCGCATGCCCTCGAAGCGGGTGTGCGGGAGTTGCGGCTGCTCGTCGCGCACACCCCGCCCTACAACCGGCGCTCCAAGTTTCCCAAGCGGGCCTGGTGGCTCACGCTCACCGACGAGCCGTTCCCCCGGTTCGCCGTGGTGCGCACCCCGAACCGGGATGCGCTGGGGCCGTTCAACTCTCGGATGGACGCCGCCGATCTCGCGCTGATCATCGCCGAGTTCACCGGCCTGCGTACGTGCAGTACCCGACTGTCCCGACGCGCGACGCACGCGTGCCCGCCCGCGATCGTCGGCGGCTGTCCCGCGGCCGTGCGCGGCACTCCTATTAATACAGAGGAATACGCGCCCGCTCCCGCGCTCGTGCGCGCCCTGTTCAGCGGATGCTCCGACGCGCCCGTCCGCGCCATGCTCGACCGCATCGAAATCCACTCCCGCGCCGAACATTTCGAGGCGGCCGCCCGGCTGCGCGACCGCACCGTCGCGGTGATCCGGGCCCTGCACCGCACCCAGCGTCTGGCTGCCATCGCGCGCATCGCCGAACTCGTCACCGCCCACCCCGACGGCGCGGGCGGGTGGGAGTTCGCCGTCATCCGCTACGGGCGCCTCGCGGCCGCGGGTACCGCCGCCCGCGGCGTCGCGCCCATGCCCGTGGTGGACCACCTCGTCGCCGCCGCCGAGACCGTGATCCCCGAGGGCACGGTGCCGCTCAATGTGCCGCCGCTGCGGGGAGCTTCGCCGGAGGAGGCGGCGTTGGTGGCGCGCTGGTTGGCGCGGGCGGGGGTGCGGATCGTGCACAGCACGGAGGGCTATCGGGAGCCGAGGTTCGGGGCGGGGCGCTGGCTCGGCTGGGCGGAGGTGGCCGACGTCGCCGCCCGCGGCCGGTCCGCCGAAGACGAGTACACACAGCGGTGACGGGCGTGGCGCGCATTACGCTGATCCCATGATTACCGCGATCGTGCTTATCGACGCCGACAACGGGCGTATTCCGGAGACCGCGCAGGCGGTGGCGGATACCGAAGGGGTCGCCGAGGTGTATTCGTGCGCAGGCGATGTGGACTTGATCGCGATCGTGCGGGTGCGCGACCACGAGCAGATCGCCGACGTGGTCACCGGACGGATCGACAAGACGCCCGGCGTCGCGCGCACCACCACGCACATCGCCTTCAAGTCGTATTCGAGCGCCGACGTGGAGGCGGGTTTCTCACTGGGGGAGTAGCGAACTACGTCAGCGATCACCCAGGGTGATCGTGAGCTTGGCCCATCGGTCGAGCAGTGCGGCGCCGTTGCCGGTGTCGATGGCTTCGGCGGCGCGGGTCATGCCGGTCGCCAAAGCATCGTGCACATCGGCCTCGAAATCGACGGTGCCCTGGGACAGGTCGTAGGCGACGATGGCCGCCGCGGAGTTCAACAGCACCGCGTCGCGAACGGGGCCGGTGCCGCCTGCCAGAACATCGCGGGCCACGCCCGCGTTGACCTCGGCGTCCCCGCCGCGCAACGCGGACAGGTCGACACGGGGGATGCCGAGGCGGGTCGGGTCGATGGTGGTCTCGCGACGCCTGCCCCCGAGACCACCCAGGCGGCGGTGGTGTCGGAGGTGGTGATCTCGTCCAGCCCGTCGTCGCCACGCACCACCAGCGCGCTGCCGCCGCGTTCGGTGAACACGCCCGCGATCACGGGCAGCAGGTCGGGGAAGGCGCAGCCGATGAGTCCGGCCCGCGGCTGAGCCGGGTTCGTCAGCGGTCCGAGCACGTTGAACACCGTGGGGATGCCGATTTCCTTGCGGGCCGCGCCGGCGAACCGCAGCGCGGGATGGAACGCCGGTGCGAAACAGAAACCGATGCCGACCTCGCGAATGCACCGTGCGACGGACTCCGGCCCGAGCGCGAGCCGCACGCCGAGCGCCTCGAGCACGTCGGCGCCGCCGCTCTTGGACGAGGCCGCGCGGTTGCCGTGCTTGACCACCGGCACCCCGGCCGCGGCGACCACGATCGAGGACATGGTGGAGATGTTCACCGAGCCGGAACGGTCACCGCCGGTGCCGACGATGTCGACCGCGTCGCCGTCGATGTGCACCAGCCGGGCGTGTTCGAGCATGCCGGTCGCCAGGCCGGCCAGTTCGGCGGGCGTCGGGCCCTTGATCTTCATCGCGACGCCGAACGCGGCGATCTGAGCGGAGGTGGCGTTGTCGGACATGATCTCGTCCATCGCCCATGCCGTGTCGTCCGCCGTCAGGTCGCCGCCGTCGGCGAGGGTTCCGAGCACCTGTGGCCAGCTACGCATGTTCCATTACTCCCGTTCACACTGGTTCAGGCACCAGTTGTCGAAAAAGCTTACTGTGCGCCTCTGCCGGAAAGCCCGTGCTTATGCGGGCCGAGGTTGCAGCGCGTCCCACCCGTCGGCGGTGCCTTCGTGCCGCTGCGCCAGGCCGGCCATCCGCGAGCGTTCCTGCGCGCAGTGCAGCGCGTCGAGCACCTGGACGCGTTGCAAGATCAGGTTTTCCAGTGGGTCGGTGCCCGCGCCGCCGACCCGCGGCGCGGGCGCGTAACCGTCCTGTGCGGCGATGGCGCACACCGTCTCCACCTGATCGGCCGGGATGCGCAGGTGATGGCGCAGCACGGCGGGCGCGTCGGCGTCCCAGCCGTCCGCGCGGGCCAGCGCCGCCGAGCACGCCTCGGCATCATCGAAACTCGCGGTGACCACCACGAGATCGGCCCGGCTCGGATCCAGCGTCGCCACCCCGCGGCGTCCGAACAGTCGCCGCCATATCCCCGCTGCCACATCGCCTCCATCTCAGCTTTTACTCAGTACTGCCTGTCATGCTGTGCGTGCGTGACCCGGCGAGAGCCGGTGCGCACCGCGCACGTTCGGCGAAACGATCTCCAACACGCCGAGCCCAGGTCGAGAGCCTGTCTGTCCGTGGGTTTTCCGACACGGAGACACAAGTTTCGCACCCGGGTACTTGTGTCGTACTACGACGAGTCATACTTACCCCCGTGACGACCGCAGTAGGGACCCCCGGATCGGCCATAACCCAGCGTGTGCACTCGCTGAATCGGCCCAACATGGTCAGCGTCGGTACCATCATCTGGCTGTCCAGCGAGTTGATGTTCTTCGCCGGCCTCTTCGCGATGTATTTCGTCGCGCGCGCCCAGGCCCACGGCAACTGGCCGCCGGAGCCGACCGAGCTGAACCTGAAGCTCGCCGTGCCGGTCACCGCCGTGCTGGTCGCCTCGTCGTTCACCTGCCAGATGGGTGTCTTCGCGGCGGAGCGTGGCGACGTGTTCGGCCTGCGGCGCTGGTATGTCATCACGCTGATCATGGGCGCGTTCTTCGTCGGCGGCCAGGGCTACGAGTACATGAACCTGGTCCACGAGGGCACCTCGATCTCGAGCAGCTCGTACGGCTCGGTGTTCTACATCACCACCGGCTTCCACGGTCTGCACGTCATCGGCGGTCTGATCGCCTTCGTGTTCCTGCTGATCCGCACCAAGGTCAGCAAGTTCACCCCGGCGCAGGCCACCGCCGCGATCGTCGTCTCGTACTACTGGCACTTCGTCGACATCGTCTGGATCGGGTTGTTCGCCACGATCTACTTCGTCCGCTGACCCGGGCGATACCCCAGTCTTTTGCACACGTCGGTTCCGTCTACTCCAAAGGGACACAGATGAGTTCATCTCCCCCGTCAGCGCCAGCGCCCGAACGCACAGGGAACGGCGAGGCCAGCAAGACGCGCAGGCAGCGCCGCGTTCGCCGTCGCATCGCGGGCGGCCTCGCGCTGTTGGTGGGCCTCGTCGGAGCAGGCTTCCTCGCCGCGGCCCTGACGCCGACCCCTCAGGTCGCGACCGCGAACGAGGACAAGACCGCGCTGATCCGCGAGGGTAACCAGCTTTACGACACCTCATGCATCACCTGCCACGGCGCCAACCTGCAGGGTGTCCAGGACCGTGGCCCGAGCCTGATCGGCGTCGGCGAGGCCGCCGTCTACTTCCAGGTCTCCTCCGGCCGCATGCCGATGGCTCGTAACGAGGCCCAGGCGCAGCGCAAGCCCGCCAAGTTCGACGCGCACCAGACCGACGCGCTGATGGCCTACGTCGCGGACAACGGCGGCGGCCCGAGCGTGGTCCGTGACGCGAACGGTGAGATCGCCCAGGAGTCGCTGCGCGGCGACGACATCGCGCGCGGTTCGGAGCTGTTCCGCATGAACTGCGCGTCCTGCCACAACTTCACCGGCCGCGGCGGCGCGCTGTCCTCCGGTAAGTTCGCCCCGCCGCTCGAGCCCGCCAGCGAGCAGCAGATCTACGACGCGATGCTGTCCGGCCCGCAGAACATGCCGAAGTTCTCCGATCGGCAGCTGAGCCCGGAAGAGAAGCGTGACATCGTCGCCTACGTGATGAACGCGAAGGAAGAGCGCGCCCCCGGCGGCTGGGACCTCGGTGGGTTCGGTCCCGCGACCGAGGGTCTGGTCATCTGGGTGGTCGGCATCACGCTGGTCGTGGGTGCCGCGATCTGGATCGGATCGCGGTCATGAGTGAAAAGGAGCCTAACGACATGGGTCGGCCGGATGAGGGCCACGACGGCGGCAAGCCGTCGACCGAGCAGGTCACAGGGGCCGGCGCCCATGTGGCCAAGACTGACGGCCATGCGCTGACGGAACCGACCGAGGCCGAACTCGACGCGATGAGCCGCGACGAGCTGGTCAAGCTCGGCACCGAGCGGGACGGCGTCGACGTCGCCTACCGGCGCGAGCGGTTCCCGGTTCCGGGCACCCGCGCCGAGAAGCGCGCCGAGCGCGCGGTCGCGTTCTGGTTCGCCGTGTCCGGTATCGCCGCCGCCGCGCTGGTCGGTGTGTTCCTGTTCTGGCCGTGGGAGTTCAAGGCCAACAAAGAGGACGGGCACGCCGCCTACTCGCTGTTCACGCCGCTGGTCGGCATCACCTTCGGTGTCTCGGTGCTGGTCATCGGCATCGCGGTGGTGTTGATCCGCAAGCTGTTCATCCCGGCCGAGCTGTCCATCCAGGACCGCCACGACGGTCCGTCGCCCGAGGTCGAGCGCCGCACCCTGGTCGCCGAGCTGAGCGACGCGCTGGACTCCTCCACGCTGGCCCGCCGCAAGCTGATCACCCGCACCGCCGGTGCCGGTGTCGGCGTGCTCGGCATCGGCGCGCTGCTGGTGTTCGTCGGCGGCATGGTGAAGAACCCGTGGGCCAAGGGCGACAAGTCGCCGCTGTGGGTCTCCGGCTGGACCCCGGACTACGAGGGCGAGACCATCTACATCCGGCGCGACACCGGTCGCCCGGAGGACGTCGTGCTGGTGCGTCCCGAGGATCTGGACGCGGGTGCCATGGAGACGGTCTTCCCCTGGAAAGAGAAGTGGCGCGGTGACGAGCACGCCACCCTGCAGTCGCTGCGCGGTATCCGCAACGCGGTCATGCTGATTCGCCTGCGCACCGAAGACGCGCAGAAGGCGATCAAGCGCAAGGGTCAGGAGAGCTTCAACTACGGCGACTACTTCGCCTACTCGAAGATCTGCACCCACCTCGGTTGCCCGACGTCGCTGTTCGAGCAGCAGACCAACAAGATCCTGTGCCCCTGCCACCAGTCGCAGTTCCTGGCGACCGAGTGGGGCAAGCCGGTCTTCGGTCCCGCCGCCCGCGCGCTGCCGCAGCTGCCGATCACCGTCAACTCCGAGGGCTTCCTGGTCGCCAACGGCGACTTCATCGAGCCGCTCGGACCGGCCTTCTGGGAGCGTCGTTCATGAGTGAACGTAGTGAACGAATCATGTGCCAGCGTGCAGGGCACATGACGGAATCGAGCGTCAGCGAGGTGCGGTCATGAGCCCTTCTATCGCAGCTCAGGCGAACGAGGCGGACGAGCGCTATCGCGCCGCCGCGTTCATGAAGCGGTCGATCAACAAGGTCTTCCCGACCCACTGGTCGTTCCTGCTCGGTGAGATCGCGCTGTACAGCTTCATCATTCTGCTGCTGTCGGGCGTCTACCTGACCCTGTTCTTCGATCCGTCGATGACCGAGGTCGTCTACAACGGCGCGTACCAGCCGCTGCGTGGTGTCACCATGTCGCGGGCCTACGAGTCCTCGCTGAACATCACCTTCGAGGTGCGTGGCGGTCTGTTCGTCCGCCAGGTGCATCACTGGGCGGCGCTGCTGTTCGCGGCGTCGATCATCATCCACCTGTTCCGCATCTTCTTCACCGGCGCGTTCCGCAAGCCGCGTGAGGCGAACTGGGTGATCGGCTGCCTGCTGCTGATCCTGGCCATGTTCGAGGGCTTCTTCGGCTACTCGCTGCCCGACGACCTGCTCTCGGGTACCGGCCTGCGCGCCGCGTTCGGCGGTATCACGATGAGCGTGCCGATCGCGGGCACCTGGTTGCACTGGCTGATCTTCGGCGGTGACTTCCCCGGCAACATCATCATCCCGCGCCTCTACATCGCGCACGTGCTGCTGTTCCCGGGCATCATCCTGGCCCTGATCGCCGCGCACGTCGCGCTGGTCTGGTACCAGAAGCACACCCAGTTCCCCGGCCCGGGCCGGACCGAGAACAACGTGGTCGGCGCGCGCATCGTGCCGGTGTTCGCCGCGGATCAGGGCGCGTTCTTCGCCTTCACCCTCGGCATCGTCGGCATCATGGGCGGCGTCTTCCAGATCAACCCGATCTGGAACCTGGGCCCGTACAACCCGTCTCAGGTCTCCGCGGGTTCGCAGCCGGACTTCTACATGATGTGGACCGACGGCATGGCCCGGCTCATGCCGCCGTGGGAGCTGTACCTGGGCCGCTACACGGTGCCCGCGGTGTTCTGGGTCGCGCTGATCATGGGCCTGGTGTTCACCGTCCTGATCGCCTACCCGTGGATCGAGAAGCGGCTCACCGGCGACGTGGGTTCGCATCACAACCTGCTGCAGCGTCCGCGTGACGTGCCGGTCCGCACCGCGATCGGCGCCATGGCGATCGGTTTCTACGTGGTCCTGACGCTGTCGTGCGTCAACGACATCCTGGCGCTCAAGTTCGACATCTCGTTGAACGCGACCACCTGGATGGGCCGCATCGGCCTGCTCGTGGTGCCGCCGGTGGCGTACTTCATCACCTACCGGTTCTGCATCGGCCTGCAGCGCAGCGACCGCGCGGTGCTCGAGCACGGCATCGAGACCGGTGTGATCAAGCGGCTGCCGCACGGTGAGTACATCGAGGTGCACCAGCCGCTCGGCCCGGTCGACGACCACGGTCACCCGATCCCGCTGGAGTACCAGGGCGCCCCGGTCCCGAAGAAGATGAGCAAGCTGGGTTCGGCTGGTAAGCCGGGCACCGGTAGCTTCCTGCGCCCCGATCCGTGGCAGGAGAGCGAGAAGCACTTCGAGATCGAGCACGCCGAGGAGCATCGCCAGCTCGCGGTGCTGCAGCAGCGCCAAGAGCTGGAGAACGGTGGCAAGCACAGCCACTGACAGCTGAGGCACGTGCAGGCCCTGCGTCCGACCGGACGCGGGGCCTGCTTTTTCAACCGCGTTGCCGGTGGCACGTGGCGACCCAAGTCCCATGACGGTGGATTCCTGTCCAGTACACAGCGATTCTCGTAGATTTCGGACGAAATCTGTGGTCTGAGCGCTGATGACTCGCGTTTTGGTGCGTAGGATGTAGCTGTGCTGATTCGATTCGAAGTGTCGAACTTCCGATCGATCCTGGACCGGGTGGAGCTGTCGATGGTTGCGATCGATCGTGATCGATCGGCCGCGCGCGCGGCACCGATGCTTGGGGAGCACCTGCTCACGGTGGCAGGCATCTACGGCCCTAACGCCTCGGGGAAGTCGAACGTTCTAGCTGCGCTGCAGTGGATCCGGGATGCTGTCCGGCTATCCGTCCGGGCTTGGGATGAGTCAATTCCGCTCGAACCCTTCGCCTTTGGTGACGGTCCGAGCCGAACTACGGAGTTCGCGGTCGAGCTACTCGTGAACGGCATCCGCTACGAGTATTCGGTCGAACTGGACAACCAGCGTGTGTATTACGAGGGCCTTTTTCACTACCCAGAGAAGAAGCGTCGCAGAATCTTTGAGCGTGAAGGATTGAAGCTCACCCTGCAGCGTGGCTTGGGTGAGCTTGCTGGCGCTCGTCAGCTGCTCACGGATAGAACCCTCGCGCTTTCCGCTGCTCGGCGCTTCGATGATCCGGTCGTATCCGGTTTTGCGAATTCCTTGATCGATATGAGGACACGTGGGGTGGGCATGCCTCGAAGTGTGTTCTATTTCGGTGGAGGTGGCTCCACTGATCGGTGGTTCGATTCGGAGCGGGCACTCCGCATGCCGGAGGGCGACGCGGTAGATTCTTTTGACGACGATAACCGTGCAGAAAGTGGTCTCGAAAAGCAGGTAGCTGAACGTGAAAGGGATCGACGCGACGCGCTTGCGCTGTTGCGTATGGCGGATCTGGGCATCGAGGATGTTCTTTTTACCGAAGAGCATCTTACGGCTCCGTCTGGTGAGGTTCGCACGCGGAGGCGGCCACGACTGGTGCATCGGACTTCTGCTGAGTCGGCGCCTCTCGACTTTTCGGCGGAATCTGCCGGAACTCGTAGCTGGTATCAGTTGATCGGATTGCTGCTGAGTACACTTCGTTCGGGATCGATGTTGTTGCTGGATGAGATCGACGCGAGCCTGCATCCGACACTGTCCGCTCAGTTGATCGAGTTGTTTCATGATTCCGTTACGAATCCAATGGGGGCTCAACTGATTTTCACGACGCACGATACCAGCTTGCTCAATCACCTCAATCGTGATGAAGTTTGGTTTACGGAGAAGACGCCTGACGCCGCCACTAGGCTCGGTGCTCTTGCCGAGTTCGCGGGTGAACGGGTTCGAAAGTCTAAGAATTTGGAGAACGCTTATCTCCATGGTCGCTTCGGGGCGTTGCCGGACGTCGATACTACTGAGCTCCTGCGGGCGCTCGGTATGATTGCCTGAGTGACATGGCGGCGCGACGTCGACCGACTCGACCGCTCGGCCGGAAAGTTGGTACTCGTGCGGAGTATCGAACAATACTGGTCTTTTGTGAAGGCGCGAATACTGAGCCGGACTACTTGAAGGCGGTCAAGGATTTGCCCCATGTCAAGGCCAATGCTTCGGTAAAGATCGTACTGGACCCTTGCCAGGGCGTGCCTCTTACCCTTGTTCAGCGTGCGGTCGAGCGCATGCAAGATTCCGAAATTGACGAATGCTGGTGCGTTTTTGACGTTGAATGGCCCAAGAATCACCCGAACCTTAAGGATGCGGTCGGGTTGGCGAAGGCTCACGGCGTCGGGTTGGCGATCTCGAATCCGTGCTTCGAACTCTGGTTGATTCTCCATCATCGGGAGCATAGCTCGTACATTGATACCAAATGCGCTGAGAGTGCTAGCAAAAAGCTCGACGGGCGCGGTGGAAAACACATTGATCCAGCCGTTTACATGCCATTGCGAAAAAGCGCCGAACGGCGCGCGGCGGTACTCGCAAAGCGCCACGAGGGTGATGGCAATACCCTGCCGAACAACAATCCTTCGTCATCGATGTACGAGTTACTTCAAGTGCTCGAGCGGTCGGCAGATCCTCTCGGCTAGTACCATCGCATGAGCAGCATAAACGAAGGCCCCGAGTCGAATCCGACTCGGGGCCTTCGTTTATGATCAGCGTCTGCGCGCCGCCTCGATGGCTTCGAACTTGGCCAGATTGTGCCTGGCGTCGGCGAGCGCGTCGTGCGCGTCCGGCGGGACCGGGGGCAGCTCGGGGCGGCCGTGCGCGTCCCAGTGCTGGCGCAGTTCGTTGGTGTAGCGGGGGAGCGCGCTGGGCAGATCGACCATCGAACCCCACAGCTGGCACAGCGCCACGTGGTCGTAGGCGCCGACCCAGGCCCACAGTTCCGGCACCACCGACGAGCGCGGCACCAGGAACTTGTACAGCTCGTCGCGGATCTGCTTGCGGCTGCGATACAGCGACGAGGACGGTGAGGGCAGCTGCGGCAGCACATGCTTGCGCACCCACGGACCGGCCCGCCCCGGGTCGAATTCGGTGGACACCGCGTAATATTCGCGGCCGTCCTCGCAGACGACACCGATGGAGACCAGGTCGATGACCACCCCGTCCTCGATGAATTCGCAGTCGTAAAAATATCGAAGCGAGATCGCTCTACTCCTCCGCAGTTCGGTGTTGCCCCCGGATAAAGTTTCGGACTTCACCCTAAGCGCGCCGACGCCGTCATTCGCGTCCGGGCAGGGTGGTGGCGGTCACCACCCCACGGTGGGTACCGGGCCCGTCCGATGGGTCCGTATTCTGAACGAGTGAACTGGACCGTCGACGTACCCATCGATCGCCTGCCGGAACTGCCGCCG
Source organism: Nocardia brasiliensis (assembly GCF_011801125.1). NCBI lineage: Bacteria > Bacillati > Actinomycetota > Actinomycetes > Mycobacteriales > Nocardiaceae > Nocardia > Nocardia brasiliensis. The sequence continues at coordinate 2,475,676 of NZ_CP046171.1, forward strand.
CTGCCCACGGAGCTGCGCAGGCGGTTGGATGAGGCGCTGGCCCGCCCGGCGCTACAGCAGCCGTCGTGGGATCCGGAGCAGGCGGCGGTGATGCGCACCGTGCTCGAGAGCGTGCCGCCGATCTGTGTGCCCGCCGAGGTCGAGGAGCTGCGCGAGCAGCTCGCCGAGGTGGCCCGTGGCGAGGCGTTCCTCATGCAGGGCGGCGACTGTGCGGAGACCTTCGCCGACAACACCGAGCCGCATATCCGCGGCAATATCCGCACCCTGCTGCAGATGGCGGTCGTGCTCACCTACGGCGCGAGCATGCCGGTGGTCAAGGTCGCCCGGATCGCGGGCCAGTACGCGAAGCCGCGCTCCTCCGACACCGACGCGCTCGGCCTCAAGTCCTACCGCGGCGACATGGTCAACGCGCTCGTCGCCGACGCCGCGATGCGCGAACACGATCCGTCGCGTCTGGTGCGCGCGTACGCCAACGCGAGCGCCGCGATGAACCTGGTGCGCGCGCTGACCGGCGCCGGCATGGCCGACCTGCACAAGGTGCACGACTGGAACCGCGATTTCGTCGCGCAGTCGCCCGCGGGCGCGCGCTACGAGGCGTTGGCCGAGGAGATCGACCGCGGTCTGGCGTTCATGACCGCCTGCCGGGTGAACGACCCGAGCCTGAAGTCCGCGCGCATCTACGCCAGCCACGAGGCGCTGGTGCTCGACTACGAGCGGGCGATGCTGCGGCTGAGCGAGAACGCGGCGGGTGAGCCGGTGCTCTACGACCTGTCCGCGCACTTCCTGTGGATCGGCGAGCGGACCAGGCAGCTCGACGGTGCGCACATCGCGCTCGCCGAATTGCTCGCGAACCCGATCGGGCTGAAGATCGGCCCGACCACCACGCCCGACCAGGCCGTGGAGTACGTCGAACGGCTCGACCCGAACAACGAGCCCGGCCGGTTGACCATCGTGTCCCGGATGGGCAACAGCAAGGTCCGCGACGTGTTGCCGCCCATCATCGAGAAGGTGCAGGCCACCGGTCACCAGGTGATCTGGCAGTGCGACCCGATGCACGGCAATACCCACGAGGCCTCCACCGGTTTCAAGACCAGGCACTTCGACCGCATCGTCGACGAGGTCCAGGGCTTCTTCGAGGTGCATCACGCCCTCGGTACCCACCCCGGCGGCCTGCACATCGAGCTCACCGGCGAGGACGTCACCGAGTGCCTCGGCGGCGCGCAGGACATCTCCGACCTGGACCTGTCCGGTCGCTACGAGACCGCCTGCGACCCACGCCTCAACACCCAGCAGTCCCTGGAACTGGCCTTCCTGGTCGCCGAAATGCTGCGCTGAGCAACGCTTCTCGGCGGTATCGCGCCGGGGTCGGTGCGGTGAAGTGCCCGAAAGTCACTGGGGGATAGGGCATTCGGGCATTTCGGTCGTGGGGTGTGGCGCGCTGGGGATGTCGTCGGCGCCGTGCGAAACTCGTCGCGATGCTCACCTACTTCGAAGCGACGGTCATCGGCGTAGTGCAGGGAGTCACCGAGCTGTTCCCGGTCTCCAGCCTGGGACATTCGGTGCTGCTCGCGGCGTGGCTCGGCGGTGATTGGCAGCGGCTGGTCGATCAGGGCGAGTCGGACACGGGCACACCGTATTTGGCCTTCGTGGTGGCCTTGCACGTGGGCACGGCGGTCGCGTTGCTCGGCTACTACCGGCGTGATTGGCGCGCCATCGCCGTCGGATTCGCCGGGCTGCTACGCACCGGCCGGGCCGAAACCGTCGCAGAGCGACTGGCCTTGCTCATCGTGGTGGCCACCCTGCCGGTCGCGGCGCTCGGGCCGTTCCTGCAGCATCCGTTGCACGTGCTGTTCGCGGCGCCGATCTACGCCGCGATCTTCCTGACGCTCAACGGCGTCGTGCTGACCATCGGCGAGGGCCTGCGCCGCCGCAACGAGCCGACGCTGGCTCAGTACGGTCGTCAGTTCGCGCTGCACGCGCGAGCCGGGGTGCTCACCGCGCGGGCGCGCAAACGTAGTGCGGATCGACGCCTGGCCGCGCTCGAACTGGAGGATGCCCTCGGCATCGGTTTCGCGCAGGTCGGTGCCCTGTTGACCGGGTTCAGCCGGGCCGGGCTGACCATGGTCGGTGGACTGTGGCGTGGCCTGCCGCACGAGCAGGCCGCGAAATTCGCGTTCCTGCTCGCGACTCCGGCGATCCTGGGTGCGGGTCTGATGGAGATTCCGGAGCTGGCGGGGCCGGGCACCGCGGGCGTGCGCGGGCCGGTGCTGGTCGGCGCGATCGCCTCCGGTGTGTCGTCCTGGCTGGCGGTGCGCTTCCTGGAGCGCTACTTCCAGACCCGCACGCTGCTCCCGTTCGCGCTGTACTGCCTGGTGGTGGGGTCGGTGTCGATCGTCCGATTCCTCTGATCCGGTTCGTCCGGCTGCCCGCGTCCGAAATCGGGTGCGGGCAGCCGGGAATGGGCGAGCGGGTCGAGGTATCAGTTGTGCGCGAGGGTGGGGACCGGCGGCTCTTGCTCGGCGGGGTGTGCTGGGCCAGTCGGGTTGGGGCGCAGGGTGATCGCCAGGACGGCGGCGCCGGCGAGGGCGATCAGCATCGTCCATATCGCGCCGATGTGCATGGCGTGGATGAAGGCCTGATCGGCGGCGTCGGCCAGGTCGTGGCGCTGCACGGCGTGCGCGACGTGGCGTGCTTGTTCCGCCGAGACCAGTAGCTGGTCCCGCAACGGATCCGGAACATCGACCACCGAGGGTTCCATCGCGCGCCGGTAACCGATCGACATGATGGTGCCGCCGATCGCGATGCCGAGCACGCTGCCGGTTTGGCGGACGGTGTTGGTCACGGCCGATCCGGCACCGGCCCGCGCGGGCGGCAAGGTGTCCATCAGGGCGGCGGTGACCGTGCCCATCACCACGCCGATGGCGAGACCCTGGATCAGCACCACGATTTCGAGCCAGATCAGCGGGGTGTGCAGTTCGAACAGCGCGGCCGTGCCCATGGCCAGTGCGGCGATCGCCAAGGCGGTCGCGGTGACCGCGCGCAGCGACCAGCGCCGGGCGAGCCGGACACCCAGCGGACCACCGATGATCGTGCCGATCGCAACGGGTGAGGTCGCCAACCCCGCCTGCAACGGCGAGAAGCCGCGTGCGCCTTGCAGATAGAACGCGCTGTAGAAACCGGCGGCCGTCATCGCGAAGAGCAGCAACCCGATGGCGACGTTGCCGCCGCCGAAGACCCGCGCCGCGAGCAGCCGGGGATCGAAACTCGGCTGGGCGAGCCGCAATTCGACCAGCACGAAGAGGCCGAGCAGCACCGCGCCCGCGGCGATCGGCGCCCAGACATCGACGGGGGTCCAGGTGGCGAGCTGCCCCGCGCGGATCAAACCATAAGCGAGCGCGGACAATCCGGTGATCGACAGCAGCAACCCGGCCGGATCGAGCGGCCGTCGCACCGGGCTGCGGTGGTCGGGCACGACCAGCGCGATGCCCACCAACCCGAGCACGACGGCGGGCACGTTGATGAGAAACACCGAGCCCCACCAGAAGTGGTCGAGCAGCACCCCGGCGATCAGCGGTCCCGCCGCGATGCCGACACCGGCGGAGGCCGAGGAGATGCCGATTGCCGTCGCCCGCGCCGGTCCGGAGAAGGTCAGGGTCAGGATGGCCATGGTGGCGGGCATGATCAGCGCGCTGCCCAGACCCATGACGGCGCGCGCGGCGATCAGCTCACCGGCGGTGCCCGCGTAGGCGGCCCAGAGGGACGAGCCCGCGAAGATGGTCAGCCCGGACGCGAGCACCGTGCGGTGCCCGAAGCGGTCACCGAGTGCGCCCGCGGTGAACATCAGCGCGGCGAAGACCAAAGTGTATGCGCCGGTTGCCCATTGGAGCTCGGCGGGCGAGGCGCCCAACCCGCGGACCGGGTCGGTGAGCGTCTCGAAGGTGATGCTGAGGATGGTGTTGTCCATCCAGATCAGGAACGACGACAACAAGAGAACGGACAGGATCATCCGCTGCCGGGATTTCGGCGGCGTCACAAGCGTGTTCATGGGAGCCTTCGGTACGATTGGTAGGAACCTGACGATTACTCTGCCCAATCGTCAGGAACCTGTCAATCTCGGAGGAGGACTCGGTCGTGGGTTTGCCCCCCAACGAGGTCGGATCGCTGACCTTCATGGTCCGCACGGTGTGGCTGCACATGCGTGCCGCGATCGGCGAGGAACTCAAGGAATTCGGCCTGTCCACCTCGCAATACGCCACGCTGATGATGGCCGACGCGCACCCGGGGATGTCGGTCGCCGACATCGCGAGGGAGGTGGCGAGCACCCGTCAGGCCGCCAACGAAATGCTCGGCGGCCTCGAACAGCAGGGCCTGATCGAACGCAAGCCGAACCCCGCGGATCGGCGCACCCATCGCATCCACGTCACCGCGGACGGTCGAGAACGCTTGGCGCAGGCGCGAACAGCGGTCGCCCGCCGGGAAACGGAGCTGGAGGCCGACCGCACGCCCGAACAGCGCGCGGCGATCCGCGAGTGGCTCGGCGGCATGGGGCAGGCCTGTCGCTGAATCAGCGCGGGCGCGATCGAAATCGGCGCGGCCGCCGTCGACTCAGGGCAGCGCGGTCAGCTGGACGGTGGATCCCGGCTCGACGTTGGCGCTGATGCCGGGCACCTGTCCGATCACCACCGAGCCGTCGGTGGGCGTGAGCTGCTTGACCTCGACCTGCAACCCGAGGCTCTCCAGTTTGGATCTGGCGTTGCCGACGCTCGACCCGATCAGGTTCGGCATCTTGAGTGCGTTGGAGACGAAAAGCGTGACGCCGCTACCGGATTGCACGGTGGTCCCGGCGACCGGGTCGGTGCCGATCACCTTGTCCGCCTCGACGGCCTTGTCGAACTTGGTCTGCCGGTCGCGGACCTTGATGCCCGCGCTGGTCAGCAGCTGCACCGCCTCGTCGGCGGTCTTGCCGCGCACGTCGGGCACCTTGATCGGTTTGGCTCCGTTGCTGCGATACACCTTGACCTGGGCGCCGGTCGGCAGCACGGTGCCGGGACCGGGCTCGACCCTGGCGAGGGTGCCCTTCGGTGCGGGGTTGCCCTCCTCGCCGGAGTCCACCGGTTGCAGCCCCGCGTCGCGGATCAACTGGTTGACCTTCGAGATGTCGTCGCCCGGGTTGAGGTCGGGTACCTTCGGCTTGCCACTGGAGACCAGCACCGCGACCGTCGAGCCCTTGGTGATCCGCGAACCCGCCGACGGGTCGCTGCCGACCACGCCGCCGACCGGGATCGTGTCGGAGGCCTTCTGCCGCAACTCGGTCTCGAAGCCCGCGTCACGCAGTGTCGCGACCGCGCGATCGGTGTCGAGCCCCGCGATCGCGGGCACCGGGGAGAACCGCCCGAACCCGAGCCACCAGCCGCCGACACCGACGACCAGGGTGAGCGTCGCCACCACGGCGATCCAGATCCATGCCGTGCGCCGCGACCTGCTGGGGTCGGGCGCGTAGGGCTGATACGCCGCCGACGCGTGCTGCTGGCGCGCCGGCGGCTCGTCGTAGCCGTCGGGACCGTAGTCCGGGCGCGGTCGCGGCGCGGTGACCACCCGGGTGTGCTGCACCGTCGGCGGCGTGTACGCCGGTGCGGGAGTCGCCGCGGCCTGCTGGGTCGGTGGGGTGAGCGCCTTGTAGCTGGCGCTCAGATGCTCGGCCGACTCCTGCGGCGCGGGCACCCGGTAGGGCGGCAGGCTCAGTTTCGCGCCGATCTGGCGCAGCGCCGCGGCCATCTCGTTCGCGTCGGCGAACCGGTGCGCGGGTTCGCGCGCGGTGGCCTTCGCGACCAGCTCGTCGAATTCCGGCGGCACACCGGAGATGAACCGGCTCGGGCTCGGCACGTCGTTCTCGATGCGCTGATAGGCGATCGAGATCGAGGTGTCGCCGGTGAACGGGACGCGCCCGGTCAGCAGTTCGAAGATCAGCACGCCGAAGGAGTAGACGTCGCTGCGTGCGTCGGCGGTGCCGCTGGTCACCTGTTCGGGGGACAGGTAGGCGGCCGTGCCGAGGATCACGCTGGCCGAGGTGGTGTTGGCCGCCGCTACCGCGCGCACCAGGCCGAAGTCGGCGATCTTGACCTCGCCCGCGTCGGAGATCAGCACGTTCTCCGGTTTCACATCGCGGTGCACCAGGCCCGCGGTGTGGGCGACGCCGATCGCGGCGAGTACCGGCTCGGCCACCGCGCGCACCGCGTGCGGCGGCATCGGGCCGCGCTCGCGCAGCAGCTCGCGCAGGGTGCCGCCCTCCACCAGCTCCATGATCAGGAACGGATACTCACCGTCCACGCCCTGGTCGTAGACCGCGACCAGGGACGGGTGCTTGAGCTTGGCGACCGCGCGGGCCTCGAACTCGAATCGGGTGAGGAACTGCGGGTCACCGGCGAACTTCGGGTCCATCACCTTGATGGCGACGGGCCGATCCAGCCGGGTGTCGACCCCCCGGAAGACCATCGACATGCCACCGCGGGCGATCGGCGCATCGATGCGATAGCGCCCTTCCAGCATTTGGCCGATCAATTGATGTCCTCCGGCTTTCACAAAGTTCTCACCCCTCGCGGTTGCTCCCACAAGCGATCGGCCGCCCCGTGCGGCCCTCACGATGGTATCGGCGAATCGCGCCCGGGTGTCTCACGACGTGCGGTAGCCGACGGTCTACCGTTATCCCCGTGAGAAAGCGCAGTGAACGAACCAACGGCGCGGCCGCGATTGCGCTCGTGGCGGAGTCGAATGCCGGCGAGGCGCGGTTATGAGCACATTTCCTTGCAGCGATGACGTACTTCCGGAGTCGGTGGAGCTGGTGTCGCTGCCCGAGGTGGCCGACCGGCTCGGGCTCGTGGTGACCCGCGTCCATCAGATGCTGCGTGACCACCAATTGCTCGCCATCCGCCGCGACGGCGTCGCCGGTGTGCCCGAGCGGTTCTTCGACAAGGAGGGCGCGGTGGTCAAGCCCCTGCCGGGCCTGATCACGGTCATGCGGGACGCCAAGTACACCGACGAGGAGATCCTGCAGTGGATCTTCACCGACGACGACAGCCTGCCGGGCAAGCCGATCGACGCGCTGCACGGCCCGCTCGCCCGTGAGGTGGTCCGCCGGGCCGCCGCCGATCCGTTCTGACCCGGCATCCGCCCGGCGCGACGGTAACTAGCGTCCGCCCAGCGCGAGGGTGAACTGCGTCGCCGCGACGCGCAGCCTGCGGTGGCGCGGGACGACCGCGCGCTGGGTGAACACGGCGTAGCCGGACTCCTCGATGCGGTCCAGGATGCCCGCGTACAGCAGGGCGGCGGTGCGGATGGCGGGGCGCACGCGCGGTTGCAGCAGGTCGATCCCCGGGTCCGCGCGCCGGTAGATGTCCCGGTTCACCGCGATGAGATGGGCGAGCGCGCGCCGCACCCTGGCGTCGGTGTGCCCGGCGCGCCCGCAGTGCACGAGCAGCTCGTGGTCGACGCCGAACGTGGCGAGTTCGTCGGCGGGCAGATACACCCGGCCGCGATCGAGATCCTCGGCGACGTCGCGCAGAAAATTGGTGAGCTGGAACGCTTCGCCGAGGGCCGCGGCCGCGGGTTCGGCCTCGGCGATCGGGCCGACGGTGCCGAGCACCGGCAGCACCTGGAGTCCGATGGCGGCCGCCGAGCCGCGCATGTATTCGCGCAGTTCGGTCATGGTGGCGTAGCGGTCGCGGAACCGCGCTGTACCGGGCACATCCATCCGCATGGCGTCGAGGAACGTCCAGAAGTGCTGCGCCGCTATGCCGTAGCGCTCGACGGTGTCGGCCAGTGCGAGAAGTGCCAGGCTCTGGGTCTCGGAGGTGTTGCGCGCCAGTATCTCTGGTGCGCTGCCCGTGCCGTCGAGCAGCGCGCGCAGCTGCTCTTCGATCAGGTCGAGCTGCTCGGCCGGTGTCGGCGTGGCGCCGCCCCCGGCCGGAAACCGCCGCGTCGCACCGGTGTCCACGTGGTCGACGATGTCGTCGACGACCCTGGCGAAGGCGTACAGCGCGTGCACCGCCGGTCGGTGTTCGGCGCTGAGCAACCGGGTCGCCAGGAAGTAGGTGCGCCCGTGCACGGCCGCGATCCGGCGGCACGCGCGATAGGCGGGCGCGAGTTCGGCGGTCCTGCGATACCCGGCGTCGCCGACCGCGTCCAGCGTCGCACCCGTCATGTCCGAGCGGGCGTGGCAGGTTCGGGGACCGGCGTCGCGGCGCGCAGCCGCAGCGGGTCGACCTTGCGCAGCGACATCGCCGCCACCACCGCGGCGAACGTCGCGGCGGCGACGTGCCAGAAGTCGTAGAGCCCGATCGAGCCGTCGGGTTGGAACACCAGCATCAACCAGGTGCACAAGCCCACGAGCACCATCAATGTCGTGGTGGACAGCGCGAACCCGGCGGCCAGCGCCAGCGGCCACGAGTAGTACCAGGGCAGCGCGGCGGGGGAGAGGATGACGATCGCCACGAACGCGATCAGGATGCCGAACACCGCCTCGCGCTCGCTGTGCCGGAAGCGCCACCAGGTCCAGGCGAGCAGCGCGACGAGCGCGAGCATGCACAGCAGCCGGGTCACGTTGAGCACCTTGCCACCGTCGAGCGTGGTCACCCAGCCGACCATGTGCATCATGATGGTCGGCAGCGAGAGCCAGTTGATGATCTTCTTCGACCCGGACAGCGCGGTCAGCCAGCCGATGCCGACGCCCGCGATCGCCGAGGCCGCCACGAACACGGCCGCGAACACGCTCAGCCCGAGCCCGGCGATCTTGGCGAACATCAGCGCCGGGTGCGGCATGTCCTCGGTCGGTTCGGCGGCGTCGTGCGGTCGTTCGCTCTCCGGTAGCTGATCCGGCTCGCGGCCGGCCCGCTGCGCGGCCCGCTTCTCGCGTTCGTGCAGCATCCAGATCCACACCAGGAACGGCAGCGCGACACCGGCGGTCGCCTTGATCGCCACGCCGATCGCCAGCACCACGATGCCCGCGACGTGGTGGCGCTCGAGCACCAGCGCGATGGCCGCGCACATCAGCCCGACCATCAGCATCTCGTTGTGCACGCCGCCGAACAGGTGGATCAGCACCAGCGGGTTGAGCACGGCGAGCCACAGCGCGACCGTCGGCTTACCGCCCAGGTGCTTGGTCAGATAGGGCACCGCCCACATCATCAGCGCGAGTCCGGGCAGCATCACCAGGCGCATCGCGATGGTGCCCGCGACGACGTTGTCGCCGGTGATGCTGGTGATGCCGCGACCGAGCAGCAGGAATATCGGCCCGTAGGGGGCGGTGGTGTTCTTCCAGACGGGACTCACGTTGTCGAGCAGCACGCCGGGGTTCTTCACCGGGCCGTCGACATACGGGTCGAAACCGTCACGCAGCAGGGCGCCCTGTGCCAGGTAGGAGTAGACGTCCTGGCTGAACATGGGCACCGCGAAAAGCAGGGGGGTGATCCAGATTCCGACGATCGCGCGCAGCTCGTTCAACGTCACGGTGCTCGCCAGCCCGGCACGCGCCGGTTGCCGTTTCCCCGGCCCCTGCTCGGGTCTGTCGCCCGTGCCGATCGTGGCGCGGCCCAGCCGGACCCACGCGGTGATCATCAGCAGCACGCCGATCCAGATCACGATCGTGCAGAGCGCGTAGCCGTGGCCGTAGCGTAGCCAGGACAGGTGTAGCGCCTCGAGCAACGGGTCGCGCTTGCGAGTGCTGCCCGCGCCGAACCCGCCGAGGGTGATCATGAACGCGCCGTAGAACCCGAGCAACGCCGCGTGACCCTCGGGCGTACGCAGGAAGATGGCGCTGGTCCGCATCCAGGACCGCACACCCGACGGCTCGGTGTCGGCCGATTCGCGCTGCGCTGCGGTTTTCGGTGCGTGGCCGGTGCTATCTGTCAATGTGGCCTCTGCGGCGCGCGTTTCGGGGGATGCCATCTGGTGTCGGTCCCCCCGAATGGTCAGCGGTCGCAACCGCGAGTGAATAGGTCGGCGCCTAGTTTACGGCGTCGCATGCCGACCCTATCTGGCTGGTCCTCGGGGTTTCCTTTCGAGCAGGCGCTTATTCACCTGTTATGCGGGTTGCCGCCAGTTTTCCGGAAAGCAGCGTGGTCGGCACTCCGACACCCGGCGTGGTGCCACAACCGGCGATAACCACGTTGTCGCCGGCGCTCGGAAAGTTGCGCGGGCGGAATGGGCCGGTCTGGCGGAACAGGTGCGCCGCCGAGAAGGGGGTTCCGGCGAGCATCCCCTGCGCGGCCCAGGTCTGCGGGGTGTCCAGATGATCGACCGTGAAGTGCTCGGCGATCCCGTGGTAACCGCGTGCCTGCAGTACCCCGAGCAGCTCGCGCAGGTACGCGGGGCCCACGCGCGGCCAGTCCAGCGCCGCCGAGTCCAGATTCGGGCACGGGGCGAGCACCGAGAGGGGTTCGTACTCGCCGTCGGCGCGGGTGATGTGCAGCCCGGGGTCGGTGAGCGCGGGGCGGGTCAGCAGCAGCGAAGGATCGCTCATCAGCCGCCCGGTGCCGCGCCGCCCGGTGATCTCGGCGAAGGTCTGCCGCCACGCCTGCCCGAATTCGATGATGTGGTGGGCCTGCACGGGCCAGGTCCGCGCGATCGCCCCGGGCACCGTGCCGTGCGCGACCACGGCCGACGGCGCCGCGCGCAGGCCGCGGCGGCGACGCACGCCGAACCGGTCGATGGCACCGAGATCGGCGGTGAGCACGAGCGCGTCGCAGTCGAAGCCGCGCCCGTCGGCGGTGCGGACTCGGGTGGCGCGCCGCCGGGCGTACTCCACCCCGGTGACCTCGGTGCTCAGCTCGAGGGTGCCGCCCGCCGCGGTGAAGGCCTCGGCCATGGCCGAGGCGATGGCGCGCATGCCGCCCTCGGGGAAGTAGACGCCGAGCGAGGTGTCCATGTGCGGAATCGCGCCGTAGACCGACAGCGCCGCGGTAGGGGGCAGGCCCGCGTACAGCGCCTGGAAGGTGAACAACCGGGCCAGTCGCGGGTCACGCAGGAAGCGTCCGACCCGCGGTCCGAGCCTGCCGAAGCCGCCGAGACGCACCAAAGTCGCCAGCGCACGGCGCTTTTCGGGAATCCGCAGCAGATCCAGCGGCGAATCGAAGTTGGTGTCCATGAATTCGGCGTACTCGGCGTCGTAGATCCTGGCCAGCCAGTCCCGCAGGCGCCGGTAGCGACGGGCCTCGGCGGGACCGCACACCGCGGCCACCTCCGCGGCCATGGCGTCGGCATCGGCGAACACCCGCAGCTCGGTGCCGTCGGCGAATCTGGCGTGGTAGCTCGGCGCCAGCTGATGGATGCGCAGCGCGGGCTTGCTGTTCTCCGGCGTGCGCCCGACCGCGGCGAGTGCGTCGGTGACCAGCTCGGGCAGCGTCAAAATGGTGGCGCCGGAGTCGATCTCGTAATCCGGGCCCACGTAGCGGCCGACCCGGCCGCCGGGATGATCGGCCCGTTCGAGCAGGGTGACCTGTCGTCCCGCGCCGGTCAGGTAGAGCGCCGCCGAGAGCCCGGACAGGCCGGCCCCGACGACGACCACGCGATCCGTCGGTCCGGCAACGGTTTTCAGGTCCTGCATAGCGATCTCCTCGGTGCCTGGCATCGGGCGGTGCCGACCAGGTTTACCTGATCGGCCGGTGCCGCAGCCACTTTCAGGCCGTGCGCTTGGTCGCCGCCAAGGCCATGGCGCGCAGTTGCTGCTTCGCGTCCTGTGTCGCGCTGCTCGCCGCGATGGCCGCCAGGCCCGCGTCGGTGAGCTCGGCGATCCGGCGTTCCACCTCGTCGGCGGCGCCGAGTTCGGTGAGCACCGTGCGCAGGTGGGCCACCTCGTCCGCGTCCAGATCGGTGCCGACGCTGGTGCGCAGCAGTTTCGCGGCGGCCGGGTCGGACTCGTCCGCGCGGCGCAGTGCCTCCGCGAGCAGCACGGTGTGTTTGCCTTCGCGCAGGTCGTCGCCGGAGGGCTTGCCGGTGATCGCCGGGTCGCCGAACACCCCGAGCAGGTCGTCGCGCAGCTGGAACGCGATGCCGATATCGGTGCCGAAGGTGCGGTAGGCCGCGACCAGGTCCGCGTCGGCATCGGCGATGGCCGCGCCGAGGTGCAGCGGGCGCTCGACGGTGTAGGCGGCGGTCTTGTACCGGTTGATCCGCAGCGCGGCCTCGACCGACTCGTCCCCGCCCGCCTCGCCGTTGATGTCGAGCAGCTGGCCGCCGAGCACCTCGGTGCGCATGCCCGCCCACACCGGCGCGAACCGGGCGATCGCCGTCGGGGCGAGGCCGGAGGAGTGCACCATGTCGTCGGCCCAGGCCAGCGCGAGGTCGCCGACCAGGATGGCCACGCTGGTGCCGAAGTGAGCGGAATCACCCGCCCAGCCGCGGTCGCGATGGCGCTGCTCGAAGTCGACGTGCACGGTGGGGAAGCGGCGACGGGTGCGCGAGGAGTCGATGATGTCGTCGTGGATGAGCGCGCACGCCTGCACCAGCTCGAGCGCCGAGCACGCGGTGAGCACAGCGGCGGCGTCCGGGCCCGCGGCGTCGCCGCCCGCGCCGAGCCAGCCGGTCCAGGCGAAGGCGGGCCTGGTGCGTTTGCCGCCGCGCAGCACGAACAGCTCCAGCGCGTCCGCGGCCTCGACGAATACCGGGCCGAGCTCGTCGACGGTGCCGCGCCGGGAGGCGAAGAAGCTGGTCAGCGCGTCTTCCACGGCGGCGACGAAGGCCGGTGTGCCCGGTATCGGCGCGATGAGCTCGGCCGCCGAGGTGCGATGAGGCGTCTGGGTACCGGTTCCGGCGGACAGCGTGGCCTCCAAGGTTGTGCGGGTGGTGGACGCGGGATGGCTGGGGGACGCGTCCCGGCGGGGCGGCGCGCGGTGTCCGGTTCCTCGAACGCGGCCGCGCCGGTGTCGCCGGGCGCTCGCGCACACCCTCTCCGCAGCGAGAATACGCGGCGATCAGCGGCCGAGCCGTCGGGGCTACCGCAGGTCGCCTCTACACTGGATCAGTGACTTTCGACAATGTGCGGGGCGGCTCGACCCCTGGCGGTCCGCCCCGGACGCCGCCGAACGTCTCGGCGACACCCTCGGTGATCCAGAGTTTGCGGACACATTCCGGTACCTCGGTACCGTTTTCCGTCGAGTTCAACCCGCCGCGTGACGCGCCCGCCGAGGCGCGGCTGTGGCGCGCGGTGCGACAGTTCGAGCGAATGCATCCGGCGTTCGTCTCGATGACCTACGGCGCGGGCGGGTCCACCCGCGACCGCACCGTGCGGGTCACCGGCGCGCTGGCCCAGGAGACCACGCTGCTGCCGGTGGCGCACCTGACCGCGGTCGAGCACAGCGTGGCCGAGTTGCGTTCGCTGGTCGGTTCCTACGCCGATTCCGGTATCCGCAACATCCTGGTGCTGCGCGGCGATCCGCCGGGTGACCCGCTCGGCGCCTGGCAGCGGCATCCGGAAGGCGTCGAGTACGCCGAGGAGCTGGTGCGGATCGTGCGCGATCTCGGTGACTTCCACGTCGGTGTCGCCTCGTTCCCGCAGGGCCACCACCGCTCGCCCGATCTCGACTCCGATACCGCCTACCTGGCCGCGAAACTGCGTGCGGGCGCGGAGTATTCGATCACACAGATGTTCTTCGACGTCGAGCACTACCTGCGGCTGCGCGACCGGGTGCTGAAGGTCGACCCGGTCGAGGGCGCGAAACCGATCATCCCCGAGCTGATGCCGATCACCTCGTTGCGCACGGTGGCCAGGGCCGAGGAGCTCTGCGGTCGCGCGCTGCCGCCCGCGGTGCTGCGGCGGCTGCACAAGGCAGCGGGTGCGGATCCCGACGGCAATCCCGCGGCGGTGCGCGAGGCGGGCATCGAGATCGCCACCGAGATGGCCCAGCGGCTCATCGACGAGGGCGCGCCCTGCCTGCACTTCATCACGCTGAATTTCGCCAAGGCGACCACCGAGGTGCTCACCAACCTCGGCTACGGCGTCACCGCCGCACCGATCAGCGCCTGATCGCGGCTCACCAGCCGGTATCACCGCTGAGCGGAACGTTCACATAGCTCGGCGCCGACGGATCAAGTCGCAGGTGTTGCGGTTTGAGCCCGGTACCGTCGAGCATCGGCCGGATCGGCAGCCCCTTCGGATAGTTGCCCGCGAAGACGTCGAGTCGAAGCCGGTGTCCCGGTTGGAGTATCGCGTCGGTGGGGGCGAGGCCGAGGTCGAGCGCGATGGTCCGACCCGGTACCACATCCTGCCTGGCGGCCAGCGACAGAACCGGGAACGGGTCGGTGTAGGCCCCATCAGCCGAGCGCCTGCTCCTGCCTTCGTCGACGGCCCGCATCGACGTCAGCAGCTGTCCTGAGGTCAGCGTGACCGAACGGCCGTCGGGCGCGACATCGTTCAGCGTCGCGGTCCAGTAACCGTCGGTGCCGTCGTGCACGGTCTCGAGATGGACAGCGATCGGCCCGGACAGTGTGGTCGGCGCGGCCACCGGAGGACTGGTGAAGGTGAGTCCCGAGACCTCCTGGACTCTGGCGTCTTTGCTGCAGCCGGTGAAGACGAGAATGCCCGCGGTGCCCTGGGTTCCGTCGGTCGAGCACGCGCTCGCCAGTCCGGGCGCGACGGTCAAGCGGACGCTGTCCGTGCTCACCGCGGTCGTCAGCGAGCCGTCGTGCGCGCTGAGCGCCGAGGTCCCGCTCGGTATCGCGGACAGATACACCCGCCGGTGTTCTGCCTCCGGCCGAGGGAACCGGTCGGCGGTGGTCCACCCGCCGCCCTGCTGCCACATCGTCACCGGGCCCCACCGGTCGATCCCGTTGTCGATGCCCTTGAGCCACCTGTCGAACCAGGCGCGCTGCAACACATCGATGCGCGGCGGTTCGCCCGGCCTGCCGCGCATGTCGAAGCCGGTGTTCACGTGGTAGCCGTTGCCCATCACCAACTGTTTCTGCCCGGGCGGCAGCGCGATGTCCTGGTAGATCCGTGGCTCGCCGTTGACGAAGTTGTCGTGCCAGCCGCCGATCACCATGGTGGGTACCTTGATTCGCTCGGGGTGGCCGAGCCAGGCCTGCCGGATCGGGCTGTTCGGATCGAGCACGCTCGCCAGTTGTGGCGGCACGGTGTCGAAGGAGTCGGTGGTCAGCGTCTGCAACCCGATGTCGAGGAACGACAGCGGATCGGCGAGTCGGTCGGCCAGCCAGCGGGCGTCGAATCTGCCCTGTAGCAACGACATCAGATCCGGCATGAGTTTGGCCGCGTTGACGATCAGCAGATACGGGACCAGGATGCCGATGGCGGCCCCGCCCGGCGCGATCATGTCGCGGACCAGATCGTTGCCCGGCACCACCGGAACGATGGCTTTCAGTGCTGGCGGCTGCTTCTCGGCGGCCTGCACCTGGTTGATGCCAGAGTAGGACACGCCGTTCATCCCGATGTTGCCGTCCGACCAGGGCTGGGCCGCCGCCCAGGCGATCACCTCCGGTGTATCCGCCTGGTCTTTCGGTCCCCATGGCTCCCACATCCCCTGCGAGAACCCGGTGCCGCGCACGTCCACCACCACCTGGGTGTAGCCGCTGCGAATCAGGTTGGGGTCCACCGAGAAAACCCGGCCGAACCCGCCGCCCGCGACCCGGGTGGCGTCGGTGAGTCCTTCCAGTGGAGTCCCCGGCAACTCGAACTCGCGCAGCAAGCCGACCACCGCGTCCGACAGCACCGGCACCGACAGCGCGGTCTGCAGGATCATCGATCCGAGCTTGGTGTACGGCGTCATGTTCACGATCGTCGGGAACGGAGTATCGATCGGACCGTGCGCGTCGGCGGGCCGATATACGTTCGCCTTCAGCACGGTTCCGTCACTCATCGTGATGGGCACGTCCCAGTCGATGTGAATAGACGGAAACCGTTGCGGCCCATCGTGCAGCGCGGTCCACGCCGCGTCTCCCTCCGGTGCGGCGGCGCCGGGCGGGGCGACGACCGACTGCGAAATAGTAAGAAGCGAAACCACTCCGACGAGCCATCGGGCCCAGCGGCGGTGCAGAGCAACTGTCATCGATACCCTTCCTCCGGCCGACGGCGGAAATATACATGCACGTCTGTATGTTTGGGGAAGGGTTTCCGGAAGGATCTCGTTTTCCTGTCCGGCGCACCGATCGGCACCGGAGTCGTTGTGCACGCGAACAGCACCGCGAGTGCGGCGGCACCACAAC
Organism: Nocardia brasiliensis; assembly: GCF_011801125.1. NCBI lineage: Bacteria > Bacillati > Actinomycetota > Actinomycetes > Mycobacteriales > Nocardiaceae > Nocardia > Nocardia brasiliensis. Next base: position 2,491,882 of record NZ_CP046171.1, read on the forward strand.
GGTGGTGCCGCCGCGCACCGGTGTCAGGCCGCCCGGGCGGCGCGCAGGCCCCAGGCGTCGGCGAGCAGCCGATGCGATTCCAGCCGGTCGGCGTGGTGATGGGTGACGCTGGTGACCAGCAGTTCATCGGCGCCGGTGACCCGCTGCAGCGCGGCGAGGCGGGCCGTCACGGTGCTCGGCGAACCGACGAACTGGGTGGCGAGGCGGTCGTCCACCAGACGGTGTTGCTCGGCGGTCAGCGGCGTCGCGGTGTCGGGATCGAGGTAGTGCGCCGCGCCCGCACCGCTGCGGATGCTGTGCACCCAGTGGCCGTAGGTGGCGGCGTGATGTCGCGCGGTCGCGTCGTCGGCGGCCACCACCACGTCGGCCGAGACCACCACGTACGGCTCGGCCAGCTGCGCGGACGGACGGAACGCGGCCCGGTAGGCCGTCACCGCGTCCAGCGCGGTGCCCGGCGAGACGTGATAGGCCGCGGCGAAGGGCAAGCCGAGCCGCCCCGCCAATTCCGCGCTCTCCCCGGCCGAGCTGCCGAACACCCACAGCTGCACCTGGGCTCCTTCGCCCGGAACCGCGTGCAGGGCAACGCCTTCGGGGCTGACGAAGCTGCCGTCGAGCAGCGCCCGCACCTCGTCGACCTGTTCGGCGAACTCCAGCGGCTGCGCGCCGCGCTGCTGCAGCGCGCTGATCGAGGCGAGGAACTTCGACCGGTCGGTGATCCGGCCCGGGTCGAACGGCGGCGGCACCACCACGCCGTCCTTGACCTCGGTCCGTCCGGTCGCGGTGTCGACGCGGGGGTGCCCGCCCTTGGGATGCGCGGGCTCGGAACCGTATTGGCTGCGGCGATGCCCGGAGCGACCGAGCCCGAGATCGAGTCTGCCCGGGTGGAGCGCGTCGATCGTGCCGAATGCCTCCACGATCGAGGCCGAGGTGTGGTGGCCGACCTGCACCGCGGCCGAGCCGACCCGGATGCGCGAGGTGGCCGCGGCGACCAAGCCGATCAGCGTGATCGACGAGGAGCTGGCCACCGCGACGAAATGATGCTCGGCCAGCCAATACCGGTGGTATCCCCACTGTTCGGCGTGCTGGGCGAGTTCGACAGTGTTGCGCAGCGCCTGCTGCGCGGTGGACCCGGCGCTGATCGGCGCCAGATCGAGGATGGAAAGGGGAACGGTCACGCCGGCCTCCGCTCGGCTAGCTCGCCGTGTTGCAGCCGGGGGTGCTGCTCGCCCGCCTCGATCGCCACCCGCAGCCGGTTCTCGGCGGGCGCCACCGGGCAGGTCGCGAAATCGGTGAAGGCGCATGGCAGATTCGCCGCGCGGTTGAAGTCGAGGCGCACCGTGCCGTCCGCGTCCACCGCGCCGACGGCCAGCGACCGTGCCGCGGGGTAGGTGGTGACCCCGCTGGTGGCATCGGTGAACAGCACACGCAGATCGGCCGGATCGCCGAACGCGATGACCCGCTCGGTGGCCGTGCCGACGGTGAATTCGATGGTGCCCGAGGCGGTGTGGTGATGCTCGAGCCCGTCGACCACGGCGCCGGTGGTCACCGTCTTCGCCGCGTCGAACGGGGTGAACTTGCCCGGCAAGACCCAGCGCGGGTCCGGCGCGTAGCTGGGGATGCCGTCGAAGCTCAGCAGCGCCGGCGCGGCCGGATCGTGCACCCGCACCGCGTAGCGGCCGGTGCGCCGGATCACCTCGAGTAGCCGATCCTCGTGCAGCACACTGAGGCCAGGTGCGCCCTCGGCGGGCGTGATGATGTGCACGCCGGCGATCCGCTCGCCGTCGTAGTCCAGCCGGTCGGCCGGCTGCGCGGTGATGAACACCTTGTGGTCGGTGACCCACCAGGTGCCGGGCACGTCCGGCAGCCGCTCGGGTTGATCGGTGAGCCAATGCAATCCGGTCAGGCTCAGGAAGCCGAGCGGGTCGCGCAGCTGGTCCTCCCGCGCGTGCTGCCAGTGTGCCCACTCGGTTTCGAAAACAGTGCTGATGCTGGTCGTCATGACGCTCGTGCTCCTTCGTGGGCGGTGGTGCGGTGGTGGGGATGGCGCAGACCGAGATGGTCGCGCAGGGTGGTTCCGGTGTATTCGGTGCGGAAGCTGCCGCGCTCCTGCAGTTCCGGCACGACCTTGTCGACGAATTCGTCCAGTCCGCCCGGGGTGAGGTGCGGGACGAGGATGAAACCGTCGCTGGCGTCGGACTGCACGTAGGTGTCGATCTGCTCGGCGACCGCGGCGGGTGTGCCGACGAACTGCTGGCGCGCGGTGACCTCGATGATCAGCTCGCGGATGCTGAGGTTCTCGGCCGTTGCCCTGGCCCGCCATGCCGCGGCGACCGCGCGCGGGTCCTTGGCGTGGCGCACCCGCCCTCGGGTGATGTCGACGTTGTCGGCGGGCTCGACGTCGGGCAGCGGGCCGTCCGGGTCGTACTCGGAAAGGTCACGGCCCCATACCTGTTCGAGGAACGCCAGCGCGGTCTGCGGGCCGACCTGCTGCTGCCGGATATGGCGGGCACGGTCCTGCGCGTCCTGCGCGGAGTCGCCGAGCACGAACGTCGCGGCGGGCAGGATCTTCAATTCGTCCGGTGTCCGGCCGTACTTCGCGAGGCGGGCTTTCACGTCGGCGTAGAAGCGTTGTCCCGCTTCCAGCGTGCCGTGCACGGTGAAGATGGCGTCGGCCGCGGCGGCGCCGAATTCGCGGCCCTCGTCGGAATCGCCCGCCTGCAACAGCACCGGGTGCCCCTGTGGGCCCGGCGGCAGCACGAACCGGCCCGCGATATCGAACTGCGGTCCACGATGGCGGGTTTCGGGGATCTCGCGGGCGAAGACGCCGGCCGTCCGGTCGACCACGAGGGTGTGCGCGGCCCAGCTGTCCCACAGCTTGCGGGCGACCTCGACCGCCTCGGCGGCCCGCTGATACCGGTCGCGGTGTTCCAGATAGCCACCGCGACGGAAGTTCTCGCCGGTGAAGGCGTCGGAGGAGGTGACGACGTTCCAGGCGGCGCGGCCACCGGAGAGGTGGTCCAGCGAGGCGAATTGCTTGGCCAGCTCGAACGGTTCGTTGTAGGTGCTGTTGATGGTGCCCGCGAGACCCAGCTTGTCGGTCACCCCGGCCAGCGCGTTGAGCACCGTGAAGGTGTCCGGCCTGCCCACCACGTCCAGATCGTGGATGCGGCCGCGATGTTCGCGCAGCCGCAGTCCCTCGGCGAGGAAGAAGAAGTCGAACAGTCCGCGTTCGGCGGTGCGCGCCAGGTGCACGAACGAGTCGAACTCGACCTGGCTCTTCGACGCCGGATCGGCCCATACCGTGGTGTTGTTGACGCCGGGGAAGTGCGCCGCCAAGTGAATGAGCTTGCGAGGTTTGCCGGTCACGAGGCCATCCCTTCGACCGTGCCGGTGGCGTGCGCGCGCCGGCGCCGCGCCGGCGGGCACGGACGCGGCACACAGGCCGTGGCAGCGGGTGAGCTCATGCGCAAGCCCCTTCCTTCTCGGTGTAACGGCTGACGGGACGGGACAATCCGAGTCGAGCTCGTAATGTGGTGGAGGACACAGCGGGACGGCCGAGCGCGGCGAGCCGCCGCACGGTCGCGGGCAGCGCCAAGGGACGCAGCACGACGCCGTCGGCCGCCGCGGAATCGCGCACGGCGTCGAGCAATTCGCGCAGCGTGGCCGCGGTGCCGACGTGCGGTACGCCGGTCGTGGGCGGTGGCGCGCTCCACCGATCCAGTTCGGCGACCTCGGCGTGCGCCGTGGCCGCGGAGTCCGCGAGGTGCACGTCGAGGTCGAGCAGCACCCGCACCTTGTCGGGGTCGCGATCGGCCGCCCGCAGCGCTGTGCGCAACGCGGTGCGGTGCGCCCGCGCGTCGTCCAGGTCGGCGGCGCCGATCCGGATCAGGTCGGCCCGCCGCACCGCGACACCGGTGCTCGCGTCGTCGTCGGCGCGCACCGCGACGATCGACTGTCCCTGCGGGGAGCGCGGCGTGATCGACGGCCCCTTCACCGCGAAGTTGTCGCCGGCGAAGTCGATGTAGTGCAGCTTGTTCCGGTCGATGAAGCGGCCGGTGGGCACGTCGCGGATCTCCGCGTCGTCCTCCCAGCTGTCCCACAGCCGGGTGACCACCTCGATCGCCTCATCCGCCTCGTGCCACAGCGACGCCGCGTCCTGGGCCTGCTTGCGCCCGAAAGCCTGGGCCTGCTCCGGTCCTTCGGAGACGGTGACCTCCCAGCCCGCCCGGCCCAGGGTGGCGAAATCCAGGCTCTGGATGGCCTTGGCCAGATGGAACGGCTCGGTGTGCGTCACCGGCGCCTGCGGCAGCAGGCCGAGGTGCCGTGAGGTCGCGGCGACCCGTGCCGCGGTCGCCACCGCGTCGAGCCTGCCCCGGGTGACGCCGGGGCCGCCGGGTTGCAGGCCGAACGAGTCGGGCAGGAAAACCGCGTCGGCACCGGCCTTTTCGATCGCCGCCACCACGTCGACCCAGAACGCGCCGGTGAACAGGTCCTCGGCCCGCGAGTCCGGTCGCCGCCACGCGGCCGGGTGCGCACCGGGGCCCGCGAGTTCCACGGCCAGGAAGAAATCGGATGCGGCCATCAGTAGGGTGCCTTCCAGTCGATGCACTGCCGCGCGGCGGGATGGGTGCCCGCACAGCCGATGTCGGGGGCGAAGAAGAACGCGTGCTGCCACAGCTCGGTGGCGGCAGACGGGCGCGGTGCCCGAAATCGGCTGCGCCACCAGCGCTTCACCGGATCACCCGGTGATCGGGGTTCGGGTCTGCTGCGGCAGTGCGGCCGGGTCTCGGTGCGGACGAGTATCCGGCTGTGGCGGTAGGTCGAACCCGGCATCAGAGGCGTCCTTTCGCGAGTGCGGGAGTGGGAATGGCGGACAACAGTTCCCGCGTGTATTCGTGTTGCGGGTGGTCGAAAATCGCGGCCGTCGGCCCGGATTCGACGATCCGTCCGTGCCGCATCACCGCGACGTGGTCGCTGATCCGGCGCACCACCGCCAGATCGTGGGAGATGAACAGATAGCTCAGTGCCAGCTCGGCCTGCAGCCGGTCGAGCAACTCCAAGATCTGCGCCTGCACCGAGGCGTCCAGCGCCGAGACGGGCTCGTCGAGTACGAGCAGCTCGGGATGCAGCGCCAGCGCGCGGGCGATGGCGACACGCTGGCGCTGCCCGCCGGACAGCTCGGCGGGCCTGCGCTGAGCGAAGCCGGTCGGCAGCGCCACCTGGCCGAGCAACTCGCGGACCCGTGCCTGGCGCGCGGCGCGGTCGCCGACACCGTAGGCCCGCAATGGCTCCTCGATGATTGTGCCCACCCGCCAGCGCGGATCCAGCGAGGCGTACGGGTTCTGGTACACCACCTGGAACCGCTTGCGCAGTGCGCGCAGCCGGGTGCCGCGCAGCCGGGTGAGCTCGTGCCCGTCGAAGGTGACCCGGCCGCGGTCGGGATCGGTGAGCCGCAGCGCGATCCGCGCGGTGGTCGACTTGCCCGAGCCGGATTCGCCGACCAGCGAGAGGGTTTCGCCGCGGCCCAGTTCGAATCCCACCCCGGCGACCGCGGTCACCGCGCCGCCTGCCTGCGCGCGAAAACTCTTGTGCACCTCGCGCAGTGCGAGCAGCGGTGCGCCCTCGCGCGGTTTGGCAGGCCGGTACGCGCGCGGCGCTGCCAGGCTCGGCGCGGCGGCGAGCAGCCGCTTCGTGTACGGGTGTCGCGGTGCGTCGAGCACCGTCGCGGTCGGCCCGCTCTCTACGATCTCGCCGCCGTTGAGCACAACGAGCCGATCCGCGCGTTCCGCGGCGACGGCCAGATCGTGGGTGATCAGCAGCACCGCGGTGCCCCGTGCGGCGATCTGCGCGGCCAGCTGATCGAGCACCCGGCGCGCCACCGTGGCGTCCAGCGCGCTCGTCGGCTCGTCCGCGATCACCAGCTCCGGCGCGCAGGCCAGCGCGGCCGCGATGAGCACCCGCTGGCGCTGCCCGCCGGACAGCTCGTGCGGATACTGCACCTCGCGCAGTTCCGGGCGGTCCAACCCGGCCTCGGCCAGCAGCTCGACCGCGCGGGCGCGGGCGCCGCGCCGGTCGGCCAGCCGGTGGACCACCAGGGCCTCGGCCACCTGATCGCCGACCCGGCGCACCGGATTCAGCGACAGCCCGGGATCCTGTGGCACGAAACCGATCCTGGCGCCGCGCAGGCGCCGCAGCGCCTGTTCCGAACGCAGGTCGACGACCTGTCCGTCGAAGCCGACCGTGCCGCCGGTGATCTCGGCATTCGCCCCGAGCAGCCCGATCACCGCCTGCGCGAGAGTGGACTTGCCCGAGCCGGATTCACCGACCAGGGCCACCACCTCGCCGCGTGCCACGTCCAGCGAGACACCGGCCAGCGCGGTCACCGCGCCGGTGTCGGTGCGGTACCGGACTCGCAGATCGCGTACTCGCAGCAGCGGATCCGCGTCCCGCCCTTCGGATTCGGTGCCCGGTGCTGGGGTGGTCATGAGCTATTCGTTCCTTCCTGCCGCGCGTCCAAGGCGCTGCGCGGCGAGCACCACCGCGACGATGACCAGGCCGGGCAGCGTGGTCATCCACCACGCGGTGGCGAGGTAGTTGCGGCCCTCCGCGATCAGCGAGCCCCATTCCGGGGTTGGCGGTTTCGCGCCGTAACCGAGGAAGCTCAGCGCCGAGACCGCGAGCACGGCCATGCCGAACTCGACCGCGGCCAGCGCGAGCACCGGCTGGTAGGAGTTGGGCAGCACGTGGCGCAGCAGCACGGTGTGCCATCGGGCTCCGCCCGCCCGCGCGGCCTCGACGAACGGTGCCTGCCGCACTCGCAGCACCTCGGAGCGCATCACCCTGGCGAAGTTGGCGACGAGCGAAACACCCACCGCGATCGCCACATTGCGGGTGCCGAAGCCGAGCGCGGTGACCAGCGCCAGCGACAGCAGCAGCGACGGAATCGAGAGCAGCACATCGACCACGCGCATGACGACGGTGTCGAGCACACCGCCCGCGGCGCCGGAGAGCAGGCCGAGGATCGACCCGGCGACCAGGGCGATGCCCACCGCGGCCAGCGTCGCGGTGAGGGAGAGCCCGGCGCCGTGCACCATCCGCGTGTACAGGTCGCGGCCGAGATTGTCGGTGCCGAACCAGTGCTGCGCGCTGGGTGGCTGGAACTTCTGCGCGGGTACTCCGGTCAGCGGGTCGCCGCCGGCGAACACCGAGGGCAACAGTGCCCAACCGATCGCGAGCAGCGCGACCGCGCCCGAGAGCAGCAGTACCGCGTTGGCACGCAACCACTTCCAGCGCAGCGTGGGTCGGCGCAGCCGGGGGAGTACGGCGCGGCGGCCCTCCTCGATGACGTCAACCACGGCTCGCGACCCCCTCCGCGGTCTCCGTGGCGCGCCGCGGCGCCGCGTTCGGCTCGGCCGCCCGCCTCGATCGGGTGGCGATCCGCGGGTCGAGCACTGGATACAACAGGTCGACCGCGAGATTCACGGTGACGAAGACCGTCGAGGTGAGCAGCACGATGCCCTGCACCACCGGAATGTCCTGGGCCAGTACCGCGGTCTGGGTGAGCCGCCCCACGCCCTGGCGGGCGAAGACGGTCTCCACCACCACCGAGCCGGCCAGCATGTTGCCGACCAGCACGCCCGCGATGGTGAAGGTGGGCACGCTGGCCGGGCGCAACACGTGCTTGCGCTGGACCCACCAGCGCGAACCGCCCTTGGCCAGCGCCACATCGACGAACGGTTGCCGCCAGGTCGACCGGAGCCCGGCCGAGAGCACCTGGGCGAGCACCGCGCCGATCGGCAGGCCGAGGGTGAGCGCGGGCAGGATGGTGCTGGCGATCCCGTGGCCGCCGAACGCGGGCACCCAGCGCAGCTGGAACGAGAACAGCTGCAGCAGCAGCAAGCCGGTCCAGAAGGTCGGCACCGAGACACCGACCGACGGCAGCGCGCCGAGCGCGCTGCGCAACCACGGCCGCCGGGTGTACGCGGCGGCGATGGCCAGCGCCACGCCGCCGACGGTCGCGAAAAGCAGGGCGAGCCCGGCCAATTCGAGCGTCGCGGGCAGCGCGTCGCCGATCGCGCCGGTGACCGGTTGGCCGGTCACGATGGAATGCCCGAGGTCGCCGCGCACGGCATGGCCGAGCGCGGTCCAATACTGCTCCCACAGCGGGCGATCCAGCCCGTAGCGGGCCTGTAGTTCGGCGATCGCGGCCTTGTCCACCGGGGTTCCCGCGCCCGCGCCGTCGGCCGCGATCGAGACCGGGTCGGCGGGCAGCAGGTACAGCACAACGAACGAGATGGTGAACGCGGCCCAGAGCACCCAGATCGCCTGTAGCACCCGCGAAGCCAGATAGCGCGTCATCGCTATCGCCCGCTCAGCCAGGTGTCGAAGAACTGCAGGCGGGCCGAGGCCTCGAACCTCAGATCGTGGGTGGTCGCGCCCGCGCCGATCGCCTGGGACAGCTCGACCGTCGGAATCAACAGTCCCGCGTCGAGTACCTGCTGCTGCGCAGTGCCGATGAGTGCGGTGCGGGCCGCGGTGTCAGCGGTGCTCAGCTGGCCGTTGAGCGCCTCGTCCAGCGCCGGAATCGGCTCGCGCACATTGAGATTGCGGCCGTCGAGGCCGAACGAGGTGCGCAGGATGTCGCCGTCGGCGCGGGTGGTGTTGCCGTAGCTGGTGTCGAAGTCCTTCCTGCCCTGCCTGGCCGTGGTCTCGGCGATCGACACCAGGTCCAGCTTCAGTTCCACCCCGACCTGCCGCAGCTGCTGCTGCACCAGCTCGATGATCGCCTGGTTGCCCGCGAACACCTGGCTGAAGAGCACCGAGAACGACAGGCGCTCACCGCTTTTCACCCGGATGCCGTCACCGCCGCGCACCCAGCCTGCCTGCTCGAGCAGCGCCTCGGCCTTCGCCGGGTCGTAGGCCAGCCGGGCCGAGAAGTCCCGGTAGCCGGGTGTGCTGCTGGCCAGCACGCTGGTCGCGGGCTTGAACTGCGGCCCGAGCACGGTGTCCACCAACTGCTTGCGGTCGATCGCGGGCAGCAGGGCCTGCCGCACCACCGGATCACGCAGCGGTCCGCGGGTCACGTTGGGCTGGAAACCGAACGGCACACCGGGATTCGCGGTGCTGAGCACCCGACCGCCCGCCGCCTCGAGCTGGGGCGCGTCCTGGGGGAGCGCGTCGCTGATCGCGTCCAGCTGTCCGGAGGCGAGACTGCCGGTGCGCACGCCGGATTCGGGCACCACGGTGAACTCGATCTTGTCCAGGTACGCCTCGCCGCGATGGCCGAACACCGCCGAACCCCACTGGTAGCCGGTGCGTTTGCTCAACGTCGCGGAGGCGTCCTGCCGGTAGTTCGTGTAGACGAAGGGGCCGCTGCCGATGTTGTCGCCCAGGCACCGCTGCTCGGCAGGCTTGCTGGTGGTGGCCGCGGCGAGGATGCCGAGCTGGGTGGTCGAGGAGGCCTGCAGGAACTGCGCGTTCGGCTTGCTGAACTCGACCCGCGCGGTCAGCCGGTCCACCGCCGTCGTGCCCGCGTAATTGGTCAAATAGCTGCCCGCCAGCGGTGCTTTGGCGGCGCCGAGCGCGAGCACCGAGTCGAAGGTCTGCTTGACCGAGTCCGCGGTGAGCGGGGTGCCGTCGCTGAAGCTGACGCCGTCGGTCAGGTGGAAGGTGAACACTTTCGCGTCGGGGCTGACCTCCCAGCTCTGCGCCAGCCACGGCTTGAGCTCGCCGGTCGCCGGGTCCTGGTCGGTCAGCGAGTCGACGATCTGCCTTGTCACATACAGGGTTTGGTTGGTGCCCGCCTGTGCGGGATCCGAGCAGGTCGGTGCCTGCGACAGGCCGTAGCGCAGGGTGCCGCCCGGCCGCGGCGGACCGGCGTCGGCGCCGAGCGCGGCCGAATCGGTGCCGCAGGCGGCCAGCGTCGTCGCCGCGGCCACGGCGGCTGCGAGCGCGACGATGCGGTGGCGGGGTCGGATCACGGGGTAACTCCAGAGGTATCGGTGCGGACGAGGACGTCGCGGGGGTCTAAGTCGGTGGTGCCCGCGCCGGTGGCCAAGGGGCGGCTGGGAATTCGACGGCGCAGCTCCGGCGCCACCTCGGTCTGGAACAGCGCGAGACTGTCCAGGTAGTCGATCTCGGGGCGGCCGTCGCGTTCGGCCGACAGGTGGATCACCTCGTGGCCGAACTGCTCGTGCTGCCTGCCCACCTTGTCGAGCACCTGTTCCGGGCTGCCGACCAGCGCCGAACTGCGGTCGAGGAAGTCGTCGACGGTCTCGAACACAATCGGCAGACCGTGCCTGCGCGCCAACGCGAGTCGCGCCTCGAAGATCGGGCGGTAGACGTCCCTGGCCTGCTGCGACGTGCGCGCCACATGGAATCCCGCGGTGCCGGCGCCGACCAGCGCGTCGGCCGGGTCGTGCCCGTGGAAGGCCCAGCGCTCCCGATAGTGACGCACCAGCTCCGCGTACGGTTCGATCGAGTAGGTCACGTTGGCCGAGAACAGCGGATCGCCGTTGCGCGCGGCGAGTTCCACCGAGTCCCTGCTCGTCGCGCTGCCGTGCCAGATCCGGATACGCGGCTGCCACGGTCGCGGTAACGCCTTGGCGTCGTTCAGTTCCGGCCGGAACCGGCCCGACCAGGTGACGCTTTCGCTGTCCCACAGCGCCCGGAACAGTTCGTAGCCTTCACGATTGCGGTCCCACTGGTCCTCGGTGGTGACGTGGAACAACTCGGCCTGTGCGGTCCCGTTGCCCTTGCCGATGATCAGCTCGAGCCGCCCGCCGCAGAGATTGTCCAGGGTCGAGTAGTCCTCGAACGCGCGCACCGGGTCGAGCAGGCTCAACGTGGTGACCGCGGTGAACAGCGTGATACGCGAGGTGACCGCGGCGAGATGGCTCAGGATCACCGGCGGCGCGGCCGAGAGGAACGGATCCTCGTGCCGCTCACCGACGGCGAACCCGTCGTAGCCGAGATCCTCGGCCAGCTTCGCCTGTTCGACGACGTTCAGCAGCCGCTCCCTGGTGCCGGGCAGCCGCCCGGTCGTCGGGTCCGGGACGCGGGTGACGAGGGTGAACAAGAGGAACTTCATGCGATCACCGCTGCTTCGGTAGGCCGGGCGGGTTGATCCGCGACTCGGTGACCTGCTCGGACCGCAGGTTCCACCGGTCGATCACCTGCTGGTAGGCGCCGTGTTCGATGGCGTAGTTCAAGGCGTGCTGGATCGCGGTGACCAGACCGGTGTCCTTCTTGGTCAGCACCGCGATCTCGCCCTGCAACTCCGCACCCGCGCCGGAGAAGGTGGCCAGGATCTTGGTCTGGTTCGCGGTGGCGCAGTGATAGATCGCCGTCGGATTGGGCCCGATGTAGCCGTCCAGTCTTTGCGAGGCGAGCGCCAGGTAGTAGTCGCTGACCTGCTGGAAGTAGGCGATGTCGATGGGTGCCAGGCCGTCGGCGCGGTTCTGCTCATTCCACTTCACCAGCAATTGCTCCTGGTTGGTGCCGGTGCCGACGCCGATCCGTTTGCCCGCCAGGCTCTTGCGGTCCTTGTACTCGAGGGTGCTCTGCTTGGGCACCTCCAGCGCGACCGTGTCGTTGCGGTAGGTGGCGAAGTCGTACTTCTCCTTGCGCTCCTCGGTCACCGTCACGTTGGAGATGAAGGCGTCCACCTCGCCGGAGTCGATGCGGACGAAGTTCTGTGACCAATCCGCCACTTGCGCATCGAGTTTCAGCCCGAGGATGTCGGCGATCAGCGCGGCGAAATCGACCTCGGAACCGACCACGGTCTTGTCGTCGTCGGCGTAGAACCGCAGCGGCGGGGCGGTGCCCGCCGCGCCGGTCACCACCAGCGTGCCGCGGTCGCGAATCGCCTGCGGCACTTCGGCGGCGATACTGTCCACCTGCTGTGCGCGGACACGGCCCGCCTGGGCGGCGGAGAGGTCGAACGAGATCGCACCGGCGGGCGGAGTCTGCGACTCGGCCTCGGGATCGGTGCAGCCGGTGGCCAGCAGCACGACCGCGGTCGCGGCGGCGGTGGCCAGGGCGGAGAGCTTCATCGGATACCTGTTCATCAGCGGACTCGGGACAGAAAGGCGCGGGTGCGCGGGTGTTCGGGACGGTCGAGCACGACCGAGGGCGGTCCCTGCTCGACGACGGCGCCGGCGTCGAGAAACACGACGGTGTCGGCGATCTCGCGGGCGAAACCGATCTCGTGGGTGACGATCACCAGCGCGGTGCCGCTCTGGGCGAGGTCGCGGATCACGTCGAGCACCTCGCCGACCAGTTCGGGGTCGAGCGCGGAGGTCGGCTCGTCGAACAGGATCACGCGGGGGCGCAACGCCAGAGCGCGCGCGATCGCCACGCGCTGCTGCTGGCCGCCCGACAGGGTGCGCGGGTAGGCGTCGGCCAGCGGGCCGATACCCACCCGGTCCAGCAGCACGCGCGCCTCGGCCTCGACCTTCTTGCGGTCGCGCCGTTGCGCGGAAATCGGTGCGAGCGTGACATTGTCGAGCACCGTCAGATGCGGGAAGAGATTGAACTGCTGGAAGACGAATCCGATGCGGGCGCGCTGCCTGCGTACCTCGCGATCGGGCAACACGTGCAAGGTGTTGCGGCGCAGGCGATATCCGATCAGCTCGCCGTCGATGCGCACGGTGCCCGCGTCCAGCGACTCCAGATGGTTGATCACCCGCAGCAGCGTCGACTTACCTGAACCGGAGGGGCCGAGCACCGTCACCACCTCGCCGGAGCGGACGGTCAGGTCGATGCCGCGCAGTACCTCGTGCGCGCCGAAGGACTTGCGGACGCCGCGGACCTCGACGGCGGTGGCGGCGGTGGCGGCGGTCATCGCGTCGCTCCTCGTGGTGCGGCGGAACCGGATTCGGCGATCTCGCGCAGCTTCAGCCAGGCGCGGCGCGGGGGCGACGGCGGCGGCGTGCGCTGCGCGCCCTTCGCGTAGTGCCGTTCGATGTAGTACTGCGCCACCGAGAGCACGGTGGTGAGCACGATGTACCAGACGGTGGCGACCATGAGCAGCGGCACCACCCGCCCGTTGCGGCCGTAGATCACCTGCACCTGGTAGAAGAGTTCGGCGATCGCCATCACCGATACGATCGATGTGCCCTTGAACAGGCTGATCACCTCGTTGGTCGCGTTCGGCAGGATCGAACGCATCGCCTGCGGCACCACGATCGTGCGGAACTGCCGTACCCGCGGAAGGCCAAGGGCCGCGGCGGCTTCCAGCTGACCGGCGTCCACCGAGATGATGCCCGCCCGGATGATCTCGGCCGAATACGCGGCCTGATGCAGCGCGAGCCCGATCACCGCCGCGGTGAACCCGCTGATCACCCCGTTCACCTCGAAGGTGAAAAGTGCGGGGCCGAACGGGATCCCGACCGAGAGCGTGTTGTAGAGGTAGGCGATGTTGAACCAGAACAGCAGCTGCACGATCAGCGGAATCGAGCGGAACGCCCAGATGTAGGCCCACGAGATCACCCGCAGCACCGGATTGTTCGACAGTCGCGCGATCGCCACCGCGGTGCCGAGCAGGAAGCCGAGCGCGGTGCCCCACACGGTGAGCTCCAGCGTCACCTTCAGCGCCGACAGCACCGACCGCGCGGTGATGTACTTCGCGAATGTCGGCCAATCCCAGCCGGGATTGGTGGCCAGGCCGTGCCCGAACTGGGCGAGCAGGATCAACGCGATCGCGCTGACCACCCAGCGCCACGGGTGCCAGGATTTGGCGACGGTCGGCGCCGGGTCGCTCGCCTCGGCGTCGGCGCGCGGAGCCGCCGCGCCCGCCTCTGGCGTGGCGGTCGCGCTCAGGACGACGGTCGCGGTCGGGCCCTCAGTGCGCTCGCTGCGCTCACTCATGGTCGGGGTCCTTCGGAAGAACGAACGTGACCGCGCCGCGTCGGGCGCCGGTCGCATCACCCGGCCAGCGACGGGTGCACACTCTGGCTGTGGGTCAGCCTCGACAGCTCGCGGAGTTCACCTTGCACTGATCGATATGTCGGCGACCCCAACGGGTGCTGCGGACAGCAGAGCTGATCACTTCGGTTCCTCCATCGGTCCCGGCGGAAGCACCCGCACCCGGTGAGCCGGGGGGTTGCTGCGACGTCGACGAGCCAGGTCTCTCGGTCGCTCTGGATGGTTGACGCCGATCCGGACATCGGGCGATGCCAGGGTCGAGCCGAATTATCATGCCCAGCAGGCGAACCCCGAGACAAGGAAACCGATCACCGTGAGCGTAGCCCTTGTCGGGTCCGTCGCCCGGCGCTATAACCGATAGCCGGGCGTACGCTGCCGTCCCGCGCTTCGCCGAGTATCGGACGATCGCCCTACGCCTGCGCAGTGGTCGGCGGGACACACGTGGCGGATAACCGCGTCCAGGAGCTGGACCAGCGCGATCGCCACGACACGCCGGACAGTAGCGAGGGCGTATTTCGCGTGGTGCCCGCGTTTGCCGGAGTACCGTTCACTTCCCGGTCGTGTCGACGATGAGAAGAGGTCCCCTGTGACCGCAGCACACCGCCTGGCCATGCTCACCACCGCCGCCGCCTGCGCCATCACCCTCGCGGCCGCCGCCCCCGCGCTCGCCACTCCGTCACCTGACCCCGTTCCCTCGGCCGCCGGCCCCGCCGTCGCGACCTCGGCAGCTGCCACTCGGGCTGCGACCGAATCCGACCACGGTGGAACAGCTCGGGCAGCGGTGCCGCTGCCCGCCCCGGCGGCTCGACCAGAAGCGGCGCCGCAGGCGGTGGCCGAGCCGGAGCTCGTCGCGGCGCCGCCCGCGGTGGGCGCGCCCGACGGTGGCGCCGCGCCTCGGGCCGCGGTGGTGCCGCCGGCCGGGCCGGGCGCGTCCGGTGGGCGGGCAGGGCAGGGCGGGATCACGGCCGGGGATCTGTTCGGGACCTATCAGGCGGCGGTCGATGGGTTGCGGGCGTTCGGGATGCAGCCGTTCCTCTATCCGACCGCGGCGCCGTTCTGCCTGGAAGGCACGACGCTGGGGCTGGCTCCCGCGGTGGCGGGTGCGGTGCCGGGGCCGTGGCCCAAGACGGCGATCACGTTGCCCGGGATCGATATGTCGGCGGTCAAGGCGGGGCAGACCATGTTCACCTTCCTGCCGTACGGGCTCGGCCGCGACAGCGTGAACACCAGCGGGATGCGGGTCGCCTGGTTCAACGTGACCACCGGGCGAGGCGGCATGGCGTCGATGGGTTCGCTGTCCGACGTGTTCCGCGCGATGGTGCCCCCGGAGGTCCCACCCGCGCTGCGCCCGCTCGCCGAACGCGCCGTGCAGGACTTCTTCGTGGCAGCGCTGCCGGTCGGCGGCATCCGCGCCGTCCCGGTCGACACCGGATCGGGCACCGTCCTCGCCGCCGTGTTCGGCACCGTCGAGAACGGCACCGACTCCTGCTTCTTCCTGCCAACCGTAGGCATCACCGAAGTCCCCTGACACTCGTGCCCCAGAAGCGGTGCGGCACAGGGAGTCAAGGGGTGGGGAGGACGCGGCCCTTCCAGGTGAGGGTGCCGCGGCGGTGGGTGCGGTGGGAGCGGGCCCACAGGCGGAGATAAGCGGCGATGGCGAGGGGGTGGCCCAGTGCGGCGGCGAGGTCGGTGGGGGTGGGGGAAGCGCCGAGTTCGAGGGAACGGGCCAGGAGACGGCCGGCGACGGCCGCGGTGTATCCGAGCAGGCCGATCCTGCGGGTGCGACCCCTGGCGCCGAGGGCTGCCCAGGGCGGCAGCCAAAAGGCAAGGGCGGCAAGTGCTCCCACCGCGGTGCCACCGGCTACCGTGCCGCCGTAGGCGGACCACAGCCAGCGGGTATAGCCCGCCTCGACTTCGGCTGCGTCCCGGTACATTCGAGTCGCGGCCAGCGGCCCCGCCGCGACCAGGGCGGTGTGCTGCCCGGCCCGGCGCAGGGCGCGGGCGAGGTCGAGATCCTCGGTGGCGCTGGCTGCCACCGCGCCGTGCCCGCCGACCGCGCGATAGGCGGCGGTGTCGAAGACCAGGAACTGCCCGCAGGCCACCGCGGTGCTGGGCCGCAGGCTCCGATCGGCCACGGTGATCGGCAGCGACGCGGCCCACGACCAGCACAGCAGCGGCTGCACCAGCGCCTCGGCGCGCGACTCGGCGCGCTGGGCAGGCCACGGCGAGAGCAATGCCACCCGCCTGCGGCGCAGCTCGGTGACCGCCGCCGCGATCGCGTCCGGCGCGAGGCGCACGTCCGCGTCGACGAAGACCAGCACCGGGGTGCGCACCTGCTCGGCCAGCCGCGCGCAGGCGGCCGCTTTCCCGGTCCAGCCGTGTTCGGGCTCGGCGTCGTTGCGCGCCACCGTGATTCGGGAGTCCGCCGCCGCGGCTTCGCGCGCCACCGCATAGGTCTCGTCGGTGGAGGCGTCGTCGAGGACCAGCACCCGCAGCCGCGCGAGCCCGCGCTGCGCCCGCAGGTCCGCGAGCAGCGCGGGCAACCGGGTGGCCTCGTCCCGTGCCGGAACGCACACGGTCACCGGCTCGAGCACGTAGGCAGGCTGAGTCGTCAACCGCCGCACGGTGATCCGGTTGTAGGCGGCGACGCAGGCGCCAGCCAGCGCCACGCCGGTCCCGGCGGTCGTCGCCAGCGCCGCGACGCGCGCTACCAGCGATTCTGTTTGACGGTGCGCCACCAGCGGCTCCACGAGAACCCGGTCGGCGCGCCAGGTGCCGCGGGATTGCGATCCATGTAGGCCATGGCGGCGATGATGGCGGCCACCGCGAGGGTGATGCCGCCGACGATGCCCGCCCAGCCCGCGAACGAGCGGGTGTTCGGGTCGGCGTAGCTCACCTCGGCGCGCAGGGTGGAGACGTCGCCGGGCGGCAGCTTCCAGGACACGATGTTGTCGCCCTCGCGGTTGCCGTTGGTCTTGGCGACCCGGGCCGGGAACGCGATGGTGAACTGGACGTCGGAACCGTGCGGCGGCACGGATTTCAGATCGACCCGGCCGCTGAGGCTGACCAGGTCGCCGTTGCGCTGGAACTGCAACTGGAACATGCCCTGGGTCTGCTCGGACAGCTGGCCGAGCTGGCCGACCTCACCGAAGGACATGTCCTCGAAGAACACCTGGCTGCCCGCGTAGCCGTCCTGGCTGTACGGCTCGACCCGCACCTTCGCGGCGAGCGAGTCGGGGGCCTTCAGCTGCGGGCCCTTGTCCTTGGGGTCGGTCGGCACGACGGCGGCGACGATGCGGCCGGAGACCCGATCGTTGGAGGAGACGCCCATCGAGACCTGCACGCGCAGGCAACCCGCGAGGACCGGAACCAGCAATGCCGTGAGCAATACGGCCGCGGCGATACGCCTGGGGAGGCGGGGTGTCCGCGGCGAGCGTAGGACCGGGGCATCGGGCATCGTGGTGACGGGACTCGGCTGCACGGGGACATCGTGCCAGGCCCTCCGTCCGGATGCCCACGCGACGGGCGGAACACGCGTCATCGAGCCGGGCGGGCAGCGCGTATGCCTCGGTTTTCGGGCCGCGGCCGGTAGCGGAGCAGCAGCGGTACGCCGAGCAGTCCGAGCCCGACGCCGCCGTAGAGCGCCGAGTACGGCAGCCCGAGGAACACGGCGTGCGCGAGCGCGGACCCGAGCCACGTCCACAGGAAAACCGCCACCGGCACCAGTGCATCGACATCCGCGGATCGGGATGGGGTGTCGTCCAGCCTCGCGGACGAACCCGGCGCGACGCGCGCCCACACGCTGAGGAGCGCGCCCATCACCAGCGCCACCGCGAACCAGCCGAGGTAGTTGGTGTACGGGATGTGCGCGAGGCCGGGCGGTCCGGCGTCGGTGTCGCACCAGCTCCACTGCCCGTCGGCGACCATCTGCGGATCGAGGAACAGATCCCAGCCGACCGCGCCGAGCGCGGTGAGCGCGATCCGCGCCTGCGCCCCGCGCGTCAGCAGCCCCGCCACCACCCACACCGGATAGAGCCCACCGGTCCAGGCCAGCGCGACGATCAGCGGCACCCCGTGCAGCGCGGGCCCGAGTCGGTCCACCGCGTACGCGTAGCACCCGAACGGCAAACCCGTTGCCGTGCCCACGATCTCGGCGAGCAGGCCGAGCCCGGTCACGATCACGGCGAACCCGAGCGCGAACCGGAGGCCGCGCGTCGCCGTGGCGTGCGCCAGTGCCGTTGTGGCCGAGAGCAAGACGACCACCACGGTGACCCGATCCCGGCCGGTGCCCGAGGTGAGCGGGTAGCAGATCTGGGCGAGCACGAGCAGCGCCGCGCACGCCGCGGGCAGCACGATTCGCGCGGTCACCCGAACTCGGGCCAGTCCCTCGCGCGGGCGCGTCATCGTCGGCGCGGCAGCGCGAATCGGCCGCGCAGATCACGCAGCAGCAACCGGGCGGCAGTGCGCCCGCTGGCGCCGGAGACCCCGCCGCCGGGATGGGTCGACGCGCCGGTGAGATACAGCCCGGGCGCACCGGGCACGCGCTGGCCGGACAACTCCGGCAGCGGCCGCCACAGCATCATCTGATCCAGTGACATCTCCACGTGCATCACGTTGCCGCCGAGCAGCCCCATCTCGCGTTCCAGCTCGACCGGCGTCTGTACGTGGCGGCGCAGCACGGTGTCGGTGAAACCCGGTGCGTAGGAGTCGACTTCGGCGATGATCCGATCCGCTTCACGGTCGGCGTGCGCGGCCCATGCGCTGCCGTCGGCCAGGCGGTAGGGGTGCCACTGCGCCCACAGCGAGAGCTGATGTTGTCCGGGCGGCGCGATACTCGGGTCGAGCGCGCTGAAGCTCATCGCCAGCACCACCGGTCGCGGCGGCAGCTCGCCTGCGACGGCCGCGCCGTGCGCGAGCCGGAGCTGCCGCCGATCGGACACGAGAAACTGCAGGCCATGGGCGGATTCGGGGGGAGAGCCGCCGGGGTAGCGCGGCAGCGCGCTGGTGGCCGCCCGCACCACCATGCCGATCCCGGGGCCGACCCGAATGCGCCGCCGCCAATCCTCGAGCACGGCCGCGTCGAAGCCGCCGTCGCGCAACAGGTCCAGCGTGGTGAGCACATGGGTGCCCGCGATCACGCTGTCGGCGTGCAGGTTTCGGCCCGACGCGGTGTGCACCCGCCAGCCTTTGCCTGCCCGGCGCAGGCCGGTGACCGCGTCGCCCGCCGTCACCACGCCGCCGTCGGCCCGCAGCCGCGCGACCAGTGCCGCGGCGAGCGCGCCGCTGCCGCCGACCGCGCGCCCCGGCGGCAGCGTGTGCATCAGCGCGGCGAAGCCGACCATCGGCGCGGTGCCCGGCTCCGACATCGGCGGCCCGGACTGCGCGCCGAACCAGGCCAGCGACGCCTTGAGTCGTTCGTCCTCGAAGTAGCTGTCCAGCAGGGCATCCCCGGACTGCAGGAACTCGCGCGAGAGCGCGCTGCCGCCCTGCTTCGCGTCCAGACCCCAGAACGAGCGCACCAGCCGTCCCGGGGTCGGCCCGCCGCCGAACGCGCGCATCACCCTGGCACTGCGCGGACCCCACGCCGCGACGAAGCGCCGATACGCGCCTGCCTCGCGATCGCCGCAGGCCGCGGCGATCGACGCGCAGGTGGCGTCGAGATCGCGGTGGAAGACCAGTGGCGCGCGGTCACCGGCGGCCGGGGTGAAACCCCACGGATCGCAGTCGATATAGCGCAGCCCGAACCGGTCGAGCTCGAGTTCCTCGATGATCCCGGTGTGCCGGATCATGATGTGCGCGGAGGACCCGCGATCGACCAGATGCCCGGGGAACCGCTCGACCGTCGACACCGCGCCGCCGAGCACCTCGTCGCGCTCGAGCACCTCGACCTCGTGTCCGGCGCACGCCAGATAGCAGGCGGCGACCAGCGCGTTGTGGCCGGAACCGACCACGATCACCGTCACGTGACCCTCACGACTGCTCGGTCGTGGCCGGGTACAGCGGCAACCGCCTGCCGAGGATGGCGAAGGGCCGGTTGTCGCCTGCGAACACGAAATTCCGCACCACGTCACCGAATCCCTGCCGCCGGTACAGCCGCCAGGCCCGGTTGTCCTCCCGATCCACCTCGGGGGTGGACAGCAGCACGGCCTGTTCGGTGCGCTCGCGCAGCAGCCGTTCGAGCAGCGTGGCGCCGATGCCGCGGCCCTGCGCCGTCGGGTGCACGTGCAGCTCGGTGAGCTCGAAGTAGTCCGAAAGCAGCTCGCGCGCAGAGTTTTCCGGCCAGCCGGAGCGTCGCATCCCGCTGTGCACCTGCTGGTGCCACCACTG
This sequence comes from Nocardia brasiliensis, assembly GCF_011801125.1. NCBI lineage: Bacteria > Bacillati > Actinomycetota > Actinomycetes > Mycobacteriales > Nocardiaceae > Nocardia > Nocardia brasiliensis. The sequence goes on from NZ_CP046171.1 coordinate 2,512,135, forward strand.
GTGCGCCGCGCCACGGTAGCCGTAGGCGATCGCCACGATCGGCGCCGAACGCAGGTCCACCTCGCCGGAGTCCTCGGGGACGACGGCGGCGACCGCCTGCCAGCCCGCCCGTGTGGTGTGCTCGGTCCACATGGGCGCGCGATGGTGTTCGGTGCCGCGCGGATAGTCCATCGCCGCGACGTACACCGCCAGCGCATCGTGCAGCCGGGAGCGCAGGGTCGCGACGGAGAGGTCGACGACGACAGGTGCGGGAGTGTGATTGGGCTTGACGGCGGTCATGGCTCTCGTCGGTCCACAGCGCGGGCGCGGAAGTTTGTCGGTGGGCGTCTCTATATTCAATCTCAATTCAAACGTTCGAATGCCTGTTCGGTCACACCAAGGCTGTGTTGGCTCCAGGTGCTCAGGTCGTGAAGGGACTCCGGAGATGTCTGGTCGGATCGAACATCCAGGGCAGCCCGGTCGTGCGGGCAAGCTGCTGAAGCGGGCCGATGGCCTGCTCATGGAGGCGGCGGGGGAGCGTGACCCGAGGGAACGGTTCCGCACCGCCTATCTCGCCGCGTTGCGCGGCGCAGGCGCGGTGATCGCGCTGACCGGAGCCGATCGCGCGCCGCGGGCGCGCTCACGCAACGCGTGGGTGCTCATGCAGGGCGCCGCACCCGAGTTCACGATGTGGGCCGACTACTTCAGCTCGCGCTCGGAGTTGCGCGCCGCGCTGGAGGCCGGACTCGATCGTGATGTCGACGAGCGGGAGGCCGACGAGTTCTCTTCGCGGGTAGGCGCATTCCTGCACGACGTGGAGGATCTGCTGTCCGCATCAGCCCGTTTGCGACCCGCGCCGGGCTGGACGGGCGGCCTGACCGGATAGTGACAGGCGGCACGACCGCATAGTTATGGTCGACTAGGTGGTACGCCCCTGATCGAACTCGTATCATTGGTGACAGATAGCCGCCAAGGTCGGCTATCAGTCGCCTACCCGGAGGCGACAGCCACGCCTAGTGCCGGGGGAGGTACCGTGCCACTCTCCGAGCACGAGCAGCGCATGCTCGAACAGATCGAGAGCGCGCTCTATGCTGAGGATCCGAAGTTCGCGTCGTCCGTCCGCGGCGGACGCCTTCGCTCGACCTCGAGTCGTCGCAGACTCCAGGCCGCGGCCCTGTTCGTCCTTGGTCTGTTTCTACTTGTCGCCGGCATCGCTGCTCCAGTGAAGCCGGGCGGCTTTCCGATCATCAGTCTGGTCGGATTCATCGTGATGTTCGCCGCGGGCGTGCTTTTGCTGCTCGGCGGATCCAAGAGCATCACCACGGGCGATCGGTCCGGCGGTGACGCCGCTCCCGGTGGTCCGAGCAACGGACCGAGTGGGCGTAGCCGCCAACGCAAGTCGGGCGGCTTCTCCGAGCGCATGGAAGATCGCTTCCGACGCCGGTTCGAGCAGGAATAGGACTCGCCAGGCGGGTTCGGTGCGGACCGGTGACGACGTCCGCACCCACCGCGGTGAACAGCCTGCTCGGCGCCTGACAACTTCAGCACAGACGGCGACGCCGCACCGATGAGGTGCGGCGTCGCCGTCTCGTGTCTCGGGGTGGGTCGACGCGCCGCATCAAGATTCCCCACTCCGCCCCACGCGGTTGCCCCACTCTGCCCCCTCTGTGGCCGGGTTCGACCCGCACCCGGGGTGTTTGCTGAGTGTTTCCGGGCGTTTGTCCAGGCGGACCGTGCGTGTCGGCAGAACACGCAAAAAGTTCTCCACCTGGGTGATAGCTGGGGTGACCTGCGGAATCGTCTGGACGGGGAGCCAGATCACCGGCGGTTTCGATTGAAAGTGGGGGAAAGTGGGGTAATGTGGAGCGCGCACCACAGGAAAGGCCGACCATCGAGGTGATCGACTAGGGAGGTATCGAGTTGTTTCTCGGTACCTACACACCTCGCTTGGACGACAAGGGGCGACTCACGTTGCCTGCGAAATTTCGAGACGATCTGGCGGGAGGGTTGATGGTCACGAAGGGTCAGGACCACAGCCTTGCCGTGTACCCCAGAGAAGAGTTCACCGCGCTCGCTCGCCGAGCCGCGGCGGCGTCTCGAAGCAACCCGCAGGCTCGCGCGTTCGTCCGGGCACTCGCGGCCGGTACGGACGAACAGCGTCCGGACGCGCAGGGCCGGATCGTGTTGTCGGCCGAACATCGGCGCTACGCGAACCTGCAACGGGATTGCGTGGTGATCGGCTCGGTCGATTTCCTCGAAATATGGGACAAGCAGGCGTGGGACTCCTACCTCGCCGAGCACGAGGAGGATTTCTCGCAAGCGAGAGACGAGTCGCTGGGCGGAATCTTCTAGCCCCGAGCGAACGAGTGCCGCGCGGCCTCTGCCCGGACGCGGACCCTGACGTACTTCCCCGACGCCAGGTGCCGCGGCTCGGTCAGAGACCACGGGGCATTCGTCTCCGGCAACGGTTTCTTATGCAAAAGCATTGTGGAACAAGGCGACCCGTGCGCGGTGCGCAACGAAGCGAGGCAGATCCCGGGAGGTCGAGGTGAACCATGAACAGCACCTGGACGACCCGCGTGAGCCCCGGCATATTCCGGTTCTCCTAGGCCGCGCCGATGCGCTGCTCGGTCCCGCGCTCACCGAGCCCGGCGCCGTGTACCTGGACGCGACCCTCGGATTAGGCGGGCACGCCGAGCATTTCCTACGCACCTATCCCGGCCTGCGCCTGGTCGGACTGGACCGCGACACCACTGCCCTGAAATTGGCCGGTGACCGGCTCGCGCCCTTCGCGGACCGAATCACCTTGGTACACACTCGATATGACGGCATCGCGGCGGCGCTGAGCGAGGCTGGCCTGCGCGCCGTCGGCTCGGTCTCCGGCATTCTGATGGACCTCGGCGTCTCGTCGATGCAGCTCGACGAGGCCGAGCGCGGCTTCGCGTATTCGATCGACGCGCCGCTGGACATGCGGATGGACCCGACCACCGGGCGTACCGCCGCCGACGTGCTCAACACCTACAGCCACGGCGAGCTGGCCCGCGTTCTGAAAACCTATGGCGAGGAACGCTTCGCGGGCAAGATCGCCTCGGAGGTGGTACGCCGTCGGCAGCAGCGGCCGTTCACCACCAGTGCCGAGCTGGTCGAGCTGCTCTACGCGACCATTCCCGCGGCGACCCGGCGAACCGGCGGACATCCGGCCAAGCGGACCTTCCAGGCCTTGCGGGTGGAGGTGAACAGCGAACTCGATTCGCTGCGCGCCGCGCTGCCCGCGGCCATGGACGCGCTGCGGGTCGGCGGCCGGATCGTCGTCATGTCGTATCAATCGCTGGAAGACAAGGTGGTCAAGCAGGAGTTCGCGCCGCGCGCGGCCTCCAGGACCCCGGTGGACCTGCCGGTCGAATTACCGGGCATGGGACCGGAATTCCGGATGCTCACCCGCGGCGCGGAGAAGGCGACCGAGGCGGAGATCGAGGAGAACCCGCGTGCCGCTCCGGTGCGCATGCGCGCCGCAGAGCGAATCCAGGAGCGGGGATGAGACGCGCACACGTGGCGCTCGCCCCCGCGGCCGAGCGCGGATGGCCCGCCTGGACACGCGGCCGATGGAGACGGATGCGGGTGCGTCCCGCATCGATCACAGGAGGTCGGAGGGGACGCGTCGGCGCTGTCGCCCTCCGGCGGACCGGGTGCGGGACCTGGACAAGGGAGGCCGGACGTCCCGCACAGACTCTCGAGGGGACTGAAACATGAGCGAACGTAGTGAGCGAATCATGTGCCGGCGTGCCATGCACATGATCGGGTCGAGCGGCAGCGAGGCGCGATCATGAGTATTCGGACGCGGACCGTCCAGTCGCCGGGGCGCATCGCCCGCCGGGCGCACGAGTCGGAGCGGGTGAAGTCGGGCGCCGCGCAGCGGGCCTACGCGCGGCGCCGCACGCGCGCCGAAAGCCGTTCGGACACACCCGATCTGCCGCTGCGGCGGGGTTCGGTCATGGCCACGCGGATTCCGTTCGTGGTGGCGATCATCGCGCTGCTCGGCTGTGGTTTGGCACTGACGCTGCTGCTGACCACCCGCGCCGCCGAGGACAGCTACCAGCTCGGCGATATCCGGGCGACCAACAAGCGGCTCGCCGACGAGCGTGCGGCCCTGCAGCGCGAGGTCGAGGGCGCCGATTCCGCGCCGGAGCTGGCCGCCCGCGCCCGTGAGCTGGGCATGATCCCGGCCAAGGACCCGGCCCGCATCGTGCTCGCCCCGGACGGCACCGTCACGGTGATCGGCAAACCGACTCCGGCGCAGGGACCGCCGGTGCCGCCGTTGAACGTCTCGCCGTCCGCGCCCGCACCGCTGCCCGTGGACAACGCCCAGGCGCGCGGTGAGCGGGTGATGCCGGTGACGACCACGCCGTCCACCCCTGCGGCGCCGCTGCCGTTGCCCGGCAACAATATTCAGGCCAACGCCGCCCCGGTGAGCCCGGTGCCCGCCAGCCCGGTGCCCGCGTCGCCGGTGCCCGCCGCGCCGCAGCCGGAGGCGATCCCGCAGGCGGAGGCGGCCGCGCAGGCCGAAACACCGCAGCCGGCCGCCGATCCGGCTCAGCCCCCCGCGGAAACCCCGCAGCCGCAAGAACTTCCGGGCGACGGAGGCCAACGGTGACGCAGACCAGGCCCGCGCCGCGTCGCCGCCGTGGGCCTGGTCCAGCCAGGACCACCCGGTCCAAGGCCGCCAAGCCCGGCAAGGGCGGTAAGGGCGGCCCGCTGCGGCGGCGGCTCGGCGCCGGCCGGATCGCGATGCTGCTCGCGCTCGGCGTCGTCGCGTTACAGCTGTTACAGATCCAAACCATCAAAGCCCCAGGACTTTCCGCGCAGGCGGCGAGTCAGCGGGTGACCAAGGAGCCCGACTACGCGGTGCGCGGGCCGATCACCGATCGCAACGGAAAGTCGCTGGCGTTCACCGTCGCGGCGAAGGAGCTGACCTTCCAGCCGGTGATCGTGCGCAAGCGGCTCGCCGACGCGAAGGCCAAGAGCGCCAAGGCGCCTGATCCGCAGGAGCGGTTGAAGGCGATCGCGAAGACGGTGCACACGCTGCTCGGCAAGTCCGGCCCCGCGGAAGCTGATCTGCTCGCCAAACTGAACAGCGACGAACCGTTCGTCTACCTGGCGCGCGGTGTCGATCCGCGGATCGCCGCCGATGTCCGTACCCAATTCCCCGAGGTCGGCGTCGACTCCCAGTACCCGCGCGAGTATCCCGGTGGGTCGTTGGCGGCCAACGTGATCGGCGCCACCGGCTGGGACGGGCACGGCCAGATCGGCCTCGAATCGTCGCTGGACTCGGTGCTCGCGGGCACCGACGGTTCGCACACCTACGACCGCGGCTCCGACGGCGCGGTCATCCCGGGCAGCTGGCGCGACGAGCAGAACGCCGTGAACGGCAACGGCGTCGAGTTGACCATCGACTCGGATCTGCAGTACTACGTGCAGCAGCAGGTGCAGCAGGCCAGGGACATGTCCGGCGCGCAGGGCGCCTCCGCGGTGGTGCTCGACGCCAAGACCGGCCAGGTGCTGGCCATGGCCAACGACAACACCTTCAACCCGCAACTGCCGCCGTCCACGTGGGATTCGGCCGGGATGAGCAATCCGTCGGTGACCGCCCCGTTCGAGCCCGGCTCGGTGAACAAGATCGTCACCGCGGCCGCCGCGATCGAGTACGGGTTGACCACTCCCGATGAGGTGCACCAGGTTCCGGGCAGCATTCGGATGGCCGGGGTCACCGTCAACGACGCGTGGGAGCACGGTGTCGCGCCCTACACCACCACCGGCATCTTCGGCCGCTCCTCCAACGTCGGCACGCTGATGCTGGCCCAGCGGGTCGGCGAGGACCGTTATGCGGACATGCTCTCCCGGTTCGGCCTCGGCCAGCGCACCGGGGTCGGCCTGCCCGGCGAGAGCAGCGGGCGGGTGCCTGCCCGGGATCAGTGGTCCGGCGGTACGTTCGCGAACCTGCCCATCGGGCAGGGGCTTTCGATGACCACGCTGCAGATGACCGGCATGTACCAGACCATCGCGAACGACGGTGTGCGCATCCCGCCGCGCATCGTCAAGGCCAAGATCGGGCCGGACGGCACCCGCAGCGACGAGCCGCAGCCCGACGGCGTCCGGGTGGTGAGCCCGCAGACCGCGGCCACGCTGCGCACCATGTTCCAGGCCGTGACCCAGCGTGACCCGATGAACGCCAACCAGAACGGCACCGGCGCGTCCGCGGCGGTCGAGGGCTACCAGATCGCGGGCAAGACCGGCACGGCGCAGAAGACCGACCCGCGCTGCCACTGCTACTCCAGCGACAGCTACTACATCACCTTCGCGGGCATCGCCCCGGCGGACAATCCGCGCTACGTCGTCGGCCTCATGCTCGACGACCCGGTACGCAGCTCGGACGGCAGTGGTGGTCAGTCGGCGGCGCCGCTGTTCCACAGCATCGCCTCCTGGGCGTTGCAGCGCGACCGCGTTCCGCCGTCGCCGGAACCGTCCAAGAAGTTTGTCCTGCAAGCCGGGTAATGCCTCCGGTGCAGACCGTGCGTGTCGCGCGGTGATCGGTCGCCGGTAACCTGACACGTCGATCGTCGCCGCCGAGAGGAGCCTGATTTCTGTGCAGTCCGGTGAACCGCGTACGTTGCGGCCCGCCCAGCCACCTGTGACGCCGCTGGCCGCGCTGGCCGCCGCCGTCGGGGCGGAGCCGACCGGCGTGCGGTCGGTGGACGCGGTGTCGGTGACCGGCATCGAACAGCGCTCGGGGGCGGTGGTGCCCGGTGATCTGTTCGTGGCCCTGCCCGGGGCGCGGGCGCACGGTGCCCGGTTCGCCGCGGACGCGGTCGAACGCGGCGCGGTGGCGGTGTACACCGACGCGGCGGGGGCCGAGCTGGCCGGGGCGCTGCCGGTGCCCGTGCTGGTGCGGGAGGATCCGCGCGCGGCGCTCGGTGAGCTGTCCGCGGCCGTCTACGGCCGTCCGTGCGAGCGGCTGCGCATCATCGGGATCACCGGCACCTCGGGCAAGACCACCACCTCGTACCTGGTGGAGGCGGGCCTGGCCGCCGCGGGCCTGTCCACGGCGCTGATCGGCACCATCGAGACCAGGATCGGCGGTCGCCGGGTGCCGAGCGCGCTGACCACGCCGGAGGCGCCGCAGCTGCACGCGATGTTCGCGCTGATGGTCGAGCAGGGCGTGGACGCGGTGGTGATGGAGGTGTCCAGCCACGCGCTCGCGCTGGGGCGGGTCGACGGCGTGCGGTTCACCGTCGGCGCGTTCACCAACCTGTCGCAGGATCACCTGGACTTCCACGCCGATTTCGAGGACTACTTCGCCGCCAAGCGCAGGCTGTTCGAACCGGCCTCGCCGATCGCCGCGCGCACCGCGGTGGTCTGCGTCGACGATCAGTGGGGACGCAGGCTCGCGGACGGTCTGGACGCGCCGATCACGGTCTCCACCGTCGAGCTGCGCCCGCACGCCCCGGAGCAGACCGCCACGCCGGAGCACGTCGCGACCAGTGATTGGTCGCTCGACGGCGCGATCACCGCGCACGGCGGCGAGCAGGAGTTCACCGCCGCGGGCCCGGACGGCACCGTCGATGTGCGCCTACGCCTGCCCGGCCGCTACAACGTGGCCAACGGCCTGCTCGCGGTGGCGATCTGCGCGGCGGCGGGTGTCGATGCCGCGGTGGCCGCGCCCGCGCTGGCCACCGTGGACGTGCCGGGGCGAATGCAGCGGGTCGAGCGCGGCCAGGACTTCCTCGCGATCGTCGACTACGCGCACAAGCCCGCCGCGCTGGAATCGGTGATCGCCACGCTGCGTGGCTATCTCGCCGACGACTCACCCCAGGCGCCGGGGCGCCTCGCCGTGGTCGTCGGCGCGGGCGGGGACCGCGACGCGGGCAAACGCGCGATGATGGGCGCGGTGGGCGCGCACGCCGACCTGCTGATCATCACCGACGACAACCCGCGCAGCGAGGACCCGGCGAGCATCAGGGCGGCACTGCGGGCGGGTGCGCTGGAACTGCCCGAAGCCGCGCGCGGTACCGTGCTCGAGCTCGGTGATCGTGCCGAAGCCATTGCGGCGGCAGTGAATTGGGCACGGCCCGGCGACGTGGTTCTGGTCGCGGGCAAGGGCCACGAGGCAGGGCAGGAGATCCAGGGCGTGAAGCACCCGTTCGACGATCGCGAGGTGCTCGCGGCGGCACTGGACAGGCGAAGTCCGCACCACGCGGACGCGGAGGACTTGACGGTTTCATGATCGAGATGACACTGCGGGAGATCGCGGACGTCGTGGGCGCCACGCTGCACGACGTGCCCGACCCGGAGGTGCGCGTAACCGGTTCGGTCGAATTCGATTCGCGCCGAATCGGTCCCGGTGATCTGTTCCTGGCCCTGCCGGGGGACAACGTGGACGGCCACGACTACGCGGCCGCGGCCGTCGCCGCGGGGGCGACGGCCGTGCTCGCCGCGCGCCCGGTCGGCGTGCCCGCGCTCGTGGTCACGCCGAACTCCGGCGCGGTGCCGTCGAGTTCGGTTGCGCTGAGCGGGGATTCGGATGGATCGGGCGCGGCCGCGCTGGCCGCCCTCGCCGACCTGGCCCGCGCGAGCGTGCAACGGCTCACCGCCGCGGGAACTCTCACGGTGATCGGGGTGACCGGTTCCTCCGGTAAGACCTCCACCAAGGACCTGCTCGCCGCGGTGCTCGCCCCGCTCGGCCCCGTCGTCGCCCCGCCCGGTTCGTTCAACAACGAGCTCGGTCACCCGTGGACGGCCTTGCGCGCCAATGCCGATACCCGATTCCTGGTGCTCGAGCTCTCGGCCAGGGGGCCGGGACACATCGCCGCGCTGGCCGAGGTCGCCCCGCCGACCGTCGGCGTCGTGCTCAATGTCGGCACCGCGCACCTCGGCGAGTTCGGCAGCCGCGAAGCCATCGCCAAGACCAAAGGCGAACTGGTGCAGGCGCTTGCGCCGACCGGCCTCGCCGTGCTCAACGCCGACGACCCGCAGGTGGCCGCGATGGCCGCGCGCACGACCGCGCGGGTGGTGACCGTCGGGCTCTCCGAGGGTGCCGACATCAGGGCCACCGACGTCCGCCTCGACGATCAGGCACGCGCCGTCTTCACCGTGCACACCGCCGCGGGCAGCGCGCCGGTGCGCCTGGCCGTGCACGGCGAACATCAGGTCGGCAACGCGCTTTCCGCGATCGCGGTCGCGCTGGAGTGCGGTGCCGAGTTGGACGCGATCGCCGCCGCGCTCTCCGGCGCGCGCGCCGCGTCCGAGCGCCGGATGGACGTGCGCACCACCGCCGACGGGGTCACCGTCGTCAACGATTCCTACAACGCCAACCCGGACTCGGTGCGAGCCGCGCTCAAGGCGCTGGTCACCATGTCCAGGGCCGGGCAGACCCCGCGCCGCAGCTGGGCGGTGCTCGGCGAAATGGGCGAACTGGGCGAGGAATCGGTGATCGAACACGACCGCATCGGACGGCTCGCGGTGCGGTTGGATGTGGACCGGCTGATCGTCGTCGGATCCGGAAGGCCGTCCCGCGCGATGCATCAGGGAGCGGTGATGGAAGGCTCATGGGGTGAGGAGTCGATCCTGGTGCCCGATATCGGCGCCGCCATCGCGTTGCTCGACGAGGAAGTCGCCGCCGGGGACGTGGTGCTGGTGAAAGCGTCGAAGTCGGTGGGCCTCTGGGCAGTCGCCGAGCATCTGATCAATACCGAGCGCGACCACAACGAGCCGGAGGCGTTGCAGTGAGGCAGCGGAGCGAGCGAACCATGGGCGCGGCGACCCCTGGCCTAGCGGCGGCGCCGAGCGTCAGTGAGGCAGTGTCGTGAGGCAAATCCTGTTCGCGGCGGCGATCGCGCTCGCCGTCTCGATCCTGCTGACCCCGTTGCTGATCAAGATGTTCGCCAAACAGGGTTTCGGCCAGGAGATCCGGGTCGACGGCCCGGCCAGTCACCAGGCCAAGCGCGGCACCCCCACGATGGGCGGCGTCGCGATCATCGTCGGCATGTGGGCCGGATACCTCGGCTCGCACCTGATCGGCATCGGCTACAACGCCGATGGCCCTTCGGCATCGGGTCTGCTGGTGCTCGGCCTGGCCACCGCGCTGGGCGGGGTCGGCTTCGTCGACGACTTCATCAAGATCCGTAAGCAGCGCAACCTCGGCCTCACCGCCGCGGGCAAGTATCTCGGTCAGCTGACCTCCGCCGTGGTCTTCGGCGTGCTCGCCCTGCAGTTCCGCGGTGCGAGCGGGCTCACCCCGGCCAGCAGGCACCTGTCCTATGTGCGCGACATCAGCACGGTGACAATGGGTGTCGTCGTATTCCTGGTGTTCGTCTGCCTGGTCGTCGTCGCCTGGTCCAACGCGGTGAACCTCACCGACGGACTGGACGGGCTCGCGGCCGGTTCGATGAGCCTGGTGCTCGGCGGTTATGTGGTGATCACCTTCTGGCAGTACTACCACGCCTGCGAGACCAAGCCCGAAACCGGTTGCTACAACGTGCGTGACCCGCTCGATCTGGCGCTGGTGTGCGCCGCGGGCGCCGCCGCGTGCGTCGGGTTCCTGTGGTGGAATGCCGCGCCCGCCAAGATCTTCATGGGTGACACCGGTTCGCTGGCGCTGGGCGGCCTGCTGGCCGGGCTGTCCATCACCACCCGCACCGAACTGCTGATGATCGTGATCGGCGCGCTGTTCGTCGCCGAGACGCTCTCGGTGGTACTGCAGGTGGCGGTGTACCGCACCACGCGCAACCGGCTGTTCAAGATGGCGCCGTTCCATCATCACTTCGAACTCAGTAAATGGGCCGAAACCACGGTGATCATCAGGTTCTGGCTATTGGCCGCGATAGCGTCCGCGGTCGGACTCGGTTTGTTCTACAGCGAATATCTCTCTGCGGTCGGGTGAACTAGCGATGGTCGAACATTCTCCCCGGGCCCTGCGCACACCAGGGCCCATGCTCGAATTCCTGCGTGGCCGTGACGTTCTCGTCGCGGGCTGGGGCGTATCGGGGCGCTCGCTGGTCGAGCCGCTACGCGATATCGGGGCGCGCCCGGTGGTCACCGACGGCGGCGCCGCGGCGCTGGCCGAGGCGGCCGGGCTCGGCCTGGACATCGCCACCTGCGTCGAACTCGAATCCACCGACTGGAGCCGGTTCGCGCTGGTGATCACCAGTCCGGGCTGGCGGCCCGACTCGCCGGTGCTGGCCGCCGCGGTCGCCGAGGGCACGCCGGTCTGGGGCGACGTCGAATTCGCCTGGTGGGTGGATCAAGCCAGGATCTACGGGCCGGTGCGCAAGTGGCTGGTGGTCACCGGCACCAACGGCAAGACCACCACCACGCAGATGACCCACGCCATCCTGCGCGCCGCGGGCATCCCCAGCGTCGCGTGCGGCAATATCGGCCTGCCGATCCTGGACGCGTTGCGGCGCAACCCCGGTCCGCAGGTGCTCGCCGTCGAGCTGTCCTCGTTCCAGCTGCACTGGGCGCCCTCGGTGCGTCCCGAGGCGGGCGTGGTGCTCAATGTGGCCGAGGATCACCTGGATTGGCACGGCGGCCTCGACGCCTACGCCGCGGCCAAGGCGCGGGCGCTGTTCGGTCGCGTCGGCGTGGTCGGGCTCGACGACCCGGTGGCGGCCGCGCTGGCCCGGCGCAGCAAGGCGCGCCGGACCGTCGGCTTCCGGATCGGCGTGCCCGCCGACGGCGAACTCGGCGTGGTCGACGGCAAGCTGCTGGATCGGGCGTTCACCAAGGCCGCGATCCTCGCCGAGGTCGGCGACATCAGCCCGCCGGGACCGGCGGGTGTGGCCGACGCGCTCGCGGCCGCCGCGCTGACCCGTGCCATCGATGTTGCCCCGCAGTTCATCCGGGAAGGCCTGGTCGAGCACAAGGTCGGCCCGCACCGCTCGGCGTTCGTCGCCGAGGTGGGCGGGGTCGAGTTCATCGATGACTCCAAGGCCACCAACCCGCACGCCGCGCGCACCGCGATCCTGGCCCATCCGCAGGTGGTCTGGCTCGCGGGCGGACAGCTCAAGGGCGCCCAGATCGAGGATCTCGTCGAGGAGGTCGCCGATCGGTTGGTCGCCGTGGTGCTGATCGGGGCCGACGCGCCGGTATTCGCGGCCGCGTTGGCGCGACACGCGCCCGAGGTCCCGGTCGTCGAGCTGATCGCGGGAGACGATGCAGGGATGGGTGCCGACGCGTCGAGAACCGACAAGGCCGACGCCGTGATGGCGCGGGCGGTACGGGCCGCGGCCGGGTTCGCCCGTCGCGGAGACACCGTACTGCTCGCCCCCGCCGCGGCGTCGTTGGACATGTTCACCGATTACACGCATCGGGGCCGCAGTTTCGCGGCGTCGGTGCACGCACTGGAAGACGGTGACGTCGGGCGGCAGCTATGACCGATTCCGCGCGGCGTAGCGATCCAGGAGCCGGTGCCCGGTTCGTGGCCTGGCTGGCGCGGCCGCTCGCGTCGTTCCACCTGGTGGTCACCATCGCCACGCTGCTGACGGTGCTCGGCCTGGTGATGGTGCTCTCGGCGTCGAGCGTGGAGGCCTATGCCGACGGCGGCTCGGCGTACTCGCTGTTCATCCAGCAGGCGATGTTCGCGGCGATCGGCGCGGTGCTGTTCTATCTGGCGCTGCGGATTCCGTTGCGCAGGCTGCGGCAGTGGTCGTTCCCGCTGTTCGTGATCTCGGTGCTCGGGCTGGTGCTGGTGCTGGTGCCCGGCATCGGTTCCAAGGTGCAGGGCGCGCGGCGCTGGATCGATCTCGGCCTGTTCTCGGTGCAGCCGTCGGAGATCGTGAAGGTCACCCTGGTCGTCTGGGGCGCGCACCTGCTCGCGTCGCGGCGCTCCGAGCATGCCGGCCTCAAGGACATCCTGATGCCGCTGGTGCCCGCGGGCCTGCTCGTCTGCCTGCTCGTGGTGGTGGAACCGAACCTGTCCACCACCATCGCGCTCGGCATCGTGCTCGCGGCGCTGCTCTGGTTCGGCGGCCTGCCGCTGCGCCTGTTCATCACGATCTCGGTCTCCGGCATGATCGCCGCGGCGGTGCTCGCGCTCTCGGCCGGCTACCGGTCCGATCGGATGCGCGCGTTCTTCAACCCCGGTGACGACCCGCAGGGCATCAACTACCAAGCGCGCCAGGCGTTGTTCTCGCTGGCCGACGGCGGTATCTGGGGCCGAGGCCTCGGGCAGAGCCGGGCCAAGTGGAGCTATCTGCCCAACTCGCACAACGACTTCATCTTCGCCATCATCGGCGAGGAACTCGGCTTTCTCGGCTGCGCCCTGGTGCTCGGGCTGTTCGCGCTGTTCGTCTACACCGGGCTGCGCATCGCGAGCCGCTCGGTGGATCCGTTCTTGCGGTTGCTCACCGCGACCGCGACGACGTGGATCACCGGGCAGGCCCTGATCAACATCGGCTACGTGGTCGGGCTGCTGCCGGTGACCGGCCTGCAGCTGCCGCTGGTGTCGGCGGGCGGCTCGTCACTGGCCATCACGCTGTTCATGTTCGGCATCATCGCCAACGCGGCCCGGCATGAGCCGGAGGCGGTTTCGGCGCTGCACGCCGGGCAGGACGGTAGATTCAGCAGGCTGCTGCGCCTGCCCAAGCCCGAGGTGTACTCGCCGGCGCGGGCCGGCGCCGCCAGGGCGAAGTCCGCGCAACGGGGTAGGGCACCGCGCTCGGGCCGACCGGCCGCGCTGCCGCCCGGCCGACGTGGCCAGGGCGAATCGGGCAGGCGCCGCTCGCCGGAGAGCCGGGGTACCAGTTCGCTGCGGGCCACCAGGGCATGGGAGCCAAGCTATCCGGTCAACCACGCAAGAGAACGGGGAAGATCTAGGTGATCTCGGTAATCGTCGCCGGCGGCGGCACGGCGGGCCACATCGAGCCGGCGCTGGCGGTGGCGGACGCGCTGCGTCGGCTCGACGATTCGATCCGGGTGACGGCGCTCGGTACCGAACGCGGCCTGGAAACCCGGCTGGTCCCCGAACGCGGTTATCCGCTCGAGCTGATCCCGCCGGTTCCGTTGCCCCGCAAGCCCACCGCGGATCTGCTGTGGCTGCCCGGCCGGGTGCGGGCCTCGGTGGCGCAGACCAGGGCCGTGATCGATCGGGTCGAGGCGGATGTGATCGTCGGCTTCGGCGGCTATGTCGCGTTGCCCGCGTACCTGGCCGCCGGGCCGGGTCTGCTGCGGCGGCGCCGCGCGGTGCCGGTGGTGGTGCACGAGGCCAACGCCAAGGCGGGCATCGCGAACAAGGTCGGCGCCCGGCGGGCCCGGCGCGTGCTCGCCGCCGTGCCCGATTCGGGCCTGGCCGGGGCGCAGGTCGTCGGCATCCCGGTGCGCGCGGCCATCACCACGCTGGACCGCGCCGCGTTGCGGGCCGAGGCGCGTGCGCATTTCGGGTTGCCCGCCGAGGGGCCGGTGCTGCTGGTCTTCGGCGGCTCGCAGGGCGCGCTGAGCCTGAACGACGCGGTGTCCGGCGCCGCCGCGCAACTGGCCGCGGCGGGCATCTCGGTGCTGCACGCGCACGGCCCCAAGAACACACTCGAGGTCGCGTCCGGTGACGGTGCGGCGCGCTATGTCGCGGTGCCGTATCTTTCCCGGATGGACCTCGCCTATGCCGCCGCCGACGCGGTGGTCTGCCGGTCGGGCGCGATGACCGTCGCCGAGGTGTCGGCGGTCGGGCTGCCCGCGTTCTACGTGCCACTGCCGCACGGCAACGGTGAGCAGGAGCTCAACGCCGGACCGGTGGTCCGGCAGGGCGGTGGCAGAATTGTCCCCGATTCGGAGCTGACGCCGAAATACGTGATCGATGAGGTGATTCCGCTGCTCATGGACCCCGCACGGCTGATCGAGATGGGCCGTGCCGCCGCCGGTGCCGGGCACCGCGACGCCGCCGACGAGGTGGCGCGCATCGTGCTGGGGGTCGCCGGATGACCGAGGAGGATCTCTCGGCGTTGCCGCCCTCGCTCGAGCGGGTGCACATGGTCGGCATCGGCGGTGCCGGGATGTCCGGGATCGCGCGCATCCTGTTGTCCAGGGGCGGCGCCGTTTCCGGGTCGGATGCCAAGGAGAGTCGCGGGGTGCTCGCGCTGCGGGCGCGCGGCGCGCAGGTGCGCATCGGTCACGATGCCAGCGCACTCGACCTCTTACCCGGCGGCCCGACCGTGGTGGTCACCACCTACGCGGCCATCCCGAAGACCAATCCCGAACTGGTGGAAGCGAATCGGCGCGACATCCCGGTGCTGCTGCGCCCGGCCGTGCTCGCCTCGCTGATGCAGGGGCATCGCACGCTGCTGGTGTCGGGCACACACGGCAAGACCTCGACCACCTCGATGCTCATCGTGTCGTTGCAGCACTGCGGCTTCGACCCGTCCTTCGCGGTCGGCGGCGAGCTGAACGAGGCGGGCACCAACGCCCACCACGGCACCGGGGATATCTTCGTCGCCGAGGCCGACGAGAGCGACGGCTCGCTGCTGCAGTACGAGCCCGACGTCGCGGTGGTCACCAACATCGAGTCCGATCACCTGGACTTCTTCGGCACCGACGAGGCCTACGTGCAGGTCTTCGACGACTTCGCCGACCGGTTGAGCGCGGGCGGGCTGCTCGTCGTCTGCCTGGACGACCCTGGTTCGCGGGCGCTGGCCGAACGGGTCGGCGCGCGCCTGGCCGAGAAGAACGTGCGGGTACTCGGTTACGGCTCCGGCGAACTCGCCGACGCGCCCGTTCCGGTCGGGGTGCGGCTGCACAGCTGGGAGCCGCGCGACGTCGGCGGCATCGCCCAGTTCCAGCTCGCCGACGAGGCGACCCCGCGCACCCTGCGACTGGCGGTGCCGGGCAGGCACATGGCCTTGAACGCGCTGGCCGCGCTGCTCGCGGCCCGCGCGGCCGGTGCGGACGTGGACGAGATCGTTCAAGGCCTGGCGGGTTTCGGCGGTGTGCACCGGCGGTTCCAGTTCTCCGGCCGGGAGAACGGGGTGCGCGTCTTCGACGACTACGCCCACCACCCGACCGAGGTGCGCGCGGTGCTCGGCGCCGCGGCCGAACTGGTGCAGCAGGAGGCCCGCGACGGCGCCCGCTCCCGCCAGGGCCGCGTCATCGTGGTGTTCCAACCGCATCTGTACAGCCGCACCGCCACCTTCGCCGCGGAGTTCGGCACCGCGCTCAGCCTCGCCGACGAGGTGGTCGTGCTCGATGTCTACGGCGCGCGGGAGAAGCCGCTGCCGGGGGTGAACGGCGCGCTGGTCGCGCAGGCGGTCACCAAACCCGTGCACTACCAACCGGATATGTCGCGGGTGGGCAAGCAGGTCGCCCGGCTCGCGCTGCCCGGTGACGTGGTGATCACCATGGGCGCGGGGGACGTGACCATGCTCGGCAGTCAGATCCTGGACGGTTTACGGGCGCGGCCCCAGTACGGGCGGTGAGCGCCGTGACGACGCGGCCGCGCCCGCATCGGCCGCCGAGCGAGCGGAGTCGTGATGGCCAGGCGTGACACCAGGGGTGACGGCGCGACCCGGCGCGGGTTCGCCGCGGCGCGTTCGGCACGCGAGCGGTTCGGCGCGGGGGAGGCCCGACGGTTCTGGCTGTGGGGATTGCTGGGCGTGTGCGTCCTCGTGATCGTCGCGGCCGTCGCGTGGTTCACCCCGGCGCTTTCGGTGCGCACGGTCGAGGTCGACGGTGCGGTCGCGGTGCCCGAACAACAGGTGCGCGACCTGCTCGAGATTCCGTCAGGTCGCTCGATGCTGCGCATCGACACCACCGAGATCGCGCGGCGGGTGGCGCGCATTCCCAAGGTGCGCACCGCGCGGGTGCAGCGGGTTTTCCCGTCGACGGTGAAAGTGACCGTCGTCGAGCGGGTTCCGGTGGTGTTCTTCGAGAGTCCGCAGGGCGCGCACCTGTTGGACGCGGAGAGCGTGGAATTCGCGATCGAGCCCGCGCCGATCGGGGTGCCGAAGCTGATCACCGATCATCCCGCCGGCGACGACCCGCTCACCAGGGCGGCGGTCGCGGTGCTCACCGTGTTGCCGCCTGCGCTGGGCGTTCAGGTGGACGAGGTTGTGGCGCGGTCCATTTCAGATATTTCCCTGAAACTGAAGGATGAGCGCACGGTACTCTGGGGCGGGACCAACGACGCCGAGCGCAAGTCGGCGGTCGTACTGCCGCTGCTGACCCGCCCCGGAACGGTGTTCGATGTTTCGAGTCCTAATCTGGTCACGGTAAAGTGATCGATACCCATTGCGCCCGCGTCGAATTGCCGCATTCGACGGGCGGCGCTCGCGGTCCCATCGTGGATCGGCGAGCCGCTGCCTCCGGGCCTGACGCTCACGCCGCCGGGCTGATACAGGCCGGCGGGCGGGGCGCCGGGGGGCAACCGTTCACCATACTTCGTGTGGGTCGGCGAAACGAGAGGGATCACACAAGATTCTGTGTCTCGTTCCGGCGCGCCTGCGCGCGGTTTGCGGCGGCGGCGAATAGCGTTCCGCAGCAGTCGGATACTTGACATAACGCTAACCCTATGGTTGAGCTTTAGGGTTTGCCCGAGCGGCGGTTCGCTGAGTTGGCCGCTCAGGCGAAACCGGCGGAGTGTCTCGAATCCGAAAACGACAGGCTTTAGATCGAAGGAAGGCGAGAGCCCATGACGCCCCCGCACAACTACCTTGCCGTGATCAAGGTCGTCGGTATCGGCGGCGGCGGCGTGAATGCCGTCAACCGGATGATCGAACAGGGTCTCAAAGGTGTCGAGTTCATCGCGGTCAATACCGACGCGCAGGCTCTGCTGATGAGTGATGCCGACGTCAAGCTCGACGTCGGCCGCGAACTCACCCGTGGTCTCGGAGCGGGCGCCGACCCCGAGGTCGGTCGCAAGGCGGCCGAGGACCACAAGGACGAGATCGAAGAGGTGCTCAAGGGCGCCGACATGGTCTTCGTGACCGCGGGCGAGGGCGGCGGCACCGGCACCGGTGGTGCGCCGGTCGTCGCCCAGATCGCCCGCAAGCTCGGTGCGCTGACCATCGGTGTGGTCACCCGCCCGTTCTCCTTCGAGGGCAAGCGGCGCGGCAACCAGGCCGAGGTCGGCATCAACCAGCTGCGCGAATCCTGCGACACGCTCATCGTGATCCCGAACGACCGGCTGCTGCAGCTCGGCGACGCGGCCGTCAGCCTGATGGACGCGTTCCGCTCGGCCGACGAGGTGCTGCTCAACGGTGTGCAGGGCATCACCGACCTGATCACCACGCCGGGTCTGATCAACGTCGACTTCGCCGACGTCAAGAGCGTGATGTCGGGCGCGGGCAGCGCCCTGATGGGCATCGGCTCCGCGCGCGGCGAGGGCCGCTCGGTGAAAGCGGCGGAGTCCGCGATCAATTCGCCGCTGCTCGAGGCGTCGATGGACGGCGCGCACGGCGTGCTGCTCTCGATCGCGGGCGGCTCCGACCTCGGCCTGTTCGAGATCAACGAGGCGGCGTCGCTGGTGCAGGAGGCCGCGCACATCGAGGCCAACATCATCTTCGGCACGGTGATCGACGACTCGCTCGGCGACGAGGTGCGCGTCACCGTGATCGCCGCGGGTTTCGACGGCGGCGGACCCGCTCGCCGGACCTTCGACACCACCGGCCGCAGCACCATCGGGTCGGCCCGCTCCGGCGAGATCGGCCAGAACCGCGGCACCGAGGTCGCGGCCCGCGGCACCGACACCGCGGCCACCGGCGCGAGCGCCTCGACCCGCGGCGCCGTCCCGAGCTACCGCGACTCCGAACGGGCCCGCCTCGCCGAGCCGACCGTCGCCAACAACCCCCGCGCCCACATCGAACCCCCCGACGACGATGACGACGACGTGGACGTCCCCTCCTTCATGCGCCGCTGACCCACCCCCGCGTCCCCTGACTCGACTCACCCGCACAGGTGCGGGTTCCTGAGAAACAGGGGCGAGGGGGTTAAGGGGCGGCGACTAGGCTCGAGTGCATGACTTCTGCGCCGACGCTGACGGTTCGACGGGTGACAACTACTCGAGCGGGGGGCTTTTCGGCGCCGCCGTACGAGTCGTTCAATCTCGGCGATCACGTCGGGGACGATCCGGCGACGGTGCGGCGCAACCGGGATCGACTGGCCGAGGGAATCGGGCTGACGCCGGACCGGCTGGTGTGGATGGAACAGATCCACGGCCGCAATGTCGAGATCATCGATGGCCCGCGGGCCGAGCCGGTGCCCGCGACCGACGCGATCGTGACGAACGTGCCCGGCCTCGCGCTGGTGGTGCTGACCGCCGACTGCGTGCCCATCCTGCTCTCCGACGACGAGGCCGGTGTGCTCGCGGCCGTGCACGCCGGTCGCATCGGCGCGCGCATCGGCATCGTGCCGAAGGTGCTCGAGGCGATGCTGTCGCTGGGCGCGCGAGCGGAGCGGATCGGCGCGTTCCTGGGGCCCGCGGCCTCGGGCAGGCAGTACGAGGTGCCCGCCGCGATGCGCGCCGACGTCGAGGCGCACCTGCCCGGCAGCGCCACCACCACGGTGCGCGGCACGCCCGCGCTCGACCTGCGGGCCGGAATCCGCAGGCAGCTCACCGAAGCCGGGGTCGGCGCGGTCGCGGTCGACCCGCGCTGCACCATCGAGGACCACACCCTGTTCAGTCACCGGCGCGGCGCGCCCACCGGGCGGCTGGGCAGCGTGATCTGGTCGGAGGTGCGCTGATGTCCCCGGAATCGGTTGCGGCACAGGTGGACGAGCGCACCGCGGAGCTGGCGACGAACCTGGCCGCGTTGCAGGGGCGCATCGACGCCGCCTGTCGTGCGGCGGGCCGCGCACCGGACTCGGTGCGTCTACTCCCCGTGACGAAATTCTTCCCGGTCGGCGATGTCGCGATCCTGCACCGGCTCGGTCGGCGCGAGTTCGGCGAGTCGCGCGAACAGGAGGCGACCGCCAAGGTCGCGGCACTCCATGAGCACATAGGTGACGAAGACCTCTCGGATGTGCGCTGGCACATGATCGGACGGCTGCAACGCAACAAGGCGCGGGTCGTGGCGCGGTGGGCGCACACCGTGCACTCGGTCGACAGCGAACGTCTGGCAACCGCCTTGGCCACCGGTGCGCGTGCCGCTTTGGACGCGGGGGAACGAACCGAGCCGGTGCGCGTCTTGCTGCAGGTGAGCCTGGACGAGGACCCGTCCCGCGGGGGTGCCGCACCGAATGAATTGGGCCCCTTGGCCGCACAGGTCGCGGCCGCTCCTGGATTACGACTGTCCGGTCTGATGGCTATTCCGCCATTGGGGGCGGAGTCTGATGCGGCATTTGCACGCCTTGCGACTTTGCACACCCTGCTACTGGCCGAGCATCCCGATGCGACAGAACTTTCCGCAGGAATGTCCGGCGATCTGGAAACCGCCATCGAACACGGCTCGACGGTTGTGCGTGTCGGTACCGCCTTGATGGGCGCTCGACCGATAACCTCGGCGTAGCAAAGAAACCTCATCAGTCACATTCGACACATATGCTTGGGGCAGACGAGGGGCTGAGCAAGACTTCAACACCCGGCCGCCACCGGGGCCGAAGGAAGGTCGACCAAAATGAGCGAGCGCAGCGAGCGAGTATTCGACGCAGCCATCGTGGTCACGACGCCGCGCATGAGCGGGGCAGTCTTGCGTGAGCGCAGCAAGCGCTCGAAATACGCAGCCACGAGCGTGCTCGTGACGGAGCCTGGCGTCAGCGAGGTGCGGTCATGAGTACCCTGCACAAGTTCAAGGCTTACTTCGGCATGGTTCCACTCGAGGATTACGAAGACGACTATGTCGACGATCGTGCTCCTCGGGTCGCCGACGACCGCGGCGCGCGCAGGGCTCGGCCCCGTGACTACGCCGACCGCGGTGCCTACGGCGCTGATCGCTATGCCGAAGATCGTTACGGCGCAGAGCATTACGGTGCCGACGGGTTCGAAAGGGACGAGCCCGACTACCCGGAGCCCGCCTACAAGTCGCCGTACAAGGCCGGATACCCGGTATCCCGGCGCGACGATTACGCCGACGAGCCCTATGGCGAGGATCGTTACGAGGCGCCGCGGCGTCCCACCCGGATCGAGACCGCGCCGTCGTCCGGCCGGTTCCGCGCGGGCGGCAGCGTGCCGTCGCTGCGTGGCGCCACCCGTGGTGCGCTCGCCGTCGATCCCGAGGCCGAAGAGCGGCGGCTGGAGGAGCGTGTGCGCCCCGAGCCGGCACCCGCGCGCAGGCCGGGGATCTTCGAGGACGGAGGTCCCTTGTCCAAGATCACGACGCTGCGCCCGCGCGACTACAGCGAGGCCCGCATCATCGGTGAGCGCTTCCGCGAGGGCAACCCGGTGATCATGGACCTGGTCGACCTGAGCAACGCCGACGCCAAGCGGCTCGTTGACTTCGCGGCCGGACTGGCGTTCGCGCTGCGCGGTTCCTTCGACAAGGTCGCCACCAAGGTGTTCCTGCTCTCACCGGCCGATGTCGACGTATCAGCCGAGGAACGCCGTCGCATCGCCGAAACCGGCTTCTACAACCAGAAATAAGGTCGTGATCTGGGGGGTGGTGCGGACCGGTCGCTTGCGGTGCGGCGCGGTCATTTTGCGCAAAGCGGATTTTGCGGCAGAGTGAACTCGTGGCCTTGTTCGCGGTGCTGTACTTCGTACTGTTCATCTTCTGGCTGTTGCTGATCAGCCGGGTGATCGTCGAGTTCATCCGTAGCTTCGCACGGGACTGGCGTCCGACCGGTGTCGTGGTCATCATCCTGGAGGTGATCTTCACGATCACCGACCCTCCGGTGAAACTCCTGAGGCGGTTGATACCACCGGTGTCACTGGGAGGAATTCGCCTGGATCTGTCGATTATGGTCCTGCTTTTCATCGTCTTCATCTTGATGTCGATCGTGGGCAGGCTCGGGCAACCGGTAGCCCCGGTGTGACAGAATGGGCCGTGAAGTAGCTTGCTAGATCTGCTAGATCTCCAAAAGACGCGTGAAGGGATCCTTCCATGCCGCTGACTCCAGCCGATGTGCACAACGTCGCGTTCAGCAAACCGCCGATCGGGAAGCGCGGCTACAACGAGGATGAAGTCGACGCCTTCCTGGATCTCGTCGAGCAGGAACTCTCGCGTCTGATCGAGGAAAACGCCGATCTGCGCCAGCGGGTCGCCGAACTCGACGCGGAACTGGCCGATGCCAAGAAGAATCGCGGCCCCGCGGTGCCTGCCAACGTGAAAGCGCCTGTGCAGCAGGCGCCGCCGCCCGAGCCGATCAAGCCGCCGGTCCAGGTGGCCCCGCCTGCGCCGATGCCGGCGCCGCCCGCCCCGAAGGACGCGCCGGGTGTCGACGCGAACCTGCAGGCCGCCAAGGTGCTCAGCCTCGCGCAGGAGATGGCCGACCGGCTCACCAGTGACGCGAAGGTGGAGGCGGAGAACCTGCTGTCCAACGCGCGGGCAAACTCCGAGCGTCTCGTCGGTGACGCCAGGACCCGCTCCGAGGGCATGATCGCCGACGCCAGGCAGAAGGCCGACGCGATGCTCTCCGACGCGCAGTCGCGCTCGGACAACCAGCTGCGCCAGGCCAAGGAGAAGGCCGACGCCCTGCAGGCCGACGCCGAGCGCAAGCACACCGAGATCATGGCGACCATCACCCAGCAGCGCAGCGTGCTGGAGAGCCGGATCGAGCAGCTCAAGACCTTCGAGCGGGAGTACCGGGTGCGGCTGAAGTCCTACCTGGAATCGCAGCTCGAAGAGCTGGAGAACCGCGGTTCGGCGGTGCCGGTCGACGGTGGCGAGGCGTTCGCGGACGCCAACACCGCCAACAACCTGCAGCCGGCCACGTTTGCCAAGGGTGGCAAGTAAGCCGCTCATACTGAGCACGCGCCACCCGGCATGCCTTGGGGGTCACCATGCTCGTCTTGACGCTTGTCCTTGCCGCTGTCGGATTCGCCCTACTGGTCACCGCGCTGACCACCGGATCGGTGATCTGGGCGTGGGGCTGCATCGTGGTGTGCGTGATCGGTGCGGTGCTGCTGCTGGTCAGTGCCCTGTCTATGCGGCGGCCGGACGGCGATGCCACGCCGCCTCCGGGGCGCCACGCCAAACGGTGAGGGAGCGCCGTCCAGAGGTTTGACCGTACTGGCTAGAATCAAACATGAATATGGTGTGGATCCGGTCATCACCGGGGAGCCTTCGGAAGAACAGTGCGGTGCACCGGCACGGTGGCCGCGCCAAGTAGAACCGAACGGGTGAGCCCGTCACAGCTCACAACGAGAGGTCCGGCGGCTCGTCGCCGGGCAAGCGGGGTGGTACCGCGGTATCGACGCACCTGGCGTCGGCATCGTCCCCGTGCCAACGACAAGGCACGAGGAGACGTATCCGCGATGGCGGACCAAACTTCCAGCAACAGTGCGTACCCCCGCGTCGACCTCGGCGTCGCCGGGTCTTCGTTCCCCGAGATGGAACGCCGCGTGCTAGACGCATGGGCGGCCGCCGACACCTTCCGTGCGAGCATCGAAAACCGTTCCGGGGCAGCGGCTTCGGGTTCCGCGCCGGCTCCGGAGTTCGTCTTCTACGATGGCCCGCCCTTTGCCAACGGTCTGCCGCATTACGGGCATTTGCTCACCGGATACGTCAAAGACTTGATCCCGCGTTTCCAGACGATGCGCGGCAAGCGCGTCGATCGCCGTTTCGGCTGGGACTGTCACGGATTGCCCGCGGAAATCGAGGCGGAAAAGCAGCTCGGTATCACGGACAAATCACAGATCGACGCAATGGGTCTGGCCGAATTCAACGCGGCCTGCAAATCCTCGGTGCTGCGCTACACCGGGGAATGGCGCGACTACGTCACCCGCCAGGCGCGTTGGGTGGACTTCGACAACGACTACAAGACCCTCGATCTCGACTTCATGGAGTCGGTGCTGTGGGCGTTCAAGTCGTTGCACGAGAAGGGCCTGATCTACCAGGGCTTCCGGGTGCTGCCCTACAGCTGGTACGAGCAGACGCCGCTGTCGAACCAGGAGACCCGCCTCGACGACGCGTACAAGATGCGCCAGGATCCGGCGGTCACCGTCGACATGGTGCTGCGCGTGCCCGCCGAGCATCCGCTGCACGCCCTCGACGGCGCGAACGCGTTGATCTGGACCACGACCCCGTGGACGTTGCCGTCGAACCTCGCGATCGCGGTGCACCCGGACGTGCGCTACGTGCACCTGCGCGCCGCCGACGGCAAGCGCTATGTGCTGGCGGCCGAACGCGTGTCGCACTACGGCCGCGAGTTCGGGGAAGAGCCGGAGGTGCTCGGCGAGTACGACGGCGCCGCGCTGGTCGGTCTGTCCTACGCGCCGCCGTTCGAGTTCTTCCTCGGCCACCCGAACGCGCACCGGGTGCTCGGCGCGGACTACGTGACCACCGACTCCGGCACCGGAATCGTGCACCTCGCACCGGCTTTCGGTGAGGAGGACATGGATGTCGCCACCGCCAACGGCATCGAGATCGTGCAGCCGCTCGATCCGGGCGGCAAGTTCACCTCGATGGTGCCGCCGTACGAGGGCCTGATGGTGTTCGACGCCAACCCGGTGATCATCAAGGACCTCAAGGCCGCGGGAAAGCTGTTGCGGCACGAGACGATCGAGCACTCCTACCCGCACAGCTGGCGCTCGGGTCAGCCGCTGATCTACATGGCGGTGCCCTCCTGGTTCGTCGCGGTCACCAAGTTCCGCGATCGCATGGTCGAGCTGAACCAGCAGATCAGCTGGGTGCCCGAGCACATCAGGGACGGTCAGTTCGGCAAGTGGCTCGAGGGCGCGCGAGATTGGAACATCAGCCGTAACCGCTACTGGGGCAGCCCGATCCCGGTCTGGGTCTCCGACGACCCGGCTTACCCGCGCATGGACGTCTACGGGTCGCTGGACGAGCTGGAGCGCGACTTCGGCGTGCGCCCGACCGACCTGCACCGGCCGATGATCGACGAGCTCACCCGGCCGAATCCCGATGACCCGACCGGCAAGTCGACCATGCGCCGGGTGCCCGAGGTGCTCGACTGCTGGTTCGAGTCGGGCTCGATGCCCTTCGCTCAGGTGCACTATCCGTTCGAGAACAAGGAGTGGTTCGACAGCCACTTCCCCGGCGACTTCATCGTCGAGTACAACGGCCAGACCCGCGGCTGGTTCTACACACTGCACGTGCTTGCCACCGCGCTCTTCGATAGTCACGCCTTCAAAACCGTTGCCGCGCACGGCATCGTGCTCGGTGACGACGGCCTGAAGATGAGCAAGTCGAAGGGCAACTACCCGAACGTCAACGAGGTGTTCGACCGGGACGGCTCCGACGCGATGCGCTGGTTCCTGATGAGCTCGCCGATCCTGCGCGGCGGCAACCTCATCGTCACCGAGCGTGGTATCCGGGAGGGCGTCAGCCACGCGCTGCGGCCGCTGTGGAACGCGTGGACCTTCCTGCAGCTGTACGCCTCGAAGCCGGGGACATGGCGCACCGACTCGCCGCACGTGCTGGATCGCTACATCCTGGCCAAGCTGGCGCAGACGCGCGAGGTGATGACCGAGGCGCTCGAGACCTACGACATCGCGGGCGCCTGCGAGGAGCTGCGCGGTTTCGCCGACGCGCTCACCAATTGGTATGTGCGCCGGTCGCGTTCGCGGTTCTGGAGCGAGGACACCGACGCGGTGGACACGCTGCACACGGTGCTCGAGGTGGTCACCCGGCTGGCTGCGCCGCTGCTGCCGTTGATCAGCGAGGTGATCTGGCGCGGGCTCACCGGCGGCGAGTCGGTGCACCTGGCGGACTGGCCGAAGGAGGGTGAGCTGACCCGCGATCCCGAGCTGGTCGCCGCGATGGACGAGGTCCGGGTGGTCTGCTCCACCGTGCTGAGCCTGCGCAAGGCGCAGAACCTGCGGGTGCGCCTGCCGCTGGCCGAGGTGACCATCGCGGCCGCCGACGCGCGGCGGTTGGCGCCCTACACCGACATCATCGCCGACGAGGTCAACGTCAAGCAGGTGGACCTGACCACCGATGTCGCCGCGCACGGCCGCTTCGAGCTGGTCGTCAACGCCCGTGCCGCGGGTCCGCGCCTCGGCAAGGACGTGCAGACGGTGATCAAGGCGGTGAAGGCGGGCGAATGGTCGGAGTCCGCCGACGGCGTCGTCACCGCCGCCGGAATCGCCCTGCTCCCCGAGGAATACACGCAGCGACTGGTTGCCGCCGAGCCCGAGTCCACCGCCGCGCTGCCCGGCAACGCGGGCCTGGTGGTGCTGAACTCGGTGGTCACCGAGGAGCTGGAGGCCGAGGGCTGGGCCCGCGACCTCATCCGCGACCTGCAGGAGACCAGGAAGGCGGCCGGGTTCGATGTGTCCGACCGGATCACCGTGGTGCTCGAGGTGCCTGCCGAGCGCAAGGCGTGGGCCGAAACCCACCGCGATCTGATCGCCGGTGAAATCCTGGCCACCACACTGGCTTTCGGTGACGCGGGCAGTTCAGCCGCCGACCTCGTCGGCGGTGTGCGCGCCCAGGTCGCCAAGGCCTGACGTACCGGCGCGGCAGGACGGGACCGGCTACCCGTCCTGCCGCCCGTCCAGTTCGGCTCCTGTGCGGCGTGTCGCTACGCAGTGATGTAGATCACATGCTGTAGATTTGCTGAACTGTCATCGCAGGTCCAGGGCTCGCGGCAGAATCGGCAGTGGTGCTGCTGTTGCGGAGATGGACTGCTGGGATGGCAGTGAGTTCGTGGATTGTCCTACCTGAACTGCGC
This sequence comes from Nocardia brasiliensis, assembly GCF_011801125.1. Lineage (NCBI taxonomy): Bacteria > Bacillati > Actinomycetota > Actinomycetes > Mycobacteriales > Nocardiaceae > Nocardia > Nocardia brasiliensis. Next base: position 2,538,874 of record NZ_CP046171.1, read on the forward strand.
CGCTCCGGACGTCCGGTGCGGCGGCTGCGGCCCCTGCTCGATGGCGCTGCTCGACCTGGCATCGACCGGGGCCGCCGGATGGCGACCCGCCCGCCGGGCTGCCGGAAGGGACGAGCACGTGAACAGAAAACCCTTGCGCCGCATCGCCTTCGGACTTCTCCTCGCAACCGCCGCGACGTTGCTCATGGCCGGTCCCGGCTGGTCCGACACCGGCAGTGCCACCGGCAGCGCCGAATCCCTCTCGGCCTCGGGCTCCGCCGCGATCCCGCTGCCCAGCTCGAACGGGGTCGGCGCGCTGGCCGCCGCGGTCTCACAGACCGGAAAGCCCTACGAATGGGGCGGCACCGGCCCGTTCACCTGGGACTGCTCCGGCCTGGTGCAGTGGGCGTTCCGGCAGGTCGGCGTCAACCTCCCCAGGACCACCTGGGAGCAGGCCAAAGTGGGCGCGCCCGTCCCGTTCTTCGCGCTCTCCCCGGGTGACGTGGTCGTGCTCAACACCGACGGTTCGCACGTGGGCATCTACGCCGGTTTCGGCCAGATCTTCAACGCCTACGACTGGGGCGTCCCGGTAGGCCTGAGCCCGCTGCGCCAGTTCGACATCTACGCCATCCGCCGCTTCTGACCACCGCCGTGCGCATCCGGACCCGCGGATGTCCACGGCGCCTTGCGGATTCGACCGAAGGGCCGAGACTCGGCGCCGAAGTCCTTGACCTCGGCACGTGGCCTAATCGGTCTCTTCGGCGAGGGAGCGCAGTAGGGGTCCGTACTGGGGGTTGGCCAGCGCGGAGGCGAACTGGGCGACCAGGTAGTCGGCGGGGTTGCCGGTGTCGTACCAGCGACCACGGATGACCTGGCCGAACACCGGGTTGTCGGCGGCGTGCACGTTGATCGCGTCGGTGAGGTAGACCTCGCCGGTGCGGTGTTCGTACCAGGCGCGGGTCTGGGCCCGCAGCTCCTCGATGACACCGGGGGTCACCACGTAGCCGCCGATCGCGGCGTAGTTGGAGGGCGCGTCCTCGGGCTTGGGCTTCTCGCGCAGGCCGGTGATGCGCAGCAGTCCGTTGCCCTGGTCGTCGGCGACCACCGGGACGCCGTAGCGCTGCGATTCGGTCGGGTCCATCGGCATCAGGGCGAGCACCGGTGCGCCGGTCTGCTCGTAGGCGTTGATCAGCTGCTGGGCGCGCGGCACGTCGGCGACGAACACGTCGTCGGGCCACAGCACCAGCATCGGCTCGTCGCCCAGATTGCGCGCGGCGTTCAGCACGGGGGTGCCGTTGCCGTACGGACCGTGCTGGTCGAGGTAGGTGATATGCCCGAGCCGGGACAGCTCGCCGACCTCCTCGACCGCGTCCGCGTAGGCGGTCTTGCCGTCCGCGCGCAACTGCGCCACCAGGGCTGGGTTGGGCCGGAAGTGGTCCTGGATCAGCGACTTTCCGCTGCTGACCACGATGGTGATGTCGGTGATGCCGGAGGAGACCAGCTCGCGGACCGTGTGCTCGATGACCGGCTTGTCGCCGACCGGCAGCATCTCCTTCGGGATGGCCTTGGTCAGCGGGAGGAGCCGGGAACCGATACCGGCGGCCGGGATGACGGCCTTGCGGATCTTCATGGGTCCGATCATCACACATCCCGCGCCGTGACAACGGCGGTCCCCGCGCTTCGCCGAATGTTCACCGAGACCGTGTATTGCGCCGATTGCGCCGACATAATCGCTGGTCACAGGCTTGTTGGTCGGTTGCTGGGCGGCGCGGCGGGATCGGGGTCCGCGCGCGGATCCGCACAGGCAACCGAGGGCTAGCTGTTGTGGGTCGTGACGTTGGTGACGCGGGGCGTGGGGTGGGCTGAAAGGGGGCGGTTCTTCCGGCGGCAGGATGTGAAGCGCCAACTCACACATCCGCCACGCGACCGAAAGAACCGCCGTGTCTCACCGTAATGCCCCGTTGACTGTCGAGGGCCGCCACCGGCTCGTGGACCGCTGCCGGACCCGCCCGATCGCCCATGTCGCCGCCGAGATGGGCATCTCCCGCCGATGTGCGTCGAAGTGGGTCAACAGATTTCGTCAGCACGGCGAGCTCGGGCTCCTCGACCGGTCCAGCGCCCCGCATCTGTCACCATCGGCCACGCCAGTGCAGGTGGTGGCCCGGATCGAACTGTTGCGCCGGACCAGGAAATGGTCCGCTCGCCGGATCTCACTTGAACTGGCAGCCGAAGGCACCCGGATCTCGGTGCGGACCGTGGGCCGGCACCTGGTCCGGCTCGGGCTGAACCGACGCCGGTTTCTGGACCCCAACGGTGAACCGAACCGGGCCCCGCGCCGGATCATCGCCCGCCGACCAGGCCATATGGTCCACATCGATATCAAGAAGGTCGGAAAGATCCCCGACGGCGGCGGCTGGCGCATCCACGGTCGAGGATCGGCCCAGGACAAAGCCGCCCGCGCGGCGAACAAACGTTGCAGGCCCGGTTACGTGTTCCTTCACACCGCTGTCGACGGCTACTCGAGGCTGGCCTACACAGAAGCCTTGCCGGACGAGAAAGCAGTCACGACAATCGGTTTCGCGTTCCGGGCCCGGGCATTTTTCGCCGCTCACGGCATCACCAGCATCGAACGGATCGTCACCGACAACGGTGCCTGCTACAAAGCCCGCGACTTCGCGAAGGTGCTCCTCGGTGCCCGCCATCAGCGGATCACGCCCTACACACCGCGGCACAACGGCAAGGTCGAGCGTTACAACCGGATCCTGGCCGAGGAATTCCTCTACGCCCGCGAGTGGACTTCAGATCTGCAGCGCCAGCAGGCGCTGCAGATCTGGAACATCCACTACAACTATCATCGACCACACTCGGCCGCTGGAAACCGGCCACCAGCGAGCCGCCTCCGAACCGGCGTCACCAACGTCATGGCCTCATACAGCTAGCCCACAGTGACCGGACAGCGTCGCCGCCTGCGCGGAGTTGTCGGTGCGCGGGCGTAGATTCCGAACGGTGAGTACAGACAAGGCGACGGTCGCCGTCGTCCTCGAGTCGCTGGAGCCGCTGGACGTCCGAGCCAGGGCGATGTTCGGTGAGTACGGCCTGTACTGCGACGACAAACTGGTCGCGCTGCTCGCCGACGATCACGTCTTCGTCGAACCGACCGCGGCGGCCGCCGGGTACGCCGAGCAATCCTGGCTCGCGCCACCGTATCCCGGTGCCAAGGACTACTACCGCGTTCCCGACCGGCGGTTGACGGATTCGTCCTGGTTGCGAGAGTTCGTGCGGCACACCGCGGATGCCTTGCCCGCACGGGTGCGCAAGCCCAGGAAATCTTCGGCGAAACGGCGGTGAGCGGGCAGCATCCGGCCGAGCGCGCCGACGCGCACAGCACCGCCCGGCGCTGGGTGCTGCACATCGACATGGACGCGTTCTTCGCCTCGGTCGAGCAGCTGACCCGGCCCACGTTGCGCGGCAGGCCGGTGCTCGTCGGCGGCACCGGCGGGCGCGGTGTGGTCGCGGGGGCCAGTTATGAGGCGCGGGTGTACGGCGCGCGCTCGGCGATGCCGATGCACCAGGCGCGCAGGCTGGTCGGCGCCAGCGCGGTGGTGGTGCCGCCGCGCGGCGCGGTGTACGGGGTGCTGAGCGGGCAGGTGTTCGACACCTTGCGCGCCAGGATCCCGGTGCTGGAGACGCTGTCGTTCGACGAGGCCTTCGGCGAACCCGCCGAACTGGCCGGCGCCACCGTGGCCGAGGTGCACGAGTTCTGCGCGCGGTTGCGCGCCGCGGTGCGCGAACGCACCGGGCTCACCGCTTCGGTCGGCGCGGGCACCGGCAAGCAGCTGGCCAAGATCGCCTCCGGGCTCGCCAAACCCGATGGCATCCGGGTGGTTTCGCCGGACGAGCAGCAGCGGATGCTGGCCGCGCTGCCGGTGCGCAAGCTGTGGGGGATCGGCCCGGTGGCCGAGCACAAGCTGCGCTCGCTCGGCATCGAGACGGTGGGCGCGTTCGCCGCGCTGCCGGAGTCCGAGGCGGTGTCGATCCTCGGCGGCAGCGTGGGCGCGTCGCTGCACCGGCTGGCCCGCGGGGTCGACGACCGCCCGGTCGCCGAGCGGGCCGAGGCCAAACAGATCAGCGCCGAGACCACCTACGAGAGCGATATCGTCACCCTCGCCCAGCTGCGCCCCGCGATCGAGGCGATGGCGGCGGCCGCGCATCGCAGGCTGCGCAAGGACGGGCGGGCGGCGCGCACCGTGGTGCTCAAGCTGAAGAAGTCCGATATGAGCATCGTGACCCGTTCGTTCACCCTGCCGTATGCCACCGAGGACCTCACCACGCTGTCCACCGCCGCGCAGCGCTCGGCGATCGATCCGGCCGAGCTCGGCCCGATCCGCCTGGTCGGGGTCGGCTACGGCGGATTGTCCACGGTCCGGCAGGAATCGCTGTTCCCCGAGCTGGACCAGGCGCCCGTCATCGACCAGCGCACGGCCGTCGCGGACGAGGGGTGGACCGCGGCCGGGCCGGTGCCTGCGCCGAGCGTATTGGTTCCGGCCCAGCTGCTGCCCGAGGTCTCGCCCGCTCAGTCCGCGCTGTCGGTCCCGATCTGGCACCGCGGCATGGATGTCGAACATCCCGAGTACGGCCACGGCTGGGTGCAGGGCGGTGGTTACGGCGTGGTGACCGTGCGGTTCGAGACCCGCTCCACCGGACCGGGCCCGGCGCGCACCTTCGCCGCGGATGACGCGGATCTGACCAGAGCCGATCCGTTGCGCAGTCTGCGGTGAGCGCGGCGGTGAACGGCTCGACATCGCCGAGCGCGGCGCGTACGTTCGCTGCCGACGACATCAGTCCGTCCCGTGTGGATCCATGCGGTACTCCGCTGTGCCGGTAGCCTGGGAGCTCGTGCAGCGCCGCCGGTTCGGGTGGAGGCTGCCATCAGTGGACATGACACGGACCTACTCGAACGCAAAGGACGAGCAGTTGAAGCTTCGTAAGACTGGACGCATCGCGATCGCCGGATTGGCTGTCGTCGCGGCGCTTGGCATGACCGCGTGCGGCGATGACAAGGACAGCAAGCCGGCCGCCAAGACGACGACCAGCGCCAAGGCGTCGGCGTCGGCGAGCGCGAACCTGCCGCCGGTCCCGACTCCGGCCGAACTGAACGCCCAGCTGCAGCGGGCGCTCGACCCGTCGGTGCCGAACGCGGAGAAGCTGGACGGCGTGCAGGGCGCGGAGGCCGATCCGGAACTGCCGAACCGTCTCGCCGAGGCGGCCAAGGGCGCCAATGTCAACGTCGAGGTCACCGATGTGACCGCGTTCGGTGACAGCGTCAACGCCAAGGCCAAGGTCGTCCTCAACGGCCAGGAGAACATCGTCGACGTGCCGTTCGTCGCGGAGAACGGCAAGTGGAAGATCCAGAAGGCATGGGCGTGCGGCATGCTGACCAACCTCGGTCAGCAGTCCGTCGCCTGCGGCTAGTACCGACGTCGCCGCGGCCGGCTCGATGAGCCGGCCGCGCGGCGCAAGATCCGAGTCACCGATTCGGACGCAGGTACCTGGCACTCTGTGTCATCCGATGTTTACGCGCTAGCATGCACCGTCGTGACTGTCTCTGACGCTGTGCGCGAATCTCCTCAACCGTCGGCGCAGCGTGCGGACCAGTACGAAGAGCGCGGCACGAAAGACGCTGGGCGCCTGCGTCTGCTCGCGATCGTCAGCGGGCTCGTCGCGGTTCTCGCCGCGGTGTCGCTGCCTTTTCTGCCGGTGCGACAAGATCAGGCGAGTGTGTCGTGGCCGCAGGCCGCGGCGGTCACCTCGGTGACCGCACCGCTGATCACCTACGCGCCGATGAACCTGACCGCCGAGGTCCCGTGCGCCGCGTTCGACGCGCTCGCCGACACGGGTGGCGTTGTGCTGTCGACGATTCCGCGACAGTCCCCGGAGCTGGAACGCTACGGCTTGGTCGTCAAGGTCGTCGCGGACACCGCCGACCGGCCGGGCCGGGTGGACGTGGTCTCGCGCAACATGCTGCTGTGGTCCTCGTCGTTGAGCGCGGTCCGTAATGGCAACTGTGCCATCGCGATCGAGATGAGTATGCCGCGCAGCACCGTCTCGGTGCGCGGCCTCGACGACGCCGGGAAGGTCTTCGACAGCGATGTCCGGCCGCAGGTGGTCGGCGTGTTCAGCGAGCTGACCGGTGCCGCGCCGCCCGGCCTGCACGTGAATGTCGCGGTGGATTCCCGGTTCTCGTCCTCGCCCACGGTGCTCAAATCGGTCGTGATCGGCCTCGCCGCGCTGGCCACGCTGGTCGCCCTGGTCGCGCTGTACCGGTTGGACGCCGGGGACGGTCGCCGGACGCGGCGCTTCCTGCCCACCCGGTGGTGGCGACTGCGGGCGCCGGACTACCTGGTGTTCGCCACCATGCTGGTGTGGCATTTCATCGGCGCCAACACCTCCGACGACGGCTACATCCTCGGGATGGCGCGCGCGTCGCGCAGTTCGGGCTTCATGTCGAACTACTACCGCTGGTTCAGCATCGACGAGGGACCCTTCTACACGCCCTACACCGACATGATCGCGCTGCTGACGCACGTGTCGTCAGTGAGCCCCTTTGTCCGCCTGCCCACCTTGCTCGTCGGCGTGCTCACCTGGTGGGTGATCAGCCGTGAGATCCTGCCGCGCCTCGGTGTCGCGTTGCGCGACAACAGGATTGTGGTATGGACAAGTGCGCTGGTGTTCCTCGCGTTCTGGTTGCCCTACAACAACGGCCTGCGCGCCGAACCGTTCGTCGCGCTCGGCGTGATCCTCACCTGGGCCTCGGTGGAGCGGGCGATCGCGACCCGCAGGCTGCTGCCCTACGCCATGGCCGTCATCATCGCGGCGTTCACCTTGACCGTGGCCCCGTCCGGCCTGATCTGCCTCGGCGCGCTGGCGGCCGGTGCGCGCACGATGACGGCGGTACTCGTGCGGCGGGCGAAGCGGTCCGGCTATCTCGCGTTGCTGCTGCCGGGGCTGGCGGCGGGCGTGGTGGTCCTCACCGTGGTCTTCGCGGACCGGACCCTGGCAGGCACCATGGAAATGTTCTACGTGCACGACAGGATCGGGCCCGGTGAATCGTGGTTCTTCGAGTTCCTGCGCTACCAGTACCTGCTCCAGATCAACGCCGACGGCTGGCTGACCCGGCGGTTCGGCATGTTCGTGCTGCTGCTCGGCCTGGTGGCCTGCGTGGTCACCATGCTGCGCCGGGGCGGGCACATCCCGGGGACCGCGGTCGGTCCGTCGCGCAGGCTCATCGGCATCACCTGCGCCGCGATGGTGTTCCTGATGTTCTCGCCGACGAAGTGGACCCACCAGTTCGGCGTGTTCGCCGGCCTGGCCGGCTGCGTCGCGGCGCTCACCGCGGTCGCGATCAGCCCGCGCGTCATGGGCCCGCTGCGCAACCGGGCCTTGTTCGCCGCCGCGATCTTCTTCGCGCTGGCGCTGACCTTCGTCGGTGCGAACGGCTACTGGTATGTGTCGGCGTGGGGCATCCCGTGGTGGGACAAGCCGCCGACGTTGGCCGGCTTCGGCCTGTCGAGTTTCGCGGCGGGGCTGTCGGTGCTCGCGCTGGCACTCGCGGCGTGGTTCCACGTGCGCCCGCGGAGCCAGCCGCGTGCGGGCTCGGTGCCGGGCCGGATCGCGCGCGTGCCGGTGCTCGCCGTCGTCGCGGCGGCGATGGTGCTGTTCGAGGTGCTCTCGTTCGCGAAAGCGGCTGTGGCGCAGTATCCGTCGTATTCGCTCGCGCAATCCAACCTGTCCGCCGCGGTGTCCGGCGGCTGCGGCCTGGCCGACCAGGTGCTGATCGAGACCGATCCCAACGCGTCGGTGCTCAGCCCGCTGACCGGTCCGGCCGCGACGGCGCTGGCCGGCCCCGGCACCACCGGCTTCACCCCCGACGGGGTGGCCATGGACCTGACCTCCGACGAGGTCGAATCCACCACGGGCAAGGCGAATTCCGTCACCAGCGCCGACTCCGCCGATACCGCCGACCCGAAGGCGGGGGCGACCTCGCCCGGGTCGGAGGCCGGTACCTCGGGCGCAGGCATCAACGGCAGCAGCGTCCCGCTGCCGTTCGGTCTGGATCCGGCGGCCATTCCGGTGCTCGGCAGCTACCGTGACGGCGCGCAGGTGCCCGCCGAACTGACCAGCGGCTGGTACCGACTTCCGCAGGACCACAACGGAAGTCGCGGCCCGATCATCGCGATCTCGGTGGCGGGCCGGATCCGCCACGTGGACAGCGACGGCATCGTGCACCCCGGCCAGGACCTGCGCGTCGAGTACGGGCGGTCCGGGGCCGACGGCACGGCGGTCACCCTCGGCAGCGTCGACCCGATCGATATCGGGCCGTCCCCGTCGTGGCGCAACGTGCGCGTACCGTTCGACCTGCTGCCCGCCGACGCCGATGTGGTCCGGATCGTGGCCGGTGACAAGGATCTCGGCAGGGACCAGTGGCTCGCGGTGACACCGCCGCGGGTGCCGCAGCTGAAAACCATGACCGCCGTGGTGGGTTCGCAGACGCCGGTGCTGCTGGACTGGGAGGTCGGCATGAACTTTCCGTGCCAGAACCTGGCGCCTACCTACGCGGGCGTGGCGGACCTGCCCGTCTACCGCATCCTGCCGGACCGCAACGGCGCCACCATCACCAACCTCTGGCAGGCGCATGACGGCGGCGGTCCGCTCGGCTGGACTCAGTTGCTGTTCAGCGCCCGCACCCTGCCCACGTATCTGAAGGACGACTGGGATCGCGACTGGGGCTCGATCGAGCAGTACCTCCCGCTGGACGCGAACGCCAAGCCCGCGCAGGTGCACATCGACGAGACCCGTCGCTGGGGCACCTGGACTCCCGGCCACATCAACACCGTCTGGTAGCGGCGGGGCGTCACGCGTCGGCGGTCGGCGCCGTGGACTCGGTGGCCGCCGCGGCCCGGCGCGCGGCGTCGCGGGTGCGGCGGGCGCGCAGCAGGGCGTGGGCGGTGAAGACGGCCAGCGCGGTCCAGATGAGCGCGAAACCGGCCCAGCGGGAGGCGGGCATGGGTTCGTGCGCCACGGCGACGCCCCAGGCCATCTGCAGGGCGGGCGTGAGGTACTGGAGCAGGCCCATGGTGGACAGCGGAACCCGCTGCGCGGCGACCGAGAACAGCAGCAGCGGCACCAGGGTGACCGGTCCTGTGGCCAGCATGAGCGCGGTATGCGCTGGGCTGGAAGCGAATTCGCTGCGCCCGAGCAGCGCGAGCGCGAGCACGAAGCTCAGTGCGATCGGCGCGGCGACCACGCCCTCCGCGGCGATCCCGCGCAGCGCGTCCAGTGGGATCACCTTCTTGACCAATCCATAGGTCGCGAACGAGCAGGCCAGGACGAGCGCGATCACCGGCGGCCTGCCGTAGTCGATGGTCAGCACGGCCACCGCCGCGGCCCCGAGCCCGAGCGCGGCCCACTGCGCGGGCGCCAGCCGCTCTCGGAACAGCACCACGCCGAACGCCACGGTGACCAGCGGGTTGATGAAGTACCCCAGCGCGCACTCCACGACGTGCCCGGAGATCACCCCGTAGACGTACACGCCCCAGTTGACCGCGATCGCCGCCGAGGCCAACGCGGCCAGCCGCCAGGTACGCGCGCCGATGCCGCGCAGCTGACCGAGCCGCCCGGTCAGCGCCAGCGCCGCGAGCACCACCACCAGCGTCCACAGGATGCGCTGCGCGACCACCTCCGCGGCGTCGGCGAACGCCAGCAAGCCGAAGAACGCTGGGAACAGACCCCAGAGAAAGAAGGCGCTCGTACCGAACGCAACACCTGGGATGGACCGGTTCCGCTGCACGCTTGCGACGCTACTTCTCACGTAGCCTTGCGGTCATGTCGACTACCGTGCAGGCATCGCGTGCCACCGGACTGACCGCGGCGGAGGTCGAGCAACGTCGCCGCGACGGGCTCACCAACGACGTACCCGATCGGGCCAGTCGCTCGGTACGCGACATCATCCGGGCCAACGTCTTCACCCGGATCAACGCCATCCTCGGCGTGCTGTTCATCCTGGTGCTGTCCACCGGTTCGATCATCGACGGCATGTTCGGCCTGTTGATCGTCGCGAACAGCGCGGTCGGCATCATCCAGGAGATCCGCGCCAAGCGCACCCTGGACCAGTTGGCCATCGTCAGCCAGGCCAAGCCGACCGTGCGCCGCGACGGCAAGGCGGTCGAGGTCGCCCCGCGCGAGGTGGTGCTCGACGATCTGATCGAGCTCGGCCCTGGCGATCAGATCGTAGTGGACGGCGAGGTGGCCGAGACCGCGCTGCTCGAGGTCGACGAGTCGCTGCTCACCGGCGAGGCGGACCCGATCGACAAGCAGGTCGGCGATCAGGTGATGTCGGGCAGCTACGTGGTCTCCGGCTCGGGCTGCTACCGCGCGACCAAGGTCGGCAAGGACGCCTACGCGGCGAAGCTGGCCGAGGAGGCGAGCAAGTTCACCCTGGTGAAGTCGGAGCTGCGCAGCGGCATCGACACCATCCTCAAGGTGATCACCTACCTGCTGATCCCGGCGGGCGCGCTGAGCATCTACAACCAGCTGGTCTCCAGCAAGGAATCGTGGCGGCCCGCGGTGACCGGCATGGTCGCGGCGCTGGTGCCCATGGTGCCCGAGGGTCTGGTGCTGATGACCTCGGTCGCGTTCGCGGTGGGTGTGGTGCGGCTGGGCCGGCGCAAGTGCCTCGTGCAGGAGCTGCCCGCGATCGAGGGCCTGGCCCGGGTCGATGTGGTGTGCGCGGACAAGACCGGCACGCTGACCGAGAACGGCATGCGCCTCTCGGCGATCAAGACGTTGGACTCGTTCGCGGACAACGACGTTCGGCAGGCACTTGCCGCGCTGGCGGCCGACGATCCGCGCCCGAACGCGAGCGTGCAGGCCATCGCCGAGGCACTGCCGGACGGGCCGGGCTGGCAGCGCACCGCGGTCGCCCCGTTCTCCTCGGCCAAGAAGTGGAGCGGGTGCTCCTACGGCGAGCACGGCGACTGGCTGCTCGGCGCGCCCGACGTGCTGCTCGACCCGGCCTCCGAAGACGCCAGGGTGGCAGAGGAACTCGGCTCGTCGGGGCTGCGCATCCTGTTGCTCGCGCGCAGTGACCGCCCGGTCGACGCTGCCGACGCGCCGGGCACCGTGCGGCCCGCGGCGTTGGTCGTGCTGGAGCAGCGGGTGCGCCCCGATGCCAAGGAAACGCTGGAGTACTTCGCCGACCAGAACGTGTCGATCAAGGTGATCTCCGGCGACAACGCCGTCTCGGTCGGCGCGGTCGCGTCCTCGCTGGATCTGCCCGGCGGTGAGCACGCCGTCGACGCGCGCCGCTTGCCCGAGGACCGGGACCAACTCGCCGACGTGCTCGAGGACAAGACCACCTTCGGCCGGGTCCGCCCGGACCAGAAGCGCGCCATGGTGGCCGCCCTGCAGTCGCGCGGGCACACCGTCGCGATGACCGGTGACGGGGTCAACGACGTGCTCGCCCTGAAGGATTCCGATATCGGCGTCGCGATGGGCGCGGGCAGCCCCGCCACCCGCGCGGTGGCGCAGATCGTGCTGCTGGACAACAAGTTCGCCACCCTGCCGTACGTGGTCGGCGAGGGCAGACGAGTCATCGGCAACATCGAGCGGGTCTCGAACCTGTTCCTCACCAAGACCGTCTACTCGGTGCTGCTGGCGTTCCTGGTCGGCCTGGCGGGCGTCGGCTCGCAGATCTTCGGCTACGACCCGATCGGCTATCCGTTCCTGCCGCGCCACGTGACGATCGCGGCCTGGTTCACCATCGGCATCCCGGCCTTCATCCTCTCGCTCGCGCCGAACAACGAGCGGGCCCGCAGCGGATTCGTCCGGCGCGTCATGCGATTGGCCATTCCCTCCGGCGTGGTGATCGGTGTGGCCACCTTCGTGGCCTACCTGATCGCCTACGCCGGACCGGAAGCCTCCCAGCAGCAGAAGGAACAGGCGGGCACCACCGCGTTGATCACGCTGATCATGATCGCGGTGTGGGTGCTCGCCATCGTGGCCCGGCCGTACGTGTGGTGGAAGGTGGTGTTGATCAGCGCCTCGGTCGCGGCGTATGTGTTCTTGTTCACGGTGCCGTTCACCCGGGAGTTCTTCAAGCTCGATCCGTCCAATGTCGCGCTCACCACGGCCGCGTTCATCTGTGGCGCCGTCGGCATCGTGCTCGTGGAGCTGGCCTGGTGGGTGAGCGCGGCGCTGCTCGGCGACAAACGGGAACTGTTTCCGACCGCAAATAGTGCAGGAGCCTGACAAACTGGACACCTGACCCGGCGCGCCGCGAGAAGCCTTGTGCGAGGCGCGTATTCAGTGTTGGAGTACCTTCTCCCATTATGGAGGTACTGCTGCACCAGATCGACGCGTTCGCGGACGCACCGTTCTCGGGCAACCCAGCCGCGGTGATGCCGCTCCCGTCGTGGCTCCCTGATACGTTGCTGCAACACCTGGCCGAGGAGAACAACCTCGCCGAAACCGCCTTCTACACCGCGGAATTACCGCCGGACGCGGGCCCGCCGCCGGGTGCGTGGCCCGCGTTCCATCTGCGCTGGTTCACCCCGGAGGTGGAGGTGGACATGTGCGGGCACGCCACGGTAGCCAGTGCCGCACAGATTTTGGAGGACATGCATCCCGGCGCCGACCGGGTGAGCTTCTTCACCCGCAGCGGCTGGCTGCACGTCGACCGCACCGACGACGACGAGTTCGTGCTCGATCTGCCCGCGGTGCCCGCGACCGAGGTCGAGCCCGATCTCGTGCTCGTCGCCGCGCTCGGGGTGCGCCCGGTGCGCGCGTTCACCGGCGTCGACGAGGTGATCGTGGTGGCCACCGAACAGGAAGTCCGCGACGCCGAACCGATTTTCACTTCGTTCCCACCCATGACCCGCGGCGCGATCGTCACCGCGCGCGGTACGAGCACCGACTTCGTCTCGCGCTTCTTCGCTCCCGGTGTCGGCGTGCCGGAGGACCCGGTCACCGGATCGGCGCACGCGCAACTGGTTCCGCTGTGGGCGGACGAACTCGGCCGGACCGAGCTCACCGCGCGGCAGCTGTCCCGCCGCGGTGGCGGCCTGCGCTGCGAGCTCGCCGGCGACCGCGTGCTGCTGTTCGGCCGGTGCCGCCGATATCTGGACGGCGTTGTGCGCCTACCGGACTGACCGGACCACGCGCGACCCCGGCGAGCGCCCGTCGGCGGGCCGGAGTCGCGTTCTGCCACCGCGGTGCCCCATGGCCGCACCGCGGTGTAGCGGGCCTCTGCCAGGATGACACGGGGTTGACTCATCCCGGCAGAGGCCCGCTCTTCGTCCGCTGCCGTCCCTGCTCGATCGCACCGGTCGGAAAGCGGGTGGGGCTCAGGAGATATCGGACCGGTCTGTCGCGACTACCGGTCGGGGACCGGGCCGTCGTCCGGGCCGGGCACGGCCGTGTCGAGTTGGTCGGGGCGCAGCGCGACGACGGCGAACCGGCCCGCGACGGCGTCCGCGGGCAGCGCCTCGACCGCGCGGATGCCGTTCTGGGCGGCCAGGTTTCGCAGGCGATCGAGGGGCCCGCGCACTACAAGGCCGACGCCGCAGGCGCAGCCGTCGCGCAGCCGGGCCGCCGAGACCGCGATGACCCGGGCGCCGCGTTCGTCGGAGGTGGACGGGAGCAGCCAGGCCGCGTCGGCGGCGGAGGCGACCGCCGCGGCGTCTCCCGCGGGCACCGGGACGAACACGAGCGGGGTCTGCACGCGGGGGAGCGGAACCTGATAGAGCACCTGCGCGATGCGCAGACCCCCGCTGTGTTCCGGCAGCTGATCGGGGGTGAGCGGTGCGGTGAACGAGACCAGCGCCCAGTGCTCGGCGTCGTCGGCACCGCCGAGCGAATCCCGTGCGCGGGCAAGGTAATCGGCGATCGGCTCGCCCCGCTCCGGTCCGAGCCGATCGGTGAACACCCCCGCCTCGCGCGGCGGGTTCAGCACGCCGAGCAATCCGACGAGAGCGACGACGACAACGACCGCGGCCCCGTAGCCGAGGCCGCGCCACAGCGACCGGCGGCGCTCGCCGGGTACCGCAGTATCCGGCGAGCGGGCGGGATCGGGTTGTGCCGCAGTGGAGTCCGTCGCCTGCCGGTCAGGCATTGCGCAGGACGTCCACGGCGTTTCTCAGGTCGTCGGGGTACTCGCTGGTGATCTCCAGCCAGCGGCCGTCGGCCGGATGGGCGAACCCGAGCGAACGGGCGTGCAGCCATTGCCGTTCCAGGCCGAGCCGTTCGGCCAGGCGCGGGTCCGCACCGTAGGTGAGGTCACCGCAGCAGGGGTGGCGGATCGCGGAGAAATGCACCCGGATCTGATGGGTGCGCCCGGTTTCCAAGTGGATGTCGAGCAGGCTGGCGGCCTGGAAGGCCTCGATGGTGTCGTAGTGGGTGATGCTGGGGCGGCCGTCGGCGGTGACCGCGAACTTCCAGTCGTTGCCGCGCGCCCGGCCGATCGGCGCATCGATGGTGCCGCTGCTCGGATCCGGATGACCTTGCACCAGTGCGTGATACCGCTTCTCGATGGTGCGCTGCTTGAACGCCCGCTTGAGCACCGTGTACGCGTGCTCGGACTGCGCGACCACCATCACCCCTGAGGTGCCGACGTCGAGCCGGTGCACGATGCCCTGGCGCTCGTGCGCGCCGGAGGTGGAGATGCGATAGCCCGCCGCGGCGAGCCCACCGATCACGGTCGGACCGGTCCAGCCGACGCCGGTGTGCGCCGCGACGCCGACCGGCTTGTCCACCGCGACGATGTCGTCGTCGGCGTAGAGGATTCGCATGCCCTCCACCGGCGCGGCCTCGATCTTCAGCTCCCGCTTGGGTTCCGGGAACACCACCTCGAGCCAGGCGCCCGCGGCGAGCCGATCGGATTTGCCCGCCGCGACGCCGTCGAGCTGCACGCTGCCCTCCTCGGCGAGCGCGGCGACCGCCGTGCGGGACAGGCCGAGCAGCCGGGACAGTCCCGCGTCGACCCGCATGCCGTCGAGCCCGTCGGGCACCGGCATGGTTCGTGTCTCCCTCATGCCGCGTTCCCTTCGGTGCCTGCCTTGCTCGGTGCCGGCGCGTCCGCGTCGTCGTCGGTGGTGTCGCGCCCGGTGCGCGTGCCGTTCGGCTCGAAGCCGAACACGGTCAGCACCACGAGCAGGATCGCGCCGCACACGATCGAGGAGTCCGCCACGTTGAACACCGGCCACCAGCCGATCGCGATGAAATCGACCACGTGGCCCTGCAACGGTCCCGGTGCGCGGAACAACCGGTCGACCAGGTTGCCCAGTGCGCCGCCGAGCACCATGCCGAGGCCGATGGCCCACCACAGCGAGCGCAGCGTGCGCCCGATCCGGACCACGCCGATCACCACGGCCGTGGCGACCAGGGTCAGCAGCCAGGTCATGCCGGTCGCCATGGAGAACGCCGCGCCGGGATTGCGGACCAGGCTGAACCTGGCGAAATCGCCGATGATCGAGACCGGCTCGCCCGGTTTCAGGTTCGCCACCACGATGCACTTGGTGAGCAGGTCCATGGCAAGCAGCACCGCGGCGATGATCAGCAGGGTGCGCAGCCGCTGGGGCGGACGGGCCTGCTCAGTCGGTGTCTCGGTCGCGCCCGACGGCGTCGCCGACGGTGCCGATGGCGCGGCGGCCGCCGCCCCCTCAGGTGTCGGTGTGGGGTTCTCCTCGGGCGGCGGGTCATCACTCACACGCACCATCATCGCTCGAGCGACGCGACACCTTGTGCGGTGGTCACCCGCAAGTCCCAGCTGACACTCAGGAACCGGTCGTACCCTGATGCTCGTGACGGTGTTGTCTTCCCCCCACATTCCCCGGCGTGCGCGCTCAGGGATGCTGCTGATAGTGCTTGCACTCGGCCTGACCACGTTCGGAACCGGCTGCAGTGACGGGGCTCAGTCGCGTTCGGAGGCGGACAGCACCGAGCCGCTGGGTTACGGAAAAGAAGTGACCGTGCCGATTCCGGCCGCGATCACCACCGTCGTGTCGGCCGGGGAGCAGCCGCGCTCGCTGCTGCGGCCCGACTACCCGGCGGGCACCGTGCAGCAGGTGACGCTGCACACCTCGCACCGGATCGAACAGCAGATCAACGATCAGGACGCGCGTGACTTCTCCACGCCCGCGTTGTCGATCCCGATGACCGCGAAAACCGACGCGGACGGCATCGATCTCACGCTCGGCGCCGTCACCACGCCCGACCCGACCCTGGCCAAGGCGTTGACGAAAACCGACGGCTCGCACGCCGGTTTCGATCTGAGCGACCTCGGCGCGATCACCGCGCTGCGGCTCGAGCCGGCGCCGGAGACCTCGAACCCGGCCAGGGCCGCGCTGGAACAGGCCTTCTACCAAGCGGTCTACCGTTCGATCGCGTTCCCGGATCAGCCGGTCGGCGAGGGTGCGGTGTGGACGGTGCGCCAGGAGGTGACCGGCGGGGTCGTCCTCGAGCAGATCACCACCGCCACGCTGACCAAGCGCGAAGGTGACCGGCTGACCATCGAATTGGACGTCACTCAGCAGCCCAAGTCGTCGGTGTGGCGTCTGCCCAACAACGCGGGCAAGCTCGACATCCAGGACTACGTCATGCAGGGCACCGGCACGATCACCGTCGACCTCGGACTACCGCTACCGGTCGCCGGGTCGATCACGGTCGGCGGGCACCAGGCCTATCACGATCCGCGCAGCGAGAGTGTGTTGCAGCAGACGATCGACACGCAGGTGTCGTGGACGGAATGACCCGTGGCCGTGGCCTGTTGCTGGCCGCGGCGACCACCGCGTTCGTCTCCGCGTGCGGGTCGTCGTCCACGCCCTCGACCGCCCCGTCCGCGCCGGAGCTGCCGCCGCTCGGCCCGGTCGTGACCGCCGCGCCGGTGCAGCGGCCGCCGACCACCGACGCCGATCGGCTCTATCGCCAACTGCTCACCGGCGCCGACCTGCCGCCCGACTTCACCGCGTTGCCCGCGCGGCTCGACGCGCCCGCCGGTGCGCCGCCCACACCGACCGACCCGGCGGACTGCGCGAAAGTGCTCACACCGCTGGGCGAGCAGCGTCCTGGCGCGCTCGCGCAGGCCGCGATCCAGCATGCCGGGCCGAACTTCTCCAGCATCGATATCGATGCGGCCAGCTACCGCGCCGACGCGGTCGCGCCCGCGTTCGCGGAGGTGCAGGCGCGGCTGCGGCAGTGCGCGCACTATACCGGGGCCGACGCCACCGACATCGCGATCGACTACCGCGTCGGCGGTCTCACCCAGCCGCGGGCCGGCGACGCCGCCACCGCCTTCCAGGTGCGCACCACCAGCGAGGGCCTCACCCTGCACTCCGCGGTGGCGCTCGTGCAGGTCGGTGCGACCCTGGCACAGATCGCCGTCACCGCGCCGGAAGCCGTGGACGAGCAGGTGCTCAGCGAACTCACCGCCGCCCAGGTACGCAAACTCCAAGGCATCACCGGCCCCTGATTCCCCGAGATCGCCCTCTTTCGACCCCTGAACCACCTGGCTTGCCGGGGTGCGGTTTTCACGGGATGAAGGGGGTGGTGGTGCGGGCGGTGCGGAGGGCGGTGGCCCACCAGAGGAGCTGGTCGACGGTGGCGACGGTGGCGGCTTCGAGGTCGGGGTCGCGGCGGGGCCAGGAACCGTTGGGGGCGAAGCGTTGCCAGGCCTTGGTGATGGTGAGGGTGCGCCGGATGGGGACCGCGTTGAGCTCGCCGAAGATCTGGCGCAGCTGGGTGGCGGCGTGCCCGCCCTCGGCGTCGGTGCCGTAGCCGACGACGGTGACCGGTTTGGCCGCCCATTCGGTGTCGAACCAGTCGATCGCGTTCTTCAGCGCGGCCGGGAAGCTGCGGTTGTATTCGGGGGTGACTACGACGAACGCGTCGGCGGCGGCCAGCCGATCACCGAAGGCCAGCACCGCGGCGGGCGCGGGTTCGTCGTGGCCGGCCAGCTGATCGGGCAGCCCGGCGGTGGCGAGATCGAGCCGATCGACCTGCAGATCGCGCCTGCGCAGCTGTCGCGCGAACCAGTCGGCCACGGTCGGCCCGAACCGCCCGGCGCGGGTGCTGCTCTGGATGAGCACCACCCGCAACCGCTCCGGGGCACCCGCGCCCCGACGTGCCTGGGTCACAGCGTGTCCTTCACCGGTGCGTCGAGAAAGGCCGGGATCATCGGCAGCAGCAGCTCCGGCCGATGCACCAGCGTGACGTGCGAGGTGCCGGGCAGGATGGCCAGCTGCGCGTTGGGCAGCCCGGCCGGGGTGTCGCCCATGATGCCGCCGCCGAAGAGCCGGAACATCTCGACCGCGTGCTCGGGCCGCACGATGTCGGAATCACCGATCACGGTCAGGGTCGGCGTCTTGACCTTGCGCGCGTCCTCGGGCGCGACCTCGGGGATGCCGTTCATGTCCTGCTCGCGCACCCGCTCGACCAGGCGCGGGAAGTCCTCGGGCCGCGGCGCGTTCTTCAGGTAGTCCGCGTGGAACGGTGACCCGTGCAGCATTTCGGGCTTCAGCTCGGCCAGCCCGTCGAGCAGTCCGGGATGCATGCCGCCCGTGCCGAGCGAGCCGGCGGCCAGGATCTGCTTGCGCACCAACTCCGGATGCTTCAGCGAGATCTCGAGTGCCACACCGGCGCCCATGCTGTAGCCGAGGATGTCCGCGCGTTGCACGCCGATCTGCCGCAGCAGCGCCACCGTGTCCGCCGCCATCTGCGGGGTGCGCAGCAGCCGGTCGATGTCGGCGGTGCGCCCGTGTGCCTGCTGTTCCACCGCGATCACCCGGCGGGTCTTGCACAGTTCGGGGATCAGCTGTCCGAAGTCGGTGTCGATGCCCGAGAGCGCGCCGTGTAGCAGCACCAGTGGCGGCTGGTCGGTCTCGGCGCCGTGCACCTCGTAGTACATGTGCAGGCCGTTGACGTCGGCGTAGGCGCCGTGCGTCGGCTGCTCGGCCTGCTCGGCGGTTCCGCAACCGGTCAGCAGCGCGGTGGCGGCGAGGGCAGCGGCGGCGAAAACGGTGGTGAGTCTCATCGAAGGCTCTTTTCTGTGCGGGGTTGGTTGCCTCGTTGTCGCCCACTGTGCGCGGCCCACCTTCCGGTTTGTTTACGGTGTGATTCCGCCGTTCGCGGGCGTGATTAAGCTGCCCGTATGCGGTTTGGCGTGCTCGGTCCGTTGACGGTCTGGACGGACGGCGGCACTGTCGTGCCGATTCCCGGGACGAAGGTGCGGGCGCTGCTCGCCGATCTGCTGGTGCACCCGGGGCAACCGGTCTCGGGTGACCGGTTGATCGATGACATCTGGGCCGATGACCCGCCCGGCAATCCGGCGGGCACGCTCGCGGCGAAGGCCTCACAATTGCGCCGCGCGTTCGAGGACGCCGAACCCGGTGCCCGTGAGCTGGTGGTCTCACCGCCGCCGGGCTACCGGCTGGCGAGCGCCGCGGTGGACGCACTGCGATTCCGTGAACTGGTCGCGACCGCACGCGCGGCGAGCGAACTGAGCGAGCGGGCGCGCATCCTCACCGCCGCGCTCGCGCTGTGGCGCGGACCGGCTTTCGCCGACTTCCACGACGCCGCGTTCGCCCAGCCCGCGATCGCGCAGCTGACCGAGCAGCGCCTCGTCGCGGTGGAGGAACTGGCCGAGGCGCGCCTGGGACTCGGTGAATACCGGGATGTCGCAGGCGAACTCGCCGCCGAGGTGGCCGAATATCCGCTGCGGGAACGGCTTCGGGCCGCACAGCTGAAGGCGCTGTACGGTGCGGGCAGGCAGGCCGAGGCGCTGGACAGTTACGCGGACCTGCGCAGGCAACTCGCCGACGAGCTGGGCCTGGATCCCAGCCCGGAGCTGGTCGCATTGCACGGCTCGATACTCGGCCAGGAGCTGGTGCTCGCCGCGGCGCCGCCCGCACCCGTGCTGCGGCGGCGCACCTCCAACATTCCCGCGCAACGCACCGAACTCATCGGCAGGGCAAGCGATCTCGCCGAGGTGCAACGCGCGGTGGGCGCGGCCGGGCTGGTCACCCTGACCGGCCCCGGCGGTGTCGGCAAGACCCGGCTGGCGCTGGCCGCGGCGGCCGCGCTGACCGACCGGTTCGCACAGGGCACGTGGCTGGTCGAGCTGGCGCCACTACAACCCACCGCCGCCGACGGGCCATGCTTCCTCGTCGACGCGGTCGCGCAGGTGCTCGACATCCGGACCGACGACGGCGGCGACCCTGTCGAGCTGGTCCGCGCCGCCTTGGCCGAGCAGGAGCTGCTGCTCGTGCTCGACAACTGCGAACACGTCATCGACTACGCCGCCGACCTGGCCGAACTCTTGCTCGGCGCCGCACCGAACCTGCACATCCTTGCGACCAGTCAGGAGCAGCTGCGGCTGCCCGGGGAGCAGGTCGTCGCGGTCGAGCCGCTGACCGTGCCCGCCGTGGACACCGAACTCGATGAGCTCGAAAATGTCGGTGCGGTACAGCTTTTCGTGGCCAGGGCGCGCGCCGGCGACCGCGGTTTCGTCCTGGACGCCGACTCCGCGGCCGCGGTCGCCACCCTGTGCCGCCGACTGGACGGCATCCCGCTCGCCCTGGAACTGGCGGCGACCAGGGTTCGTGCGCTCGGTGTGCACGAGATGGTCGCGCGGCTCGACGACCGCTTCCGCCTGCTGGCCACCGGTCATCGCGGCGCACCGCCACGGCAGCAGACGCTCACCGCGATGATCGACTGGAGCTGGGGGCTGCTGGACGAGACGGAACAGACGGTGCTGCGCCGCCTCGCCGTGCATGCGGGCGGCTGCACGCTGGAGGCGGCCGAAATCGTCTGCGCCACCGCCGGATCGCCGGACGCGCACCCCGCCGTACCGGTCTCCGGTAACGGCGGTACCGTGCCCGCCGCCGTGCTCGAGCCGTCGACGGTGGCCGATGTCGTTGCGCGACTGGTGGATCGATCGCTCGTGCAGATGGTCGGCCGTCGCTATCGACTGCTCGAATCGGTGGGCGCGTTCAGCATGGATCGCCTGGCCGATGCGGGTGAGTTCGACGCGACCTTCGCCGCGCACCATCGGTACTACCTGGCGCTGGCCGAGCGGGCGGCACCCGAACTGACCGGCGCGGACCAGCGCCGCTGGCTGCTGCGGCTCGACGCGGAGGCCGCGAATCTGCGGGCGGCACTGGACGGTTACCTGCGCGCCGGCGCGGCCGAGCACGCGCTGCGGTTGGTGAACGCGCTGGCCTGGTACTGGTTCCTGCGCGGGCGGCTGGCCGAGGCCCGGCGCTGGTTCGACGCCGCGCTGGCACTGGGCGGTGCGCCGCGGCAGCGTGCGCCCGCGCTGGCCTGGCGGGCCGGGTTTGCCTTTCAGCAGGCGGAATTCACCGGTGGCGCGGCCAAGCGGGCCGAGGTGTTCGCGGTGTTCGACGCCATCGACGATCCCGCGGGCCGAGCCAGGGCCGAGCTGTTCCTCGCCGTCTCCGCGCTCGACTCCGGCGACCTGCCCGAGCTGGAAGGCCTGGTGCACCGGGCGCTTGCGGTCTGCGAGCGGCTCGGCGATCGCTGGGGCGTGGCCACCGGGCATGTGGCGCTGGCCCAGGCCGCGCACAGCCGAGTAGATCTGACCGCACTGGCCGACCACGCGCGCACGGCCGCGCGCCTGTTCGCCGAGATCGACGATCGCTGGGGCAGGTTGCAAGCCGCCGAATGGCTGGGTGGCCTGGCGGAATTGACCGGCGACCTGACCGGTGCCGCCGACATCCACACCGAGGCTTTGGGTTTGGCGCAGGAGCTGGAGCTGTGGGGGCAGGTGTGCACCCATCTGTGCTGGCTGGGCTGGATCGCCATGCAGCACACCGAATTCGAGCGTGCCCGCGACATGGGCGAGCAGGCGTTGCGGCTCGCCGCCGAGCACGGTTACGGGCCGAGCCGGGTGTTCGCCTCGACCGTGCTGGCGTTCACCGCGCGCCGCGACGGCGAACCCGAACTGGCTGAACGCATTCTGCGCGAGGTGCTGGCCATGACGCCGACCGAGGGCGAGCAGACGCCGCTGTTCCTGCCCATGCTGCAAGTCGAACTCGGTTACCTGCACGAGGTACGCGGCGAGTTCGCCGCTGCCCTCGCCATGCACCTGGACGCGCTCGACGGCGCCCAGCGCATCGAGGCGCCACGCGACACCGCATTCGCGCTGGCCGGGCTCGCCTCCGCCGCCGGGGCGCTGGGCGAATTCGATACCGCGGCGCAGCTTTTCGGGACCGCCGAGGCCGTACGCGAGGCGAACGGCATGCCCCTGCTGCCCGCCGAGCGCCCGGACATCGAGCGGCCCACCGCCGTCGTGCGGGCCGCGCTCGGTGCCGCCACCTTCGCCGAGGCGCATACGGCAGGCACGAAACTGACCGTCGCCGAGGCGCGGCGGCTGGCGGCGGCGTGCGCACCGGCACCCGCCGAGTCGAGCTGACCGAAACACCCACCGATGGGGCGGACCCGGTCCCCCTCATCGGCGGGTGGCCGGGTCCGCCGTGATCGGGTTACCCCGCGGCGATCGTGGCGAAAACCTCCGATCCGTGCCGCGGCGGACCCGGCCCGCCCCTCGTCAGTCGGCCGGGTCCGCCGCGATGCGGGTTCACCCGCGGGCGATGGCCTCGAAGACCTTGGGGTCGACCAGGGTCGAGGTATCGCCGAGTTCGCGGCCTTCGGCCACGTCGCGCAGCAGCCTGCGCATGATCTTGCCGCTGCGGGTCTTCGGGAGCTCGGGCACGAGGTGGATCTCGCGCGGCCGGGCGATCGGGCTGATCTCTTGCGAGACCGCCGCTTTCAGCTCGGCGACGAGGTCGGCTCCGGTGTTCGCCGCGCCCGCCGCGAGGATGACGAACGCGACGATGGCCTGCCCGGTGGTCTCGTCGCTGGCGCCGACTACCGCGGCCTCGGCGACCCCGGAGTGTGCGACCAGTGCCGATTCCACCTCGGCGGTGGAGATGCGGTGGCCGGACACGTTCATCACGTCGTCGACCCGGCCGAGCACCCACAGGTCGCCGTCCGCGTCGAGCTTCGCGCCGTCACCGGCGAAGTACCAGCCCTGTTCGGCGTAGCGCTCCCAGTAGGTGTCCCGGTAGCGCTGCATGTCGCCCCAGATGCCGCGCAGCATGGACGGCCACGGCTGGTCGAGCACCAGGTAGCCGTTGGCCTCGGTTTCCCCGCGCTGCACCGGTTTTCCCTCTTCGTCGACGACCAGCGCCGAGATGCCGGGCAGCGGCGCCATCGCGGCGCCGGGCTTGGCGGCGGTGACGCCGGGCAGCGGGGAGATCATGATCGAGCCGGTCTCGGTCTGCCACCAGGTGTCCACGATCGGGGTGCGGCCCGCGCCGATGGTGTCGCGGTACCAGCGCCACGCCTCGGGGTTGATCGGCTCACCGACGCTGCCGAGCAGCCGCAGCGAGGACAGGTCGTGCGCGTCGGGGATCTCGCGGCCCCACTTCATGAAGGTGCGGACCAGTGTCGGCGCGGTGTAATAGATACTGACGCCGTACTTTTCGACGATCTGCCAGTGCCGGTGCTCGTCGGGGAAGTTCGGGGTGCCCTCGTAGACGACCTGGGTGGCGCGGTTGGCCAGTGGTCCGTAGACGATGTAGCTGTGGCCGGTGACCCAGCCGATGTCGGCGGTGCACCAGTAGACGTCGTGTCCTGCTTTGTGGTCGAAGACGTTGTGGTGGGTGTAGGCGGTTTGGGTGAGGTAGCCGCCGCTGGTGTGCAGGATGCCTTTGGGTTTTCCGGTGGTGCCGGAGGTGTAGAGGATGAACAGTGGGTGTTCGGCGTCGAAGGCCTGTGCCTGGTGTTCAGCCGACGCGTTCGCCACCGTCTCGTGCCACCACAGGTCGCGGCCTTGGGTCCAGGGCGCTTCGATTCCGGTGCGGCGCACCACCAGTACGTGTTCCACGGTGGAGGGCGTGTCGTCGAGTGCCTCGTCCACCGCTGCTTTGAGTGGCGCGGCTTTGCCGCGTCGCCATTGTCCGTCGGTGGTGATGACCAGCCGGGCTTGGGCGTCGTCGACGCGTTGGCGCAGTGCGGTGGGGGAGAAGCCGGCGAACACGACCGAGTGGGTGAGGCCGAGCCGGGCGCAGGCCAGCATCGAGACGATGGCTTCGGGCACCATCGGCATGTAGATCGCTACTCGGTCACCGGCGCGCAGGCCGAGTTCGGTCAGATAGTTCGCGGCGCGGCTCACCTCGGCGAGCAACTCGCGGTAGGTGATGTCGCGGGCGTCGCCGGGTTCGCCCTCCCAGTGGATGGCGACCTGGTCGCCGTGCCCGGCGAGGACGTGCCGGTCGACGCAGTTGTAGGCGACATTGAGCCTGCCGCCGACGAACCAGCGCGCGACCGGCGCGTCACTCCAATCCAGCACCTGCGTCCACGGTTGTGCCCAGTCGAGCCGGTGCGCCTGTTGCGCCCAGAACTCCAGCCGATCCTCGGCGGCCCAGCTGTACAGGGACGCATCGGCATTCGCCAGTGCGGCGAATTCGGTGCCGGGCGAGTAACCGGTGGTGTCGCGGGCATCGGTGGTGGTGCTGGACAACGGGATATCTCCTAACAGGCGAGCACAGGGAACAACATGGGGCGAGCGACGATCAGTGCACGACCGCCTTCTCCGCGCCGACTCCGGTCAGCGAGCGGACCTCCATCTCCGCGGCCTTGGCCGGGTCCTCGTCGGGCTTGCCGATCAGGGTGCCGACGATGCCGAGCGCGAAGGCCAGGGGAATGGACACGATGCCGGGGTTGGACAGCGGGAACCAGTCGAAATCGGACCCGGGCAGCATCGCGGACTTGTTGCCGGACACCGCGGGTGAGAAGACGATCAGCACGATGGTCGAGATCAGACCGCCGTACATGCTGAACAGCGCACCGGTGGTGTTGAACCGCCGCCAGAACAGCGAGTACAGGATGGTCGGCAGGTTCGCCGCGGCCGCCACCGCGAAGGCCAGCGCCACCAGGAACGCGATGTTCTGCCCGTTCGCGAGGATGCCGAGACCGATCGCGATCACGCCGATCACCACCGCGGTGATCCGGGAGACCTTGACCTGCTTGGCGTCATCGACCTTGCCGCGCTTGACGACCCCGGCATAGATGTCGTGGGCGAACGAGGTCGCCGCGGTGATGGTGAGGCCGGCGACCACCGCGAGGATGGTGGCGAAGGCGACCGCGGAGATGACCCCGAGCAGGATCACGCCGCCGAGTTCGAACGCCAGCAGCGGAGCCGCCGAGTTCTGACCACCCGCCGCGGCGAGGATCCGGTCCGGGCCGACGATGGCCGCCGCGCCGTAGCCGAGCACCAGGGTGAACAGGTAGAACGCGCCGATCAGCCCGATCGCCCACACGACTGATCGGCGCGCCTCCTTCGCGGTCGGCACGGTGTAGAAGCGCATCAGCACGTGCGGCAGACCCGCGGTACCGAGCACCAGCGCCAAACCGAGAGACAGGAAGTTCAGTTTCGAGGTGGCGCTGCCGCCGTACTGCGCGCCGGGGGCGAGCACGTCCCTGGCGGCCACGGCCTTGTTCGTCGAGTCGGCGACGTGTTCCTGCGCCGAGCCGAGGATGTCGGAGAGGTTGAAGCCGAACTTGGCGAACACCATCACCGTCATCAGCGCCGCGCCGGTGATCAGCAGCACGGCCTTGATGATCTGCACCCATGTGGTGCCCTTCATACCGCCGACAAGTACGTAGACGATCATCAGCACGCCGACCACGGCGATCACGATCGACTGGCCGGTCTTGTCGGAGATATCGAGCAGCAGCGCGACCAGACCACCGGCGCCCGCCATCTGCGCAAGCAGATAGAACAGCGACACCGCCAGCGTGGTCAGCGCCGCCGCGGTGCGCACCGGGCCCTGCTTCAAGCGGAAGCTGAGCACGTCGGCCATGGTGAATTTGCCGGTGTTCCTGAGCATCTCGGCGACCAGCAGCAGCGCGACCAGCCAGGCGACCAGGAAGCCGATGGAGTAGAGGAAGCCGTCGTAGCCGTACACCGCGATGGCGCCCGCGATGCCGAGAAAGCTTGCTGCGGAAAGATAGTCACCCGCGATGGCGATGCCGTTCTGCGGGCCGGAGAAGCCGCGACCGCCGGTGAAGAAGTCCGCGGCGGTGGCGTTGTTGCGGCTGGCGCGGATCACCACGACCATGGTGATCGCGACGAACAGGCCGAAGATGGCGATGTTCGCGACGGGTTCGCCGACGGTGGCCTCGGCGGCGTAGGTGCTCAGGTGATTCACGCCCGGTCTCCCTCGAGCTGGTTACGGATCGCCGCGGCGCGCGGGTCCAGTTCCTGGTTGGCGAACCGGACGTAGAGCGCGGTGATGACGAAGGTCGACACGAACTGCGCTAGCCCGAGCAGCAATCCGACATTGATGTTGCCGAACAGCTTGTGCGCCATGAAGTCGTGCGCGTACGCGCCGAGCAACACGTAGCTGAGGTACCACAGCAGAAACAGTGCGGTCATCGGAAACACGAAGCGCCGCAAGCGCGTTCGTAACTCCTGGAACTGCGGGCTGGCCTGCACTGCGATGAACTCGGCTGCACTCGGGGTGCGCCGGGCGGCGTCGCCGTCGAGTTCGGTACTGGTCATGATGGTCCTAGCGTGTGACATGGCTTACTTGCTCTGCACGGTAGCCAGGCCCGCGGGTGGGCAGAACGCTGTGGCGTGTGTCACTCCGGGAAGGCGGCCGATTGTGCGGTGAGCGGTCGCTGTGCCGCGACGAGCGGTCGGCGATTCAGGTGGAGCGCAGGCTGCGTTCGCGGTCGGCGCCCATACCCAAGCGTTCCGGCGCGTGCATCCGCACGAAGATCCGGCCGACCCGGCGCGTGCCCGGCCCCCTGGTCACCTTGCTGACCAGCATCATGGTCGCGAACGCGAGCGGGACGCTGATCGCCGCGGGATAGCCGAGCAGTGCTGCGGGCCAGCCGTTTCCGAGTTCGTCGGACAACCCGCCGGTCACCGAGATCACGGTGGCGCCACCCGAGATCAGCCCGCCCGTGATCAGCCCGGCCGCCGCGCCGCGCGCGGTCAGCCCCCGCCACCAGATGCCGAGCACCAGCAGCGGGCACAGCGTCGAGGCCGCCACCGAGAAGGCGAGCCCGACCGTACGGGACAGGTCGAGTGAGACCACGGTCAGCGAAAGCGCGAGCGGCACAGCGCCTGCCACCACGGCGGCGGCGCGGAAGTCGCGGATCCGCCCGCGCAGCATGTCGGTGCTGAGCACGCCCGCGATGCTCACCAGCAGCCCGGAGGAGGTGGACAGGAACGCCGCGATCGCGCCTGCCGCGACCAGCGCTGCGAGCAATTGGCCGGGCAGCCCGGCGACCACCGAACCCGGCATCAGCACCACCGCGGCATCGGAGGTCCCGGTGATCAGCAACTGCGGCACATACAGTCGCGCGAAAGCTCCGAGCAGCACCGGGAACAGATAGAACAACCCGACCAGGCCGATCACCGCCAGCGCCGTGGCCCGCGCGGCCCGGCCGTCGGGATTGGTATAGAACCGCACCAGCACGTGCGGCAGGCCCATGGTGCCGAGGAAGGTCGCGATGATCAGCGAATAGATCTGGAAGGTCGGATGTTTGCCGCCGAATCCGCCGCCGGGTTCGAGCCAGGCGGCGCCGTCGGCGGGCGCACCGGCCACCACGGGCACCTCGGTGCCCGCCTCGAGCACCAGTTCGGTGCCCGCCGCGAGCTCGTGGGTGCCGGGCGCCAGCGTCACCCGGCCCTGCACCGGCCGGCCGTCCAGCTGCCCGGTGAGCGAAACCTGTTGTGCGGCATCGACCTGCACCACCACGTCGGTGCGCACATCGACCGTGGTCCGCTCGGTCACCACCGGGGGAGCGGGCGCGCCGAGCGGCCGGTCCTCGCCGAGGAAATGGCCGAGCAGCACCAGCGCGGGGATCGCCACCGCGGTCAGCTTGAGCCAGTACTGGAAGGCCTGCACCAGTGTGATCGACCGCATGCCGCCGCCTGCCACGTTCGCGATCACGATCGCGCCCACCGCCGCGGCGCCCACCCAGTCGGGCAGGTTGAGCAGGGTGTGCAGGGTCAACCCGGCGCCCTGGAACTGCGGGATCAGATACACCGCGCACACCAGCACCACGACCAGGGCGGCCAGCCTGCGCAAGCGCACGGAGCCCAAACGGAACTCGGCGAAATCCGGGACCGTGTACGCGCCCGAGCGGCGCAGCGGCGCGGCGACGAACAGCAACAGCGCAAGGTAACCCGCGGTGAACCCCACCGGGTACCACAGCGCGTCCGCGCCGTACTTCGCGATCAGCCCGGCCACGCCGAGAAACGAAGCGGCCGAAAGATACTCACCGGAGATCGCCGCGGCGTTCCAGCCGGAGCGCACACTGCGCGAGGCGACCAGGAAGTCAGAGGTGGTGCGTGCCAGGCGAACTCCGTAGGCGCCGATCGCGACCGTCGCCAGCGCCGCGAACAGCAGCGCGAGCACGGTGAGCACCGGCACCGAGCCCGCGCTCACGGGACGATCCGGTTTCGGGCTTGCGCCGCGCGCGTCCGCTGCGGCACGGTCCCACCGGGGCGCGGAGTCGGAAGAGGTGCGCCTGCGTCCATCAGTCCTCGGCCAGGTCCAGAAAGTCCTGCTCGTTGTGCTCGGCGAGACGAACGTAGAGGCGCCCGATCAGATACAGCAGCGGGTACACCGCGACGCCGAGCAGCAGCCAGGGCAGCCGAATGCCGAGCACCACCACCGAACCCACCCGGCCGATCCCGAAAAGCACCGGCAGCGCGCACAATACGACGACGGTGACCAGGCCGAGCCGCAAAGCCAGCCCCAGCTGGGCGCGGATCAGCCCGCCGATCAGTGCCTCGCCGATCTCGGTCTGCTCGGCCACCTCCACCCGGGTGCGCACCCGGCGCGCGCCGCGTCGTTCCGAGAGCACGACACGCTGGCGCGCCGGCCGCTGCGGCCCCGTCACTGGCCGGTCCATTGCTGCCGGGGCCGGTGCACCAGACGCTGTTTGAGCTCCCGGACCTGTCGGCGGCTGACCGGCAGTTCGACCGCACCGGCGTTGCCGTCGGCGCGCAGGCACACCACGGTGCCGGTGCCGACGGTGCGCAA
The DNA here is from genome assembly GCF_011801125.1 of Nocardia brasiliensis. Classification (NCBI taxonomy): domain Bacteria; kingdom Bacillati; phylum Actinomycetota; class Actinomycetes; order Mycobacteriales; family Nocardiaceae; genus Nocardia; species Nocardia brasiliensis. The sequence continues at coordinate 2,567,988 of NZ_CP046171.1, forward strand.
ACCGGTGACCAGGCGCAGCGCCACCAGGTAGGACCGGTGTACCCGCAGGAACCCGGCGTCCTGCCAGCGGGACTCCAACGCGGACAACGGGATCCGCACCAGATGCGAGCCGCCGCTGGTGTGCAGCCTGGCGTAGTCGCCGTCGGCCTCCACCCAGCTCACGCTCGACCGCGGCACCAGTGTGGTCACGCCGCCGAGCTCGACCGGGATAACCTCGCTCGGGTCGGCCCGCGGCGCGTCGGCGATCGGCGCCGGGGTCGCGCGGGTACTGACGATCCGGCGCAGCGCCTCGGCCAGCCGCGCCTCCCGCAGCGGCTTCAGCAGATAGTCCACCGCCCCGAGGTCGAACGCGGCCACCGCGCGATCGTCGTGCGCGGTCACGAAGACCACCGCGGGCGGGTTCGCGAACTCTGAGAGGATGCCCGCCAGTTCCATCCCGTCCAAGCCGGGCATGTTGATATCGAGGAAGACGGCGTCGATCGGGTGCGCCCGCAGTACCCGCAGGGCGGTGGTCGCGTCGGCGGCGGCGTGGATCTCGCCGACACCCGGCTGGGCGCGCAGCAAATAGACCAGCTCGTCGAGAGCCGGTCGCTCGTCGTCCACGGCGAGTACCCGCACCACGCCACTCACCTCAGCGCTCCTGGCCACAATCGCTCCATCGTAAGCGCAGCGCCCGCGCGTGCCGCCGTCGTTCGCGCGATCACGCCTGGATGCCCGCGCGGAACTTCGGCACGCGCAGCGAGACCTTGGTGCCCGCGCCGGGCGCGGTCTCCACGATCAGGCCGTAGTCGTTGCCGAAGGCGGCGCGCAACCGGTCGTCCACGTTGGCGAGGCCGACATGCGCGGCCTCCCCGGAACCGGCCGGGCCCTTGCCGGTTTCGATGGAGTCCAGCGCGCCCGAGCGGAGCAGCTCCGGGTCCATCCCGACCCCGTCGTCCTCCACGCTGATCAGGCAGTCGGTGCCCGCGTCGGCGGCGGTGATGTGCACCGTGCCGCCGCGGGCCGCGCCCGCGAGGCCGTGCCGCACGGCGTTCTCCACCAGCGGTTGCAACGCGAGAAAGGGCAGCACGACGCCGAGTACCTCCGGCGCGATCTGCAACCGGACGTCGAGCGCGGCGCCGAAGCGGGCGCGTTCGAGCGCGAGGTAGCGCTCGATATTGCGCAGTTCGTCGGCCAGCACGGTGAATTCGCCCGCGGCGCGGAAGGAATAGCGGGTGAAGTCGGCGAATTCCAGGATCAGCTCGCGGGCCCGATCCGGGTCGGTGCGCACGAACGAGGCGATGGTGTTGAGCGCGTTGTAGATGAAATGCGGGCTGATCTGGGCCCGCAGCGCGCGGACCTCGGCACGGTCGAGCCGGGCCCGCGAGGCGTCCAGTTCGGCCAGTTCCAATTGGCCGCAGGCGTATCGGGCCACCTCGGCCACCGCGCCGAGCCTGCCCGGCCCCGGCTGACCGGTGGTCACGACGCCGATCGCCCCCGCGACGCCGGTGCTGTCGATCAGCAGCGGCTGCGCGATGAGCGTGCGCCCGGCGTGCTCGCTGTGGCCCGGCCCGGCGACGAGCACCGGCCGCTCGCCGGTGACGGCCCGCTTGGCCGCCTCGGCGAAGTGGTCGGCGAGATCGGCGTGCGGCCCGTCCCAGGCGAGCACCGTGCCGTCGGGGTCGGCGATGCCGAGTGCCTCCGCGCCGGTCAGCACCCGCAGATGCGGCGCGGCCTCCTGCGCCGATTGGTCGGTCAGCCCGCGGCGCAGCGGAATCGCCGCCAGCGACGCGGTGTGCAGCGCGGTGTGCACCGCGCGCTCGGCCGGGGTGGTGACCACCCGGCGGGTGCGCGGCCAGATCACCAGCGCCCCGGCGATCAGGGCCGCCGAGACCACGAGGGCGACGACCGTCGCCGTCATCGCGCACCGCCCGGCGCCGCACCAGCGTTCATCCGCCGATTATCGCTAGCCCTGGTACTTGTCGACGCGGAACTCGACCTCGCCGGGTTCGGGGAGGTGCGCGGCCCCGACAGTGAGCGTGGCGGTGAACGTGCCGAGACCGGGATGGAACAGCGCGGAACGTCCGCTGTTGCTCCAATATCCGGGGCCCTGCGCGGTCACCGTGAAGGTGCCGGTCTCGCCGGTCTCCACATTGCGCCAGTTCAGGGTGAGCGGCAGCGTGCAGCCGCCGACGCCGTACATCGTGGTGGCCACGCTGAACGCCGCGTGTTCGGGATAGGCGTTGCTGGTGACGCCGGAACTGACCGACGCGGCGCACAAGCCCTGGGTGAGCGAGTAGACCGTCTCGAACCGGTCGTAGAGCTGGGCGGCGGCCGGAGCCGCGGTGGCGACCATGGTCGCGACGGCGACGGCGGGGACCGCGGGAACGGCGAACAGTGCTTTGAGCGAATTCATCAACACCTCCGCAGGTTTGGGAACACTCGTGTCTGTCACTGCTGACTATGCCCCCGATTCCGCCGTGCCAGCCCCGATTCGGTGCCCTCGATTCCAGGGGCAGCGCGCGGGGGTCCGCCGGTGACCGACGTGCCCGCGCGCGTCGAGTAGGGTCGGTCGGTCCGCGCGGCACGTCACTCGCGGAAATCGGACTGCCCGAGAGTGTCTCGTCGGACGAGCCGGCGTGCGGCCGTTCGGACGCGCCGGTGATCTTCGACACCGACACGCCGGACGCTCCTGGGATGTCTCGATGCGCCGCGCGCGCCTCGAAAAAAATTTCGTACCGACGTGCCTAGAATCGCTAGGCCAACCCCCGTCGAGACCTTGGGAGGAAGGACCGTCTTGGCCGCCTCGTCCGGATCGTTCGTTCACCTGCACAACCACACCGAGTACTCCATGCTCGATGGTGCGGCAAAGATTTCGCCCCTGTTCGCGGAGGCGAAACGGCTGGGAATGAACGCGGTCGGGATGACCGACCACGGCAATATGTACGGCGCGTCGGAGTTCTACAACTCGGCGAAGAAGGCCGACATCAAGCCGATCATCGGCATCGAGGCCTACATCGCGCCCGGCTCCCGCTTCGACACCAAGCGCGTGCAGTGGGGCGACCCCAGCCAGAAGGGCGACGACGTCTCCGGTTCCGGCGCCTACACGCACATGACCATGGTCGCCGAGAACGCGACCGGCCTGCGTAACCTGTTCAAGCTGTCCTCGCTGGCCTCGCTCGAGGGACAGCTCGGCAAGTGGGCGCGCATGGACGAGGAGATCATCGCCCAGTACGCCGAGGGCATCATCGCGACCACCGGCTGCCCCTCCGGCGAGGTGCAGACCCGGCTGCGCCTCGGTCACGACCGCGAGGCGCTCGAGGCCGCCGCCAAGTGGCAGGAGATCTTCGGCAAGGACAACTTCTTCCTCGAGATCATGGACCACGGGTTGTCCATCGAGCGCCGGGTCCGCGAGGGCCTGCTCGAGGTCGGCCGCAAGCTCGGCATTCCGCCGCTGGCCACCAACGACTGCCACTACGTCACCAAGGACCAGTCGACCAATCACGAAGCGCTGCTGTGTATTCAGACCGGCAAGACGCTCTCGGACCCGACCAGGTTCAAGTTCGACGGTGACGGTTACTTCCTGAAGTCCGCCGAGGAGATGCGCGCGCTGTGGGACGCCGAGGTGCCAGGCGCCTGCGACAACACGGTGCTCATCGGCGAGCGGGTGCAGTCCTACGACGACGTGTGGGCCTTCAAGGACCGGATGCCGGTGTTCCCGGTGCCCGAGGGCGAGGACCAGGATTCGTGGTTGCGCAAAGAGGTCGACCGCGGCCTGGCGCGCCGCTTCCCCGGCGGCGTGCCCGAGGAGTACTACAGCCGCGCCTACTTCGAGCTGGACGTCATCAAGCAGAAGGGCTTCCCTGCCTACTTCCTCGTCGTCGGTGACCTGGTCTCGCACGCGAAAGAGGTCGGCATCCGGGTCGGTCCCGGCCGTGGTTCGGCGGCCGGTTCGCTGGTCGCCTACGCGCTCGGCATCACCAACATCGACCCGATCCCGCACGGTCTGCTGTTCGAGCGGTTCCTGAATCCGGAACGTCCGTCCGCACCCGATATCGATATCGACTTCGACGATCGCCGCCGCGGTGAAATGGTCCGCTACGCCACCGAGAAGTGGGGCAGCGACCGGGTCGCCCAGGTGATCACCTTCGGCACCATCAAGACCAAGGCCGCGATCAAGGACTCCGCGCGAGTTCTGTTCGGCCAGCCCGGTTTCGCCATCGCCGACCAGATCTCCAAGGCGCTGCCGCCGCCGATCATGGCCAAGGACATCTCGGTGGCCGGCATCACCGATCCCGACCACGAGCGGTACAAGGAGGCCGCCGAGGTCCGCGAACTCATCAGCACCAACCCCGATGTCGCCAAGATCTACGAGACCGCCCGCGGGCTGGAGGGCCTGATCCGTAACGCGGGCGTGCACGCCTGCGCGGTCATCATGTCGTCCGAACCGCTGACCGACGCCATCCCGGTGTGGAAGCGGGCCCAGGACGGCGCCATCATCACCGGCTGGGACTACCCGTCCTGCGAGGCCATCGGCCTGCTGAAGATGGACTTCCTCGGCCTGCGCAACCTCACCGTCATCGGTGACGCGCTGGACAACATCAAGGCCAACCGCGGCATCGATCTCGACATGGACAACCTGCCGCTCGACGATCCCGCGACCTACGAATTGCTCTCGCGCGGTGACACGCTCGGCGTCTTCCAGCTCGACGGTGGCCCGATGCGCGACCTGCTGCGCCGCATGCAGCCGACCGGCTTCAACGACATCGTCGCGGTGCTCGCGCTGTACCGCCCCGGCCCGATGGGCATGAACGCGCACAACGACTACGCCGACCGCAAGAACGGGCGGCAGGAGATCAAACCGATCCATCCCGAGCTCGAAGAGCCGCTGAAGGACATTCTCGCCGAGACCTACGGTCTGATCGTCTACCAAGAGCAGATCATGTTCATCGCGCAGAAGGTCGCCAGCTACACGATGGGCAAGGCCGACGCGCTGCGTAAGGCCATGGGTAAGAAGAAACTCGAGGTGCTCGAGGCCGAGTACAAGGGCTTCCACGAGGGCATGACCAACAACGGGTTCTCCGAGGCCGCGGTGAAGGCCCTGTGGGACACCATCCTTCCGTTCGCCGGCTACGCGTTCAACAAGTCGCACGCCGCCGGCTACGGCCTGGTCTCGTTCTGGACCGCCTACCTCAAGGCGAACTATCCGGCCGAATACATGGCGGGCCTGCTCACCTCCGTCGGTGACGACAAGGACAAGGCCGCGGTCTACCTCTCGGACTGCCGCCGCCTCGGCATCACGGTGCTGCCGCCGGACGTCAACGAGTCCGAGCAGAACTTCGCCTCGGTCGGCAAGGACATCCGGTTCGGGCTCGGCGCGGTGCGTAACGTCGGCGCCAACGTGGTGTCCTCGATCATCGCCGCGCGCAAGGAGAAATCGCGGTTCACCGACTTCTCCGACTACCTGAACAAGATCGACGCCATCGCCTGCACCAAGAAGGTCACCGAATCCCTGATCAAGGCAGGCGGATTCGACTCGCTCGGCCATCCGCGCAAGGGCCTGCTGCTGGTGCACTCCGACGCCATCGACGCGGTGATGTCCACCAAGAAGGCCGAGGCGATCGGGCAGTTCGACCTGTTCGGCGGCGTGGACGCGGACGAGTCGGTGGCCTCGGTGTTCAACGTGAAGGTGCCCGACGAGGAGTGGGAGTCCAAGCACAAGCTGGCCCTCGAGCGCGAGATGCTCGGCCTGTACGTGTCCGGGCATCCGCTCAACGGCGTCGAGCACGTGCTCGCGGCGCAAGCGGATACCCAGATCCCCGCCATCCTGGAGGGCGACGTCAAGGACGGCGCGCAGGTGACCCTCGGCGGCATCCTCGCCTCGGTGAACCGGCGGATCAACAAGAACGGTCTCGCCTGGGCGTCCGCGCAGCTCGAGGACCTCTCCGGTGGGATCGAGGTGCTGTTCTTCCCGCAGGCCTACTCGGTGTACGGGATGGACGTGGTCGAGGACGCGGTGGTGCTGGTGAAGGCGCGGGTCTCGGTTCGCGACGACCGGATCTCGTTGATCGCCAACGACCTCGTCGTGCCCGACCTGTCCTCCATCGGCGTGGCCAAACCCCTCGCCGTCACCCTGTCCACCCGCCTGTGCACCCCCGACAAGATCGGCGAACTCAAGCGCGTGCTCTCCCGCCATCCCGGCACCGCCGACGTGCACATCCGCCACGTCGGTGCCCGCGACAAGACCACGCTGCTCAAACTCGATGACAGCCTGCGGGTCTCGCCGTCCTCGGCCCTGATGGGCGACCTGAAAGCCCTGCTCGGTCCGGGCTGCCTGGCGGTCTGACCCGGCTCGATTGCGCCGGTCTGATTGCGCCGCGACCACTCTGGCCGGCCAGAGTGGTCGCGGGCGCTGTTCCAGGGTCAGTGGGTCAGGGCTGGGGCCGAGTGGCTGACGACGGGTGCGGCGGTGCGGGGGAGTAGCTGCTCGCACGTCACGGTGACCAGCGCGGCCAGCGCGACGGCGGCGCCGATCCAGGCGACGGCGGCATAGCCGAGGCCGGCGCCGATGGCCAGTCCACCGAGCCAGGGACCGACGGTGATGCCGATGTTGAAGGACGAGACGTTGAAGGCCGGTGCCAGGGTGGGGCCGTCGGCGGCCAGATTGAAGACGCGGCTGTTGAGGGTGGGATTGGTGCCGAAACCGAAGGCGCCGAGCAGGAATACCAGCACCACGACGGGTGCGGGGTACGCGGCGGTGAGGGCGAGCAGCACCGAGGTGACGAGCAGCCCGGTGATGCCGACGTAGAGGGTGCGCACGGGGTACGCGTCGGCGGTGCGGCCGCCCACCACGATGCCGAGCAAGCTGCCGACGCCGTACACCGCGAGCACGATCGGGATCCAGCCGTCGCGCAGTCCGGTGGTCTCGGCGAGCAGCGCGCCGAGGTAGGCGAAGCTGGCCAGCAGCGCGGCGGTGGCGAGCGCGGTGGTGGCATAGGCGAGCCAGAGCCGGGGATTGACCATGCTGCGCAGTTCTTTTCGCAGGTCCGGGGTGATCTCGGCGCGCCAGGCGGGAATCTTGGCGAGCACGCCGAGCATGGCAATGGTGGACATGATCGCGACGGTCCAGAACGCGGCACGCCAGCCGAGGTGCTGGCCGATCACGGTGCCCGCGGGCAGGCCGACGACGGTGGCGACGGTGAGTCCGCCCGCGACGATGCTCATCGCCTTGCCGCGCGCGTTCACCGGAACCAGCCCGATCGCGGTGGTCGCCGCGACCGACCAGAAGCCCGCGTAGACGAAGGCGCCGACCGCCCTGGTCGCGAACAGCACCCAGTAGTCCGAGGTCAGCGCCGCGACCACGTGGGTGGCGACGAAGACGGCGAGGAAGGCGAGCAGCGCGTTGCGCCGCGGCAACCGCAGCGTCGCGACGGCCAGCACCGGCGCGCCGACCAGCATGCCCAGCGCGAAGGCCGAAATGAGCAGTCCCGCCTGCGGAATGGTCACACCGAGGTCGACCGAGAGCTCGGTGAGCAGGCCGGAGAGCATCAGCTCCGAGGTGCCTTGGGCGAAGATGGACAGCCCGAGGATGTAGACGGCTAGGGGCATCGGAGACCTCTCATATTTTGGATCGCGCAGTACAAAACTGGGGCAAAAACGTAGGGGCGTCGAGCTGTCGTGGTCGATCGCGAACCTGTTGTGGTCGATCAGAAGGTGTCGAGTGCGGTCGTCGCGATCGCGATCAGCGCGTCGCGGTCCGCACCGCCGCGGGCGGCGACGCGCATGCCCGCGATGGTCGCGTTCAGGAAGTGCGCGAGCTCGTCGGCGCTCTTGTTCGCGTCGATTTCCCCTGCGCGCCTGCCGCTTTCGAGTGCGCTACGGAGCGCGGCGAGGCGACGCCGCTGGTCCTCGCGCAGTGTGGCGGCGATCTGCGGATCGTGCGGCGCGAGCTCGACCATCGAGTTGACGACCAGGCAGCCGAGCGGGTCGGACTCCGGCGCGTCGACCACCTGCCACAGCAGGGCGCGCATCTTCGCCTTCGCGTTCAGGTCGCTGTCGAGCAGTTCGAAGGTGGCGGTGTTCTTGACGGTCATGTATCGCCGCAGCGCCCGTTCGAACAGGTCGTGTTTGCTGGCGAAGGTGTTGTAGATGCTGCTGCGGCCCAGACCGGTCGCCTCGCACAGCGCCTGCGTGGAGGTGGCCTCGTAACCCGCGCTCCAGAACGCCCGCATCGCGGCGTCCACCGCGCGCTCCTCGTCGAACTGTCTCGGTCGTGCCATGCGGGTCACGCTAGCACATTTTGAACCGATCATTTCAAAACGGGAGGTGCGCACAGGCTGAGCTGCATCGTTGGCAAGCGACTACGCCGCGACCGCTACGCCGAGCGACTGCGCGGCCAGGAACCGGGGCGCGTCCTCGCCGTAGAAGACGTCGATGTCGCGGATCTCGAAGCCCGCGGCGGTGAGCAGGCCACGGATATCGCGGTTCAGGTGGCAGCCGCCCGCGACGGCCTTCTGGATCGGATTGAGCCGGTGCTGCCACACCTGCACGCGGGCGTCGGGCGCGAGGCCGTGCTCGACGAAGTGCAGCGTGCCGCCCGGCGCGAGGACCCGGCGCACCTCCGTCAGCGCGGTCGCGACATCGGGGATGGTGCACAGGGTCCAGGTCGAGAGCGCGCAGTCGAAACTGTCCTCGGCGAACGGCAGCGACTGTCCGTCCAATCCGGAACGCTCGATCGGCACCTTCGCGGCCGCGACCCGCTCGCTCGCCAGCCGCCAGCCCAGATCGGCGGGTTCGACCGCGCTGACCTTGTCGACGGTGTCCGGATAGAACGGCACGTTCAGCCCGGATCCGAATCCGATCTCCACCACCCGGCCGGTCAGGCCGGCGCACACCCGTTCGCGCAGCGGCTCGTTGAACCGCATTCCGCAGGCGAGGTCCACGATCCTCGGCACAACTCGGTCTCGATATAGGCCCACATGCTCACTCTTCCAGTACTCGCGCGATCTCGCCACGCCTGTTTCTGAGACGGACCGCTACCGGATCGCGAACGTGGTCCGGATCGTCCGGTGTCTCGAACGCGCTGGTCCGTGCGCCGCGGGGCCCCTAACGGCCCGACCGGCGACGTTTGCTGTGCCCGCGGACCCGAGAACGCACACGGGTTCGCGCGCCGTTTGCGGGAAGGTCACGAAACGTACTGTCCGAGACAGGTCCATTGCCGGGCGCGGGCGCCGCCATTACCGTGGAAAGATGAGCAACGATGCTGCGGGGGGTCCAGCGCCGATCCCCGACGGGACGAGCGGGCGCGCCACCGCCGAATTCGCGCCCCTGGTGCGCGCTTTCGCCAGGGCCTTCGGCCGGCGTCGCGGGGCGGGCGCAGCGCTGGCGGTACACCTGCACGGCGAGCCCCTGGTCGAGATCTGTACCGGATCGGCGGGTGGTGACGCACCATGGACGCAGGACACCGGGTCGATCATCTTCTCCGCCACCAAGGGTGTCACCGCCACCGTCATCCACCGGCTCGCCGATCGCGGCCTGATCGACTACGCGGCGCCGATCGCCGAGTACTGGCCGGAGTTCGGCGCGAACGGCAAGGACCGGATCACGGTGCGTCAGGCGATGACGCACAGCGCCGGGCTGTCCGCACTCGCCCCGATCGCCACCGGCCTGGACGACGTGCTCGATCACGAGCTGATGGAACAGCGTCTCGCCGCCGCGAAACCCGATCGGCTGCTCGGTGTTCCGGCCTATCACGCACTCACCTACGGCTGGCTGATGGCCGGTCTCGCCCGCGCGGTCACCGGCCGTGGCATGGGCGAGCTGTTCCGCTGCGAGGTCGCCGATCCGCTCGGCATCGAGGGCATTCACCTCGGTCTGCCGCCCGATCACGCGCGCACCACGTACGCGCCGCTGGCGGGCACGCACCTGAAGGCGATCGGAAACCCGCTCGGCGCCTTGATCCTCGGTCGCAGCCACCGGATTCCCGGCGCGCTCGGCGCCGCGACGCGGTGTCTGTTCCTGCCCGGTCTGGAATCCATTCTGGAGGGCGAGGCCCCGCCGATCCTGCGCACCGAACTCGGCGCGGGCAACGGCGTGTGCACCGCGGCCGGCCTCGCCGCGATGTACGGCGTGCTGGCCAATGATGGTGTCGCGCAGGGCAAGCAGTACCTCGGCCCGCGAACCATGAAGGAGATCCGGCGGATTCAGACCTATCGGCTCGACAACGCGTTGTTCTACGTCCCGATGCTCTGGCGGCTCGGCTACCACTCGCTGCCGATGCCGGGCGCGCGGGCCGGGTTCGGTCACATCGGTCTCGGTGGGTCCTTCGGCTGGGCCGAACCGCGCCTGGGGCTTTCGGTCGGGTTCGTGCACAACCGGCTGTCGGCGGCGCAGCTGTCCTATGACCAGTCCGCGGCCTTCTGGCTGCTGCCGCTGGTGCTCAACGGCCTGCGGGCCACCCGCCGTGTCCCGATCGAGACGACCGAGGCCGCGGCGGCCTGAGTCGGGCACTGTCTCGGCGACGATTACGGCCGCACTGCGGAAAGCGGTGCGGCCGTAAGGTTTCGACTCAGGTCAGATAGCGGTACGCGGGCGAGCCCGGTTCGAGTCGTTCGCACTGGATCGGCGACTCGTCCATGCGTTCCAACAGCGGTCCCAGTCCCTCTGGCACGCCGAGTTCGATGCCGACCAGCGCCGCGCCCGTCTCGCGGTTGTTGCGCTTGACGTACTCGAACATGGTGATGTCGTCGTCGGGCCCGAGCACCTCGTCGAGGAAGCGCCGCAACGCGCCCGGCTCCTGCGGAAAGTCCACCAGGAAATAGTGTTTCAGGCCGCGGTGCACCAGGGAGCGTTCGATGATCTCGCCGTAGCGCGATACGTCGTTGTTGCCGCCGGAGACCAGGCACACCACCGTCGATCCGGGCGGCACGCTCAGCTCGGCCAGTGCGGAAACCGCCAGCGCCCCAGCGGGTTCGGCGATGATGCCCTCGTTCTGGTAGAGGTCGAGCATGGTGGTGCAGATCGCGCCCTCGTCGACCTGCATCATCCGGAACGAGCTCGTCCCGCCGGGCGATTCGGTGGTGGTCAGCAACGGGAGCGAGGCGTGCGAAACCACCCGCCCGCCGAAGCTGGCGACGGCCGCGTACGGCACCGCGCCGATCCGGCGCACCGCCGCGCCGTCGACGAACGGGTCGATCTCCGGCAGTGTCACCGGACCGCCCGCGACCAGCGCCGCGGTCATCGAGGCCGCGCCGGCCGGTTCCACGCCGAGGATCGAGGTGCTCGGCGCGCGGTCGCGCAGGTAGGTGCCGATGCCGGCCAGGCAGCCACCGCCGCCCACAGGTACCACCACCAGGTCCGGCGCGGTGCCGAGCTGCTCCAGGATCTCCGGCGCGATGGTGCCCTGCCCGGCCGCGGTGCGCGCGTCGTCGAACGGGGGCACCATGGTCGCGCCGGTGCGGGCCACGTCGTCGGCTGCGGCCGCGGCGGCCGCGTCGTAGGTCTCGCCGACCGCGATCAGTTCCACGAATTCGCCGCCGTGCACGCGAATACGGTCCCGCTTCTGCTTGGGGGTGGTGGTGGGGACGTAGATGCGGCCCTTGATGCCCATCGCGTGGCAGGCGAACGCGACGCCCTGGGCGTGATTGCCCGCGCTGGCGGCCACCACGCCCGCCGCGCGCTCGGTCTCGGTCAACTGCATGACCAGGTTGTAGGCGCCGCGCAGCTTGTAGGAGCGGACCGCGGAGAGGTCTTCGCGCTTCAGGTAGACATTGGCCCCGGTGAGGCGCGATAGCCGCTCGCTGCGCTGCAGCGGAGTCGGCTCGATAATCTCGGCAATGCGCTTGGCGGCAGCGTCGATCTCGTCCGCGCTCAGCGCGGGACGAGAACTGGACAGTGCGTCGATGACATCAAGCGGATTGGACACCCGAAATATGCTGCCACCCGCCGCGTCGCGCGGACGCGGCGGGTGTGCCGCCGAGCCGAATTCGCCCGGCGTTCGCTCAGCGCGGCGTGAGCACGAAGACCGGAATGACCCGATCGGTCTTCTTCGTGTACTCGATGTAGTCCGGCCACACCTCGGTGGCCCGGTCCCACCACAGCCTGCGCTCTTCGCCGAATACCTCGCGGGCGGTGTAGTCCTTGTTCACCTCGCCGTCGCGCAGCTCCACATGCGGCTCGGCCTTGATGTTGTAGTACCACACGGGGTTCTTGGGTGCGCCGCCCAGCGAGGCGACCATCGCGTACTCGCCGTTGTGTTCCACCCGCATGAGCGGGGTCTTGCGCAGCTTTCCGGTCTTCGCGCCCTTGGTGGTGAGCAGGATGACCGGCTTGCCCTGCAGCGTGGTGGCCGTGGTGCCGCCGGAGTTCTCGTACTTCTCGGCCTGTTCGCGGGCCCAGTCGGATGTACTCGGTTCGTATTCTCCAGTCAGAGGCATAAAGAGGACAACACGCGTCGGATCGGCCGTGTTCCCGGCGACTTCGCTGTGTCACCGGGAACATGAAGTTCGGTGGACCGAACTTCGCTGTGCGTATATCCTTACTGGATGGCAATTGTTCACCCATCGGCCCGCCGCGCGACGGTTGACATCGCGGGCAGCGCGTGGCCTGTCTACAAGCTCGATGCGCTCGCCGCCGGGCTGGTGACCTGCCTGATCCTGGCCCTGATCACCGGCTCGCCGCAGCTCGCCGTGCTCGCCGCGGCCGCGGTCGGCGCGACGCGCTGGATCGCCGGACTGATCCTCGCCCGGCGCGCGCACGACCGGCGGGTGCTCGGCGTCGAGCGATAGGCCCGACCCGGCCATAGTTCGCTCGTGTCATACGCATGGGAGATAGCGAACGGCTACTACAGTCTGGGCTATGGCGTCGAACGTGAAGAATGCGGTCCGGGCCATGGCCGGAACGGTCATGGCTTGTGCGTCGGTGGCGACCCTCGCGCCCGCGGCGGACGCCGAAATCCTGAGCCTGCCGCCGCACGAGAAGACCTTCGTCGCGCCCGGTGACTCGGCGATGAAGTTCACCGTCGGCAGCCGGGAGGAGAAGATCCACCGGATTCCGCCGCTGAACTTCATGGGCACCACCCGCGAGGCGCTGGTCAGCACCATCGCCTACGGCAAGCTCGACGGCGCGAGCTCGGGCAAGCTCCGGATGGGGTATCACGTGGGCTGCGCGGTATCGATCGGCGCGGGCACGCTCGGCGTGGCACCCGATGTGATCATCTCGCAGAGTCCCGCGTTCAACCCGAACCCCATGGCCACGTTGAACATCAGCCCCGGCGAGGTCGGTGAGGTCGCGATCGCGGAGAAGGAGATGATCCCCGGCAAGCTGATCCAGCTCAGCGTCCGGGACTTCCACATCAAGGTCAACTCCTGCACCGGGCCGGTCACCCTGCGTCAGTACGCCTACGTGGATTCCAAGTCGCCGGAGGTCGACGATTCCGGGGCCGTCTTCGGTGACCCCACCTGGCTCTGAGCTGGCGAATCCACCCCGGACGTGGTTGGAAACACGCGTCTTTCATTAACGTCCCCGCGGCGTCACTCGATGATTCGAGTAGTCGAGTACGCAGGTTTCCCATGGATCCCAGCGGGAGGATGAGTCCATGAAACGCCTGATCGTGTGTTGTGACGGCACGTGGAAAGCCGAGTCGAGCAGCACGGTATCGAACATCATCAAGATCGCGCAGACGATCCGATTCGACGCGCCGGGACCTGCTGGGGAGAAGATCCAGCAGTGGGTCACCTATGTGTCCGGGCCCGGTGCCCGCGGCTTCCTCGCCGACCGGCTGATGGGCGGCGCGTTCGGCCTCGGCCTCGAGGCGAACCTGTCGTCCGCGTACTGGCACCTGGCGCTGAACTGGGAGCCGGGCGACGAGATCTACATCTTCGGCTTCAGTCGTGGCGCGTTCACCGCGCGCAGCCTGTCCGGGCTGATCGACCGCATCGGCATGCTCACGCCGGAGGCGATGATCAACGGCAAGTACCCGAAGGCGCTGCGGATCCATCAGCAGGTGCCGCCCGGGGACGGTTCCATCCCGGCCGAATGGACCCAATTCCGTAAGGACAACTGCCATCTCGAGCAGCCGAAGGTGAACTTCCTCGGTGTCTTCGACACCGTCGGCGCGCTCGGGGTGCCGGGGCTGACCTCGCTGCGCTACCGGTTCCACAACGTCAAGCTCGCGCCCAGCGTGCACTGCGCGCGCCAGGCGCTGGCCATCGACGAGCGGCGGCGCAACTTCGAGCCGTGCCTGTGGCAGGTGCCGGTCGAACCGAACATCAAGTACCGCAGGGGATTCCAGCGGGTCAAGCAGGTGTGGTTCGCGGGCGCGCACAGCGACATCGGTGGCGGCTACAAGGAGTGCGGACTCTCCGATGTGACGCTGCGCTGGATGGTGCGCGAGGCCGAATCCGTCGGACTGGCCTTCGATCACGATCGGCTGGCCGAATTGTCCAAGTGCTGCCTGGCCACCGGCGCGGACCACATGAAGCTGCACTCCTCGCTCAGCCTGGGCTACCGCGTGCTGAATGTGCTACGCACGCTCCGGCATCCGCGCAGCTCCCGGTTCTATCTGGATTCCTGGCGCCGCCTGGCGAACGGCCGCGAACAGGGGGTCCGGCTGGCTTCGCTGGTCAACGAGGTCGAGGACTACCTGCCGCCCAACCTGCGGCGCTGGCGCGCCCGTTTCGGCGGCATGTTCCCCGAGGAACTGCTGGAGAAGGTCACCCCGGTCTCGGTGCACCTGCTCGACGAAAGCGTCGAGCAGGACCCGGCCCGCGTCTGAGCCGCGGTCTCGTCGCACGCAAGCAGACCCACCGCTCGGCCCCATGCGCTGCCGCAGCGTTCTGCGGTAGCGCCGCGCAGTCGAATAGGCGTGGGGCCGGGCGATCGAGTCCCGGTCAGCGGACGAGCAGTGCCACGGGGAGCCGGGCGAAGAGTCGCTCGATGCGGATGCGGCCCTGGAAGGTGTGGCCGGTCAGGCGATCGATCCAGGTGCCCTCCGGCAATTCGAGAGCGGTGTCGCCCCAGCCGGTTTCGGCGAGACCGACGCTGTGCCGGGTGGCCGCGACGATGATCTCCGGCGCCTCGGCGGGCCTGCCGCGGCTGTAGGCGATCAATCGCTGGGCTTCGCTGCCGGTGCCGAACAGCGGGGCGTAAGTACCGCCGACGAAGCAGTCGGGACGCTCCCGGCGCAGCCAGAGCGCGTAGGCGACGATCCACATCTTGACGGCCCCGGTGACATCGAGTTCCGGTGTGCCGGTGAGCGATTGCAGCATGCCAGCACGCAGCCCGAAATCGACCGGACGGCGGTTGTCCGGGTCGACCAGCGAGTCCTCCCACAGCTCGCAGCCCTGATAGAGATCGGGAATGCCGGGCCCGCACAGCTGCAACAGCTTCTGCGCGAGCGCGTCCGACCAGGCGTGCGGGGCGAGACGGTGCACGAGGTCACCGAGCTCGGTGCCGACCGGTCCGTCGATCACCGTGTCCACCCAGGCGTGCACCTCGTCCTCGAACGCGGCATCGGGCTCCTCCCAGGAGGTCTTGGTGCCCGCCTCCCGAATCGCCTTCTCCGCGAACTGATGCAGACGCTCCCGGAAGCCGGGGATCGACGCCGCGGGCCTGCCGTCCGGCGGCCACACACCGAACATGTTCTGCAGCAGGAACAAAGTGGTGGCGCCGTCGGGGCCGGGCGCGCTCTCCTGCCACGAGGTGACGCTGCGCGCCCAGTCCTTGGCGGCCTGGGAGAGCACCCCGATGCGGGCGCGCACGTCCTCGCCGCGTTTGGTGTCGTGGGTGGACAGCGTGGTCATCGTGGCGGGCCAGCGTTGCGCGCGTTCGATATTGGCGAGATGGAACTCGATCAGCGAGCGCCCGAAGCGGGCCGGATTGCCGCCCATCTCCTGCAGCGACACCAGCCGGGCCGCCTGATAGAACATGGTGTCCTCGACCGCCTTGGCCAGGATCGCGCCGCCCACCTGATGGAAGCGGGTCACCGCCTCGCCGCCGACGGCCAGCGCCGCGGTCAGCACCGCGAGCGGGTTGGTCAGCTCGCTGTTGCGCCGCTCCACCTCGGTGATCACGGCGGCGGTCATTCCGGCCAGCGGCGCGTAATCGGTGCGATAGACCGGCATGAAGGCCAGCACCTCGATGGTCGCGTTGGTCAACGCCATGGTGTCCACCGACTCCGCGCGCGCGTCGCGCTTGATCGCGGCGACCAGCCGCCGCACATCGGCGCTGAGCACGGTCTCGGCGACGGCCCGCTTGATCCGATGCTCGGTCTCGGAGATCCAGGCCCGGTCGCTGCCGTGTCCGGCGAAGCGGCAGGACAATTCGGTGAGCGCGGGCTCGCCGTCCGGATCGATCAGCACCCCGCCGACGTCGGCGAGCGCGTCGTAGCCGGTCGTGCCGTCGATCGGCAGGGTCGCGTCCAGCGGCTCCCGGTTGGACAGCACCTTCTCCACCAGCAGCAGCCGGTTCGGACCGATGAGCTGGCGCAACCGGATGAGATAGGCGCCGGGATCGGCCAGTCCGTCCGGATGGTCGACCCGCACGCCGTCGATGAGGTCGTGCGCGCACCACGCCGCGAGCTCGCGGTGGGTGATCTCGAAGACCTCGGGGTCCTCCTGCCGGAGTGCGGCCAGCCCGCCGACGGTGAAGTACCTGCGGTAGGTGCACACGCCCGCTTTCCAGCTGACCAGGCGGTAGTGCTGCTTGTCGTGGATGCGCAGTGCGTTGTCGCCGTCGGTGCCCGGCGCGATCGGGAAGCGCAGATCGTGCAGTGCCAGCATGGGTTCGGCGCCGGAACGGTCGACCGTCAGTGCGGCAGGGTCGTTCTCGCTCTGCAGCACCGGCAGCGCGAGGCGCCCGCCCGCGCCGTTGCCCGCGCTCCAGTCGATGTCGAAGTAGTGTGCGAAGGCCGACTCGCGGCCGTTGCGCAGCACGTCCCACCACCACGGGTTCTGCCGCGGGTCGGCCACGCCGACGTGGTTGGGCACCAGGTCGACGAGCAAACCCATACCGCGACTGCGTACTTCGTCCGAGAGCGCCTTGAGGCCGGCCGGGCCGCCGAGCGCGGCGGACACCGTGGTCGGGTCGGTGACGTCGTAGCCGTGCGTCGAGCCCTGCGTCGCGGTGAGGATCGGCGACAGGTACAGGTGCGAGATACCCAGCTGCTGAAGGTATTCCGCGATCGCGCGGGCGTCGGCGAAGGTCAAGGCGTCGGGGCGCAGTTGCAGCCGGTAGGTGCTGCGGATGGGGGTCGGGCGGGCGTGGGTCCGGCGCAGGGAAAGAGGATCGGTCACGTGGGTCTCTGTGGCATCCGATGGGGTCATGGGCGGTGGGGTCATCCCGCGTGGCGCAGGACGAGTAGACAACGGGATTCGACCGTGACCGTGGCCGCGGCCGGGTAGTGCGCTTCGGCGATGCCGGTCGGCGTCGCGCAGTCCAGCGCGACCGTCCAGGACATGCCGTAGTCGGAATTCGGCAGGGTGAAATCTATCGGTTCGTCGTGGGCGTTGAAGCACAACAGGAACGAGTCGTCGGTGATGCGCTGCCCGCGCGGGTCCGGCTCGTGGATGCCCATGCCGTTGAGGAACACGGTCAGCGACTTGCCGAACCCGCTGTCCCAGTCCGTGGTGGTCATCTCCGCGCCGTCGGGGGTGAGCCAGGCGACATCGCGCGCGTGGTCGCGCGAGCGCACCGGCCTGCCGTCGAGGAAGCGGCGGCGCCGGAAAATAGGGTGCTCGGTGCGCAACGCGATCACGTGCCGGGTGAACTCGAGCAGATCCGAATTCTTGTGCATCAGTGACCAATCCATCCAGGCCAGCGGGGAGTCCTGGCAGTACACGTTGTTGTTGCCGTGCTGGGTGCGGCCCATCTCGTCGCCGTGCGCGAGCATCGGCACGCCCTGGCTGAGCACCAGCGTGGCCAGCAGGTTGCGGCTCTGCCTGGCGCGCAGCGCGAGAATGTCCGGGTCGTCGGTGGGCCCCTCGACGCCGCAGTTCCAGGACCGGTTCCAGCTCTCCCCGTCGCGGTTGTCCTCGCCGTTGGCCTCGTTGTGTTTCTCGTTGTAGGACACCAGGTCTCGCAGCGTGAACCCGTCGTGCGCGGTGACGAAGTTGATGCTCGCGCTCGGCCTGCGGCCGGTGGCCTCGTAGAGGTCGGAGGAGCCGGTGAGCCGGGACGCGAACTCGCCAAGCGTCGCGGGCTCGCCGCGCCAGTAGTCGCGCACCGTGTCGCGGTACTTGCCGTTCCATTCGGTCCACAGCCCGGGGAAGTTGCCGACCTGGTAGCCGCCCTCGCCGACGTCCCACGGCTCGGCGATCAGCTTCACCTGGCTCACCACCGGATCCTGTTGCACCAGATCGAAGAACGTGGACAGCCGGTCGACGTCGTGCAGCTCGCGCGCCAGCGTCGCGGCCAGGTCGAACCGGAAGCCGTCGACGTGCATGTCCAGGACCCAGTACCGCAGCGAGTCCATGATCAACTGCAACGTGTGCGGGTGGCGCACGTTCAGGCTGTTGCCGGTGCCGGTGTAATCCATGTAGAGCGCCGGGTCGTCGTCCACGAGTCGGTAGTACGCGGCGTTGTCGATGCCGCGGAAGCCGATGGTCGGGCCGCGGTGGTTGCCCTCGGCGGTGTGGTTGTAGACCACATCGAGGATCACCTCGATGCCCTCGGCGTGCAGCGCGCGCACCATCGCCTTGAACTCGGTCACCGCGGAGTCGGCGCGCTTGGTCGCGGCGTACTCGTTGTGCGGTGCGAGATAACCGAAACTGTTGTAGCCCCAGTAGTTTCGCAGGCCCTGCGCCAGTAGCACCCGGTCCTGCAGGAACTGGTGCACCGGCATCAACTCGATCGCGGTGATGCCGAGGCCTTTCAGGTGCTCGATGATCGCCGGATGCGCGATGCCGGAGTAGGTGCCGCGCAACTCTTCCGGCACGTCGGGGTGCGTCGCGGTCATGCCCTTGACGTGCGCCTCGTAGATCACCGTCTCGTGATAGGGCCGGTTCGGCGCGCGGTCGGTGCCCCAGTCGAAGTACGGGTTGATCACCACGCCGGTCATGGTGTGGCCGAGCGAGTCCAGTCCGTGGGTGTACAGCGACGGATGGTCGTCGAACGCGCCGTCGAACGCCTTGCCGTACGGGTCGAGCAGCAGCTTGCTCGGATCGCAGCGCAGGCCGTGCTCGGGATCGTAGGGGCCGTGCACCCGGAAGCCGTAGCGCTGGCCCGGCCCGACGGCGGGCAGATAGGCGTGCCACACGTAGCCGTCGACCTCGTCGAGCGCGACGCGCGACTCGGTGCCGTCCCGGGCGATCAGGCTCAACTCGACGGCGTCGGCAACTTCCGAGAACACCGAGAAGTTGGTGCCCGCCCCGTCGTAGGTCGCGCCCAGTGGGTAAGCGGTGCCGGGCCACACACCGAGTGGTGTCGCGTCACCGGGCGCTGCGTCGGGCTGAGCCATAGCAACGACACTAGCGGCAGCGGTGATTCGGGTGCTGCGGGTGGTTGCGACCGGGCGGTCGGTCCGACGGTGTAAGGGGCGTGATCGGCCCGGTCCGCCGGTGGGTGAACCGGACAGCTTGCCGGGCCGGGCCGCCCGATACCGCACGTGGCCCCCAGCCGGGCGGCCTGTCTGGAGGAAGTCTGGTAATCCCGCAGCTATGCCCGGTGTGCGAGGTTCGCGTGGCACGAGGTCGATTCCGTTGTGGGTGGCTCGGGGCGTCGGCTCCGGGTTCGGCCGAAGAGATCCGCGACCCAGTCGCGGGTACGGCCGCTGCTTCGCGACGGTGTCCTCTGCACGCTGTCATGCCTTGTGTCCCAACTGTATTCGTCGGCGCAGCGGCGGGCGTGGCGTTCGATGACCGAGCCGAAGACGCAGGTTCGACTTGCCCCCGGCGATGAGTCGCACCCGCTGGCGGCGGCCGTCGTGGCTGAATGGCCCGCGCGGCGCCAAGTCGCGTCGAGAAGGCCGTCGACGGCTTTCACGGCGCAGCTCGGATGGTAACTTGAACGCTGTTCAAGCCCGGTCGTCCGGCCGGGCGGTCGCGACCGCGAGGATTGCTGTGGCACTGACACCTGACGAGATCACCGCCATCGACGCCGAACACGTCTGGCACCCCTACGGCGGATTTCCGGCGACCACCGAACCGCTGGTGGTGTCCGAGGCGGCCGGCGCCCGGCTGACCCTGGCCGACGGCCGGGTGCTGGTCGACGGGATGAGCTCGTGGTGGGCGGTCATCCACGGCTACCGCAACCCCGTGCTCGATGCCGCGCTCGTGGCGCAATCCCAGCGGATGAGCCATGTGATGTTCGGCGGGCTCACCCACGAACCGGCCGCGCGCCTGGCCGAACTGCTCGTCCAGATCACCCCCGCCGGGCTGGACAAGGTGTTCCTCTGTGATTCCGGCTCGGTCGCCGTCGAGGTCGCGGTCAAGATGTGCCTGCAGTACTGGCGCAGCCAGCAGCGGCCCGCGAAGCGCAGGCTGCTCACCTGGCGCGGCGGGTACCACGGCGACACCTTCACCCCGATGAGCGTGTGCGACCCCGCGGGAGGCATGCACGCGCTGTGGACCGACGTGCTGGTCGATCAGGTCTTCGCGCCGATGCCGCCGCGCGACTACGAGCCGGAGTACGTGGCGGAGCTGGCGCGGCTGATCGGCGCGCACGCCGACGAGCTCGCCGCGGTCATCGTGGAACCGATCGTGCAGGGCGCGGGCGGCATGCGCTGGCATCATCCGCGTTATCTGACCGAGCTGCGCAGGCTGTGCGACGAACACGGCGTGCTGCTCGTCTTCGACGAGATCGCGACCGGATTCGGCCGCACCGGAACGCTTTTCGCGGCCGATCAGGTCGGCGTGAGCCCGGACGTGCTGTGCGTCGGAAAGTCGCTGACCGGTGGGTATCTCACGCTGGCCGCCGCGCTGTGCACCGCGCGGATCGCCGAGACCATCAGCGCGGGCCACGGCGGGCTGATGCACGGGCCGACCTTCATGGGCAATCCGCTGGCCTGCGCGGTCGCGGTCGCCTCGATCGAGCTGCTGCGCGCGCGGGACTGGCGCGGCGAGGTGGCGCGGATCGCGGACGAGCTCGCCGCGGGCCTCGCGCCGGTGCGCGAGCTGCCCGGCGTCGTCGACGTGCGGGTGCTCGGCGCGATCGGCGTGATCGAACTGGACCGGCCGGTGGACATGCGCACTGCGACCGACGCGGCGGTGGCGGCCGGGGCGTGGCTGCGGCCGTTCCGGAACCTGATCTACACAATGCCGCCGTTCATCAGCACCACCGAGGAGGTCGCGACGATCACCGCGGGGATGCGGGCGGCCGTCGCGGCGCAGGTTCGCTGAGGTCTCGGGCGACGAGCCCGCGCCGCGCTGTCTCGTCGGCGATGGTGGGGGCTCGCGAAGGGGGTGGTGCGCCGGGGAATGCCCGAGTCGTCCGCGTGTGCGACTTGAACGGCGTTCAAGTATGCTGCGGAGCTGTGACTATCGATCCGTTGAGCTGGTTGGACGAGCGTGCTTCGGCGCGGGTGGCCGCTGGGTTGCGCCGGGAACTGCGGCCGCGGGCGGCGCACTCGCCCGCGATCGACCTCGCCTCGAACGACTACCTGGGGCTGGTGCGCCACCCCGAGGTGATCGACGCCGCGGTGGCCGCGGTGCGCCGGTGGGGCGCGGGGGCCACCGGCTCCCGGCTCGTCACCGGGACCACCGCCGCGCATGCCGAGCTCGAGGCGGACCTCGCCGAATTCGTCGGCGCCGAAGCGGGATTGGTGTTCGCCTCCGGCTACGCCGCCAACCTCGGTGTGGTCACCGCGCTGGCCGGGCGTGGGGCCCTTGTGGTTTCGGACGCGGGCAGCCATGCCTCGCTGGTGGACGCGTGCCGCTTGTCGCGGGCCAGGGTGGCGGTCGCCGAGCACCGCGATGTCGACGCCGTCGACCGGCTGCTCGCCGCGCGCACCGAGGAACGGGCGCTGGTGCTCACCGACTCGGTGTTCAGCGCCGACGGAGATCTCGCGCCACTGGTCGAGCTGCACCGGGTCACCCGCGCGCGGGGCGCGGTGCTGGTCGTGGACGAGGCGCACGGCCTCGGCGTGCGTGGCGCCGGAGGTCGCGGCTTGGTGCACGAACTCGGGCTGGCCGGTCAACCGGATCTGGTGATCACCGCGACGCTGTCGAAAGCCCTTGCCGCGCAAGGCGGCGTGGTGCTCGCCGCCGAGCGGGTCCGCGCCCACCTGGTGGACGCTGCCCGCACCTTCATCTTCGACACCGGCCTCGCGCCCGCCGCCGTCGGCGCGGCCCATGCCGCACTCGGCGTGCTGCGCCGCGAACCCGAGCTGGCCACCCGCGTGCTCGAGCGCGCCGCCGACATCGCCCGCATCGCCGCGGTGCCCGCCCCCGCGTCGGCGGTCGTCTCGGTGGTGCTCGGCAAGGCGCAGGTGGCCTTCGAGGCGGCCCAGCAATGCCGAGCCCGCGGGTTGGACGTCGGCTGTTTCCGCCCGCCGTCGGTGCCGGAAGGGACCTCCCGCCTGCGCCTCACCGCCCGTGCCAATCTGACGCCGGACGAGATCGCCGCCATCGCAACGGTTCTCGGTGCGGTACTGGCCGATGCCCAGGCGCCGGAGCTGGCGCACACGTAAGCGAACAACAGTGCCCCGCTGTGCCGCGCACCCGGCGGCGGCGCGGGTGCGGGTCGATGGCAGGAGCGATTGTGGGTGTTTTGCTGATCACCGGGACGTCCACCGACGTCGGCAAGACGGTGGTGACCGCGGCCGTCGCGGCGGTGGCGCTTGCGCAAGGGAAAACCGTCGCGGTGTGCAAACCCGGGCAGACCGGCGTCGCCCCGGGGGAACCGGGCGACCTCGCGGCGATCGAGCGGCTCAGCGGCGTCCAGCGGACCGTCGAATTCGCCAGGTACCCAGACCCTTTGGCACCCGACACCGCGGCGCGGCGCGCCGGGCTGCCGGAACTGACCCTGGCCGAAACCGTCGCGGGCATCGCCGAACTCGGCGACGCCGATCTCGTTCTGGTGGAGGGCGCGGGCGGGCTGCTGGTGCGGCTCGGTGATTTCACCCTGCTCGACCTGGCCGAAAAGCTCGACGCGCCGGTGCTGGTGGTGGTCGCGGCCGGACTCGGCACACTCAATCACACCGAATTGACCACCCGCGCATTGCATGCCGCAGGCGTGCGCTGTGCGGGCGTGGTGATCGGCGCCTGGCCCGCCGAACCCGACCTCGCCATGCGATGCAATCGGGTTGATCTGCCGCGCCACACCGGCGTGGAAGTGGTCGGCGTGGTGCCCGCCGGCGCGGGTTCCTGGCCGCGCGTGAGTTTCACCAGCGCGGCGCCCTCGTGGTTCGACCCGGCGTGGTCACCGTTGGCCTGACCGTCGCGCGCCCCTGCGGATTTCGGGCACCCGGCGCGGCAAGCCGCAACGAGTGCCGGTCAGCGCAGCGCGTCGTCGGCCTGTGGCTCGATCGCGGACGCGGGGACCAGGTCCCATTGCTCGAGCTGCTTGCGGATCTGTTCCGCGGCATCGATATTCAGCGGTCCGCTGGTCCACATGGCGTAGGGGAGATTGAGGAAGCGGCCGTCCCTGACGGCGCGCAGCTGGTTGATCCCCGGCTTGGCGCGCAACGCGTCGAGCTTCTGCGCAAAGGTCTGTGGCGGGTAGTCGACGAACATGATGGCGTCGGGGTCCGCGGCGGCGAGCCGCTCCCAGGACACCCGCGTCCAGGTGTCGGGGACGTCGCTGAGCGCGTTGCGCCCGCCCGCCGCCTCCAGGATCGCTTGGGGCGCACCGAAACTACCGCTGGACATCAGCGAGTCGGTGGCGCTGTCGAACAGGAAGATGGTCGGGGTGCGCTCGGCCCGCGGCGCGGCGCGTAACGCGGCGAGGCGCCGATCCAGGTCGGCGTTGAGTTCGGTGGCGCGCTCGGTGCGGCCGGTGATCGCGCCGAGGTTGGCGAGGTCGGTGCGCAGCGCCGTCCACGGCTCGACGATGCCGCGCGGCTTCTCGCCGTCGCGTTGGCGGCAGCTCTCGGTGAGCGTGTAGGCCGCGATGCCCGCCTTCCGCAACGAATCCGGGGTGAGGTTCTTCGCCTCGTCGTAGCCGTAGCTCCAACCGGCCACCATTACGTCGGGGCCCTGCGCCAACACGGTCTCTCGCGACGGATACTCGGGTGCAACGGATTTCAACTTATCGACGGCGGGGCCGTAGTGCCTGCGCAGCGTGTCCGCGTCCCGCTGCACGCTGGAGACCGCGACCGTCTGGTCCTGCGCGCCCAGCGCGAGCACCATCGAGATCAGATTGCCGTCATTGACGAACAGTCGCTGTGCGGGGGAGGGAAAGCGCACGTCCGCATCGCAATTGCGCACCGTCAGATCGCCGCTCGCGGACCTGTCGGCGGCGCACCCGGCCACCGTCGCGGCCAGCGCCAGCGCCAGCAGTACGCGCAACCCGTGTCTCATCCGTCTCCCTCTCGTCGTTCGCCGATAGTTCCGAAAAGTTCTGCCGCTCATGGGACACGCGGGGTGATGAGCAGGTGGGGGTGGCCGGTGTGCGGGTGGGGAACCCGTAGCGCCCGCACGCCGAAGACGGCTTCGACGATGTCGGGGGCCAGTGCGGTGGCCGGTGGCGCCAGCGGGTGGGCGGTGCCGTTGTGCAAGACCAGGATTCGGTCGCAGTAGCGGTCGGCCAAGGTGAGGTCGTGCAGCGCCGCGACCACGGTGCGGTTCAGGGTGCGGGCCAGCGCGAGCAGTTCCAGGCTGTGCGTGATGTCCAGATGGTTGGTCGGCTCGTCCAGCAGCAGCACGGGCGTGTCCTGGACCAGGGCGCGCGCCAGCAGCACGCGCTGCCGCTCGCCGCCGGAAAGGTGATGCACCGGACGGTCGGCGAAGCCCGCCAGATCGACGGTGGCCAGCGCCTGTTCGATCACCTGCTGTTCGCGTGGTGACCCGGCGCCCCACGGCGGCAGGTAGGGGGTGCGCCCGAGCGCCACCACCTCACCGGCGCGCAGGTCGGCGGGCGGCCGCTCGTCTTGCGCCACCGACGCCACCGCCCTGGCGCGCCTACGTGCCGACAACCCGTGCAGCACTTGGCCGTCCACGAGCACCCGGCCGCGTACCGGCTTGCGTACCCCTGCGAGCACCTGCAGCAGGGTGGTCTTGCCGGTGCCGTTCGGCCCGACGATCCCGATCGTCTCACCGGCCCGCACCGTGAAACTCACCTCGGACAACACCGTTCGCCTGCCCGCCGCGCAGGCGAGCTCCTCGACGGTCAGTGTCGCGGCCGCACCGCCGCTTTCGGCCGTTGCCTGGTTTTCGTCCGGTAGTGCCGCGCCGTCCTGCCGGACCGTTTCCTTCGTCTCGACCGGGCCGCCGTGCCGGTTCACGATTCCCCGAAGCGGTAGCGGCGGCGGCCCATCAGGATCAGGAAGACGGGCGCGCCGATGAGGCCGGTGAGCACGCCGACGGGGATCTCGGTGGGCCGCACGATGACCCGGGTGCAGGCGTCGGCGACCACGAGGAACAGGGCGCCGCAGAGCGCGCACGCGGGCAGCAGGCTGCGGTGCCGCGGGCCGACCAGCAGGCGGGTGGCGTGCGGTACGACCAACCCGACGAAGCCGATGCCGCCCGACACCGCGACGAGCACACCGACGAGCACCGCGAGCAATACGAACAGGCCGATCCGGAGCTCCTTGACCGGAACACCCAGCGAGGCGGCGGTATCCGCGCCGACGGTCAGCGCGTCCAGCCACCCGCCGGTGACCAGCAGCATCAGGCCCGCGATGGCGACCACGCTGAGCGGCAACGCGATTCGGGTCCAATCGGCCCCGGCGAGACTGCCGAGCAGCCAGAACAGCACGGACTGGGCGGCGGCCGGATCGGGGCGCCGGAAGATCAGGTAGCTGCTCAGCGCGGCGAACGCGGAGCCGAGCACGGTGCCGGTGAGCACCAGTCGCAGCGGCGTGAGTCCGCCCTGCGCCACGGCGATCAGGAACACCAGCGCCGCCGCGACGAACGCGCCGACCAGCGCGCCGCCCGAGAGCGCCCACACGCCGGCCCCGGCGAAGAGCCCGGAGGTGATGACGGCGGCCGCGCCGACGCCCGCGCCCGAGGACACCCCCAGCAGGTACGGATCGGCGAGCGGATTGCGCACCAGCGTCTGCATCGCGGTGCCCGCCAGCGCGAGGCCGGCCCCGACGATGGCGGCGAGCACGGTGCGCGGCACCCGCAGCTGCCACACGATGGTGTCGAGCCCGAAGTCGGTGGGCGCCTGCCCGGTGAGCCGGCGTCCCAGCACCTCGACGACCGTGGCGACCGGCAGATTCTCCGCGCCGAATCCGGTCGCGAGGATCATGGCGCAGACGAGCAACCCGCCGAGGACGGGCAGCACGATCGCCGTGCGGGCACGGTTCATCGGCGTTGCTCCACAGGCAAGTCGCGGCCTCTCCAGAGTTGCGTGGCAGGGGAGGTCTGACTCTCGCCGTGGTGGCGATCACAGTGGCGCGACCGTACCGGATTCACACCGGTTTCCCGCACCTGCCAGGTAGGACGGGAGAACTCTACCGGTCGGTCGGGTCCACGCCCGCGCGGGGTTGCGGGCGACGTGGCGACGGCCCGGTTCGCTTACCTACAGTGGGGAGGATGTCGCCGTTCGAAGACCGGCACCCGTCCACCGTCGCGGACTGGGACGACGCGCGACGCAAAGCCCGGTTACGGGAAACGAACCCGTGGCACGAGTGGAAGACGTTGCGCCGGACCAAGTCGGCGGTGGTGCGGGTGCTCGTACTGTTCGTCGCCGTGCTGGTCTGCTACGCGCAGTACCTGACCTTCGACGTGAAACCGGAGGCGGCGCGGCTCGCGCGCACCGACCCCGCGATCCTGCCCGTGGCGGCCCCGGCCGACCCGCGCGACTGGGACACCGTGGTGGTCGACATGGTCGGCCTCGGCAACCTCGACGCCGGCGCGACCGCCGCGGCGCTGCCTTCGCTGCGACGGATGGGCGTGGTGTGGGCGATCCGCTACGACAACGAAGGCATCGACACCAAGGTCATCGCCGATCTGATCGTGCGTGCCGCCGAACTGTCCGGGCTGAAGAACGTCGTGCTGGTCGGGCACAGCATGGGCGGGGTGATCGCGCTGGAGGTCGCCAAGCACCTGCACCTCGACAGCGACCGCAGGCTGGTCGGGGTGATCTTGGACTGCACCCCGGTGGACCTGGACGCGGTCCGGCCGGAGAGCCGGGGCCGGGGCGAGGATATGGTGCGCTGGATGCGCTGGCTGCCCGGCGCGCGCGAGAGCAGGCTGCTGCGGCTGGCGGTGGAAACCTATGCGCGGCGCGACCGTTTCGTCTCGCACGGTGGTGGCGGCACGCCGCCTGGCATCCGGTTCGAACGGTTGCGTGCGGTGCTCGACGAGGTGCTGCGGGAGAAGATCTTCTCGCGCAACGCGGCGAGCAACGGTCTGATCGAGGCGCAGTTCACCGCGATCGTGGCGGGCGGCGCGACGAACGATCTGCGCGCCCTGGCCGGGCCGACGCACGGAAAGACCCGCCCCGCAGTCGTATTCATCCGGCCGAGGGATGCGAGCCGCGATCGTGTGGTCGATGTCGAGTACTCGCACCGGGTGCTGATCGATCAGGTGGGTGGCGTCGACGGCACGCTCTCGGTGGTGCGGGCGCGAAACACGGGGCACGCCAATCCGATGCAGCGGCCGGTGGAGTACAACACGGTGATCGAGCAGCAGGTCGTGCCGTTCATCCAGCGCTATCAGCAGCAGGTCCGCACGACGAGCGCCGCGGCCGCACCACGCTGAGCCGGTTCGGACCAGGCTGGGCCAGTTCGAACCAGCCTGAGACAAACGGTGTTCCGGCCGGATTTGTCTTGTTTGAATCCCGGTATGTACCGACCACGCACGTCCTTGTTCGGCCGCCATGGCCGCACCACCGCCGCATTGCTCGCCGTGGCAACCGTTGCGACCCTCGGACTCACCGGCTGCTCGAACTCCGACAAGCCGGTCGGTCCCGTCGCCGATACGCCACTGCCCGTGGAGGTTCCGGCTGGAACCAAACTCGTCGTCGCCGACCAGCAGGAGCGGTTGCAGACCGCGCTGCGGGTGTCCGGTGAGCTGGACAAGCTGCCGTTCAAGGTGGAGTTCGCCAACTTCATCGGTGGACCCGCGATCCTGGAGGCGTTCCGCGCCGGGGCGGCCGATATCGCGCCGGTCGGTGACGTCCCGCCGATCCACGCGTTGGCCGCGGGCCAGGACGTGCCCATCGTCGCCGCCTACCAAACCAGCACCACCGCACTGAAACTCGCGGTCGCGCCCGGCAAGCAGATCAGTAAGCTGGCCGACCTCAAAGGCAAGAAGATCGCCTACGCCGAAGGCACCGCCCAGCAGGCGGCGGTGCTGCGGGCGTTGGACAGGGTGGGCCTGAAACCCGCTGACGCGCAACTGGTTCGACTGCAGCTGGCCGAGTTCCTCGACGCGGTGCGCACCGGGCAGGTTGATGTCGCCCCGCTGCTCGAGCCGAATGTCACCCGCCTGCTGCGGACTCCGGGCGCGAGCCTGATTCCCGACAGTGAGACCGACGGCATCTACGGTGGGCTCGCGTACCTGTACGCGCGGCGCGCGGTGGTCCAGGACCCGGCCAAGGCGGCCGCGACGCGCGCCCTGGTCGGCGCCTACGTCCGTGCCTACCAGTGGACCAACACGCACCAGGACGAATGGGCGCGCAAGTACTACATCGACAACCAGAAGGTGAGCGCGGAGGATGCCGGGCGCATCGTGGACTCGCTCGGCATCCTCACCTTCCCACACCTGGACCAGCAGCTCGTGGAGCGGCAGCAGGCCACCATCGACGCCATCGACAAGGCGGGTGAGTTGCCCAGGAAGGTGCAGGCCGCCAAGGGCTTCGATCTGCGCTTCGACGCCGCGATCACCGAGGCGGTCAGCGCCAGCGGTGCCGCGCACGCACCGAAGCAACGCTGATGGCGACACTGGACGCGGGCGTACTCAGCGGGCTGGGGCGCGGTAGCGCGCAGGCCGAGGCGCTCGCCAAACGCAAACCGGCCCGGCGGCGGCTCGGCCCTGGGCGGCCGATTCCGTTCGGCGTCGCGCTCGGCCCCGCGCTGCTGATCACGGCCTGGGTGATCGGATCCGCCTCCGGCGCACTGGATCCGGAGACCCTGCCCGCGCCGTGGGTGGTCGCCCAGACCGCGAGCGAGCTGGCCGCGGACGGTCGTCTGCAGTCGAATCTGCTGACCTCGGTGCAGCGGGCCGGTGTCGGCCTGGTCATCGGTGTGCTCGCCGGGTTGGTCCTGGCGCTGATCGCCGGACTGAGCCGGATCGGCGAGGCGCTGGTGGACGGTCCGATCCAGATCAAGCGGGCGATCCCGACCCTGGCGCTGATTCCGCTGTTCATCGTGTGGTTCGGCATCGGCGAAGAGATGAAGCTGGTCGTCATCACGACCAGCGTGGCGATCCCGATCTATCTCAACACCCACGCGTACCTGCGCAGCGTCGACGCCAGATACGTGGAACTCGCCCAGACGGTCGGCCTTTCGCGCTGGGGCTTCATCCGCCGGATCGCGTTGCCCGGCTCGCTGCCCGGCTTCTTCATCGGGCTGCGGCTCGCGGTCACCATCGCCTGGCTGGCGCTGGTCGTGGTGGAACAGGTCAACGCGACCAGCGGCATCGGCTACCTGATGACCCAGGCCCGCACCTACGGGCAGATCGATGTGATCGTGGTCGGCCTCGTGATCTACGGCCTGCTCGGGCTTTTCGGTGATCTCGCGGTCCGCGCGGTGGAAAGGAAGACGCTGTCATGGCGAGCGACACTGGGCGACTGAACGTCGTGCGGACCAGGGAGCTGCGCCGCGGCTTCGGTGACCGTGTCGTGCTGCGCGACCTCGACATCGATATCGCGCGCGGCGAATTCGTCGCCCTGCTCGGGCGCAGCGGTTCCGGCAAGAGCACCCTGCTGCGGGCGCTGGCCGAATTGGACTACGACGTACCCGGTTCCGGTGAACTGACCGTGCCCAGCGAGCGGGCCGTGGTGTTCCAGGATTCCCGGTTGCTGCCGTGGACCCGGGTGCTCGACAACGTGATCCTCGGCCTCGGCGGCCACGACGCGGCCGAGCGCGGCCGGGCCGCACTCGCCGAGGTCGGCCTCGCCGGGCGCGAAAAGGCTTGGCCCAGAGAACTTTCCGGTGGTGAGCAGCAGCGCGTCGCGTTGGCGCGCTCGCTGGTGCGGGAGCCGGAACTGCTGCTCGCCGACGAACCGTTCGGCGCGCTCGACGCGCTCACCCGGATCAAGATGCACGCGCTGCTGCAGGACCTGTGCGCCCGGCACAAGCCCGCCGTCCTGCTGGTCACCCACGACGTCGACGAGGCCGTGCTGCTCGCCGACCGGGTGCTGGTGCTCGACGAGGGCGCCATCGCGGTCGATCAGCGCATCGATCTGGAACGCCCTCGCCACCACAGTGATCCGGCGTTCAACCACTACCGGTCCCTGCTGCTGGCCAGCCTCGGCGTCGGTCCCGCGGGTCAGCCGACCGTTCGTCCAGAAGAGAAGAAAGCCTCATGAGTCATCCCCGTCAGCTCAGCCTGAACGCGTTCATCTATCCGTCCGGCCACCACGAGGCGGCCTGGCGTCATCCCGACAGCCAACCGCACCGGATCTATGACGCCGCCTACTACCAGGAGATCGGCCACACCGCGGAGGCCGCGAAACTCGACGCGGTGTTCTTCGCCGACGGTCCCGCGCTGCGCACCAACGTCGAGCACAACGCGGGCTCCGGGCTGGAGCCGATCACGCTGCTCACCGCGATCGCCACGGCGACAACGCATCTCGGTCTGATCGCGACCGCGTCGACGACCTACTATGAGCCCTACAACCTGGCCAGGCTGTTCTCCACGCTCGACCACATCTCCGGTGGCCGGGCCGGCTGGAACATCGTCACCACCGGAACCGATCTCGCCGCCGCGAACTTCGGTCTGGACAAACACCCCGACCACGCCGAACGCTACGCGCGGGCACGGGAATTCGTCGACGCCGTGGTGGCGCTGTGGGACAGCTGGGAAGACGACGCCATCGTGCTGGACCAGGCGAGCGGGCGCTACGCCGACCCGGCCAAGATCCACCCGATCGACTTCGTCGGCGAATACCTGCGGGTGCGTGGGCCGTTCAACGCCCCGCGCACGCCGCAGGGGCACCCGGTGCTCGTCCAGGCGGGCGCCTCCAACGAGGGGCGTTCGTTCGCGGGCAAATACGCCGAGGCGATCTTCACCGCCCATCAGCGGCTCGAGGACGCGCAAGCCTTCTATGCCGATATCAAGGCGCAGGCACAGGGTTTCGGCCGCGATCCCGAGCACGTCAAGATCCTGCCGGGGATCAGCCCGTTCATCGGTGACACCGAGGCGGCGGCCAAGCGGCTCGAACGCGAGTTCAACGAGCTCACCGTGCCGGAGTACGGCCTGACGCAGCTGGAGAACATCGTCGGCAAGAGCCTGCGCCACCTCCCGCTCGACGGCGACGTTCCGGTCGATCTGTTCGACGACGCGGGCGATGTCACCGACAACGGGCGCAGCCGCCTGCAGGTCGTCGCGGGCATCGTGCGACGCGAGCGGCCGACCGTGCGCGGCCTGCTGCACCGTCTGGCGGGCGCGCGTGGCCATCGCGTGTTCGCGGGCACACCGGAACAGGTCGCCGACACCATCGAGGAATGGTTCCGCGGCGGTGCCGCGGACGGTTTCAACGTGATGCCGCCGTACTACCCCGGCGGTCTCCAAGTGTTCGCCGAGACCGTCGTCCCGATCCTGCAGGAACGCGGGCTCTTTCGCACCGAATACAGCGGCACCACCCTGCGCGATCACTTCGGGTTGCCCCGCCCGGAGAGCCGCTTCGCCCGACGCCCCGCTCTGGCACAGTGAGTGCCCTGAGTATCGCGAGTTCGGCTCTGCCGCAACGACAGTGGGCATCGCCGTGCGGCGGCGGCGCAGCATGGGTGTCGTGTCGCGCTCGGTCGTCCCGGTGGTGCGCGTGGTCGCACGCCGAAACCCGGTGCCGCGGCGCATGATGCCACGGGTAGGACAGCGAACAGGCACGCACATCAGGCGGCTCGCCGATCCGGCCGCGGCGTGGTGAGCGCCGCGGCAGGCGCCGAGGCGGTTCGACTGCGCTCGCTCACCTGGTCGGTCTTCGTCCCGATGGTGTTGTACGGCATCGGCGCCGGTGCGGCCGCCCCGATGTACGCGCTGCGCGCGCTGGATCTCGGCGCGTCGCTCGGGTCGGCGGGGCTGCTGGTCGCGCTGAGCGGGCTGGGCATGGTGCTGGCCGATCTGCCCGCCGGGCGGATCGTCGCGCGGATCGGGGAGCGGGGCGCGATCGGGGCGGGCTCCTTGCTCGGCGTTCTCGGCGTACTGCTGGCCATCGTCGCACCGAATCAGGGTGTGCTGGCGGTGGGATTGCTGCTCAACGGCGCCGCCGCGGCCGTGTGGGGGCTGGCGCGCCAGACCTACATCGTCGCGGTGGTGCCCGCCGCGGACCGCGGCCGGGCGATGTCCACCCTGGCGGGATCGCATCGGCTCGGCTACTTCGGCGGGCCGTTCCTCGGCGCGGTGCTCGTGCACGCGATGGGCCCGAGCGGTGCGCTGTGGCTGCAACTGGCCACCATGCTCCTCTCGGGTGCGGCCATGGTCGCGATCCCGGCGCCCGACGACGCGCGGGGCAAGCCGGACGCGCACACGCTGCGCTCGGTGGTCGTCGAGAACATCGGGGTGCTCGGCACTTTGGGGTCGGCGGCGCTGCTGATGGGGGCGGTGCGGGCGGCCAGGGTCGCGGTGCTCCCGCTGTGGGCGGCGCACATCGGGCTCAGCGCCGCGGCGACCAGCGTGGTGTTCGGCATCGCGGGCGCGGTGGACGTGCTGCTGTCCTACCCGGCGGGCATCTGGCTCGACCGGCGCGGCAGCCGCGCCGTCGGCGTCCCGGCAATGGTGTTGTTCGCCTTGGGTTTCGCCGCGCTGCCCGGCACCTCGTCGGTACTCGGGCTCGGCACGGTCGCCGTGCTGCTCGGACTCGCCAACGGCGTCAGCAACGGCGTGATCATGACCGTGGGCGCCGACGCCGCGCCCGAGGACCGGCGCACCGAGTTCCTCGGGGCCTGGCGCCTGACCCACGACACCGGCATGTTCGCGGGTCCGCTGGTCGCGGGTGCGATCAGTGCGGTCGCGCTGCTGAGCGTCGCGGCCTTCGCGCTGGCCGGTGCCGCCGTGGTGGGCGCGGCCGCGATGTATCGCTGGTTTCCCGGGCCGAACGGGCTACGCGCGCAACCGGTTCCGGTCGACTCCTGACCCGGCGCGCCGCATGCGGGCGACGCCCGCATGGACCTCAGCGCACGCGGCTGCCGAGCAGGTGCCGCACACCCGCGATGAACAGCTGCAGGCCGAAGTCGAAACGGGCGGTGGGGTCCGGGGTTTCGTCGAGCGGGGTCTCGTCTTCGGGCAGCGCGCCCGCGGAATCCATTTGCATCCTGGACTGTTCGTCGACGGTCTGGCCGAGCACGTAGTACAGCAGCGTGAAGGAGCTGAGCTCGGCCTCAGGGCGGGGCATGCCCGCGCGGATGGCCGCGCTCACCATGCGTTCGCGCCCCTTGCTGGTGGTGAGCCGGGAAGCGTAGGTGGCCGAGACCAATTCGGCGCCGTCACGGTAGGCGAGCAGGCAGTCGCGCAGCCGGTGTGCCAATTCGCTGATCTGGCCGTCCCATTCGGTCGCGACGATCGGATCGTCCATCGGCGCGAGTATCTTGTCCGCGACCGCGCCGAGCAGCGCCTGCTTGTTCGGGAAGTGCCAGTACAGCGCGCCCGGCTGCACCTGGAGCGAGCCGGCCAGCCTGCGCATGGTCAGGTCGGCGAGACCGTACCGGTCCAGAATCGCGATGGCGCCGTCGACCACGTCCGCTCTGTGCAGCTGCACCCGAATTCCTCCGTCTATCCATCGCAGTACCTGTCTGTGCACGCTACCGCCTCGGGGCCGCCGGTCGGGCCGCCGCGTACCGCCGCGGTGTTTTGACTCACTGCCTGCGCTACCCTAACCTGAACGCCGTTCAAGTTGCACGGCCACCTCGGCCGGACGAAGGGATTCGCGCAGTGACCCAGGCTCCCGTAGACACCTCGATCCTGACCATCGCGCGCGAGCAGGTGCTCGAACGCGGCGAAGGGCTCACCCAGGAGCAGACCCTCGAGGTGCTCCGCCTCGGCGACGATCAGCTCGAAGAGCTGCTCGCGCTGGCCCACGACGTGCGGATGAAGTGGTGCGGCCCTGAGGTCGAGGTCGAGGGCATCATCAGCCTGAAAACCGGCGGCTGCCCGGAGGACTGCCACTTCTGCTCCCAGTCCGGCCTGTTCCAGTCGCCGGTGCGGGCCGCGTGGCTCGACATCCCGAGCCTGGTCGAGGCCGCCAAGCAGACCGCAAAGACCGGTGCTACCGAGTTCTGCATCGTCGCCGCGGTGCGCGGCCCGGACGCGCGCCTGATGGCCCAGGTCGCCGCGGGCGTCGAGGCCATCCGCAACGAGGTCGACATCCAGGTCGCCTGCTCGCTGGGCATGCTGACCCAGGAACAGGTCGACCAGCTCGCCGCGATGGGCGTGCACCGGTACAACCACAACCTGGAGACCTCGCGCTCCTACTTCCCGAACGTGGTCACCACGCACACCTGGGAGGAACGCTGGGACACCCTGCGCATGGTGCGTGCCGCCGGCATGGAGGTGTGCTGTGGCGGCATCCTCGGCATGGGCGAAACGCTGGAGCAGCGTGCGGAATTCGCGGCGAACCTGGCCGAGCTCGAACCGGACGAGGTCCCGCTCAACTTCCTCAACCCGCGTCCGGGCACCCCGTTCGGCGACCTCGAGGTGCTGCCCGCCGCGGACGCGCTGCGCGCCGTCGCCGCGTTCCGGCTCGCCCTGCCGCGCACCATCCTTCGCTTCGCGGGCGGTCGCGAGATCACCCTCGGCGACCTGGGCGCCAAGCAGGGCATGCTCGGCGGCATCAACGCCGTCATCGTCGGCAACTACCTGACCACGCTCGGCAGGCCCGCCGAGGCGGATCTGGATCTGCTCGGTGAGTTGAAGATGCCGATCAAGGCGCTCAACGAAACCCTCTGATCCGCCGCATGAGTAGTGTCATGCCCATGGACGAGCGCTACAACCCGTTCACCGGCAAACCGATCGTGCCCGGCCGCGACGACGCCGTGCCGGCGGCCGCCGCGCTTGGCCTCGAGCCGCCGCGCTTCTGTGAGCGGTGCGGTCGCCGGATGATCGTGCAGGTGAGTCCGGACGGCTGGTGGGCCAAATGCTCCCGGCACGGTGTGATCGACGCCGCCAGTCTGGAACTGCGCTAGTGCGCGCGGCACCGAACGCGGCGCGCGGCGCCGCCGTTGTCGCGCTGCTCGTGGTGCTGGCCAGCGCGCTCGTCGGCGTGCTGTGGGGTCTGCTCGCGCCGACCGAGCAGCTGTTCGTGGTGGAGCAGGGCCGCGGCGCCGTGCTCACCGGGGAGAGCACGCATCAGTTCGACGCGGTCGCGATGTTCGTGTGCCTCGGCGCGGTCACCGGACTGCTCGCCGCGATCGCCGCCTGGCGGTGGCGGGCGATGCGCGGGCCGCTGCTGCAACTCGGGCTGCTGGCCGGCTCGATCCTCGGTGCGATGGTGATGGCGAAGCTCGGCGAGCAGGTGGCCGCGTGGGCGCATCCGCGCCCGCACAATCCGCCGATCGGCCAGATCGTCGAGTTGCCGAGCGAATTGGGGACCTGGCTGGCGCTGATCGTGCAGCCACTGGTCGCCTCACTCATCGTGCTGTTCGCCGCGGCGCTGAGCCCGACCGAAGACCTGGGCACCGGAACCCGTGCCGTCGCGACGGACCCGTACGGAACGCTCGGCGCACCCGCCTATCCCGCGGGCGACGCGTCGTACCGGCCGGGTGGACCTGCGGTGCCCTACGGTGGATACGAGCCAACCGGCGAGGCCGGTTCCGGATCGCTGCCCCAGCCCCGGCCCAGCCACTGACGCGTTGTCCGAACCGTTGCCCGGTCGACAGCTCAGATGTACCGCAGCCCCCTAGAATTGGGGGACACGCTGTGCGTTCGGAGAGGAACGGATTGTGGCGTTCGTCGGTAGCGGGCTGGTCGTCGAGGAGCTCGACGCGAAGTTCTGGCGGGTGGTCGAACCGCTCGTCTATCAAGGTGATTCCCAAGAGTTCGTGATCCCGGCCGGGTTCCGCACCGACTTCGCCTCGGTGCCGCGGGTGCTGGTCTGGTTGGTGCCGCGCTACGGCGCCTACACCCGCGCCGCCATCCTGCACGACTATCTGCGCAGCACCGGGGCGGTGGGCGTCGCCGACGCGGACGGGCTGTTCCGCCGCTGCCTGCGCGAGATGAACGTGACGCTGCCGCGCCGCTGGATGATGTGGGCGGCGGTGCGTTTGACCAGCGGGCTGCGCGGCGCGAGCCTCGGTGCGGTCGCGCTCTGGGTGTTGATCGCGATCCCGTCGGTGGTCTTCCTCGCGGTGCCGGTCGTCGTGGTGCAGCTGTTCCTGGTGCTGTTCTGGTTCGTGGAACTGCTCTGCTGGGCCGTTTCCCGCGTGTTCACCCGCACCGCCGCGCCACCGCCCGAACCCCAGATGAAAACCGCGTGAGCCTGCCCGATCGCCCTGGACACGCCCGTCATCGAGGTCGGCACCGACGCGGGCTACGGCCCGTCGCCGAACGAAGTCGCCGCCTTCGTCGACCGGTGCGGGCCCGGGGCACGTGCGGAAAATGGGTGGAGGGCTCGCCCGCCCTGGCGTAGGGTCGCCGGTCGGACCAGACAAAGGAAGGAGGTCCGGTGATGAACGGAAAGAACGGGGCGGCGGCAGCACCGACCTCCGTCGCGACCGCCGAGCGAGCGGATCTGGTCGCCTGGCGCCGCCGAGATGCGTTGCGCCGCAGCAACGCCGCACAACCCCTCCCGAACAAGCGCCGCTACCGGCGCACTACCAAACACCGCAAGCCCTTCGCCGAATAGCCCGCTCGACAGCCCCGGTCAGGTTCGTGGGCGTAGGGCGGCGAACTCGTCGGTGACTCGGATGCCGGAATCGGTGTAGCGGTAGACGGCGGCGGGGCGGCCGCCCGCGCGGCCGGGTGCTCTGGTCTGGCCGGTGGGGGTGATCACCTTGCGGCGGGCGAGGACTCGCTGCAGGTTGGTCGTGTCCACGTCGTAGCCCAGTGCGGCGCAGTAGATTTCGCGCAGCGTGGACATGGTGAAATCGGCGGGGGCGAGCGCGAACGCGATATTGGTGTAGGAGAGCTTAGCGGCGAGTCTGGTGCGTGCGTGCTCGACCACCGTGCCGTGATCGAACGACATCGGCGGCAACGCGGAGACGGGATGCCAGGCGGTGTCGGCGGGGAGTCGCGGGTCGGCGGTGAGCGGGACCAGCCCGAGATAGGCCGACGCGATCCGGCGCGGCGCTGGCACCCGGTCGGGCGCGCTGAACACCGACAGCTGCTCGAGGTGGGCCAGCTCGCGCACGTCGACCTTCTCCGCGAGCTGCCTGCCCGCCGAGGTGTCGAGGTCCTCGTCGTCGCGCAGCCGGCCGCCGGGGAGCGACCAGGTGCCCTTCTGCGGGTCCAGCGCGCGTTCCCAGAGCAACACGGCCAATTCGGTCCGTTGTCCAGGAGGGCACCGCCCGATGTGCTCCTTTCCGGCCGCGTCAGGGTCGGGACCTGCGGCGATGTTGGCGGGGAAGCGGCGAACCTGGAACACCGCGGTGAGCGTTTCGTGGATGGTGCTACTATGGGGCACGTTTTCGATTATAAGTCGAAAACCTGGTTAGGTGCGAATCGGTGGTGTAACTGGTCGCACGACGAAGGGAGCCATCATGGCGACGATGGGTGCGAAACTGGCGCCTCCGCTGATGGAGCAGGTGTTCGACGGGCCGTCAGGGTTCACCGGTGTCGAGGCGACGCCGCAGTGGGCTCAGGAAGTCAAGCGGCTGGCCCGCGAGCGAAACGCGACGATTCTCGCGCACAACTATCAGTTGCCGGAGATCCAGGACGTGGCCGATCACGTGGGTGATTCGCTGGCGCTGTCGCGGATCGCGGCCGAGGCGCCCGAGGACACGATCGTGTTCTGCGGTGTGCACTTCATGGCGGAGACCGCGAAGATCCTCTCGCCGGACAAGACCGTGTTGATCCCGGATCAGCGGGCGGGTTGTTCGCTGGCGGATTCGATCACGGCCGCGGAGTTGCGGGCGTGGAAGGCGGAGTTCCCCGACGCGCTGGTGGTGTCGTATGTGAACACCACCGCCGAGGTCAAGGCGCTGACCGATATCTGCTGCACGTCGTCGAACGCGGTGGACGTGGTGGCTTCGATCGATCCCGATCGCACGGTGCTGTTCCTGCCGGACCAGTTCCTGGGCGCGCACGTCAAGCGGGTCACCGGGCGCGAGAACATGCACATCTGGGCGGGGGAGTGCCATGTGCACGCCGGTATCAACGGTGACGAGCTGACCGAGCAGGCGCGCACCCACCCGGAGGCGGAGTTGTTCGTGCATCCCGAATGTGGTTGCGCGACTTCGGCGTTGTATCTGGCTGGTGAGGGCGCGTTCCCCGCGGAGCGGGTGCACATTCTTTCGACGGGCGGCATGATCGATGCGGCGCGGGAGGTGCGGGAGCGCCGTGGTGCGGCCGCGTCGACGCAGGTGCTGGTGGCGACCGAGGTCGGCATGCTGCATCAGCTGCGAAAGGCCGCGCCGGGCATCGACTTCCAGGCGGTGAACGATCGCGCCTCGTGCAAGTACATGAAGATGATCACCCCGGCGGCGTTGCTGCGTTGCCTGGTGGAGAACCGGGACGAGGTGCACGTCGACCCGGAAACCGCGGCCCGTGGCCGTAGTTCGGTCCAGCGCATGATCGAGATCGGCAATCCGGGCGGTGGTGAATGACGCCGACCTCTGCCCGCGCGGCAGTGGTCGGGCCGTCGATCGAGTGGGAGGCCGAAGCCGACTTCGTGGTGATCGGCGGCGGCGTCGCCGGGCTCACGGCGGCGCGCACCGCCTCACTGCGGGGCCTGCGGGTGCTCACGCTCAGCAAGGGCGGGGCGACCGACACGTCCACGCAATACGCGCAGGGAGGCATCGCCGTCGTTGCGCCGGAAGGCGATTCGGTGGCGTCGCACGTGCAGGACACGGTCGAGGCCGGTGCCGGACTCTGCCGGGTCGATGCGGTGCGCTCGATCGTCGAGGGCGGGCAGGACGCGGTGGCGGCGCTGACCGACCTCGGCGCGGTGTTCGATCTCGGCCGGGACGGCCAGATCTCGCGTACCAGGGAGGGCGGGCACAGTACCCGGCGGATCATTCATGCCGGTGGTGACGCGACCGGTGCGGAGGTGCAGCGCGCGCTCAACGCGGCGGGTCTGCCGGTGTTGTTCGGTGCGGCGGCCGGTGAGATCGTCACCGGGCCGGACGGTGTGCAGGGCGTTGTGGTGGTGTCGGAGCGCGGTTTCGGCGTCGTGCACACCCCGGCGGTGCTGTTGGCCACCGGCGGTCTCGGGCAGCTCTACGCGTTGAGCACCAACCCGCCGGGTGCGACCGCCGACGGTGTCGCGCTGGCGCTGTGGGCCGGTGCGGCGGTGGCGGATCTGGAGTTCGTGCAGTTCCATCCGA
Organism: Nocardia brasiliensis; assembly: GCF_011801125.1. Lineage (NCBI taxonomy): Bacteria > Bacillati > Actinomycetota > Actinomycetes > Mycobacteriales > Nocardiaceae > Nocardia > Nocardia brasiliensis. Next base: position 2,607,646 of record NZ_CP046171.1, read on the forward strand.
CGGTGCTGTTCACCCCGGGCGGGCTCGGGCGTCGTCCGTTGATCAGCGAGGCGGTGCGCGGGGAGGGCGGGATTCTGGTCGACGCCGAAGGGGATTCGGTGACCGCGGGGGTGCACCCGCGTGGCGATCTCGCGCCGCGCGATGTGGTGTCGCGCGCGATCGCGGCCCGGATGCGGGTCTTGGGCACCGATCACGTCTATCTCGACGCTCGCGCCATCGCCGGTTTCGCGCAACGGTTCCCGACGATCACCGCCTCCTGTCACGAGGCGGGCATCGATCCCGCGACGCAGTTGATCCCGGTGGCCCCGGCCGCGCACTACCAGTGCGGTGGCGTGGTCACCGACCCGCACGGCCGCACCGGCGTGCCCGGGTTGTATGCGGCGGGCGAGGTCGCGCGCACCGGCCTGCACGGCGCGAATCGGCTGGCCTCCAACAGCTTGCTCGAGGGCCTCGTGGTCGGCGAACGGGTCGGGGTCGCCGCCGCGGAACGCCAGGGTGTGCCCGCGACGGTGGCCGCGATCCCGGCCCGCGTCGCCGAGACGGCCGACCGGCCGGTGCTGCAGCAGTTGATGAGCGAGCACGCCTCGGTCGTGCGTGATCAGGCGGGCCTGGACGAGGCGATCAAGCGGATGGAAGACGCTGTGACGCCACGCCACACGCTCGTGCCCGGCGCGGGCTTCGCCGAACGGGTCGCCGGACTCGAGGACGCGGCGCTGACCCTCGCGGCGCGCACCCTGTTGCTCACCGCCTCGACCCGCACCGAAAGCCGGGGCTGTCACACCAGATCCGATCACCCCCACCCCGATGACCGGCTGCGCCTGAGCTTCTCGGTCCGACTCGACGGCGCCGGTCGACCCCAACTGGGCCCACCCGCCTGATCTATCTCCGGTGGCACACGCGCCACCCGCACCAGCGATCGACATGACCAGAGGAGTGCGCTGATGGCACTGGATACCGCGTTGGACCGCGATGAGCTACTCACCCTCATCCGGACCGCGCTAGACGAGGACCTGCGCTACGGGCCCGACATCACCACCGCCGCAACCGTTCCCGCCGACGCGGTCGTCAAGGCGTCGGTGGTGGCACGTCAACCCGGCACCCTCGCCGGCCTCGACATCGGGCTGCTGGTGCTCGACGAAGTCCTCGGCGCGGGCAACTACGAGATCACCGGCCGCTGCACCGACGGAACCCGGCTCACTCCGGGACAATCCGTGCTCACCATCCTCGCCCCCACCCGCGGCCTGCTCACCGCCGAACGCACCATGCTCAACCTGGTCTGCCACCTCTCCGGCATCGCGACCACCACCAGCGCCTGGGTCGACGCCGTCACCGGCACCACCTGCCAGATCCGTGACAGCCGCAAAACCCTGCCCGGCCTGCGCGCCCTGCAGAAATACGCGGTCCGCGTCGGCGGCGGCGTCAACCACCGCATGGGACTCGGCGACGCCGCACTCATCAAGGACAACCACGTCGTCGCGGCGGGCTCGGTGGTCGAGGCCCTGCGCGCTGTGCGCGCCCTCGCCCCCGACATCGCCTGCGAGGTCGAGGTCGACAGCCTCGACCAACTCGACGCGGTGCTCGCCGAGAACGTGGAACTGGTGCTGCTCGACAACTTCCCGCTCTGGCAGACCCAGGCGGCCGTCCAGCGCCGCAATGCCGTCGCGCCGGGGACGAAGCTCGAGTCCTCCGGCGGGCTCGCCCTCGACGTGGCCGCGGACTATGCCCGCACCGGCGTCGACTACCTGGCCGTCGGCGCGCTCACCCACTCGGTGCGGGTGCTCGACCTCGGGCTCGACATGTAGCGGAACGATCTCGTTCGCCGATCTAAGGGCGTGTTGTCTCGACCCGATCGGTACCTGGTTCCACCGCGCGTCCGTTTCCGTCTGTGGCACGCTCCGCGCATGAAGTCGGCGGGGTCGGTGGCGTTATCGATCGTTTCGGCGCTGGCCGCGCTGTGGTCCGGTGGAGCGCCCGCGGTCGCGGCACCGGGCTGCGCCGCGGACAACGTTGCGCGCCAAGCGATCACGATCGCGGTCGACGGGGAGCAGGCGAGCGGCTGGGTCTATGAGCCCTATTACTGCGAACCCGGCGACCGGCCCGCGCGGCAGCTGATCGTCGCGGTGCACGGCTTCAACGAGAAGTCGGGCGACTATCCCGATGTGATGGCGGCGATCGCGCGGCGCGGCGGCGCGACCCTGCTCACGCTGGACCAGCGCGGGGCGCAGAGCCGATGGAAGACCGGGGAGTGGAACCCGTGGGCAGGCTGGCACGACGTGGTGGCCGCCGCCGAGCAATACAAGCAGGCGCATCGGTCGGTCGCGCGCACCGTGCTGTGGGGCTGGAGCCAAGGCGGCATGACCAGCGGTCTGGCCTTGGCACACGGGCCGCGCGGGCTGTTCGACTACTGGGTGAACACCGCGGGGCCGTCGAACGCCGTCGACTATTGGAATGTGGGCAACACGCTCGGGCTGCCGCAGCTGACTCAGATCGAGCGGGACGCGGGGGACTGTTCGCCCACGCAATGCCCGCAGGCGTACCGCGATCGCTCCACCACGGCGCTCGCCGCGCAGCTGAGCGCGCGGCGCAGCTTCCTAGTGCACGGCACCGCCGATCCGATTGTCCCGTACCAGCATTCGCTCGATCTGAAGGCCGCACTGGTGGCGGCGGGCCGACCCTATTCGATGTATACGATCGTCACCGGCCGCGGTCCGGACGGGGTGGTCCTACCCGGGACGCACTGGATCGGACCGGTCTGGTTCGAGGGCGCGTGTGTGGTGGAACGGATCCTCACCGATCGTGAGCCGATGGACCGCGCCGCCCTGGAATACACCACCGATGTGCTGGCGGGCGTCGACACCGCGCCGCCCGCACCGCCCGGCGCGATCTGCGCGGGCTGAGCCGCGCCGCCTGCTAGGCCGTCAGTTCCCGCTCCAGCGGGGTCCGGAACCGGGGAATGGCGCGGACCGTACCGAACCACGCGCTGGTGCGTTCGGCCTCGGCCTCGATCATCGCCACGGCGTCCGAGCCGACGTCTTCCAGTAGCCGCCAGACGATTTCGCCGTCCTTGCGCTGCGCCCAGCCGCCGACGATGCGGCCGTCGCACCAGATCGTCGGGCCGATATTGCCGTTGCGGTCGAACAGCGACGGCCCGTGCGGGCCGAGATACCACTGCCTGGACTGCCAGCCCATCGGCGTCGGATCGAGGGCGGGCAGCAGCGCGACCCACGGTGCCGGTGCCGCAACGGGTTCCACGTCGTCGGCGAGCAACAGGCCGGTGCCGCCGTCGATGTCGACCTCGACGGTGTCGAGATCGGTGAGTGCCTTGCGCACCTCGCCCACGCCCCAGCCCGTCCACCACTTGAGGTCGGTGAGCGGCGCGGGACCGAAAGCGCGCAGCCACTGCCGGAGCAGCTCGGTGCGCGCCTGCTCGGCCGAGAGCGCCGCGACGCCCTCGGGCAACCAGGATTCGATCGGTGACCAGGTGTACTGGCTGCTGGTCCAGCCGCCGTTCGGGCGGCCGCGCACGATGCGGCCCTCGCAACCGAGGGTCACCAGCACCCAGGTGGTGATGTTGGTCGGCTTCGAATACGCCTTCTCCGGTGCGGTGTTCACCTGGGTGCGCAGCCGGGGCACGTCCTTGCTGAGCTGTGCGCCGGTGGCCGCGCCGCGGGCCAGCAGCGCCGCGTGTGTTTCGGCTTCCACCTCGGCGAGCCACGGCCCCACCGCGCCGTCGACGACACCGGCCACTTCCAGATACTTGCCGTAGGTGCGGCGTTGCTTGTGTGCCAGCGCATCCGCGCACGAGGCCTGCAGCACCGGCAGCAACTCGACCGGGGCGACGAACATGGTGCGGCGCATCGCAAGCAGGCGCAGCAGCGTCCGGTCGTCATAGAGCGCCTGTTCGACGTGCGCGGGGGTGAGCGTATTGCTGCGCGCCCCCACCGACAGGAACACCGTCGCCGGGTCGGTCGCGTGCAGGGCGACTACCGAGCGGGCGATCTCGGCAACCTGATTCGACCGGCTCGCCGTCGCCAGCCGATGCCGCACCGCCAACCGAGCTCGCCGCTCGGCCACATCAATCGAACGCATAGGCGAAAGCCTAACGTTTGCCGGTGACAGACGCCGTGCCATCATTCGGGGATGACGCGCGCGAATGTACTGGTGGCGGTGGGGGTGCTGTGGGGTGCGCTGATGGTGGGCGCGCCGGTGGCGGCGGCGGAGCCCGAATGCGTTGCGCGGGTGGGGGTGCGGGCGGTGGCCTTGGCCGTGGACGGGGAGGAAGCGACCGGGCGGGTATACGAGCCGTCCGGGTGCGGCGCGGCCGCGCCGACGAAACTCGTTGTCGCGGTGCACGGTCACGATGGGTCGTCGGCCGATTTCGCCGGGTATCTGACCTCTATCTCGCGGCGTACCGCGACCCCGGTGCTCTCGATGGATCTGCGGTCGGCGCAGAGCCTGTGGCGGACCGGCGAGTGGAATCTGTGGGCGGGACAGCGCGACATCGTGGCGGCGACCCAGTGGTATCGCAGCGAACACCCCACCATCGAGCGCACCGTGCTGTGGGGCTGGAGTCAGGGCGGCATCATGAGCGGTCTCGCGGCGATGCACGGGCCGCGCGGCCTGTTCGACTACTGGGTCGACAATTACGGTCCCGCGGACGATTTCACGATGTGGCTGGCCGGGGGAGCGGTCGATCCCGCGCTACCGGGACAGATCGAGCGCGACGCGGGCGGCTGCACGCCGCTGGCCTGTCCGCAGGCATACGCGGAGCGTTCGCCCGCGCTGCTGGCCGGTCGCCTGGATGTGCGGCGCACCTTCCTGATCCACGGCACCGGCGACGATGTGGTGCCATACGCGACCTCGCTGGAGATGCGGGCCGGGCTGCTCGCCGCGGGCAAACCCGCCTCGATGTACACCGTCGTCACGGGCCGGGACCTGAACGGCGCTGTGGTCCCCGGCGACCACAGTGTGGGCCCGGCCTTCTTCGAGGGCGGCTGCGTGGTCGAACGCCTGTTGCTCGGCACCGAACCGGTCGACGGCCCCGACCGTGACTACGTGATCGACGTCGCGCACGACATCGTCACCGCCCCGGCCGCCCCGCCGAACGCCAAGTGCGCCGCGTGAACCTGTGCTGAGTCGGTTGCCTTTCGCGCGGCCAGTTGGTGTCGGACCCCGCTGGTAGCGTCCGATTCGTGGGCAGCAGAGCGACGCCGGTCGGGTTCGGACCGCACACCTGTGCGGCGCGGTCGCCCAGCGCGTGGCGGGCAACGGCGGCGCGTCGGATCGTCGACGGCAACCACTCGGCCGCAGCACCGGGAACGATCGTGCATCGATGACGGACGAACTCGACGACCGGTTACACCGGATCGGACAACACCGATTCCGTGCGAAGTTCCGGCTCCGCGGCCGGGACCGCGCGGTCGTCGACCTGCGCGGCATCGCGACCGTGCGCAAACACGCCGAGGACCTGATCGCCCGCAGACTCGCCCCGGCCGACCCGCCCAACGACGGCAAACAGACGCCCTACCGCGGCCATCCCGTCTTCGTCGCCCAGCACGCCACCGCAACCTGCTGCCGCACCTGCCTCGCCCGCTGGCATGCCATCCCCGCCGGCCACGAACTCGATTCCGCCGAGCGCACCTACGTCGTAGCAGCGATCTGCCGCTGGATCGAGCAGCAGTACGCCCCCGGCCACCCACCCCCGTAAACTTCACTCCCGCAGGTGGTCAGCGGTGTCCGGCTCCGGTGCGCGGAGTCCGCTCAGCGGGATTCGGTGGGGAACAGGCGCTCGGTGGCGGGGGTTCCTGCCGCGTCGTAGAGGGTCCGCAGGTTGGCCCGGGAGAAGAATTCGGTGCTCTTCATGCCGCCGCCGCAGAGGGTGAGGTATTGGTTCCCTCCCAGCACGCTGCGCCCGGCCGCCTTGATCGCGGCCGACTGGAGGGGTGCGGGCTTCATCTGGGCGAGCGCGCAGGTGCGTTCGAAGGTGTCGATGCTGTGTTCGTCGCGGAGTCGCTCGTATTCACGCAGTGCCTCGTCGAGGGGCCGGGAGCCGGACAGGCCCGCGTGCAGACTGTCGGCAAGCAACTCGCCGTGGATCAGCGCGTCGGAGATGCCCCATCCGGTCAGTGGGTCCTTGTGGTGACCGGCATCGGTGGTCCCCACCTCACCGGCTGGGCCGTTGCGATGTGCTGTCGAAGAGCCTGTCCAGGTAATAGTCGATCGCGGCCGACACGGCGTCGGCATCGATGACGTCGAGGCCGAGCAGCGGGGTGAAGCCGGTCAGCGCGAGTAGCAGATGGGCGAAGCGCCACTGCGGAGTTCGCCACTGATGGAGCCGTCGACCGCGCCACGGTTGACCGGAGGTAGCGAACGCACCCCACTGTCGTTCCGTCACGCGGATTGACGGGCGCGATGGAGCGAAAGAGCAACCGACCGTGTCGATCCGAGGCTTGACGCCCCCGCGGTGTGTGGTCAGCGTTTCGCGTCGTCGAAGGACTGGTCGGCTGCCGTGGCGGCGCGGAATCCGATAGCCCTCGAACGGCTGACCGGCCAGAACCGCAAGGCAGGCCGAGGGCGTCCTCTCAACGACTGCGTTGGTTGGGGTCGGTGATGGCGAGGGTGCCGCGCAGGACGGCTTCGACGACGTCCGTGGGCAGGGGGGTGGCGGTGACGGCCTGGAGGAACAGGCCGTCGAGGGCGGCGAGTGTGGCGGACACGGCGACGGGGTCGGTGGTCCATCGGGCGAGGATGGTTCGCATCGACTCGGTCCAGGGGGCGAGCGCCGGGCGTAGTTCGGGGCGGCGGGCCGCGAGCAGGTACAGCTCGTATTCGGTGATCAACCGCAGCCTGTCGTGGTGCAGGGTGTGGGCCAGGTATTCGGCGAACGCCGCCACTGTGGCGGCTTGTTCGAGTCGTTGGGTCAGCTCGGTGGTGAACCGTTCCATTCCGGCGGTGATCACGGCTGCCAGCAGGTCGTCCACGGTGGGGAAGTAATAGGTGCCTGCCGTCGCGGCGACACCGGCTTCTGCGGCCACCGCGCGGTGGGTGATCGCGGTGACGCCGTCGCGGGCGGCCACCCGTAGCGCCGCGTCCACGAGGTCGCGGCGGCGGCGCTCGCCACGCGCGCGGCGACCGTCCGGTCGAGCGTGCGCCGAATCAGGTTGCTGCCGTGAGGAATCCCCGGCCACGCGTGTGTCGGGCATCGCGCTCCTTCCATCTGCCAACTACTTGAACAGATGTCATACTATATCGTAATTTATTGAACAGATGTCGTAGTTTATTGCGGCTCGCGTGGGATGAGACCCCGCGGGCACGAGAGGAGACGGAGTGGGCCGATACGACCCGGTACGCATCTTCGAGGGCCTGACGCCCGAGCGGGACCACGAACTGATCTACCGATTGGACTGCCGATACGAGTTCCCGTTCGAGATCGCGGTCGGCACGGAGCTGGCGCAGATCCACACCTTCGCCATCCCGACCATCGGTGAATTGCTGGGCAGCACTGGTGAGTTCGTGAACCGGCCGGAAAAGCGGTCCGATGACACCGCGCTGCTGCTGACCGAGATCCTGGCCAACGGCATCGAATCCGAGCGGGGAAAGCGTGCCGTGCGCCGCATCAACCGCGCGCACGCCCCGTACTCGATCCGCCAGGACGACTTCCGCTATGTGCTGGCGACATTCGTCGTGGTCACCGCGCGCTTCATCGATACCTATGGCTGGCGGCCGCTGTCGGATATCGAGCGCACCGCGCTGTACGTCTACTACCGGCGAATCGGTGAGCACATGGCGATTGGGAACATTCCGCGCTCGTATCAGGAGATGGCCGACTTCCTCGACGACTATGAGGCGCGTTTCGTCGGCCCTAGCGACGGCGGGCAGCGGGTCGCCCTGGCCAATCGTGACCGTCTTGCCCGAGATCTGTTGCCGTATGTCCCATTACGACTGGCGCGCGCCGCGGTCGACGCGCTCACCCCCGGCCATATCCGTCGCGCGTTGGCCCTGCCGGAGGCCGGCGCGATGACCCGAGCCGCCGTCACCGCGATACTGCGCATCCGCGGGGCGGGGCGGCGCGGGTGGCCGATCCCGCCCAAGCCGGTCGGCCTGTTCGACTTCAACTGGCGCCGCACCTACCCGGACGGATACCGCATCGACCAACTGGGCCCAGCCCACCTGTCTGCCGCGTGTCCCGTCGTGCGTCGGAGCTGGGAGCCGATTCCCGAAGCATCGGACGATAGGGAATCGAACGCTCGATAGTGTTCGGGCGCGCCGACATGCCTATTGGTGAAGTAGCTCACTCGCCGTCACGTCGCCAGCCGCTGTCTCGTCCTAGGAGCAAACAGGTTTACACACCCTTGGAGGACGACATGCGAATGAGGTTTCGCCGGATTGCCATTGGGCTTGCCGCCGTTCTGGCCGTGCTGTTCGGGGCGAGCGTTTCGGTTGCTTACGCGTGGGAGCCGCCGGGCGTGGAGCTGCCGTCCCGCTATCTGAGCCGGGTCGACTCCCGTTATGTCGACACGGATCTCGCGCGTTTCCACTACACGGTGTCGGGCAGCGGTTCGCCGGTCGTATTGATCGCCGGTGGTGGTCTGTGGGGCTACTCCTGGCGCGAGGTGCTGCCGGAGTTGGCGCGCGAGCACACCGTTTACGCGGTCGACCTGCCCAGCCAGGGCTACACCGAACTGCGCACCGCCGATTTCGCCTACGACCTGCCCGCCATGTCGAACGCCATCGCGACATTCCTCGATGCCGTCGGACTCGACCGCGCGGCATTGGTCGGCCATTCGTGGGGAGGTGCCTGGAGTCTGTATTTCGCCGAACAGCATCCGCAACGGGTCGACCGGCTCGTGCTACTGGACTCGCCCGGCCTGGACGCCGAAAAGGCGCCCATCACACCGGTATTCAAAGCACCGGTGCTCGGTGAACTGACCACGAAACTCACCACCCGCTCGTTCTACGCGGACAGCATCCGTGGCACGTTCAACCACCAGGATCTCGTCACCGACGAACTGATCGACGAGTTCTACCCGCCGTTCTCGCGTCCCGCCAACCGCGACGGCTTCCTGGCCCTGTGGCGAAATCTCGACTACCGCCTGACCGACGCCGCACTGTCCGAGGTGACCGCACCGACACTGGTGCTCTGGGGCGGCGACGACCAGTGGCTGCCGTCTTCCCAGGCCACCCGCCTGGCCGCCCGCATACCCCACGCCGAAGCGGTCGTCCTACCCGGCTGCGGTCACACGGTCCACGAGGACTGCCCCACCACTACCATCCCATTGATCGCGACATTCCTCGACTGACGACCGGAACAACGGTGTGCCCGACCCGGCGCGGGCACACCGCTGGTTCTAACCACGAGTGGCGCAGCCGCCCGTCATGAGTGTCAGCCCGCCCAGCGACTTTCGCTGGGCGGGCTGTCGTCCGTCTACGGAGCCGCGTCGTTGTGCTGCATCGTCGCGGCCCGGCTGACGTCGAATGTGTTCGCGCCTCGTGGAATTCGGGTCAGGCCGCGCGCACCGAGTGCACCTGCTTGGCGACATCGGCGGGCACATTGCTCTGCTGGCCCGGAGTGGTCAGGAAGATGACGCCGCCGCGATAGTTGTAGTCGGTGAACCCGTGCCAGTATTTGCCGGTGCGGTTCCACAGCGCATAGGCCTGGCCGTCGATGTTCTGTAGACGCAGATCGGTGGAGCCGAGGCGGAAGTACGCGATTCGCCCGCCTCCCTCGGCGGCGCTGAAGAGGCAGAAGTACCCGTCGGGGCAGCGGGCCCATCCGGTGGCCTCTTCGGCGGGGTCGGCCTGGGCGGGGCCTGCCAGGCCGGAGACGCCGAGGACCAGCAGTGCCGTCACGCCGAGTTCACGCAGTTTCATCGATTGCTCCTGACTATCGAGATCACCTGTGACACAGGAGGTTCAGTGAGTCGACGGTATAAGTCGGCGGATATCGGCGGTGTATCGAGAATTGCATACGCGCGGACAACGACGCGCCGTCGACAATGCTCGCGGCCCCGAATCCGGCGAAGATCCAGATGCCGCCTAGTCGTGCTTGGTGCCGAGGATCGCGACGACGGCACGGTGGATTACCTCGCCCACGCGCTACTCGCCGCAGTGCGTAGCGACCTGGTCGAGCACCTCGGCGACTGGCCGCCGGAGAAGTGGCAGGCGGGACTCGCCGCGCTGGTTCGCGCACCGGATGGGCACAACCCCTGGCCTGCAAGCGATCTCGCGAGCCCTGTCGATCAGGTGCGGTCGATCTCCGATGCCCCGCCCTGGCTGCGTCCGGCGAGCTCGACGGGTGTGAGCAGCATGCCCGCGATGACGGTAGTGAGGTATTCGCGGGTGGCGGTGAATTCGCCACGGATCCATGCGGCGACTAGTTCGAGCGTGCCGCTGACAATGGTGTAGGCGGCCATGTCGGTATCGACCGGCAGTACGGCGTTGTCGGGCAACAGTTCTCGAGTCATGGCGGCCATGGCGTCGGCGATGGTGCGCTGGGTGGTCAACCGGGCGCGATTGACGGCCTCGGTGGTGTGGGAGCCCAGCAGCAGCGCCTTGCGCCGCGGGTCGGCCGTGAGGAAGTCCAATGCGGCTTCGGCCGCGGCGTGGACCTGTGCGCGCAGTTGCGGTTCGGTGGCCAGCACGGCCCCGACCACGGCCGCGATGCCGTCGGCGGTCTGTTCCTGCGCAACGGCCTCGAGCAGGGTGTCGCGGTCGGCGAAATGCTCGTAGAAGTAGCGGTCGTTGAGATGGGCCCGCGCGCACACCGCGCGCTTGGTGACCGTGGCCGGGCCGCCCTCGGCGATCAGATCCAGCGCGGCGTCCAGGAGTGCGGCGCGGCGCCGCGACCGGCGTTCCGCCGCGCTGATGCCGCCGTAATCCCGTGTCGTCGCCATGCCGTGCCCCTCTTGCCGTGGGTCTTGACCGCAGCCCCAATTGTGGTGCACTCTAGCACCACAATATTTGGTGCCTCATGGCACCAAATGGCGGCGTGCGGTGCCGCACTGGTATCGCACGGCACGGCTAGTGGCAAAGGAGTCGGCCATGACCTGCCCTGTACATCCCGTGGGAAACGCGCGGACACCCACCGTGGCGCGGTCGGCTGCGAACACGGTCACCGATGGTGTGGTCCAGCGCTTCGAGGAGGTCGCCGGGTCGGTGTTCGTCGGCCTGTTCGCCGCCGCGCTGTTCGATCAGACGATGCTGCCGGAAGTCTCGGCCGCGCTGGTGGGCACCGGCCGGATCCGTTATGCCCCTTGGGGGCGGGCGCTGCGCACCGCCGCGTCGGATCAGATCGTGTTCCATGGCGACGAGGCCGATCGCCGGGCTGAGATGGCACGGCTCAAGCTGCTGCATCGCGATGTCAAAGGCGTCGGCGCCGACGGGGTCCGTTACAGCGCGCTGCATCCCGAGAGTTGGAACTGGATCCTGATCAGCACCTTCTTCATGTATCGCGGTGCGTTCGTGGCCATTGGCGGTGGAAAGCTCAGTGCCACAGACAATCAGGCGCTCTGGGAGCACTTCCGCACCCGACTCGACGACCTCCAGTTGCCGGGACGATCGCGACTGGTCGAGGAATATGCGGAGCTGTGCGGCTATTACGATCGCGTCGTCGCACAAAAGCTGCAGCCCACAGCGACTCTCGCCGATGCATGTCGGACCGTGCGTCGCGCGCCGCGGCCGCCGTTTCTGCCCGGTGTGACCGACCCGCTGTGGCGGCTGGCCCGGCCGGTCGCCGGGCACGTCGCGGAGATACTGGGGTACGGCATCATGCGTCCGGGTGTCCGGGCCGTATTGCCGATGCGCTGGACCCGCCGCCACGACCTCGAATTCGCCTTGCTCACAACGCTGATCCGCCTCGCCTACCGGTACCTGCCGACCTGGGCCACCGACACGCCCCTGGTCCGCAACCGCCGCCGATACCGACAGCTCATGGCCTCCTACCAGGGCATCGGGCTCATCTCCTTCGTCCCCGACGCCGACGTGCCGAGCACCGAGACCGCGGTTTGATCGCGTCGCTTCAACGGCGTAGGCGGAGCGCCGGCCCGCGTTGCCGCCGGGTTGGGTCGTACACCGGCTCGGCCTGCTGACAATTAGGCGCACCAGAGCCGCGAAAGATCGAACATACGTTCTATTGTGCGGTAGTCTGACTCGCGTGAAAACACCTTCGACCGCGCTCGCGCCGGATGTACCGGGATGGCCGGACCTGGCCGATGTCGACCTGCTGCGTACCCTCGTCGAAACCGAACGTCGCAGGCGGCGACTGGACGCCGCGATGCGTGCGGCCGTCGCCGAAGCCGAACGGCGTGGCCTCGCCGCCGGCACCGGCTATCGCGACACCGCCGAGCTACTGACCGATCTACTGCGGATCACCACCAACGAAGCGCGCCGCCGCATCGAGTACGCGGCCCCGCAACCTCGCCCCCGCGTCAGGAAGATGTGGCGCGCCCTGGCCCCGGCGAGCTGATCCGAGTGCCTCGGCCTGCCGCGGGGGAGTCGTCGATCGGCGATCGTGTCGGTGGCGGGAACATGATCGCGATCGGGCGGGTTGACGTGGTCAGATCGACGACGAGGTGAGGGTGCGATGACCAAGCCGAACGACCCGGCCTACCACTGGAACAACGCCGAGCTGGACCTCGACGGGTATCTGGCGCGGATCGGGTTCGACGGGGAGCTCGCGCCGACAGTGCGAACGCTGCGGGAGTTGGTGCGGTTGCACACCACCACCATTCCCTTCGAGAACCTGGAGATCATTCTCGGGCGGCCGATCCTGCTCGATCTGGAGTCCTTGCAGAACAAGCTGATTCGGCAGCGGCGTGGCGGTTACTGCTACGAGCACGTCACCTTGTTCGCCGCGGTGCTGGAACGGCTCGGCTATGGCGTGATCGGCTTCAACGGCCGGGTGACGATGGGTGCGGAGCAGGGCCTGCGCCCGGCCACGCACGCGCTGCTGCGGGTGACGACGGCCGATGACGACCGGGTCTGGCTGGTCGATGTAGGGTTCGGGTCAGGTCCGCTGGAGCCCTACGAATTGTCCACCGAGACCGGTGAATTCAAGGCGGGCGCGTGGCGTTTCCGGCTCGAGCACACCCTCGGCGAGCTGGACAGCGATCGGTGGGTGCTGCATCAGTTCGGCGCGGACGGCTGGATCGACCGCTACACCTTCGCGACCACACCGCAGTACCGGATCGACTTCGCGGTCGGCAACCATTTCGTATCCACCTCGCCGCGTTCGCCGTTCACCACCCGGCCGTACGCGCACCGCTTCCTGCCCGACGCCGACCACATGATCGACGGCACCACCGTGGTCACCACCCGCCCGGACGGCAGCAGCGAGACCAGGGAGATCGAGGTGTCCGAGGTGCCGAAGATTCTGGCCGAACTGTTCGACATCGACCTCACCGAAGCCGATGCCGCGGTGCTGGCCGAGGGGAAATGGCAGCAGCGCTGAACGGGGCGTCGCAGCTGCCCTCCGGAACTACCTGAGGTTACAGTCGGCGGGGTGCGTAACCACCGCAAGTGCCTCGCCCTGTTCGCCGCACCCGCGCTCGTGCTCGCGGCCTGCTCGTCCGGACCGGACCAGCCCGACACGGTCGCCGGCCAGTTCGCCGACGCGCTGAACCGCGACGATGTCGCCGCGGCGGCCAACCTGACCGACGATCCCGCGAAGGCCACCGACGCCCTCGGCAAGCTCTACGACGGCCTGGGCAAGGAGGTGCGCTTCGATGTCCGTTCGATCGACAAGGGCTCCTTCACCTTGGCCGCGACCTGGAAGCTCGGCAAGGACGGCAAGTCCGAGTGGACCTACACCACCACCGGCACCGCGAACGATCGCGGCGACGGCTGGAAGATCGCCTGGAATCCGGACACGGTCGCGCCCGGCCTCGCGGCCGGGCCGCTGACCTACAGCCCGGTCTACCCGCAGCCGGCCCGGGTGCTCGATGCCAGCGGGGGCGATCTGATGACCCAGCAGGTGGTCACGCTGGTGAACGTGAGCCCCGGCGCGGACACCGGCGCGCTGGCCGGGCTGCTCGGACCGATCTCGCCCGGTATCACGGCCGCCTCGCTGCAGTCGGAACTCGCTGCGGCGCAGGGCAAACCGATCACCGCGATCAGTCTGCGCGACGCCGACATCGCGCCGATCCAGGCGCAGCTCGCCGCGTTACCGGGCGTTACGCTCGCGCCGCAGACCAGGCTGCTCACCACGGACAAGGCGCTGTCCTCGCCAGTGCTGTCCGGACTCACCGAGCTGTGGCAGCAGAGCGCCGAGGAGAACGCGGGCTGGGCGGTGCGCGCGCAAACCGCGGACGGCACCGAGCGGGTCGCCGGTCAAGAGGCGAAGCCGACCACCGATATCGCCACCACCCTGAACATCGACCTGCAGCAGGCGGCCGAGGCGGCGCTGGCGCCGATCACCCAGCCCGCCGCGATCGTCGCCCTGCAGCCCTCCACCGGCAATGTCGTCGCGGTCGCGCAGAACGAGGCCGCCGACGAGCAGGGCCCGATCGCACTCACCGGTCTGTATCCGCCCGGCTCGACCTTCAAGACGGTGACCGTCTCGGCCGCGCTGGAGGCGGGCGCGGTGACCCCGGACACGGTGCTGCCGTGCCCCGGTGTGGCGACCATCGAGGGCAGGCGCATCCCCAACGACAACAACTTCGACCTCGGGTCGGTGCCGCTGCACACCGCGTTCGCGCGTTCGTGCAACACCACGATGGGCGCGCTCGCGGTGCGGCTGCCCGCCGACGCGCTGACCAACGCCGCGGCCCAGCTCGGCCTCGGCATCGACTACGTCACACCGGGTTTGACCACCGTCACCGGCAAGGTGCCGCCCGCCGACACCCCGGCCCTGCGGGTCGAATCCGCCATCGGCCAAGGAAAAGTCACCGCGACCCCGTTCGGCATGGCATTGGTCGCCGCGTCGATCGCGCACGGTTCGACGCCGGCGCCCGCGATCGTCAAGGGCAAGCCCGCCACCGCGGACAAGACGCCCGCACCGTTGCCCGCCGCGGTCGCCGAGCAGGTCAAGGCGATGATGCGGGAGACCGTGACCGCGGGCACAGCCACGCAGCTGCGGGATATTCCCGGACTGCTCGGCAAGACCGGCACCGCGGAGTTCATCGACGACAAGCACGCGCACGGCTGGTTCGTCGGGATCGCCGATGACCTGGCGTTTGCCGTGTTCGTCAACGACGCCAACAGTTCTGGTCCCGCGGTCGACGCGGCGGGTCGGATGCTGCGCGCCGTGCGGTAGATCCGGCGCCGCGCTACGCGCGCACAATTCGCCCATGCTGAGGAGCGCGGAAGTTCGGTGGCCAGCTACACTCGTCCCCGGACCGCGTCTGTAAGCAATATGCGGGATGTCACGATTTCGAGAAGGTTCGGAGTAGGCGCCATCGATACCGGTCAGTTGATCGCGGAGCACTACCGCCTGGTCGAGCGGATTGGTAGCGGCGGCACAGGCGTGGTTTGGCGTGCCATCGATGAGCGCCTGCAACGCTCGGTGGCCGTCAAGCAGATCCATATCAAGCCGAGCCTGCCCGAGGCCGAGCGTGATGTGGTGCGCCAACGTGCGATCCGGGAGGCCCGCAACGCCGCCCGCTTCCAGCATCCCAATGCGATCGTCGTGTTCGACATCACCGAGCATCAGGGCGACCCCTGCCTGGTGATGGAGTACCTGAAATCCAACAGCCTGGCCGCGGTGCTCTCCACCCAGGGCCCGCTGCCGCTGACCCATGTCGCGCGCATCGGCGAGCAGGTCGCCTCGGCGTTGATCGCCGCGCACCAGGCGGGCATCGTGCACCGGGACGTCAAGCCGGGCAACATCTTGCTCGACGATCACGGCACCGTGAAGATCACCGACTTCGGCATCTCGCGGGCCGCGGGCGATGTCACGCTCACCGAGACCGGCCTGATCTGCGGTACCGCCGCCTACCTCGCGCCGGAGATGGCGCGCGGCGCCGATCCGACCCCCGCCTCGGACGTGTTCGCCTTGGGGGCAACGCTTTTCCACGCGCTGGAGGGCGAGCCGCCCTACGGCGCGAACGCCAACCCGCTCGCGGTGCTCTACGCCGCCGCGAACGGTCAGGTCAGTGAACCGCGAAACGCCGGTCCGGCAACGGATTTCCTGCTCGACCTGCTCAGCCCGGACCCGCAGGAGCGGCCGACCATGCGCGCGGCGCTCGACCACCTCGCCGCCTTCGCCGACTCCGGCCCCGCGCCGGTGGCCGCCGGATTCGTCCCAGCCAGTGAGGCTTTCGCGCGGCGCCGCAACGGCGCGCCGGAGTCGGCGACGCGCGCGCTGCGTCCGTCGGCGGCCGCGGGCGCCACGCACAACCCGACCGAGCGCCAACTTCCGCCGGAGCGCCAGCACCTGCCCGACCGGCAGGCCAGGCCGCGGCCCGCGCCGCGTCCGGCGCAGCACAACACCGCGGCGCACCCGCGCACCGCGACCCAGCCGCGACCGGTGCCGCGCAAGTCCGGCAGCAAGCGCAAGGCCGTGCTGGTCGGCGCGCTGATCGGCGGAATCATCGCCGCGGTGGCGGTGAGCATCGCCGCGATGTCCCGTGAGGACGCGAACCAGCCTGCGGTGCAGGCGAACCCGCCGACGTCGAGCGTGTCCTCCGGTCGCCCGGGGACGTCGACGCCGTCCGGTCCGGTGGGGCAGACGCCGAGCGAGGGCACGGTGAACGAGGGAGCCGCCGCCCAGCTGGTGGTGCAGTTCTACAACAATGCGGGTTCCTCTTGGTCGCTGCTCACCCCGGCAGCACAGAAGGTTTACGGCAGCGAGTCGCAGTATCGCCAGTATTGGGACACGCACACCATCGACACCTTCGCCAGCATCGCCAGGGAAGGTGCCAACAAGTCCGACGGCGCCCTGGACATCAAACTGGCCAGCCTCGTCGTCGACGGCCAGAGCAAGCCGCTGATCCTGCGCGTCGTCGACCGCGGCGGCAAGCTCATGATCGACAGCGACACCCGATTCCCCACCGCCGGCTGACCGGACGTGCGCCCGGCGCACGGTCGCTACCGGTGAGCTGCGCCGAGACGCCGGCGCGGTATCGCGCCGCGCGGCTGAGCGGACCGGGGGGATAACGGGTGGCGTGCGCCCATTAGGCTGGTAGCTGCAACTTTCCTGTTGCGGATCAGCTGAAGACAAGGATCGCCACCACATGACAACCCGCATCGAGCTCGCCCGCGTCGATCTGCGCGGTCGCACTCCCTCCGTTGCCGAGCTGCGCGCCGCGCTGCCGCGCGGGGGAGTCGACGTGGACTCGGTGCTGCATCATGTGCGGCCGGTGGTCGAGGCGATCCGGGACAACGGGGTCGCGGCGGCGCAGGAGTTCAGCGAGAAGTTCGACGGGGTGATCCCCGCCACGGTGCGGGTGCCCGCGGCCGAGCTGGAGAAGGCGCTGGCCGAGCTCGATCCCGCGGTGCGCGCGGCGCTGGCGGAATCCATCGCCAGGGCCAGGAAGGTGCACGCCGATCAGCGCCGCACCGACAAGACCACCGAGGTGGTGCCCGGCGGCACCGTCACCGAGCGCTGGGTGCCGGTCGAGCGGGTCGGGCTGTATGTGCCCGGCGGCAACGCGGTCTACCCGTCGAGTGTGGTGATGAACGTGGTGCCCGCGCAGACCGCCGGTGTCGGCTCGCTCGTGGTCGCCTCCCCGCCGCAGGCCCAGTTCGGCGGGCTGCCGCACCCCACGATCCTGGCGGCGGCGCGGCTGCTCGGCGTCGACGAGGTGTGGGCGGTCGGCGGCGCGCAAGGGGTGGCGCTGCTGTCCTACGGCGGCGTCGACACCGACGGCGCGCAGCTGGAGCCGGTCGACCTGATCACCGGACCGGGCAATATCTACGTCACCGCGGCGAAGCGGCTGTGCCGCGGGCTGGTCGGCATCGACGCCGAAGCGGGCCCGACCGAGATCGCGATCCTGGCCGACGCCACCGCGGATCCCGGGCACGTGGCTGCCGACCTGATCAGCCAGGCCGAGCACGACGTGCTCGCCGCCAGCGTGCTCGTCACCGACAGCGTCGAGCTGGCCGACGCGGTCGATGCCGCGCTGACCCGGCAGCTGAGCGTGGTCAAGCACGCGCAACGGGTCACCGAGGCGTTGCGCGGCAAGCAATCCGGCACGGTGCTCGTCGACGACGTCGAGCAGGGTCTGCGGGTGGTCAACGCCTATGCGGCCGAGCACCTGGAGATCCAGACCGCCGACGCCGCCGCGGTCGCGGGCCGGGTGCGCAGTGCCGGTGCGGTTTTCGTCGGCGCGTACGCCCCGGTGAGCCTCGGCGACTACTGCGCCGGGTCCAACCACGTGCTGCCGACCGCCGGATGCGCAAGGCACTCTTCGGGTTTGAGCGTGCAGACCTTCCTGCGCGGCATCCACGTGGTCGAGTACACCGAGGCGGCGCTGAAGGATGTCGCCGGGCACGTGGTCGCGCTGGCGAACGCGGAGGATCTGCCCGCGCACGGTCAGGCCGTGCAGGCGCGTTTCGAGGCGCTGTCATGAGCGAACGAAGAGAGCGAATCATGACACAGCGCGCATCGCGCATGACGGAGCCGAGCGCCGGCGAGGTGCGGTCATGAGCCGTCCCGCGACCGTGCCCGGGTCGGGGATCGGCCTCGACGACCTGCCGCTACGGGAGAGTCTGCGCGGCAAGAAGCCCTACGGCGCACCGCAATTGACGGTGCCGGTGCAGTTGAACACCAACGAGAACCCGCACCCGCCAAGCCGCGCCCTGATCGACGACGTCGCCGAATCCATCCGGATCGCCGCCGAGGACCTGCACCGCTACCCGGACCGGGACGCGGTGGCGCTGCGCGCCGACCTCGCCGAATACCTCACCCGGCAAACGGGTGTCGCGGTGACCGGTGGCAACGTCTGGGCCGCCAACGGTTCCAACGAGATCCTGCAGCAGCTGTTGCAGGCGTTCGGCGGGCCGGGCCGCAGCGCACTGGGTTTCGTGCCGTCGTATTCGATGCACCCGATCATCTCCGAGGGCATCGACACCGAGTGGGTCGAGGCGAAACGCAGCGCCGATTTCTCCCTCGACATCGACTACGCGGTGGCCGCGATCGCCGAGCGCACGCCGGACGTGGTGTTCGTGACCAGCCCGAACAATCCGACGGGGCACAGCATTCCGGTGGCGGAGCTGGCGCGGATCATCGAGGCAGCGCCGGGCATCGTGGTGGTCGACGAGGCCTACGGCGAGTTCTCGGCGCAGCCGAGCGCGCTCGGCCTGATCGACCGGTTCCCCAGCAAGCTGGTGGTGACCAGGACGATGAGCAAGGCCTTCGCCTTCGCGGGCGGTCGCCTGGGCTACCTGATCGCCGCGCCCGCGGTGATCGACGCGATGCTGCTGGTGCGGCTGCCCTACCACCTGTCGGTGGTCACCCAGGCCGCCGCGCGAGCCGCGTTGCGGCACGCGGACGAAACGCTCGGCAGCGTGGCCGAACTCGCCGCGCAGCGGGACCGGGTCGCGGCGCAACTGCGCGAGCTGGGCTTCGACGTGGTGCCGAGCGACGCGAACTTCCTGCTGTTCGGGCGGTTCCTGGACGCGCCGCGCACCTGGCAGCGCTACCTGGACCACGGCGTGTTGATCCGCGACGTCGGCATCCCCGGCTACCTGCGCACCACGATCGGCCTCGCCGCGGAGAACGACGAATTCCTGAAGGTCAGCCGCGTGCTGGTCGACACCGACCTGACGCCCCGATGAATCCGCCTGTGGAGGAAGCAATGACGAACCGAACCGCGCGGGTGGAGCGCATCACCAAGGAATCCAGCATCGTGGTGGAGCTGGACCTCGACGGCACCGGCAAGACCGAGATCGCCACCGGCGTCCCGTTCTACGACCACATGCTGACCGCGCTCGGCGCCCACGCCAGCTTCGATCTGACCGTGCGGGCCGAGGGCGATATCGAGATCGAGGCGCACCACACCGTCGAGGACACCGCGATCGTGTTCGGCCAGGCGCTGGGAAAGGCGTTGGGGGACAAGGCCGGTATCCGCCGCTTCGGTGACGCCTACATCCCCATGGACGAGACTCTGGCGCACGCCGCGGTCGACGTGTCCGGCCGGCCGTACTGCGTGCACACCGGCGAGCCGGAGCACCTGCTGCACGCGGTGATTCCGGGATCTGGCCCCGGCGCGCCGTACTCGACGGTGCTGAACCGGCACGTCTTCGAGTCGATCGCGTTGAACGCGCGGATCGCGCTGCACGTCCGCGTGCTCTACGGCCGCGACCAGCACCACGTCACCGAGGCCGAGTTCAAGGCGGTGGCCCGGGCGCTGCGCGCCGCCGTCGAGATCGATCCGCGGGTGCAGGGCGTGCCGTCCACCAAGGGGACGCTGTGAGCCTGAAATCTGTTGCGCTGCTGGACTACGGGTCCGGGAACCTGCACTCCGCCGAGCGGGCGCTGGTGCGCGCGGGCGCCAAGGTCGAGGTGACGGCCGATCCCGAGATCGCCTTGGCCGCCGATGGTCTCGTGGTGCCCGGGGTCGGTGCGTATGCCGCCTGTATGGCGGGGCTGCGCGCGGTGCGCGGTGAGCGGATGATCGGTCAGCGGCTCGCCGGCGGCAGGCCGGTGCTCGGCATCTGTGTCGGCATGCAGATCCTGTTCGAGCGCGGGGTCGAGTTCGGGGTGGAGACCGAGGGCTGCGCCGAATGGCCCGGCACCGTCGAGCGATTGGCCGCACCCGTGCTGCCGCACATGGGCTGGAACACCGTCGCCGCGCCCGCCGACAGCATGCTGTTCGCCGGAATGGACGCCGACACCCGCTTCTACTTCGTGCACTCCTACGCCGCACAGACCTGGGAGCTGCCGCCCGGCCAGCATTTCGCGGAGCCGAAACTCACCTGGGCCGAGCACGGCGTGCCGTTCCTCGCCGCGGTGGAGAACGGGGCGCTCTCGGCGACCCAGTTCCACCCCGAGAAGTCCGGCGACGCCGGCGCCCAGCTGCTGCGCAACTGGGTGCTGTCGCTTTAGCCCTGGGGGTCAGTCGGTCTCGGCCCGGTTGACCAGCCACCGGCCGTCCACGTTCACGACGGTGACCAGCAGCGAGAGCTTGTTGGTCTTGGGCAGGCCCGCGGTGGCGTCGCTGGTGGTGGTCTGCACGACGGTGAGGGTCACGTCGGCCTGGTTCGCGTCGCCGGAGACGACGCGGCAGTCCACCGAATTGACCTCCGCCCTGGTGTGATTGGCGGCGAGCTCGGCCTGGATCGTCGGCTGGGCCTGCTCGAATTGGTCCCGGAAGTCGCCGACGGTGACCTCGCGCATGCCCGACACGTGCGCGCCGAAGTCCGCGTAGTCGTATGTGCCTGCGATGCGGCCGAACTCGCACCCGGCCAGCCTGGCCTGCTCGGGTGCGGCGGCCGCGGCGGTCGGCGCGGCGGCGATGCCCGCCAGGCAGCAGGCCGCCGAGAGGGTGGACAGGGCGGCAAGAGTCGAGCGTGACATACGGGAACCCCAAGGGAGAGTACGGAATAGGCGATCGGAGTGAGCGCCGAGCCGAGACACTACCGGGCCGAGAGCCGCCGCGCCGGGTGCTCGGCGTAGCGCACCGCGCCCGCCATGCGCGCGCACGCTGATCCACGCGAGTGCCCCGCCTCGGCTCGGTCGATCCCGTGGTGGGTGCTGCCGGCACGGGCTACATTGGCCGTCATGGCGATCGCGCGCGACGGGGCGCCGGACAGGCTCGGGGCTATGCCGACACGACTGCTCGATCAAGTCGCGCTGCTGGCCAATCGGGCCGCGGAGCGAGCTCTGACCAGTACCGGCTCGCGGCGGCACCACTACGCGCTGCTCGCGGTGCTGGGTGAGACGGGCGCCGCGGGCCAGGCCGAAATCGGCAGGCGCACCAGGATCGACCGCAGCGACATCGTCACCACGGTCAACGAACTGGTCGCGCGCGGCTTCGTGGAACGCGGCCCGGACCCGGGCGATCGCCGCCGCAAGATCGTCACGTTGACCGCGGCGGGCGCGGCGCACCTCGCCGAACTGGACCGCCGGCTCGCCGGTGCGCAGGACGAACTGCTCACCGGGCTGGCCCCCACCGAACGCGCCGAACTCGTCCGGCTGCTCACCCACATCCTCGATCGGCACCACCCGCCGCGCTGACCGGCACGGCTATTCCCGCAGGCCGGAGGTGGGGCGCGCAGACCGAACGACTAGGCTGCCTGGAGTGAGTGAGCGGAGCGAACCAACCATCAACGCGGCGTCGCGGACAGTGACGAAGCCGAGCCTCGGCGAGGCGCTGTCGTGAGTCTTGTACTGCTGCCCGCGGTCGATGTCGCCAACGGTGAGGCTGTGCGCCTCGTGCAGGGCGAGGCCGGGAGCGAGACCAGCTACGGTTCGCCCCGTGAGGCGGCGCTGGCCTGGCAAGAGGCGGGCGCGGAGTGGGTCCATCTGGTCGACCTCGACGCGGCGTTCGGGCGCGGCTCGAACCGGGAACTGCTCGCCGAGGTCGTCGGCGAGCTCGACGTCAAGGTGGAGCTGTCCGGCGGAATCCGCGACGACGATTCGCTGGCCGCGGCGCTGGCCACCGGTTGCCACCGGGTGAACCTCGGCACGGCCGCACTGGAGGATCCGGTCTGGTGCGCCAAGGCCATCGCCCAGCACGGTGAGCGGATCGCGGTCGGTCTGGACGTGCGCATCATCGACGGCGAGCACCGGCTGCGCGGCCGCGGCTGGGTCAGCGACGGCGGCGATCTGTGGGAGGTGCTCGAGCGCCTGGAACGCGACGGCTGCACCCGCTACGTGGTCACCGACGTCACCAAGGACGGCACCCTGACCGGTCCGAACCTGGATCTGCTTCGCGAGGTCTGCGCCGCGACCGACGCGCCGGTCATCGCCTCCGGTGGCGTGTCCACCATCGACGACCTGATCGCGATCGCCGAGCTGGTGCCCGATGGTGTCGAGGGCTCGATCGTCGGCAAGGCGCTCTACGCGGGCCGGTTCACCCTGCCCGAGGCGCTGGCCGCGGTGAGATGAGCCAGGCTTCCCCGCTGCCCGACCTTTCGGCGCTGCTCGGTATCGCGCGCGAAATCCTCGACTCGGTCGCCTCGCGCTTCGTCGAGGGGGTCGGCGCGCCGAGCGCGGTGACCAAGGGGCGCAACGACTTCGCCACCGAGCTCGATCTGGAGCTGGAGCGCACCATCTCGGCGCAGCTGGAGCAGCGCACCGGAATCGGGGTGCACGGCGAGGAATTCGGCGGTCCCGACCTGGTCTCGGGCACCGCCTGGGTGCTCGATCCGATCGACGGCACCTTCAATTACTCGGCCGGGCACCCGCTTTCGGGCATGCTGCTGGCCTTGGTGCACGAGGGCGAGCCGGTGCTCGGCCTCACCTGGCTTCCGCTGCTCGGGCAGCGCTACGCGGCGCAGGCGGGCGGCCCGGTGCTGCTGAACGGACAGCCGTTGCCGCCCCTGCCGCACGGCAAGCTCGCCGAGGCGATGATCGGCTTCGGCGCGTTCAATGTCGATGCGCGGGGCCGGATTCCCGGCCAGTTCCGGTTCGATCTGCTCGGCCCGTTGAGCAGGCTCTCCTCCCGGGTGCGGATGCACGGCTCGACGGGCATCGACCTGGCGTTCACCGCCTCCGGGGTGCTCGGCGGCGCGATCGTGTTCGGGCATCACCCCTGGGACAACGCCGCGGGGGTGGCGCTGATCCGGTCCGCGGGCGGCGTGGTGACCGACTTGGCGGGGGAGCCGTGGACCATCACCTCGGGCTCGGTGCTCGCCGCGGCGCCAGGCGTGCACGAGGAACTGCTCGAGATGATCTGCACGGTCGCCGATCCGGCGACCGCGGAGGAAGGGTGAGGCAATGACGTTGGCGGTACGCGTGATTCCGTGTCTGGATGTCGACGCGGGCCGGGTGGTCAAGGGCGTGAACTTCGAAAACCTGCGTGACGCCGGCGATCCCGTCGAGTTGGCCGCGACCTATGACGCGCAGGGCGCCGACGAGCTCACTTTTCTCGACGTCACCGCCTCGACCGGCGATCGCGGCACCATGATCGACGTGGTGACCCGCACCGCGGAGCAGATCTTCATCCCGCTCACCGTCGGCGGCGGGGTGCGCACCGTCGAGGACGTGGACCGGCTGCTGCGCGCGGGCGCGGACAAGGTGTCGGTGAACACCGCGGCCATCGCGCGACCCGAGGTGCTGCGCGAGATGTCGGAGCGCTTCGGCTCGCAGTGCATCGTGCTGTCCGTCGACGCCCGCACGGTGCCCGATGGCCAGCCGGCGACGGCGTCGGGCTGGGAGGTCACCACCCACGGCGGTAAGCGTGGCACCGGTATCGACGCGGTCGAATGGGCCACCCGCGGCGCCGAATTGGGCGTCGGGGAGATTCTGCTGAACTCGATGGACGCCGACGGCACCAAGGCCGGTTTCGATCTCGCGATGATCCGGGCCGTGCGGGCCGCCGTCAGCGTGCCGGTGATCGCGTCCGGCGGTGCGGGCGCCGTGGCGCACTTCGCCCCCGCGGTCCAGGCCGGTGCGGACGCGGTCCTGGCGGCCAGCGTGTTCCACTTCGGCGAACTCACCATCGGCCAGGTCAAGGATTCGATGCGCGCCGCGGACATCGTCGTCCGCTAGCCGCCCCGTTGTCGCCTCGCACGAGGTAGTTCTACAACGACATTCCGTCCTATCGCCGCTCGATCGAGCTCTCCGGGGCCGCACGCGCGGCGGATCTGGTCGCCCTCGGTGACGAGGACGCGATCGCGGCCCGCGTCGCCGAGTACTTCGACGCCGGCGCTACGGAGGTCGTGTTCTCCCAAACCGATCTCGGCACACCGGAAGACGAGCAGCGCACCTGGCGGTTGCTGGGGGAGCTGAACCGAGCACGCCCGCGCTGAAACGGTTTACGCCCCAACGCACACGACCCGCTCAGCCGGTGGCCGAGCGGGTCGTTGTGTGGGTTCAGGCTCCAGCGGCCACCTTGAGCAGCACCGCGCCCGCGATGATCGCCGCGAAGGACACGACCTTGGGCAGGGTGATCTTCTCGTGGTAGACGAGCGCGCCGAGGATGACGGTGCCGACCGCGCCTACGCCGGTCCAGATGGTGTATCCCACACCGACATCCAGCGTGCGCAGCGCCAGGCTCAGCGTGAAGATGCCGCCCGCCGCGGCGAGCACGGTGAAGACCGATGGCCACAGCTTGGTGAAGCCGTTGGTCGCGTTGGTGCCGAGTGCGAACGCGATCTCGAAGATGATGGCGATGCCGAGGAAGATCCAGGCCATGACGAAAACTCCTGTGCTGGTAGTGAAATAGGGGAGATCAGGCGGCGACGGGGCGGGCCGAGCGGGCGGTGACGGTGTCGGCGAGTTTCAGGCCGAGTACCCCGCCGATGATCAAGACGAAGGCGAGCACCTTCCAGGCGTTCAGGGCCTCGTCGAAGATCACCGTGCCGAGGCTGACCGTGCCGACCGAGCCGATGCCGGTCCAGACGGTGTAACCCACCCCGACGTCGAGGGTGCGCAGCGCGAGGCTGAGGAAGAAGATCCCGCCAGCGGCGGCCGCCGCGGTGAGCAGGGACGGACCGAGCACGGTGAATCCGTCGGTGGCATTGGTCGCCAGCGCGAACACCACTTCGAACACCGCCGCGATCAGCAGGTAGATCCAGGCCATCGGAAACAGCTCCTTTAGTTGTATGTACGTGCAACTTTCTTGCGTGAGGAGAAGTATGCATGTACAAATAAGTTGTGTCAAATACTCTGCGGGACGAGGAGATGTGGGGTCGGCTCTCGGCCCTGTATGCCCAGGTGGAAGGCCGATTGGCGACGGCGGTGCAGCGCGGGCACGGGCTCGGGCTCTCAGAGTTTCGCGCCCTCGGGTTCCTGAGCGAGGCCGAGGACGGGGAACTGCGCATGCAGGATCTGGCGAACCGGCTCGGGCTCAACCAGAGCTCGGTGACGCGGTTGGTCGGGCGGCTCGACGCGGCGGGTCTGGCCTATCGCGACCTCTGTCCGGACGATCGGCGCGGCGTCTACACGGTGATCACCGACGAGGGGCGGGCGCGGCACGAGGCCGCGCGCGGCACCTATCGGGACACCCTTTCCGCGGCGTTGGACGACGCGGGCGATGACACCGTGGCCGCCCTGCGCCGGGCCCAGGTCTGAGTCCTGTTATAAACGGACACATGAGTCTCGATCCCTCCATCGCCGCCCGGCTCAAGCGCAACGACGCCGGCCTGGTGTCCGCCGTCGCCCAGGAGCGCGGCACCGGCGCGGTGTTGATGGTCGCGTGGATGGACGACGAGGCGCTGGCCCGGACCCTGGAAACCCGCAAGGCCACGTACTTCTCGCGTTCGCGGCAGCAGTACTGGGTCAAGGGGGAGACCTCGGGTCACACGCAGTATGTGCACGAGGTCCGGCTGGACTGTGACGGGGACACGGTCCTGCTGGTCGTCGACCAGGAAGGCGCGGCGTGTCACACCGGCACGCACACCTGTTTCGATACGGACGTGTTGCTCGCCGATCCGGCCTAGGTTCTGGCTAGGCCTGATCCGTGGCGCGCTCGGCGCCGGTGTCCGGGCGGCTGAGCGCGTCGGTCAGGTGCTCGGCGAGCAGGTCGCTGAGTTCGGCGAGCTGGGCGGTCTGTTCCGGTGTCAAACCGTCGAAAACCATGTGCCGCACCGCATCCAGGTAACCGGGGGCCGCCTCGACCACCTTGTGATAGCCGTCGTCGGTGAGTACCGCCTGGACGCCACGCCGCCCGGCGGTAGCCGAACGTTGCGCCCAGCCCATCCGCTCCAGCTTCGACACCACATGCGACAGCCGTGATAGCGATGCATTTGCCTTGTGTGCGAGGTCACTCATCTGCAGTCGATGTCCCGGTTCCTCGGACAGTAGCGTCAAAACCCAATACTCGAAATGGGTGACCCCGGATTCCCGTTGCAGCTGTGTATCCAAAGCGCCTGGTAGGCGCGTCATGAGCGCAACAACCGCGCGCCAAGCTCGTTGTTCTACGGGGTCTAACCACTTCGTCACTGGTGTGCCTTCTTTCAAGCCAAGTGACGTGGTTTTGTTAGTAAGCCTAGCGATTATTGAAAAGCGTGTTCACAGTCACCCGCGACTTCGAGTTTGCCACGACTTCGCTCGACCGTCATGAAGTTGGCAGGTGAGGTGAGTTCACTCACAGCTCGCCGGGGCCGGTCATGGGTTTCGCCGCATCGGCGGGCGGGCTCGATTGTGCATGTGCACGCTTCGGGTGACGCCTGCGCCACCAGCGGGTGACGGTCAGGCCAACCACCGCGAGCCACAGCACCGCGGCCGCGATCGCGCCGACCAGCGCGGCGCCGCGGAACGCGGGCGCGTCCACGTCCAGGATTCGTTGCCCGGCGTGCGCGGCGTTGCTGCCGCCGAGCACGATGGTCAGCGTCATCAGGTTGGGGATCGCGACCAGCGCGGCGAGCACCACGGCCACCCCGGCCAGGAAACGGCCTGCCCGTCGTCGCCACACCCGCACCGCGAACAGCAGCAGAAGCAGCGGGACGAAGGTGCAGATGACGCCGTAGACCAGACCCCAGCCGATGCCCTTGGCGAAGCTGCCGTTCACCATCTCCGCGATCCGCTGCGCCCACCAGCGCGGAATGAACGCGGAGAGGATGAAGTAGGCGACGACCAGCAGTGCGAGCAGGGCCAGCCCGCCGATGATCCACGTCCGCCACGCGGGCCCGCCCGACTTCTGCTCCAGCTGTCCCTCGGTCGCAGTCATGCCCCCAGGGTAAGCCGGGTCAGCGGCGGAAACGGGCTGATCTATCCGGCGTTTCGGTACGTCCGTGCCGAGACCGCGCGGTACCGGACTACTTCGCGCGCTCGCGCAGGAACTTCAGCGCCTCGTCGGCGTGCACGTTGGCTCGCAACTCGCCGGTGATGATCTTGCCGATGGTGCGGTCCTGATCGATCACGAATGTCTGGCGCTTGACCGGCGCGAGCTTGCCGAGCAGGCCGCGCTTCACGCCGAACTGCGCGGCGACCACGCCGTCGGGATCGGAGAGCAGGGGATAGCCGAGCCGCTGCTTGTCGGCGAACCCGGCCTGCGTCTGTACCGCGTCTGCGCTGATGCCGGCGCAGGAGGCGCCGAGCGCGGCGAAATCGGCGGCCACGTCACGGAAGTGGCAGGCCTCGGCCGTGCAGACCGGAGTATTGGCGGCGGGATAGAAGAACAGGACCAGTGGGCCGTTCGCGAGCAACGCGTCGAGCGAACGGGGCGTGCCGGACTGATCGGGAAGCTCGAACTGCGGAGCGAGCTGACCTGTGCGCATAAAAGAGACAGTACTGCGCCGGTGTCGCGTGGGCGTGGGGGCGCGGGCGCCCAAGGTGTCTCGCGTTCCGGCTGCCGTGCTTGGGTGCGACAGCGGGAACGCGAGACGGGTCGTGCACGGTGCGCGCCGGGCTCGCGTCCGCGGTGCGTTCCGATGGGAAGTCAGACGCCGATGAGCGCGGCGACTTCCGGGTTCTTGACCTGCATGACGTCGAGGATGCCGTGGGCGCGCAGGAACGGCTTGAGCTCCTTGATCCGGTCGGCGTGCATGGCGTACTCGTCCGGAAAGTGATTCCGGTCGAGCGATTCGAGCGCCTTCGCGTAGGTGACGAAGGTGGCTAGCGCGCTCTGCGCGCCTGCCGCCTGGGCGGCTTTGTTCGACTGCAGTCCGACCATCCGTGGGGGCTGGTTAGGCGCACCACCCGGTGCGGCGTGCCTGCCCTCCGGTTGCGAGGGGTACATCGGTTGACTCCTCTCGATATGGATACCGCGTGCGAGATGGAACGGAGCGAGTGTAGAGACGTCGATCACAGCCCTGTGCGCGGCATCGGAACCGGACGGTTGCTTTTGTGGTGGAAGTGAACAGAGTCAGGGTGCGCGCGAAAAGGCGCTGGAGGTACCTGGGATGATGGCCCCATGCACGGCGCGTCGACTCCAACCACCACGACCCGCGAACAGTTCCACCAGCTGGCCGCGGAGCATCGAGTGGTACCGGTGACCCGAAAGGTGTTGGCGGACTCCGAAACTCCGCTCTCCGCGTACCGCAAGCTGGCCGGCGACCGGGCGGGAACCTTCCTGTTCGAGTCGGCGGAGAACGGGCGATCGTGGTCGCGCTGGTCGTTCATCGGCGCGGGCAGCCCCTCGGCGCTGACCGTGGTCGACGGCGAGGCGGCGTGGCTCGGCGCCATCCCGGTCGACGCGCCCTCCGGCGGTGACCCGCTGGTGGCCCTGCGCGAGACGCTACAGCTGCTGCGCACCGAGCGGCTGCCCGGCCTGCCGCCGCTGACCAGCGGGATGGTCGGCTACCTCGGCTACGACGCGGTCCGGCGCATCGAACGGCTGCCGAACCTGGCGCTCGACGATCTGCGGCTGCCGGAGATGGTGCTGCTGCTGGCCACCGACCTGGCCGCGTTCGACCATCACGAGGGCGCGATCACGCTGATCACCAACGCGGTCAACTGGAACGGCACCGCCGAACGGGTCGACGAGGCCTACGACGAGGCGCTGGCCCGGCTGGACCGGATGACCGAGGCGCTCGCGGCCCCCGCGCCCTCCACGGTCTCGGTCTTCGATCAGCCCGACCCGCAGTACCGGCGCAAGCGCACCACCGACGAATTCGGCGCGGGGGTGCGTCGCCTGGTCAAGGAGATCGAGGCGGGCGAGGCGTTCCAGGTGGTGCTGTCGCAGCGCTTCGAGATGGACTACGACGGCGCCCCGCTGGATCTGTACCGGATGCTGCGTGCGTCGAACCCGAGCCCGTACATGTACCTGCTGCACATCCCCGACGGTGACGGCGGCACCGCGTTCTCCATCGTCGGCTCCAGCCCCGAATCGCTGGTGACGGTGAAGGACGGGGTGGCGACGACCCATCCGATCGCGGGCACCCGCTGGCGCGGCGCCACCGAAGAGGACGACTTGCTGCTGGAGAAGGGTCTGCTCGCCGACGAGAAAGAGAATGCCGAGCACCTGATGCTCGTCGACCTCGGCCGCAACGATCTCGGGCGGGTCTGTCAGCCGGGCACGGTGCGGGTCACCGAGTACCGCCACATCGAGCGCTACAGCCATGTGATGCACCTGGTTTCTACGGTGTCGGGCCGGCTGGCCGCGGGCAAGAACGCGCTCGACGCCGTGCGCGCCTGCTTCCCCGCGGGCACGCTGTCGGGCGCGCCGAAGGTGCGCGCGATGGAACTCATCGAGGAGCTCGAGCCCACCCGCCGCGGCGTCTACGGCGGCGTCGTCGGCTATCTCGACTTCGCGGGCGACGCCGACACCGCGATCGCGATTCGCACGGCGCTGCTGAAGGACGGAACCGCCTACGTGCAGGCGGGCGCGGGCGTGGTCGCCGACTCCGATCCCGAGTACGAAGACGTCGAGGCCCGCAACAAGGCCATGGCGGTGCTGCGCGCGATCGCCGCCGCGAAGACGGTGCGCGCGTTCGGCGCCGAGCCGGACGCGACGAACGGCGACACCGCATGAGCGAGCGAAGAGAGCGAATCATGCAACAGTGTGTCTCGCGCATGCCTGTGGCGAGCGTCAACGAGGCACAGGCATGAGTGAACCCGACCCGTCCCCGGCCGAAGGCGAGCGAGGCCCGGCTGGAGGCGAGCGCACTTCAGCCGAAGGCGTATCGAGCCCCGCGGAAGCCGCATCGAGCCCGGCCGAAGGCGCACGGCCGCCGGCCGATGGCGAACGGATTCCAGTCGAGGGCGAACCGAGCTCGACCGACGAAAGTCAGCACGCCGCAGGGGCGTCCGAGCCGGGACGCAAGTATCCGATCGTCCCGCTGGTGCTGCTCGCCCTGGCCGCCGCGGCGCTCTGGGGCGCCTCGCGACTGACCTGGGTGACGGTCACCTCGACCGACGGACTCACCGAGCCGCGCACCGACCGGCTCAACGGCGGCGTCTGGTTCGGTGCGCTCACCCCGCTGGCCCTGATGCTGCTGGCCTCGATCGCGGCGGTGCTGGCCACCCGCGGCTGGCTGCGCCGGTTGCTCGGGGTGCTCATCGCGCTGGTGGCCGCGGTCGCCGCGGTGCCCGCCTTCGCGCTGCTCACCAGCTCGGGCCAGATCGCCGAGCGGGCCGCGAAACTGGCCGAGCTGCCCGCCCGCGCAACGGTGGACCAGGCGAGCACCGCGCCGCTGCCCGCCGTACTCGCCCTGCTCGGCGCGCTGGCGGCGTTCGGGGCGGGCGCGCTGCTCACCCGGATGCCACAGGACACCGCGCGACTGTCCGGCAAGTACGACAATCCGGTGTTCCGGCGCGCGGCGGCCACCGAACAGGTCACCCAGCGGCGTGCGGCGCAGGCGGGTGCGCCGAATTCCGGCCAGCTCTCCGAGCGGGTGCTGTGGGATGCCCTGGACGCGGGCACCGACCCGACCGAGGACGCCGTGACCTCGGACGGGCAACCCGGCGACACCGGCACGGGTGAGGCGGGCGGTCGTGCCCGCTGAGATATCCGCGGCCGACGGCTGTGGCGGGCCCCACCTTGCGGGTGGATTGGTTGCCTGGTCCACAACGAGACCCGCCGGAAACGCGGCCGGTACGTCCATTTATTCTTTGTCAGCATCGGTGAGACAGCGCCTGGGGGGATTCTCAGGTAGCAAGTCCGTCTCCCCAGAAAGGATTCGAGCCAGATGACGGTACTCGACTCGATTCTCGACGGGGTCCGCGCGGATGTGGCCGCTCGGGAAGCCCTCCTCGACTTCCAGGCGATCAAGGCGGCCGCGGCGGCGGCGGCGAGCCCGCTCGACGCACGCGCGGCCCTGCTCGAAGACGGCATCGGCGTCATCGCCGAGGTGAAGCGGGCCAGCCCCTCCAAAGGCGAGCTCGCCGACATCCCGGACCCCGCGAGCCTGGCCAAGGCCTACGAGGACGGGGGCGCGCGGGTGATCAGCGTGCTCACCGAGGGCCGCCGCTTCCACGGGTCGCTCGACGACCTCGACGCGGTCCGCGCCACGGTGAACATCCCGATCCTGCGCAAGGACTTCGTCGTCGGCCCGTACCAGATCCACGAGGCCAGGGCGCACGGCGCCGACGTGATCCTGCTGATCGTCGCGGCGCTGGCGCAGGACGTGCTCTCCTCGCTGATCGACCGCACCGAATCGCTCGGCATGACCGCGCTCGTCGAGGTGCACACCGAGGAAGAGGCCGACCGCGCGCTCGAGGCGGGCGCGTCGGTGATCGGCGTGAACGCGCGCAACCTGAAGACGCTCGAGGTCGACCGCGACGTGTTCGCGCGGATCGCGCCCGGCCTGCCCACCGACGTCATCCGGATCGCCGAGTCCGGCATCCGCGGCACCGCCGACCTGCTGGCCTACGCCGGTGCGGGCGCGGACGCCGTGCTCGTCGGCGAGGGCCTGGTGACCAGTGGTGACCCGCGCGCCGCGGTGTCCGAGCTGGTGACCGCCGGTACCCACCCGTCCTGCCCGAAGCCCGCGCGGCGGGGCCGGTGACGACGGTGAGCGGTCTACCCGCGGCCAGCGCAGGCGTCGCCCACCGCAGCGCGCACGAGCCCGACGCGGGCGGCCATTTCGGCGTCTACGGTGGCAGGCACGTGCCGGAGGCGTTGATGGCCGTCATCGAAGAGGTCACCGCGACCTACGAGAAGTCCCGGCTGGATTCGGAGTTCCTCAACGAGCTCGACCGGCTGCAGCGTGACTACACCGGGCGGCCGTCGCCGGTGTTCGAGTGCACCCGCCTCGCCGAGCACGCGGGCGGCGCCCGCATCCTGCTCAAGCGCGAAGACCTGAACCACACCGGTTCGCACAAGATCAACAATGTGCTCGGTCAGGCGCTGCTCGCCAAGCGGATGGGCAAGACCCGCGTGATCGCGGAGACCGGCGCGGGCCAGCACGGTGTCGCGACGGCGACCGCGTGCGCGCTGCTCGGCCTGGACTGCGTGATCTACATGGGCGCCGTCGACACCGCGCGGCAGGCGCTCAACGTGGCGCGCATGCGCCTGCTCGGCGCCGAGGTGATCTCGGTGACCACCGGCTCGCAGACGCTCAAGGACGCCATCAACGAGGCGCTGCGCGACTGGGTGAGCAACGCCGACGACACCTACTACTGCTTCGGCACCGCCGCGGGCCCGCACCCGTTCCCGATGCTGGTGCGCGACTTCCAGCGCGTCATCGGTCTGGAGGCCAGGGCGCAGGTGCAGGAGTCGACGGGCGCGCTGCCCGACGCGGTGGTCGCGTGTGTCGGCGGCGGTTCCAACGCCATCGGCATCTTCCACGCGTTCATCGACGACGCCGACGTCCGGCTCGTGGGTTACGAGGCGGCCGGCGACGGCGTCGAAACCGGAAGGCACGCCGCCACATTCACCGGTG
Organism: Nocardia brasiliensis; assembly: GCF_011801125.1. Taxonomy (NCBI): domain Bacteria; kingdom Bacillati; phylum Actinomycetota; class Actinomycetes; order Mycobacteriales; family Nocardiaceae; genus Nocardia; species Nocardia brasiliensis. Next base: position 2,640,955 of record NZ_CP046171.1, read on the forward strand.
GCACGCCCGGCGCGTTCCAGGGCGCCTACTCGTACCTGCTGCAGGACGAGGACGGTCAGACCATCGAGTCGCACTCCATCTCGGCTGGTCTGGACTACCCCGGCGTCGGTCCCGAGCACGCCTACCTCAAGGACCTCGGCCGCGCCGAGTACCGCCCGGTCACCGACACCGAGGCGATGGACGCGCTGCTGCTGCTCAGCCGCACCGAGGGCATCATCCCGGCGATCGAATCCGCGCACGCGGTGGCGGGCGCGCTGAAGCTGGGCAAGGAACTCGGCCCCGGCTCGGTCATCCTGGTCAACCTCTCCGGGCGCGGTGACAAGGACATGGACACCGCGGCGCGCTGGTTCGGGCTGTTGGATGAAGGGGCTACGCAGTCATGAGCCAGCAATCTCGCCTTGCGAACACCTTCGCCGCCGCGCGCGGCGAAGGCCGGGCCGCGCTGATCGGTTACCTGCCCGCAGGCTACCCCGATCTGGCCGGTTCCATCGAGGTGTGCCGCACCATGGTCGAATCCGGTTGCGACATCGTCGAAGTCGGCGTCGCCTACTCCGATCCGGTGATGGACGGCCCGACCATCCAGGCCGCGGCCGATCAGGCGCTGCGCGGTGGCGTGCGGGTGCGCGACGTGTTCACCGTCGTCGAGGCGATCACCGCCGCGGGCGGCCAGGCCGTGGTCATGAGCTACTGGAATCCGGTGCTGAAGTATGGCGTCGACCGTTTCGCGCGCGATCTCGCGGCCGCGGGCGGGGCCGGAATCATCACGCCCAACCTGATTCCCGAGGAGGCCGACGACTGGTTCGTCGCCTCGTCCACGCACAACCTGGACCGCATCTTCCTGGTCGCGCCGTCCTCCACCGAGGAACGTCTGGTGAAGACCCTGGAGGCCTCGCGCGGGTTCGTCTACGCGGCGTCGACCATGGGTGTCACCGGCGCGCGGGACGTGGTCTCCTCGGCCGCGCCCGCCCTGTGCGCGCGGATCAGGACGCACTCCGACATCCCGATCGGCGTCGGTCTCGGCGTGCGCTCGGGCGCGCAGGCGGCCGAGATCGCTTCCTACGCGGACGGGGTCATCGTGGGTTCGGCGCTGGTGAGCGCCGCGGGCGAGAGCCTGGACGCGGTGCGCGCGCTGACGGCTGAACTGGCCGAGGGCGTGCGCTCGGCGACCGTCGCTTCCTGACGGTTCGCGCGGCGCGTGCCGCGCGTGTTCGGTGCTCCCGCGCGGGAATTCGCCGGTGGTTCAGTGCGCGTCAGCATGAGTTGCGCGCGGCTCGAGCCATGCGTCGGGGTCGGCGGCGGGCGGATCCCCAGTGGGGCATCGGTGCGGTGGTTCCAGCGCGTTGCGCGTTCTCCGCTACGGTGACCCCGTGACCTTACGAGTCCTGGCGTACATTCCCAGCCCCCCGCAGGGCGTGTGGCACATCGGTCCCTTCCCGCTGCGGGCCTACGCGCTGTGCATCATTCTCGGCATCATCGTCGCCATCTGGTGGGGCGAGCGCCGGTGGCGCGATCGTGGCGGACAGCCCGGCACGATCCTGGACGTCGCGATGTTCGCGGTGCCGTTCGGTCTGGTCGGTGGCAGGCTGTATCACGTCGCCACCGACTGGCAGAAGTATTTCGGCGCCGACGGCGACCCCATGGCCGCGCTGCAGATCTGGAACGGCGGCCTCGGCATCTGGGGCGCGGTGCTGCTCGGCGGCGTCGGCGCCTGGATCGGCTGCCGGGTGTATCGAATCCCGTTGCCCGCGTTGGGTGACGCGATCGCGCCGCCGATCCTGCTCGCCCAGGCCATCGGTCGCCTCGGCAACTACTTCAATCAGGAGTTGTACGGCCGCACCACCGAACTGCCGTGGGGCCTGGAGATCTACTTCCGCTACGACGACAACCTGAAGCCGGACGCGATGAACGGCGTCTCCAACGGCGTCGTCGACAAGGTCGTGCATCCGACCTTCCTGTACGAACTGCTCTGGAACGTGCTGATCGTCGTGCTGCTCGTGCAGCTGGACAAGCGTTATCGGATCGGGCACGGCCGCCTCTTCGCGCTCTACGTGGCCGGCTACAGCTTCGGACGCTTCTTCGTCGAGCTGATGCGCGACGACGAGGCGACCAAGATCGCGGGCATTCGGATCAACTCGTTCACCTCCGCGCTCGTATTCCTCGCGGCCATCGCCTATTTCGTGTTCGCGACCAAGGGCAGGGAGACGGCCGAGCAGCTGCAACCCGGGTCAGAGCCCCGGCCGTGGCCGTGGCAGCTCGGCGCGTTGCGGGCGGCGGGCGCGTCCGGCGCGGCAGCGGGTGCCGTTGCGCTGAGCAAGGATTCGGCAGACACGGAGGCGGCGGACGCCACCGGGTCGGGCGAGAGCGAAGCCGCGGCGGAGTCCGGCGGTGCGGCGGACGGGTCGACCGACGATGCCGCGGCGAAGGCGGAGGACGCGGCCGACACGGAAGCCGCCGCGGCAGCGGGCACTTCAGATGCCACAGGTAAGGCGGCCGCCGGAGCTACGTCCGCCGGTGAAGCGGCCGCCGCTTCGGACTCGACCGGTAACGCGGCCGACGGTGCCACCGGCAAAGCGGCCGATGCCGCGACAGCTGCCACCGGTAAAGCGGACGACGCCGCCTCGGATGCCGCCGAGGCGGACGGATCCGCCGACGCCGCTTCGGAATCCGGCGACAAGGCAGGCGCCCCGAAGGACGCCACCGACTCTGGCAAGTCCTGAACCGCACGGTGCCGCCGCACACCGCGGCGGCACCGCCACCGGTTTGCTCCGAATTCTCCACGGCGGATAACGGAACCACCGCGCGCGCGATAATTCGGGAGAATGCCCCGAGCGGTGAGGGGGCGACAAACTACGTCGGCCCGGCCAGAATGTCTCGTGATCGTCGCGAGCGGCTGCCCGCTCGGCGGATCGATCCAGGCCGGGGCCGATGAGGGAGCGTCCCGGACAACCGAGGAGGACATCTCAGTGACCGACCCCTACCAGCAGAACCCAGGTGCAGGCGGCCCGCAGTACGGCCCGCCCGGTACGGGTCCGGACCTGAACAAGCCCCAGGAGACGGCGGGCCAGCCGCAATACGCCCAGCCCGCCGACCAGTTCGCGCAGCCGCAATTCGGGCAGCCCGCCGACCCGTACGCCCAGCCGCAGTACGGTCAGCCCAGCCCGTACGGCCAGCAGCCGGGCGGCTACCCGCCGGTTGGCTACGGTCAGCCGCAGGGCTACAACCCGAACGATCCCGAGGCCCCTTACGGCCGTGATCAGTTCGGTGTGCCGTTCTCCGACAAGCAGAAGCTGATCGCGGGCTTACTCCAGATCTTCCTCGGCGCGTTCGGCGTCGGCCGCTTCTACACCGGCTACACCGGCATCGCCATCGCGCAGATCGCGGTCACGTGGCTGACCTGTGGTATCGGCGGCATCTGGCCGCTCGTCGACGGCATTCTGATGCTGGTTGGCAAGGTGCCCGACAGTGACGGTCGCCCGCTGCGCGAGTGAGTGCACGGACAGCGCAAGGGGCGGGTACCTCCGGGTGCCCGCCCTTCGCGGGTAACTGGTCGGATGATTCCGCGAGTACAACCGTTGGACTCACCATGATCGATATAGGGTTCTTCGCAGAAATACCGGCGTAGCCTTGGCCGGATTTGCGTGTTGTGTGTGGAGCGCTCCATACACCGAAGAGAGGGAACCCGTGCGTCGCAAGCTGTTCGCCGCCGCCATGCTCGCCATCGTCGCCGCCACCGGGCTCACTGCCTGCGGTAGCAGCAGCGATCCGAACGTGTTGAAGGTCGGCACCGAAGGCACGTACTCGCCGTTCAGCTTCCAGGGGGCCGACGGCAAGATCACCGGATACGACATCGAGGTGATCCAGGCCGTCGGCGACAAGCTCGGCAAGAAGGTCGAATTCGTGCAGACGCCGTGGGACGCGATCTTCGCAGGCCTCGAGTCCAAGCGTTTCGACCTCGTCGCCAACCAGGTGACGATCAACGACGAGCGTAAGAACAAGTACGCGCTGTCGAGCCCGTACACCACCTCCGACGGCGTGATCGTCACCCGCTCGGACAACAACGGCATCACCACACTGGCCGACCTGAAGGACAAGACCTGCGCGCAGTCGGCGACCAGCAACTGGGGCAAGGTCGCGGCGGGCGCGGGCGCGAAGGTCGAAGCGGTGGAAGGCTTCGTGCAGGCCATCCAGCTGCTGAAGAACGGCCGGGTCGACGCCACCGTCAACGACACCCTCGCCGTCGCCGAATACACCAAGAAGACCGGTGACACCGGCGTGAAGATCGCGGGCAAGACCGGCGAGACCAGCCAGCAGGCCTTCGCCGCCCGCAAGGACGACGCGCTGATCAACGATGTCGACAAGGCGCTCACCGAGCTGCGGGCCGACGGCACGCTGGCCAAGATCTCGGACAAGTACTTCGGCACCGACGTCAGCAAGTAGCCGACGCCGTTCATGGATGCCGCCACTCGGGAACTGATCTGGCACAACCTGTGGCCGATGCTGCAGGCCACGGTCAACAAGACGATTCCACTCACCGCGATCAGCTTCGTCATCGGTTTGGTGATCGCGCTGTTCGTGGCGCTGGCCCGGATGTCACCGGTGTGGCCGCTGTCCGCGGTCGCCCGGTTCTACATCTCGATCATCCGGGGCACGCCGCTGCTGGTGCAGCTGTTCATCGTGTTCTACGCGCTGCCGCAGTTCAACATCGTGATCGATCCGTTCCCGGCGGCGGTGATCGCGTTCAGCCTCAATGTCGGTGGCTACGCGGCCGAGATCGTCCGCGCGGCCATCCTCAGCGTGGCGAAGGGGCAGTGGGAGGCCTCGCAGGCGCTCGGCCTGCGCTACCCGCAGATGATGCGGTTGGTCATCTTGCCGCAGGCCTCGCGGATCGCGGTGCCGCCGCTGTCGAACACGTTGATCTCGTTGGTCAAGGACACCTCGCTGGCCTCGACCATCCTGGTCACCGAGCTGTTGCGGGTCGCGCAGCTGGCGGCGGCCCCGACCTTCGACTTCTTCGCCCTCTACGGCGTCGCGGCGGTCTACTACTGGGTCATCTGCCTGATCCTCGGCTTCGGCCAGACCAGACTGGAGACCCGGCTGGCCCGCCACGTCGCCACCTGAGCCCGCTGCTTCCGGCCCGCCGGACCGCGCGCCCGCCGCGTCGGTCCGGCCGGGATCGGCAGGAGTCGGGACGGTCCGCGGACACCGCGATTTCCCCCGATTCGGGGCCGCGAATTTCTACCAGCGAGTAACATTTTTCGGGCGCGTTTCAAATATGTACCGCTGGCCTGCGACGTTGCGCCATTCGTAACAGTTGTAGGTTTCACCAAGTCGCGATCGTTTTTTTCACCCAGCTTTCACCTGGGGCACAGCAGGCTATGGCTACCCGGCCGGACTAGGCTCTACCCGTGATGCGACGGACGAAGATTGTGTGCACGCTCGGCCCGGCTACTGCCACCGAGGAACGTATCCGCGAACTCGTCGAGAGCGGCATGGACGTGGCTCGGCTGAATTTCAGTCACGGCGAACACGCGGATCACGCCGAAAACTACAAGAAGGTGCGGCAGGCTTCCGATCACCTCGGCAGAGCGGTCGGCATTCTCGCCGACCTGCAGGGGCCGAAGATCCGCCTCGGCCGTTTCATAGAGGGCAAGACCGTCTGGGCGACGGGCGAAGAGGTCAGGATCACCGTCGACGACATCGACGGCACGCACGACCGGGTCTCCACCACCTACAAGGAACTCGCGAAGGACGCCAAGCCCGGTGACCGCCTGCTCGTCGACGACGGCAAGGTCGGACTCACCGTCATCGAGGTCGTCGGCAACGACGTGGTCTGCCGGGTGACCGAGGGCGGTCCGGTCTCGAACAACAAGGGCGTCTCGCTGCCCGGCATGGACGTCTCGGTGCCCGCGCTGTCCGAAAAGGACATCGAGGACCTGGAATTCGCGCTGAAGCTCGGCGTGGACTTCATCGCGCTCTCGTTCGTGCGGTCCCCGTCCGACGTCGAGCTGGTGCACGACGTGATGGACCGGGTCGGGCGCCGGGTGCCGGTGATCGGCAAGCTGGAGAAGCCCGAGGCCATCGACAACCTGGAAGCGATCGTGCTCGCGTTCGACGCGGTCATGGTCGCCCGCGGTGACCTGGGCGTCGAGCTCCCGCTGGAGCAAGTGCCGATCGTGCAGAAGCGGGCCATCCAGATGGCGCGCGAGAACGCGAAGCCGGTGATCGTGGCGACCCAGATGCTGGAGTCGATGATCGAGAACTCGCGCCCCACCCGGGCCGAGGCCTCCGACGTGGCCAACGCGGTGCTCGACGGCGCCGACGCGGTGATGCTCTCCGGCGAGACCTCGGTCGGCGCCTACCCGATCGAGACGGTGCGCACCATGGCGCGCATCGTGCACGCGGTGGAGACCGAGTCGACCAGGGTGCCCCCGCTGACCCACGTGCCGCGCACCAAGCGCGGTGTCATCTCCTACGCCGCCCGCGACATCGGCGAACGGCTCAACGCCAAGGCGCTGGTGGCGTTCACCCAGTCCGGCGACACCGTGCGCCGCCTGGCCCGGCTGCACACCCCACTGCCGCTGCTGGCGTTCACGCCGCTGCCGGAGGTGCGCAGCCAGCTCGCGCTGACCTGGGGCACGGAGACCTTCATCGTGCCGACCGTGGACAGCACCGACGCGATGATCCACCAGGTCGATGTAGCACTTCTCTCTATGGAGCGATACCAAAAAGGTGATCTGGTGGTAATCGTCGCGGGCTCCCCGCCCGGTACTGTCGGTTCCACTAATCTGATCCACGTACATCGCATCGGCGAGGAGGATCACTAGTCTATGAGCGGGTCTCTTGGTGGAACGGTGGTCGACACGTCGGCCGCCGGACGGTCTGATCTCGACGTTTTGCTCGGTCTGCTCGATCTGGAGCAGATGGACGAGGACGTGTTCGTCGGTCAGCACCCGGAGAAGGTGTGGAGCCGCACGTTCGGTGGCCAGCTGGTCGCGCAGGCGATCATCGCGGCGGGCCGCACGGTCGGCGACCGGCCCGTGCACGCGGTCAACGCGCACTTCGTGCGTGGCGGCGACACGAAGAAGCCGATCGAGTACCGAGTGGACCGGCACCGCGACGGCCGCGCGTTCGCCAACCGCACCGTCACCGCCTACCAGGACGACCAAGAGCTGTTCGTGATGCTCGCGGCGTTCCAGGATTGGAACAAGGGTCTCGAGCACGGGCATCCGCTGCCCGAGGTGCCCGACCCGGAGACCCTGCCCCGGGTCGAGGAGAGCTTCGAAGGCTTGGAAGACAAGCTGGAGATGTTCATCAAGGCGCCGCACCCGATCGATATGCGCTACACCAACGACCCGGCCTGGATTCTGAAGGGCACGGGGGAGCGGCTCAACCACAACCGCGTATGGATGCGCACCGACGGACGGCTGCCCGACGACCCGCTGTTGCATGTGGCGGCGCTGGGCTATTCCTCGGACACCACGGTGCTGGATTCGATCATCACCACCCACGGCCTGTCCTGGGGACTGGACCGGATCGTCGCGGCGACGGTGAATCATTCGATCTGGTTCCACCGGCCGTTCCGCTTCGATGAATGGGCGCTGTACGCCACCGAATCCCCGGTCGCCTCGGGGTCGCGCGGGCTGGCCACCGGCCGGTTCTTCTCGCGCAGCGGCGAGTTGCTCGCCACCACCGTGCAGGAGGGCCTGATCCGGCACTTCCCGGCGCGGTCCACCCGCGCCGCGGGCTGAACCTTCCGCTGTCCCGGCGACTCAGGTCGCCGGGCAGGCGGACGGGGAGTCGTTGGGCGGCAGTCAGATTCGTTCGCGCTCGGTGTCGAGATCGACGTCGGCGCGGGCCATGGCACGGATCGAGAACGGGATATCGGCACCGGCTACGCCGGAAATCCCTTGGCATAAGTGCAGTTCCAGCTGGGCCATATCGGCGTCGGTGAGTTCGGTGTCGGCGCCGACCAGGCTCAGTGCGATCTCGTAGGTGCCGCGTTCGGCCGGGTCGGCCTCGGGATGCGCCGCGCGCCATCGGGTTTCGAGTTCGGCGTGCGCCGGGTCGTCGGCGTCCACCGGCAGGGTGAAGCGCCAGGCGAATACGTCGCGGTCCTGCAGATGATCGTCGACCACCTCGCGCACGGTCTGGACGACGCGCTCGAGGGTTTCCGATGTCACATACACATTCAGAGAAAGATCCGAAATGCGATTCGGCATGTCTGATCCTGTCGTGTGTCGAACCAGCAACGGCGGAAGTTGTTGTCCGCGGGAGTGTAATCCCTCGCACCCGGAAATGGACATAGCAGCCCGGCATTGCTGTGTCGAACTGCGTTTATAGCCGAGGCGTACGCGGTTATCGGCGGTGTGCGGCGCGGAAAGAACCCAGCGGCGCGGATTCGCCGCCCGGCTCGATGATCAGGCCCGGCTCCGGGTCGCCGGCCCGGCGAGTGCCTTCGTGCGGTGCCAGCGCCAGCAGTAGCGGCACCAGCGCCTCGGCGATCCGGTCGCCCACCGCGCAGTAGGCCTGTTCGGACAGGCCGATCGGGTCGGTGATGTTCTCCCGGCCGACCAGTGCGAGATCGTCGCGCGCGTGGTGCAGTTCGGCGATCGAGCGCGCGCCGGTCACGTGCGCGATGCGGTGCGCCTCCAGCAGTGTGAAGGTGCGCGCCGCCACGCCGAACCCCATCTCGCTCACCTGGTCCCGGATCCGCTCGGTCATGGTGAGCACCAGATCGGCGTTGTCCACCAGCTCCGGCTTCAGCCGGCGCGCCTTGAACTCGCTCGCGTCCGCGCCGAGGCCCTCGATCGCCCGCGCGGCCAACGGCTCGACCGGAAAGCCCACCAGCGCACGGGTTCCCGCGCTCGCCGCGGTCA